>NZ_JAHFZY010000007.1:0-60595 GCF_018603865.1 Actinomadura sp. NEAU-AAG7
CCGCCAGCGTTCGTCCTGAGCCAGGATCAAACTCTCCATCAAGGCCACACGACCACCCAGGGGGCGAACCCCGAGCAGCCAAACCTCAGAAGAAAATCCCAGCAAACACCAACCCCAAAAGGATCGGTGCATTGCCTCAAAGAAATCCCCGACCCCAACAATCCTTCCGAAGAAGGACGAACAGGGCCACGGGGCGACCCGACCGCATCACGGCCGGGCCGATAAAGGCACTGGCTTTTAACACGCTGTTGAGTTCTCAAGAAACGGACACCCACCGCGCCGAACCCGCTTCCGCGAGCCCCGCTCCGGGGCGACTCCTTTACTTTATCGGATCCGCCCGGCTTGTCAATTTCCGGGCTTTTCCGATAACACCTTTCCGTTCCGCTCGCGCGGCCCTTCCAGGCGGTGAAGCCATTTCACCAGATTCGGCGCGATTGTCAAAATCGAACCGGTTCCGGCCCACCGCCGTACAGCGGACACGACGAAGCCACGTCGGCTGGTTCGGTGGTGGGTTCCCCGGACGGTCGGCCGCCAGGCAGGCGTCCTGCATCCGTGTGGGGACGAGGGGTTAACTTACGTCGTCTGGACGGCCACGTCAAATCGACATCGCCCAGCGGGTCCCCTCCCGCCGTCTTGCGGGAAGAGTGAGCGTGAGCGGACCCTGAGCATCGGGGCCTTCTCGCGGCCCTACCAGCCCACGGCACGGAGGTACTCCCAGTGACCTACTACCCCCCAGTGAACCCGGCCGGACCCGGCGGCACGCCACCCCCGAACCATCTCGTCTGGGCGATCCTCACCACCCTGTTCTGCTGCCTCCCCGCCGGGATCGTCTCCATCGTCTTCGCCGCGCAGGTCAACTCCAAGTGGTCGACGGGCGACCACGCCGGTGCCTTGAGCGCCTCCAACAACGCCAAGATCTGGGCCATCGTCTCGGCCGTCATCGGAGGCGTGGCGACCGTGCTCTTCGTGGCGCTCTCCGCCGGCAACTACAACAGTTGAGCCTGGACAGGACGGCCGGCCCGTGACACGTGACCGCCGATCGGCTCCCCCGCCGGCGGGCGCCGCGCCCCGCGACCGTTCCGCGGTCGCGGTGACGCGGCGGCTCGTCCTGCCCGGCGGCGTCCTGGTCCTCGCCGGAGTCGTCGTGGCCTACGTCGCGGCGATCGATCCGAACCGGGCGGGCAACTATCCGACCTGCCCGTTCCTCTCCCTGACCGGTTGCCAGTGCCCGGGGTGCGGGTCGCTGCGGACGATCCACGCGCTCGCTCACAGCGATGTGCGGGAGGCGCTCGGCCTCAACCTGTTCGCCATGGTGATGCTTCCGGTTCTGGCGTTCTTCTGGGGCCGCTGGACGGTGGCCCGCGCGCTGGATCGGCCGTCCCGGACGAAGGCGGGCGACCCTCGGCTGATCTGGGGGCTGCTCGGCGCCGTCATGCTTTTCTGGCTCGTTCGGAACCTACCCTTCGGCGCGTTCCTCAGCGCGTAGCGCGGAGGTGTTCGCCGGGCCTCGGGGCGCGAGCACCATACGGGGGCGGCGACGCGCGTGGTCCCCACGGCGGCGGGGAGGGCGCGTCGCCGGCCCCTGGCGAGAACTCGCCAGGGGCCGTGCGTTTCGCTCTGCGGACGCCTCTTCCTGGATGCAGAACGCGCAGGTCATCGGCGTGTTCGAAGCGACAGAAGGGACGAATGAGGCCACTGCCCGACCATGGGGTCACATTGGTCCACTGAGGTCGTGGAGAACGGTGGGACGGGTGTCAGACTGTCGGGATGAGTCCTCGCAAATCGGACCCCGGTGTGCGCGTGATGTTGATCGACATCGCGGCCCGGCTGCTGGCGGAGGAGGGGCCGCAGGCGCTCACGACGCGGCGGGTCGCCGCCGAGGCGGGCAGCTCGACGATGGCCGTCTACACCCACTTCGGGGCGATGAGCGGGCTGGTGCGGGCGATGGTCCACGAGGGCTTCACGCGGTTGAAACGGTACTTCGACGGGATCGTCGAGACCGACGACCCGGTCTCCGACATGGCGCTGCTCGGACGGGCGTACCGGCACAACGCGCTGGCGAACTCGCATCTGTACACGGTGATGTTCGGCAGTTCGTCCCTGGGCGGGTTCTCGCTGTCCGAGGATGACCGGCAGCACGGCCGCTACACGCTGGCGCACGCCGTGGACCACGCGGCGCGCTGCGTCCGGGCGGCGCGGTTCCGCACCGGTGACCCCGAGCTGGTCGCGCACCAGATGTGGAGCGCGATGCACGGACTGATCACGCTGGAGCTCGGCGAGTACCTGATCGAGCCGTACGACGCGGAGGTGTGCTTCGAGGCGCAGCTGGTGGGGTTGATGGTCGGGGCCGGGGACACCGTGGAGGCCGCGACGCGGTCGGTGCGGGCGTCGCTCGACCGGCTCGGGACGGAGCTCACCGGCGCACCCGCCACCGAGTTCGTCGACTGACCCCGCGCCTCAGGACGGCAGGCGCATCTTGCGCATGAAGACGGGCAGCAGCCACGGCCGGCGTCCCCAGACGACGACCTTGCCGGTGAGCGCGGCCCGCGCCCTGCTGACGCGGCCGAACAGCATGAGGTTGAGGTAGACGGGGTCGAAGCGCACCTTCACGTCGATGTCGCGGCCGGGGTGCCCGATGCTGACCCGCCCGTTGTCGAGCACCATCACCGCGGGGCTGGTGTAGGCGGACCGGAACTCGACCGCGACGCGGCCGCGGTGCTCCGGACGGTTCCAGTCGAGCAGGTGCCCGTAGCCGTGCCTGGTCACGCCGAGCAGGAACAGCTCGAAGAACAGCGCGGCGTCCGCCGGGAGGATCGCCCAGCGCGTCCCGGTGGCGCGGGCGATGTCGCGGCCGTGGACCTGCATCTCGTTGACGAGGTGGGCGAGCACGCCCGCGGCGGGGACGCGGGAGCCGCCGAGCCAGTCGATGGGCTCGTCCGGGTCGAGGTCGTCGCAGGCGCGCTGGATGGCGGCGATGTCCTCGCGGAGGCGGCCGGCGAGGGTGCGGACGTCGCGCTCGGTGAGCTGGGCGAGCGCGACGTCGTTGAACTGGGCGACGGTGTCGACGGTGGTGCGCGGGATGACCTCGGCGATCACCGGGCTCTCCGAGAGGCTGCCCGACTTGCCCAGCATGCGCCGGTAGGCGTCGGAGATCGTGACGAGGTGGGCGGCGGTGTCGGCGACGGTCCAGTCGACGGTGGCCATCGCCTCGGACGGGACGGACAGCAGTAGTTCGGCGAATCGCGCGCCGGTGATTTCCACACTGTGGCGGGCGTTGGACCATGTGGTCGGGGAGACGGCCGGGAGCATGTCCGCCCTCCTTCGGGAGGTTCTCGGGACCGAACAACACCGGTATACCACCTGGAACAGTCGGCGCCTATAGGTCATGCATGCCCTATTCCGAAAATCAAGCAGTTTTCGAGATGCCGGTAATGCTGAGCCACCCTGAGAAGCGGCCGGGAGTGGGGCGGTGTCCCCGGCATGGCGCTCCAAGAGTTTCCGCGTGAAAAATCATCCGCGGCCTCTTCATTTCGCTCGGCGGCGGCGCGGAGTCGTCCGGGAAAGGGCATGCCGGAGAGCCGGTTCCGAACTCGCGCGGCGGGGCTTCGCGCGGGGCGGGCGTCGTTGGATCACCGCGCTGACCTGCTACTGGACGAACCTGGTGGTCCTTCCGCGGGCGCCGAGGCCGGGGCGGTGGCCGGGCGGCCGCCGCCGGTCCAAGGCCCGGCGCACACCCGCTACGCCGAGCAACCCGCTTGTCGCAGCGCGCATTTCACCCCGCGAATTCCACCGGCCGTTCGGCGAGGCGCCGTTGCCGCGAGCCGCCGCCGGGCGGCCCTGGCCATCCGCGCAATGGTCCGGTGGCGCCGACGCTTTCGCCACCGGTTTCGGACGGGCGTCCGGGGCGCTTCCGACCGTGCACCAGGAGCGGGCCTTCGCGTTCGTTTCCCAGGCGGGGAGCCCTCCGCACGGGACGGAATGCGACGGGAAGGTAACCGGCCCTGCCCATCCCGCTGACGCGCATGAGGCCATGGGCCCGGCCCAGGACGAGGCGCTCTGTGCCCTTGTGCCGGGACGCTTCGAATGGAGCCCGCGACGATGTGGCGTTTTCCGAGAGGGGCGGTTACCGGTGGCTCACGGCCGGCCCCGCGGGGGGCGGCCGAACGTTCAGGTCACGGGGACGATCCGCGCGCGGACGAGCCGTCCGTCGCGGATGTCCAGGAGGCCGAGGGTGCCGTGCGGCTCGCGGCGCCGGTCGGTCGGCGAGCCCGGGTTGAAGACGCGGACGCCGTCGCCCGTCTCGTCCATGGGCGTGTGGGAGTGGCCGAAGACGACCAGGTCGGCGCCGGGGAACCAGGCGTGCATCCGCGCCGTCCGGCCGAGCGTCCGGCCGCTGTCGTGGACCATCGCCACCGCGAGGCCGTCGAGGTCGAGTTCGAGGCGCTCGGGGGCGCCCCAGTCGGCCACGTCCTGGCCGTCGTTGTTGCCGAGCACGGCGTGGACGGGCGCGTACTGGGCCAGCTCGTCCAGGACGGAGGCCACGCAGACGTCGCCGGCGTGCAGGATCACGTCGGCACCCCGCAGGTGCTCGGCGACCCGCGGCGGGCACGACTTCCAGCGCCGGGGCGCGTGGGTGTCGGAGATGGCGACCGCTCTCATCCCTCCCATCCTCCCCCACGCCCCGCCGGTCACCGCGCGCGGGTGGCGGGTGCGCGCCCGCCGGGCCAGCTCGGGTGCCGGGGGCGCCAGCGGAGCCGGGACCGCGCGCGGGCGTTGTCCGCGCCGCGCAGCCCCGTCATGCACGCCACGCCCCATCCGCCGACGGCGAGCCGGGCGAGGGCGACGGGCGTGCGCCTGGGCTGCGGGGCGTCCAGCATCCGGGCGAAGGCGGGCAGGAACTCCGCCATCGTGAGCGGGGTGTCGTCGACGACGTTGAGGACGCCGCCGACCTCCTTGTCGAGCGCCGCGACGATCGCGGTGGCGGCGTCGTCGGCGTGGGTGAACGACAGCACCGACCGGCCGCCGCCGACCACGGGGACGCGCCCCGCGCGGACCCGCTCGGTGAACGACCCGCGGGCCGCGAAGGCGGATCCGGGGCCGTACAGGTGGCCGAAGCGGAGCACCAGCCCGCCCGCGTCCGCGGTCGCCCGCTCCAGGTCCAGCAGCGCCGCGAGGACGGGCGCGAACCGGCGGGGCGTGTGCTCGGTCCACAGCGGCGCGTCCTCGTCGGCGAGGCCCTCCCCCGGCTGGTAGGCGTAGGCGAGGCCCTGCGCGATGATCCGCCGGGCACCGGCCGCGCGCGCCGCCTCGTACAGGTCGCGGGCGCACCCGGTGCGCGGCAGGCCGGCGGCGGCGCGGTGCCGGGCGGCGCGGCGGGGTCCGAGGACGGCGGGGACGGGGGTGAGCAGGTTGACCACGGCGTCGGGCGCGGCGCTCGCCACCGCGCGGACGAGGGCGTCGCGGTCCCGCGCGTCCGCCACGGCATCGTCTTCGGAGCGCCACCGGAACCCGGCCAGCGCGACGACGTCGTGGCCGACGGCCTCCAGCAACGGCACCAGCGGGCTCCCGATCACGCCGGTGGCCCCGGCGACAAGCACGCGCATGACGACACTCCCCTGATCCGCCCGGCCGCCTCGCCGGGACAACGCCCTACGGGAAGCAAGACGGACCGCCCCGCCCGTGCGTGACACCCCGGCGGCCGCGGATCGGGTGAATTTCAGACGCGGCGGCTCGGACACCGGTGGGAAAAAACTGTAAGCACCGTGTCATTTCCCGCTGCTGACCAGCGGGGTTAGGCTCGGGCTCCCTCGCGGCCGCCGCCGTGCCGGCGGCCGAACGCCCCCGGTCCGCGCCGGCGGCGGCGCACATCGCGAGGGCCAGGGGACGGCCGGGCTCCGAGGAGGTATGGACACTCCCTTGCACCGGCCGAGGAGTCCGGCCGTCCCTCCCGCTCCAGGCGCGGCGGGGGCGTGGGTCAGCGCGCCGCCGGGGACGGCAGGCCGGTGGCGGGCAGGCCGGCGGCGCACCACGCCTCGAAGCCGCCGTCGATGTCGGTGGCGCGGGTGAGGCCGAGGTCGTGCAGGGCCGCGGCGGCCAGGCTGGAGGTGTAGCCCTGCGAGCAGAACACGATCACGCGCACGTCGTGGCCGGTCGCCTGCGGGATCCGCGCGTCGGAGGCGGGGTCGAGCCGCCACTCCAGCACGTTGCGCTCGATGATCAGCGCGCCCGGCACCTCGCCCTCGGCCGCGCGCTGGGCGGCGGGGCGGATGTCGACCAGCAGCGCGCCGTCGAGGAGGTCGGCGTGGGCGCGCTCGGGCGTGACGCGCTCCAGCCGGTCGCGGGCGGCGGCGAGGATCTCGTCGATGGTGCGGGGCATGCGGGCCAGCATGACACCCGATTCCCTATCAAGTCAATCTGAATAGTTGCTAACGCGCGAGCAGGTCGGCGGCGGCCGCGGCGAGGATCTCCTGGACGCGCAGGCCGTGCGCGGCGTCCAGGGGGTGCCCGCCGCCGTCCCGGACGGCCGCCGCGAACTCGGCGACCATGGTCGGGAACGCGTCGTCGCCGAGGTCGGTCCAGTCGAGCCGCGCGTGCCCCGCCCGCCCGTGGACCTCGACGTGGGCGGGCGGGCCGCCGGCGGCCCCGGCCATCGAGACCGACGCCTGGCTGACCGCGCCGCCCTCGTGCTCCAGCAGCAGCCCGACCCAGCCGAGGGGGTCGCCGTGGGCGCGGACGGCGGTCACGCGTCCGAGCGCGGCGTCCAGCAGGTCGACGAGGTGGGGGCCGAGGTCCAGCAGCGCGCCGTGCTCCAGTCGCCACGGGGTGGCGAACGGCCCGCCGGCCAGCACCGGCGTGACGAACGAGCCGTACCCGCCGAGCGGCGCGGACCCGCGCGCCCGCTCCAGGAACGCCCGCGCGGCGGCCGAGTAGCGCACGGTGAGCGCGATCTGGGAGGCGACCCCGGCCTCGGCGATCGCGCCGGAGAGGCGCCGCGCCCCGTCCAGGTCCAGCGCGAGGGGCTTCTCCAGCAGGACGGCCTTGCCCGCGCGGGCGGCGCGTGCCGCGAGATCGGCTTGCACGTCCGGCGGGACGCAGAACGCGACCGCCTCGCAGGCGTCGAACAGCTCCTCGATCCGCGTGAACGAGGGCGCGCCGTGCGCGCCGGCCAGCGCGGCCGACGCCTCGGGACGCCGCGCCCAGACCCCCGCGAGCCGGGTGGACGGCCCCGCCGCCAGCGCGGGCGCGTGCGCCATGCCCGCCCACGGACCCGCCCCGACCAGCCCCACCGCCACCGCTTCGCCCATGCGCCGACGATAGACCGGGTGCGGTAGGCGGGGGTCAGCACCCGCCGTGCGTGAGCGTCCAGTCGTCCAGGAACGTCTGCACGTGGTAGCCGTAGAGGCCGCCGTCGGTCAGGTACCGGTAGGCGTAGTCGTAGCCCGCGCCGCAGGTCGCGTTCCCCGCCTCGATCGCCCAGCCGTCGGGGGCCGTGATGCCGTCACCGGCGATGGCGTCGAGGAAGCGCTGGTCGGCGCCGCCGAACGAGCCGCCGCCGCGGGGCTGCGGCACGACGACGGTCTTCCGCACGACCTTCGGCTTGGTGACCGTGACGGTCGGGGTCGGCTCCGGCCCGGCCGGGGCGTCGGCCCCCGTGGGGTCCGGTGACGCGGTCCGCGCCACGGCCCCCGCGCGGTGCGCCCCTCCCGGGTCCAGCATGACGACCGCGGCGGCGCCCCCGCCCGCCGCGACCGTCGCCGTCACGGCGGCGACCGCGACGACGATGATGGTGTTCCTGCTCATGTCGCCCTCCGTTCGACAGCGGGCGCCGCCGGCGAGCCGCCCCCGTCCGGCTCGCCCGGCGCCCCCGTCCAAGGGTGCGCGTGATCGCGTCATCACAGACAGGGACCGATGTCCTGATCCGTTCCCGCCGCGTGTCCCGGACGCGGCGGGCGGGAACGGCCGCGCGGATGGGACGCGCGGGCCCCCTCAGGCGTCGCGGGCGACGGAAATACCGCCCGGTACCGCTCCCCGCTTCGCGGGTCGAGGGGACAGTTGTCCTTGCCGTTGTCCTCGCCGCTGTCCTTGCCGTTGTCCTCGCCGCCCGACCGGGAGTTCGAAAACAAGCGCGGAATGCGGAGCGCCCGTGCCGAATGGCGGGCCCCCGGCCCCGGGTTCCCGGGCGGTCGGGAGCGGTGGCCACACCAGGCTACGGCGCGCTTGCGGACCCCGGCGGATCGCCATAAAGCAGTAAACTCACCGCACCGTCGAGTGATGGAGCGAAATGCAGGAAATCGGGCTGGCTGAGGCAGTGAAAGCGATCCGCGACGACCTGGTGCGGGCCGAACGGGAAGGCGCGGGCGAGAGCGTCCGTTTCACCGTCGGGCCGATCGAGGTCGCCTTCGACGTCGCGCTGACCAGGGAGGGCGGCGCGAACGGCAAGGTCAAGGTGTGGGTCATCGAGGCCGGCGCCTCGGGCAAGGTGTCGCAGACCAGCACGCACCGGGTGGCGTTCACGCTGACCCCCACGCTCGACGGCCGGCCGCTTGAGGTGGGTGACCGGCTCAGCGCGCCCAGCCGGTGACGCCCGACGAGCCACGCTGGCGCACCGTCGAGGTGCTCGTCGAGGACGGCGCGAAGGGGTTCGGCACCGGCTACCGGGTCTCGGACCGGCTGGTGCTCACCTGCCGGCACGCGGTGGAGACGCCGGGGACGGCGACCGTCCGGCTCGCCACCCCCGACGGTTCGGTCGCCGTCACCGCCGACCGGGTCTGGACGGCCGAGGGCGCCGAGGTCGACCTGGCCCTGCTGCGGGTGCCGTCCGGCGCGCTGCCGCGGGTCGCCCCGGCCGTGCTGGCCGACGTCGACCCCTGGAGCACGGGCCGCGCGACGTTCTCCTCCTGGGGGTTCCCCGCGTCCCACGAGCGCAAGGGCGCGCTCGGCGCCGTCCGCGACGTCGACCAGGTGGACGGGGAGGTACTGCTCGGCGCGAACGTCAAGACCGGTCTGCTCGACCTGCACCGGCACGACGCGCCGCAGCGCGCGGGCAGGGCCTACAAGGGGCTGTCGGGCGGGCCCGTCCTGGTCGGCGGGAGGCTGGTCGGCGTGGTCCGCTGGGCCGAGGCCGACGGGCCGCTGACCGCGTCGCGGGTGTTCAGCGCCGCCGGGCCGCACCGGCCCCGGATCGCGGGCGAGTTCGTGGAGCCGCGCGAGAGCCGGGAGGCCCTGAACGCCCTGCTGGAGGACGCGGGCGTCCGGCTGGAGGAGGCGCACGCCGGCCCGGCGGCGCCGGTTCGCCGGTCGCGGTACTGGTCCACGATCACGAAGATGCGGGCGCGGTGCCCGCACCCCGCCGACCGGGACGCCGAACTCGCCCGCCTCCAGGAGTTCGCGACGGGCGCCACGTCCTACCTGTGGCTGGTCGGCGACCCCTACGCGGGCAAGACCACGCTCGCCGCCGCGTTCGCCGGGGACCCCGCGCCCGAGGTCATCACGGTCGCCTTCTTCGTCTCCCGCTCGACCGGCTCGCGCCTGGCCGACTACCGGACCGCGCTCGCCGACCAGCTCGCCCCGCTGGTCGGCGAGGTCCTCTCGCCCGGTGTCGTGCCCACCGCGTTCGACCTCGACGACCTGTGGCAGCGCGCGGTGGAACGTGTCACCGCGGACGGCCGCCACCTGATGCTCATCGTGGACGGCCTCGACGAGGACGACCACGTCCAGCACCGCGAGAGCAGCATCGCCGCGCAGCTCCCCGAGTACCTGCCGCGCGGCGGCCACGTGCTGGTGACCAGCAGGTACTTCCCCGAGGTGCCCGCCGACGTCCCGGACGGGCATCCGCTGCGCCGCTGCGAGCGCCGCCCGCTGGCCGCCAACGACGCCTCCCGCGCGTCCCGGCGGGCCGCCGAACTCGACCTCCAGCAGCACCTGCGCGACCGCACGAGCCGGGACGTGCTCGGGCTGCTGGCCGCCTCGGGCGGCGGGCTCGCCGACGCCGACGTCGCGCACCTCACCGGCCTCGACCTCTTCGACGTCCGGGACCTGGTCGAGCACACGATCGCGCGGCTCGTGGACTGCCGCGAGGAGCACGGCCTGCGCCGGTACTCCTTCGCCCACGACCTCATCCGGGAGACCACCACCGAGCGCCTCGGCCCGGAGGCGATGGCGGGCCACTGGGAGGCCGTCCACGCCTGGGCCGAGCCCTTCCGGGCGCGCGGCTGGCCCGCCGACACCCCGCTCTACCTCCTGGACCGCTACCCGCAGGTGCTGGCCGACACCGGCGACCTGGAGCGGCTGCGCGGGCTCAACGACCCCGAGCGCTGGCGGCGGCTGCTGGAGCGCGTCGGGACGACGGAGCCCGCGGTGCGGACGCTCACCGACTCGATCCGGCTCCACCTCGCCGAGGATCCCCCCGACCTGGCCGCGACGTACCTGCTGGCGCTGTGGCGCGACCAGCTCCGGCTCTCCTCCCGCATCCACCCCGAGATCATCGCGATGGGGTGGGCGGAGCTCGGCGACCTGGAGCGGGCCGAGCGGATGGCGCGGGAGATCGTCGTCCCGTCGATCAAGTCCAACATCCTGGTCTCCATCGCGGAGGTCGCCGGGCGGTCCGGCGCCGACACCCAGGCGGAGCTGTGGCTCCAGGAGGCGGAGCTGCTGGCCGGCGACATCCTGAGCGGGGTGCGGCGCGCCCGGACCCTCGCCCGGATCGCGCTGGTGCTGGGCGCCGGGTTCACCCGGGCCGAGGCGCTCATGGAGGAGGCCGCCCGGCTGATCATCTCCGTCGTCCACTCCCGGGGCCGCCGCAGGGACCTGATGGTGAACCTCGCCTGCGACGCGGCGCGCGCCGGGCTGTTCGACTCGGTGGAGCGCGTCGCGCGCTCGTTCACCGACCGGAAGGACCGGCGGCAGATCATCGCGGCGGCGGCCCGGACCGCCGCCGAGGCCGGGTTCCAGGAGGACGCCGAACGCCTCGCGAACCTCATCGAGCACCAGGACGTCCGCTGGGAGGCGCTCGCCGACATCGCCGGGGTGCTCGCCGAGCGGGGCGAGGTCGCGGCGGCGCGGGAGCTGGTCGGCACGTCGGTCCACGGGGCCCGGCTGGTGTGCGGGGCGCTCGGCCGGGTCGTCCGGGCGCTGGAGCTGCGGGGCGAGCACGCCGAGGCCGCGGCGGTGCTGGCGCAGGCGATCGAGATCGCCTCCGCCAAGGGCGGCTCCCGGCAGGCCGCCTTCGCCGCGCTGTTCTCCCCGGTCGTGGACGCCGGGCTCCTCGACGACGCCGAGCGGCTCATGGAGCTGATGGAGGGGCACCGCCGCCCGGTGGCCGCGATCCGCGTCGCGCTCGCCGCGATCGACGCCGGCAGCGCCGACACCGCGACCCGGATGGTGGCGGTCGCGGCCGACCTCGTCGCGCGCCAGCCGCGGCGCCAGTGGGCGCCGCTGGTCGAGATGGCCGCCGCGGCCGCCGCGCGCGGCGATCTGGAACGCGCCCGGGACCTGCTGACCGTCGCGCTGAACGCGGGCGACCGCCCCCGGCCCTGGGGGACGCAATCGATGGGCCTGCTGATCGAGACCCATGTCGCGGAGCTGCGCGGCGACACCTCCGACCTCCTTGAGGCGGGCATCGCGGCCGCGCTCCGGTACCCGTCGAAGCAGAATTTGCCCACCGAGCTCGCCAAGACCGCCACCGACCTCGGCCTCACCGCGCTGGCCGTCCGCGCGGCGGTCCGGATCATCGACGTGCACGAGCGCAACGACGTGCTCGGCGCCGTCGTCGCGAAGGCCGCGGCGCAGCGGAGAACGGAGGTCGTCGAGGCGGCGCTGGCCGCGATGAGCCCGACCCGCAAGCGGGCGTTCGCGCTGGTCAACGCGGCGGAGGAACTGGCCAGGGCGGGCCTGGCGCTGGACGCGGAGCGGCTCGTCCAGTCGATGCCGCACGGGTTCCGGCACGCGGTCGGCCTCGCCCAGCTCGGCCGGGTCGCCATCGAGCGGGGCGACCGCGAGCGCGCGGTCGCCTTCCTGCTGGCGGCCGAGGAGGCGGCCCCGGCGGGATCGGTCCGGCACCTGTCGCCGTTCGAGCTGACGGCCGCGTCGCTCGCCGCCGCCGGGCGGGGCCGCTACGGCGACGCGGAGCGGATCGTCGGCGTGATCGACCGGACCCGCCTCCAGGTCAGCGCGTTCGCGGACCTGGCGCGGGCGGCCTACGGCGACGGCGAGTACGGCCGCGCCGGACGGTTCCTCTCCCTCGCCGAGCAGCGGCTGGACGGCGCGGACGCCGACACCCTCGACTCCAGCGCGGCCGAGCTGGCCTCCGCCGCCGCCGACACCGCCGACCTCGACACAGCCGAGCGGCTCGCCGCCCGGGTCGCCGACCCGGTGGCGCGCGTCTCCGCGCTCGCCGACGTCGCCCGCATCGTCCACGCGCTCGGGCACACCGCCGACGCCGCGCGGCTGCTGGCCGACGGCGAGCGGCGGCTGCCGGGCTTCGACGCCGACTCCCACGACGCCGTCGCGGTCACGCTCGCCTCGGCGGCCATCGCGACCGGCGACCTGGTGATGGCCGAACGGCTCGCGGGCCGGGTCGCCGACCACCGGTTCCGCGTGGAGACGCTGCTGGCCGTGTGCGCCGCGAGCCGGGACCGGCTGCGCGCGCTGCGGCGCAGGGTCGGGCAGGACATCCGGGCCGTCCGCAACCTGCGGGTCCGCGGCGCGCTCCTCGGCGCCCTCGCCCGCGTCATCGCCGACTCCGGCAACCCGGGGCAGGCGGGCAAGATCCTCGCGGAGGCCGAGGCGGCCGTGCACACGATCGCGGTCACCAACGCCGAGCCGCGCTGCCGCGGGCTCATCGAGCTGGCCGTGACCGCCGCCGCGATCGGCGACGCCGAGCGCGCCCGGCGGCTGCTGCGCGAGGCCGAGGAGCTCGCCGCCACCCACGTGGACGAGCGCCGCCACCAGCGGGCGCTGGCCAACGTCGCCCACGCCGCCGTCCAGATCGGCCAGCTCGACCTCGCCGAGCGCACGGTGACGGTCATGCAGGGCGCGCGGCTGCCGTTCCCGGCCTGGAACAGCCTCACGCTGATCGCCGCGCGCGCCGCCGCCGACGGGGAGACCGCGCGCGCCGTCCGGCTCAACGAGCAGGCCCTGGACATCGCCAAGCGCATGCACGACCCCAAGGTGCGCGGCGCGGCGCTGGCCTCGATCTCGGCCGCCGCCCTCCGCGCCGGGCTCCTGGACCAGGCGCGCGACATCCTCGACGACGACAGCCATCACCACCACCGGCAGGGCCCCATCTGGCGGGACATCGCGCTGGCGATCGCGGCGGCGGGCCGGCTGCCCGAGGCCGAGGCGGAGGCCGCGCGCATCCAGTCGCCCACCCGGCGCCGCGAGGCGTTCGAGGGGATCATCGACCGGCTCGTGACCGCCGACGCCCGCGACGACGCCGAACGCCTCATCGTCCAGGGCATCCGCGAGGACAGCTGGCTCCCGCCGCCCGCCCTCATGATCGCGGCCCTGCCCCAGGTGATCCCCGTCCTCGGCAACGCCCTCCCGGCGATGGCCGCCTTCGAGGAGCACGAGCGCGGCTGACCCCGGATTCCGGCGTCGCCGCAGGTCCGAGGCGGTTCGCGGGGCCGGTAGGCTTCAAGGGGCCCCCAAATCGATCTTCGAGAACTTGGGAATGACTCCTTCCACCGCGCGCCCCTCCACGCTGTCCCCGAACGGCGCGCCCGCCGGCGTCGGCGGGGACGGATCGTTCCGGATCGGGCTGCTCCAGTTCGCGCCCCAGGTCCGCTCCGAGCGCGAGAACGTCCGGTTCATCCGCTCGGCCGTGCGGGGCGTCACCGACGCGACCATCGTGCTGCCCGAGTTCTTCCTCGGCAGCTACCGCACCTACCCCCTGTTCTTCCCCGAGCAGGACGAGCTGGCCCGGCCGCTGGAGCCGCTGCTCGCCGTCTCGGTGGAGCAGCGCCTGCGGTTCGTCGGCAGCCTGCCCGTCCGCTCCCACGGCAGGAACTTCAACCGCGCGCTCGTGGTCGGCGGGGGGACGATCTCCACGGCGCACGACAAGGTCCGGCTGTTCGGGCCCGAACTCGACGTGTTCAGCGCCGGGCGCAGCCCGCACCGGCTCATCGACATCGGCGGCCTGCCGAGCACCGTGCAGATCTGCATGGACATCGCCGACCCGGTGCCGGTGCGCGCGGCGGCGGGCGCCGGGGTGCGGCTGGTCCTCAGCCCCTCGACGGTGTCGGTGGCCTTCCTGCGGGTCATCCACCAGGCCAGGGCGCTGGAGAACCAGGTCGTCAGCGTGTTCTGCAACCGGCACGGCGTGGACGACGACGGCACCGTCTACCTGGGGCGGAGCGGGATCTTCCTCCCCGACGGCACCGACGTCTCGGTCCGCGCGGACGGGGACGAGCTGGCGCTGCGCACGGTGCGGGCCGAGCAACTCGCCGCGTGGTCGGCGCTCCAGCGCGGCCTGGTCGGGAGCCCGGCGGCCCCGCCCGGCTGAGGGGCCGCCCGGCTGAGGCCCGCGCGGCTAGGCGGGCCGCTTGGTCAGCAGGTGGTCGCCGAGGACCAGCGCGTCCAGGTTCATCGCGAGGAACGCGCGGCACGCGTCGGAGGGCGTCTCGACGAGCGGCTCGTCCCGCCGGTTGAACGAGGTGTTCAGCAGAACCGGGACGCCCGTGCGCGCGCCGAACGCCCGCAGCAGCCGGTGGCAGCGCCGGTCCTGCTCGCGGCCGAGCGTCTGCACCCGCGCCTTGCCGTCCACGTGGACCGCGGCGGGGATCAGGTGCCGCGCGGCGGGACGGACGTCCACGGCCAGCGCCATGAACGGGCTCGGCCCCTGGAGCTCGAAGAACTCCCCGGCGCGCTCCTCGACCACCATCGGCGCGAACGGCCGGAACCACTCGCGGTCCTTGACGGCGGCGTTGATGTGGTCGCGCATCCCGGCCCGGCGCGGGTCGGCCAGGATGCTGCGGTGCCCGAGGGCCCGGGGGCCCAGCTCGGACCTCCCCTGCCACCAGCCGACCACCTGGCCGTCGCACAGCCGGTCCACGACCGCCGCCAGGAGCGGCGCCTCGTCCAGCCGCGCGTGCTCGACGTGCTCCCCGACCGCCGCGACGGCGGCCTCGACCTCGTCCTCGGAGTACGGCGGGCCGTAGTAGGCGGTGCGCATCGTGGTGTCCACGGGCAGCCCGCGCGCCTTCACCTCCAGCAGCAGCTTGCCGACGGCCTGGCCGTCGTCGCCGGGCGCGGGCACCACGAACACCTCGCGGAACGGGCCGTCCCGGACGATCCGCCCGTTCGCGACGCAGTTCAGCGCGACACCGCCCGCGAGGCAGAGCCGGGGGCTCCCGGTGAGCCGGTGCGCCCGCCGGGCCAGGCCGAGCACGATCTCCTCCAGGATGACCTGGCCCGCGTGGGCGATGTCCATGTCGTCCTGGTCGAAGCACCCGGGGACCGGGGGCCGTGCGCGCGCCCGGACGAACTCCTCCCACAGGACCTGGTCCTGCGGCTCGGGCGGCGCCCACCCGAACTGCTCGCGGCCGAGGGTGTTGGCGAGCACCACGGAGGTGAACCGGGGATCGACCCGGTAGCGGCCGTCGTCGCGGGTGCCGGCGAAGCGGCGCAGCCGGTCGAGGAAGTGCGACGGGCGGCCGTAGGCGGCCAGCGCCATCGTCTTGCCCTCGCAGTTGAGCTGGCCCATTCCCGCCAGCACGCCGACCGCCGTGTAGAAGTGGCCGATCGACTCGGCGGCGAACACACCGGAGGAGGCGGCGAGCTCCTCCACCAGCCGCAGCCCCGCCGCCGTCCCCCGCCAGACGGACGTGGTGACGAGCCGGTCGTGGCGGTAGCCCTGGCCGTCCACCACGAGCACCGCCGCCTCGTCGAAGCCCGAGCCGTAGAAGGTGCTCGCCGCGTGGTGGAGGTGGTGGTCCTCCCGGCGGAGCCCGCCGGAGTTGTCCACGAACCGGTCGCCGGGGCCGCCGAGATGGCGCCCGTAGGCGGGCCGGTCGCGCAGGAACCGGTAGGCGAGCCGGGAGTCCCAGCTGTGCTTGCGCCGGTCGCCGACCCGCTCGGAGGCCAGCGCGACGATCTCGCCGCCCGGCGCCAGCATCGCGACGCCGCCGTCGTGCCAGGAGGTCGCGTGGCTGTGCAGCAGCGCGGGCAGCGCACGGTGTTCCACGGGCTCCCCCGCGAGGGTCAGGCGTCGAATCCCAGGGACGCGACGAACACGAAGTTCGGCGACCGGTTCACCAGCCTGATGACGACGAAGTCGTTGTACAGGCCCGGCGGGACCTCGGTGTCGACGTGCACCCGGACGCTGACGCGGGCGGGCAGCGCGCGGCCCGCGAGGTCGACCGCGAGGTCGGCCTTGTTGTTGTCGGACGTCGTCAGCCGGGTGGTCGCGAGCACGACCTCCCTGAAGTGGCCGGGATGGGCGGGGTCGGCCTCGTGGAGGATCACCGAGACCACATGGCCCGGGTAGCCGGCGAACGTCGTGACATTCTCGGTCAACACCTGCAACGTGGTGGTGTTGGGCCCGGCGGGATCGGTTTTCTGGAGCGTCAGCGGAAGCTCGACGGTAAGCCCGGAATAGGCGGCGTCGCCGTACACGCCCGGTTCGTCCCCGAGGTGGACACGGCCCTGCCAGACCAGTTCCGGCTGGATGCTGAGCATGTGCTGACCTCCCGTACGCGGGGCCCGGACAATTCGGTTTCCCATGCTATCGAGAAAGCCCGCCCCCTGTCATTGCCCGCGCCGATCCCGCGGCCTTCTCCGAATGGATCAAGAACGGCCCGTGTCGGATCTTCACCGGACGGTCACCAGTCACAAGATCCGTTATTTGCGATCAATATCGGAACAAATCCGGCCGGCGGCCGCGAAGCCGTGACCAGGCGCTCCCCGCGGAGGGCACCGGCGTTTCCGTCCGGCAATTCCCGGCGCAATGCGCCCGAACAGGCGAAAGGAGGGGGTCCTTGGGATGATGCTCCTCCTCGGCCGTCCCGCACGCCGTCAAGGTGTTTGACCGCGTTCGGCGCGTCAGTTGAACGGGCGCGCGTGTGATTGAACGGACCGATCTGTGAGCGTTAGCCGGTACGTCCCGTCCGGTGGGCGGGCGCGAAACGAGAGCGAGGACGGGCCTTCGTGACCGGAAAAGGTGGCAGGATCAGGCGCTGGGCGCGCCGGCGGTTCGATGACGACTCGATCACCCGGCAGCGGATCAAGCCCGGCACCGTGCGGCGGATCGTCCCCTACGCGCTGCGCTTCCCCTGGCTGCTGTCGGCTCTGCTGCTGGCGACGGTGGCCGAGGCCGTCTTCACGGCGCTCAGCCCGCTGATCCTCAAGGCGATCATCGACGAGGGGATCATCCCGCGCCGGTTCGGGGTCGTGCTGTGGCTGTGCGCGGCGGTGGTCGGGCTGGCGCTGGTGAGCGCGGCCGTCGACTACATGCGGACGTGGTGCGCCGGACGCGTCGGGGAGGGCCTCGTCTACGTCCTGCGGACGAAGGTGTTCGACCACGTCCAGCGGCAGCCGCTCGCGTTCTTCACCCGCGCGCAGACCGGCGCGCTGATCAGCCGCCTCAACTCCGACGTCATCGGCGCCCGGCGGGCGGTGACCTCGCTGCTGGTGGGTTCGGTGTCGACCATCCTGACCCTGCTCCTCGTGGTGGGGGCGATGTTCTACCTGTCGTGGCAGCTCGCGCTGGCGTCGCTGGCGCTGATCCCGCTGTTCCTGCTGCCGATCCGGCTGATCGCCCGCCGGGTGCAGCGGCTCACCCGCGCCGGCATGGAGCTGGAGGCGGACATGGGCTCGCTGATGAACGAGCGGTTCAACGTCGCGGGCGCGATGCTCGGCCAGCTCTACGGGCGGCAGGACGAGGAGTCGGAGGCGTTCGCCGCGCGGGCGGGCCGGCTCCGCGACATCCAGGTCCGCGGGATCGCGGTCGACCGGATGACGTCCCAGCTCGTCGGCGTGCTCACCGCGCTGATCACCGCCGTCGTCTACGGGCTGGGCGCGGCGCTCATCATCGACGGACGGCTCCAGCTCGGCACGCTCGTGGCGATGGTGGCGCTGCTGCTGCGCCTGTACGGCCCGGTGGACCAGCTCTCGACGATCCAGGTCGACGCGATGACGGCGCTGGTCAGCTTCGACCGGCTGTTCGAGATCCTCGACCTCAAGCCGCTGATCAGCGACCGGCCCGGGGCCCGCGACCTGCCCGCCGGGCGGGAGGCGCCCGACATCGAGTTCGACCGGGTCTCCTTCCGCTACCCGACGGCGGAGGAGGTGTCGCTGGCGTCCCTGGAGTCGATCGCCAGGCGCGGGGTGGAGAAGACCAGCGACGCCTGGACGCTGGACGGGCTGAGCTTCCGGGCGCCCGCGGGCAGGCTCACGGCGCTGGTCGGCCCGTCGGGCGCGGGCAAGACGACGATCACCCAGCTCGTCCCGCGGCTGTACGACGTCGGCGCGGGGGCGCTGCGGATCGGCGGCCACGACGTCCGGGACCTCACGCTGCGGTCGGTGCGGGAGGCGGTCGGGGTGGTGACGCAGGACGCGCACCTGTTCCACGACACGCTGCGCGCGAACCTGGAGTACGCGCGGCCGGGCGTGACCGAGCGGGAGATCGTCGAGGCGTGCGTCGCGGCGCGCATCTGGGACATGGTCGAGGCGCTGCCCGACGGCCTCGACACCGTGGTCGGCGACCGCGGCTACCGGCTCTCGGGCGGGGAGAAGCAGCGGATCGCGCTGGCCCGGCTGCTGGTCAAGGCGCCGCCGGTGGTCGTCCTGGACGAGGCGACCGCGCATCTGGACTCCGAGTCGGAGGCCGCGATCCAGCGGGCGCTGCGCTCGGCCCTCGCCGGCCGCACGTCGCTGGTGATCGCGCACCGGCTGTCCACGATCCGGGAGGCCGACCAGATCCTCGTCGTCGAGGCGGGGCGGATCCGCGAGAGCGGCACGCACGAGGAGCTGCTGAGCCAGGGCGGCCTGTACGCGGACCTGTACCGGACGCAGTTCGCCGGCCAGGCGGGGGACGATCCGGCCGTCCGCTCCACCTGACCGGCGGCACCTGACCGGCGGCGCGCGATCCCCGCGTTCGCCTAGCGCGCGGCGCCGAAGTCGTGCACGACGACGGCCGCGGCGCCGACGCTCGGGTGGCGCTGCAGGACGGCCTCGATCTCGCCCAGCTCCATCCGCACCCCGGCGATCTTGACCTGCCGGTCGACGCGGCCGAGGTACTGCAGGACGCCCTGCGGCAGCACCTTCACCTCGTCGCCGGTCCGGTAGAGGCGGCCGGTCGCGGTGGTCTCGAAGGGGTCGCGGAAGAAGGCGTCGCGGGTGCGGTCGGCGTCGCCGGCGTAGCCGCGGCCGACGCAGGTGCCGCCGACGAACAGCTCGCCGGCCTCGCCGGGCTCGGCGGCGTGCCAGCCGTCGTCCTCGCGGCGCAGGACGTACAGCCGCGAGTTGATCACGGGGGCGCCGATCGGCAGCCGCAGCAGCCCGAGGTCGGCGGGGGTGACCGTGTGGTGGGTGACGTCGTCGGAGCACTCGGTCGGGCCGTAGGCGTTCATGAGGCTCGCGTGCGGCACCTCCGCCAGCCAGCGGCGGGCCAGCTCGGTGGGCAGCTCCTCGCCGGTCGCGAGCATCCAGCGCAGGCCGCTCATCCGGGGGGCGTCCGCCGCCTCGGCGAGGTCGTCGAGCAGCAGCCGGATCATCGTCGGGACCAGCTCGACGATCGTGACGCCCTCCGCGTCGACGTGCCGGGCGAACGCGGCCGAGTCGTGGCCGGTCCGGTCGGCGACGACCGTGACCCGGCCGCCGAGCAGCAGCGGGCAGAGCATCTGCCAGACCGAGATGTCGAAGCCGAGCGGGGCGGTCTGGGCGAGGACGTCGGACGCGGTCATGCCGAGGTCGATGATCTTGGCGTGCAGGTGGTTGAGCATGCCCTGGTGCTCGACCACCGCGCCCTTGGGCCTGCCGGTCGAGCCGGAGGTGAACAGCATGTAGCGGGGCTGGTCCGGGCCGTCGAGCCGGGCGGCGCCCCGCCACGGCTCGGCGGACGCGGCGTCGGCGGCGCGCACCACCGGCACGCCGGCCTCCCCCGCGCCCTCGGTGAGCGCGGCCGTCACCTCGCCCGGGTCGGTGGCGAGCAGCAGCACCGCGCCCGCCTGCCCGAGGACGTCGGCGACGCGCCGGGCGGGCCAGCCCGCGTCCGCCGGGACGTAGACGGCGCCGAGCAGCTCGATCGCAAGGAACGCGGCGATGACGTCGACGCCGCGCTCACCGCCCACGGCGACGACGGTGCCGCGCCCGGCGCCGTGCCGCTCCAGCAGCGCGGCGACCCGGCGGGCCTCCGCGGCCAGCTCGGCGTAGCCGACCCGGCGGCGCTCGTCCTGGACGGCGGGGCGGTCCCCGGCGGCGGCGAACCGCTCGACGTGCGTGATCACCGCGTCGGCGAGGTCGGCCTCGTGCTCGCGGCCGAGCGCCAGCTCCCGCGCGCGCCGCAGGTCGGGATCGGCGATCGGCAGTTCCGGCAGTTCCGAGGGGGCGAGCAGGGTCCGCGCGATCGTCATGATTCCGCTCCCAAACAGTTCGACACTTGAGGGCCATTACCCCGCGCCACGGGGATGAACGCAGCTTTTGTGATTCGCTGCCCTACAGTACGGTGACCGAGGCTACGGCACCCAGTACCGATTTGCCTATTCTCCTTTCTCCCGGAACCCTGCCGTCACCGCTGCCTGTCATTCATTGGGGTGTGCGCAACGTGACCATTATCGACTCGCCACACGAGTTCAACGTCGAGGACCTGTACGTCGACCTGCGCGGGCCGATCGGCTCCGCGCTGTTCCTGAAATGTGAGGGATTCAACTTCGCGGGGTCGGTGAAGCTCAAGGCCGCGGCGCAGATGGTGGAGGCGGCGGAGGAGGAGGGCGTGCTCGGCGCGGAGTCCGTGCTGGTGGAGTCGTCGTCGGGCAATCTGGGCATCGCGCTGGCGCTCATCGCGGCGAGCCGCGGGCTCCGGTTCCGGTGCGTCACCGACCCGCGCTGCAACCCCGCCTCGCTGCGTTTGATGCGGTCGCTCGGCGCGGAAGTCGAGGTGATCTCCACGCCGGACACCAATGGCGGCTTCCTGGAGAGCAGGATCCGCCACGTGCGGGAACTGTGCGCGTCCAGCGATGACTACGTGTGGCTCAACCAGTACGCGAACCCGAGCAACTGGAGGGCGCATTACCGGCGCACCGCGCCCGCCATCGCGAGCGCCTTTCCTGGCCTTGAGGTGCTTTTCGTCGGCGCCGGGACGACGGGCACGCTGATGGGCTGCGCGCGCTACTTCAAGGAGCACCGGAAACCGGTGACGATCGTCGCGGTCGACGCGGTCGGGTCGGTGACGTTCGGCGGCATCCCCGAGCGGCGGCTCGTGCCGGGCCTCGGCACGAGCCGCCGCCCCGAACTGCTCGACGAGGACTACATCGACGACGTCGTGTTCGTCCCGGAGACCGACACGATCGCGACGTGCCACGCGCTGGCGGCGCGGGGCTTCCTGTTCGGGGGCTCGACCGGCACGGTCGTCAGCGGCGCCGTCCGCTGGCTCGGGGAGAAGTACCCGGGCGCCGAGCCGGTCGCGGTGGCGATCTCACCCGACCTCGGTGAGCGCTACCTCGACTCCATCTACGCCGACAGCTGGCTGGAGGAGCACTTCGGCGCGCTCCCCGCCCGGTCCTGACGCGGCGTCCCGGCCCCGACGCGACCGCCGCGCGGCCGAGCCGCCGGGCGGCGGTCGGCCACGCGGCGGTCGGCCACATGGTCGCGGGGACGGGCTAGCGCTGCTCCATCGCCGCGATCAGGCTCTTCGGCCGCATGTCGGTCCAGGACCGCTCGATGTAGTCGAGGCAGTCCTGCCGGCCCGCCTCGCCGAAGACCTTCTCCCATCCCTCCGGCACCTCGACGAAGACCGGCCACAGCGAGTGCTGGCCCTCGTCGTTGACCAGGACGAGGTAGCTGGCATCGGGGTCGTCGAACGGATTGGTCATCTCGCCGTCCTCTCTCAGGTGATCGGCCCACGCGCACCCACTATGGCGCGCGTCCCCGTGGCCGCGTCAACGCCCACCGCAGGGCCCGCCGCGGGGCCCGCGCGGGAGGCGTTCGACTGCGCCGGTGTGCCGGTTGAACACCAGGTGGGACCGGCTCCGGCGGCGCCCCGCGGCGCCCTTGATCGGCCCGCTCGCGCGGTGCCAGGGTGGCGCATGCCCTTCGTGAGCACCAACGGGATCCGGCTCTCCTACCAGCGCGCGGGACGCGGGGAGCCGGTGCTCCTCATCATGGGGTCGGGCGCGGCGGGCCGCGTCTGGACCCTGCACCAGACGCCCGCGCTGCACCGGGCGGGCTACGAGACGATCGTGGTCGACAACCGCGGCATCGCGCCCTCCGACGTCCCGCCCGGCGACTACGCGCTCGCCGACCTCGTCGCCGACACCCGGGGCCTGGTCGAGGCGCTCGGGATCGGGCCGTGCCGCCTCGTCGGCACCTCGATGGGCTCGATGATCGCGCAGGAGCTGGCGCTGGAGTCGCCGGAGCTGGTGCGCTCGGCGGTGCTGATCGCGACGCGGGCGCGCTCGGACGCGGCGCGCCGCGCCCTGGCGGCGGCCGACCGGGTGCTGCGCGAGAGCGGCGTCCGGCTGCCGGACGCCTACCGGGCCGCGCGGACCGTCGTGGAGATGCTGTCCCCGGCGACGCTGAACGACGAGGCGGCGATCGGGGGCTGGCTGGAGGTCTTCGAGATGTCGGGCGGGGACGACGTCGCGCCCGGTCAGCAGACCGTCGAGCCGGCCGGGGACCGGCGGGAGGCGCTGCGGGGCGTCACGGTGCCGTGCCGCGCGATCGCCTTCGCCGACGACCTGGTCTGCCCGCCGCACCTGGTCGCCGAGGTCGCCGACGCCATCCCGGACTGCGACCTCGTGGAGATCCCCGGCTGCGGCCACCTGGGGAACCTGGAGCGCCCGGACGCGGTCAACACCGCCATCGTCGAGTTCTTCGCCAAGAACTGACCGCCCCGGGCGGCCGGCCTCACACCGGGCGCGGGTCGGCGGGCAGCGGCCACGCCACCGCGCGGGGGTCGGGGACGGCCTTGCGCCACGTCCGCTCGGCCGCGACGGTGAACCCGCGCCGCAGGTAGTTCCCCCGGGCGTTCGGGTGGTCGAGCGTGCTGGTCGTCAGGTGGACGCGCCGGGCCGGGCCGAGGTCCTCGGCCCACACCTTCCCGCGCCGCCAGGCCCGGCGGGCGCACTGCTCGACCAGGTGGCCGCCGAAGCCGCGGCCGACGAAGGCGGGGACGAGCCCGACGAGGTGCACCTCGGTGTCCCCGCCGGGCTGCGCCTCCAGCTCGAAGTAGCCCGCGACCGTGCCCTCGGCCATAGCGATCCACGTGGCGAGGCCGGGGCGGGCCAGCCAGCGCGCCCAGTCGGCGTGCGTCCAGCCGAACCGGTCCGTCCAGCAGACGCGGGCGCCGACCGCCGCGTACAGCGCGCGGCTCAGGTCGGGCGAGGCCGTCCGGGCGAGGCTGAAGGTCATCTCGCCTGGCGGCTCGGCGGCCGGGCGCAGGTCCGCGCGGTCGCGCATCTCCAGCGTCCACTCGGTGACGTCGATCCCGGTGGTCTCGATCCCGGCGGTCTCGATCCCGGCGGTGTCGATGCCGGTCGTGTCGGTCCCGGTGCTCGTCACCGGCGGCCCCCCTCGTTGGCTGGACGGACGGCGGGGACTACCAGCGCCACTCCTGCTGCTTGAACAGGTGCCCGGCCCTGATGTCCCGGTCGGAGCACCAGGTGAGGAACTCCTCGATCTGCTTGATCTGGTAGGTGTCCTCGTTGTAGGTGGTGGCCATCACGTGGCCGAGCCAGTCCTCCTCGCCCATCGCGTAGACGTAGGCCTCGGTGGCGCCCAGCTCGGTCATGATCGCGGCGGCCTGCTCGGCGTTGGAGCCCGACAGCTTGCGCGAGTTGCTCATCTTCTTCGTGACCGGGACCGTCAGCAGCGCCTGGTAGAGCCAGGTCAGCGGCGCGCCGTCGCACTCCATGCCGAGGAAGGCGATGTCGGCGGTGCCGAGGTGGCCCTTCACGTACCGGTACAGGCTCGGGTCGATGCCGGAGGAGTCGGCGCCGACGAACACCTTGCGTCCGGCCAGCTCGACCCAGTACGTCGACTTGGCGCGGATGTCGAGGTCGCAGTGCTCGCCGAGGAACGGCGTGGCGACGACCCGGCCGCCGGGGAAGTCGACCTCGTCGAAGTCGTCGACCTCGATGACGGGGAAGCCCTGGTGGCGGAGCATCAGCGCCATGGACGGGTCGGCGAGGTTCCCGCGCGAGGAGCGCGGCACGACGATCGCGCCGACGCGTCCGCGCAGTTGCAGCAGGGTCTCCAGGACGATGTGGTCCTGGTGTCCGTGCGTGATCAGCACGAGGTCGATGTGGTCGGGCAGGTCGTCCAGCGTGTAGCGGTCGCCGGCGGTGCTGTCGGCGCTGATGAACGGGTCGGTGACGATGGCGGCCTCGGGCGTCTGCAGGACGAGGCACGCGTGCCCGAAGTAGCGGATCCGGCCGCCGCCCTCGATGTGCCGGTCCGCGGCGAGGCTCGGCCGCTCGCTCAGCATCCCCGACAGGTGCGCGGCCTGCGCGTCGTCCAGCCCGAGCGCGTCGCGCAGGTGGGCGAGGGTGGTCGGCTGGACGCGGGCCTTGAACAGCTCCTCCAGGCCGGGGTGGTCGAAGGGGATGTCCAGTTCCAGGACGTCCGGGGACGGCAGCCGAGGCGTGCTGAGGATGAACGGGCGCTCGATGCCGGTCTCGAAGGACAGCTGCACCGACTGGCGGGCGTTGGTGTAGTAGTCGCTCTTGTAGACGACCGGCTCCATGAACCGGAGCTGCGCCTGGTTGTCGGTGTCGTAGGCGAGTTCCACCAGCCCGCCCAGCTCGGAGGGGAGCTTGGGGTAGAGCGGGGTGAGGTCGAACCCGGTCGCGTTCGCGCGCAGCAGTTCCTGGCCGTCGGCGATCGCCTGCGCGAAGCGCAGCATGTCGGCGCGGTCGCGCTTGATGGCGGCGAGCAGGTCGCGCACCTCGTCGGCGCGCTCCTCGGGGATGTTGATGAAGTAGCCGCCGCGCAGCTCGGGGTTGTTGCTCGCCGCGATGTGGACCTGCGGCGACTGGAGGTAGGACTCCAGCAGCGGCACCTGGAGGAACGCCAGGTTCATCGCCGCCTGGACGGGCGCGACCGTGTAGGGCCACGCGAAGAACCGGTCCACCAGCGGTTCGACGATCACCTTCGACCGCAGGAACAGCTTCTCGTCGGTCATCTACGTCTCAACCTCCAGGAACCCGATGGCACGGGCCGTCGCCAGAACGAAAGGGCCCGCGTTTCCAAGGCACGGGCGAAAGGAACGGGCGAAAGACCCGCGCGCCGCGCCGCGCATTCGTACGCACTCCCGCATCAGCATGTCTTCTCCACTCGCGGCCGGGCAATGATCCCCCGCGCATGCCCCGGGGAATTGAACATGCGAAATGGAGCGGGCGCCGTTCAACCGGGTCGTTGAGTCAGTTGAACGGGCCGCGAACTTGATCGTCAGGCGAAGGCGGGATAAGGGGAGAGCGGGGCCGCTCCCCATTCGGCCGACAGTTCCAGGACGCGCCGCGCCGCCTCCGCCAGCGCGGGGTACTCCCCGGCTGGGAGCAGCTCGTCCCGGAGCATCCCGCACCGGTGGACGAGCAGCCGCCGGATCGTCGGGGACGCGGCGGCGCGGCGGTTCAGCGGCACGTCGCCGGCGACCGCGTCCGGGACCAGCAGCAGGGTCAGCGCGGTCCACGCGGCGATGCCCCGGCGGACCCCGGCCCGCCAGGCGCCGTCGTCGGCCAGATCCGGATAGACCTCCAGGAGCCCCGCGCGGTAGGTCTCCTCCACCAGCGCCGCGAGCGCGGGATCCAGACGGAAAACGCACCAGCAACTCGAAAAGGGCATCCGGCAGTACGCGGCGGTGAGGAAGACCGAGGGATGTCCCGACGCCTCGAAATCCAGGAACCGCAGCCCGCCTGGGGTGAGCATATTGTTGTCGGGGCAGGTGTCGCCCGGGGAGAAGGCGGGATAGCCGTCGTCGGCGAGGCGGCCGAGTTCGTCGATCTCGCCGGCCAGCCCGTCCGGGACCTCGATTCCCGCTTCGTCGAGCGCGGCAGGGACCCTGCCGATCCCGCGCAGGGTCGAGCTGACCTTGGCGGGCGGATCGCCGTCCCGGCCGTATTCGCGCCGGAGCCGCTCCAGCGCGTCCTGGCGGCCGTGGCCCGCGCGGGCCATCGCGCCGAGCCCGCGCGCCCAGCCCAGCAGTCCGTCGCGCGCGGCCTGCGGGTCGGCGCCGAGCAGCAGGTCCGTCAGGCTCGGCCCGGCGCCGAGGTCGGCCATCACGACGAGCGGGTACCCGGTGTCGACGGCGAGGAGGTCCGGGCCGCCGACCGCGAGCGCGAGCCCGGACGCCTCCGCCGTGAACGAGTTCCGCGCGTCGGCGTAGGTCTTGACGATCACGGTGCCGCCGCCGGGGCGGCGGCAGCGCAGCACCGCGCAGTCGCCGGGGTCGCCGAGCGGCACGGGGTCGCTCAGCGGCTCGCCCAGCGCCGCCGACGCGGCCCTGACCGCCGCCCCGTCGCCCGGTCGGGTCACCGGGCCTCCCACTCCTCGATCGCCGCCCAGACGAGCCCGAGCGTCTCGGGCTTCGCCATCTCGTAGTGCGTGCACGGGACGCCCGCCTCGGTGACCGTCCCGGTCACGTAGGGCGCCCATCGCTGCGCGGTGGGGTCGTCCGGCTCCCGGTCGCCGGTCGCGGTGACCAGCAGGAGGTCGCCGTCGAACCGGCCGTGCTCGTGGCCGATCTGGATCGTCCGGTTGTTGCGGATGACGCGCGCGATGGCGTGGACCTCCTCGTCGGTGGCGGCGCCGAGCGTGCTGCCCGCCTCCTTGCGGACGACCTCGACCAGGCTCTCCAGGTGCGCGTCCGGGTCCTCGGCGGTCTCGGCGGGGTCGTCGGGCCGCTCCAGGAACGGGAACTGGTCGAGGACGATCAGCGCGACCTCCTCGCCCGCGTCCTGGAGCCGCACGGCGATCTCGTGCGCCGCGACGCCGCCGAACGACCAGCCGAGCACCCGGTAGGGGCCGTGCGGCCGCACGGCGCGCATCTGCTCGATGTAGTCGGCGGCCATCTCCGTGACGGAGGCGGGCAGCGGCGAGGTCGCGTCCAGGCCGCGCGCCTGGAGCCCGTACAGCGGGACGCCCTCCGGCGCGAACCGGGCGAGCGGCATGTAGCACCAGCTCAGCCCGCCGGACGGGTGGACGCAGAACAGCGGCGGCTCGGTGCCCTCGGCGCGGATCGGCAGCAGGACGTCGAGCGAGTCGCTGATGGAGGAGACCGTCATCCGCCGCATCAGCTCGGCGACCGTCGGGGAGGCGAACAGGTCTCGGACGGCGACCCGCACCCCGCGCTCGCGGAGCCGCTCGACGAGCCGCACCGCCAGCAGCGAGTGGCCGCCGAGCGCGAAGAAGTCGTCCTGGACCCCGACCCGCTCGACGCCGAGCACCTCCGCGAACGCCGCGCACAGGCCCTCCTCGAAGGAGGTGACGGCCCAGTGGGCGGCCTCCTGGCCGGCGCCGTGGTCGGGGGCGGGCAGCGCCTTGCGGTCCACCTTGCTGTTCGGCATCAGCGGCATCCGGTCGAGCGGCACGACCGCCGACGGCACCATGTAGCCGGGGAGCTGCTCCTGGGCGAGCGCGCGGACCGCCGCCGGGAGGCCGCCGGGCTCCTGCTCCGCGCCCGGGTCGGGCACGACGTAGGCGACCAGCCGCCGGTCGCCCGGCACGTCCTCGCGCACCAGCGCGACGGCCTGCGCGACGGCCGGGTGCGCGGCGAGGACGGTCTCGATCTCGCTCAGCTCGACCCGGAACCCGCGGATCTTCACCTGGTCGTCGGCGCGGCCGAGGTAGTGCAGGTCGCCGTCCGCGCTCCAGCGGACGACGTCGCCCGTCCGGTACATCCGCGCGCCGGACGGGCCGAAGGGGCACGCGACGAACCGCCCGGAGGTCAGCGCGGGCCGCCCGAGGTAGCCGCGCGCCAGGCCGTCGCCCGCGATGTACAGCTCGCCGGGCACGCCGGGCGGCACGGGCGCCAGCCGGTCGTCCAGCACGTACACCTGGGTGTTCCCGATCGGGCCACCGATGGAGGACACGTCGGTCGCGTCGCGGGAGAAGTGCTTGGCGGTCGACCACACCGTCGTCTCGGTCGGCCCGTACAGGTTCGACAGCGTCGTCCGGTCGATCAGGACGCGGGCGAGGTCGCCCGGCAGCGCCTCCGCGCCGATCATCGCGCGGACCCCCGACCAGTCGACCGGGTCCTCGGCGTCGGCGACGAGCCCGCGCCACAGGCTCGGGGTGGCGTGCACCATCGTGGCCCCGGAGGCCCGGACCAGCTCCCGCAGCGCCCACGGGTCGAGGACCTGCTCCTGCGACGCGAGGACCATCCGGGCGCCGTTGACCAGCGGGAGGTAGAACTCGAACCCGGCCATGTCGCAGCCGTGCGTGCTGACCGCGAGGAGCCGGTCGTCCGCGCCGAGCGCGAAGTCGTCCTGCATCGCCGAGAGGAAGTTGACGATCGCGCGGTGCTCGACCAGCACGCCCTTCGGACGGCCGGTGGACCCGGAGGTGTAGATCACCCACATGGGGTGCTCGGGCCGCAGCGGCGCGGTGCGCTCGGCGTCGGCCAGCGGCCCGGCGGGCAGCGCGGCGAGCGCCCCGGCGACGGCCGGGTCGTCCAGCAGGACGACGGGGACGCCGGTGTCGGCCTGGTCGCCGACCTCGAACTCGGCGAGCCGCTCCCGCATGTCCGTGCCGCTGAGCAGGCACACCGCGCCGGAGTCGGCGATCACGTAGGCGGTGCGCCCGGCCGGGTAGGCGGGGTCGATCGGCAGGTAGGCCGCGCCCGCCTTGACCACCGCGAGCAGCGCGACGACGAGGTCGGCGGTCCGCTCGAACACGGCGGCGACGACCGACTCCGGGCCCACCCCCCGCTCCACCAGGTACCGCGCGAGCCGGTTCGCCCGCGCGTCCAGCTCCGCGTAGGTGGTCTCGGTGCCCCCGGCCACGAGCGCGACCGCGTCGGGGGTCCGCGCCACCTGCGCCTCGAACAGCCCCGCGACGGTCGTCTCCGGCACCGGCGCCGCGGTGTCGTTCCATCCGGTGAGGACGCGGCGCCGCTCCTCGGCGCCGAGGACGTCGACCTCGCTCAGCCGCAGCCCCGGGTCGGCGGACACCGCGTCCAGCACCAGGACGAGCCGCTCGGCGATCCGCGCGACGGTCTCCGGCTCGAACAGGTCGGCGGCGCCGACGACGCGGCCCTCGATCCCGGCCGGGGCGCCGTGCTCGTCGAGGGTCTCGGCGGCGCTCACGTCCAGGTCGAACTTCACCGTCCACCGCCCGGTGGACGCCCCCGACGACGCCTCCCGGTCGCCCTGGACACCGGGCAGGGCGAGCACCGCCTCCTCGGTGTTCTGCAACAGCAGCATGACCTGGAACAGCGGGTGCCGCTTCAGCGAGCGCGGCGGCGACAGCTCCTCGACGAGCCGCTCGAACGGCACGTCCGGGTGGGCGAAGGCGCCGAGGCCCGCCTCCCGCACCCGCGCCAGCACGTCGCGGAACGTCGGGTCCTCCGACAGGTCGGTGCGCAGCACGAACGTGTTGACGAAGTAGCCGACCAGGTCGTCCAGCGCCTCGTCGGTGCGCCCGGCGATCGCCGAGCCGACCGGGATGTCGGTTCCGGCGCCGAGCCGCGACAGCAGCACCGCGAGCGCGCCGTGCAGCATCATGAACATCGTGACGCCCTCGGCGTGCGCCAGGTCCCGCAGCCGCGCGTGGACGTCGGCGGGGATCTCCAGCGGCACCCGGTACCCCTCGTGCCCGGCCACGGCGGGACGGGTCCGGTCGGCGGGCAGCGCCAGCTCCTCCGGGATCCCGGCCAGCGCGTCCCGCCAGTAGGCGACCTGCCGGGAGATCAGGCTGCCCGGGTCCGCGCCGTCCCCGAGCACCTCGCGCTGCCAGATCGCGTAGTCGGCGTACTGGACGGGCAGCGGCTCCCACCCGGGCGCCTCCCCCGCGCGGCGCGCGGCGTAGGCCGCGGACACGTCCCGCGCCAGCGGCGCCCACGACCAGCCGTCACCGGCGATGTGGTGGACGACCACCATCAGCACGTGCTCGTCCGGCGCGACCCGGAACAGCCACGCCCGGACGGGCACGTCGGAGGAGAGGTCGAACGTGCACGTCTCGGCCGCCGCGATCGCCTCGCGCAGGTCCGCCGGCTCGACGTCGAGCGTCTCCAACCGCCAGTCCAGGTCGTCGATGTCGATGACGTGCTGGTAGGGCTCGCCGTCAGCGACGGGGAACACGGTGCGCAGCACCTCGTGCCGGGCGAGCGCGTCGCGGAACGCGGCCGCCATCGCGGGCGCGTCCACCTCGCCGGCCAGCCGCGCCGCGACCGGGATGTTGTAGGTGGAGCCGCCGCCCTCAAGGCGGTCGATCAGCCACATGCGGCGCTGCCCGAACGAGAGCGGGATCCGCTCCGGCCGCTCCATCGCGGTCAGCGGCGCGCGTGCCTCCGCCGCGCCGGTCAGCCGCTCGGCGAGACCGGCCACCGTGGGCGCCTCGAACAGCGTGCGGATCTCGATCTCCACTCCCAGGACGGCCCGGATCCGGCTGACCAGCCGGACCGCCAGCAGCGAGTGGCCGCCCAGGTCGAAGAAGTCGTCGTCGACGCCGACGTCGTCGAGGCCGAGGACCTCGGCGAACGCGAGGCAGAGGATCTCCTCCCGCGGCGTCCCCGCCCGGCGCCCGCCCTCCAGCAGCAGGGACGCGTAGTCGGGCGCGGGCAGGGCCCTGCGGTCGAGCTTGCCGTTGCCGGTGAGCGGCAGCGCGTCCAGCGCGACGACGGCGGAGGGGACCATGTGCTCGGGAAGCCGCTGCGCGACGGACTGCCGCACGGCGGCCGGGAACGCGGTGTCCTCGCCGGCGTCCGGGTCGGCGGGGACGACGTAGGCGATCAGCCGGAGGTCGCCGGGGGCGTCCTCGCGGGCGATGACGGCGGCCTGGCCCACCCGGGGGTTCGCGGTCAGGGCGGCCTGGACCTCGCCGGGCTCGATCCGGAACCCGCGGATCTTGACCTGGTCGTCGGCGCGGCCCGCGAAGACGATCTGCCCCTCGGGGTTCCAGCGGGCGCGGTCGCCCGTCCGGTACATGCGCTCACCGGGCGCGAACGGGCACGCGACGAACCGCTCCGCCGTCAGGGCGGGGCGTCCCACGTAGCCCCGGGCCAACTGGGCCCCCGCTATGTACAGCTCCCCCACGACGTTCGGGCCCACGGGGCACAGGAACTCGTCCAGCACGAACACGCGGGTGTTCCCGACCGGGGAGCCGACCGGCACGACGCCGCCCGCCGAGAGCCGGGTGGTCGTCACACCGATCGTCGCCTCGGTGGGGCCGTAGTGGTTGAACACCGCGCATCCATCGGCGGCCTCCACCAGCTCCTCCACCCATACCGGCGGGGCGGCCTCGCCGCCGAGGACCAGTGACCGGGCGGGCAGCACGTTCCGCGTTCCGGCGGCCGACGCCAGTGCGGCGAGGTGCGACGGGACGGCCTTCAGGTAGTCGATCGAGTGCTCGTCCAGGTACTCCGCGACGGCGGCCGGGTCGGTGACGGATTCCTCCGGCAGGATGTGCAGCTCGCCGCCGGTCGCCAGGCTCGCGAACACCACGGTGTTGCCCAGGTCGGTGACCTGCGCCTGAAGCAGCGCATACTTCCCGCCGGGCATCCCGAATTCGACGCGGGCGGGAACCGAGGCGACGTAGTTCCGCACGCCGCCGTGCGTGACCGCGACACCCTTCGGACGGCCGGTCGATCCGGAGGTGTAGATGACATACGCCACCCCATCCGCCTCGACGTTCACCTGCGGCGCGGTCGTGGGCTGGGCGGCCAGTTGCATGGCGGTGAACGCGTCGTCCAGGGCGACCATGCGGACTCGGCCCGCGGGCAGATCCTCCAGGATCTCATCGGTGGTCAGCAGCAGAACCGCGCCGCTGTCGGAGAGCACGAACGCGATCCGCTCGGCGGGTTGGGCCGGATCGACCGGAACATAGCCTGCCCCGGCCTTCCACACGCCCAGGACTCCGACCACGAAATCCACGCCGCGCGACAGGCACAGGCCCACGACTGATTCGGCACCCACGCCTTGGCCGATCAGGTAGTGCGCCAGCCGGTTCGCCCGCTCCTCCACCTCCGCGTACGAGACCTCGGTTCCTTCGGCGACCACCGCCACCGAATCCGGGGCGAGCGCGACCCGCTCCTCGAAAAGGTCGGTCAGCATCGCGCGGCCGGCGTCGAAACCGGTGTCGTTCCACTCGGCCAAGACCTGGTGCCGCGCGTCCTCGTCCAGGAGGTCGACCGCGCTCAGGTTCAGGCTCGGGTCGGCCGTCAGCAGGTCCAGGACCCGCACCCAGCCGTCGGCGATCCGCTTGGCGGCGTCGCGGTCGAACAGGTCCGCCGCCACCGTCACCGACCCGTACACGCCGCCGGGCGCGCCCTCGGCGTCGAACGCCTCGCCGACCAGCACGTCCACGTCGAACTTGGCCGAGGACCAGGACTCGTCCGCGTCGTCCACGGCGGAGCCCCCGGCCTGGACGCCGGGCATGCGCAGCGTCGTGTCCACGGTGTTGCGCATGGTGAGGACGATCTGGAAGAGCGGGTGCCGCGCCATCGACCGGCTCGGCGACAGCTCCTCGACCAGCTTCTCGAACGGGACGTCCTGATGCGCGAACGCCGACAGGCTCCGCTCCCGCACCCGCCCCAGCACCTCACGGAAGGTCGGGTCGCCCGACAGGTCCGTCCGGATCACCAGCGTGTTGACGAAGAAGCCGACCAGGTCGTCCAGCGACTCGTCGGTGCGCCCGGCGTTCGCCGAACCGATCGGGATGTCGGTTCCCGCGCCCAGCTTGGACAGCAGCATCGCCAGCGCCGCCTGGAGCGCCATGAACGTGGTCACGCCCTCGTCGCGGGCCAGCTTCAGCAGGCGCGCGTGGATCTCCGCCGGGATGTCGAGCGAGACCAGGTGCCCGCGGTGCGAGGCGACGGCCGGACGCGGACGGTCGAACGGAAGCGACAGCTCCTCGGGGGCGCCCGCCAGCGCGTCGCGCCAGTACGCCACCTGACGCGAGATCACGCTTTCGGGATCGCTCTCATCCCCCAGCAACTCACGCTGCCAGAGCGCGTAGTCCGCGTACTGGACGGCCAGCGGCTCCCAGTCGGGCGCCCGCCCCTCGCGGCGCGCGGCGTAGGCGTCGGAGAGGTCGGCGGCCAGCGGGCCCTTGGACCAGCCGTCGGTGGCGACATGGTGCATCGTCACGACCAGTACGGGCTCGTCGGCGCCGGACTCGAACAGCCAGGCGCGGATCGGCACCTCGGCCGACAGGTCGAAGGCGTACCGGGCGGCCTCGGCGACGGCGCCCGCGAGCTCCCCGGGGGCCACCTCGACGGTCTCCAGTTCCCAGGAGAGGTCGTCGATGTCCAGGACGTGCTGGTAGGGCTCGCCGTCGGCGGTCGGGAAGACGGTGCGGAGCACCTCGTGCCGCCCCAGGACGTCGCGCAGGGCGAGGCCGAGGGCGTCGCGGTCGACGTCGCCCGCCAGGCCGAGGACGACGGGGATGTTGTAGGTGGCGCTCGGGCCTTCGAGCTGGCCGATGAACCAGAGCCGCCGCTGGCCGTAGGACAGCGGCATCCGCTCGGGCCGGGCCCGCGCGGTCAGCGGGGTCCGCGCCTCGCCCGCGCCGCCGAGCCGGGCGGCGAGCCCGGCGGGGCTCGGGGCCTGGAAGAACGTCCGGACGGTCAGGTCCGCGCCGAGCGCCTCCCGGACCCGGCTGATCAGCCGGATCGCGAGCAGCGAGTGGCCGCCGAGTTCGAAGAAGTCGCCGTCGGGCGCCACCGCGGGCAGGCCGAGGACCTCGGCGAACGTGGCGCAGAGGATCTCCTCCCGCGGGCTCGCCGGGCGGCGGGCGGCGGAGGTGCGCGGCGCGGGCGCCTGGTCCGGGTCGGGCAGGGCCCGGCGGTCCAGCTTCCCGTTGCCGGTGAGCGGCAGCGCGTCCAGGACGGTCACGGCGGACGGCACCATGTGCTCCGGCAGCCGCCCGGCGGTGAACTCGCGCAGCTCGGCGGGGAGCCGGTCGTCCGCCGCGCCGGCCGGGACCACGTAGGCGGCGAGCCGTGTGTCGCCGTCGGCGCCGGTGCGGGCGATCACGGCGGCCTGGGCGACGCGCGGGTGGGCGAGCAGCGCGGCCTGGACCTCGCCCGGCTCGATCCGGTACCCGCGCACCTTGACCTGGTCGTCGGCGCGGCCCGCGAACACCAGCAGGCCGTCCGGCGTCCAGTGGGCGAGGTCGCCGGTGCGGTACATCCGCGCGCCGGGCTCGAACGGGCAGGCGACGAAGCGCCCGGCGGTCAGGCCGGGGCGGCCGGTGTAGCCGCGCGCGAGCCCGGCGCCCGCGACGTACAGCTCGCCGACGGCCCCGGCGGGCACGGGCCGCAGACGGCCGTCCAGCACGTAGAGGCCGGTGTTGGCGATCGGCGTCCCGACCGGAACGGCGCCCGCGCCGACCAGGCCGGGGGTGAGCCGGACGGTGGTGACGCCGATCGTGGCCTCGGTCGGGCCGTAGTGGTTGGACACCGCGCGCGTCCCGGCGGCGGCCAGCACGTCGCGGAGCCAGCCGGCCGGCGCGGCCTCGCCGCCGAGCACCAGCGCCTTGGCGGGCAGCACGTTCTCGACGCCCGCGGACGCCGACAGCGCGGCGAGGTGCGAGGGGACCGCCTTGACGTGGTCGATGCGGTGGTCGGCGAGGTAGGCGGCGACGGCGGAGGCGTCGGTGACGGCGTCCTCGTCCAGGACGTGGAGTTCGCCGCCGGTGGCGAGGCTGGTGAACACGACGGTGTTGCCGAGGTCGGTGGCCTGCGCCTGGAGGAGCGCGTACCGGTCGCCGGGGGCGCCGAACCCGACGCGGCCAGGCACGGACGACACGTAGTTCGCGAGGCCGCGGTGGGTGACGGCCACCCCCTTGGGACGCCCGGTGGAGCCGGAGGTGTAGATCACGTAGGCGAGGCCGTCCGGTTCGGGGCGGACGTCCGGGCGCGTACCCGGGTAGCCGTCGGCGGCGAGGGCGGACGGGTCGTCCAGCAGGATCTCGCTGCCGCTGTCGGCCAGCATGAACGCCGTCCGCTCCAACGGGTAGCCGGGGTCGATCGGCAGGTAGGCGGCGCCCGCCTTCCAGACGGCGAGGACGGCCGTCACCATGTCGGCGCCGCGCGGCAGCGACAGCCCGACGACCGACTCCGCGCCGACGCCCCGCGCCCGCAGGGAGTGGGCGAGGCGGTTCGCGCGCGCGTCCAGCTCCGCGTAGGTGATCTCTGCGGAACCCGATACCAGCGCGACCGCGTCCGGGGTCCGCGCGGCCTGCTCCTCGAACAGGGCGGCGACGGTCGTCCGGGGGATCTCGGCGGCGGTGTCGTTCCACGCGCCGAGGATCCGGTTCCGCTCCGGTTCCGCGAGGACGTCCACCTCGGCGAGCGGGACCTCCGCCTCCGCCTCAAGGAGGCCGACGAGGCTCCCGGTCGCGGTGGCGAGGTGCCCGGCCACGGCGGGCGCGTCGACGGGCGCGACCGCGTAGACGACGATGGAGATCTCGTCGCCGTCGTCGTCCACCGCGACCGTGAGCGGGTAGTTGTTGCGCGTCTGGGAGAAGACCCGGCCGATGCCCTCGCGCCCCCGGGGGTCGTCGGCGGCGGCACGGCCCGAGTTGTGGCGGTAGTTGAACAGGGAGGTGAACAGCGGCGCGTCGCCGGTGACGCCGCTGGCCCGCTGCGCCTCGGCGAGCGGGGCGTGCTCGTGTTCGAGCAGCTCGGCCAGTTGCGCGCGCATCGCCGCGACGGCGGACGCGGCGTCCACGCCGTCCACCCGGACGCGCACGGGCAGCGTGTTCATGAACAGGCCGAGCATGCGGTCCGAGCCGGAACCGGCGTTCATCCGGCCGAACAGCACGGTCCCGAAGACCACGTCGTCGCGTCCGGACACGGCGGCGAGCACCCGCGCCCACGCCACGTGCAGCACGGTCGCGGCGCTGACGCCGAGGCGGCGCGCCACCGTCCGGAGCCGGTCGTGCAGCTCGCCCGCGAGCGGGAGTTCGGCGCGGACGACGTCGGCGCCGTCGCCGAGGACGTCCAGCCGTCCGAACGGCGCGGTCGGCTCGGTCACGTCGCCGAGCAGCCCGGCGAAGAAGCTCCCGTGGTCGGCGTGCTCCGCCTCGTGGCGCGCCTGCGCGACGAAGTTCCGGAACGGGAGGGGCTCGGCCAGCTCGTCGCCGCGCCCGGCGAGGAACGCCTGCACCTCCTCAAGGAGCAGTTCGAGGGCGGTGTGGTCCTGGACGATGTGGTGCACGCGGACGAGCGCGAGCCACCGCCCGTCCCGGCCGGGCGCCACGTGGAGGTCGATGAGCGGGGCGCGGCGCAGGTCCATCGCGCCGCCGCCGAGCGCCACCAGGTCGGCGACCGGGTCGGCGCTCGCCGGGTCGAGGTCCACCTCCCGGACGGGCAGCGCGGCGCGCCGCCACACGACCTGCACCGGCGCGCGCAGCCCGTCCCGGGCGATCGAGGTGCGCAGAATGTCGTGCCGGTCGACGACGTGCTGCAGCGCGGCGACGAAGCCGTCCAGGCGGGCGCGGGTGTCGAACTCCAGCACGGTCGGCATGACGTAGGCGTCGCCGCCGCCCTCGGCGAGCAGGTGGTGGAACAGCAGGCCCTCCTGGAGCGGGGCCAGCGGGTACACGTCGGCGGTGTTGGCCGCGCCGCCCTCGACGGTCGCGACGACGCGTCCGACCTCCTCGGCGGTGAGGTCCGCCAGCGGCAGCATCGCCGGGGTGATCTCGGTGGCGCCGTCCGGGACCAGGTTCGGCGGCACCTCGACGCGCTCGCCGCCCGCGCTGAGCGCGAGCCCGGCGGGCGTCGGGGACACGAACAGGGCGCGCACCGACACCGACAGGCCGCGTTCGCGGAGCGTCTCCACGAGCCGGATCGCCAGCAGCGAGTGGCCGCCGAGCGCGAAGAAGTCGTCGTCGACACCGACCCGGTCCAGGCCGAGGACCTGCGCGAACGCGGCGCACAGCACCTCCTCGCGCAGCGTGGCGGGGCCGCGCCCACGGGTGGGGGTGTACTCGGGCGCGGGCAGGGCGCGGCGGTCCAGCTTGCCGTTGGCCGACAGCGGCAGCGCGTCCAGGACGACGACGGCGGACGGCACCATGTGCGCGGGGAGCCGCTCGCCCGCCAGCGCCCGCACCTCGGCGGGCAGCGCGCCGCGATCCGCGCCGGAGCCGGGGACGACATAGGCGATCAGGCGCTTGTCGCCGGGGGCGTCCTCGCGGACCACGACGGCGGCCTGCGCGACCCGCGCGTGCGCCGCGACGACCGCCTGGACCTCGCCGGGCTCGATGCGGAACCCTCGGACCTTGACCTGGTCGTCCACGCGCCCGAGGTATTCGAGCCGCCCCTCGTGGTCCCAGCGGACGAGGTCGCCGGTGCGGTAGAGCCGCTCCCCCGACCCGAACGGGTCGGCCACGAACCGCTCGGCGGTCAGCGCCGGGCGCCGCAGGTAGCCGCGTGCGAGCCCGCCGCCCGCTATGTACAGCTCGCCCGCGACCCCCGCCGGGACAGGGCGGAGCGCGTGGTCGAGCACGTACGCGCGGGCGTTGGACACCGGGCGGCCGATCGGCACCGGGCCTTCGTGGTCGACGCCGTCGACGCCGCCCCCGCGCTCCGCCGACCAGGCGGTCGCGTACACGGTGGCCTCGGTGGGCCCGTAGATGTTGGAGACCCGCGCGTCGGGCAGCGCCGCGCGGACGCCGTCCACCACGTCGGCGGTCAGCGCCTCGCCCGCGAACACCACGGCGCGCGGCGCGGCCCGCAGCCCGCCCGCCAGCAGCCGCGCGAACGCCGACGGCACGCCGCTGACCAGGCTGACGGGGCCGAGCGGGGCGTCCCGGTCGGCGAGCGCCAGCAGGTCCGGGACGATCTCGACGGCGCCGCCCGACACCAGCGGCCCGAACAGCTCGAACACCGACACGTCGAAGGTGAGCGACGTCGACAGCAGCACGCGCGCGAAGTCGGCGCCGCCGAACTCGCGGGCCGCCCATTCGAGCAGGCCGGTGACCGAGCGGTGCTCGACGACGACGCCCTTCGGCCGTCCCGTCGAGCCGGAGGTGAAGATGACGTAGGCGGGGTGGCCGGGCAGCGGCGCGGGCCGCTCGGCGGCGGTGAGCGGGAGCGGGTCCAGGCCCGCGAGCGCCGCGGCGGTCTCCGGCGCGTCGGTGAGCACGACCGGCACGCCGCGGTCGGGGACGGCCCCGGCCGTCGCCGCCGACGCGAGCACCACGGCGGGCGCCGCGTCGGCCAGCATGAACGCGACCCGCTCGGCGGGGTGGGCGGGGTCGATCGGCAGGTAGGCGCCGCCCGCCTTCAGCACGGCCAGCAGCGCGACGACCGCGCCCGCGTCCCGCTCCAGGCACACCCCGACGACCGACTCGGGGCCGACGCCGCGGCCGGTGAGGAGCCGCGCGAGCCGGTTGGCCCGCGCGTCCAGCTCCGCGTAGGAGAGGGTCGCGCCGCCGTGGACCACCGCGTCGGCGCCGGGCGTCCGCGCGACCTGCGCCTCGACCATCTCCGCGACGGTGGACGCGGCGACCGGCACGGCGGTGTCGTTCCACTCGACGAGCACGCGCCGCTCCTGCGCCTCGTCCAGGACGCGGACGAGGCCGAGCGGCAGGTCCGCGCCGCCGTCCACGGCGCGCTCCAGCGCCTCGACGAGGTTCGCCGCCGCCGCGCCGACCAGCAGCCCGACCGCGTGCGGGTCGACCGGCGCGACCGCGTCGACGTCCACCTCGATCGCGTCCCCGTCGTCGTTCACGGAGACCATCAGCGGGTAGTTCGTGCGCTCCTCGAAGAACACCAGCCGGATGCCGCGCAGCGGGTCCTCGCGGTCGCCGCCGCCCGAGCCGTCGTCGGGGTCCTTCGGGTCGTGGCGGTAGTTGAACAGGGAGGTGAACAGCGGCACGTCGCCGGTGACGCCGCTGGCGCGCTGCGCGACGGCGAGCGGGGCGTGCTCGTGCTCCAGCAGGTCGGCGAGCTGGCCGCGCATCGCCGCGACGGCGTCCAGCACGCCCGGCTCGCCCGTCCGGACGCGCACCGGCAGCGTGTTCATGAACGGGCCGGGCACCCGGTCGGACCCCTCGCCGGAGTTCATCCGGCCGAACAGGACGGTGCCGAACACCACGTCCTCGCGCCCGGACACCGCCGCGAGCACCCGCGCCCACACGACGTGCAGGATCGTCGCGGGGCTGGCGCCGACGCGGCGCGCGACGTTGCGCAGCCGGGCGTCGAGGTCGGCGGGGAACGCGACCGTCGCGCGGACGGACCCGGCGCCGTCGCCGCGCACGTCGGCCAGGCCGAACGGCGCGGTCGGCTCCTCGACGTCGCCGAGCAGCTTGGCGAAGAACCGGGCGTGCTCGGCGCGGTCCATGCCGCCGCGCGCCTGCGCGACGAAGTTGCGGAACGGCAGCGGCTCGGGCAGCGCGTCGTCGCGCCCGGCGAGCATGTCCTTCACCTCGTCGAGGACGACCTCCAGCGCGGTGTGGTCGCGGACCATGTGGTGGCCCCGCACCAGCGCCACCCAGCCGCCGCCGGGCACCGCGGCGACGTGCGCGTCCATCAGCGGCGCGCGGCCGAGGTCGAGCGACCGGCCGCCGGCCGCCGCGAGGAGCCGCCCCGCCGGGTCGGCCTCGCCCGGCTCCAGCGCCACCTCCTCGACCGGCAGGACGGCGTCGCGCCACACGACCTGCACCGGCTCCGGCAGCCCCTCCCACAGCACGGACGTCCGGAAGATGTCGTGCCGGTCGACCACGCGTTGCAGCGCGGCCAGGAAGGCGTCGAGCCGCTCGCGCGACTCGAACTCCAGGACGGCGGGCATGACGTAGGCGTCGTCGCCGCCCTCGGCGATGAGGTGGTGGAACAGCAGGCCCTCCTGGAGGGGGGCCAGCGGGTACACGTCGGCGAGGTTCGCCGCGCCGCCGTCGACGGACGCGACGATCCGGTCGACGTGGTCCTGCGACAGCTCCACCATCGGCAGCATGCCGGGGGTGATCGCGGTCGCGCCGTCGGGGATCATCCGGTCGGGGACGGCGACCCGCACCGCGCCGGAGGACGCGGCGACGCCCGCCGGGGTCGGCGCCTGGAAGAACGCCCGGACCGACACCGACACGCCCCGCGACTGGAGCAGCGCCACCAGCCGGATCGCCAGCAGCGACTGGCCGCCGAACCGGAAGAAGTCGTCGTCGACGCCGACCGTGTCGACGCCGAGCACCTCCGCGAACGCCGCGCAGAGGATCTCCTCCCGCACGTTCGCCGGGCCCCGGCCCGCGCCCGCGCCGGCCGCGAAGTCCGGCGCGGGGAGCGCCGCGCGGTCGAGCTTGCCGTTCGCGGTCAGGGGCAGCGCGTCCAGCACGACGACGGCGGAGGGCACCATGAACTCGGGCAGCCGCCCGGCGACCCACCCGCGCACGTCCTCGGGCAGCGCGTCGCGCTCGTCCCCGGCCGGGACCACGTAGGCGACCAGGTGGACGGTCCCCGGCGCGTCCTCGCGCGCGACGACCGCCGCCTGCGCGACCCGCGGGTGCGCCGCGACGACCGCCCGGACCTCGCCGGGCTCGATGCGGAACCCGCGGACCTTCACCTGGTCGTCGGCCCGGCCGAGGAACTCCAGCCGGGCGTCGGCGTTCCACCGGACGCGGTCGCCGGTGCGGTAGAGGCGCTCCCCCGCCGCGAACGGCGAGGCGACGAACCGCTCCGCCGTCAGCGCGGGGCGGCCCGCGTAGCCGCGCGCGAGGTTGGCCCCCGCGACGTACAGCTCGCCGGGGACGCCGCGCGGCACGGGACGCAGCCGCTCGTCCAGGACGAGGACGCGGGTGTTGCCCACCGGCCGGCCGATCACCGGCGCGGGGGCGTCGGCGACGCGGGCGATCGCCGTGTCCACGGTGCACTCGGTCGGCCCGTAGAGGTTGAAGGCCGTGACGCCGTCCGCCGCGCGGAGCAGCTCCCAGGTCCTCGCGGGCAGCGCCTCGCCGCCGAGGCCGACGCGGCTCGGGCGGTGCGGGCCCTCCAGCAGGCCCGCGTCCGCCAGCGCCTGGAAGTAGGACGGGGTGACCTCCACGAAGTCGACGCGGTTCTCATGCAGCCAGCGGACCAGGAGTGAGGCGTCCCGCCAGGTGACACCGTCCACGATGTGCAGCGCGTGGCCGGTGAACAGGGCGGCGAGCTGGTTCCAGGACGCGTCGAACGACACCGAGGTCGTCAGCGCCACCCGCGTCCGCCCGCCGCCGTAGAGCGCCTCGTGGTGCCCCTCGCACAGCCCGGTGATCGCGCGGTGCTCGACCACCACGCCCTTCGGCCGTCCCGTCGACCCGGACGTGTAGATCACGTAGGCGGGGTGGCGGGGAAGCAGCGGCGCGGTCCGCTCGCCGGGGGCGAGCGGGCCGCCGTCGACGCCCTCCAGGGCGGCGTTGTCCAGGACGAGGTGCGGCGCGCCCTCGGGCAGCGCCGCCGCGGCCGTCGCCGTGGTGAGGACGGTGACGGGCGCGGCGTCCTCGATCATGTAGGCGATGCGGTCGGCCGGGTACTCCGGGTCGAGCGGAACGTAGGCGCCGCCCGCCTTCAGCACACCGAGGATCGCCACGATCAGCTCGGCACCGCGCTCCAGGCACACCCCGACCCGCGCCTCGGGCCCGACCCCGCGAGCGATCAGCGACCGGGCGAGCCGGTTCGCGCGCTCGTCGGTCTCGGCGAAGGTCAGCGTGACGCCGTCGAAGACGAGCGCCGGGGCGTCCGGCGTGCGCGCGGCCTGCTTCTCGAACAGCTCCGCGAGCGTGGCGGCCTCGACCTCGCGGGCGGTGTCGTTCCACTCGGCCAGGACGAGCCGCCGCTCGCCCTCGTCCAGGACCTCCACCGCGCTCAGCCGCGTCTCCGGGGCCGCCACCAGCTCCCGGACGACGCGGGCGAACAGCGTCGTGATCCGCTCGATCGTCGCGATCTCGAACAGGTCGGCCGCCGCGACGACGCCGCCGCGCAGCCCGGCCGGGGCGCGAGCGGTGTCGAAGAACTCGTCGAAGGTCCAGTCGAGGTCGAACTTCGCCGCCGCCGAAGCCGCCGCCGAGGGCGCGGGCGCGGACCGGGCGGGGCCGGGTTCGGGCTCCGCCGCGTCCAGGACGGTCCGCTCGTTGTTCTGGACCTTCAGCATCACCTGGAACAGCGGATGCCGGGAGAGCGACCGCGCCGGGGACAGCTCCTCCACCAGCCGCTCGAACGGCACGTCCTGGTGTTCGAGCGCCGTCCACCCGGTGTCGCGGACGCGGGCCAGCACCTCGCGGAACGTCGGGTCGCCCGACAGATCCGTCCGGATGACGAGCGTGTTGATGAAGAACCCGACCAGGTCGTCCAGGGCCTCGTCGGTCCGGCCCGCGGCGGTCGTCCCCATCGGAATGTCGGTGCCCGCGCCGAGCCGCGACAGCAGCACCGCCATCGCGGCCTGCACGACCATGTAGCTGGTGACGCCCTCCGCCTGCGCCAGCTCGACGAGGCGCGCGTGGACGGGGGCGGGGATGTCGACCGCCACCTCGTGCCCGCGGTGGGAGGAGACCTCCGGGCGCGGGCGGTCGAACGGCAGCGCCAGCTCCTCCGGGGCGCCCGCCAGCGCGTCCTTCCAGTACGCCACCTGGCGCGACATGACGCTGTCCGGGTCGTTCTCGTCGCCCAGCAGCTCCCGCTGCCACAACGCGTAGTCCGCGTACTGCACCGGGAGCGGCTCCCACTCCGGCTCCCGCCCCCGCGCGCGGGCCGCGTAGGCGGTCGACACGTCCCTGGTGAGCAGGCCCATCGACCAGCCGTCGCTCGCGATGTGGTGCATCGTCACCACGAGGACGCGCTCGTCCGGACCGGCCTGGAACAGCCACGCCCGGATCGGGATCTCGGCCTCCAGGTCGAACACGTGCTCCGACGCCTCGGCGATCGCGACGTCCAGGTCGGCGGGGTCGACCTCGGCCACCGACAGCGCCCAGTCCAGCTCGTCGGGCTTCAGGACGCGCTGGTAGGGCTCGCCGTCCACGGCCTCGTAGACGGTGCGGAGCACCTCGTGCCGGGCCAGCACGTCCAGGAACGCGCTGCCGAGCGCCGCGGCGTCGACCTCCCCGGGCAGCCGCAGCACCCGGGAGATGTCGTAGGTCGCGCTCGGGCCGTCGAGCTGCGCGATGAACCACAGCCGCCGCTGCGCATACGACAACGGAACCATCAGGAGTCCTCCCGGGTACGCATCGGCCGCAACATCGGCCTCGCTGACTGTTGTTCTCCGAGCCGCCGCGCGAGCTCCGCCACCGTCGGCGCTCCGAGCAGCACCCGCAACGGAAGCTCCACCCGCAGGACGGCCCGGATCCGGTTGACCAGGCGCACGGCGAGCAGCGAATGCCCGCCGAGGGCGAAGAAGTCGTCGTCCACCCCGACCCTCTCCAGGCCGAGGACCTGCGCGAACAATCCGCACAGGATTTCCTCCCGGCGGTTGGAGGGGCCCCGGCCCGCCCCGGCCACCACGGCGAACTCCGGCACGGGGAGCGCGTCCCGGTCCAGCTTTCCGTTCGCCGAGTACGGCAGCGCGTCAAGCACCACCACGGCCGCCGGGACCATGGAGTCCGGCAGGTGCGTCGCGGCGAACGCCCGCACGGACTCGGGCGTGGCGCCCTCGTCCTTCGCGACGACATAGGCGACGAGGCGTCTGTCGGCGGCCGCGCCCGGGACCGCCATCGGTGCACCCTCGGGGGTCAGGAACTCGACCCGCCCTTCCGGGGTCCGCCGTGCCCTGGCGCCCGTGCGGTACAGGCGGTCGCCGGGCTCGTCGGATGCCGGACGTGCGTCCGCCAGATACAGATCGCCCGGCACGCCCGCGGGCACCGCGCTCCGCGAACCGTCGAGCACCTGGGCCCCGCCCAGGGGGTCGACGCTGTGCAGGGGCGGCGCCGTGCCGTCGAGGGCGTCCTCCAACGCGGGGACGAGGTTCTCGATCGCGGCCCTCATCAGGAGCGCGACCGTCCGCGCGTCGATCGGGGCGAGGGCCCCGGCCGACACCTGGATCCCGTCCCCCGTGTCGTCGATGGCGACCTCAAGGGGGAAGTTGGTGCGCTCGCGGGAGTACCGGAGCCGGATGCCCTCCTGCCCCGGACCGGCCGCGTCCTCCCGGCCGGTGACGTGCAGGTAGTTGAGGAAGGAGGTGAACAGCGGAACGTCGCCGGTGACGCCGCTCGCCCGCTGCGCCGCCGCGAGCGGCACGTGCTCGTGCTCCAGCAGGTCGCCGAGTTGGGCGCGCATGCCGGAGACGGCCGCGAGCACGTCCTGCCCGTCCGTCCGGACCCGGACGGGGAGGGTGTTGACGAAGGGCCCGGGGACCCGGTCCGCGCCGGCCCCGGCGTTCATCCGGCCGTACAGGACCGTCCCGAACACCACGTCGTCGCGGCCCGACACCGCGGCGAGGACCCGCGCCCACGCCACGTGCGTCACGATCGCCACGCTGCTGCCCAGCTTCCGGGACACCTCCCGCAGCCGCGCGACCACGTCGGCCGCGAGGGGCTCCACGTGGTGGGCCACCCCGGCGCCGTCGCCCCGCACGTCCAGCACGCCGAACGGGGCCGTGGGCTCGCGGACGTCCGCGAGCAGCCCGGCGAAGTACCGCTCGTGCTCCGACTCCTCCAGCGCGGCGCGCGACCGCGCCACGAACTCGCGGAACGGCAGCGGGGCGGGCAGGTCGGCTGCGTCCCCCGAGAGGAACGCCTCCACCTCCCCGAGCAGGACGCCCATCGCGGTGTGGTCCTGCACCATGTGGTGCACCCGCACCAGCGCGAGCCACCGGTCGCCCTCGGGGGCGGTGTGGACGCTGATCAGCGGGGCGCGCCCCAGGTCCATCGAGGTGCCGACCGACGCCACCAGCTCGGTCACCGGATCGGCGCCGACGGGGTCCAGGGCCACCTCCTCGACGGGCAGGACGGCGCGGCGCGCGACCACCTGCACCGGCTCGCGCAGCCCCTCCCAGACGATCGAGGTCCGGAGGATGTCGTGCCGGTCGACCACCTGTTGCAGCGCGCCGGTGAACGCGTCGAGCCGGGCCCGGGAGTCGAACTCCAGCACGGTCGGCATCACGTAGGCGTCATCGCCGCCGTCGGCGAGGAGGTGGTGGAACAGCAGCCCTTCCTGGAGCGGGGCGAGGGGATAGATCTCGGCGATGTTCGGCGCGCCGCCGACGGTGTTCTCGGTGATGTGGCCGATCTCCTCGGCCGACAGCTCCACCAGCGGCAGCATCTCGGGCGTGATCCGAGTGGCGCCGTCCGGGATCAGGTTCTCGGGGACCGCGCCGCGTTCCGCTCCGGCCACGTCCGCGAGCCCGGCCGGGGTCGGCGTCTGGAACAGCGCCCGCACCGAGATCGACACCCCGTGGACGCGCAGCCTTTCCACGAGCCGCACCGCGAGCAGCGAATGGCCGCCGAGGGCGAAGAAGTCGTCGTCGACGCCGACCTCGTCCACGTCGAGGACTTCGGAGAACGCCGCGCACAAGATCTTCTCGCGGGCGTTGGACGGCGCTCGCCCAGAGGTGGCACCCGTCTGCTCTGGGGCGGGCAGGGCCTTGCGGTTCAGCTTTCCGTTGGCCGTCAAAGGCAGCGCGTCCAGCACCATGAGCACCGACGGCACCATGTAACCGGGAAGGATCTGGGCTACCTGAGTCCGAAGCTCGGCGGAATTCACCGCCGCATCCGAACCGGTTACGAGATATCCGACCAAGCGATCCGCGTGAACGGTGGCCGCCGCGCGTGCCACTCCCCCGAGACGCTCCAGCGCGGCCTCGACCTCGCCCAGCTCGATCCGGAAGCCGCGCACCTTCACCTGGTCATCGGTACGGCCCAGGCATTCGAGAGTCCCGTCACCGCGCCAGCGGGCCAGATCCCCCGTCCGATACATCCGAGCCGACGAAACGAACGGGCACGCCACAAAACGCTCCGCCGTCAGCCCCGGGCGGCCGAGATAACCGCGCGCCAACTGAGCCCCGGCCAGATACAGCTCCCCGATCGCACCGACGGGAACCGGCCGCAGGGCGCCGTCCAGCACATAGGCGGAGGTGTTGAGGAAGGGGCGGCCGATCGAGACCGGGCCCGCGTCGACCGGGGCCGAGGTCGCCCAGATCGTCGCCTCGGTCGGCCCGTACACGTTCACCGCGTCCAGACCAAGCGCGTGCATCCGAGTCGCCAGTTCCTGCGGGAGCGCCTCGCCACCCACCAGAACACGCACCTCGGCAGGCCAGTCCTCGACGTCCAGCAACGCCCGCCACAACGACGGAACCGCCTGCACGACGGTCGCGCCGACGCTGCGCACCAACTCGGCCAGCGCCCTGGGCTCGGCCACCGTCTCCCGGTCGGCCAACACGACGCGCGCGCCCGACACCAGCGGCAGGAAAAGCTCCAACGCCGCGATGTCGAACGACACCGTGGTCACCGCGACAAGCCGATCCTCCGGGCCCAGAGGCACCCGCTCACCCATCGCCCACAGGTGGTTCACCAGGGCGCCGTGACCGACCACCACACCCTTCGGACGACCCGTCGACCCCGACGTATGAATCACATACGCCGAATCACCCGGCTCCAGTAGCGCGCGCTTTTCCAGCGGCTTCCCGGAAAGGTCGAGGTCCTCCAGAACCAGCACGTCGGCAAGGTCCGATGGCAGAACCCCGGCCGTGGCCTTCGACGCCAGCACGCACACCGGCGAAGCATCGTCCAGCACGAAACCGATCCGCTCCGCCGGATACTCCGGATCCACCGGCACATACGCGCCACCGGCCTTCAACACCGCCAGCAACGACACCACCAGATCCACCGACCGCTCCACGGCCACCGCCACCAACGAACCGACACCCACACCACGCCCGACCAACAACCGCGCCAAACAACCGGCCCGAGCATCCAACTCCGCGAACGTCAACGACACATCACCCGACACCACCGCCACCGAATCCGGAGCGGCGGCCGCACGCGCCTCGAACCACTCCACCACCGACCCGTGCGGGACGTCGGCGGCCGTGTCGTTCCAGCCGGTGAGGATCCGCGTCCGCGAGGCGGTGTCGAGGATCTCCAGGGCGCCGAGGGACGTCTCGGGGCCGCCGTCGAGGGCCCGTTCCAGTGCCGCGACGAGGTGTTCGGTGGCCGCGTGCACCATCGCGCCCACGGCGAGCGGGTCGATCGGCGGGACGGCGTCGATGGTCGCGGCCATGCCGTCGCCGTCGTCGTCGACCGCGAGCGCGACCGGGTAGTTGGTGCGTTCGCGGGACGACAGGAGGCGGATGCCGCGCATCGCCTCGTCCTGGGCCTCGGTGTCCGGTCGGCCGCCGGTGTTGTAGCGGTAGTTGAGGAACGAGGTGAACAGCGGCGTGTCGCCCGCGACGCCGCTCGCCCGCTGCGCCGCCGCGAGCGGCGCGTGCTCGTGTTCGAGCAGTTCGGCGAGTTGGCCCCGCATGGCCGCGACCGCGTCCACGACGCCGGGTCCGCGGGTGCGGACGCGGACGGGCAGCGTGTTCATGAAGGGGCCGGGGACCTGGTCCGCGCCGGCGCCCGCGTTCATCCGGCCGAACAGGACCGTCCCGAACACGACGTCGTCGCGGCCGGACACCGCGGCGAGGACCCGCGCCCACACCAGGTGCATGAGGGTCGCCGGGCTCGCTCCCAGCCGCCGCGCGCTCTCGCGGAGCCGGGTGTTGAGCGCGGGCGCGAAGGGGATCGTCTCGCGGACGAGCCCGGTGCCGTCCCCGTGGACGTTCACGATCCCGAACGGCGCGGTCGGCTCCTCGACGTCGCCGAGCAGCCCCGCGAAGTACCGTTCGTGTTCGGAGCGTTCGACGCCGCCGCGCGCCTGGGCGACGAAGTTCCGGAACGGCAGCGGGGCCGGGAGGGAGTCGCCGCGTCCCGCGAGGAAGGCCCGCACCTCGTCCAGCAGCACCTCCAGCGCGGTGTGGTCCTGGACGACGTGGTGCACCCGCGCGACCGCCAGCCAGCGGCCGGTGCCGGGGACGGCGGCGGCGTGCAAAGTGATCAGTGGCGCGCGGCCGAGGTCCATGGCAAGGCCCGCGGCGCTGAGCAGCTCTCCGGCCGGGTCGGCGGCCGAGGGGTCCAGGACGACCTCGGTGAGGGGCACCGACGCGTTCCGCCACACCACCTGGACCGGCTCGCGCAGCCCCTGCCAGACGAGGGACGTCCGGAAGATGTCGTGCCGCGCGACGACGAGGTCCAGGGCCTGGACGAGGCCGTCGAGCAGGGCCCGGGAGTCGAACTCCAGCAGGGTCGGCAGGACGTAGGCGTCCTCGCCGCCCTCCGCCATGAGGTGGTGGAAGACGAGCCCCTCCTGGAGGGGGGCGAGGGGATAGACGTCGGCGATGTTCGCGGCGCCGCCCGGCACGGCCGCGGTGACCCGCCCGATCTCCTCGGCGGTCAGCTCCACCAGCGGCAGCATGTCGGGGGTGATCTCGGCGGCGCCGTCGGGGATCAGGTTCGGCGGCACCTCCACGGCCCCGGCGCCCGCCGCGGCGGCGAGGCCGGCGGGGGTCGGGGTCTCGAACAGCGCCCGCACCGAGACGGGGACGCCGCGCCCGCGCAGCCGCTCCACGAGGCGGATCGCGAGCAGGGAGTGCCCGCCGAGCGCGAAGAAGTCGTCCTCCGCGCCGACACCGTCCAGGCCGAGGATCTCGGCGAACACCGCGCACATGATCTCTTCGCGGGGCGTGGCGGGGCCGCGCCCGGACGCGGCCGGGAGCGGTTCGGGCGCCGGGAGGTTCGCGACGTCGACCTTGCCGTTCGGTGTGAGCGGCAGCTCCGCGAGCGTCACGAACGCCGCCGGGACCATCGACTCGGGCAGGTGCTCGCGCAGGAAGTCCCGCAGCTCGGCCGGGTCGACGTCCGCGCCGGGCGCCGGGACGACGTAGGCCGCCAGCCGCCGGTCCGATGCCTTCGGGGCCCGCCGGGCCGCGGGGACGAGCCGTCCGTCCGGGGTCCAGCGGACGCGGTCGCCGGTCCGGTGGAGCCGCTCGCCCGGGACGAAGGGACTGGCGATCGGCGCTCCGCCCTCCCGTCCCGCGACGTAGAGGTCGCCGGCGACACCGGCGGGGACGGGCGCGAGGCCCTCGTCCAGGACGTAGACGGGGCCGCCGTCGGCGGTGCTCCATTCGGTGAGGATCCGGTGGCGTTCGGCGTCGTCGAGGACGTCCACGGCGCTCAGCCGGGTGTCGGGCGCCCCGGTCAGCCGGTCCAGGACCCGCGTCAGGCGCGCGGCGAGCGTCGCGGCCGACCCCGCGTCGAACAGGTCGGCGGCGGCGATCACCGAGCCGCGCAGCCCGGCGGGCGCGCCGTCCGCGCCGAAGACCTCGCTGACCGGCACCTCAAGGTCGAACTTGGCGACCGGCGGGCCGGGCGGCGGCGCGTCGGAGCCTGCGTCGGACGGGTCCAGGACGGTGCGGGTGGTGTTCTGGAGCGTCAGCATCGTCTGGAACAGCGGCTGCCGGGCCAGCGACCGGGCCGGGGACAGGTCCTCGACGAGCCGCTCGAACGGGACGTCCTGGTGCTTGAGCGCGGCGAGCCCGGTCGCGCGGACCCGGGCGAGGACCTCCCGGAACGTGGGGTCGCCGGACAGGTCGGTCCGCATGACAAGCGTGTTGACGAAGAACCCGACGAGGTCGTCCAGCGCCTCGTCGGTGCGCCCGGCGACGTCGGTGCCGATCGGGATGTCGGTGCCCGCGCCGAGGCGGGAGAACAGCACCGCCAGCGCCGCCTGGAGCACCATGTAGGTCGTGGCGCCCTCGGCGCGCGCGAGGTCGGCGAGCCGCGCGTGCACCCGCGCCGGGACCTCCAGCGGCGCGCGGTGCCCCCGGTAGGACGCGACGGACGGGCGCGGCCGGTCGTAGGGCAGGTCCAGCTCCTCCGGGACGCCCGCGAGGGCCTCCCGCCAGTACGCGAGCTGGCGGGAGACCACGCTGCCCGGGTCGTTCTCGTCGCCGAGCAGCTCCCGCTGCCAGAGCGCGTAGTCGGCGTACTGGACGGGCAGCGGCTCCCACCCGGGCGCGCCGCCCCGGCTCCGCGCCGCGTAGGCGGCGGCGATGTCGCGGGTGAGCGGCTCGACGGACCAGCCGTCGGCGGCGATGTGGTGCAGCACGACGACCAGCACCCGCGCGCCCGAGCCGGTGTCGAACAGCCACGCCCGGACCGGCACCTCGCCCGCGAGGTCGAAGGGGTGCGCGGACGCGTCCGCGACCGCGCCGTCCAGGTCGTCCGGAGCCACCTCGGCGGTCTGGAGGGCCCACTCCAGCTCGCCGGACTTCAGGATGCGCTGGTGGGGCTCGCCGTCGACGGCGGCGAACACCGTCCGCAGCACCTCGTGGCGCTCGATGACGTCGCGGAGCGCCGCGTCCAGGCAGGCCGGGTCGACCTCGCGCGGGAGGCGCAGGACGACCGGCATGTTGTAGGTGGCGCCCGGCCCTTCGAGCCGGTCGATGAACCAGAGCCGGCGCTGGGCGAACGACAGCGGGACCATCAGGACTCCTCCCCGGCGCGCATCCGCCGCAGCGCGGGCCGCCGCGTCCGCTCCTCGCCGAGCCGCGCCTGCTCGTCGAGCCGCGCCGCGAGCCCGGCGACGGTCGGCGCCTCGAACAGCGTCACGATGTCGGTCTCGACGCCGAGCGCCGCGCGGATCCGGCTGACGAGCCGGACCGCGAGCAGCGAGTGCCCGCCGAGCGCGAAGAAGTCGTCGTCGACACCGACCCGCTCCAGCCCGAGGACCTGCGCGAACGCCGCGCAGAGCGCCTCCTCCCTGGGATCGGACGGCCCACGGGACACGGGCGCGGTGCGACGGGGGGCGGGCAGCGCGCCGTGGTCGAGCTTGCCGTTGGCGGTCAGCGGCAGCTCCGCCAGCGCCATCAGCGCCGCCGGGACCATCGACTCGGGCAGGTGGGCGCGGACGAACTCCCTCAGCTCCGCCTCGTCGATGGCCGCGCCGGGCGCGGGCACGACGTAGGCGACGAGCCGCCTGTCCCCGGCCCGGACGGGAGTGTCCGGGGGTTTCAGGAGGTCGAGGGTGCCGTCACGGGTCCAGCGGGCGCGCTCACCCGTCGGGCGCATCATCGCGCCCGGCTCGAACGGGCACGCCACCAGGCTCTCCTCGGCGCTGTCCGGCGAGGGGAGGACGTAGAGGTCGCCCGGCACCCCCGGCGGGACGGGACGGAGCCCCTCGTCCAGGACGTAGGCGGACTCCTTCGCGCTCCAGTCGCCGAGCACCCGGCGCCGCTCGGCGTCGCCGAGGACGTCCACGGCGCCCACCGGCAGGCCCGGGTCGCCGGTCACCGCGTCCAGCACCCGCGCGAGCCGCCCGCCGATCAGCTCGACCGACTCCGGGTCGAAAAGGTCCGCCGCGCCGACCACCGAGCCGCGCAGCCCGGCCGGGGCGCCGTGCGCGTCGAACGCCTCGCCGACCGACACGTCCAGGTCGAACTTCGCCACGGTCAGGCCGGTGGACACGCCGCCGGTGTCCGCGCCCGGCAGGTCCAGGTCGGCGCCCTCGTTGTTGTGCACCGACAGCATCACCTGGAACAGCGGGTGCCGCGACCGCGACCGCGCCGGGGACAGCTCCTTCACCAGCCGCTCGAACGGCACGTCCTGGTGCGCGAACGCTGCGAGGCTGCGCTCCCTGACCCGCGACAGGACCTCGCGGAACGTCGGGTCGCCGGACAGATCCGTCCGGACGACGAGCGTGTTCACGAAGAACCCGACCAGGCCGTCCAGCGCGTCGTCGGTGCGTCCGGCGACGTCCGACCCGATCGGCACGTCCGCGCCCGCGCCGAGCCGCGACAGCAGGACGGCCACCGCCGCCTGGAGCACCATGAACGTCGTGACGCCCTCCTCGCGCGCCACCTTGAGCAGCCGCGCGTGGGTCTCGGGCGAGACGTCGAGCGATGCCTCATGTCCCTGGTAGGACGCGACCCGCGGCCGTGGGCGGTCGGCCGGGAGCGGCAGCTCCTCCGGGGCGCCCGCCAGCGCGTCCCGCCAGTACGCGAGCTGTTCGGAGATGACGCTTCCGGGGTCGTTCTCGTCGCCGAGCAGCTCCCGCTGCCAGAGCGCGTAGTCGGCGTACTGGACGGGCAGCGGGTCCCACTTCGGCACCCGGCCCTCGCTCCGCGCCAGGTACGCGGCCGAGACGTCCCGGGCCAGCAGGCCCATCGACCAGCCGTCGCCCGCGATGTGGTGGATCGTCACCACGAGGACGCGCTCGTCCCGCCCCGCCTCGAACAGCCACGCGCGGATCGGCGCCTCGACCGCCAGGTCGAACGCGTACCCGGCGGCCCGCGCGACCGCGCCGGGCAGGCCGTCCGGGGCGACCGCGGCCGTCTCCAACCGCCAGCCGAGCCGGTCGATGTCGATCACGTGCTGGTACGGCTCGCCGTCCTCGGTGGGGAACACCGTGCGCAGCACCTCGTGGCGCTCGACGACGTCCCGCAGCGCCGCGCCGAGCGCCACCGGGTCGACGTCGCCGGACAGCCGCAGCGCGATCGGGATGTTGTAGGTGGCGCTCGGGCCCTCCAACTGCCGGATGAACCAGAGCCGCTGCTGGGCGAACGACAGCGGCACCCGCTCCGGACGCTTCCGGGGCGTCAGCGCCAGCCTGGCGGCGGCGGCCTCGCCGAGCCGGGCGGCGAGCCCGGCGACCGTGGGCGCCTCGAACAGCGCCCGCAGCGGCACCTCCACACCCAGGACCTTCCGGACGCGGCTGACCAGCCGGGTCGCCAGCAGTGAATGCCCGCCCAGCACCCGGAAGAAGTCGTCGTCGACACCGACCCGCTCCAGCCCGAGCACCTCCGCGAACAACCCGCAGAGGATCTCCTCGTGCACACCCGACGGCGCACGGCCCGTGCCCGACTGCTTCGGGTCGCTCTCCGGGGCAGGCGCCGGGTCGTTCTGCTCGATGACCAGGCGGCCGTCGAACGTCCAGCGGGCGCGGTCGCCCGTCCTTCGTACGGGGCCGTCCGGCTCGGCGGCGGTGTGCAGGTCGCCCACGACCCCGGCCGGGACGGGACGCATCTCCGCGTCCAGGATGTGGGCCGATTCCCTGGCGCTCCAGGCCTCCACCTCGCGCCGCTCGGCTTCGTCGCGCACGTCGAGGGCGCTCAGTCTCGTCTCCGGGTCGGCCGACAGCACCTCCAGCACCCGCGCCCACCGGCGCGCCAACCGCCGAGCGGAATCGGGCTCGAACAGGTCCGCCGCCGCGACCAGCCCACCCCGCAACCCCGCCGGAGCACCGTCCGCGCCGACCGTCTCCGCGACACCGAACTCAAGGTCGAACTTGGCGGCGGACGCCCCGGTCGCCACTCCGTCGGCGTGTACGCCGGATAGTTCCAGTTCCGCCTGGACGTTGTTCTGCAACGTCAGCGACACCTGGAACAGCGGGTGCCGCGCCATCGACCGGGACGGCGACAGCTCCTCCACCAGCCGCTCGAACGGCACGTCCTGATGCGCGAACGCCGCCAGGCTGCGCTCCCTGACCCGCGACAGAACCTCGCGGAACGACGGATCACCCGACAGATCCGTCCGGACGACCAGCGTGTTCACGAAGAAGCCGACCAGGCCGTCCAGCGCCGCGTCCGTCCGCCCGGCCACCGCCGACCCGATCGGCACATCGGTCCCCGCACCCAAACGCGACAGCAGCATCGCCAACGCGGCCTGCAACACCATGAACGTCGTCACGCCCTCGGCACGGGCGACCTCGGCGAGCCGCGCGTGGACCTCTGCCGGAGCATCAAGCGGGACGTCGTGCCCCTTCCGCGACGGAACCAGCGGACGCGGACGGTCGAACGGCAACCCCAACTCCTCCGGGACGCCCGCCAACGCCTCGCGCCAGTACGCCACCTGACCCGAAATCAAACTGCCCGGATCCGCCTCGTCGCCCAGCACCTCCCGCTGCCACAGCGTGTGGTCGGCGTACTGGACGGGCAGCGGTTTCCAGTCGGGGACGTGGCCGCGGCTTCGCGCCGCGTACGCGGTCGACAGGTCCCGGGCCAGCGGGTCCATCGACCAGCCGTCACTGGCGATGTGGTGCAGCACGACGAGGAGGACACGCTCGTCCTGCCCCGTCTCGAACAGCCATGCCCGGATCGGCACCTCGACCGCCAGGTCGAACGCGTACCGGGCCGCCTCCGCGACGGTGCCGCCGGGCGCGGTCTCCAGCGCCCAGTCCAGCTCGTCGATGCCGATGACGCGCTGGTAGGGCTCGCCGTCCGCGACCGGGAACACGGTGCGCAGCACCTCGTGCCGGCCGATCACATCCCGCAGCGCCAAACCCAAAGCCTTGACATCCACCGCACCCGCGAGCCGCAACGCGATCGGGACGTTGTAGGTGGCGCTCGGACCCTCCAACTGCTCGATGAACCACAACCGCCGCTGCCCATACGACAGCGGAACCCGCTCCGGCCGCTCCATCACGGCCAGCGGGGCGCGTGCCTCTCCCGCGCCGGTCAGCCGCTCGGCGAGACCGGCCACCGTGGGCGCTTCGAACAGCGTGCGGATCTCGGTCTCCACGCCCAGGACGACCCGGATCCGATCAACGAGCCGGACCGCCAGCAGCGAGTGCCCGCCCAGGTCGAAGAAGTCGTCGTCAACGCTGACGTTGTCGAGGCCGAGGACTTCGGCGAACGCGGCGCACAGGATCTCCTCGCGGATGTTGGAGGGCGCGCGTCCTTGTCCGGCGGACCCGGCGAAGTCGGGGGCGGGGAGGGCTTTGCGGTCGAGTTTGCCGTTGCCGGTCAGCGGCAGCGCCTCCAGCACCACGACGGCGGAGGGGACCATGTGCTCGGGAAGCCGCTGCGCCGCGAACTGCCGCACCGTGGCCGGAAGCGTGTCGTCGTCGGGGACGTCGGGGACGATGTAGGCGACCAGCCGCAACTCACCGGGGACGTCCTGGCGGGCGACGACGGCCGCCTGGGCCACCCGGGAGTGCGCGTTGAGGACGGCTTGGACCTCGCCCGGCTCGATCCGGAAGCCACGGATCTTGACCTGGTCGTCGGCGCGGCCCGCGAAGACCAGGAGACCGTCCTGCGTCCACCGGACGCGGTCACCCGTCCGATACATGCGCTCACCCGCGACAAACGGGCACGCCACGAACCGCTCCGCCGTCAGCCCAGCACGCCCCACATAACCCCGGGCCAACTGGGCCCCGGCGACATACAGCTCCCCCACCACACCCGGAGCCACCGGACACAGGAACTCATCCAGCACGAACACGCGGGTGTTCCCGACCGGCGATCCCACCGGAACGACACCGCCCGACGAAAGCCGGGTGGTCGTCACACCGATCGTCGCCTCGGTGGGGCCGTAGTGGTTGAACACCACGCATTCACCGGCGGACTCCACCAGTTCCCGCACCCACTCCGGGGACGCCGCCTCACCACCCAGCACCAGCGACCGGGCAGGCAGCACATTCCGCACACCCGCGACCGACGACAACGCCGCCAAATGCGACGGAACAGCCTTCACATAATCGATCCCATGCTCGACCAGATACCCCGACACCGCAGCCGGGTCGGTCACGGCCTCCTCCGGCAGGATGTGCAACTCCCCACCGGTCGCCAAACTCGCGAACACCACCGTGTTACCCAGGTCGGTGACCTGCGCCTGAAGCAGCGCATACTTCCCACCCGGCGCCCCGAACCCAACACGAGACGGAACCGAGGCGACATAGTTCCGCACACCACCGTGCGTGACCGCCACACCCTTGGGACGGCCGGTCGAACCGGAGGTGTAAATGACATACGCCACGCTGCCCGGATCAATGCGCGCCGATGAAACGGCGGCGGGCTGGGCGGCCAGTTGCATGGCGGTGAACGGGTCGTCCAAGGCGACCATGCGGACCCGACCCGCGGGCAGATCCTCCAGAATCTCATCGGTGGTCAGCAGCAGAACCGCGCCACTGTCAGACAGAACAAACGCGATCCGCTCCGCAGGCTGCGCCGGATCAACCGGAACATACGCCGCCCCGGCCTTCCACACCCCCAGCACACCCACCACGAAATCCACACCGCGCGAGAGGCACAGACCCACCACCGACTCCGCGCCAACGCCCTGACCTATGAGGTAGTGCGCCAGGCGATTCGCCCGCTCCTCCACCTCCGCATAGGAGACTTCCGCACCCTCGGCCACCACCGCGATCGCATCCGGAGCGCCGGCGGCCCGCTCATGGAACAGGTCGGTGAGCATCGCGCGGCCGGCGTCGAAACCGGTGTCGTTCCACTCCACCAGGACCCGGTGTCGGGCGTCCCCGTCCAGGAGGTCGACCTTGCTCAACCGCAGCCCGGGATCCGCCGACAGCGCATCCAGAATCCGGACCAAGCGGTCGGCGATCCGCGCGGCGGCGTCGCGGTCGAACAGGTCCGCCGCCACCGTCACCGACCCGTACACGCCGCCGGGCGCGCCCTCGGCGTCGAACGCCTCGCCGACCAGCACGTCCAGGTCGAATTTCGCGGCGCGTGAGGTCTCCGACACCGCGGCGGCCTTGAGGCCCGGGAGGTCGAGTACGGCTTCGCCGGTGTCCAGCATCGTGAGAACGATCTGGAAGAGCGGGTGCCGCGCCATCGACCGGCTCGGCGCCAGCTCCTCGACCAGCTTCTCGAACGGCACGTCCTGGTGCGCGAACGCCGACAGGCTCCGCTCCCGCACCCGCCCCAGCACCTCACGGAACGAGGGATCACCCGACAGGTCCGTCCGGATCACCAGCGTGTTGACGAAGAAACCGACCAGATCGTCCAACGCCTCATCAGTACGACCCGCGTTCGCCGAACCGATCGGAATGTCGGTTCCCGCTCCCAGCTTCGACAGCAGCATCGCCAGCGCCGCCTGGAGCACCATGAACGTGGTCACGCCCTCCTCGCGCGCCACCTCCCGCAGCCGCGCGTGGACTTCGGGCGGCACCGCGACGGGCGCTTCGTGGCCGCGGTGGGACGCGACCACGGGACGCGGACGATCGAAGGGAAGCGACAGCTCCTCGGGAGCACCCGCCAGCGCGTCGCGCCAGTACGCCACCTGACGCGAGATCACGCTTTCGGGATCGTCCTCCTCCCCCAGCAACTCCCGCTGCCACAACGCGTAGTCCGCGTACTGGACCGCCAACGGCTCCCACTCGGGCGCCCGCCCCTCGCGGCGCGCCGCGTACGCGAGCGACATGTCGCGGGCGAGGGGTTCCATCGACCAGCCGTCGCTGGCGACGTGATGCATCGTGACGACGAGGACGCGCTCGTTGGGGCCGGTGTCGAACAGCCAGGCCCGGATCGGTATCTCGGCGGTGAGGTCGAACGCGTGTCCCGTCGCCTCGGAGATCGCGTCCGGCAGCTCCGCCGGAGCGACCTCGACCGTTTCGAGGCCGAACTCCAGCTCGTCCATGCCGAGGATCCGCTGGTAGGGCTCGCCGTTCTCGGTCGCGAACACCGTGCGCAGGACTTCGTGCCGTCCGATCACGTCCCGCAGCGCGGCGACCAGCGCGTCGCGGTCCATCTCGCCGGACAGCCCGAGAACGATCGGGTCGTTGTAGGTGGCGCTGGGACCTTCGAGCTGCCCGATGAACCAGAGCCGCTGCTGGGCGAACGACAGCGGTACCCGCTCCGGACGCGGCTGGGGCGTCAGCGCCTGCCGGGCGGCGGCGGCCTCGCCGAGCCGGGCGGCGAGCCCGGCCACGGTCGGCGCCTCGAACAGCGCCCGCAGCGGCACCTCCACACCCAGGACCTTCCGCACCCGGCTGACCAGCCGGGTCGCCAGCAGCGAATGCCCGCCCAGCACCCGGAAGAAGTCGTCATCGACACCGACCCGCTCCAGCCCGAGCACCTCCGCGAACAACCCGCAGAGGATCTCCTCGTGCACACCCGACGGCGCACGGCCGGGCCGTGGCGGCTCACCCTCCAGGACGGGCGCCGGGTCGTTCTGCTCGATGACCAGGCGGCCGTCGAACGTCCAGCGGGCACGCTGATCCGCTCCCCGCATCCCGGTCCCGGGCCCCGCGACGGTGTAGAGATCGCCCACGACCCCGACCGGAGCGGAACGCATCTCCGCGTCCAGGATGTGGGCCGATTCCCTGGCGCTCCAGGCATCCACCTCGCGCCGCTCGGCTTCGTCGCGCACGTCGAGGGCGCTCAGTCTCGTCTCCGGGTCGGCCGACAGCACCTCCAGCACCCGCGCCCACCGGCGTCCCAACCGCCGAGCGGAATCGGGCTCGAACAGGTCCGCCGCCGCGACCAGACCACCGCGCAACCCCGCCGGAGCACCGTCCGCGCCGACCGTCTCCGCGACACCGAACTCAAGGTCGAACTTGGCGGCGGAGGCTCCGACCTCCACCCCGGCCGTCCGGAGACCGGGCAGATCCAGTTCCGCCTGGACGTTGTTCTGCAACGTCAGCGACACCTGGAACAGCGGGTGCCGCGCCATCGACCGGGACGGTGACAACTCCTCCACCAGCCGCTCGAAAGGCACGTCCTGATGCGCGAACGCCGCCAGGCTGCGCTCCCTGACCCGCGACAGGACCTCGCGGAACGACGGATCACCCGACAGATCCGTCCGGACGACCAGCGTGTTCACGAAGAAGCCGACCAGGCCGTCCAGCGCCGCGTCCGTCCGCCCGGCCACCGCCGACCCGATCGGCACATCGGTCCCCGCACCCAAACGCGACAGCAGCATCGCCAACGCGGCCTGCAACACCATGAACGTCGTCACGCCCTCGGCATGCGCGACCTCGTTCAGCCGAACATGCACGTCCGCTGAAACATCAAGCGGAACGTCATGCCCCTTCCGCGACGGAACCAGCGGACGCGGACGGTCGAACGGCAACCCCAACTCCTCCGGGACGCCCGCCAACGCCTCGCGCCAGTACGCCACCTGACCCGAAATCAAACTGCCCGGATCCGCCTCGTCGCCCAGCACCTCCCGCTGCCACAGCGTGTGGTCCGCGTACTGGACGGCCAGCGGCTCCCACTCCGGCGCCCGGCCCGCACACCGCGCCGCGTAGGCCGTCGCCAGGTCCCGGGCCAGCGGGTCCATCGACCAGCCATCACTGGCGATGTGGTGCAGCACCACCAGCAGGACACGCTCGTCCTGCCCCGTCCCGAACAGCCATGCCCGGATCGGCACCTCGACCGCCAGGTCGAACGGACGCTCCGCCGCCTCGACGACGGCGCCCTCGGACGCCGCCCCGACCGTCTCCAGCTCCCAGTCCAGCTCGTCGATGCCGACGACCCGCTGGCAGGGCTCGCCGTCCACCGTGGGGAACACCGTCCGCAGCACCTCGTGCCGGCCGATCACATCCCGCAGCGCCAAACCCAAAGCCTTGATGTCCACCGCACCCGCGAGCCGCAACGCGATCGGGACGTTGTAGGTGGCGCTCGGACCCTCCAACTGCTCGATGAACCACAACCGCCGCTGCCCATACGACAACGGAACCCGCTCCGGCCGCTCCATCACGGTCAGCGGAGTCCGGGTGGACCCGCCGCCGGTTCCGGTGAGCGACGCCGCGAGCGCGGCGACGGTGGGGGTGTCGAACAGCTCGCGGAGCTGCACCTCGACGCCCAGCGCCGCCCGGATCCGGCTGATCAGCCGGACGGCGAGCAGGGAGTGCCCGCCGAGCACGAAGAAGTCGTCGTCCACGCCGACCTTCTCCAGCCCGAGGACCTGCGCGAACGCGGCGCAGAGGATCTCCTCCTGGAGCGTGGCGGGGGCGCGGCCGGTGCCCGGCCCTCCGGCGCGGGCCGGGGCGGCGAGCGCGGCGCGGTCGAGTTTCCCGTTCGCGGTCAGCGGCAGGTCGTCCAGCACCATCACGGCGGACGGCACCAGGTGGTCCGGGAGACGGCGCGCGGCGAACCCGGTGACGGCGGCGGCCAGCCGGTCCGCGTCCGCGTCGCCGTCCGCGACGACGTAGGCGACGAGGCGCCGGTCGCCGGGGGTGTCCTCCCTGGCGATCACGGCGGCGCGGACGACCTCGGGGTGGGCCATGAGGACGGCCTGGGTCTCGCCCGGCTCGATCCGGTAGCCGCGGACCTTGACCTGCTCGTCCACCCGGCCGAGGAACTCCAGCCGACCGCCGGAGTCCCAGCGCGCGAGGTCGCCCGACCGGTACATGCGGGCGCCGTCCTCGAAGGGGCAGGCGACGAACCGCTCGGCGGTCAGGTCGGGACGGCCCGCGTAGCCGCGGGCGAGCTGCGCACCGGCGATGTACAGCTCACCCGCCACACCGGGCGGGACCGGCCGGAGTGCGCCGTCGAGCACGTAGAGGCGGGTGCCCGGGGTGGGGCGGCCGATCGGAACCGGTCCGGCGGGCTCCTCCCCGGCC
>NZ_JAHFZY010000007.1:60605-629480 GCF_018603865.1 Actinomadura sp. NEAU-AAG7
GGACCTCGAAGACGCAGCAGCCCACGACGGTCTCGGTCGGCCCGTACTCGTTGACGACGACCGAGCCGGGCGCCCGCCCGAGCCAGTCGGCCACCGCGGGACCGGCCAGCGCCTCGCCGCCGACGACCCACGTCCGCGCCGCCGACGCCGCCTGCCCGGCGGTGAGCAGTTCGCCCAGGACGGGCAGGTGCGCGGGCACGACCTTGGCCATCGCGAACCCGGCGCCGCCGCGGACCAGGTCGGCGAGCCCCTCGGCGCCGCCGTCCCGGCTGGCGGTGACGGGCGCGCCCGTCACGAGCGGGACCAGCAGGCTCGTCACGGTCAGGTCGAACGCCGCCGAGGAGTGCAGCGGGGCGCCGCACGGCTCGCCGCCTCCGTACCTGCGGGCGGCCCAGGTCACGTAGTTCACCAGGCCGCCGTGGGTGACGGTCACGCCCTTGGGCCGCCCCGTCGAACCGGACGTGTAGATCACATACGCCTGGCCGTCGGGGTACAGCACCGCGTCCGGCGCGGTCGCCGGGAGCGCCCCCGTCTGGACGGCGGTCATCGGATCGTCGAGGGCGACCATCCGGACCCGGCCGGCCGGGAGGTCCTCCAGCGTCTCCTCGTCGGTCAGCAGCAGCACCGCGCCGCTGTCGGCCAGCATGAACGCGATCCGCTCGACCGGGTAGCCGGGGTCGATCGGCAGGTAGGCGGCGCCCGCCTTCCAGACCGCGAGCACGGCCGCCACGAGATCCGCGCCGCGCGGCAGGCACAGCCCGACGACCGACTCCGCGCCCACGCCCTGCGCCCGCAGGTAGTGGGCGAGGCGGTTCGCGCGCGCGTCCAGCTCCGCGTAGGTGGTCTCGGCTGAGCCGGACACGACCGCGACCGCGTCCGGAACGCGGGCGGCCTGGGCCTCGAACAGCTCGCGGACGTGCGCCGCCCCTGCCTCGGCGGCGGTGCCGTTCCAGTCGACCAGCACCCGGTGCCGTTCGGCTTCGTCCAGGACGGGCAGCGCGTCGAGCGGCGTCTCGGGGCCGCCGTCCAGCACGGTCTCCAGCGCGGCCGTGAGGTTCTCGGTCGCGGTGCGCAGCAGGCGCGCCACCGCCTCGGCGTCGATCGAGGCGACCGCGTCGACGGTGAGCGTGAGCGCCACGCCGTCGTCGTCGACCGCGACCGCGAGCGGGTAGTTCGTGCGGTCCCGCGTGAAGACGCTGCGGATGCCCTCGGTCGTGACGTGCCGTCCCGCGTCGCTGCGCGGTCCGCCGTCGCGCCGGTAGTTGAAGAACGAGGTGAACAGGGGCGTGTCGGCGGGGACGCCGCTGGCCCGCTGCGCGACGGCGAGCGGGGCGTGCTCGTGCTCCAGCAGCCCGGCCAGCCGGTCCCGCGCGGCCAGCACCGCCGCGCGGGCGCCGGTGCCGTCCACGGTCAGCCGGATCGGGAGCATGTTCATGTGCGGGCCGACGATCCGGTCCGCGTCCACGGCCGCGTTCATCCGGCCGAACAGCACCGTCCCGAACACCACGTCGCCGCGGCCGGACACCACCGCCAGGACGCGCGCCCACGCCACGTGCATCACGGTCGCCGGGCTGACCCGCAGGCGCCGCGCGGCGCCGCGCACCCGGCCGGCCAGGGCCGGTGCGAGCGGCAGCTCGACCCGCCGGACGCCCGCGCCGTCGCCGAGGACGTCGAGCTGCCCGTACGGCGCGGTCGGCTCGGTCACATCGCCCAGCAGCCCGGCGAAGTAGCGCTCGTCCCCGGCCCGGTCGGAGCCCGCGCGCGCCCGCGCGACGAAGTCGCGGAACGGCAGCGGCTCGGGCAGCTCGTCCGCGCGCCCGCCGACGAACGCCCGCACCTCGTCGAGCAGGACCTCCTTCGCCGTGTAGTCCTGCACCATGTGGTGCATGCGGATCAGCGCGAGCCACCGCCCGGTCCCGGGATCCCGCGCCACGTGCAGCCGGACGAGCGGCGGCGCGCCCAGGTCCATCGAGCGGCCGCCCGCCGCGACGAGCTGCTCGACGGGCTCCGCGCCGTCCGGGTCGAGCGCGACCTCCTCGACGGGCAGGACGGCGCGGCGCCACACGACCTGCACCGGCTCCCGCAGGCCGTCCCAGACGATCGCCGTCCGGAGGATGTCGTGCCGGTCGACCACCTGCTGGAGGGCGCCGGTGAAGGCGTCGAGCCGGTCGCGCGTGTCGAACTCCAGCACCATCGGCATCACGTAGGCGTCGTCGCCGTCGCCCGCGAGGAGGTGGTGGAACAGCAGCCCTTCCTGGAGCGGGGCGAGCGGGTAGATGTCGGCCGTGTTCGGCGCGCCGCCGCCGACCGTGGCGACGATCCCGTCGACCTCCGCGGCCGACAGCTCCACCAGCGGCAGCATCTCCGGGGTGATCCGGGCGGCGCCGTCCGGGATCAGGTTCTCCGGGACGGCGACGGCCTCGGCACCGGTCGCGGCGGCGAGGCCCGCCGGGGTCGGCGTCTGGAACAGCGCCCGCACCGACACCGGCACCCCGTGGACGCGCAGCCGCTCCACCAACCGGACCGCGAGCAGCGAGTGGCCGCCGAGGGCGAAGAAGTCGTCATCGACGCCCACCCCCTCCACGTCGAGGACCTCGGCGAACACCGCGCACAGGATCTCCTCGCGCGCGTTGGACGGGCCGCGGCCCGCGCCCGCCGAGGCGGAATGGTCGGGAGCGGGCAGCGCCCTGCGGTCCAGCTTGCCGTTGGCGGTGCGGGGCAGCGCGTCCAGAACGACGATCGAGGACGGCACCATGTGGCCGGGCAGGGTCCGCGCGAGGCGCGCGCGGACGTCGGCCGGGTCCAGGTCCGTGTCCGCCGGTCGGGGGACGGCGTAGCCGACGAGGAGGCCGTCGCCCGAGGAGTCACGGTGGACGGCGGCCGCCGCCTGCGCGACCCGGTCGTCGCGTTCGAGCGCGGCCTCGACCTCGCCCAGCTCGATCCGGAAGCCGCGCACCTTGACCTGGTCGTCGGTGCGGCCCAGGCATTCGAGAGTCCCGTCACCGCGCCAGCGCGCCAGGTCACCCGTCCGATACATCCGGGCCGACGGAACGAACGGGCACGCCACAAAACGCTCCGCCGTCAACTCCGGACGGCCGAGATAACCGCGCGCCAATTGCGCGCCCGCGAGATACAGCTCCCCCACGGCACCGGGCACGACCGGGCGCAGCGCCGCGTCCAGGACATAGGCGGAAGTGTTGGCGAAGGGACGCCCGATGGACACCGGGCCCGCGTCAACTGGCGCGGACGTGGCCCAGATCGTCGCCTCGGTCGGCCCGTACACGTTCACCGCGTCCAGACCAAGCGCGTGCATCCGAGTCGCGAGTTCCTGCGGGAGTGCTTCCCCGCCCACCAGAACACGCACCTCGGCAGGCCAGTCCCCGACGTCCAGCAACGCCCGCCACAACGACGGAACCGCCTGCATCACCGTCCCGCCACTACCCCGCACCAACGCGGCCAGCGCGCGCGGCTCCGCCACCGTCTCCCGGTCGGCCAACACGACGCGCGCGCCCGACACCAACGGCAGGAACAACTCCAACGCCGCGATGTCAAAGGAGACCGTCGTCACCGCCACGAAACGGTCCGCGGAATCCAGCGGCATCCGCCGGCCCATCGCCCACAGGTGGTTCACCAAGGCGCCGTGACCGACCACCACACCCTTCGGACGACCCGTCGACCCCGACGTATGAATCACATACGCCGAATCACCCGGCTCCAGTAGCGCGCGCTTTTCCAGCGGCTTCCCGGAAAGGTCGAGGTCCTCCAGAACCAGCACGTCGGCAAGGTCCGATGGCAGAACCCCGGCCGTGGCCTTCGACGCCAGCACGCACACCGGCGAAGCATCGTCCAGCACGAAACCAATACGCTCCGCCGGATACTCCGGATCCACCGGAACATACGCGCCACCGGCCTTCAACACCGCCAGCAACGACACCACCAGATCCACCGACCGCTCCACCACCACCGCGACCAGCGAACCGACACCCACACCGCGCTCACCCAACAAACGCGCCAAACAACCGGCCCGAGCATCCAACTCCGCAAACGTCAACGACACATCACCCGACACCACCGCCACCGAATCCGGAGCGGCGGCCGCACGCGCCTCGAACCACTCCACCACCGACCCGTGCGGAACCTCGCCCGCCGTCCCGACCCCACCCGCGAGAACCTGCCGAAGCTCGTCCTCGTCCAGGGGCTGGACGTCGCTCAGCCGCACCCGCGGGTCGTCGGAGAGCCGCCCGACCACACGCGTCAGCCAGCGGGTGAGGCGCTCGGCGGAGGCGCGGTCGAACAGGTCGGCGGCGGCGATCACCGAGCCGCGCACGCCCGCCGGGTCGCCGTGGGCGTCGAAGGTCTCGGTCGCGACGACCTCCAGGTCGAACTTCGCGACCGACATGCCGTCCGGCTGCCGCACCTGCATCGCCGCGGCGCGGGAGCCGGGCAGGTCCACCTCGCCCTGGGCGGCGTTCTGGACCGACAGCATGACCTGGAAGAGCGGGTGCCGAACGAGCGACCGGGCGGGCGAGAGCTCCTCGACGAGCTTCTCGAACGGCACGTCCTGGTGCTCGAACGCCGACAGGCTCGTCTCGCGGACGCGCGCGAGCAGCTCGCGGAAGGTCGGGTCGCCGGACAGGTCGGTCCGCATCACGAGCGTGTTCACGAAGAACCCGACGAGGTCGTTCAGGGCGACGTCGCGGCGGCCCGCGACGACGGCGCCGACGGGGACGTCGGTGCCCGCGCCGAGCCGGGACAGCAGCATCGCCAGCGCGGCCTGGAGCACCATGAACGTGGTGACGCCCTCGGCGCGGGCGATGCCGGTGAGACGCGCGTGGACGTCCGCCGGGATCTCCAGCGGGACGCTGTGGCCGCTGTACGAGGCGGCGGCCGGGCGGGGCCGGTCGAAGGGGAGCGCCAGCTCCTCGGGCGCGCCCGCGAGGGCGTCGCGCCAGTAGGCGACCTGGCCGGAGATGACGCTGCCGGGGTCGGCGTCGTCGCCGAGGAGTTCGCGCTGCCACAGCGTGTAGTCGGCGTACTGGACGGGCAGCGGCTCCCACTCCGGTGCCCGACCCTCGCACCGCGCCGCGTACGCCTGCGAGACGTCGCGGGCGAGCGGGGCCATCGACCAGCCGTCCCCCGCGATGTGGTGCACCACGACGATCAGGGCGTGCTCGCCCGGTCCGGCGGAGAACAGCCAGGCGCGGATCGGGATCTCGGAGGCCAGGTCGAACGCGTGCCCGGCGACGGCGGAGACGGCGGCGTCGAGGTCGGCGGGCGTCGCGCCGGGGGGCAGCTCGACGGTCTCCAGCGCCCAGTCGAGGTCGTCGGCGGGGACGATGCGCTGGTAGGGCTCGCCGTCGGCGACGCCGACCGTCGTGCGCAGCACCTCGTGCCGGTCCAGGACGTCGCGCAGCGCCGCCGCGAGGGCCGCGCGGTCCACCCGGCCGGTCAGCCGCAGCGCGACCGGGATGTTGTAGGTCGATCCCGGCCCGTCGAGCTGCTCGATGAACCACAACCGTCGCTGCGCGTAGGACAGCGGAATCATGCGGATCCCTCCCGGTCACTCCCCAGCCGTGCCGCGGGCTGCGGCGGGCCGCCGATCTCCACCCCGTTGACAGAACCCCTGAGGGCATGCGAAATGACGGCCGGACTCCTTCACGAACGGTTGGCGCGACGAATCCGATAAAGCCTCGGACGTCCCCCGGAAAACGACGGAATTGCCGTCCGCCAAAGTCGGACCACTATGGCCCGGCGCCGCTGGAATGATCAATGCTCGCGCCGCGCGCGATATCCGGACGCGGCGGAGCGGGCGTTCAACCGCCGGGGGACGGCAGTTGAACGCCCGCGTTCAGGGGGCCTCTCAGCGGTCCCGCATCCGCCGCAGCGCCGGGCGCGACGAGGCCGGCCGCTCTCCGAGCCGGGCCGCGAACGAGGCGACCGTCGGGGCGTCGAACAGCGTCCGCAGCTGCACCTCGACGCCCATCGAGGCGAGGATCCTGCTCTGCAGGACGGTGGCGAGCAGCGAGTGCCCGCCGAGCGCGAAGAAGTCGTCGTCCACGCCGACCTCGGGCAGCCCGAGCACCTCGGCGAACAGCGCGCAGAGCCGCTCCTCGCGCTCGTCGGCGGGCGGGCGGCCGCCGCCCGCCCGCGCGGCGGGGTCGGGCGCCGGGAGGTTCGCGGCGTCGACCTTCCCGTTCGCGGTGAGCGGCAGCTCGGCGAGCGTCATCAGCGCGGCCGGGACCATCGACTCGGGCAGGTGCGCGCGAAGGTACGCGCGCAGTTCCGCCGGGTCGACGACGGCGCCGGGCGCGGGCACCACGTAGGCGACGAGCCGCCGGTCGAGGGCCGCGCGGCCGGCACCGGCCCGTTCCGGGGCCGGGTCCGTGACCCGGACGAGCCGTCCGGCGGTGGTCCAGCGGGCGCGGCCACCCGTCCGGTGGAGCCGCTCGCCCGCGCCGAAGGGGCTCGCGACGAACCGCTCGGCCGTCGCGCCGGGACGGCCCGCGTAGCCGCGCGCCAGGCCCGTGCCTCCCACGTACAGGTCGCCCACCACGCCCGGCGGGACGGGACGCAGCGCCGCGTCGAGCACGTACACGGCCGACCCGCCGAGCGCGGGCCCGGCGGTGTCCGGGGCGGGGGCCTGCGGCGCGGACAGCGCCAGCGTCGCGCCCGCCAGCAGCGCCGCCGTCGCTTCGCGGGCGAGGGCGCCGTCCGCCGGCGCGACCCGCGCACCGGGCCCGATCTCCAGTTCCCGGGCGCGGGCGACCGCCATGCGGGCCAGCCCGGCGTGGGTGACCATGACGCCCTCCTCGTCGAGGACGCAGGCGAGGTGGTCGAGCGGCGATCCGTCAAGGCTCAGCGCGCCGGGGTCGGGCGCGGTGAGGCTCGCCACCGTCTCCGGCGTCACGACGATGGCGGGCGCCGCGTCCGGCGCGGCGGTCCGCGCCGTGCCGAGCGGCAGGAGGGCGGCGCCGGTCTTGAGCACCGCCAGCAGCGCGACGACCAGGTCGGCGCCGCGCTCCAGCCGCACCCCGACCGCGGTCTCGGGGCCCGCGCCGCGGTCCGCGAGCAGCCGGGCGAGGCGGTCCGACCGCGCGTCCAGCTCGGCGTAGGAGAGGGCGCCGGCGGCGGATTCGACGGCGACCGCGTCCGGGGTCCGCGCGGCCTGGGCCGCGAACAGCTCGGGCACCGACCGCGCTTCGTCCGGCGCGTCCGCGGCGTTCCATTCGACGAGGAGGCGCGTGCGCTCGTCCTCGCCGAGGATCTCCACCTCGCCCAGCCGCGTCTCCGGCGCCGCGACCAGCCGCGCCAGCACGCGGCCGAACCGCTCGGCGAGCGCGGTGACCGACGCCGCGTCGAACAGGTCGGCGGCGGCGGTCACGGCGCCGCGCACCCCGGCGGGCGCGCCGTCCGCGCCGAACACCTCCTCGACGGACAGGTCCAGGTCGAACAGCGCCACCGACGTGCCGGTCGGCACCGGCGCGACCCGCACGCCCGGCAGCTCCGCCACGGCGCGCGCGTTGTTCTGCAACGTCAGCATCACCTGGAACAGCGGGTGCCGGGACCGCGACCGCGCCGGGGACAGCTTCTCCACCAGCCGCTCGAACGGCAGGTCCTGGTTCCCGATCGCGGCGAGGCTCGTCTCGCGGACGCGGCGCAGCACGTCCCGGAACGTCGGGTCGCCGGACAGGTCGGTGCGCAGCACCAGCGTGTTGACGAAGAACCCGACCAGGTCGTCGAGCGCGACGTCGGTGCGCCCCGCGTTGTCGGACCCGATCGGCACGTCGGTGCCCGCGCCCAGCCGCGACAGCAGCACCGCCAGCGCGGCCTGGAGGACCATGAACGTGGTCACGCCCTCGGCCCGCGCGACCTCGACGAGCCGCGCGTGCGCCTCCGCCGGGACGTCCAGCGGGACGGTGTGCCCCCGGTAGGACGCGGCGTGCGGGCGCGGACGGTCCGCCGGGAGCGCCAGCTCCTCGGGCGCGCCCGCCAGCGCGCCGCGCCAGTACGCGATCTGCCGCGAGATCACGCTCTCCGGGTCGTCCTCGTCGCCGAGCAGGTCGCGCTGCCAGAGCGCGTAGTCGGCGTACTGGACGGGCAGCGCCTCGAAGGCCGGGGCGCGCCCGCCGCGCCGCGCCGCGTACGCGGCGGACAGGTCCCGGGCGAGCAGCCCGGTCGACCAGCCGTCGCTCGCGATGTGGTGGACGATGATCACCAGCACCCGCTCGTCCGGCGCGGCCTCCAGCAGCCACGCGCGGATCGGGACCTCGGCGGCCAGGTCGAACACGTGCCCGGCGGCCTCGGCGACCGCGGCCGGCAGGTCCGCCTCGGGCACCCGGGACACCGCGAGGTCCCACCGCACATCGCCCGGCGCGAGGACGCGCTGGAAGGGTTCGCCGTCCGCCGCGCCGAACACCGTCCGCAGCGCCTCGTGCCGCGCGATCACGTCGCGGAACGCCGCGCCGAGCGCCCCCTCGTCCACCTCGCCGGACAGCCGCAGCGCCACCGGCATCGTGTAGGTGGTGCTCGGCCCCTCCAGCTGCTCGATGAACCAGAGCCGCCGCTGCGCGAACGACAGCGGGACCCGCTCGGGGCGCGGTGCCGCCGCGAGCGGCGCGCGGGACGTCGCGGCGCCGCCGGTCAGCCGCGCGGCCAGGCCCGCCGGGGTCGGCTCCTCGAACACGACGCGGATGTCCAGCTCGACGCCCAGCACGGCCCGGACCCGGCTCGCCAGCCGCACGGCCAGCAGCGAGTGCCCGCCGAGCGCGAAGAAGTCGTCGTCCGCGCCGACCCGTTCCACATCCAGGACCTGTGCGAACACCGCGCACAGGATCTCCTCTCGGACATCGGAGGGCCCCCGCCCGGCGGGCGGCCCGCCCGCGGCCGACGGCGCGGGCAGCGCGTCGCGGTCCAGCTTGCCGTTCACCGTGAGCGGCAGCTCGTCCAGCACCACGACCGCCGAGGGCACCATGTACTCCGGCAGGCGCGCAGCCGTGAACTCCAGCACCGACGCGGGCAGGTCCGCCGGACGGCCCGCGTCCGCGCCGGGCACGACGTAGGCGATCAGGCGCCGGTCGCCGGGGACGTCCTCGCGGACCACCACCGCCGACCGCGCGACCGCCGGGTGCTCGGCCACGACCGCGCCGACCTCGCCCGGCTCGACCCGGACGCCCCGGATCTTCACCTGGTCGTCGGCGCGGCCCGCGAACACGAGGTCGCCGCCGGTGGTCCAGCGCGCCCGGTCGCCCGTCCGGTAGAGGCGCCCGCCCGCGCCGAACGGGTTCGCGACGAACCGCTCCGCCGTCAGCGCCGCCCGGCCGAGGTAGCCGCGCGCCAGCCCGGCGCCCGCCACGTACAGCTCCCCGGCGACACCGGCCGGGACGGGCGCGAGCCGCTCGTCCAGCACGTACACGCGCGTGTTGGCGACCGGGCGGCCGATCGCGGTCTCCGCCGCGTCCGGGTCGCACCGCCACAGGGTCGCGTCGACCGTGGTCTCGGTCGGGCCGTAGGAGTTGAACATCCTCCGGCCGCGCGCCCACCGCGCCATCAGCTCCGGCGGGCACGCCTCCCCCGCGACGACCAGCGTCGTGTCCGGGCCGATCGCCCCGTCCTCCAGCGTCGCGAGGACGGCGGGCGGCAGCGTCACATGCGTGACGCGCTGCTCCGCGAGCATCCTCGGCAGCGCGTCGCCGAGGCGCCGCTCGGGCGGGATCACCACCAGCGTCGCGCCGGTCATGAGCGCCATCAGCCACTCCCACCCGAAGGTGTCGAAGCCCACCGACGCGAACTGGCCGACCCTGGACCCGGGGCCGACGCCCAGGTCCCGGACGTGCCCGGCGACCAGGCTCGCCACGCCCGCGTGCGACACCTGCACGCCCTTCGGGCGGCCGGTGGACCCCGACGTGTACACCACGTACGCGGGGTGCTCGGGCCTGGGCGAGGGGATTTCGGGCCACTCGTCCGGCTCGGGTGCGTCGACCGTGAGGCCGAGCGCCGGAGACGGGAGCAGGCCCGCCGTTCCCGCCGACACCAGCACCGCCGCCGGAGCCGAGTCCTCGATCATGTAGGCGACGCGGTCCGCCGGGTACTCCGGGTCGATCGGCACGTACGCGCCCCCGGCCTTCAGCACGCCCAGCAGCGCCACCAGCAGGTCGGCGCCGCGCTCCAGGCAGACCCCGACCGTCGTCTCGGGGCCGACGCCCCGGTCGGCCAGGACCCGGGCGAGGCGGTCGGAGCGCGCGTCCAGCTCCGCGTAGGACGTCGCGGCGCCACCGGCGACGACCGCCGCCGCGCCGGGGTCCGCCGCCACCCGCGCCGCGAACAGCTCGGGAACCGTCGCCCGCGGCACGTCCACCGCCGTGTCGTTCCACGCGGTCAGCATCCGGTCGCGCTCGCCCGCGCCGAACGCGTCCAGGCCGCTGAGGCGCAGGTCGGGCGCGTCCGCGAGCCGCTCCAGCGTCCGGACGAGCCGCTCGGCCAGCGCGTCGGCGGTGCGCGGCTCGAACAGGTCCGCCGCCGCGATCACCGAGCCGCGCACCCCGGCGGGCGCGCCGCCCGCGTCGAACACCTCCCCGACGAGGACGTCGAGGTCGAACTTCGCGGTGGCCGCGCCGAGCGGCAGCGCCGTGACGCGCAGGCCCGGCAGGTCGAGGTCGGCGTCCGCGTTGTTCTGGAGGGTCAGCATCACCTGGAACAGCGCGTGCCGGGCCATCGACCGGCTCGGCGACAGCTCCTCCACCAGCTTCTCGAACGGGACGTCCTGGTGCGTGAACGCCGCCAGGCCGCGCTCCCTGACCCGCGCGAGGACCTCGCGGAACGTCGGGTCGCCCGACAGGTCCGTCCGGACGACGAGCGTGTTGATGAAGAACCCGACCAGGTCGTCCAGGGCCTCGTCGGACCGCCCGGCGTTGGGCGAGCCGATCGGGACGTCGGTGCCCGCGCCGAGCCGCGACAGCAGCATCGCCAGCGCGGCCTGGAGCACCATGAACGTCGTGACGTTCTCCTCGCGCGCGATCTCCCGCAGCCGCGCGTGCACCCCGGCGGGGACCTCGACCGGCGCCCGGTGCCCCCGGTACCCGGCCACCGGCGGGCGCCGGTGGTCGGCCGGCAGGCTCAGCTCCTCGGGCGCGCCCGCCAGCGCATCCCGCCAGTAGGCGACCTGCCGGGAGATCAGGCTGCCCGGGTCGTTCTCGTCGCCGAGCAGCTCCCGCTGCCACAGCGCGTAGTCGGCGTACTGGACGGGCAGCGGCTCCCACTCCGGCGCCCGCCCCTCGCGGCGCGCCGCGTAGGCGGCCGACAGGTCCATCGCCAGCGGCCGGGGCGACCAGCCGTCGCTCGCGATGTGGTGCAGGACGACGACGAGGACCCGCTCCCGCTCACCCTCCTCGAACAGCCACGCGCGGATCGGCACCTCCTCCGACAGGTCGAACGGGTAGCGGATCACCTCGTCCACGGCCGCGTCGAGGTCGGCCGGGGCACCGGCGGCCTCCAGCTCCCAGTCCAGGTCCGCGAGGTCGAGGACCTGCTGGTAGGGCACGCCGTCCACCACGGTCAGCCGCGTGCGCAGCACCTCGTGGCGGTCCAGGACGTCCCGGAGCGCGAGCGCCAGCGCCTCCTGGTCCACCTGGCCGGACAGCCGCAGCGCGACCGGGACGTTGTAGGTGGCGCTGGGCCCTTCGAGCTGCCCGATGAACCAGAGCCGCTGCTGCGCGAACGACAGCGGGATCCGCTCGGGGCGCTCCCTCCGGGTGAGCGGCGTCCGCGCAGCGCCGGCGCCGTTCGCGGCCAGCCGGGCGGCGAGCCCCGCGACGGTCGGCGCGTCGAACAGCGTCCTGAGCGGGACCTCCACGCCGAGGACGGTCCGGACGCGGCTGATCAGCCGGGTGGCCAGCAGCGAGTGCCCGCCGAGCTCGAAGAAGTCGTCCTCGACCCCGATGCCGTCCAGGCCCAGGACCTGCGCGAAGACGCCGCAGAGGATCTCCTCCTGGAGGGTGTTCGCTCCCCGTCCCGCGCCGGAGGCGTAGACCGGCGCGGGCAGCGCCCGCCGGTCGAGCTTGCCGTTCACGGTCAGCGGCAGGGCGTCCATGACGACGACGGCCGACGGCACCATGTAGTCCGGCAGCCGCTCACCGACGAAGGCCCGAACCGCCGCCGGCAGGTCCTCGCCCGCGGCCCCGGCGGGCACGACGTAGGCGACCAGGCGCTTCTCACCGGGGGTGTCCTCGCGGACGAGGATCGCGGCCTGCCGCGCACCCGGATGCGCCGCCACCGCGGACCGGACATCGCCCGGCTCGATCCGGAACCCGCGGATCTTGACCTGGTCGTCCGCGCGTCCCGCGAACACCAGCAGGCCGTCCGGGGTCCAGCGGACCCGGTCACCCGTCCGGTACATCCGCTCGCCCGGACCCCCGAAGGGGTCGGACACGAACCGTTCGGCCGTCAGCGCGGGCCGGTTCAGGTAGCCGCGCGAGACGCCCGCACCGGCGATGTACACCTCGCCCGCGACCCCGACCGGAACCGGCGACAGGCGCTCGTCCAGCACGTAGACGCGGGTGTTGCGGATCGGCGAGCCGATCGGCACATCCGGCCGGCCCGCCGCCGCCCGCCACACCACGGCATCGGCCGTGGTCTCGGTCTGACCGTAGGTGTTGAGCAGCTTCCGGCCCGGCGCCCACCGCTCGATCAGCTCCGGCGGGCACGGCTCGCTCCCGACCTCGATCACCACATCGGCGGGAACGGCGTCCGCGGCGACACCGGCGAGCACCGACGGCGGCACCGTGAGATGCGTGATCTCCTGCTCGGCGATGAACTCCGCCAGCGCGTCCCCGAGCCGCCGCTCGTCGGGAACGACCACCAGCGTCCCGCCGTTGGTCAGCGCCATCGACCATTCCAGGCACAGGATGTCGAACGTCACCGACGAGAACTGCGCCACCCGCGACCCCGGACCGGCACCGAACCGGTCCAGCGCCGCGACCGTGTTCGCGAACCCACCGTCCGACACGCCGACCGCCTTCGGACGGCCGGTGGAACCGGACGTGTACGTCACGTACAGCAGCTGGTCCGGCAGCACCGGCGACCGCTCGCCCTCGCCCAGCGGCTCGGCCGACACCCCGTCGAGCGCCCGCTCGGTCTCCGGATCGTCCAGCACGGTCACCGGGATGTCGGTGTCGGGGACCGAGGCGAGGGTGCCGGAAGAGGCCAGCACCAGCACCGGGCGCTCCTCGGCGAACATCGCCGCGACCCGCTCACCCGGGAAGCCCGGGTCCACGCACAGGTACGCGCCGCCGGCCTTCAGCACGGCCAGCATCGCCACGACCAGATCGGCGCCCCGCCCCAGCACCGGGGCCACCACCGACTCCCGGCCCACGCCACGCCCGATCAGCAACCGCGCCAACCGGTTCGCGCGGCCGTCCAGCTCCGCATACGTCAGCCGCACGTCGCCGTCGACCAGGGCGGCCGCGTCCGGGCGCGCCACCACCTGCGCCTCGAACAGCCCCACCACCGACACCGGCGGCACCTCGGCGCCCGTGTCGTTCCACTCCACCAGGACCCGACCGCGCTCATCCTCGTCCAGCACACCGATGGCGCCGAGCGGGACGTTCCGGCCCTTCTCCAGCGCGGCGACGAGGTTCCGGACGGCGGTGTGCAGAAGCGAGCCGACCGCGCGCGGGTCGATCGGCGGGACGGCGTCGACGGCGAGCCGGATCCGGTCGCCCTCGTCGTCGACCGAGACCGACAGCGGGAAGTTGTCGCGCTCCTCGGAGTACAGGAGCGTGACGCCCTCCAGCCGCCCGCCGGTCTCGCCGGACGAGGCCAGCGCGGTGTTGTGGCGGTAGTTGAGCAGGGACGTGAACAGCGGGGTGTCGCCCGCGACGCCGCTGGCGCGCTGCGCGACGGCGAGCGGGGCGTGCTCGTGCTCCAGGAGCCCGGCGAGCTGCCCGCGCATCGCCGACACCGCGTCCAGGACGCCGACCTCGCCCGTGCGCATCCGCACCGGCAGCGTGTTCATGAACGGGCCGGGGACGCGGTCGGCTCCGGCGCCCGCGTTCATCCGGCCGAACAGGACGGTGCCGAAGACGACGTCGTCGCGGCTCGACACGGCCGCGAGCACGCGCGCCCACGCCACGTGCATCAGCGTCGCGGGGCTCGCGCCGAGGCCGCGCGCGACCTCCAGCAGCCGGGCGTGCAGGTCCGGTTCGACGGGAACGAGCTCGCGGACCAGCGCGCCGCCGTCGCCCCGCACGTCGACCTGGTCGAACGGGGCGGTCGTCTCGTCGACGTCGCCGAGCAGCTCGGCGAAGTGGCGTTCGTGTTCGGCGCGGTCGACGCCGCTCCGGGCCTGCGCGACGAAGTCGCGGAACGGCAGCGGCGCGGGGAGCCGGTCGCCGCGTCCGGCGAGGAACGCCTGGACCTCCTCGAAGAGGATCTCCAGCGCGGTGTGGTCGCGGACGGCGTGGTGGGCGCGGACGAGCGCCACCCACCGCCCGCCGGGGGCGGCCGCGATGTGGAGGTCCATCAGCGGCGCGCGGCGCAGGTCCATCGCCAGTCCGGCGGCGGCGAGGAGCTGCTCCACCTGTCCGGGCCCGCCCGGGTCGAGGACGATCTCCCGGACGGGCAGCGCGGCGCGGCGCCACACGACCTGCACCGGCTCCCGCACGCCCTCCCACACGATGGACGTGCGGAAGATGTCGTGCCGGTCGATGACGTGCTGGAGCGCGTCCACGAACGCGTCGAGCCGGGCGCGGGTGTCGAACTCCAGCACGGTCGGCAGCACGTAGGCGTCGTCGCCGCCGTCCACCAGCAGGTGGTGGAAGAGGAGCCCCTCCTGGAGCGGCGCGAGCGGGTAGATGTCGGCGACGTTCGGCGCGCCGCCCGCGACGGTCGCGACGACCCGTCCGACCTCGGCGGCGTCCAGGTCGGCGAGCGGCAGCATCTCCGGCGTGATCTCGGTCGCGTCCGGCGGGATGAGGTTCGGCGGGGCCTGCGGGCGCCCGGCGTCCAGGGCGGCGGCGAGGCCGGCGGGCGTCGGGGCCTGGAAGAACGCCCGCACCGGGACGGAGACGCCGCGCGAGCGCAGCAGCGCCACCAGCCGGATCGCCAGCAGCGACTGCCCGCCGAGCTGGAAGAAGTCGTCGTCGACGCCGACCGTCTCGACGCCGAGGACCTCGGCGAACGCGGCGCAGACGATCTCCTCGCGGACGGTCGCCGGGCCGCGCGCGGCGGCGGCCCCGGCGTACTCGGGCTCGGGGAGCGCGGCGCGGTCGAGCTTGCCGCCCGCGGTCAGCGGCAGCGCCTCCAGCACCACCACGGCGGAGGGGATCATGTAGTCCGGCAGCCGCTCCGCCACGAACCCGCGCACGTCCGCGGGAAGATCGGCGACGGCGGCGGACGGCACGACGTAGCCGATCAGACGCCGGTCGCCGGGGACGTCCTCGCGGACGGCCACGACCGCCTGCCCCACCGCCGGGTGCGCGGCGATCACGGCCTGGACCTCGCCGGGCTCCACCCGGAACCCGCGGATCTTGACCTGGTCGTCGGCCCGGCCGAGGAACTCCAGGTGCCCGGCGGCCGTCCAGCGGACGCGGTCGCCGCTGCGGTACACGCGGGCGCCCGGGTCGAACGGGGACGCCACGAAGCGCTCGGCCGTCAGGCCCGGACGGTTCGCGTAGCCGCGCGCGACGCCCGTGCCCGCGACGTACAGCTCGCCCGGCACGCCCACCGGGACCGGGCGGAGCCGCTCGTCCAGCACGTAGACGCGGGCGCCCGCGACCGGGACGCCGATGACGGGGGCGGCCGACATCGACGTCCGGGCCACGGCCGCGACCACCGTCGTCTCGGTCGGCCCGTAGAGGTTGAGCCCGTCGGTGCCCTCCAGCGACCGCAGCCGCGTCCACAGCTCCGGCGCGACGGCCTCGCCGCCGACGCCGACGCCGAGCGGCCGCCAGCCGGCGCCCTCGAACAGGCCCTCGTCCACGAGGAGCCGCAGGTAGGACGGGGTCACCTCGGCGAAGTCGATGCGCCCCTCGACCAGGCGGCGGGCCAGCGCGCCCGCGTCGCCCCAGGTCGCGGCGTCGATCACGTGGAGTTCGTGGCCGGTGAACAGGGCGGCGAGCTGGTTCCAGGACGCGTCGAACGACACCGACGTCGTCAGCGCGACCCGCAGCCGCCCGCCGCCGGCGCGGGCCGCCATCGGCCCGTACACCGCCGTGCGGTGCTGCTCGCACAGCCCGGTGATCGCGCGGTGCTCGACCACCACGCCCTTCGGCCGTCCCGTCGACCCCGAGGTGTAGATCACGTAGGCGGGGTGGGCGGGCAGCGGGCGGGCGTGGCCGCTCAGCGCGCTCCCGTCCAGCGCCGCCAACTCCGCCACCGTCCCGGGATCGTCCAGGACGAGCCGCGCCGCCTTCCCGGGCAGCGCCGCCCCCGCCGACGCGGTCGTGAGGACGGTGACGGGCGCGGCGTCCTCGATCATGTAGGCGATGCGGTCGGCCGGGTACTCCGGGTCGAGCGGCACGTAGGCGCCGCCCGCCTTCAGCACACCGAGGATCGCCACGACCAGCTCGGCGCCGCGCTCCAGGCACACCCCGACCCGCGACTCGGGCCCGACCCCCCGGCCGACCAGCAGCCGCGCCACGCGGTTCGCGCGCTCCTCCACCTCCGCGAACGTCAGCGCGACACCCCCGAAGACCAGCGCCGTGGCGTCCGGCGTCCGCGCCACCTGCGCCTCGAACAGCTCCGGCAGCGACGCGGCCCCGACCTCGCGGGCGGTGTCGTTCCACTCGGCCAGGACGAGCCGCCGCTCGCCCTCGTCCAGGACCTCCAGCGCGCTCAGCCGCGTCTCCGGCGCGGCGACCAGCAGGCCCAGCACCCGCACCCACCGGCGGACGATCCCCTCGGCCGTGCCGGGGTCGAACAGGTCGGCCGCCGCGACCAGGCCGCCGCGCAGGCCCGCCGGGGCCCCGCCCTCGTCGAAGGTCTCGGCGAGGGTCCAGTCGAGATCGAACTTGGCGGCCGAGGTCCGCGCCTTCGTCCCGGAGACGCGGACGCCCGGCAGGTCCAGCACCGGCTCGGCGTTGTTCTGGACCTTCAGCATCACCTGGAACAGCGGGTGCCGGGAGAGCGACCGCGCCGGGGACAGCTCCTCCACCAGCCGCTCGAACGGCACGTCCTGGTGTTCGAGGGCGGCGAGGCTCGTCTCCCGGACCCGGGCGAGCACCTCGCGGAACGTCGGGTCGCCCGACAGGTCGGCCCGGACCACGAGCGTGTTGATGAAGAACCCGACCAGGTCGTCGAGCGCGTCGTCGGTGCGGCCCGCGTTGGCGGCGCCGGTCGGCACGTCGGTGCCCGCGCCGAGCCGCGACAGCAGCATCACCAGCGCGGCCTGCACGACCATGTAGGTGGTGACGGCCTCGGTCCGCGCGACGTCCGCGAGGCGCGCGTGAACGTCCGCCGGGACCTCCACCGGCACCTCGTGCCCGCGATGGGACGACACCGCCGGGCGCGGGCGGTCGAAGGGCAGCGCCAGCTCCTCGGGCGATCCCGCCAACGCGTCCCGCCAGTAGGCGACCTGGCGCGACATCACGCTGTCCGGGTCGCTCTCGTCGCCCAGCAGCTCCCGCTGCCACAACGCGTAGTCCGCGTACTGGACGGGCAGCGGCTCCCACTCCGGCTCCCGCCCCTCGACGCGGGCCGCGTAGGCGGTCGAGAGGTCGCGGGCGAGCGGTTCCATCGACCAGCCGTCACCCGCGATGTGGTGCACCACGACGACGAGCGTCCGCTCGTCCGGCGCGGTCTCGAACAGCCACGCCCTGATCGGGATCTCCGACGCCGGGTCGAACGGCCGCCCGGCCGCCTCCGCGACGGCGCCCGCCAGCCGGTCCGGCGCCACCTCGGCGACCGTCGGCGCCCAGTCCAGGTCGGCGAGGTCCGCGACGCGCTGGAACGGCTCGCCGTCCAGGACGCCGATGCGGGTCCGCAGCACCTCGTGGCGCCCGATCACGTCCCGCAGCGCCAGCGTGAGCGCGCCCCGGTCCACGGCGCCGGACAGGCGCAGCGCGATCGGGATGTTGTAGGTGGAGTCGGCACCGTCGAGCTGGCCGATGAACCACAGCCGCCGCTGCGCGAACGACAGCGGAACGGTTTCCGGGCGCTCCGCCGCGCCGAGCGCCGCCCGCGCCGCCGGGGCGTCGCCGAGCAGCGCCGCCAGCCCGGCGGGGGTGGGGGCCCGGAACAGCGTCCGCAGCGGCACCTCGACGCCGAGGACGGTCCGCACCCGGCTGATCAGCCGGGTCGCCAGCAGCGAGTGGCCGCCCAGCGCGAAGAAGTCGTCGTCGACCCCGGCCCGCTCCAGGCCGAGGACCTCCGCGAACACCCCGCAGAGCAGCTGCTCCCTGACCGTGGACGGCGCGCGCCCCGCGCCCGCCGCGTAGCGGGGGACGGGCAGGGCCGCCCGGTCGAGCTTGCCGTTCGGGGTCAGCGGCAGGGCGTCCAGCGCCACGACGGCCGAGGGCACCATGAAGTCGGGCAGCCGCCGACGGACGGACTCCCGCACCGACTCCGGCAGCGCCCCGGCGTCCTGCCCGCCGGCGGGGACGACGTAGGCGACGAGGCGCCGGTCGCCCGGAACGTCCTCGCGCACGACCACCGACACACGCGACACACCCGGATGCGCGGCCACCGCGGCCTCGACCTCGCCGGGCTCGATCCGGAATCCGCGGACCTTCACCTGGTCGTCGGCGCGGCCGAGGAACTCCAGGCGCCCGTCGGCGTCCCAGCGCACCAGGTCGCCCGTGCGGTACATGCGGGCGCCGGGCTCGAACGGGCACGCCGTGAACCGCTCGGCGGTCAGCCCGGCGCGGCCGGCATAGCCGCGCGCGAGACCCGCGCCGCTGACGTACAGCTCGCCCGCGACGCCCGCGGGCACCGGACGCAGCGACCGGTCCAGCACGTAGGCGCGGGTGTTCGCCAGCGGACGTCCCACCAGCGGGCGGGGGCTCTCGGCGACCTCGCAGGCCAGCACGTGCACGGTGCACTCGGTCGGCCCGTACAGGTTGAGGCCGAGGGTCCCCTCCGACCGGCCGATCCGCTCCCACAGCTCGGCGCCGACCGCCTCGCCGCCGAGCAGCAGCACCTTCGGGCGGAGCGCCGGATCGTCCAGCAGCCCCTCCTCCACCATCCGCTCGGCCTGGGACGGGGTGACGCTCACCCCCTCGATGCCGTGCGCGGCGATGTGGCCCATCAGCGCGGGCGTGTCGCGGCGCACGTCGTCGGCGATGACGTGCAGCTCATGGCCCGCCACCATCCACAGCAGGAACTCCCACGCGGCGTCGAACGACAGCGACCACGTGAGCGCCACGCGCAGCCGCCGCCCGTCCCGCGCGAACGCGCCCGCCCGCGAGAAGCCGAACAGGTTGGTGAGCCCGGCGTGCGGCACGACCACGCCCTTGGGCCGTCCCGTCGAACCCGAGGTGTAGATCACGTAGGCGGGGTTCAGCGGGGACGCGAGCGTGCGCTCGTCCGGGCCGAGCGGCGTGGCCGGCAGCGCCGCGAGGGCCCCGGCGGTGTCCGGGTCGTCCAGGACGATCGTCGCGGTCGCCGCGACCTGCTCGGCGGTGTGCGCGGACGTCAGCACCACCGCCGGGGCGGCGTCGGCGAGCATGTGCGCGATGCGCTCCGCCGGGTAGTCGGGGTCGATCGGCAGGTACGCGGCGCCCGCCTTCAGCACGGCGAGGAGCGCGGGCAGCAGGTCGGCGCCGCGCTCAAGGCAGACGCCCACCGACGCCTCGGGGCCCGCGCCGCGACCGACGAGGAACCGCGCCAGCCGATTGGCGCGCGCGTCCAGTTCGGCATAGGTGAGCCGTTCGTCCTCGAACACGACCGCGACCGCGTCGGGGGTGCGGGCGGCCTGGGCCTCGAACAGCTCCGGCACCGTCGCGGGCGGGACGTCGGACGCCGTGTCGTTCCACTCGACGAGGAGGCGGTGCGCGTCGTCCGCGTCCAGGACGTCCACGGCGTCCAGGAGGGCGGGGGCGCCGCCGTCCAGGGCCGCTTCGAGCGCGGCCACCAGGCCGTGCGTCGCGGTTCGGACCAGCGCGGCCACGGCGTGCGGGGCGACCGGCGCCACCGCGTCGACGGCCAGCGCGATGTCGGTTCCGTCGTCGTCCACGGAGACGGCGAGGGGGTAGTTGGAGCGCTCGCGGCTGAACACCGTCCGGACGCCCGCGATGTCCTTGGTCTCGGTGTTGTGACGGTAGTTGAACAGGGCGGTGAAGAGGGGCGAGTCGCCGGGCACGGCGCCGGCCCGCTGCGCGAGGGACAGCGGAGCGTGCTCGTGCACCATCAGTGCCGCGAGCTGCTCACGCATCGCGGTGACGGCGGCCCGTACGTCCGGTCCGCCGGTCCGGACCCGGACGGGCAGGGTGTTGATGAACGGCCCCGGCATCCGGTCGGCGCCCGCCCCGGCGCCCATCCGGCCGGACAGGACCGTCCCGAACACGACGTCGTCACGTCCCGACACGGCGGCGAGGGCACGTGCCCACGCCACGTGCATCACGGTCGCCACGCTGCTGCCCAGCCGTCGAGAGACCTCGCGCAGCCGCGTGCTCAACTCCGCCTCGAAGGGGACGACCGCATGCGCGGCGCCCTCGCCTTCGCCGCGCACGTCCAGCAGCCCGAACGGAGCCGTGGGCTCATCGACGTCGCCGAGCAGCCCGGTGAAGTACCGCTCGTGCTCCTCGGCACCGGCCCCGGCCCGCGCCCGTGCGACGAACTCGCGGAACGGCGGCGGGGTGGGCAGCCATCCGGCGCGTCCCTCGACGAACGCCCGCACCTCCCCGAGCAGGACGTCCAGCGCGGTGTGGTCCTGGACCATGTGGTGCGCGCGGATCAGCGCGAGCCACCGGTCGCCGTCGGGGGCGGTGTGGACGCTGATCAGCGGGGCGCGTCCCAGGTCCATCGAGGTGCCGACCGCCGCCACGAGGCCGGCCACCGGATCGGCGCCTGCGGGGTCCAGGGCCACCTCCTCGACGGGCAGGACGGCGCGGCGCGCGACCACCTGCACCGGCTCGCGCAGGCCCTCCCAGACGATCGAGGTCCGGAGGATGTCGTGCCGGTCGACCACGTGCTGCAGCGCCTCGGTGAACGCGTCGAGCAGGTCGCGGGAGTCGAATTCCAGGACGGTCGGCATGACGTAGGCGTCGTCACCGCCGTCGGCGAGGAGGTGGTGGAACAGCAGCCCTTCCTGGAGCGGGGCGAGGGGATAGATGTCGGCGACGTTCGGCGCGCCGCCCTCGACCGTGGCGACGATGCGGTCGAGTTCCGCGGCCGAGAGTTCCACGGGCGGCAGTTCCGGAACGGCGAACGCCTCGGTACCCGCCACGGCGGCGAGGCCCGCCGGAGTGGACGACTCGAACAGCGCCCGCACCGGCACCTGAATGCCGTGGCCGCGCAGCCTTTCCACGAGCCGCACCGCGAGCAGCGAATGGCCGCCGAGCGCGAAGAAGTCGTCATCGACACCGACCCCGTCGAGCCCGAGAACCTCGGCGAACACCGCGCACAGGATCTCCTCGCGGGCGTTGGACGGCGCTCTCCCAGAGGTGTCACCTGTCTGATCCGGAGCGGGAAGGGCCTTGCGGTCCAGCTTTCCGTTGGCCGTCAAAGGCAGCGCGTCCAGCACCATGAACACCGACGGCACCATGTAACCGGGAAGGATCTGGGATACCTGAACTCGAAGCTCGGCCAGGTCCGGCACAGAATCCGAATCGGCCACGACATACCCGGCCAAGCGGCCGTCGTGAACGGTGGCCGCCGCGCGTGCCACTCCCCCGAGACGCTCCAGCGCGGCCTCGACCTCACCCAGCTCGATCCGGAAGCCGCGCACCTTCACCTGGTCGTCGGTACGGCCCAGGCATTCCAGGGTTCCATCGCCGCGCCAGCGCGCCAGATCCCCCGTCCGATACATCCGAGCCGACGGAACGAACGGGCACGCCACAAAACGCTCCGCCGTCAACTCCGGACGGCCGAGATAACCGCGCGCCAACTGAGCCCCGGCCAGATACAGCTCACCCGTCACACCGGGAGCGACCGGCTGAAGGAACTCATCGAGCACGAACGCCGATGTGTTGGCGAAGGGGCGGCCGATCGACACCGGGCCCGCATCGACCGGGGCCGACGTCGCCCAGATCGTCGCCTCGGTCGGCCCGTACACGTTCACCGCATCCAGACCAAGCGCGTGCATCCGAGTCGCCAGTTCCTGCGGGAGCGCCTCGCCACCCACCAGAACACGCACCTCGGCAGGCCAGCCCTCCACGTCCAGCAACGCCCGCCACAACGACGGCACCGCCTGCATCACCGTCCCGCCACTACCCCGCACCAACTCAGCCAGAGCCCGGGGCTCGGCCACGGTTTCCCGGTCGGCCAACACGACGCGCGCACCCGAGACCAGCGGCAGGAACAACTCCAACGCCGCGATGTCGAACGACACCGTCGTCACCGCGACAAGCCGATCCTCCGGGCCCAGCGGCACCCGCTCACCCATCGCCCACAGATGGTTCACCAAGGCGCCGTGACCGACCACCACACCCTTCGGACGCCCCGTCGACCCCGACGTATGAATCACATACGCCGAATCATCCGCTTCGACGGACGCACGGCGCTCCAACGGCTGCCCGGCAAGGTCGAGATCCTCCACGACCAGCACATCGGCGACATCCGTCGGCAGAACCCCGACCGTGGCGGCCGAAGCCAGTACGCACACCGGCGAAGCGTCCGCCAGCACGAAACCAATACGCTCCGCCGGATACTCCGGATCCACCGGCACATACGCGCCACCGGCCTTCAACACCGCCAGCAACGACACCACCAGATCCACCGACCGCTCCACCACCACCGCGACCAGCGAACCGACACCCACACCACGCCCGACCAACAACCGCGCCAAACAACCGGCCCGAGCATCCAACTCCGCGAACGTCACCGACCGCTCGCCCGCCACCACCGCGACGGCAGCGGGAGAACGCGCCGCCTGCGCCTCGAACCACTCCACCACCGACCCATGCGGGACCTCGTCCGCCACCCCGGTCCCGCCCGCGAGAACCTCCCGCAGCTCGTCCTCCGCGAGCACGGGGACGGCCGCGAGACGGGTGCGGGGGTCGGTGACGAGCAGGTCGAGGACGCGCGTCAGGCGCTCGGCGAACCGCGTCGCCGACTCGACCTCGAACAGGTCCGCCGCCGCGATCAGCGAGCCGCGCACCCCTCCCGGGGCGCCGTCGGCCGCGAAGTCCTCACCCAGGACGACGTCCAGGTCGAACCGGGCCGGGGAGGTGCCCGCCGCCATCGGCTCGGCCCGCAGGCCGGGCAGGTCGACGACGGCCTCGGCGTTGTTCTGCCAGGTGAGCATGACCTGGAACAGCGGGTGCCGGGCCATCGACCGGGCCGGGGACAGCTCCTCCACGAGCTTCTCGAACGGCACGTCCTGGTGGGCGAGACCGGCGAGGCCGGCGTCGCGGACGCGGGCGAGGACGTCGCGGAACCCGGGGTTCCCGGACAGGTCGGTGCGGACGACGAGGGTGTTGACGAAGAACCCGACCAGGTCGTCCAGCGCCTCGTCGGTGCGCCCGGCGGTCGCGGAGCCGATCGGGATGTCGGTGCCGGCGCCCAGCCGCGAGAGCAGGACCGCGAGCGCGGCCTGCACGACCATGTAGGTGGTGACGCCTTCAGCGCGCGCCGTCTCCAGCAACCGGGCGTGGACGTCGGCGGGGATCTCGATCGGCACCCGGTGCCCGCGGTGGGAGGCGGCGGCCGGGCGGGGACGGTCGGTCGGCAGGTCCAGTTCCTCGGGCGCGCCCGCGAGGGCGTCCCGCCAGTAGGCGACCTGGCCGGAGATGACGCTCGCGGGGTCGTTCTCGTCGCCGAGCAGTTCCCGCTGGCGCAGGGCGTAGTCGGCGTACTGGACGGGCAGCGCCTTCCACACCGGGGCACGCCCGAGGATGCGCGCGGTGTAGGCGGACGAGAGGTCCCGGGCGAGCGGCCCGGTGGACCAGCCGTCCCCCGCGATGTGGTGGAAGACGACCACGAGGACGTGCTCGTCCGGACCGGCCGTGAACAGCCACGCGCGGATCGGCGGCTCGGACTCCAGGTCGAACACGTGCCCGGCGGCCTCGGCGACCGCGCCGTCCAGGTCGCCGGGCACCACGTCCGCGACCGTGAGCCCCCAGGAGAGGTCATCGAGTTCCAGGACGTGCTGGTACGGGTCGCCGCCGGTGGTCGGGAACACGGTCCGCAGCACCTCGTGCCGCCCGATGACGTCCCGGAACGCCGCGTCCAGCGCGCCCGCGTCCACGTCACCGGACAGGCGCAGCGCGACGGGGACGTTGTAGGTCGCGCTCGGGCCCTCGACCTGGCCGACGAACCACAGCCGCCGCTGCGCGAACGACAGCGGCACGCGGGCGGGCCGGTCGGCGGCGGTGAGCGCCGTCCGGGCCGGGGCGGTGCCGTCGAGGCGTTCGGCGAGCCGCGCCACGGTCGGCGCGTCGAACAGCACGCGCAGCGGCACCTCCACGTCCAGGACGGCGCGGATCCGGCTGACGAGCCGGACGGCCAGCAGCGAGTGCCCGCCCATCGCGAAGAAGTCGTCGTCGACCCCGACCTCGGGGACGCCGAGGACCTCGGCGAACGCGCCGCACAGGAGCTCCTCGCGCGGCCCGGAGGCCGCACGGCCCGTGCTACGGGCCGCGTACTCCGGAGCGGGCAGCGCCTTGCGGTCGAGCTTGCCGTTCGTCGTGAACGGCAGCGCCTCCAGGACGACGACCGCCGAGGGGACCATGTAGTCGGGCATGCGCTCGCCGACGTGCTCCTGGATCCGTGCCGGGAGCGCCTCGTCCTCGCCGGAGGGCACGACATAGGCGACCAGGCGCCGGTCGCCCGGGACGTCCTCGCGGGCGACCACCGCCGCCTGGGCGACGCCGGGGTGCCCGGCGACCACCGTCCGCACCTCGGCGGGCTCGATCCGGAAGCCGCGGATCTTCACCTGGTCGTCGGTCCGGCCCGCGAACTCCAGGCCGCCGGACGCCGTCCACAGCACCCGGTCGCCCGTCCGGTAGAGGCGGTCGCCCCCGCCGAACGGGTTCGCCACGAACCGCTCCGCCGTCAGGCCGGGGCGCCCGGCGTACCCGCGCGCCAGCCCGGCGCCCGCGACGTACAGCTCACCGGCCACGCCGACGGGGACCGGCCGCAGCGCGCCGTCCAGGACGTAGACGCGCGTGTCGGTGATCGGCCCGCCGATCCCCGGCCGGTCGTCGCCCGGGGCGAGCGGGTCCGACATCGTCGCGCACACCGTCGTCTCGGACGGCCCGTAGGCGTTGACGAACCGGCGGCCGCGCGACCAGCGCTCCACCAGCTCGCCGCCGAGCGCCTCGCCCGCCGACACCAGCGTGGTGACGGACGCGAGGTCGTCCGGCTCCATCACGGCCAGCGCCGCGGGCGGCACCGTCAGGTGCGTCACGCGGTGCCGCGCCGCGACCCCGGCGAGGCCGGCGCCGGGCAGCATGTCCTCGGCGGGCGCCACCACCAGCGCCGCGCCCGAGCACAGCGCCATCACCAGCTCCCAGGTCGCCGCGTCGAACCCGGGCGAGGCGAACTGGAGCACGCGGCTGCCCGCGCCCACCTCGAACCGCCGGACCTGCGTCGCGACGAGGCTCGCCACACCGGTGTGGGTCACCACCACGCCCTTGGGACGGCCGGTCGAGCCCGAGGTGAAGATCATGTAGGCGGGGTGGGCGGGCGACGGCGCGGCGGCCCGCTCCGCGTCCGTGAGCGGACCGGCGTCCAGCCGCGCCACCTCGGCCGCGGTGTCCGGGGCGTCGAGGACCACCGCGCCCCCGCCCGGCACCGACGCCGCGTGGGCGGCGGACGCGAGCACGCATTCCGCGCCCGAGTCCCCGAGCATGAGCGCGATCCGCTCCTCGGGGTAGTCGGGGTCGATCGGCAGGTAGGCGGCACCGGCCTTCAGCACGCCCAGCAGCGTCGTGATCAGCTCGGGTCCCCGGTCCATGACGACCGCGACCACCGACTCCGCCCCGGCACCGCGCCCGGCCAGCAGCCGCGCGACCCGGTTCGCGCGCGCGTCCAGCTCCGCGTAGGAGAGGTCGCCGGCGTCGGACGCCACGGCGACCGCGTCCGGGGTCCGCGCCGCCCACGCCTCGAACAGCTCCGGCACCGTCGCGGGGACGGTCCCGGCCGCCGTGTCGTTCCAGCCGTCCAGGACGCGGCGCCGCTCGTCCCCGTCCAGCACGGCCACCGCGCCCAGCGGGAGGTCGGGGCCGCCGTCCAGCGCCGTCTCCAGCGCCGACACCAGGTTCCCGGCGGCGGCCCGGACCAGCGCGCCGACCGCGACGGGGTCGATCGGGGCGACCGCGTCCACGGTCAGCGCGATCCCGTCGCCGTCGTCGTCCACCGACAGCGCGAGCGGGTAGTTGGTGCGCTCGCGGGTGAAGAGCAGGCGCGTGCCCTCCATCGCCATGTCCCAGCGCTCGTCCAGGTCGGCGCCGGTGTTGCGGCGGTAGTTGAGGCACGAGGTGAACAGCGGCGAGCCGTCGGCGACACCGCTGGCGCGCTGCGCGACGACCAGCGGGGCGTGCTCGTGCTCCATCAGCCCCGCGAGCTGGCCGCGCATCTCCCGGACCGCCGCCAGCGCGCCGCCCCGCCCGGCCGTCCTGACCCGGACGGGGAGCGTGTTGATGAACGGACCCGGGACGCGGTCGGCGCCCACGCCCGCGTTCATCCGGCCGAACAGCACCGTCCCGAACACGACGTCCTCGCGGCCGGACACGGCGGCGAGCACCCGCGCCCACGCCACGTGCATCACCGTCGCCGTGCTCACGCCCGCGCGGCGCGCGACGTCCCGCAGCCGTCCGCGCAGCTCCGGCACGGCCTCGATCCGGGCCCGGACGATGCCGGAGCCGTCGCCATGCGCGTCCACGACCCCGAACGGCGCCGTCGGCTCCTCGACGTCACCGAGCAGGTCGGCGAAGTACCGCTCGTGCTCCGACTCCTCGACGCCGCCCCTGGCCTGCGCTACGAAGTTGCGGAACGGCAGCGGCTCCGGCAGCTCCTCGCCGCGCCCCGCGACGTAGGCGCGGACCTCGTCGAGCAGGACCTCCAGCGCCGTCCCGTCCCGGACCATGTGGTGCGCCCGCGCGAGCAGCAGCCACGCGTCGCTCCCCGGTACCGCCGCGACGTGCACGTCGAGCAGCGGCGCCCGGCGCAGGTCCATCGTCGCGCCGCCCCGCTCCACCAGATCGGTGACCCGGTCGGCGGCCCGCGGATCCAACTCCACCTCCCGGACGTCCAGCGCCGCGTGCCGCCACACCACCTGCACCGGCTCCCGCAGCCCCTCCCAGACATAGGAGGTGCGGTAGATGTCGTGCCGGTCCACGACGTGCTGCAAGGCGTCCAGGAACGTGTCCAGGCGGTCGCGGGAGTCGAACTCCAGGACGGCGGGCATCACGTACGCGTCGTCGCCGCCGCCCGCGAGGAGGTGGTGGAACAGCAGCCCCTCCTGGAGCGGGGCGAGCGGGTAGATGTCGGCGATGTTCGCGGCCCCGCCCTCGACGGACGCTGTGACCCGCTCGATCTCCGCCGCGTCCAGGTCGGCCAGCGGCAGCATCTCGGGCGTGATCTCCGCCGCGCCGGCGGGGATCAGGTTCTCGGGGACCTCCACCCGCTCCGCGCCCGCCGACGCCGCCAGACCCGCGACCGTCGGAGTGTCGAACAGCGTCCGCACCGAGACGGAGACGCCGCGCCCGCGCAGCACCTCCACCAGGCGCACGGCGGCGAGCGAGTGCCCGCCGAGGTCGAAGAAGTCGTCGTCGACGCTGACGTTGTCGAGGCCGAGGACTTCGGCGAACGCGGCGCAGAGGATCTCCTCGCGGATGTTGGAGGGCGCGCGTCCTTGTCCGGCGGACCCGGCGAAGTCGGGGGCGGGGAGGGCTTTGCGGTCGAGTTTGCCGTTGCCGGTCAGCGGCAGCGCCTCCAGCACCACGACGGCGGAGGGGACCATGTGCTCGGGAAGCCGCTGCGCCGCGAACTGCCGCACGACCGTCGCGAGCCCCTCGTCCTCGGGGTCGTCCGCGACGATGTAGGCGACCAGCCGCAACTCACCGGGGACGTCCTGGCGGGCGACGACGGCGGCCTGGGCCACACGGGGGTGGGCCGCCAGAGCCGCCTGGACCTCGCCGGGCTCGATCCGGAAGCCACGGATCTTGACCTGGTCGTCGGTACGACCCGCGAAGACCAGCAGGCCGTCCTGCGTCCACCGGACGCGGTCACCCGTCCGATACATGCGCTCACCGGGAACGAACGGGCACGCCACGAACCGCTCCGCAGTCAGCCCAGCACGCCCCACATAACCCCGGGCCAACTGAGCGCCCGCGACATACAACTCACCTGTTACACCCGGAGCCACCGGCCGCAACGACTCATCGAGCACGAACACGCGGGTGTTGCCCACCGGAGAACCCACCGGCACCACATCACCCGACGAAAGCCGAGTGGTCGTCACACCAATGGTCGCCTCGGTCGGGCCGTAGTGGTTGAACACCGCGCACTCACCGGCGGACTCCACCAGTTCCCGCACCCACTCCGGGGACGCCGCCTCACCACCCAGCACCAGCGACCGGGCAGGCAGCACATTCCGCACACCCGCGACCGACGACAACGCCGCCAAATGCGACGGAACAGCCTTCACATAATCGATCCCATGCTCGGCCAGATACCCCGACACCGCAGCCGGGTCGGTCACGGCCTCCTCCGGCAGGATGTGCAACTCCCCACCGGTCGCCAAACTCGCGAACACCACCGTGTTACCCAGGTCGGTGACCTGCGCCTGAAGCAGCGCATACTTCCCACCCGGCGCCCCGAACCCAACACGAGACGGAACCGACGCGACATAGTTCCGCACACCACCATGCGTAACGGCCACACCCTTGGGACGGCCCGTCGAACCTGAGGTGTAAATGACATACGCCACCCCATCCGCCCCGACCCTTACCTGCGGCACGGTCGTCGACTGCGCCGCCAACTGCATGGCAGTGAACGGGTCGTCCAAGGCGACCATGCGGACCCGACCCGCAGGCAGATCCTCCAGAATCTCATCGGTGGTCAGCAGCAGAACCGCGCCACTGTCAGACAGAACAAACGCGATCCGCTCCGCAGGCTGAGCCGGATCAACCGGAACATACGCCGCCCCGGCCTTCCACACACCCAGCACACCCACCACGAAATCCACACCACGCGACAAGCACAGACCCACCACCGACTCCGCGCCAACGCCCTGACCGATCAGGAAATGCGCCAGGCGATTCGCCCGCTCCTCCACCTCCGCATACGACACCCCGACGCCCTCGGCCACCACCGCCACCGCATCCGGAGCGAGCGCAACCCTCTCCTGGAAAAAGTCCGCCAGCATTTGACGACCGGCGTCGAAACCGGTGTCGTTCCACTCCACCAGGACCCGATGCCGCGCGTCCTCGTCCAGGACGTCAATGGCGGCGAGCGGGAGTTCCGGGCCGCCGTCCAGAACGGTTTCCAGCGCGGTCACCACGCCGCCGGTCGCCGTGCGGATGAGGACGCCGACCGCCTCGGAGTCGATCGGGGCGACGGCGTCCACGGCCACCTCGAAGCCGTCGCCGTTGTCGTCGACCAGGATCACGAGCGGGTAGTTGGTGCGCTCGCGCACGAACAGCAGGCGGACGCCCTCCATCACCTCGTCCTCGATCCGGCCGTCGTTGCGGCGGTAGTTGAGGAAGGAGGTGAACAGCGGCGCGTCGCCGACGACGCCGCTGGCGCGCTGGGCGACGGAAAGGGACGCGTGCTCGTGTTCCAGCAGTTCCGCGAGCTGCCCCCGCATCGCGGAGACGGCCGTCAGCACGCCCGACCCGCCGGTCCGGACGCGGACGGGCAGCGTGTTCATGTACGGGCCGGGGACCCGGTCGGCACCGGCACCGGCGTTCATGCGGCCGAACAGCACCGTCCCGAAGACGACGTCCTCACGGCCGGACACGGCGGCGAGGACACGCGCCCACGCGACGTGCAGGACGGTGGCCGCGCTGATCCCCAGCCGCCGCGCGACCTCACGCAGTCGCCGGTCCAGGTCGGACGAGAACGGGACGACCCCGTGGACGGAGTCCGCGCCGTCGCCGTGGACGTCCGCCAGCCCGAAGGGCGCCGTCGGCTCCTCGACGTCACCGAGCAGGTCGGCGAAGTACCGCTCGTGCTCGGCCTCCTCGACCCCGCTGCGGGCCTGCGCGACGAAGTCGCGGAACGGCAGCGGCTCAGGGAGATCGTCACCGCGTCCCGCGAGGAACGCCTCTACCTCGTCCAGGACGACCTGCAACGCGGTGTGGTCCCGCACGGTGTGGTGCATGCGCACCAGTCCGAGCCACCGGTCCGAGCCGGGGCGCGCCGCGATGTGCACGCTGAGGAGCGGCGCGTGGCCCAGGTTCATCACCGAGCCGCCGACGGCGACCAGGTCGGCCACCGGGTCGGTGCTCTCTGGATCGAGTTCGACCTCGTGGACGGGCAGGACGGCACGCCGCCACACGACCTGCACCGGCTCCCGCAGCCCCTCCCAGGCGAGCGACGTGCGGTAGATGTCGTGCCGGTCGACGACGCGTTGCAGCGCTTCCGCGAAGGCGTCCGCGACGCCGCGCGAGCCGAACTCCACGACGGCGCGCATCACGTAGGCGTCCTCGCCGCCGTCGGCGAGCAGGTGGTGGAACAGCAGCCCTTCCTGGAGCGGCGCCAGCGGATAGATGTCCGCGACGTTGGCAGCGCCGCCCTCGACGGTGGCGACGACCCGTCCGATCTCGGCGGGCGAGAGGTCGATCAGCGTCAGCATCTCCGGCGTGATCTCGGTGGCGTCCGCCGGGATCAGGTTGTCCGGAACGACCACGTCGCCGGACGCGGCGGACTTCGCCAGGCTCGCCGGAGTCGGCGCCTCGAACAGCGTCCGGACCGATATGGAGACGCCACGGCGGCGCAGCTCCTCCACCAGCCGGATTCCCAGAAGCGACTGCCCGCCGAGTCGGAAGAAGTCGTCGTCGACGCCCACCGTGTCCAGGCCGAGAACCTCGGCGAACGCCGCGCACAGGATTTCCTCACGCGCATTGGCCGGACCACGCCCAGCCCCCGCCATCCCCTCAAAGTCAGGCGCGGGCAGAGCCTTGCGATCCAGCTTGCCGTTCACCGACAACGGCAACGCATCCAATACCACCACGGCCGACGGGACCATGTACTCCGGCAACTGCCGCGCGGCGAACTCACGCACAGACTCCGCAACATCATCGCCCGCAACCACATAAGCGACCAGCCGCTTATCGCGGACGACCACCGCCGCCTGCTCGACCGCCGGATGAGCGGCGATGACCGCCTGAACCTCAGCAGGCTCGATCCGGAAACCACGGATCTTGACCTGCTCGTCCACCCGACCCAAGAACTCGATCTGCCCATCGCGGTTCCACCGCACGACATCACCCGTGCGATACAACCGACCACCGACCTCGAACGGAGAAGCCACAAACCGCTCCGCCGTCAACCCGGCGCGTCCGACATACCCGCGCGCCAACTGCACACCCGCCAAGTACAGTTCGCCCGGCATCCCCACCGGTACCGCACCCAGCGACCCATCCAGCACATACACACGCGTGTTGGCGACCGGCGCACCGATCGGCACCGGCCCCTCAACCTGCTCCGGGCGGCACCGCCACGCGGTGACGTCCACCGACGCCTCCGTCGGCCCATACAAGTTGTGCAGTTCCACACCAGGCAGAACCGCGAAGAACCGCTGCTGAACCGCCAGCGGCAGCGCCTCGCCCGAGCAGATCACCCGCCGCACCCCATCGCAGGCACCGGCCGACGGCTCCGCCAGGAACGCCTCCAGCATCGACGGCACGAAATGCAGCGTCGTCACGCGCTGCTCCCGCACCAACGACGCCAGATATGCGGGGTCGCGGTGCCCCTCCGGGCGCGCCACCACCAGCGTCGCGCCCTCCAACAGAGGCCAGAAGAACTCCCACACCGACACATCGAAACCAGCGGGCGTCTTCTGCAAAACCCGATCACCAGCCGCAAGATCGAACCGCGACTGCATCCACCCCAGCCGGTTCACGATCCCCGCATGCGAAACGACAACACCCTTCGGACGCCCCGTCGACCCTGACGTGAAAATCACATAAGCCGGATTTCCGGCTCCCAGAGTCCGTGCGCCTTCTTCCAGCGCCTCGCCAGAGAACTCCGCCGACTCGGCCATCACCTCAGGCGTCACCACGCAAACGGCGCCGGCCGCCTCCACCACATACGCCACCCGATCCGCCGGATACCCCGGATCGATCGGCAGATACGCGCCGCCCGCCTTCACCACACCGAGCAGCGCCACGACCAGATCAACCGAACGCTCCAGACGGACACCCACCACCGACTCCGCACCCACACCACGCGAAACCAGCAACCGCGCCAACCGATTCGCCCGCTCCTCCACCTCCCCATACGTCCACTCGACACCCTCGAAAACCACCGCCACCGCACCCGGATCAACCGCCACCCGCGCCTCGAACAACTCCGGAAGCGTCCAACCGGAGATCCCGGCCGCCGTGTCGTTCCACTCCACCAGCACACGCCGCAGCTCGTCGTCGGCGAGCACCTGGACGGCTCCGAGCCGTGGCTCCGGCCCGCCGTCGAGGACGCCTTCGAGGGCGGACACCAGGTTCTCCGTGGTGGTGCGCACCAGGACGCCGACCGCCTCCGCGTCGATCGGGGCGGCGGCGTCCACGGCCAGCTCGATGCCGTCCCCGTTGTCGTCGACCAGCACGGCGAGCGGGTAGTTGGTGCGTTCGCGCGCATGGAGGAGCCGGGCGCCGTCCATCACGCCGTCCCAGAGCTCTTCCATGTTCCTGCCGGGGTTGTGCCGGTAGTTCAGGAAGGAGGTGAACAGCGGCGTGTCACCGGCCACGCCGCCGGCCCGCTGGGCGACGGCGAGCGGCGCGTGCTCGTGCTCCAGCAGTTCCGCGAGCTGTCCGCGCATCGCCGTGATCGCGTCGAGGACGCCCAGGTCGCGGGTCCGGGCGCGGACGGGCAGCGTGTTCATGAACGGGCCGGGCACCTGGTTCGCGCCCGCGTTCATCCGGCCGAACAGCACGGTCCCGAACACCACGTCGTCACGGCCGGACAGCGACGCGAGGGCACGTGCCCACGCCACGTGCAGCACGGTCGCCGCGCTGACGCCGATGCGGCGCGCGACATCCCGGAGGCGTGCGTGCAGTTCGGGAGAGAACGGCACGACCCGCTGGTCGGTGTCGCCGCCGTCGCCGTGGACGTCCGCGAGCCCGAACGGCGCCGTCGGCTCGACGTCCTCCAGCAGATCGGCGAAGTAGCGCTCGTGCTCCGACGTCTGCATGCCGCCGCGGGCCTGCACGACGAAGTCGCGGAACGGCACCGGTTCCGGCAGCGTCGCGCCGCCGTCGGCGAGCAGGGCCCGCATCTCGTCGAGGACGATCTCCAGCGTCGTGTGGTCGCGCACCATGTGGTGGATGCGCATCAGCGCGAGCCATCGGCCCCCGCCGCCCGGCATGGCGGAGTACAGCACGTCGATCAGCGGGGCCCGGCCCAGATCCATCGTGCCGCCGCCGAGCGCGACCAGGTCGCCCGCCGGGTCGGTGCTCCCGGGATCGAGTTCCACCTCCCGGACGGGCAGGACCGCGCGCCGCCACACGACCTGCACCGGCTCCCGCAGCCCCTCCCAGACCACCGACGTGCGGAAGACGTCGTGCCGGTCGATGACCTCCTGCAGCGCGTCGACGAACACGTCCAGCCCGGCGCGCGAGTCGAACTCCAGCACCGCGGGCATCACGTAGGCGTCGTCGCCGCCGTCCGCGACGAGGTGGTGGAACAGCAGTCCGCCCTGGAGCGGCGCCAGCGGATACACGTCGGCGACGTTGGCCGCGCCGCCCTCGACGGTGGCGACGACCCGTTCGATCTCATCGGCGGAAAGCTCCACCAGCGGCAGCATCGCGGGCGTGATCTCGGTAGCGTCCGCCGGTATGAGGTTCTCCGGAACGGGAATCCGGTCGGTTCCCACCGAAAGCGCCAGCCGAGCAGGAGTCGGCGCCTCGAAAAGGGCGCGCACCGACACCGAGACCTTGCGTTCCCGCAGGACCTCTACCAGGCGCATCGCCATGAGCGACTGCCCGCCGAGTCGGAAGAAGTCGTCGTCGACGCCGACCGTGTCCAGGCCGAGAACCTCGGCGAACGCCGCGCACAGGATCTCCTCCCGCGCATTGGCCGGACCACGACCCGACCCCGCCATCCCCTCAAAATCAGGCGCAGGGAGGGCCTTACGGTCAAGCTTGCCGTTCACCGACAACGGCAAAGCGTCCAGCACCACGACGGCCGAGGGAACCATGTACTCCGGCAACTGCCGCGCGGCGAACTCACGCACAGACTCCGCAACGTCATCGCCCGCAACCACATAAGCGACTAGCCGCTTGTCACGGACGACCACAGCGGCCTGCTCGACCGCCGGATGAGCGGCGATGACCGCCTGAACCTCAGCAGGCTCGATCCGGAAACCACGGATCTTGACCTGCTCATCCACCCGACCCAAGAACTCGATCTGCCCATCGCGGTTCCACCGCACGACATCACCCGTGCGATACAACCGGCCACCGACCTCGAACGGAGAAGCCACAAACCGCTCCGCCGTCAACCCGGCGCGCCCGACATACCCGCGCGCCAACTGCACACCCGCCAGGTAAAGCTCACCGGGGACACCCACCGGCGCCGGTCCCAGCGACCCATCCAGCACATACACACGCGTGTTGGCCACCGGAGCGCCGATCGGCACCGGCCCCTCAACCTGCTCCGGACGGCACCGCCACGCCGTGACGTCCACCGACGCCTCCGTCGGCCCATACAGATTGTGCAACTCCACACCAGGCAGAACCGCGAAGAACCGCTGCTGCACAGGCAACGGCAACGCCTCACCGGAACACACCACGTAACGCAGGCCGCCGCAACGCCCGGCCGACGGCTCGGCCAGGAACGCCTCCAGCATCGACGGCACGAAGTGCATCACGGTGACCCGCTGGTCCCGCACCAAGGCCGACAGGTACGCGGGGTCGCGGTGGCCGTCCGGACGCGCCACCACCAGCGTCGCGCCCTCCAGCAACGGCCAGAAGAACTCCCACACCGACACGTCAAAACCAGCGGGCGTCTTCTGCAAAACCCGATCACCAGCCGCAAGACCGAACCGCGACTGCATCCACCCCAGCCGGTTCACGATCCCCGCATGCGAAACGACAACACCCTTCGGACGCCCCGTCGACCCCGACGTGAAAATCACATAGGCGGAATTGTCGGCATGCAGGGAGCGGTCTCCAGCACCCATTTTTTCACCGGAGAACTCCGCCGATGCGGCCATCACCTCGGGGGTGACCACGCAGACGGCGCCGGCGGCCTCGACCACGTATTCCACCCGATCCGCCGGGTATTCAGGGTCGATGGGCAGATACGCGCCGCCCGCCTTCACCACACCGAGCAGCGCCACGACCAGATCAGCCGAACGCTCCAGACGGACACCCACCACCGACTCCGCACCCACACCACGCGAAACCAGCAACCGCGCCAAACGATTCGCCCGCTCCTCCACCTCCCCATACGTCCACTCGACACCCTCGAAAACCACCGCCACCGCACCCGGATCAACCGCCACCCGCGCCTCGAACAACTCCGGCAGGGTCGAGCCGGAGCCGGGGACCTCGGCCGCCGTGTCGTTCCACTCCGCCAGCAGACGCCGCGCCTCGTCCTCGCCCATGAGGGGGGCGCGGCCGACGCGGTCGCCGGGGGCGGCGGCCGCCATCCACTCCGCGATCCCGAGGAAGCGCCGGGAGACCCGCTCCGCCCCGGCCAGGTCGTGGACGTCGGGGTTGGCGTCGACGTTGACCTGCATGCCGGACCGGTCGTAGACGTCGATCCGGACGCCGTTGACCGGGCCTGTGGACAGGTTGTGCGCGGTGGCCGCGCAGTCGCCGAAGCGCAGGTCGTAGTCGAACGTCATCACGTTGACGAGCAGGCCGAACAGCTCGCCGTCGGCGATCGCCAGGTCGCGGAGCATCGCCTCGTACCGGTACCGCTGGTGCCGCAGCGCCTCCCGGACGGCCCGGGAGGTCTGCCGCACGGCCTCCTCGACGGTGGTGCCCGTGTCGATGGCGAAGCGGATCGGCAGGACGTTGGACGTCATGCCGGGGATGCCGTTCTCCCGGCGCCCGGACCGGGCGCGGACGGGCACGCCCACCACGACGTCCCGGGCCCCGGTCATCCGGTGCTCGTAGACCGCGGCGGCGGCGATGAGGAACCCGGCGAGGCTCGTCCGCAGCCGCCGCGCGGCCGCCTTCAGGACGTCGACCGCGTCGGAGCCCGACGTGCTCGTGTACCGGACGGGCGCGGTCCGCGCCCGGCGCCGGTGGCCGCTCTCCGCCTCGGTGACGGCGGGCAGGTCGGCCAGCAGGTCGCGCCAGTAGCGGCGGTCGGCGTCGAGGGCGTCGGAGGCCCGGTAGGCGTCCTCGGCGTCCATCAGCACCGACACCGGTTCGAGGCGCCCCTCGGACGGGGAGCGGCCCTCGGCGAGCGCGGTGTAGATCTCGGCGCCGCGCGCGGCGACGGCGACACCGCCCTGCCCGTCCACGACCACGTGGTGGCCGCTGCTGTACCAGAACCAGCGGTCGGCGGCGAGCTTGAGGAGCGCGTGGCTGTACAGCGGCCCGCCTTCGAGGTCGCGGGGCCGGTCCAGCTCCGCGCGCATCCACGCCTCGGCGGCGGCGCGGGGGTCGGGCTCGGCGCTGACGTCCAGGACGTGGACGGGGTAGTCGGCCGCGTCGTGGACGTACTGGCGCGGCTCGCCGTCGACCACGCGGACGCGCAGGCGGAGCGCCTCGGCCTCCTCCACCCTGAGCCGCGCCGCGCGCGCGAGCAGGTCCGGGTCGACCGGGCCCCGGATGTCCAGGTACTCGGCGACGCTGAACGCCCGGTTCCCGGGCGCGAGGTGCTGACCGTGCCACATGCCGAGCTGGCCGGCCATCAGCGTCCGGAGCTGGCCCTCAGACGTAGGCATTCCCGCGCACTCCCATCGTTCGGCTCGTCGACTGGGACGGCACGGCCCCCTCGTCCGGGGGCGTGCCGCGAAACCGCCCAGTTCGGTTCGCGCTCGGCGGTGAAACAGGTGAGGGTGGAACAGGCGGCCGGGGTCAGCCGGACATCGCGACCAGGACGCGCCGGTCCCCGGTGAAGGGGCGCCGCCCGTGGCCGACGGCGACGTTGTCGATGACCATGAGGTCGCCGCGCCGCCAGTCGACGTCGACCGCCGCGTCCAGCCCGCGGTCGCGGACCTGCAGCACGTACTCGTCGGGGATGCGGCCGCCGTCGGCGAACGACACCGACTGCGGCAGCTCCTCCGGCGGCAGGATCTGCGCCAGCTCCCGCGCGGTGTCGTCGCCGAGCGCCGCCGGGTGGAACTGGTCGACCTGGTTGAACCAGACCTCGGCGCCCGAGACCGGATGCACGATCGTGGACGGCCGGACGGGGCTGGCCATGCGCAGCCCGTCGGCGGTCCACTCCCAGTCGTACTCGCCCGCCGCGAGGTACTCCTCGACCGTCGCGCGGTCGTCGGTCTCGAACGTCTGCTGCCAGCTCCGGCCGAGCCCGAACCCGTCGTGCAGGTTCTGCAGGTACCGGACGCCGCCGGCGAACGCCTTCCGGACCTCCTCGTCGAGGACGTCCAGCCACAGCGCGCCGTCCACGACCGGGGTCGCCCCGCCCGACCCGGGGGTGGTGGTGCAGAAGAACACGATCCGCTCGGGCCACCGGTGGCTGTAGGACAGCTCGTTGTGCATCGAGATCGTCAGGTGCTGCGGGTACTCGGTGGAGGTGTACACGTTGCCGCCGACCTTGGCGCGCGGTGACGTCCCGTGCATGTAGGAGAGGCGGTTGGGCAGCAGCGCGTCCAGGACGGGCTCGACCGCCTCCTCGATCACCTGGAAGTCGCGGAACACCACGACCTTCTCCCGGGCGAGCAGCTCGGCGGGGCCGCCCGCGGCGTCGAGCGCCTCCAGCAGACCGTCGGCGCCTCCCGGGACGCCGTCCGGCCGGAGCTCCAGCGGCTTCCAGTCACTGCGGGCACTCATGGCGAGGCTCCTCTCCGATCTCGGCGTCACAGGTGTACTCCGTCGGCCGGTGCGCGGCCACGGTCAGGCACGGGGGCACGATCAAGGCAGGCACAGCGAAGGCGGGCACAGCGAAGGCGGGCACGGTCAGATCAGCCGGGCCCGCGCGTCGCCGCGCCGCGACCGCGACTTGCGCAGGTCGGTGGTCACGCTCACGCGCTTCAACCACCGGTCGCGGCCGTCGTGGGTGGCGTGGAAGGGGCGGCGGCCGTGCGCGAGCCGGTGGTTGTTGATGACGAGGACGTCGCCGGGCTCCAGGATCAGGTCCTCGACGCCGCTCTCCAGCAGCTCCTCGACGGCGTGGAAGGCGGCCTTGGCGACCGGCTCGTCGGGGACCTCCATGAAGTACGGGTCGATCCTGATGTAGGGGTTCCGCCGGTCGCCCCAAAGGACGGCGACGCGGATGTCGTCCTCCAGCATCCGGCTGATCTCGTCGAACTTCCCGCTGTCCTCGTCGCCGTCCGCGTTGTTCTTGGCGAGGTGGGAATTGTCGGGGCGGATGACGAAGTTCTCGCGCATGAGGGCGTCCAGGTGCGCGTCGCCGAGCCGTTCGACGGGAACGCCCGAGACGGTGGACGCGATGCCCTTCGGATTGCGCAGGCAGCCGAGGAGCAGGAAGTCGGCCCGCCACGGGTGGAACGCGTCCTCGGTGTGCAGGGTCAGCAGTTCCTCGCTGCCGATTCCCATCTGCTCGGTCTCGTACCCCTTGATGGGGAAGATGTCGTGGACGAGCCGCCCGTCCTGCTGCGTGCGCCACCCGAACGGTTCGCCGAGCAGCGCGCCGTGCAGCAGCATGAGGAACTCCTCGGGGAGTTCCGGTGCGCGCGCGGGACGGCCGCGCCAGTGCGGGGGCGTGTCCCCGATGCGCAGGTCGTCGATGCGGTGGCCTCGGATGACGCAGTAGCCGAGTTCGTCCTCCAGCGCGAACGAGCGGAGGAAGCGGCGCGTGCCGAGCGGCAGTTCCGCGGCGAGCACGGGCAGTTCGGTGAGCAGTTCCTCGTCCTCCGGCCCGTCGTAGCGGTCGCAGAGCTCCAATGTGAGGCGCTCGACCTGTTCCGCCTCCTCGGCCGAAATCGTGTGGACGAGACCGCTTACCGACGCCATGCCGACCTCCGGCGAATCGAGAGCTGCCGAACAATGCGCGGAGCAGGCTCCAGATCTGCCGTGTCCCCCGCCTGCCCTGCCCTGGGGTGATTCTCCGCAGAGTGGCCCGGCGGCGGCCGGTCGATCAATACTCGGCGGCGCCGCGGGCCGCCTGAACACTTCGGTCGGCCACGCCGCAGGGCGCCGTTCAACTGCGGTGAGACGGCAGTTGAACGAGGCCGGGCCCGGAGCCGCCGGGGCGGCCCCACGAACGCGCGCCTTGACGCCCCGGCCCGCGCGGTGCCACCGTGCCCTTCTCCCTTCCTTTCCCTCGATAATTGCGCTTGAAATACATTTGTGAGGCGTTCGCATGCCGAGCGAAACGGTGGAGTCCCCGCCGCATATCAATCTCGTCGACCCGGGGCTGTACTCCCACGGCGACCCTTTCTCCCAGTGGCGATGGCTGCGCGCGAACGAGCCGGTCTTCTGGCATCCGCCCGGGGAGCTGCCGGGGTTCTGGGCGCTGACGAGGTATGACGACATCAGGGCGGCCTACCGCGACGCCGAGACGTTCAGCTCGGCGTCGGGGATCCTGCTCCGCCCGGCCGAGCACGGCACCGACCCCGGCGGCGGCCGGACCCTGGCGCTCACCGACCCGCCCCGGCACCGGCAGCTGCGCGGGCTCGTGGACGGCTGGTTCGCGGTCCGGACCGTCCGCGCCCTGGAGGCGGAGATGTCGGGCATCGCCGAGAGCGTCGTCGACCGGGCGCTGGAGCGGGGCTCCTGCGACTTCGTCACCGACGTCGCCGCCCGGATCCCGCTGTATGTGATCTGCAAGATGATGGGCGTGCCCGAGGCCGACTGGGAGCGGCTGTACGAGCTCACGAGCCAGGCGTTCGGCGCGGGCGACGCGCTCACCCGCAGGTTCGCCCACCTCGACATCCTCGGCTACTTCGAGACGCTCCAGGCGGAGAAGGCGGCGAACCCCGGCGACGACCTGGTGAGCGTGCTCGCCACCGCGACGATCGACGGTGTCCCGCTCGGCGCCGAGGACGTCATCCTGAACTGCGACAACCTCCTGGTCGGCGGGACGGAGAACACGCGCATCGCCGCCGCCGGGGGCATGCTCGCCTTCCTCGACCACCCCGACCAGTGGGCCCGCGTCGTCGCCGACCCCGCCCTGCTGCCGAGCGCGGTGGAGGAGGTGCTGCGCTGGACGTCCACCGCCACCCACATCATGCGCACCGCCGTGCGGCCGACCGAGATCCGGGGGCGGAGCGTCGCCGCCGGCGACCGGGTCGTGTTCTGGCTCCCGTCCGCCAACCGGGACGAGGAGGTGTTCGACGCGCCGGACCGCTTCGACGTCGGCCGGCAGCCGAACCGGCACCTGTCGCTCGGGTTCGGCGAGCACTTCTGCCTCGGCAGCATGCTCGCCCGCGTCGAGCTGCGGCTCCTGTACGGGGAGCTGATCCGCAGGTCGATCCGGGTCGAGCGGCGCGGCGAGGCGAGGCTGCTGGACTCGATCGTCGTCAACGGGCCCGAGACGCTGCCGGTCGCCCTCAGCGCCGCCGTCTGAAAAGCCGCGTGCCCACCACGTCTCCCCTAGCGGATCGGAACCTGCATTGAGCCAACCCTGGACCACCATCAGCGACGGCGGCCCGGCGCGGCCGGTCGTCCTCGCCGTCGACTACGACGCCACCGGCCGCAGGGACGCCACGTTCCGCGACCTCGTGGAGCTGCTCCCGAGCCCGCTGACCGTCCGGCTGAGCGGGCAGCCGCCGAGGGGCGAGCGGACGGACGCGCAGCTCCTCGACCGGTGGGCCGGCGACCTGCCCGCGACGGTCGGGGCGATCCTCGGGTACTGCGCGGGCTCGATCTTCGCCTGCGCGCTCGCGGACCGGATCGAGCGGGAGCGCGGCACGCGGCCCGCGACCGTCCTGTTCAACCCCGGGCGGCCGGACGCGAGCACGCTCCGGCGCGACTTCGACGGCGTCGTCGGGTCGATGTCGCTGCTCGACCCGCGGGAGCGCGCCGACTTCCTGGAGAAGGCCGCCAAGCAGGTCGCGGCGACCCCGGACGACTTCGACGAGGTCGCCGGAGCGCTCTACGAGCTGTACGGGCAGGCCAGCCGGATCACGTTCGAGCGCGCCGACATCGACGCCGACGTCGGCGAGGAACTGGTCGCCGTGTTCGGCTCCTACATCTCCTACCTGCGGGCCGCGCGCCGGGTGGAGCCCGGTCCCGGTTGGGCCAGGGGCGCGGCGGTGGTCTCCCGCGACCACGTCCAGCCGGCCGCGTTCACCCCGAACCCCGTCCGCACCGGCCTGGAGCGGGAGCGCCTGCTCGGCGACCCCGCCGTGGCGCAGGCCGTGGTCCGGCTCATCGGGGCGGAGGAGTGACGGCGATGCACGCGGAGTTCCCGCTGCCCGAGATGTTCGCGGCCCGAGCCGCCAAGGACCCGGACGCCCCGGCCGTCAGGGACGGCGACCACGCCCTGACCTACGCCGACCTCGACGCGCGGTCCGCGCGGCTCGCGGGGTCGCTGAACGCGCGCGGGATCGGGCGCGGCCACCTGGTCGCCGTGGTCCTGGACCGGTCGGCGGACCTGGTGGCGACGCTGCTCGGGGTGCTGCGGTCCGGGGCGGCCTACGTCCCGATCAGCCCGGACGACCCGTCCGAGCGCACCCGCTTCCTCCTGGAGGACGCCGCCCCCTCGCTCGTCATCACCTCGCCCCGCCACGCGCCCGGCCTCCGGCGGGTCCACGACGGCCCCGTGCTGGACGGACCCCCGGAACCGGCGGAGACGCGGGCGCCGCTCCCCCGCGTGACGCCGTCGGACGCCGCGTACGTGATCTACACGTCCGGTTCCACCGGGCGCCCCAAGGGCGTCGTGGTCGAGCACGGCGCCCTCGCCGCCTACCTCGACCACGTGGTCGCCGCCTACCCCAGCATCGCCGAGCGCGCGCTGCTGCACTCGTCGGTGTCGTTCGACATGACGGTCACGACCCTCTACGGACCGCTGGTCACCGGCGGGGCCGTCGAGGTCGTCGACCTGCGCGCGCTCGGCGCCGACGCCGCGCGCGCCGACGGCACCGGACGGCCCGGCCTGCTCAAGGTCACGCCCTCGCACCTGCCGCTGCTCACCGCGTCGCCGCCGTGGTGCTCCCCCACCGGGCACCTGGTCGTCGGCGGGGAGGCGCTGACGTCCGCGCAGCTGGAGGCGTGGTGGGAGCGGCACCCGGACGTCACCGTCGTCAACGAGTACGGGCCGACCGAGGCCGCCGTCGGCTGCTGCGCCGCGCACCTGCGCCGGGGCGACCTGCACGGCATGTCCCGCGTCCCGATCGGGCGGCCCACCGCCGGGACCCGCCTGCACGTCCTGGACGAGCGGCTGGAACCCGCCACCGACGGCGCGTCCGGCGAGCTGTACATCGCGGGCGCCCAGCTCGCCCGCGGCTACCTCGGGCGGCCCGCCACGACCGCCGCCGCCTTCGTCGCCGACCCGTCCGGCCCGCCGGGGGCGCGGATGTACCGGTCCGGCGACCTCGTCCGGGCCCTGCCCGACGGGCGGCTGGAGTACCTCGGCCGGGTCGACGACCAGGTCAAGCTCGACGGCTACCGGATCGAGCCGGGCGAGATCGAGGTCGTGCTCACCGAGCATCCCGGCGTGGCGCGCGCCGTCGTCACCGCGCGGAGCGCGTGCAGCGGGGGGCCGCGCCGGCTCGTCGCGCACGTGGTGCCCGCCGGGGACCGGCTCGACCTGGACGACCTGCGCCGCCACGCCGCCGACCGGCTGCCCGCGCACATGGTGCCCGCCGACCTCGTGCCGCTGCCCGAGCTGCCGCTCACCGCGAACGGCAAGGTCGACACCGCGGCCCTGCCCGCCGCGCCCGCCCGCACCGGGAACGGCGGCGCCGCCCCGGGCACCGCCGAGGAGGAGACGCTGCGCGCCCTCGTCGCGGACCTCACCGGCGCCGCCGCCGTCGGCCCCGACGACGACTTCTTCCAGCTCGGCGGGACGAGCATCGGCGCGGCGAAGCTGGTGACGCGGGCGCGTCGCGCGTCGATCCCGCTGACCGTCCAGGACGTCCTGACCAAGCGCACCGTCCGGCGGATGCTCGCCCAGGAGGGGACATGACCACCGAACTGCCCACGGATCTCGCCAGGCTCGGGGAGGTCACCGGGCACCTGGAGGGCAACGCGCACACCCGCGCGGCCGTCTACGCGCTGGGCGGGCGGGTCGCCGACCACCAGGGGTGGATCGCCGAGCACGGCGACCGCGTCCGCGCGTGCCTGCGGACGTACGGGGCCGTGCTGCTCACCGGGCTCCCCGTCGACCTCGCGCTGTTCGCGGCGGCGGTCCGGGCGGTCGGCGGCGAGCCGCTCGGCTACAACGAGCGCTCGACGCCCCGGACGGAGGTCGAGGCGAACATCTACACCTCGACCGAGTACCCGCCCGACCAGGTGATCCCGATGCACAACGAGAACTCCTACTCCGACCGCTGGCCGGACACGCTGTTCTTCCTGTGCCGCACCGCCGCCGAGACGGGCGGGGCCACCCCGATCGCCGACAGCCGGGCCGTGCTCCGGCTGGTCCCCCCGGACGTGCGCGACCGCTTCGCCTCCGGTGTCGCCTACACCCGCACGTTCCGCGAGGGCTTCGGGCTGAGCTGGCAGGAGACGTTCCAGACCGACCGCCGCGAGGAGGTCGAGCGGTACTGCCGCGAGCACGGCCAGAGCTTCACCTGGACCGGTGACGGCGGCCTGCGGACCAGCCACCGGCGGCCCGCCTGGCGCACCGAACCGGTCACGGGCGCCGAGGTCTGGTTCAACCAGGCGAACCTCTTCCATGTCAGCGCGCTCGACGAGGAGGTCCAGGAGGCCCTGCTCGCGGTGTACGCGGAGGAGGACCTCCCCCGCAACGCCTACTTCGGAGACGGGTCGCCCATCAAGCCGGACGACATCGCCGCGGTGGACGCCGCCTACGCGGAGGCGTCCCTGGCCCTGCCGTGGAGCGAAGGGTCGATGCTCATCGTCAACAACATGCTGGCGGCCCACGGCCGCGAGTCCTACACCGGCGAGCGGTCGATCCTCGTCGCGATGGCCTGATGACCAGGGAGGACACGCGCGGAGGTAGTGCTGGCCGTACCCGGGTCCGCCCGTAGGCGGGGTCGACCCGCCCGGGGGTCCGGACCGCAGACTGCAAGGGCACGAGCAGCGCAGCATGAGAAGGAGACCGACGATGCGCGCACGAATCCTTGCAGGAATGTCCCTGGCGGCCGTCGTGGCGGGGGGCGTGACCGCCGCCCCCGCCATCGCCGCCCCCGTCCGGGCCCCGGCGGCCACGGTGTGCGACGCCGTGGTGGACGGCGACGAGCTCTACGCCCCCGACGGGCAGTTGAGGGCCGCCGCCGTGTGGACCGTCCAGTGCCCCGAGGACCGCCACGTGAGGGTGACGGTCGACTACGTGACCGGGGAGCACGCCGCCGAGGAGGCCGACGTCGCCGCCGGGGAGGGGTGGACGTCGTGGGACTTCTCGCCCACCGACGACGGCAGCGGCGTGAACTCCGTCGTCACCGTCTACGAGAACGGCGAGCAGCTCACGCAGGTCGCCCTCAACTGGGACTGACCGCCTCCCCGGCGACCGTGCGGCGCAACCGCCCCAGGACGATCGCGGTCAGCTCCGCGCGGGCCACGGCCAGCTCCCGCGACCGGGGGTTGCGCAGGCGCCGCCGGACGTCCGCGACGAGGTCGGCGGCGCCGCGCCCCTCGGCCGCGACCAGATAGGTGAACCCGAAGCGGGCCTGGTACGCCGCGTTGAGCCGCTCGATCTCGCGCATCGACGCGGGAGGCGCGGCGGCCAGGGAGGACTGCTCGGCCGCGGAGAAGCCCGGCGGGCCTTCCGTTCGCGTGTCGGCGCCGATCGGCGGATGCTTGCCGATCAGCGCGACGAGCGAGTCCTCCCCCAGGGCGGCCAGGCCCGCGCGGGCCGCCGCGTCCAGCGCGTCGAAGGTGCGGTACGGGCGGCCCGCGACGAGCCGGTCGGCCCACGGCGCCCAGCGGCAGCAGGCGTAGGCCGCCTCGATGGCCTCGCGCACGGCGAGCCCGTCGAAGGCGGCCACCCCGTCCACGGCGGGGGCCGGGGGCGCGGCCCGCAGCTCGGCGAGGGTCCGATCGGCGATCTCGGCGACGCGGCCCGGTTCGAGCCAGCGCGGATACTCCCCGATCCCGGCCACCGCCGCGTCCAGCGCCCGGCGGACGGCCACCGCCTCCTGCGCCGTGAACCTCTCGCCCCGGGACTCGCCCAGGGCCAAGGCCATGTCGTCGGTGCCGAGGCCGTCCCACACCCATTCCAGCCGCCCGCCGACCATCTCCGGGGCGTAGCAGGAGGAGGGCGGCGGGAAGGCGTCCGGCCCGTCCCGCAGGGCGGCGGCGACGTCGCGGGGCATGTGGCGCAGGTGGGCGTACCGGCCGACGACCGGCTTGAGCGGCGGGACGGGCAGCCCCGACTCCCGCGCCACCGTGTGCGCCAGCCGGGTCAGCGCCGTCAGGTCGATGCCCGTCCGCACCCCGTAGAGGGTCTCAAGGGCGAGCACCACCTCCTCCATCGCCGCGAACCCGCACCGGTACGACACGCCGCCCGCCGCGACGTCGGGGGACGCGCCCGCCGTCGCCGCCGCGATCGCGCACGCCGCCGCGAGCCCGAAGTCGTCATGGGTGTGCATGGTCAGCGGGACGGGCGCCGCCATCCGGTCGCGGAACGCCCGGACGAACGCCTTCATCGCCTCCGGCCCGAGGCTGCTCACCGAGTCCATCAGGTCGATCCGCAGCGCCCCCAGCTCGACCGCGCGGTCGACGGCGGGCACCATCTCGTCGAGGTCGCGCAGCCCCACCTGCGCCAGCGTGACGGTCACTCCGACGCCCAGTTCGCGGGCGGCGTCGAAGAGCTCCTCCAGCTCGTCCAGCTGGCGGGCGCGGGCGTCCGCGCCGTCCGCTGCGACGATGCCGGGGGCCAGGGTGTCGGCGCCGAGGTCGACGAGCAGCTCGGCGGTCTCGCGGACGCCGACCGGCGGGACGTGCGTCCCGTCCGACAGCAGGGTGTCGGCGAACACGTTCAGCGTGAACCCGAAGTCGCGGGAGCCGACGGCCCGCAGCAGTTCGAGCTGGCGTTCGGGCGGCGCGGTGGCCCCCGTCCAGTCCACGTTGAGGCATTCGTGCCGCACCCCCGCCAAGGCGAGCTGCTCGGCGATCCGCAGGAACCCGTCGATGCTCGTGAGGGTCCCGGCGGTGAACAGCGTCTTGCGGAGCGTGCTGTCGATGAGCGTGAACGGGTCGGGCCAGTCGTAGGCGTCGTGCAGGTCGGGACTCGCGTTGAAGGGGCTGACGCGGAAGGCGCCGTCCCTCCGGTCTCCGTGGTCGTCGCGCATGGGGTCAGCTCACCCGCTCCAGGGTCCGGCGCTCCAGCCGGGTCGCGGCGACGAACGAGGCGACGGCGAGCGCCGCGGCGACCACCCCGGTCCCCCACGCCCGCGCGTAGTGCGAGTACGACACCGAGTCGACGAACATGAAGCCCAGGCCGCTCTTGCCGATGAGGAACTCCGCCAGCATCGCCGACAGGATCGTGCTGGGAGCCGCGATCCGCACCGCCACCAGCGCGTTCGGCACCGCGTAGGGGATCAGCAGCCGGGCCAGCGTCGCGGGCTTGGACGCGCCGAGCACCGTGAAGACGTCCCGCGTGCTCGCCGAGGGCGCCCGGAGCCCCGAGGCGACCAGGCTGAACGCCGGGAAGAACGTCACCACCACGGTGATCGCGACCACCGCCGGGCGGCCCGTCCCGAACAGCCCGATCATGACCGGGACGATCGCGACCACCGGCACCGAGCGCATCAGCACCGCCGCCGGGGTCAGCACGGCGGTCAGCAGCCGGGACGACCAGACCGCGACCGCGAGCACGCCGCCGAGGAGCGTCCCGGCGACCAGGCCCGCGAGCGCCGTCCAGGTCGTGGTGAGCACCGGCCCGAGGTAGGCCCCGGGGTGGGTGAGGACGTCGGCGGCCACACTCTGCGGCATCGGCGCGACGAGGTCGGTGTAGCCGTTGGCCCGCACCCACACCGCCCATCCGCCGACAAGCAGCGCGGACGGCCACGCGACCTGGAGGAACCGGTTGAGGAAACGCGCTTCGTTCACGGGCACCCCTTCAGGTGAACCGGCGGACCGAGGCCCGGCGGACCCCGGTCAGCGTCCCGTAGGCGGCCAGGGACACGAGCGAGACGCACAGCGCCGCCGCCCACAGCTGGACGACCGCGAAGTTCTGCATCGAGCTGACCAGCAGGACGCCGATGCCGCGCGGCGCCCCGAACCACTCCCCGACGACCGCGCCGAGCAGCGCCGCCGGGGCGGCGAGCGCGAGCCCGTCGAAGAACGCCGGGACGGCGGCGGGCGCGCGCAGCCGCGCGAGCGTGCTCGCCCGCGAGGCGCCGAGCACCTCGAACACGTCGTCCAGGTTCGTGCGCGGCGCGGAGAACGCCGAGGACATCGCGACGAACACCGCGAACCCCGCGCCGAGCGCCGCGATCACCGGCGGCGTCCGCTCGTTGCCGACGGTGGTGACCAGCACAGGGCCGAGCGCGATCAGCGGCACGGTGCTGAGCAGGACGGCGAGCTGGCTCATCCCGGCCCGCAGCCACGGGACGACCAGGCCGATCCCGGTGGCGGCCACGCCCGCGAGGACCCCGGCGAGCAGCCCGGTGGCGGCCTCGGCCACGGTCGCCCGCGTCGCGCGGGCGAGGATCACCCGCCCCGGCTCGCCGGCGCCGTAGGACAGGACCGACGACAGCGGCGGCCACGTGTCGCCCGCCGCCCCCGTCCGCCCGACCAGCTCCAGCACGCCCAGCAGCACGCCGACGCCGAGGACGCCGGTCCCGAGCCGCCGCGCGCCGGTCATCGCCGCCCGCCCGAGGGGTCGTCGAGCAGCGCGACGAGCCGGTCGACGACCTCGTGGAACGCGTGCCCCCGGGTGAAGTCCTCCCCGCGCGGACGCGGCGCCGACACCGGCTCGACATGCGCGAGCGCTCCGGGCCGCCCGGTCATCACGACGACCCGGTCGGCGAGTTGGACGGCCTCCGCGACGTCGTGGGTCACCAGCACGGTCGTGGTGCGCAGCCGCGCCCACACCGCCCCGAGTTCCAGGTTGAGCCTGCGGCGGGTGACGGCGTCCAGGGCGCCGAACGGCTCGTCCAGCAGCAGCACGTCGGGTTCCAGCGCCATGGCCCGCGCGATCGAGATCCGCTGCCGCATCCCGCCGGACAGCTGCTTCGGGCGCGCCCGCGCGAACCCCTCCAGCCCGACCGTCTCCAGCAGCGCGCGGACCCGCTCCTCGGGGACGGGGCGCCCGGCCAGCCGGAACGGCAGCGCGACGTTGTCCCAGGCGGTCGCCCACGGCAGCAGCGCCGAGTCCTGGAAGGCGACGCCGAGGCGGTGCCGCTCGATCAGCGCCGCCGGCGCGCCGCCCGCCACCTCGACCGAGCCCGCCGTCGGCGCCTCCAGCCCGGCGATCATCCGCAGCACCGTGGACTTGCCGCAGCCCGAGGGGCCGAGAAGCGCGACGAACTCGCCGTGCGCGATGGTCAGGTCGACCCCGTCCAGCGCGCGCAGGGGCTCGCGCCGCCGCGACAGCGGGAACTCCTTGACGACCCCGCGCAGCTCGACCGCCGCGTGTCCCGCGTCCGTGCCCCTGGACGGCCGCCCGTTGTCGACCACCGCGCCGCTCACAGCCGCGCGCCGTTCTTGAACACCTCGTCCAGGACGGAGGTGTCGACGACCTTGCGCACGTCCGGCAGGTTCGCCGCCCCCGCCAGCCGCAGCCACGGGTACATCGTGGAGGCCATGACCTGCGGGTCCATGCGCAGCATCCCCTTGGCCCTGGTCAGCGCGCTCGCGGTCAGCGGCGTCTGGAGTTCGTTCTGGCGGGTCTGCTGCCTCCGGTCGAGCCCGAGGTCGAGCCCGTACTTGTCCATCACGACCTCGACCGCCGCCCCGGGGTCGGCCAGGTTGTCCTGCCAGCCGCGCGCGGACGCCCGCATGAACTTGACGACGGCGTCCCGGTGCTGGGCCGCCATCGCCCGCTTGCAGGAGATGACGCTCGCGTACGCGGGGCAGCCCAGCGCGCCGTAGGTCACGACCTCGTAGCCGGAGCCGCGCCGCAGGCCGAACCTGGTCTCCAGCGTGATCGGCTGGTTCGTCACGAAGCAGTTGTAGGCGTCGCCCTTGCCCTGCATCAGCGCGCCGGGATCGAACCCCGTCGGCACGAACCGGAAGTCGGGCCTGAGGTGGTTGGCCCGGTAGAGGCCCTCCAGCACCGGCTGGGTGCCCTGCTGGCTGAGGATCCGCCGTCCGGGCAGGTCGCGCGGCCCGGTCAGCGGGCGCTTGGACAGCGACAGCAGCCCGTTCGGGTCGGTCTGGAACTGCGCGCCGAGCAGCACCAGGTCGTTGCCCCGTCCGATCACCTCCAGCACCTGGCGCATGTTCGGGTCGACCGCGAGGTCGGCCGCGCCGGACGCGAGTTGGACGTGCGGCAGCGGCGCGTTCGTCCCGCCGCCCTTGAACGTGACGTCGAGGCCCTCGTCGCGGTAGTAGCCGCGTTCGACCGCGAGCCAGAACCCGGCGAACTCGATGTTGGTGACCCACCCGAGGGCGACCCTGAGCCGGGACTTGGACCCGCTTCCGGCCGCCGCACCGCCCCCGCAGGCCGCGGCGCCGGCCACCAGGGATCCCGCCGCCACGGCCTTGAGGAACCGCCGGCGGGAAGGGGATCCCCGCCCCCGCGTCGCGCCGGCTGGAGGATCGGTGAACCGGGGTTGTTCCATCACGGTGGCACCCTTCATGAGTTGGGGCGGGACCGGCCGGGACCGTCGCCGAGGCGGGCGAGGCCGCGGGCCGACGAGGTGAGCCAGACCGCTCCGGCCGGGGTCACCTGGGCCATGTCCCCGGCGCACACATGGCCGAGGTCCGGCACGGAGTAGTTCGGGTGGACCTCCACCACCATCCCCTCGGCCAGCACCGCCCCCGCGAACCGCGGGTCGGCCTGGCCCGCGCCGCTGACGGCGCGCATCGCGGGCTCGGAGTAGCTGAGCCCGAGGCCGTGGCAGAACTGGAACCGGAACGGGTCCGCCTTCGCCGGGTAAGGGCACGCGGCGCCGACGAGTTCGTCCATGCGGGCGGCGACGTCCGCGAGCGGGACGCCGGGGCGCATCAGCGCGGCGATCTCGTCCTGCATGGCGAGCAGGCGGTGGTTGTGCTCCTCCAGCAGCGCCGAGGGAGCGCCCACCACGGCGGTCCTGAGGCTCTGCCCGTAGAAGCCCTCGTAGCGGACGGTGGTCCCGATCTGGAGCCGGTCGCCCTTTTCGAGGACGTCCCGCAGCTCCCGCTGCTCGAAGTAGGTCGTGGACGGCGCCGGGCCGGTCGCGATCCAGCACCCAGCGGACTCGGCGCCGAGCGAGCGCCCCTCCCGCTCGGCCGCCACCATCAGCTCCGCGCCGGTCACCGGACGCTCCGCCGCCGTGGCGAGGACCCGCTCCACCATCGCGTCCGAGACCGCCGCGGCGGCCCGCGCGAGGTCGGCGAAGTCGGCGTAGTGCAGCGCCCTCATGGCGTGGAGGTGCGCGTCGATCGGATGCGGCTCGCGCCATCGGCCGCGCAGCGCGTCCGCCAGCGAGGCGGGCAGCTCCGCCAGCCCGGCGACGCCGACGCGCGACAGGGGCGGCACCATCTCGGCGAGCGCCGACGGCCCCGCCACCTGCCAGACGTCCGCCGCGTCGCCCAGCCGGGCGCGGAAGCCCCTGGCGTCGTGCGGCCCGACGGCGAGCACGACCGGCCGCTCGCCACGGCGGAGCACGACACCGGAGGGGCCGAGGGGCGGCGCCCAGCCGGTCAGGAACCGCACGTTTCCGGGCGAGTCAGCGGTCGGCCCGAGCGCGCCCGGCGCGCCGAGGACCACGATCGCGTCGAGCGCCTCGTCGTCGACCCGCCGCCACAACTCCTCCCACCGCGCGGGCAGCCGCCCCGCCGCTACCCCTCGCATGGCGGGCTCCATCCGGACTCCAGCGAGCGCAGGTGCGCGGCTCCGGCCTGGACGAACGCGACCGCGTCGGCATGGGAGAAGGGGCGTCCGGCGAATGCGGCCATGGACTCGGCGCCGCCCTCGGCCACCCTCCGCTCTCCCTCCACCGCGAGCCGGACCGTCGCGGTCAGCTCGACGGAGTTCAGATCCGGGTGCATGGCATGCCAGACCGGGTCGTACAGCTCGATCGTCAGGGGGCGCAGGTAGGGGTGGAGGCCGTCCTCGCCCCCGCCGGACTCGGCCGCCGAGGTGAGGGTCTCCAGGCTCAGGTTGGGCCGGGCCCCCGCGTCCCGCAGCACCCCGAGGAGCCCCGCCATGTCGAGCACGCCGGAGCCCACGGGCCGGAGCTGGTAGCGGATCCCGTCCTCGCCGATGCCGAGGAGGCAGTCCTTGACGTGGGTCTGCCGCACGTAGGGCGCCACCCGCCGGGCGCTCTCCAGCGGATGCTCCCCGCGCTGGAGCAGGTTCGTGGTGTCGAAGGTGATGCCGAGGACGTCCGGGCCGACGCGCTCGACCAGCCGGACCAGCTCGAACGAGGTGATCTCCTCGTGCGTCTCCAGGTTGAGGTGGACGCCGTGCTCCCGGCAGATCGGCGCGAGCAGTTCGAGGAAACGCGCGGTCTCCTCCAACTGCGCGGACCAGTCGACGTCGGTGCGGAAACGGTCGTAGGCGAACCGGCCGGGGAAGTTCTTGAAACCGCCGGTGACGACCCACAGTTCCCGGCACCCGATTTCGGCCGCCGCCCTGATCGCGTGCCGGAAACCGAGCACGGTGTCCCCGTCACCGGCCTTCCGCAAATGCGGATGCTCGGCCATCGCGTAGGGGTTGACGTTTCCGATTCCGGCCTCAAGGTAGAGCCCGAGCTGGTCCGCGCGCCGGCGGTGCTCGGCCAGGCGCCCGGCGTCCAGGCCCGGGTCCATGTCGAAGACCGTCCGGTAGAAGACGCCGTCCAGGCCCAGCTCCTTGGCCAGGTCGAGGCGCTCGATGGCCGGGCGTCCCGTGGCGCCGGGGACCTTGCGCCCGTCGATCCCGACCCGCGTCGGCGCCGCCGTCACGCCGGCACCGCCATCGGACGGGACGCGGCCGATCGCCTGATGTGGTCGCGGCTGCGCAGCACGGCGTCCATCGCCTCCTCATGACCGAAACGGGCCGGTATCGCGGGCCGGGGCCCGCATTCGTGGACCAGGGAGGTGAACGCCGCGAACTCGGGAACGGTCAGGTCGGAATGCGACGCGACGAACTCCGGATCGCGGATCGGCAGCACCGTGACCGGCGCCGGGCCGGGAAAGTCGTCCCGCGACTCCTGGTTCTCGATCGTCAGGTTGACCGCCGGGGCGGTGCGCGCCAGCGTCGAGAGCACGTGGTCGAAATCGACCACGCCGTCCCCGCAGGACGTCAGGTCGAACCGGTAGCCGCCCTCCACCGGCGTCAGCGCGCAGTCCTTGAGCTGGGTCTGCCGCACATACGGCGCGACCCGCTCGGTCGTGAACCGCGGATGCTCCAGCCGCTGCAACGGGTTCGCCGTGTCGAAGACGATGCCCAGCACGTCCGGGCCGACGGCCTCGACCAGCGCGACCAGCTCGAACGAGGTGATCTCCTCGTGCGTCTCCAGGTTGACGTGCACGCCGAGGTCCAGGGCGATCGGACGCAGCCGCTCCAGGAAGCGGCGCGTCGCCGCGAGCTGCTCCGACCAGGCCACGTCGGTGCGGAACCGGTCCCAGACGAACCTGCCGGGGTAGCCGAGCTGGTAGTTGGTCGTGGCCGCCCACAGCTCCACGCACCCGATCCGCGCGGCGGCCTCCATCATGCGGCGGAAACCGAGCAGGATGTCGCCGCCGCCCGCCGCCCTCAGCTCGGGCGCCTCCGGCGTGGCGAACGGGTTGACCTTGCCGAGCCCCGCCTCGACGTACATGCCGAGGTCGTCGGCGTGCTCGCGGATCTCCCTCAGCTCGCCGTCGTCCAGGCGCGGGCTCATGTCGAGCACGGTGCGGAAGAAGACCCCGTCGAACCCCGCCGCGCGGGCCCGGATGAGCGTGTCATGGCACCCGCCCCGCGCCGCGCCCGGGAACTTGCGCCCGTCGACCCCGACGCGCGGCGCCCAGGCGGCCTCCGGGCCGAGCTCACCCTCACCCACCGGCAAGCACCCCCTCCCTCATCTGGTATTACTGGTCTTACCAGTTGCCGGGAATGTAGCAACGCCTCCCGCTCCTGTCCAGACGCGGCCGGTATGTTGCACGTGCGCCACCCGGACAGGGCGGCAGTGAGCGAAGGAGCCGAAGTGATGACGCGCCGCAGGAGCGACGCCCCCGACCTCCGGCGCGCGCCCGCGCGTCCCGGCGGCCCCCGATGAGCGCCGGAACCCAGCGCTCCCGCGTCGCCGACCAGCTCCTCCAGGACATCCGGGCCCGCCGCTACGGCCCCGGCGAGCGGCTCCCCTCGGAGCGGCGGCTGTCGGAGGCGTTCGGCGTCTCCCGCCCGGTGGTCCGCGAGGCGCTCGGCATGCTGAGCTCCCTCGGCCTGGTCGACATCCAGGTCGGGCGCGGCGCCTTCGTGACCGACAAGGACGTCGCGGTCCAGTCCGAGGACGCCCAGCGCTCCCTCATCGACGTGACCGTGATGCGCGAGGTGATCGAGTGCGGGGTGCTCGGCGTCGCGTCCCGCCGCGACCCGGGCGGCCCGGAGGCCGCCGAACTCCGCGCCGCCCTCGCCGAACTCGAACGCTGCGTCGCGAACGGCACCCAGGCGACCCGCGCCGACCACCGCTTCCACCGCGCGATCGTCGCGACCGCGCGCTCCTCGACCGCCGTCCGCCTCTGGGAGGACCTGACCAGCGAGATCACGACCGTGATCAGGATCAGCCCCAACGGCACGACCATGGACGAGGCCACCCTGGAGCGCCACCGCGTCCTGGCCGACGGCGTCCTGCGCGGCGAGTTCGACCTGGCCCGCCAGGCATGCCACGACCTGCACGAGGACTACCGCGACTTCCTCCGCGACCTCCTCGGCTGACACCGTGATTGCCCGATGGGCAAAATGATCCGCTATCCGCCCCCGATGAGCGAAAACGCTTAAGGTAGATCAACTACCGGCCGTCCGACGATCAGGGGACCGATGTGACCGACCGCGAATTGGACCTCCAGACCGATATCCCGCATTCGGCCCGAATCTATGACTATCTACTCGGCGGCAAGGACAACTACCCCGCCGACCGGGCGGCGGCGGCGAACATCGTCAAGGACTGGACCGTCCTCCCGATCGGCATGCGGGCCAACCGCAGGTTCATGGCCAGGATGGCCCACCACCTCGCCGCCGACCACGGCATCCGGCAGTTCCTCGACATCGGGACCGGCCTCCCCACCACCCCGAACCTGCACGAGGTCGTCCAGTCCGTCGCCCCCGAGTCGCGGATCGTCTACGTCGACAACGACCCCATCGTGCTCGTCCACGCCCGCGCCCTGCTCACCAGCTCCCGCGAGGGCAAGACGGGCTACCTCGACGCCGACTTCCGGGACCCGGACGCGATCCTGGGCTCCACCCAACTGCGCGAGTACCTCGACCTGAGCCGGCCCGTCGCGCTGAGCCTCATCGCGATCCTGCACTTCATCGTCGACGACGCCGAAGTGCGCCGCATCATCGACCACCTCATGGCCCCCCTGGCCCCGGGCAGCATCCTGGCCCTGTCCACCACCACCTTCGACAACAACCCCGAGGTGGTGAAGGCGGGCGTGGCCGCCTACAACGCCCACGGAATCCCCACGGTGGCCCGCACCAAGGAAGTCGTGGAAACCTTCTTCAACGGCCTGGAGATCCTGGACCCGGGCGTCGTCCCCGTCCACCGCTGGCACCCCGACGAGGAGTCCTCCGCCCTGGCCGACGACCAGATAACCATCCACGGCGGCATAGCCATCAAACGCTGAGCCCGCACGGGTCAGAGAGCGTCCCCGTCGAGCCCCAACCTCCTCCTGCCGTAAGGCGAGAACGTGGGCGGCTCGATCCAGCCCGCGATGACCTGGGCGACCTGGGAGGGCAGCGGCATGACGGGGAGCAGGTCCCTCCCTTTGGCCCAGTTCATGAACAAGCCCTCCGTGGCCTCCACCGCCGCCACGACCATGGTGACCCTCAGCTCACCCTCACCCCAGGTGTTCCACAGAGCCCACCCTTCCGGCCGCGCTTCCACGCCGAGTCGTTTGCACGCCGCCTGATAGGTACAGCTCATCCCGATCGGCATGGCGTCGGGACGGATGATCGCAGCCCCCGCCAGCCTGACCCGGCGGCGATCCGCCTCCTCGTCCAGGCATCCGTCCAGCGGAAAGTGGTAATAGCGCAGGACGCGGGCGAGCGCGTCGATACCGGATCGCAACGTTCCATTCGCTTCACCACCATCCCCGACTCCGGTGTCGGCTGCGGCGACAACGGCGCCGGCCAGTCTCTCGATCTCCCGCAGGTAATCGAACTCCAGAAAATCCGGCCTATCCATGGACAGATTTTCGCACCGCCCACAACATGCGCCAACCCATTTTCCGAAACCCGCGCCACCTGCCCGCGGCCGGCACCCGGGAGCCTTCGCAACTAACGCCCGGCTTCCGGCTGCCCCTAAAACATCGAAGGACCTCCCCAATCAGAATCACCCGGTTGCAAATTGATCCAGTCATGCTGTAATGACCGCATGGTGGATCTTCAAAGATCGAAAACCGTGTTCCTGGCCGGGCTCGCCACCGTCGCGTTAACAATGGTCGGAGCGCCGGTGCCCGCGAGCGCGGCCCCCTGGACCGAACGGACCATCGTCAGCCTCGACCTGCTGCCGGGCGGGACGACCAGCCGGGCGACCGCCGTCAACGACCGCGGGGTCATCGTCGGCTACGGCGACACGGCGAGCGGCGAGAACCACGCCGTCCGGTGGAGCCCCGACGGGCGCGTCACCGAACTCGGCGCCCTTCCCGGCAGCACCCTCAGCTACGCCTACGGAATCAACGACCATGGCGACACCGTCGGCTACGCGGACACCCCCGCCGGCGAGCGCGCCGTTCGCTGGGCTCCGGACGGAACCATCACCGATCTCGGCACCCTCCCCGGCGGCTTCAACGCCCGCGCCTATGGCATCAACGACGAGGGAAGCGTGGTCGGCGAGGTGCCGATCCGCTCCAAGACCTTCCATGCGGTGAAATGGCGGCCGGACGGCACCGTCATCGACATCGGAACAAAGTCCTCACGGTCGTCGACCTCCCCCAGCGCGATAAACAATCACGATGTCGCGGTAGGCAGGACCTACTCACCGGGCGGAGGGCACTACCAAGAAGCCGTTACCTGGCCTGCGGGGGCCGACACTTTCATCATGCTTCCCCTACTGCCCGACGGCGGCCCGCGCAGCACTGCCATGGGCGTCAACGAGAAGGGCCTGATCGTCGGCTATGCGGAGGTCAAGCCCAGCACTCCCCAGAAGAACCCCGTGCACGCGACCCTGTGGAGCCCTGGCGCCTCCGCGCCCCTCGACCTCGGCGGTCTGCCTGGCGCGGGAAATTTCAGCGCTGCGAACGATATCAACGCCGCGAACGACATCGTCGGCTCCTCGGCGACGAGTACCCACGGTGAACGCGACGCGGTGCTGTGGAAGTGGAGCAGCGACGGTTGGCTCATCGAATCGCTGCCGCAACTGGCGGGTGGCCACGAGAGCGAGGCGACGGCGATCAACGATCTCGGCGTGGTGGTCGGCGAGGCGGTCACCGCGTCCGGCCAGAGAGTCGCGGTCCGCTGGCAATAGCATTTCGCGGCAGGCCCGGCTCCTCCCGGGTGGCCGGCGTACGCCCCTTTTCAGTTCGACCCTGACCGTGCGGGATCTTCCACCACCGCGCAGCCAGTCCGTAGCACATCGGGTACACCGCGACAATCAGCTATCTGGAGGATCTTCCCGCCGAAGGAGACTCATCCTGCTCCCGCGCGAATTGCACTAGGTCAATTTTGAAGACGGTCGCCAGCGGACACTTTTCGGATGAAACAAACCCGTGTCCGAAATCAAGGCCGCACAAGAACGTTCCGCCCCTGGGCCCGAGAGTCGCGCCACAGCCTTCGTCGACCTGCACCGAATTGAGTTAGGCACCGCCATTACCCGCCGCGCCACAGTGACCGATATCCGAATTCTTGCCACACCCCCGAGCGGCCGCCACAACTTGCCAAGATCACCCGGTTGCAAATTGATCCAGTCATGCTGTAATGACCGCATGGTGGATCTTCAAAGATCGAAAACCGTGTTCCTGGCCGGGCTCACCGCCGTCGCGTTAACAATGGCCGAACCGGCGGTGGACGCGAGCGCTGCCACCTCGTCCGAACGGGCCATCATCAGGCTCGACCTGCTACCGGGCGGGACGACCAGCCGGGCGACCGCCGTCAACGACCGCGGGGTCATCGTCGGCTACGGCGACACGGGCAACGGCGAGAACCACGCCATCCGCTGGAACCGCCGCGGCCGCGTCACCGACCTCGGCACCCTTCCCGGGGGAGCCCACAGCTACGCCTACGGAATCAACGAGCATGGCGACACCGTCGGCTACGCGGACAATGCCGACGGTAGCGAACGCGCCGTACGCTGGGCTCCAAACGGAGCCATTACCGACCTCGGCACGCTCCCCGGCCGCACCGCCAGCTACGCATTCGGAATCAACGACGAGGGAAGCGTGGTCGGCGAGGTGCCGATCCGGCCCAAGATCTACCACGCGGTGAAATGGCAGCCGGACGGCACGATCATCGACCTCGGCACGACATCTCCGCGGGGGTCGACCGCCGCCGACGCGATCAACGACGACGGCGTCGTGATCGGCAGGACCTTCACGGTGGGCACCGGAAATTTCGTCAATGCCGGAACCTGGCCCGCAGGGGCCACCACGGTCACCCTGCTCCCGCCGCTGCCCGACGGAGGCCCGCGCAGCAACTCCGGGGGCATCAATGACAAGGGTCTGATCGTCGGCTATGCGCAGTCCAGGCCCGGCCCTCCTCCCATATACGCCATTCACGCGACGCTGTGGAGCCCCGGCGCCTCCGCGCCCACCGACCTCGGCGTTCTCCCCGGCGGCAGCGACTACAGCGTCGCGAACGGCATCAACAACGCCGGCACCATCGTCGGCATCTCGGCGACGAGCACTCCCGAGGACCGTGGCGCGGTCCTGTGGAAGCGGAGGAAGGGCGGGTGGCGCATCGTGCCGCTGCCGCAATTGCCAGGCGGCCGGTACAGCGAGGCGACGGCGATCAATAATGCCGGTGAGGTGGTCGGCGAAGCGTCCACCGCGTCCGATCAGAGCATCGCGGTCCGCTGGAAATAGCGATCCCGGCACCGCCCGATGCCGACTCACCCTTGTGGTCGAGGCCACCAGGACTGAGACGGCTCGGGCCCTCGGGGGGCGGCACCCCGCCGAGCCCTACACGCCGCAGGACGCGCGTGGGGCACTGCACGACCGGGATCCAGCCGCGGGACGTCAGGCGTCCTACGGAGCACTCAGGACGACCGCCTGCTCGGCGCCCTGGGGCTGATGATCAACGGTCCGGACAGCGCCGAACTCGCCCACTGGGTGCGGCCGGAAAGCCGTCGCCGAGGATTGGCCCTGCGCGATATCAACACGTTGACCCGCTGGACGCACAACGAACTGGGCATAAACCGGATCTGGCTGAGGCCGACCCGACAACTCCCCCTCGCTGAGCCTGGCCGATCGAGCCGAGTACCAATACGAAGAACGTATGCCCCACCACTGCCGTACCTGGACCACGTCCGACCCGGACGACGACATCTGGCATGACTGCATGATCTGGGCGCATACGGCGTCCGCGCTCTGGAGGTGCTAGCGGCGCAGCGCCGAGAGCACCGGGACGCGGTCAACGTCCGAGATGGCCGGTACGGCATGCTTTCCCGGATGATGCCGGAGTTGAGGACGTGATCGGGCAGGTCGAACTGCTCGGCCTGGCCGCTGGAGCGTTGATCGCGATGGTGACGGCTCCGGTCGGGGTGTCCGGAGCGGTGTTCCTGCTTCCGGTCCAGCTCAGCCTGCTGGGCGTCCCCAGTCCCGCGGTCACCCCGACCAACCTGCTGTTCAACGTGGTCTCCGGTCCCGGCGCCCTGGCCCGCTACCACCGCGAGGGCGGTCTGGGCGGCCCGCTGACCCGGCTGCTGATCGCCGGGACGCTCCCCGGCGTCGTCGCCGGCGCGGTCATCCGGGTCTTCGCCGTCCCGGGACCGTCGGTCTTCCGCGTCCTGGTCGGCCTGTTGCTGCTGCCGCTCGGGCTGTGGCTGTGCGCCCGGACCGTGCGGCCACGCCACCACCCGTCCGGCCAGCCGTCCACCCGCTTCATCACCGCGCTCGCACTGGCGGTCGGCACCGTCGGCGGCGTCTACGGCATCGGCGGCGGCTCCATCCTCGGGCCCATCCTGGTCGGCCGCGGCATGCCCGTCGCCCAGGTCGCCCCGGCCGCGCTGGCTTCGACCTTCCTGACCTCGGCGACCGGCGCCGCGACCTACGCCGTGCTCTCCCGCACCGCCCCCGGCGACATCGCTCCCGACTGGTCCCTCGGCCTGACCTGCGGCCTCGGAGGTCTGGCCGGCGGATATCTCGGCGCGGTCCTGCAACCCCGGCTTCCCGAGACCGCCCTACGCCTCACACTGGGCCTTCTGGCCACCGCGCTGGCGGCGCTCTACCTCCTCCAAACGCTCACCTGATCGGCGCCGCCGTCGGCGGCTGCGGCGGCGCGGCGGGCGAGGTCGGCGAACGCCGTGCGCAGCTCGGAGGGACCGATGACTTCGATGCTCGCGTCGAATCGGGCGAGGCTCGCGGCCAGGCCGGGCCACGACCAGGCGCCGAGCCGAACCCGGCAGCGGTCGTCACCCAGGGCGGTGACGGTGCCGTCGCGCGCGAACGGCACCACCTCCGCAGCGGGCAAGTGCACGATCACTTCCCCTTGGCAGGGCCATCGGTCGGCAGTCCCGTCGGATCCTTTGAACCTGGCCGCCAGAAATGCCGCGGGGTCGTCGCCGGGAAGCCGGCGCGGGACGAACCGGGGTCCGTTCGGAGTGCGCGGCGTGATCCGGTCGACGCGGTAGACACGCCAGTCGTCGCGGGCCGGTACCCACGCGATCAGGTACCAGCGTCCCAGGCGCGCCAGCAGGTGGTGGGGCTGCACGCTGCGCGGCACCGGATCGTCCTGGCCGCCGGTACGGCCTGATGAGGCGTAGTCGAACCGCAACTCCTCCCGCGCGTTGAGGGCGGCGGCGATGGCGAGGAGCACGGCCGCCCTCGCCGGGCCGTCACCCTCGCGCGGCGCGGGAGCGACGACCGTCGGTTCGAAGGCGTCCAGCCGGGCCCGGAGCCTGGCGGGCATGACCTGGCTGATCGTGGTGAGCGCCTGGGCGGCGGCATCGTCGATGCCCGCACCCAACTGCGGGGCACCGCGCAGCGCGATCGCCAATGCCACGACCTGATCGTCGTCGAACAGCAGCGGCGGCAGATGAGCACCGGCGTCGAGCCGGTAGCCGCCGTCCGGCCCCTTGATCGCGCGGACGGGATAGCCGAGGTCGCGGAGCCGGTCCACATCACGCCGCACGGTACGGGCGCTGACCTGCAGCCGCTCGGCGAGGAGCTCCCCCGGCCAGTCCCGGCGGGCTTGCAGGAGTGACAGGAGCGACAACAGGCGGCGGGACGTCGATGACGCGGAACTGGTCGGCATGACCTGACCGTAACCGCAGAAGAGGACATTCCCTGTCCGCTACTGGTGTGACACTCCGCAGACGGTTCCGAAGTCATTCGTAGAGGAGCAACCATGTCGTTCACCACGACCGCCCACCTGAACTTCCACGGCCAGGCCCGCGAGGCGCTGGAGTTCTACCAGTCGGTCTTCGGCGGGAAGGTCACCATCGCCACCTACGGCGACTTCGGCATGCCCGAGGACGTGCCGGGCAGCGGCGACGTCGTCTTCGGCCAGGTCGTCGGCGACAGCGGCTTCCAGGTGATGGCCTACGACGTCCCCGGCCGCGGCGAGCCCACGCCGGCGGGAAGGACCACGCGTGAGAACGGGATGACGATCACCACCGAGAAGTTCTTCCTGTCCGTCCGCGGCGAGACGGTCGACGAGGTCGGCGCCCTTTGGGAGGGCCTCTCGGTCGGCGCCCACGTCATCGAGGCCTACGGGCCCGCACCCTGGGCTCCCGCGTTCGGCATGCTCACCGACCGCTTCGGCGTCACCTGGATCCTCGACGTCGCAGCCGCCTACTGACGCGGCCGCGACCCGGCGCGCAACGGCCACGGGGAGAGCGCGGGCATCGTCCACCAGCGCGACACCGGCCCATCTCGGACGTAGCCGAACGTCACGCCGGCCTATGGACGCAGTGACGAGGGCCGTCCGCGCCTCCCCGTGGCCCGGCGGAAGTGAGCGCACGATCCCCACCGATAAGTACGACTGAAGTGTTCGCCCATAAATACTAAATGGAACTTTCCATCCCAGGTGGGGATGCTGGACGGATGTTCGCGCGCATCCTCTCCCCCCACATCCTTGCTCTGACCGGCACCGTGGTGCTGTGGGCCTCGGCCTTCCCCGCCATCCGGGTCGGTATCGACGGCCTGGGCGTGGCGGCGCTGTCGTTCCTGCGGATCGCGATCGCGGCCGTCGCGCTGCTGCTGGTGGCGCCGCTGGCGAAGGTCCGGCTGCCCCGGCGTCGCGACCTTCCCATGGTCGCCTTGTGCGGGGCCACCGGCATGACCGCCTACCAGATCCTGCTCAACTGGGGCGAGGTCGAGGTGGCGGCCGGGACGGCGAGCCTGCTGATCGCGATCGCGCCCGTCTTCAGCGTGCTGCTGGGAAGCTTCTTCCTCCAAGAGGGGCTGAGCCGCGACATCACCCTCGGCAGCGTCGTCGCGATCGCCGGCGCGGCCATCGTCAGCCTCGCCGCGGGCACCGACGGTTTCACCGTCTCCGCTCTCATCGTCCTGGCCGCCGCCGTCGTCCAGGGGGTGTACCACTTCGCCACCAAACCCCTGCTGCGCCGCTACACCGGCCTGGAGGTCGCCACCTACGCGATGGTCGCGGGCACCCTCTTCGCTCTGCCGCTGATCCCCGCCACCTGGCACGCGACCCTGGACGCCCCGGCCGACGCGCTGGCCTCCGCCGCCTACCTGGGGCTGCTCCCCTCCGCGCTCGGCTTCGTCATCTGGGCCTACGCCGTCGCCCGCCTGCCGCTCGCGGCGTCCACGGCCGCCCTGTACCTGGTGCCGCCGGTGGCCCTGGTCATCTCCCTCATCTGGCTGGGCGAGGTGCCCCACCCCATCGAGCTGGTGGGCGGCGCGGTCACCGTCGCCGGAGTGATCCTGATCAACCGGCGCAAGCGGGCACAGCCCCCCTCCGCCCCCGAGGACGCGCACAAGGCCACCTCGGAGCACCCCGTATCGACGCGGTGAAAGCGCCGGTCACATGGCATTCTCTAGGCGCTCGCGAACAACCCGCAGCTCGAACCGGGCAAGGAGTCGTCCGTGCTAGACGTACGCCGCCTGCGCATCCTCCAGCACCTCGCCGCCTACGGGACCGTCGCGGCCACCGCGGAGGCCCTGCACCTGACCCCGCCGGCCGTCTCCCAGCACCTCGCCGCCCTGCAGAAGGAGGCCGGCATGCCCGTGGTGGAGAAGCACGGACGCACACTGCGGCTGACCGCGGCCGGGGAACTGCTGGTGGCCCACGCCGAGATCATCCTGGCGGAACTCGCGGCAGCCGAATCCGGCCTGGCCGCCCTGCAGAGCGGTCGGCACGGCATCGTGCGGATCACCGCCTTCGCCTCCGCGGCCCGCGCACTCGTGGCTCCCCTGTGGCAACGCCTCGCCGGCACCGACGCCGCGTCGGCCCTGTCGCTGCGGCTGTCCGTCCAGGAACCCGACCAGGCCCTGGACGAGCTGCGCAAGCGCTCCACCGACCTCGCCCTCGTCCACAGCTACACCGTGCTGCCGCGCAGCTTCCCCGCCGCGTGCGAACAGACCGTCCTCATGGAGGAACCGGTACTGCTCGCCCTCCATCCCCGCCAGGCCGAGGCACTGGGACTGACCACCGGGCAGCCAGCGGACCTGTCCCGGACGTCACATCTGCCGTGGCTGACCCCAGGCCCGGAGACCTCCTGCTACGAGATGATCCAACGTGCCTGCGGCGCGGCCGGTTTCGTCCCCGACATCAGGACCCGCAGCAGCGACTTCTCCGTGCTGACGGCCCTGGTGGCGGCGGGAGCGGGCGCCGCCCTCGTCCCCCGGATGGCGCTGCCGGACACCGCCGCGTCCCTCAGCCTCCACCCGCTGCTCCATCCGGTATCCCGCACCATCTTCACCGTGAGCCGCGCGGGAACCGGAAAGCACCCTGACCTGCGGCGCGTCCTGGACCTGCTCCGCGACCCGCCCCCCGCCCCTGACGACACACCGTCCGGCTGACCGCCGACATCAGAGGACGCCTGACCAGATCTGCGCGCCCTCGGGGAGCCCTCCCGGCGTTCCCCGAGACCGGGAGAACCGCATCCGGGGCAGCGATGATCGGCAGCGACATCAGGTGCGGACCGCGAGGCGAAGTCCGCGCACCTCACAAGGCGGAGACATCACCCCTGTCTTTTCGGCAGGCCGCCATTCCCGTCCGCCCCCTGAGGGCCCACCCTCCGGAGCCCGACGGCGTCTCGACTCACTGGTCAGTGGAATTCAGCGCGTAGGTCCATGGCGCGCTTATGCGGTGGAAACACTGGGTGCTGTTACCTGGTCCCCGCGCCGGGGCGACCCCGGTCGCAGCGGCACCGCCACCTTCCGCCGGCGGGTATGTGACACAGAAGGCGAGACCTCGTCATGGCATTCGCTGGGCCGAGCGGCACCCCCGACGAACTCTTCAAGGCCGGCAGGTTCAAGGAGGCCGACCGGGGTTACGAGCAGGTACTTGAGGGCGATCCGGACAACGCGCATGCGTATGCGCAGCGCGGCTACATCGCTCTTCTGTCCAACGGCTTCGCCGACGCCGAAAGGTTTCTGACCAGGGCCATCGACCTGGCACCCGGCGACAACGCCTCGAAGGAGCGGCTGGCGGACTGTTTCGTGCGGCAGGACCAGCTGGGCCGGGCCGTGCCGCTACTGCGCGCGGCCGGACGCGAGGCAGCGGCCAAGCAGTACGAGAGCGTGACCGGGACGCCGTTCGAGATACGCGGACCCCGATCGACACGCCTCCCCATCGACTTTCGGTATCCCATCCCCCTGGTCAGGGCATCGGTGAACGGGGCCGAACCGGTGGCGTTCACCATCGACACCTACGCATCGCTGGCGCTCACGATGGAGACGGCGGAGAAGGCCGGTCTCCGCGCGGTGGCCACCAGTACCGGCAGGAACCCCCAAGAGACCTTCACCATCTATCACGGCATCGTCGATTCGTTCAGGGTCGGGGAGTTCGAGCTGCGCAACGTCCCGGTCCTGTGGCATAAGGCCGAGATGCCGCACCCCCTGGGCGTCCCGCAACCGAACGGCGCCTTCGGAACGACCATCTTCTATCATTTTCTTACCACGATAGATTTTCCGAACAACGCGCTCGTCCTGCGCCGGAAGACCAAGGCGCAGCTCAGGGCGTTCCGCTCCGAAGCCGAGCGGGCAGGCGCCGACCGCCTGCCGTTGTGGCTGGTGAACACCCACTTCCCCTGCACGTTGGGGAGTCTGAACGGCTACGGGCCGAAGGTCGCCTCCGTCGACCTCGGCGCCGAAGGAGCCATCCAAGTCGGCACGAGACCCGAGGTGGCCGAGCGCGCGGGCCTGCGGCCCGACCATGACCGCCCCGCAGTGTTCGCCACGGCGGAAGCCACCTACCCCTTCGTGGCGCCGAAGGCAGGCGTGGGGAACGCCGTCGCACGAGATGTATACGGATGGGTCTCCGAGAACTTCGGGTTCGACGAGCGATTCGGCTTCGAGACGATCGGAAACTTCTCGCAAGAATTCTTCAAGGAGTTCAGCATCACTTTCGATTACGCCGGGATGAACCTCTACATATCGAGCAGGTAGCCGTGCAAGCTGCCCAACTGAAGGTGAGGCCACTCCATGGACGTCGGAACTCCCGGCGAAAGTCCTGACGAGCTGTTCAAGACCGGAAGGTTCGAGAAAGCCGACGAGGGCTACGCGAGGATTCTTGAACGAGCGCCGAACGATCCGCGCGCCAACGCGCAGCGAGGCTATATCGCGCTGCTGTCCAACAGGTTCGCCGACGCCGAGAGGTTCCTGATGAAGGCGGTCGACCTGGCGCCCGCCGACGCGTTCTCGAAGCGGCAGCTCGCCGACTGCTACGTGCGGCAGGACCAGCTCACCCGGGCGGCGCCGCTGCTGAGAGCCGCCGGTCTCGAAGGCTACGCCAGGCAGTACGAGAGCGTGACCGGCACACCGAACGAGGTACACGGTCCGCAGCGCACACGGATTCCCTTCACGGCGCTCAACCCGGGGCCCACCATCGAGGCCGCGGTGAACGGGGTCGAGTCGGGGACGTTCGGTCTCGACACCGGTGCGCCGCTGGCCCTCACGACGGAGACGGCGAAGAAGGCCGGTCTGCGCGCGGTGTCGACCAGCAAGGGCCGGAACCCTCAGGAGACCTTCACCATCTACCACGGCATCGTCGACTCGTTGCGAATGGGCGACATGGAGCTCCGCAACGTCCCGGCGGTGTGGCATAACGCCGAGATGCCGCACGCCCTCGGGGTCGGCCAGCCCGAAGGCGTCATCGGGACCACGGTCTTCTACCATTTCCTGGCCACGATGGATTTCGCGAACCAGGCACTGATCCTGCGGCGGAAGACGGCGGCACAGCGACAAGCGTTCCGCGTCGAGGCGAAGCGGGCGGGCGCCGAACGCCTGCCGCTTTGGCTCGCGGACACCCACATGCCCCACACGCTGGGCAGCGTCAACGGCTATGGCCCCGGACTGGTCGGTCTCGACACCGGGGTCGAGGGGGCCATCCAGGTCGGCACCGACGAGAAGACGGCCGAGCTGGCGGGTGTGCGGCTGGACTACGGCCGTCCGGTCACCTTCGCCGGAGCGGACGAGACCTACCCCTTCGTCGCCCCCGTGGTGAGCCTGGGACGCGCGGTCTCACGGAACGCCTACGGCGTCGCCGTCCGAAAGTCGGGGCTCGACGACCGCCTTGGATTCGAGCCGATCGGCAACTTCTCGCAGGAGTTCTTCAAGACCCTCGCCGTCGCATTCGACTATGTCGAAATGGACCTCTACATCACGGGAGGCTGACAACAATGAGCGAAAGCAACACCGACCGGCGGAGCTTCCTCCGCCAGGCCGGGCTGACCGTCGGCGCCGCCACCGCCCTTCCGCTCCTGGACGCCCAGCGAGCCGGAGCAGCCACATGGGGGCCGGAGGACGCCGCCACAGGATCGCATGCTGATCGGCTCTTCCGTGCGGGCAGGTTCGAAGAGGCAGACCGAGGCTACGCGCGGATTCTGTGCGGTGACCCTGACAACGCGCATGTCCATGCACAGCGAGGCTATATCGCACTGTTGTCCAACAGATTCACCGATGCCGAGAAGTTCCTGACAAAGGCGGTGGGCCTGGAGCCCGGCGACACGTTCTCGAAAGAGCGGCTCGCGGACTGCCATGTGCGGCAGGACCGCTTCGCGCAGGCGGTGCCGCTACTGCGGGCGGCCGGCAAGGAGGCGTATGCCGAACAGTACGCCAGCCTGTCCGGCACACCGTACGAGGTACGCGGCGCCCAGAGCACACGGCTCGCGTTCACCGCCCTCAACCCCATGCCTCTGGTGGAGGTCTCGGTGAACGGGGCCCCGGCCGCACAGTTCATCCTCGCCACCGGGGCACCCTTGGCGTTCACGATGGACACGGCCGAGAAGGCCGGGCTGCGCGCGGTGGCCACCAGCATCGAGACCGTCGGCTATCAGGCGGTCACCATGCATCACGGCGTGGTGGGATCCCTGCAATTCGGCGGCATCGAACTGCGCAACGTCCCGGTCGTCTGGCACGACGGCGAGCAGCCCCATCCCCTGGGGCAGCGGCAGCCGGCGGGCACCCTCGGCACGTCGCTCCTCTACCATTTCCTGGCGACGGTGGACTTCGGCAACAGGGCCCTCACGTTGCGGCGGAAGACCGGAGCGCAGCTGAACGAGTTCCGAGCCGAGGCCAGGCGCGCCGGAGCCGATCGCCTGCCGTTGTGGCTGGCCGACGCCCGCCTTCCCTGCACGCTGGGAGGTCTCAACGACCACGGGCCGAAGGTCGTCACCCTCGACACCGGAGTCGAAGGGGCGGCGGGCGCGGTGTCCGTCATCACGACCGAGGCGATAGCCGAACGGGCGGATATACGCATGGATCACAAGCGGCCGAACGTGTACGGCGCCAAAGAGGATGCCACGCCGTTCATCGTGCAGAGGCCGAGCATCGGAAGGATGACGGCACGGAACCTCTACGGGTTCGCACTCAAACAGCCGCTGTTCGATGAACGTATCAGGTTCCAGACGCTGGGCAACTTCACCCTTGAATTCCTGAAGCCCTTCGCCCTCACCTTCGACTACGCCAATATGCACCTCTACGTTTCCCACAAATAGCCGGCCGGATACGGATGGCTCTCCGTGTTGTTCAGCCGTCGATCGCGAAACCCATCGCGACGGCGGCGGTGACCACGATCTGGCCAGGTGCGAAGTCCTCCTCGACACCGCCGCTGACTCCGCCGTGGCTGTAGGTCTTCAGGCGTTCGGGATCAACGTCCTCGATGTGCAGGACCCTGCCGAGCTCGATCCCCGCTGCTTCGGCGTAGAGTTCGGCCTTGGCGCGGGCCGCGCCGACAGCGTCCCGGCGTGCCTGTGCGCGGAGGGCCCGTTTGGTCCGGACGTCGAACTCGATCCCGTTGATTCGATCAACTCCGGCGTCGACGATCTCGGTCATCAGCTGCTGTAGCGATTCGATCGCCGCTGTCTCGATCTCGTATTCGGCCTCGCATTTGAAACCGGCCTTTCTGCGCGTCTCAAGGGGGGGGCTGTATTCGTAGTGCGTGGCGAGCTTGAGGTGGGACGGCGCGACACCCGCGTCCGGAATCTGATGCGAGCGCAGCACGGCACGGAAAGCAGTGATCACTCTCTGCGCCGCCTGGAACGCCTCGGCAGGGGACTGTTCTATGCAGGCGAGTTCGACCTTCACTCGCGCGAAGTCGGGCTCGGCCGCGATGGTGGCGGCGCCGAACGTCGCCACACCCCAGGGTTCAGAGATCTTCGGGTCGTTGAGCACGGTGGCCTCCATCGTCAGGATCAGAGATATGAAGCTCGGACAACTGCGCAAGCGCGGTTGATGGCGTCTGCGATCCACGTTGTTCTGGTGCGGGAGCACCAGACCAACCACGCGGCCTAGTCCCGCCGCACCAGCAGAAGTCGATGGCCGGCGACGATGCCCCGCACCACGCCAAGAGGGAAGTGTTGGAGGCATGCGAATCTCACGCGTGTTCTCCCACCTCACAGCGTACGGAGTGATCAGCGTATGACGACGGTTCCTTCCCGGACCGGGCGATGGAAGCACCGGCGCCGAAATGTCAGTGGCCTGTGGCGATGAACGGAACATCTACGCCCGAGTCCGTGAGTTCCCCTGCCCGCGTCGGAGGACTTTCGATCGGTGCCCTTGGCGTTCTCGCGCTCGCTCTCGGCTCCCTGCAATCGGTGGTGGAGCCCTCGCTCCCACTGCTGCAACGTGAACTGGACGTCAGCCCCGCCGAAGGCGCTTTGATCGGCAACACCTTACTCATCACCGGCGCGGTCGTCACACCCGTCGCGGGCAAACTCGGCGACCGTTACGGCGGAAAGCGCGTGCTGGTCTGGTTGATGGCCGTGGTCTCGGCCGGCGGGCTTCTGGCCGGCCTGGCACCGAGCCTGCCGGTGTTGCTGCTCGGCCAGGTTTTGCAGGGCGTCATGGTGGGTGTGCTGCCCCTCTCATTCATCCTGGTGCGCAAGCATCTCCCGGCCGGGCGGTCGCAGGTGGCGATCGGGCTGGTCGCCGCGCTGTTCACGGCGGGCGGAATGGTGGGAACGCTGTTCGCGGGCCCGCTCGCCGAGGGACTGTCCTGGCATTGGATGTTCGCGCTGCCGACGATCGCGGTCATCGCGTCGACATCGGCGGTGATCCGGCTGATGCCGCACGATCCGCCGGTCCGGTCGGGCGACAGGCTCGACTGGCCGGGCGTGGTCCTGCTGAGCGGCACGTTGCTCGTGTTCATGCTCGGGCTCGTGACGATGACGGACGCCGACGCGTCGCGATCGGCAGTCGGCCTGATCGTGGTCGCCGTGATCGCGTTCGGGACCGGTTGGGTCGTCGTGGAACGCCGGGCCTCCTCGCCCATGGTCGATCTCCGCATGCTGGCGAAGCCCGCGATCTGGACTTCATGTCTGTTCACCTTCGTCATGACCACCGGCTTCGGGATGGTGCTCATCCTGCTCCCGCAGTTGTTCGCGGTGTCGGGCGACGGATACGGCTTCGGAGCCGATACCACCGCCATCGGACTCCTCCTGCTGCCCGGCGCCATCGCCGGGGCGGTGAGCGACTCGGTCGGCGGAATCGCGGCGCGGCGTTTCGGCCCGCGTCCCGTGGTCATCGCGGGCGCCGTGGTCACGACGGCGACGATGGTCGCCCTCGCTTCCCTGCACGACGCCGAATGGCAACCGGTGCTCGCGAAGGTGCTGGTCGCGCTCGCCACGGGCGCCGGAACCACCGCGCTGCTCGCAGGCACCGCCACCGCCGTCGAGCCCAAGGACACCGGCATCGCCACCAGCCTGCTCGTGGTGACACGCGTGATCGGGGTCGCCCTCGGCGCCCAGATCGGCGGCGCGATCCTCGCCGCCGATGACGATCCGATGACGGGGCGGCCGACCGAGTCGGCTTTCGTCACAGGTTTCGCCGTCGCCGGTCTCGTCGCGGCGTTGCCGCTGCTCGTTGTCCTCATCACGAAGAAGGGAGCCCGGACATGACATCTGCCGGTTCGTCGAGGGGTGCGACCGCCACCGCCGAACGCAGAGTCCTGATCTCCGGTGCCGGTGTCGCCGGACCCGCGCTCGCGTACTGGCTGCACCGTTCCGGATTCGCGGTCACCGTGGTGGAGAAGGCACAGGGACCGCGCGACGGCGGTTACCCGATCGACATCCGAGGCACCGCGACGGAGGTCGCCAGGCGGATGGGCATCCTGCCCCGGCTACGTGAGGCGCACATCGACACACGTCGCTGCACCTTCCTCAACCCCGACGGCAGCGTATTGGCCTCGGTCGTCCCGCACGCCATCGCCGGCAGTGCCGAGGGACAGGACGTCGAGGTGACCCGAGGCGATCTCGCCACGATCCTCTACGCCGTGGTCCGCGACGACGTGGAGCTTCTGTTCGACGACTCCATCGACACCCTCGACCAGTCCGCCCAAGAGGTCGAGGTCACTTTCCGGAGCGGCGAACAGCGGACGTTCGACCTGGTACTCGGCGCCGACGGCATGCACTCACATACCCGGCGAATTCCGTTCGGCCCCGAAGAACGGTTCCACCGCTACCTCGGCTACTGCTTCGCCATCTTCACCATGCCGAACACCTTCGGGCTCTCCCGGGAAATCATGCTGTGGAACAGCCCCGGAAAGGCCGCGGCCCTCTACGCCGTCGGCGACGACGAAGTGCACGCCTTCTTGAACTTCCATCGCCCAGAGCCGCCGTCCGACGCCCTCCGGACCCCCGACGCCCGACGGGACCTGGTCGCGACGGCCTTCGCGGGCGCGGGTTGGAAGGTCCCCGGCATGGTGGACGCCATGCGCGATGCCGATGACCTGTTCTTCGACACCGCCGCCCAGATCCGGATGCCCCAGTGGTCCAAGGGCCGCGTCGCACTCGTCGGTGACGCCGCGTACGCACCGTCTTTCCTCACCGGACAGGGCACGAGCCTCGCGCTGGTCGGCGCCTACACGCTCGCCTGCGCCCTGGCCGCGAACCGGGACCACACCACCGCCTTCGCCGCCTACGAACACGGCCTCCGCGAGTTCGTCACCATGAACCAGGCCCTGGTCGACAACGGCGCGGCCACGCTGTTCCCCACCACGGCGCAGGCCCTGGAACAACGCAACGCCAGGCTGCGCGACCTCGTCACGATGCCCGCGCGAACGGCGCCACCGGCCCATTCAGCCCTCACACTGCCCGAATTCACCCCGACACCCTGATCCCTCGGTGGCGTGCTGGCGGTCGGCGGTGTCTCGGACGGTCTCGACGAGTCGCGGTATTCCTCGCGGATCCAGCACCACCACTGCGACCGCCGGACACCAGAGGCTCTTCTGGTCGTGACGTGCGCTCAGCGCTTGGACGGACGCGAGGCGGCCACCGGATCGGGCGGTGATCTGGGGTTAGGTTAGGCTTTCCTCGCTTGATGGGTCGTTCTGGAGGAAATGTGCTGCCGCTCGGACGTGACGGACGTGGATGAGCACGCTGCTTGAGCAGCGTCCCGTCAACGGGACGGCGCCCGTCCGGCGCGGGGGAGTCCTGGGGCTCGGCCTGCTCGTGCTGGTCGTCGCCGTCGCGGGGGCCGCGTCGCTGGCCGTCGGCGCGCGGGCGTTGAGTCCCGCCGAGGTGTGGCGCGGGCTGTTCGCGGGGCCGGACGCCGACCAGCGGCTCTCCGAGATCAGGCTCATCGTGCAGACGGTGCGGGTGCCCCGGACGGTCCTCGCCGTCGTGGCGGGCGTCGCGCTCGGGGTCGCCGGGGCGATGGTCCAGGGCTGCACGCGCAACCCGATCGCCGACACCGGCCTGCTCGGGGTGAACTCCGGCGCGTCGGTCGCCGTGGTGGCGGCGATCTCCGTGTTCGGTCTCGCCGACCCGCTCCAGTACGTCTGGTTCGCCTTCGCGGGCGCCGCCGTCGCGGGCGTCGTCGTGTTCGGGCTGGCGAGCATCGGACGCGGCGCGGGCAACCCATTGACGCTCGCGCTGGCCGGGCAGGGCGTGACGGTGTTCCTGGCGGCGATGACCACGGCGATCTCGCTCCAGGACAAGGCGGCGCTGAACGCGTGGCGGTTCTGGAACGCGGGCACGGTCGCGGGCGCGGGGTTCGCGGTGATCTGGCCAGTGACCGCGTTCGTCGTGGTCGGGCTGGTGCTGGCCGCCGTCACGCTGCCCGCGATCAACCTGCTCGACCTGGGCGACGACGTGGCGCGCGGGCTCGGGGTGAACGTGGCCCTGCACCGGACGCTCGGCATCGCCGCCATCACGCTGCTGGCGGGCGCGGCGACGGCCGCGTGCGGGCCGATCGCCTTCCTCGGGCTCATGGTGGCCCACGTGTCCCGGCACCTGACCGGCCCCGACCACCGCTGGCTGGTGCCCTACGCGGGCCTGCTCGGCGCCGCCGTCCTGCTGGTCTGCGACATCGTCGGACGCCTGGTCGTCCGGCCGGGCGAGTTGGAGGCGGGCATCGTCGTCGCCCTCGTCGGCGCGCCGTTCTTCGCGGCCCTGGTGTGGCGCGGAAGGTTCAGGAGCGCATGACCGGGACGGACGCGAGGCCCGCCATGGCGCCGGGTGTGCGGCTCGGCCGCGTGTCGTTCGTGTGGCGGCCGTGGCCGGTGCTCGTCACGCTGCTGCTGGCGGCGGCGGCCTTCCTGGTGTTCTGCCTGTCGATCAGCTTCGGCGACTTCACCATCGCCCTCCCGCGCGTGATCGCCACGATCACCGGGCGGGGCGAGCGCGTGGACGAGTTCGTCATCATGGACCTGCGGCTGCCGCGCGCCCTGGCCGGGCTCGTGGCAGGGATCGCGCTCGGGGTGTCGGGGGCGATCACGCAGTCACTCGCGCGCAACCCGCTGGCCAGCCCGGACGTCCTCGGCATCACCACCGGCGCCGGCGCGGTCGCGGTGTTCCTGGTGACGGTGTCGGGCGGGACGACCGCCGCGATCATGAGTTCGGTGGGCCTGTCGGCGGCGGCGCTGGCGGGCGGGCTCGGTACGGGCGTGCTGGTGTACGTCCTGGCGTGGCGGCGCGGGATCGACGGGATGCGGCTCGTCCTGATCGGCATCTCGGTGAGCGCGGTCATGCAGGCGATCACGAACTGGCTGCTGGTCACGGCCGACATCCGCGACGTCGCCCGCGCCCAGGCATGGCTGGTCGGCTCGCTGGCCGACCGGACGTGGAACGAGGTCTGGGTGGCGACGTGCTGCGGGCTCGCGCTGCTCGCCGTCGTGGCGGCCGCGTCCTTCCAGTTCAAGCCGATGCACTTCGGTGACGAGATCGCGGCGGGCCTCGGCGTCCGGCACGGCCGGGTGCGGGCGGTCCTGCTGCTGTGCGCGGTGCTGCTGGCCGGCGTGGCGGGCCCGGTCCCGTTCGTCGCGCTGGTGGCGCCGCAGGCGGCGATGCGGCTGGCGCGCCGTCCGACACCGCCGCTGGTGGCGTCCGGGCTGGTGGGCGCGCTGCTGCTGAACGGCTCGGACGTGCTGGCGCGGACGGCGCTGCCGGTCGCGCTCCCGGTCGGCGTGGTCACCGCCGCGATCGGCGGCCCGTTCCTGGTCTACCTGCTGGTGCGGGCGAACCTCAGAAAGGCGGCATGACGGTGGACGAGCGGGGCGGGGCGGCGCGCGGCCCGCGGCTGGCGGCGCGGGAGGTCTCCGTCGGGTACGGCGGACGGACGGTCATCGACGGCCTCGACGTGGCGATCCCGCCGGGGGTGATCACGACGATCATCGGGCCCAACGGCTGCGGCAAGTCGACGCTGCTCCGGACGCTGTCCCGGCTGCTCAAGCCGTCCGCGGGAACCGTCGTGTTGGACGGCGCGGACATCACCGGGCTCAAGGCCAGGGACGTCGCGAGGAAGCTCGGCCTGCTCCCCCAGGCACCGGTCGCGCCGGAGGGGCTGACGGTGGCCGACCTGGTCGCCAGGGGCCGCCATCCGCACCAGAGCTGGCTGCGGCAGTGGTCGTCGGACGACGCCGACGTCGTCCGGCGCGCGCTGGAGATGACCGGGGTCGCCGACCTGGCGGATCGTCCCGTCGACGCGCTGTCGGGCGGGCAGCGCCAGCGGGTCTGGATCTCGATGACGCTGGCGCAGGGCACCGACCTGCTGCTGCTCGACGAGCCCACCACCTACCTGGACCTGGCGCACGCCATCGACGTCCTCGACCTGGTGGACGACCTGCACGAGGCCGGCCGCACTGTCGTCATGGTCCTGCACGACCTCAACCTGGCCACGCGCTACAGCGACAACCTCGTCGTGATGCGGGACGGCGCGATCCTGGCGCAGGGGCACCCGCGCGACGTGATCAACGCCGAGCTGCTGCGCGAGGCGTTCGGGCTGCGCGCCGAGGTGATCGACGACCCGGTCGGCGACCGTCCGCTCATCGTGCCGATCGGTCGCGCGCACACCCTCCCCCGCCAGGTATGACCCGAAACGCCAGGTAGATCGCCATTAGGTTAGGCTTCCCTTATTTCCATCGCCCCGCCCGCGCCGCGCGGCGTCGCGGCGGACGGCACAGAACCAAGGACCTCGATTGCTCCTCCCACGCACGACCATGACCAGGCCCCTGCGACGGGCCGCGACGATCCTGGCCGCACTGACCCTCGGCGCCGGCCTCCTGGCGGGATGCGGCTCCGACTCGTCCGACACGACCGGTGACAGCGGGCCGGCGGCCGCTGGTGGAACGTTCCCGGTCACCGTCGACCACGCCTTCGGCTCCACCGAGATCGAGAAGGCCCCGAAGCGGGTCGTCTCGGTCGGCTACACCGACGACCAGGCGATCCTGGCGCTCGGCACCCGGCCGGTCGGCATGGTCGACCAGTACCCCAACCCGCCGGGCAGGTCTCCCGACGTCAACACCCAGTGGCCGTGGGTCAAGGCCAAGTGGGGCGACGCGCGTCCGGAGGTCATCATGAGCAACGGCGACTCCGGCCCGAACTACGAGAAGATCGCCTCGCTGCGCCCCGACCTGATCGTCGCGGTCTACTCCGAGATCGACAAGGCCGCCTACGACAAGCTCTCCAAGATCGCGCCGACGGTCGGCCGCACCAAGGCCGAGAAGGAGCCGTTCAGCGCGCCGTGGCAGGACAACGCGGCGCACATCGCCAAGGCGCTCGGCAAGGAGGCCGAGGGCACCCGGATGGTGCGGGAGATCCAGGGCCGGCTCGACGCCGCCCGCAAGGCGCACCCGGAGTTCGCGGGCCAGACCGCCGTCGCGCTGTCCTGGTACAAGGGGTCGGTCGCGCCGTTCACCACCACCGACGTGCGCGGGCGCCTGCTCACCGGCGTCGGCTTCAAGGGCGCCACCGAGATCGACAAGATCGCGGGCGGCAAGTTCTTCACCACGCTGTCGCCCGAGCGCATCGACCTCGTCGACGTCGACCGCATCTTCGTCATCAACGACCAGGCCGACCAGGCGGCGCTCAAGCGGTTCCCGCTGTTCGCCAACCTCCCGGCGGTGAAGCGGGGCAAGGTGTCCTACCTGCCCGACGGTGAGGGCTCGGCGGTCGGCGCGGCGATGTCGCAGGCCACGCTGCTGTCGCTGCCGTACGCGATCGACGAGATGGTCAAGTCGGTCGGCGGGGTGTGACCCCCACCGAGCCCGAGGCGGCCCTGCGCACGGCGAGCGGACGCGAGGCGGCCCGCTGGGTGGCGGCGTACTGCCGCGCCGTGCCCGGACTGTCGGCCGCGACCGTCCTCACGACGGTGGCCGGGGCGGCGCTCCAGGTGCTGCCGGTCCTCCTGCTCGGCCGCGTGGTCGACGCGGTGGCCGGCGGCGGGCCGGAGTCCACGCTGGCCACCGTCGGGGGCGTGCTGGCGGCCGCCGTGCTGCTCGGCGCGGCCGCCACCGCGGCCTCGGCCCATCTGATCGGACGGCTGGGCGCGGGCCTGCTCGCGCGGCTGCGGGAGGGCGCCGTCCGCGCCGTGCTGGCGATGCCGAGCGCCCGGGTCGAGCAGGTCGGACGGGGGGACGTGCTCTCCCGGGTCGGCGACGACGTGGCCGTGCTGTCCAAGGGCCTCCGGACCGCCGTCCCCACCGTCTTCTCGGCGGGCGTGCTGGTCGCCATCGCCACGGCCGGCATGTTCGGCCTGGACTGGCGGCTCGGCCTGGCGGGCGCGGGCGCGCTGCCCGCCTACGCGCTGGCCCTGCGCTGGTACCTCCCCCGGTCCGCGCCGCTCTACCGGCGGCAGCGCGTCGCCCAGGCCGACCGCGCGCAGGCGCTGATCAGCGGCCTGAACGGGATCGACACCGTCCGCGCCTACCGGCTGGAGGGCGCCTTCCGCGCCCGGGTCACCGCCGAGTCGTGGCGGGTGCGCGACCTCGGCATCGAGGTGTTCCGCCTGTTCGGACGGTTCGTCGGCCGGGAGAACCGCGCCGAGTTCGTCGGGCTTGTCCTGATCATCGTGGTGGGGTACGCGCTGCTGGAGGCCGGCGCGGCGAGCCTCGGCGACGTGGCGGCGGCGCCGCTGCTGTTCCACCGGCTGTTCAATCCGCTGGGCGCGATCCTGTTCACCTTCGACGAGGCGCAGAAGTCGGGCGCGAGCCTGACCCGCCTGGTCGGGGCGATGGCGGAGGGCACCGAGGAGCGCCTGGTGGGCGACCCGACCGCCGGCGCGCCCGGGGCCGCCGCGTACCCGGTGACGGTCGAGGGCCTGACGTACGGCTACACCCGCGGCGAGGAGCCCGTCCTCCACGGCATCGACCTGGCGATCCCCGCCGGTGGCTCGCTCGCGCTGGTGGGGGCGTCCGGCGCGGGGAAGACGACGCTGGCCGCGCTCGTCGCGGGCATCGGGACGCCGTGGTCGGGTTCGGTACGCGTCGGCCCGACGGATCTGTCCGTCCTGGACGAGGCCGGGGCACGCGCCCTGGTGAGCATCCTGACGCAGGAGACGCACGTGTTCTCCGGCCCGCTCGCCGACGACCTGCGGCTGGCCGCGCCCGACGCGTCCGACGCCGACCTGCGGGACGCCCTCCGCACGGTGGGCGCGGACGGCTGGGTCGACGCGCTGCCCGACGGGCCGGCCACCCGGGTCGGCGAGGGCGGCGAGCGCCTGGACGCCACCAAGGTCGCGCAGATCGCACTGGCCCGCCTGGTGCTCGGCCGCGCACCGGTCGTGGTGCTGGACGAGTCGACCGCCGAGGCGGGCAGCCAGGGCGCCGCCGAGCTGGAGCGCGCCGTCCTGGCGGCGTGCCGGGGCCGGACGGCGCTGTTCGTGGCGCACCGGCTGACCCAGGCGGTGGCCGCCGACCGCGTCGCCGTGCTGGACGCGGGCCGCGTCGTGGAGATCGGCACCCACGAGGAACTGGTCGCGCTGGACGGCCGGTACGCGCGGCTGTGGCGGGCATGGCGGGAGGGGAGCTAGCGTGACGGCGGCCTTGACGGGATCGGCGATCCTCCGCGGCGCGCTGCGCCGCAACATCGGCGCGATGGCCGGCGGCACCGTCCTCATGGGCATGTACCAGGCGGGCGAGACCGCGTTCCCCATCGCGCTCGGACTGATCGTCGAGCACGCGCTGCGGCACCGGAGCCCCGCCGCGCTCGGCCTGTCGGTCGCCGCGCTCGCCGTGATCATCACGACCGTGTCGCTATCGTGGCGGTTCGGGATGCGCGTCCTGCAGAAGGCCAACACGACCGAGGCGCACCGCTGGCGGGTGCGCGTCGCCGCCTGCGGCCTCCAGCCGGTGGCGAGGAGGGTCGATCTGAAGTCCGGTGAGGTGCTCACCGTCGCCACCGAGGACGCCGACCAGACCGCCGACATCATCGAGGTGGTGCCGCTGCTGGTCAGCTCGCTGGTCGCGGTGCTGATCGCGGCCGGCGCGCTGGGCCTGGCCGACGTCCGGCTCGGGCTGCTGGTGATCGCGGGCACCGTCGCGATCCTGGCGACGCTCAGCGTGCTGTCCAGGCGGATCGGCGCCCGCACCCGCGAGCAGCAGGCGCGGGTGGCGCGGGCGGGCGCGAAGGTCGCCGACCTGATCATCGGGCTGCGCCCGCTGCGCGGCTTCGGCGGCAACCACGCCGCGTTCCGGTCCTACCGCCGGGTCAGCGGGGAGGCGAGGCGGCAGGCGGTCGCGGTCGCCGGGGCGAACGGCGCGTACGCGGGCGCGGCGGTCGCCCTCAACACCGCCCTCGCCACCGCCGCGACACTGCTGGCGGGCTGGCTCGCGTTCCAGGGCCGGATCTCCGTCGGGGAACTCGTCATGGCCGTGGGGCTGGCGCAGTTCGTCATGGAACCGCTCAAGCAGTTCTCGGAGATGCCGAAATACGTGATGATCGCGCGCGCGTCGGCGGAACGGATGGCGCTGGTGCTGGCGGCACCGCCGGTACAGACCCCGGGACGGGACAGGCCCGACCCAAGCGACGCCCTGGAAGTCGACGTTGTCGAGTACGGGCCCTTGCGCGCGTTGAAATTCACCGTGGAACCCGGCGAGTTCGTGGCGATCGCCGCTCGTGAGCCGCGCGCGGCGGCCGACCTGGTCGCCATTCTCGCCGCGAGCGTCCCGTCCGGCGCCTACGAAGGCGCGGTGCGGATCGGCGGCCGGGAGATCTCGGAGCTGTCGATCGAGGCACTCCGCGAGCACCTGCTGGTGAACCCGTACGACGCCGAGATCTTCGCGGGGACCCTGCGCACGAACATCGACCCGCACGGCACCGGCGCAATGGTCGCCGAGGCCGTCGAGGCGTCCATGCTGACGGACGTCGTGGCCCTGCACCGCGAGGGGCTCGACCACGGCGTCCGCGACCGCGGCGCGAACCTCTCCGGCGGCCAGCGCCAGCGCCTGTCCCTGGCCCGCGCGCTGGCCGCCGACGCTCCCGCCCTGGTCCTGCACGACCCGACCACCGCGGTGGACGCGGTCACCGAACAGCTCATCGCCCACAACCTGGCGGCCCTGCGCCGGGGCCGAACAACGATCGTCCTCACCACCAGCCCGGCCCTCCTGAACGCCGCCGACCGGGTCCTGGTCCTGGGCGACGGAACCATTACCGCCGAGGGAAAGCACCAAGACCTCCTAGCCGGCGACGCCGACTACCGCGCAACGGTGGCCCGCTGAAAACTCACCCCGCCCTCACAGAACCGGCCCCGTCCTCGGGCCGATGATCGAGACGAGGACGGTCGCCGTGCCAGGCCAGGCCCCCACGCCGCCGCCGCGTTCGTGGATGTCGGGACGGCTACCTGAGGTGCACTGTCGCGCCAGCAACCCTGCCCGACACGGACAGTTAACTCTCGTTGCCCTGAGTGGTTGTCTGGGCTAATGCTCCACGAAGGAAGAACCGCCCGCCGCCCCCGGTCGCCGCCGCTCTCCCTGATCGATCTGAAGAGTTCATATCGACCAAACCAACCCTGTACGGAGCGAAATAGGCGGGCGATTCTCCATGCCTCTTCAGGATTCACCCATGCGCGAGATCGACATCGAGACCGCGGCGCAGCTGCGTGACCACCTCGCAGGCACACCTGACGAGAGGTGCGTCGAGGGGATCTTCGCAGCCTGCCTCCAGCCCGTCGTCTACAGCCGCCACCACTGGCTCAAGTACAAAGGCGACTACCGCGTGCGCGCCGACCTGCGGGGCGAACTCGAACGGCTTCAGGCGACGCCACCCGCCGACTGGGACGCCGAGGAGAGCGACCTGGTGCTTTCGCTCTACGCGCTCAGCATCTCCTCGGTGGGACTGGACGAGCTCATCGACCGGGTGGACTCCGATGCCGTCCGGGCGGTCCTGCGCGAACGCGGCGACGCCTACCAGGCCGCCCTGGGCGGCGCCTCGGGCGAACCGTCCGCCGGGCTGCTCTCGCTCGCCCGCCGGGTCGACGCGCTGCGCCGGAGCGTCGAGGTCACCCACCACCTCTACTCGATCATCGACGGCGAGGCCTGGTACCGCACCGAGGGCATGGTGCCGCGTGCGGCGGTCCGGCCGTGGAGCCTGAGCCCGGACCTGGAGCGGGTCATCGAACGCGAAGATCCCGACACGGCGCGCCTGGCGGGCGAGGAGAAGCTGCGCGAGGCCGCACGGCGCTGCGCCGACCGCCACGGCGAGGCCGCGCCGCTGCTGCGCGAGATCATGGCGCTGACGCTGTCGGACCCCGTGCTGCGGGGCGACCACGTCACGCTGACCTGCCCGAACGGCGACCTGCTCGACACCCCGGAGCGGATGACCACCAGCGAGGCGTTCTTCACCGAGACCCAGTTGCGCGAGGCCGTGGACCTGTCGGCCCACCGCGACCGGCTGGGCCACGAGTCCTCCGACCAGCTCCAGCGCAACATCAGGGCACGCATGCTCAAGCTGAAGCGCGGAGCGATCCGCGGGCTGTACGGCCCCGGCTGCATGCGGGGCCGGTTCGTGGAGAAGCACGGCGGCCACATGATCTACCGCAACGAGGACAGCCACTACCGCGGCCACCAGAGCATCGGATGCTCGACCGGCGGCCGGGCGTCCTTCTCCGTGCGCCACCTCAGCGGCGGACGGGCCGCCGCGCTGACCCCGATGGTCGGCGACTTCCGCGTGGTGCGGATGAGCCACGACGAGGGCGACCTGTTCACCGGCGAGGATCTGGTCCAGCTCATCCGCTACGCCGAGTGGATCCGGGTGATCGTCGAGGACACCTTCGGCCGCGGCCACGTCCTCCACGTCCAGGACGCCGATCCCGTCGAGCCGGAGCCCCTCCCGTCCTGACCGGCACCGCACCCCACCACCCAGGAGGTCTCGTGAAGATCTGGATCGACCAGTCCCAGTGCCAGAACAGCGGCCTGTGCGAAGAGGAGGCACCGCAGCTGTTCGCCGTCGGCGAGGACTTCCTGGCCTATGTGCGCCAGGGCGATCAGGTGCTGTCCGATCCCGGGGGCGAGGCGGGCCAGGCCGAAGTGCCCGCCGACCTGGAGTCGGTCGCCGAGGCGTGCGTGCGCGCCTGCCCGGCGCGCTGCATCCACACGGTCTGAGCCGACCGCGCACCCCAGCAAGATCCCCCTGCCGGCCGTCGGCGGCAGGTCGACCGCTCACCACGATGACGAAGGCTGGCACCACGATGACCGCACTGACCGAATCACAACCGTTCTCGGCGACCGCCGCCCTCGAACGCGTCGGGGCCCTGGCGCGCGGCGCCTCGCGGCACCCCGCCATCGACAACCCCTTCTACCGGCTCTGGATGTCGCGCGAGCTCCCGGTCGAGCAGGTCGAGCTCATCGCCCGCAACTACTATGAGCGGGTGAGCCGCACCTCGGTCCGGATCGCCCTGGCCTTCATACATATGGAGGACGTCACGGCCCGCGCCGAGACGGTCGAGAACCTCAGCGACGAGATGGGGCGCGGCGACGCCTCCGCGGTCCACGCGGTGCTGCTGCGCTCCTTCTTCGAGGCGCTGCTGTCGAGGCTGCACCGCCGGAAGGTGGACTTCGACGAGATCGACGCGCCGATCCTGCCCTCCACGCGGCGGCTGGTCGAGGAGGGCGAGAAGGTCTTCAGCAGCCCGCACCCGCAGGAGGTCTGCGGCGCCCTGCTCGCCCAGGAGTGGCACGCCTACCCGCAGCTCGTCTCCCTGTACGAGGGCGTGCGCAACTACCGCGGCTACTTCGGCTTCGAGGAGTTCCACGAGAACTGCGAGTACTTCTACCTGCACATCGGGGCCACCGAGAAGGAGCACAAGATCCACTCGCTGTCCACCGCGGCCCGCGCCTGCCGCAGCGAGGCCGACATCGAGCACCTTGAGCGCGGCTTCACCACCTACCTCGACCTGCTCGCCGACAACTGGACCGAGATCCATACGCATCTCACCGCCGGCTGTAACGGCGCAGAACCTGCGGCCGAATGATGTGATCGATGTCTGGGACGTCCGTCAGCGCGTCGGAACGGCCGCGGGGGGCCGGGCGCGCCCCTCGCGGCCCCGGGATCGCGCTGCTGACCTTCAGCCATGTGGTCGACGACTTCTACCAGGGGGCCGTCCCGGCGCTGCTGCCCTTCATCGCGGCCCGCGGGCACTTCGGGTACGCGGCGGTGGCCGGCCTGACCTTCGGCGCCACGATGTCGTCCTCGGTGGCGCAGCCCCTCTTCGGCATGCTGGCCGACCGGTACCGGATGGCCTGGCTCGTGGGGGCCGGCATGTCCACGGCGGCGCTGGGCATCGCCCTGTCCGGAACCTCGCAACGCTATGAGTTCATCTGGCTCGCGCTCGCGCTGGCGGGCCTCGGGATCGCCGCGTACCACCCGGAATCGGCCCGGATCGCCCGGATCGCCTCCCGAGGCAGCCAGTCCGCGATGGGCTACTACCACGTCGGCGGCAACCTCGGCATCGCCCTCGCGCCGGTCGTCATCAGCCCCGTGGTCTATGGACTCGGGTTCGGCGGGCTGTGGATCCTCGCCCTGCCCGCCTGGATCACCGCGCTGCTCCTGCGACCTCGGCGCACCGAGGAACAGGCGGCGGCCGCGCGGCGCGGCGCGGCCGACCGGCCCAGCGACCGCCGCTCCTTCGCGCTGATGACCGTGATCGTCATCGTGCGGTCGGCCGTCTACTACGGACTGACCACCTTCCTCACCCTCTACGTCACCGGAACCCTGCACGGCGGCCGCGGCTTCGGCGAGGCCACGCTGACCGCCCTGCTGTTCGGCGGTGTGGTCGGCACGGTGCTCGGCGGCCACCTCGCCGGACGCTTCGGCCGCCTGCGGGTACTGCGCGTCGCCTACGCCCTCTGCGTCCCGGCGGTGCTCACCCTCGCCTTCGCGAACCACGAGCTGATCATCATCGCGGTCATCCCGGTGAGCCTCTGCCTCTACGTCCCGTTCTCCATCCACACCACCCTCGGCCAGGACTACCTGCCGCAGCGCATGGGCACGGCCGCGGGAGTCACGACCGGACTCACCGTCAGCGCCGGGGGCCTGCTGGCGCCCGCCTTCGGCGTGCTCGGCGACGCCACGAGCCTGCGCACGGTGCTGCTGGTCCTCGGCGTGCTCCCCCTCCTCGCGCTCGCCGCCGCGGCGATGCTGCGCGAGCCGACCGGCGCGACAATTCGCTGATCACACGTCCGAGGGTGTTGGACCGGCTCCGGGCGACCGGCGACAGGACGTCGGTCTCGCGGTCGGTGAGCAGCTCCAGCGGGTCGTCGCGGAGGGGGCGAGTGCGCTTTTCAATTTCCCGGGAAGGATGATTCATCGGGTAATCGGGGTTACCCGGCCTATCGGGACGGCCTTTCTCGGGCTCGACATCGGATCACCGCTAGTAATCCGGCCGGGGTACCAGGCCCGTCAGGATGAAATGGCCGTCGAGCGCCAACGCGGCGAGCACCATCAGGGTGATGACCGCGGCTTTGATGTTGCGCTTCATGCCGAGGCCGTAGCCGGCGGCGGCGAGGGCCGAGAACGCCGTGGAGACCAGCGCGATGGCGACGATGACGCAGCTGTGGTGCCGCAGGCCCGGGTCGATGACCGCCGGATCTACGGGCCCGGTCAGATAGGCCAGCCGAGGGGACGCCTTCCACCACGCCAGCGACAGATTCACCAGCGCCAGAACCGTGCCCGCGAGCACGGCGACGGCCGGCCCGGCCGGCCATGACCGGACCGCCGCCGTCCGCGCGACCAGCAGACCGGCCAGCAGAGCGCAGACATGGCCCACCTCGCTGCCGGAGGTGTAGGCGAGGATGGCCGCACCGCGCCACGCCGCCACCATCTGCGTCTCCGACTGCGCGTCGGGCCACACCTCCAGCCCCTGCTCGATGCTGCGGGAAAGCATCGTGACGGCCGCGACAGCGGTCGCGGCGACCAACAACACGTAGATGGTGGCGCACCATAACCAGACATGTGGGCCGCGCTGCAAGATCTTCACCATGGCCGTCATAATGCCCGAAACGGCGGACTGCGAGCCAATGCGCTGTTTCGGTCGGGTCCTCTCTTTCCGGTGAAATTTCTTAGGCGGACGGCGTCGACTACGGTGCCGGGGCCTCCCAGGTGAGCGTGAGGCCCGCGTACACATAGCGGCTCGCCTCGATGGCCAGCAGCAGAACCGTGTCGCCGGGCCGCACCGTACCCTTCCGCCAGCCCGCGTCCAGGGCCAGCGGCACCGCCGGCGACCCGGTGGCGCCCACGTCCGCGAGGTTCTCCACGATGATCTTCTTCAGCCGCGCGCCGTCCGTCGGACTCAGCCCGGCGGCGTCGAACTCGCCGCTGAAGTACTCGGCGTTGCCCTCGGGCAGGACGCACGCGTCGATGTCGGCCACCGACAGGCCGGATCGTCCCAGCATGTCCCGCAGCCCGGTGACGAAGACGTGGGGCCCGAACTTCGTCGTCCCCTGGATGTCGAGCCGGATCTCCATCAGGCGCTCGCGGGCCTGCTGGCGGGCCAGCGGAAGGTCCGTGCCGCCACCGTTGATCAGCATCCCGGGTCTGCGGCCGCCGCCCAGGGACCGGGTCGCGAACACCGGACGGGGCCGCCCGGCGGCGGATCCCGGCCCGCCCGCCTCCAGCACCATGGCCGCCGCGCCATCGCCGAAGGTGTAGAGGGTGAGCCGGTCGCGCATGCGGACGTCGAACGGGTCCCTCCCCAGGTAGAGGGGCGCGAGGAGGGGCGAGATGGACTCGGCCCCGATCACGAGCGCGGTGCGGTGGACGCCGTCGGCGAGCAGCCGGCGCGCGATGTCCAGCGCCTGCACGGCGCCCGCGCAACCGGCGCGGACCTCGATGACGGCGGCGGCGTCCAGTCCGAGTTGTTCCTGGACGTACGTGCCGGCGGCGGGCAGCAGGTGCTCGGGGCTGGCCGTCGACATCACGATCAGTTCGATGTCGGCGGGTTCGAGGCCCGCCCGGTCGAGCGCCTGCCGGGCGGCGGCGGTCGCCATCCGCGACGTGCTGGTGCGGTGCTCACCGGTCCGCGGGTCGATGAGCCAGTGCCGCCTCCGCACCTCGATCCCGGCCAGGACGTCGTCCGGCAGCGGGCCCGCGAGCCGTTCGAGCGCGTCGTTGTCGAGGGGGTCGCCGGGCAGGTGCGCGCCCGTGCTGAGGACGGACACGTGGCGGTCGGCGTCGGACATGATCAGATCTCCGTTCGGGGACGCAGCACGAGGCTGTAGTGGGTGCCGCCCAGCGACGAGCTGTTGACGAGGACCGGGCCGGCGGGGGCGCCGCTCCGCCACCCGGTGAGGGCCAGCGCGGCGGACAGCTGGGCACCGGCTCCCACCGGTTCCCCGAGGAGCCGTTTGGGGCTTTCGACCGTGCAGCCGGGCGCGAGGGCGCGTACCGCCCGGGTCTCCGGGCGGTCGACCGGCATGAGACCGGCGGCGTTGGCCCAGATCGCGGTGAGCTCGCCGGGCTCGACCCCGCCGTCGTCCAGCGCGGCCCGCATCGCGCGTCGCAGGCCGTCGCCGTCCGGCGCCCAGGCCCCGATCCCGCGCGCGTCCGACGCGGAGCCGTGCCCGGCGAACTCGCCGAGGATCGGAGCGTTTCGGGCCTTAGCCGCCGACTCGCGTTCCAGGACGAGCGCGATCCCGCCCTCGGTGAGGGTGTAGCGGCGTCCGCTGGGGCCGCTGAAGAGCGGGAGGGCCCGGTACGCCTCCAGCACCGCCGGGGAGAGTTCGTCCACCGCCGGGCACACCACCGCGTCCGCCCGGCCGGTGCGCAGGAGATCGTGGGCGACGCACAGCGCGGACGCGCCGGCGGCGTGCCCCGCGGTCGCGGTCGAGGTGGGCCCCCGGGTGCCGAGGACCATGGCGACCTGCCCGGCCGCGGCGTTGAACACGGTGTTCGGGAAGATCGCTGGGTTCGCGGCCGCCGGGCCGTCGGCCAGGACGGGGGTGAGGAAGTCCGCGACGCTGCGCATGGGCCCGAGGCCGGTGCCCACGATCACGCCGACGCGCTCGCCGCCCTCCAGGCCGGCGTCCTCCAGCGCCTCGCGGGCGGCGGCGACGGCGAGCCGTCCGAGCCGGTCCATGCGGCGGCGCTCCCGTGGGGGGACGTCGCGCCGGGGGTCGATCTCGACGCGCGCGAACCTCGGTGCGCCGTCGGTGGTCTCCGGCCTCTCGCCCGCGCGGTAGGCGCGCCACAGGTCGGCGCCGGAGGCTCCGGACGCGCTGATGACGCCGATGCCCGTGACGACGACCTTCTCCGTCGCGGTCGGGGGCGGTCCGGCCAGCGGGCTGCCGGGGCGGCCGAAGGCGAGCGAGGCGTTGGCGCCGGCGAACGCGAAGTTGTTCGACAGCGCCGCGTCCATCGCGGTCGGACGGCTCGCACCGGGCACCGGGTCCAGCCCGCATCTCGGGTCGGTCCTGGTGAACCCCGCCGTCGGCGGCACGACCTGGTCGCGCAGCGCCAGGACCGTCACGGCGGCCTCGACCGCGCCGGCGGCCCCGAGCAGGTGCCCGATCATCGACTTGGTGCTGCTCAACGCCGTCTTCTCGGCCGCCTCGCCGAGCGCCGCCCGGACGGCGTTGCTCTCCGCCGAGTCGTTCTTGGGCGTGCCGGTGCCGTGCCCGTTGATGTAGGTGATCTGGCCCGGTTCCAGGCCGGCGGATCCCAACGCCTCGCGGATGGCGCGCGCCGCGCCCTCTCCCTGGGGATGCGGCGCGGTGGCGTGGTGGCCGTCGGCGGAGAGTCCGTATCCGAGGACCTCGGCCAGCACCGGCGCGCCCGCCGCGCGCGCCAGCGACTCCTCGACCAGGACGAGCATGCCGCCGCCCGCGCCGAGGGACAGCCCGTCCCGGTCCTTGGAGTACGGCGCGGCCGGTCGGGAGGACAGCGACTGGAGGCTGCTGAACCCCGCGAACCCGGTCTCGGTGAACGCGTCGCTGCCGCCCACCAGCATGGCGTCCGCCCGCCCGGCCCGGATCGCTTCCAGCGCGTGCGCCAGCGCGTGGGCGCCCGACGCGCACGCCGTGTTCACGGACAGGCAGGGGCCCTTGAGCCCGAACACGGCGCTCAGCCCCTCCGCGATGGCGTGCGGCGGGATCACGAGCCACTCCCCCGGACGCACCGGCGCGCCGCCCGTGCGGAGCCGTCGCAGCACACGCTCGCCCGTGCGCAGACCGCCGTTGCAGGTGCCGAAAGCGACGCCGAACCGGTGCGCGGCGACCGCCCCCGCGCGCGCCGGGCCGGTGCCGTCGGCTTGGACGGCCAGCCCGGACGCGGCCAGCGCCTCCTCGGCCGCCGCGAGCGCGAAGTCCAGGGCGTCCTCCCGCTCGGGCAGGTCGAGCCCGGCGGGCAGGACGCGGCGCGGCGCGGCCCCGTCGGGCACCTCGCCCCCGATCTCCGTCTGGTAGCCGCCCATCGGGAACGACGTCACCGGGCCGATGGCGACCCGCCCGTCACGTACGCCGTCCCAGAGGGCCTCCGCGCCGGCGCCCTGGGCCGTCAAGGCGCCCACGGCCGTGACGACCACGCGCACCGTTCGCCCGGATCCGGTCCGCTCCGCGGCCGAAGAACCGGACGTTTCCGTTGTGTCCGTCATGCCGTCCCTCTCCGAGTCCTGCGGGCTCACCGCACACCGTCCATGGCCACCGCCACCGCCTGTCCCTCCAAGCCGCGCGCCAGGGCCAGCGCCGTGGCCGGACGGCTGTCGCGCGGATCGCCGGGGACGTAGTCCAGATCGCAGCCGGGCCCCGGCGTCTCCAGGTTCCGGGTGGCGGGGACGACGCCGGTGTGCAGCGCCATCGCGGTGACGGCCGCGTTGAGCGCGCCCGCGCCGCCGACCAGATGCCCGGTCTGCGGCTTGACGCTGCTGATCTCCGCCGCCGCGGCCGCGGCGCCGAGCGCGTCATGGAGCGCCCGCGTCTCGCTCACGTCGCCCAGCGGGGTCGCGCAGCCGTGCGCCGCGATGTAGTCGGTGCGGACGCCGCGCCCGGCGGTGCGCAGCGCGTTGCCGATCGCGCGGGACAGCCCGCGGGCGCGGGGGTCGGGCATCGGCGGGGCGACGCCGTCGTTGCCGGCGCCGTAGCCCGTGACCTCCGCGTAGATCCGGGCGCCCCTGGCCTGCGCGTGCTCGCGCTCCTCCAGGACGAGCAGGGCCGCGCCCTCCCCGAAGACCGAGCCGCTGCGGTCGACGTCGTACGGCCGGAACGCCGCGTCGCCCGACTCGTTGCGCGTGGTGAGGACGCCGAGGCCGTCCATCTTCGACATCGGCCACCACGAGGTGGCGTCGTCGTATCCGCCGGCGACCACCACGTCGGCCTCGCCGCGGCGCACGGCGCGCGCCCCGTGCCCGATCGCGGCCAGCCCGGCGTCCGCGGTGCCCGCGAAGAAGGCGTTCGCCCCGCGGATCCCGAACCTCGCGGAGATGTGGAAGGCCGCCGCGGGCTGGAGTCCCTCCACGAAGAACAGCGGCGTGATCTGCGATGACGCGGTCCGGCCCAGCGTGGCCAGGTCGACCCTGCCGCGCTCGTCGCGGGCCGCCCCCACCGCGCCGATGAGCTCCTCCATCCGCGGCATCTCCTTGTTGCCGCCCAAGAACAGTCCCGTGCGGTAGCCGAGTTCCCCGGTGCCGTCCAGACCCGCGTCGGACACGGCCAGCGAGGCACCGGCGAGCGCCAACCGGTCGCCGCGGTTGAGCATCCGGAGCGTGCGTCGGGAGGCGTACGCGCCCGGGTCGAACCCGGCGATCTCGGCGCCGATGCGGGTGCGCAGCGGGGACGGGTCGTAGGCGCGCAGGGGCCCGATCCCGCTGCGCCCCTCCAGCAGCCCCGACCAGGTCTCCGCCATGCCCTCGCCGAGCGCGGTCAGGACGCCGAGCCCGGTGACGACGACGCGGTGTGCGGTGTCGGTCATGCCGTCCTGCCCTTCGGTTCGCTGATGGTGCCGGTACCGGCCGTGTGCGGGCCGGTGGCCCCCGGGGAGGCGGCGGTGTCGTCGCGGAGGACCAGTTCCCGGACGTCCGCGACGGTCCGTCCCTCGACCCGGGCGGACGCCTGGAACGTGGTGACGGCACCGTCCGGGCCGGCGGGGGCCCCCGCCGCCTCCGCCGTGATCTCCACCTGGTCCCCCGGCGCGACGAAGTGCCGGAACCGCACCCCGATGACCGCGCTCAGCCGCCAGGCGCCGGCGCCGGCCACCGCCGCCGCGAGTTCGGCCATGTTCTCCAGGAGCAGCGCTCCGGGGTAGACCGGCCGCCGCGGGAAGTGCGTGGTGAAGATCGGAAGGGTCCCGGGGACGTTGCGCACCGCGACCGCGCGGACTCCCGGCTCGAACGCCAGGATCCGGTCGAACCCGGGGACCGCCCCGGGCGGAACGGTCTGTGTCACGGCTGGTCCTCCCGGTGCGCGCCGATGACGAGGCTGACGTTGCTGCCGCCGAAGGCGAACGCGTTCACGAGAACCGCCGACACCGGCATCGCGCGGGCCTCGTGCGGCACGTAGTCCAGATCCAGCCGGCGGTCCGGGGTGTCCAGGTTGATCGTCGGCGGGACCCGCGACTCGCGGATCGCGCCGAGCGCCGCCAGGACGTTGAGCGCCGCGCCCGCCGACGTCAGGTGCCCCGCCATGGACTTGGGCGAGCTCACCACCACGCGCCGGACGTCGTCGCCGAACACCTTCTTCAGCGCGACGGTCTCCGACAGGTCGTTGCCGTGCGTGCTCGTGCCGTGCGCCACGACGTAGTCGATGTCGCCGGTGCCGAGGCCGGAGTCGGCGATGGCGCTCTCCATCGCCTGGATCGCGCCCGAGCCGTCCGGCGGCGAGTCGGTGATGCGCCAGGCGTTCAGCGTGCTCCCGTACCCGAGCACCTCGCCCAGGATCCGGGCGCCGCGCTCCAGCGCCGCCCCGCGCTCCTCCAGGACGAAGCAGACGGCCCCCTCGCCGAGGACGAACCCGGCACGGTCCGCGTCGAATGGCCGCGACGCCGTCTCGGGAGTGTCGTTGCCGCGGTCCGTCAGCGCGCCGAGCAGGCTGAACCCGAGCAGGTCGAGCCAGCTGACGAGCGAGTCGTAGCCGCCCGCGACGACGACCGAGGCATCGCCCTCCTGGATGCCGCGGAACGCCTCGCCGATCGCGTGCCCCGACCCCGAGCAGGCGGTGCTCACACCGATGGCGGGCCCGGTCGCCGAAAGCAACCGTGTCATGGTCACCAGCGGCAGGTTCTGGTCGTGTTCGAGCGTGGTGCCGGGAGCCTGCCGGAGGAACGCGTCCGGCCGCCCGGTCGTCTCCCGCAGCGTCGCGATGTCGGCCAGGAACTGCGCGTCGGGACGGCCGACGCTCGCGCCCATCGCGACGCCGCGCTCCCCGGCCGGGTGGTGGTCCCCGACCGCGCCGGCGTCGCGCCACGCCTCCAGCAGCGCCGCGACGCCGAACCGTCCCGCGCGCGTGAGCCGGTGGCGGTCGGCCCGCGCCGGGATGGCGGCCGCCGCGTCGAAGTCCTTCACCTGCCCCGCGATCCGCACGGGGAACCCCGTCGGGTCGAACACGGTCAGCGGGCCGACCCCGCTGCGCCCGGCCACGAGGCCCTCCCAGGTGGCCGCGGCGTCGTTGCCCAGTGGGGTCACGGCGCCCGCCCCGGTGATGACCACTCGTCTCATCGCACCCGCCCTCCGTCCAGCAGCTGTCCCGCCATCCGCCGGGTGTCGGCGGGGTCCTCCAGTTCCGCGCCGGCGCGGAGCGCGCACAGCACCCCGGCCGCCTCCAGCACGGGTTCGCCGTCCACCGCGACCACGCCGCCCACCAGGGCCGCCTCGTCGCTCATCGACTCGACCACGGCGGTCATGTGCAGCACCTCGCCGAAGCGCACCGGCCGGTGCGCGACGGCCTCGCCGACGGTCAGCAGCACGGCCCGCCTGCGGTGGCCGGTGCTGAGCATGACCAGCCAGGTGGCGGCCTGGCACAGCGCCTCCAGCGTCAGGCCGAAGGGCAGCAGGTCGCGGTCCGGACCGCGGTACAGGGCAGGCGCCCACCGCGCCTCCTGCCGGGAGGTCACCTTCCGGGCCGAGATCCGTTCCCCGGCGTCCCAGGACTCGATCCTGTCGATCAGGTGGAATCGCATTGCCCGCTCCGTTCAGGGACGGCCGACGCCGAGTTGCGCGGCGAAACCGCCGTCGGCGCGGACGAGTTCGCCGGTCATGTACGCCGCGTCGGGACCGGCCAGGAACACCGCCACCGCGGCGATCTGCTCCGCGGCGGCGAACGAGCGCAACGGCACCTGCTTCTTGATCCGTTTGCCGGTCTCGTCCTCAAGGAGGCTTCCGACGAGGTCCGTCGGGGTGAAGCCGGCGCAGACGGCGTTCACCCGGACGCCGAACCGGGCCAGCTCGACCGCCGTGGACCGGGTGAAGGCGTTGAGCGCTCCCTTGGAGGCCGAGTAGTTCGCCTGGCCGATCCAGCCGCGCTCGCCCATGACGGAGGAGATGTTGACGATCGCCCCGTCGCGCTGCGCCATGAGATGCCCCATCGCGGCGCTGGTGCAGTGGTAGGCGCCGCCGAAGTTGACCTTCATGACCTCCAGCCAGGCCCCGGGCGGCCGACCGTAGACCAGCCCGTCGTCGCTGATCCCCGCGTTGTTCACGAGGATGTGCAGGCCGCCGAGGCTCTCTGTCGCCGCGGCGACGAGGTCCGCCGCGGCGCCGGGGTCGGCGACGTCGGCGCGAAGCGCGACGGCGCGCCCGCCCAGCGCCTCGATCTCCTTCACGACCGCCAGGGCGTCCTCCTCCCGCGAGCGGTAGTTGACCGCCACCGCCGCGCCCTCCCGGGCCAGCGCCAGCGCGACGGCCCGGCCGATGCCCCGGGACGCCCCGGTGACCAGCGCGATCCGATCATGCAGTTTCATCTCGCCCCCGTTCTGGCCTGCGGTGAGATCGGGTCGCGGTTCAAGGGGCGTCGGCCGGGGCGCCGGTGTTCGGCGTGCCGGTGTTCGAGGTGCCGGTGTCCGGGGAGCCCGTGGCCGCCGCGCGCGAGGCGAGCAGCCTGGTGAGGTTCTCGACGGTGAACAGGCCGAGGACCCCGTCGGCCGTCAGCGGCTCGGTGAGCTGGCCGCGGTCGAACTGCGGGAGCACCTTCTCCAGGTGGCTCAGCCCCGTGTCGTTGACGACCTCGTTCTCGTCGCCGAACTCCTCGTCCGGGATGCCGCCCTGGAGCAGGCCGGCGATATCCGCGATGGTGATCTTGACACCGGAGGCGCGCTCCATCCGGAACAGGACGTCCAGCAGGTCGATGGACTCGGCGCCGAGGTCGTCGAGAAGCGTCGCCTCGGGGACCACCTCGTCCGGTTCGATGCCCAGCGAGTCGGCGGTCGCGGTCTGGACGACGAGCAGGTAGTCGGTCAGCGTGTCGGTCATCTGTGATCGGCCTTTCATCGGTTCGTGGATCGTTCGTCGTCGTTCAGGTCCCGGATCAGGGCCGAGACCCGGCGGGCGTCGTTGGTGCTGCGCACCGTCGAGCCCGGGAAGGCGCGGTTGGCGAACCCGCTGAGCACGCGTCCGGGGCCGACCTCCACGTAGGCGGTCACCCCGGCGGCGTGCGCGGCCTCCAGCACCCCGCGCCACCGCACCGGGCCGGCCAGCTGCCGGCCCAGCAGCGCTCTCGCCTCGGCGCCATCGCGCAGCGCGGTGCCGGTCACCGAACTGAGCACGGTGGTGCGCGGGTCGGCGAACGCGGCACCGTCGAGCGCGGCGCCGAAGTCCTCGCTGATCCCGTTCATCAGGGAGCAGTGGAACGGCGCCGAGACGTCGAGCCGCGCCACCCGGTCGGCCCCCGCGTCGAGGGCGCGGCGCGCGACCCGGTCGACCGCCGGACGGTGCCCGGAGACCACCGTCTGGTCGCTCTCGTTGAAGTTGGCCACCTCGGCGACCCCGTCGGCGGCCGCGTCCGCGCACAGCTCGGCGACCCGCGCCGAGGGCAGCCCCAGCACCGCGACCATCGCTCCGGCCACCGTCCGTCCCACGCCCGCCATCAGCTCGCCGCGGACGCGGACCAGCCGCAGCGCGTCCGCGCGGCCGAGCACCCCGGCCGCGACCAGCGCCGCGTACTCGCCCAGGCTGTGCCCGGCCACGGCGGACGGCGTGAAGCCCGCCTCCGCGCGCAGTACCTCCAGCACCGCGAGGCTGGTGGCGAGGATCGCGGGCTGGGTGATCTCCGTCCGGCCGAGCTCGGCCGTCTCCCCGGTGGTGCACAGCCGGGTCAGGGCCAGGCCGAGCGCCTCGTCCGCCTCGGCCATGACCCGGCCGGCCGTCCGCGGGTGGTCGCGCACGAGATGCGCGGCCATGCCCGCCCGCTGCGATCCCTGGCCGGGGAACATCGCCATGACCGGCTGCGGGGCGCCGGTCCCGGCGGGAGCCGGGCCGGCCTCCGACGCCGCCGTCATCCTCGCCCCTCCAACCGCCGCGCGGCGCCCAGGTAGAGGGAGGACAGGTCCCGGGTCGGCTTGAGCCGCAGGCTTCCGTCCTTGCGCTGGCCGCGGATGGAGATGCCGGCCATCCGGCCGAGCGGGACGAAGCCCGCCGCGCCCAGATGACCGAGCATCTCGTCGGGCGTGATGAAGTCGCGGTGGTCGTGCGCGCCGCGCGGGACGATGCCGAGCACCCGCTCGGGAAGCCAGATCATCATGATCCGGGACCTGAGAGTGCGGTTGATGGTGTCGTAGAGGAAGATGCCGCCGTCGTCCAGGACGCGGTGGATCTCGCGCACCGCGAGCGCGGGGCTCTCCACGTGCTCCAGGACGTCCACACAGGTGACGGCGTCGAACGAGCGGTCCGGGTAGGGCAGTTCCTCAGCCTTGCCGACGGTGTAGGAGATGTCCCGGTCGGTGTCGTCGGCGTGCCGGGTGGCGGCCGCGACGAGTTTCGCGGACGGATCCACTCCGCAGACCCGGGAGCCCCGCTGGTGCAGGAACTCGGTGGTGTAGCCGCCGCCGCAGCCCACGTCCAGGACCCGCTTGCCCTTCCAGTCGTCCAGGAAGCGGTCGAAGTAGGCGAAGCGTTCAGGGTTGAACGACCGCAGCGGGTTCATCTTCGAGTCGTCGCTCCACCAGGAATCCGCGTAAGGAGAGAAGAAGTAGTCGTCGGACATGGTCGGCTCCGGCATCGGGGCCCTCCTCTGGTGTCGGCAGGCGTGGTCAGGTACGGGACCGGCCGCGGCCGGTCGGCGTGCGGGCCGGGGCGCCGGCGGCGCCGGATCAGCGGGCCTCGGAGCGGGACGCGCCCGGCCGGCTCCAGCGCAGGCCGTAGGCGACCTGGTTCTTCTCCGCGGCGGCGAACGCGCGGGTGTCCCAGCTCTTGCGCATGAAGGTCTCGCGGGCGCTGATCAGGGCCGGGTTCTCGACGGCCCCCATGCGCCCGATCCAGCGCGCGATGCGCTGCATGGGCGCGGTCCGCGCCCGGCGTTCCGCCTCATAGGCGCGCAGCGCGGCACGCGGGTCGGCGACGCCTCCGCGCAGATGCTCGGCCAGAACGAGCGCGTCCTCCAGCGCCTGGCACGCGCCCTGGCCGATGTTGAAGGTGATGGGGTGCGCCGCGTCGCCCAGCAGCGTGACCCGGTCCCGCCCCCACCGGCGGTCCGGCCTGCGGTCGAGGACGTCACCGCGGATGACGTCCTCCTCGGGCGTCGCCTTGAGGATGTCCAGGACGGGCCCCGCCCAGCGGCGGTGCCGTTCGGTGAGCATCTGGAGCGCGGCCGGGCCGTCCTTGCCGCCGGCCGGCCCGTTGGCGACGCTCATCCAGTGCACCACGCCGGGCGCCACGTCGTAGTAGGTGAAGCGGGTGCCGGGGCCGAAGATCGCGTTGAACGTCCCCGGCGGGATCAGCGGGTGATCCATCCGGGCGCGGCCGCGCCAGGCGATGTAGCCGGTGAAACGGGGCGGCTTCGGCCCGAGGAGGCCGCGCCGGACCGTGCTGTGGATGCCGTCCGCGCCGATCAGGAGGTCACCGTGCTCGGTGCCGCCGTCCGCGAAGCGCACGCTCACTCCGGCGCGGCCGCTCTCGAAGGAGGTCACCTGCGCGCCGGTGCGCACCGTGTCCTCGGGGAGTGCCTTCTTGAGCACGCCGTGCAGGACGGATCGCTCGACCGCGATCGTCGGCTGCCCGTACCGGGCGACGAAGTCGCCGACCGGCCAGGCCGCCAGCGTCTCGCCGCGCCAGGTGCTGAAATGGCAGGTCTGCTGGACCGGTGCGATTTCGAGCACCCGGTCGGCCACGTCGAGTTCGTTCAGCGCGATCACGCCATTGCTCCAGATGTGCAGCCCGGCGCCGCCGTCGCGCAACCGCTCGGCGCGTTCGAGTACGAGGGTCTCGAAACCCCTGCGGCGGAGCGCGAGCGACGCGGCGAGACCGCCGATGCCCCCGCCTGCGATCAGGATGCGCGGTGAGCGGTCGGACATCCTGGCCCCCTTCCGAAAAGGACGACTTGCCACCGTCATTCTCGACACGCCAGCTTGTTGTGCTTCTTGACTGCGCCTTGAAGACCTGGTCGGAACCATTGGCGCCCATTTGGTTTTCCAGCCCCGCAGGCGGCCGTCAAGAAAGGTTCAAGTCGGCCGCCCACTCGTCCCGCCTAGCGTGCTCACTGACCACAGGGAGGACAGACAATGCGGGACGAACACTCACTGGCCGAGCGAAACAAGGCAACGATTCGACGGGTTTTCGACGAGTTCGTCAACAAGGGCGATTTCTCGATCGTCGACGAGATCTACCGGCCGGACATGATCGACCACCAGCCGCTGCCCGGCGCCCCGGCGAGCGTGCCGGGCGTGAAGCACACGATCGCGGGCCTGCGCGCGGGGTTTCCCGACCTGCACGTGACGATCGAGGACATGAGCGCGCACGAGGACTACGTCGTCATCCACAACACCTGGCGCGGCACCCACCTCGGCGACTTCCTCGGCGCGGCGCCGACCGGGCGTGCCATCACCTCCCGCGGGGTCGTCGTCTGGAGGCTGGCGGACGGGCTGATCGCCGAGCGGTGGGGCATCGGCGTGGAGTCCAACATGCTGGCGGCGCTCGGGATGCGGAGGCTGGGCCGCAGATCGCGGGCGGGCCGTCCCGCGGAGAACGCGGGCCCGTCGGCCGAGCCCGCGGTGAACGTGCTGCCCCTCCTGCCGGGGTGCGAGGGGCGGTGGCGGACGCTGCGGCATGAGCTCGCGTCCACGCGGCTCCGCGAGTACGAGGAGTCACGGCGCCGCACCGGGATCGTCCGGGAGTCCTTCTGGCTGCGGCGGGCCGGGGAGACCGACGTCGTCATCCACTACCTGGAGGCCCGGGACCCGCGCCTCGCCGGACGGCGGCTGCGGGACTCCGCCGAACCGTTCGACACCTGGCTGCGCGGCGTGGCCACCGAGCTCCACGGCCTGGACCCGTGGGCGGAACTGGCCGGGGGCGCCACTCCGGCCGTGCATGCCTGGACGGTGCCCGTCGAGCTCGTCCAGGACGCGCCGCGCTGACCGCCGCGTAGGAGCGAGAACGCCGGGGCGGACGTCCAGGCGTGCGCCACCGACCGCACGCGTCGCGCGCGGCGCCCCGGCATGGTGCGGACCCCCCGCATGGTGCGGACGCCCTACACGGAACGGGTGAACGCGGGACCGGGGCGCGGGCGGTCAGCGGCGGGTGACGGGGCGGGAATGGCGGCACACCCGCACCGTTCCGCCTGCCCGACCGGCCCGCCTCCCGCATCCGACGTGCCGCTCCCCCGCGCGACGCTGAAGAGTTCGCACGCAGGGACCCGGGGTGTTCACTCGCCATGGCCGGGCGCTCAGCACGGCCACGGCACCGGAAGACCGGGCACCGATCAGGGCCGGTCGGTTCCGTATCGAGGCTTTCCAGGCAGCGGCGGTTGCCCTGACGGACTGTGCGCCCGTGTTCGTTTCGAGCCGCGGCATCCTCGCTGGCAGGGCTGCGCCGAAGAACGCCCCGGAGCCGGCAGCGGGTCGCCCCGCAGAATCGTCCGGTGGAGTTCTTGCAGGTCGGGGCCGGGATCCGCGCCCAGCTCGTCGGCGATGGCCTGCCGGACCGCCTCGTACTGGACGAGCGCCTCCGCTCGGCGCCCACTCGCGTACAGGGCCCGGACCAGGCGTTCATGCAGCAGCTCGGCCATCGGCGCCTTCATGAGTTCCTGGCGCAGGTCCTCGATCACCTGGTCCCACTCTCCGGCGCGCAGTTCGGCGTCCGCCCACTCCGCGAGCGTCTCCTGCCTTAACTGGAGCAGGTTGTTCCGGAAGAGCACGGCCCATTCGTTGTCGAGGTCGGCCAGCGCCTCGCCCTGCCACAGTCGCAGTGCGCCGTCGAGCAGGGATCGCCGCTCCCGGGCGCCGGCGGGCAGCATTCTGGCCCGCTTCACCATACAGCGGAACAGGTGCAGGTCGACCTGGTCCGAGGCGATCGAGAGGCGGTATCCCACGTCGTCGCGGTGCAGGGCGACGGGCGTGCCGGTTCTGTCGGTCGCCTCCGCCAGGATGCGGCGGAGGCGGGCGATATAGGTGTAGGCGACGTTGCGCGCCTGGTCCGGTGGTGTGTCACCCCAGACGCGGTCGATGAGCGACCGAAGCGGAACGGGCTCGACGGCCTCGGTGAGGAGCACCGCGAGAACGCTCCGTTGGCGCTTGGGGCCGAGATCGACCTGCGCGTCCTGCACCCACATCTTGACCGGACCGAGCACTTGGAACCTGATCACTGGGCTTCCCCCGTAGTAAGTCCAGTACACCCCGACCTGACGATGCGCGGAATCAATGTGGCGGTAGACGCAAATTCCGCGGCAGAGGTTCGCGGCGAGGCCAGATGTGATCGAATATCCGATCGCATCTCAAGCCCTTACCCCTCGCCAACTGCCCCTCCTGATATACATGCTATTGCGTTTTGTCAAGAAGTCAAAATTTCTATCAGTGCCGGGTCGGTCACGTCCTGCCATGATTGCCGTATCCGTCCGAAGGGAACCTTGCGGATGCCGTGGCGGCAGGCGCACTGGCGACCGACGTTAGGGGCTGAGCGGAAAACTTCGAGTACAGCCGGACGGTCCTGAAGGCCAATCGACGCCGACCACGGATCTACGGGATGTTCTCCCCCGGGGCGGCCGCTCCGATTCACTGTTCTTCCTGCGGTAATGGCGAACGCGCGTGACCGATGTGGATTACCCCCGGCGGCATGGTTACTTTTTGAACCATTTTCCACTGGACCGATCCCAATGGCGCTCGCGAGCCGGTGCCACGCCGTCCCCGAACGGCGGTGTGACGGCTTTCACACGGTCGTCGGAGGCGGCATGGATGCTCGCAGCACGTGAACGGTCGTCCTCACCCACTTCCGCGACCGCTCCTCGCGCGATCGTGGTCCACGCCCCCGTTGACATCGCAGGTGATCAGAAGGTCGCCGGGGGCTTCGGGCCTCGCCCCGGAGAGGCGGTACTCGTCAGGAGCCCGCCGGAAGCCAGTTCCCGTGGAAACCGTGGGGCACGCGTGCGGGCAGCGCTATCGTCGCCACCGTCTCCAGCGTGCCCGCGTCGAGGAGGAGCAGATCACTGCGCTGGGTGGCCGCGTCGTACACGAACCCCATCAGCACTCCCTCGTCCTCCGCCGCGCCGGATCCGTTCGGAACGAAGACGAACTCGCCCGCCTGCCTTCCGCTGCCCAACTCGACCTTGGTGAAGGCGCCCGAGACGAAGTCGTACTTGAGGACCGCGTCGGTGGGAATGGCTCCGGTCACCGCGCCCATCGCGTAGCCGAACCGGTGCGGCCGGCTCACCACCCGGTCGTCCACCCGAGGGAACTCCTGCGGACGGTCGTCGAGCCGCGACTCCGTCACCTTCCCCGCGGAGAGGTCGATCGTCCAGCGGTCCAGAGTCGGCGCGCCCTCGTTCGGGCCGCGCAGGTCGGTCACGAACATGCGGGGATGCCGGACGACGTCCACCACGACCGAGTCGCCGTGATCGTAGGCGTTGAGCGTATGGAAGACGTAGCACGGCTCGACCCCGAACCAGCGGACGTCGTCCGATCCGCCGTCACGCGGCATGACCCCGACGCGGGCGGGATGCCGCGGATTCCAGCTGAACGGCAGGTTCTCGTTCGCCCGCATCCTCGCGCCGACCATCGCGGCGATGGGATGGGGGACCTTCACCCGCCCCACGAGGGCGGACAGCAGCAGCGCGGTCGGGTAGCGCAGCGGCCGGGGGACGGTGATCCGGGCCGCCTGGCGCGCGTCGAAGGTCACCGGAAGGTCGTAGAGGACGACGTACTTCTCGGTGAGGGCGAAGTCGTGCATCATCGGCATCCCGGGAGCGGCGATGTCGACGATCCGGCGGGCGCGGCCGTCCGTCCCGATCACCGAGTACCGCACCCGGTCGCCCCGGCCGAAGTAGTGCGTCACCGCATGGAGTTCGCCGGTGGCCGGATCGAGCTTGGGATGGGCCGTGTACCCGCTGGTCATGGTCCCCTCGAACCCGTACGGGCCGACCGTGCCGAGCTCGCCGTCGAGTTCGTGGCAGCTCATCCCGCCCTCCACGAGGGCGAGGACGCGGCCCGCGTGGCCGATGACGTTGGTGTTGGCGCCGTACAGTTCGATGCCGGTGCGCTCCCCGCGCCGCCCCGCCGGCTGCCCCGCGGCGGCCTTCTGCTTGGAGGTGCGCACCCAGCGGTTGCGGTACCACTCGGCCCTGCCGTCGCGGATGCGGACGCCGTGCACCATTCCGTCGCCCATGAACCAGTGGTAGTTCTCCGGGTCGACCTCGGAGATCGGGTTGGGTCCGTTGCGCACGTACCGCCCGTCCAGGTGCTCCGGAATCCGGCCGGTGACGGGAAGGTCGGTGACCGTGAGCTCCCGTCCGACCGGGGCGTAGTTCCCCTCAAGGTAGGCGTTTCCCATTCAGATCCCCCTCCCGCACGAGGGGCGGGGAGCACGAGCGGCCGCGCGGTGCGGGTCGGGCGGCCGCCCGGAGTCCTCCCCCGCCCCTCGGATGATCTCTGCTAGACGCCCCTGGCCAGATCGTCGAGGACATCGAGGTGCTTCGGCTGCCAGCCGAGCTCGTCGCGGGCCCGGGTCGTGTTGAACCGCTGGTCGAGGGCGAGCGCGTCCGCGACCATGCCGAGGCTCTGGGAGAGTTCCGCGACGCTCACCGAGACGGTCTTGCCGGGGATGCCGACGGCCTGGCTGAGCGCCTCGGCGAACTCCTTGGTGGTCGGGTTCTGGCCGACCGTCCCGAGGTAGCGGCCGCCTGCCGGGGCCTTCAGCGCGAGCACGTACAGCTCGGCGATGTCGTCCACGTGCACCAGCGACCAGTGGGTGCCGCCGTCACCGAGGTAGGGCACGGCTCCCTTCTCCGAGCCCTGCCACGCGAAGAAGCCCGGCAGCCCGCCCTGCCGCCCGTACACCAGACCCGGGCTGATGACGACCGGATGCCGGCCCTGCTTCCTGGTGGCGAGCACCCTCTCCTCACCCGCGACCCGCCACGCGGTGATCAGCGGCGGGTCGTACGGAGCGTCCTCGTCGACCTCGCCGGCCGTGTTCCCCCACGTCCACGCGCCGCCGGTGTGCACGTAGGGGTTGCGTCCCGCACCCTCCGACAGCGCGTCGGAGGCGATCTGGTCGATCTCGCCCGAGCGCTCGTCGCCGGTGAGCGCGAGGTGGATGACGCCGTCCGCGGCCGCGGCGGAGTCCCGCAGCAGATCCACTTCGGTGAGCTCCCCGCGCACCGGCGTGGCTCCGAGTTCACTGATCACGGTCGCGGACTTGTCGGAGCGGGCCAGCGCGGTGACCTCGTCACCGCGTTCCTGCAGGACGCGCAACACCGATCGGCCGATGTAGCCCGATCCGCCGGTCACGAACACTTTCATAAGACCCTCCAGTTCATAGTTCTCCTTGCCGCCAGGACATCGGCCGGGCCCACCGTCCGCGCGGGTCGGACGACCTGCGACGGTCGGGACCGGCGGATGCGCCGGTCACGAACCGGCGACCGCGCCGACGAGGAGCGCGGCCACCGCCAGGCCCTGCAGACCGGCCCGCAGGTTGATGACGCTGTCCCATCTCTCCTGGAGCGATCGGGCGTCGTCCGGCGTGCGGCCTTCCTCGGCCGCCGAGGTCTGCCGCTTGTTCACCGGCGCGCTGATGCGCAGGAAGACGCCGAACCAGCCGGCGAGCATCAGGATCGCCGCGGCGTCCGCGGCGATGATGGCGGGGTCGCCGATCGCCGCGGCCGCGGCCGTGGTGAGCACGGTGGCGATGACGCTGATCGCTCCCGGTACGGCCAGCCGCTTGTCCCCATAGAAGTGGACGTAGCCCATCACCTTGGTGAGCACCTCGTCGTCGACATGCCGGAGCGCGGACCGCTGGACGAGTGCGCAGAACATGTCGGTTCCGTAGATGACTCCGGCCGCCAGCAGCGCGATCGCGGTGAGGACGTCATGAACGACGATCACTACGCATCTCCCGATTACGTCAGGTTGGCCATTAATCGCCTAGCGTGCCGCAACGCGAACAACCCAGACTTCTAGCGCCGCTAGCAAGCAGCACGCTAACATGGCCGACACTAGAGGTTCAAGCAGTGCTAGATATTGGAGTCACGTTAGACTTCCCGCATGTCCGTTAGAGAGCGACGCGAGCGGGAGTACGCGCACCGCCACCAGCTGATCATCGACACCGCCCGCAGGCTGGCGGAGACCGACGGCTGGTCCGCGGTCACCACCAGGCGCCTGGCCGACACGATCGAGTACAGCCAGCCGGTGCTCTACAGCCACTTCAAGGAGGGCAAGGACGCGATCGTCGGCGCCGTGGCCCTCCAGGGGTTCGACGAACTCGCAGCCCTGCTGCGGGAGGCGCGCGAGAGTACGAACGAGCCGGGGACGGCCCTGCACCGGGTCGCCCACGCCTACACCGAGTTCGCCCTCGCCAACCCGGCGCTGTACGACGCGATGTTCATGCTCTCCTCCACGCTCCGCTTCGGCGAGGCGGACACGCCCGCGGTCCTGGAGGCCGCGTTCCAGGAGCTGTACTCCGCCGTCGCGGAGGTGACCGGCGGCGAGGATCTGGAGACCTGCACAGAGGCGATCTGGAGCGCACTCCACGGACTGGTCACCCTGCTGCGCAGCGGTCGACTCCGTCCCGGACATCACGCCGCCCGGCTCGACCTGCTCCTCGACCGCTTCACCTTCAAGGACTGAGCGACGCGCGGCAGGCCGCGCACCCCCCTGGCCGACCAGCGACGACGGCACCCATGACCTTCGTCGCTAGCAAGGCTATTCTTTCTTTCGCTACTATTCTAGCGTCGCACTTCATGCTAGCGTTGATAGCGAATCAATGAGGGAGGGCACATGGGACGTGACCTTTGCAAGATCGCCGAGGAGTTCGTGGCGATGGTCGCCCGCCGGGACGCCGATGCCGTCGACGACCTCCTCGTCGAGGACTACATCGACCACAACCCGCTGATCGGCAACGGCAGGGAGGCCAACCGCGCCTTCTGGTCCGCGTTCTTCACGGCGTTCCCGGACGTCACGGCGACGCTGGAGGACTGCGTCGCCGACGGTGACCGCCTGGTCGGACGGTTCACCTACCGCGGCACCCACAAGGGGGTCTTCTTCGGCGTGGACCCCACCGGCAACGACCTGCACATGCGGACCATCGACATCTGGCGGGTGGAGGACGGCCGCCTGGCCGAGCACTGGGACGAGATCAATCTGCTGGAGGTCCTACAGCAGATCGATGTCATTCCCACGCTCGACATCACCCCGGAAGAGCAGCCGGCATGACCACCGCGGTACAGGCGCTGGCCATCGTGGCCATTCTGGCCAACGCCGTGATCTACGGCACGGACGTCTTCTCCGCGGTGGTGCAGCGCCCCGCGCTCGCCCACGTCGACGACCGCGCCCTGATCGCGATGATGGGGAACATCCACCGGTACGGGGACAGGCGGTTACCCGTCCCCGGCACCATCGGGCTCCTGGCCGCCCTGGCCGGCGCCATCACCGCCGCCGTCGCCGGGCTCGCCCCGGCCGCGGTCGCCGGCTTCGTCGCCTGCGCGGCCCTGCTCGCCTGGCTGGTCTTCTTCAACAAGGTCGCCGCGCCGGTCAACCGGCAGTTGGCGAAGGCCGCCGAGAACGGCGGCGAACTCCCGGAGGCCAGGTCGCTTCAGGACAGGTCCGACGGCGCCCTCGGCGCACTGGTGCTCTTCCAGTCCGTGGCGCTGATCGCGCAGTGCGTCATGGTCACCGCCGCATGACCGGCCGCCCTCGACCACCGGAAGGAAAACGCTGATGCGCCGCCGCAGACTGGGCATGGGCTCCCTGAGCGTGTCCGAGCAGGGGCTCGGCTGTATGGGAATGTCATTCGCCTACGGCCCCGTGAACGACTCCGAGTCCGTCCGTACCGTGCATCGCGCTCTGGAACTCGGGGTCACCCTGTTCGACACCGCCGACATGTACGGCCCGCACCACAACGAGAGCCTGGTGGGCCGCGCGTTGTCCGGACGCCGCGACCAGGCCGTCCTGTCGACCAAGGTCGGCAACGAGATAGACCGGGACGGCGCCTTGACCGGAAGGATCAACGGCCGGCCCGACTACATCAGGTCGAGCATCGACGGAAGCCTCCAGCGCCTCGGGGTCGACTGGATCGACCTGTACACCTTGCACCGGGTGGATCCACAGGTGCCGATCGAGGAGAGCTTCGGGGCGCTCGCCGAACTCGTCCAAGCGGGCAAGGTCCGCCACCTCGGCCTCTCCGAGGCGTCCGCCGCCACCATCCGCCGGGCCCACGCGGTACACCCGGTGACCGCCGTCCAGACGGAGTACTCGCTGTTCTCCCGGGACGTCGAGACCAACGGCGTCCTGGCGACGACACGCGAACTGAACATCGGGTTCGTCGCCTACAGCCCGCTCGGCCGCGGCTTCCTGTCCGGACGTATCCGCGACATCGACGATCTCCCGGAGAAGGACTTCCGCCGCGTCGCACCGCGCTTCCAGGAAACGAACTTCCACAGGAACCTCAAGGTCGTGGAGCGCATCGAGCGGGTCGCGGACACCAAGGGCGTGACCGCCTCCCAACTCTCCCTCGCCTGGGTGCTCGCCCAGGGCCCCGACGTGGTGGCCATCCCCGGAACCAAACGCCGCACCTACCTCGAAGAGAACGTGGCGGTCTCCGCGATGGCGCTGACACCCGACGAGCTGGCGGCCCTGGACGTGATCGCCCCACCGGGAGTGGCGACGGGCGACCGCTACCCGGCTGCGGCGATGGCCTATCTCGACGGCTGACGCGTGAGCCGACACAGCGAGGTCTCCGGTTGGGGGAAGAACCCCAGACCGGAGACCTCCCCGACGCCGCCTGCGCTCCGACGACCGATGCTGGACGCTGCCGCCCCGCCCCCCGGTGCCATACGCGGCCTGCCTTTTGAGGTCGGGCAGTGGCCAACATGTTCAGCCTTGCTCGGGCTCCACCGGTAGCCACAGTTCGGCGTCGGCCTCGGTGTGCTCCGGCGACAGGTGGACGCGCAGAATCTCGGGGCCGGTGCGGGTGCGGTACGGGTTCGACGGAAACCACTCGGTGAAAACGTCCCGCCACAGCTCCTGGATGGCCTGGGGTGCCGGCCCGGAGGTGGTGAAGACCGCCCAGGTACCGGCCGCGACGGCCAACGCGGTCATGCCCTCCGGAGCGGCCGCGGAGGTGATCACGCCATGGTGGTAGTCGAGTTCAGTGCCCTGGGCGCGGCTGGGGTCCACGTCGTCGCAGACAGCGACGATGCCGTGCGGCTCCTGATCCGACAGCTTCTCCAGGCGCTCCAAGGTCTGGGGGGTGATCCCACGGACGAAGTCCATGATCGCCTGGTTCGGACCCGCGTGCACCAGCGGAACCCGGGTCTTGAACCCGACGACGGTGAAGTCCGGCCTGTCCACGACGCGGTACCGCATACTGCTGCGCCCTTCGATGGTGAGGCGGAAGGCCATCCGGGACTGGGAGTTGAGCGCGGCACCGGTCCGCCGGGCCTCGCCCGGTCCGATGCCGTGCATGGCACGGAACGCCCGCGCGAACGCCTCACCGGAGCCGTAGCCATAGCGCACCGCGATATCCAGCAGCGTTTCACGCCCCGCGAGCACTTCGGCGCCCGCGAGGGTGAGCCGACGGCGCCGGACGTACTCCGACAGCGGCATGCCCGCGAGCGCGGAGAACATCCGGCGCAGGTGGTGCTCCGACGTCGCCGCGATGCGAGCCAGCTCCCCCATATCGACCGCCTGGTCGAGATGGCACTCGATGTGCTCCATGGCCTGGTTCAGCCGCTCCAGCATGCCTGACCTCCCTTCACGGTGCCGACGATAGTCATTCAGCGCTGTGGCCGGTGCCGTCCCCCTCCGGCCCGGGGGTCTCCCATCCCAGACCCCGGCGGATCGCGATCTCCACGGGCGAATACGCGCCGTCGGCCCGCTCCAGTTCGTACGGCGCGGCCGGCATCAGCGGCGGCTGGGCCATGAAGCGCGGCCGAACCCCGTGGTGCGGTTGCGCGGTGTGCACCAGGAACGGATGGCACAGGAAGACGTCGCCCGGGGACCCGGTGGCGAGGCCGAGCGACCGGTGGTCGGAGGCCGCCACCAGGTCGGGCGCGAGGGTCAGCCCGCTCGCCCCGTCCTCCCCGTACTTCTCCAGCACCTTCGGCACATCGAGGTGTGAGCCGACGCGGATCCGGGTCGGGGCGTCCTCCTCACCGACCTCGCTGAACAGGAACAGCATCAGCAGCGCCCGGCCCCGGGAGCGCAGATTCGTGAAGTACCAGCTCTCGCCCTCCGGCAGGTAACTCCCCTCGATGTGCCAGCCGGCATCGCTCGGCTCCTCCTCGTGCGGGAAGCGCAGCGGGAACGTGCCCAGCGAATAGCGCGGCTCCCAGCGTCCCGCGCCGACGAGCAGGTCGTACGCGTGCTGGAGGAACGGGGAGTTGGGCGCTGCTGCGAACGGCCCCTGCGCCATGCCGCCCACCCAGTGCACGGGCTGCGTCCACGTCGATGGGTCATCCGGGTCGCAGCCCGTCTCCCGCCACAGCAGCCGCGCGCAGTCCGCGGCCACACGCGGCGCGACGGCGCCCCCCAACTTCACGAAGCCGTCGCGAAGGAAACGGGATACCAAGGTCAGGTCGTCCATGCGCCCCATCGTGCGACAACACCGGCCCCGACCACCCGACATTCCCCGCGCCGCTTCTGTCGGGTACGAGGACGGACGTGGTCCCCGGCCACGCCGCCCGCCTGCCCCCGCACCCGGAAGAGGCGGCGCGTCGGCCTTCAACAACGTCCAGGCACCCGCACGTCACACAGCCAATCGGCCCACGATCTTCTTGCCGACGTCGGTGCCCTGGTCGGCGCGGGGCACACCGACGGAGGTCTTGACGCACTGGGAGTGGATGATGCAGGCGCCGGGTTCACCCCCGGTCTCTTTCCTGCCCGCATCCAGGTGGGCTTGGGCGGGGCGCGGGGTGGCGGAAGGGGCCTCCGTGGTGCTGGAGGAGTTGGCGCGGCGGGGTGGATCGACCGCCGCGCCGCTGGAGCCGGCGCAGGGCGCGGACGGGTTCTCGGCCGAGCCGAAGTCCGACCGGGCCGACCTCGAAACCTGTATGCCCGGCAAGCAAGAGATCTCCGCGCCGCCGGTTATTACGTACCGCGAACGGAATGCCGCCGGGCCTGGGAACTCCAGGTTTCTCCTCCTTAACCTGCAAACCATGATCACTACTAGCCGCACACGCCGCGTCATCGCGGTCACGACCACCGCCGCCGCGCTCGCCCTCGACGCAACGGCGCTACCGGCATCGGCCCAGGAGGTGCAGCCGGCGGTCTCGGCACTGCGGTTCAGCGCCGAGGCCGCCACGGTCGGCACCAAGCTGACCGGGTCGGTGACCCTGGACGGTCCCGCACCCGCCGGGGGCTCCCAGGTCACCCTCTGGCGCAACACCTACTCCGCACCCAGCGTCCTCATGCCCGCCAAGGTCACCGTCCCCGCCGGAAAGACCTCGGTGTCATTCCCCGCCACCGCGTACTCGGCCGAGCCCTACGACCGCGACCACGCGAAAATCATCACCCCGTCGGCTCATCTGGGGACCTCACTGGCCTCGCGTGAGCTGGTCCTTCTGCCCACCGCCTTCGCCCTGTCCAGCGGTGTGGCACGACCCGGCACCGGCACCAAGATGGCTGTCGGCATCGGCACGCCCGCCCCCGCGGGAGGCGCCACGGTCGCCCTGAAGAGCAACACCGCGGATATCAAGGTTCCGGCGACCGTCACGATCCCGGCGGGAAGCCCCGGGGTGTCCTTCCCGGCGTCGGTGGCCTCCTCGGCTCAGCCGGGCGGGACCGGCCAGATCACCGCCACCTGGCAGGGCTCCACGACGACCTCCGCCTTCTACCTGAGCTGAGGGCCGATGTCGATCATCTGACAGACCCAGGCCCACGAGGAGGACCGGTGCGGACGGCATCGCCGCAGGTCACACGCGCTACCGCTCTGTACCGATCCTCCCCGAGGGCCGGGTCAAGGTCGCCACCGGTTCGAGGCCGCACTCACCCTCGCTCGCCAGATCAAGGCGTACGCCTTGCCTGCCGCGCCATCGTGACCGTGCATGATCGGACGGCGTCGTCCACAAACCATCGCCGAGGAGATACTACGGGCAGGCAGCGACATGGTGACGCTCGACGCTGATACTGCGGGCTGCGCAATGACGGCTTTCTTGATGTGCGAGGCCACAACAGCCTGCTCCGCTGTCTCGCCGGCCTCGACCGGGTCCTGCCGGCGCTCACCAAGGCAGGGGGCCTTGAATATTGGCAGCGTCTGCGTCAGGCGGCTCAACTCATCGCGGACGCCCCCATCGGTTCCATCGGATGATGGTCCCTTGAGCCGTGCTTGAGTGAGCCCGCCAGCCGACCTTTTTGTTGGGATCGCGAGAGCCGTTTTCCTCCTGGCCTCGGCGTGTCTTCGCCGTGCCAGATGCACCGCCCCCGGAGTCTGACTCGTTCGTTATCCAGCTTGCACCCAACAACGGCATTCCGGCTTGGTCGCGTCCCCGACGTGAACCTCACGCCCAATGCGGGTCTCGACGATTGCAGCGAACTCGGCCTTCGAGACCTGTCCCGCCGGACGGCGCAGCCACCCCGTGGTCAGGTCCCCGCTCTCCCTTACCGACGCCGCCGCCGCACTCGACTCCCGATCCGATGACCACAAGGTGAACCGCGCGCCACCAGAGGCGTTCAGCGGCCCTTGCGGGTCTGGCGGGTGATGGCTCGGCCCTCGTCCGGGGTGAGCGGGCCCGCGCTTTCCGGCGGCGACGTTCCGAGGGATGTCGCCAGCGTACGTCCGTGCAGGTCGAGGGCCACCTCGGTGAGGTCGGTGAGTTCGGCCAGGGTGGACCGGGCGCGCGTCCAACCGGTGAGGGCCACGGCCGCGTCGGCGTGGCCGACCTCCGCGGCCGCGACCCCCGGCTCGCCGACCGGTTCCAATGGGTGTGCGCACGGCTCGGCACGCCCGGGTTCGGCGCCGCCGAACACCGCCGCTGGTGGGAGGATCACGACTCGCTGCTACGCCGGATCCGCGCCCTCCCCGGCCTGGCGCGCTTCCTGGCGGCGCCGTGGCTGGACGACCTGCGAGCGGCCCCCGCGGGAGGCACCGCGGGAGGCACCGCGGGAGGCACCGCGGTCCTGCTCAACGCGGGCAGGGACCGCGGCGACGCCGTCCTCGTCCGGGACGAGGGCCCGCCCGTCCACGTGCCTCTGCCCGCGCTCCGGGAGGCGGTCGTGGCCGATCAGGTCACGGCGCTTCTCGCGGCGCTCTCCGGCGGAGGGTCCCTGAGCGGGGTGATGATCCTTCGACGGACCGTCCGGGACGTCCTGGCCTGGCTGTGGCGCACCGCCGTGGGTCCCGTCGCGGACGCACTCGGCCCGCCCGGGCCGGAACCGCATCGGGTCTGGTGGCTGCCGACCGGCGCGCTGGGCCTGCTGCCGCTGCACGCCGCCGAGGAACCTGGGATCCCGGGGGCACTGGACGTCATGGTCTCCTCGTTCGTGCCGTCCCTGCGGGCGCTGCGGGACGCCCGGTGCCGCCCGCCCGCCGCCCGCCGGGAGACGCTGACCGTCGTGCTCGCCCAGACTCCCGGCCACGCCGACCTGCGCGAGACGGACGCGGAGGCGCGCCTCCTCGACGGACCGACGCTGACGGGCGCGCAGGCCACGGCGGGAAGGGTCCTCACCGCCCTCGGCGACGCCACCTGGGCGCACTTCGCCTGCCACGCCGTCGCGGACCCCGTGTCACCGGCCGCCGGCGGCCTCCTGCTCCACGACCGGACGCTGACCCTCCCCGAGCTCGGCGACCTGCGGCTGCCCGAGGCGGAGCTGGCGTACCTGTCGGCGTGCTCGACCGCCGGGCACGGCGTCCGCTACGCCGACGAGGTCCTGCATCTGGCGTCGGCGTTCCAGCTCGCCGGGTTCCGGCACGTCGTGGCCAGCCTGTGGCCTCTCAACGACACCGCCGCCGGCGAGGCCGCGACCGCCTTCTACGCGGCGCTACCCGCGACCCCGGTCGCCGACGCGGCGGCGCCGGTCCTCCGTGAGGTCACCCTCGGCCTGCGCGCCCGGCATCGAAGGCAACCGGAACTCTGGGCGCCCCTCGTCCACAGCGGTCCCTGACCTCGGCCTCGCCTGCGAAGGCGATGACTCCCGGGGCTGGTCGGAGACCGTCGCGGAAGGTCGCCGCCCAGGGCGCAACCACGCGATCCGCCGCCGCGGGCCCGCTCATCAGGGTGTGCCCGTCGACGAGGAGCATGTCAGGCGCGGGCATCCGGCAGGTCGCAGCAGGAAAAGCCTTTTCCGGACAGTTTCGTCAACTCTCCCGTCTGCCTGTGCGGTTGAACCAGGCATTGGCAGCGGCGGCACCGAGGGCCAGAATCCCCACCGGAATCCCGATCCAGGCGGGCACCGGATTCCCGGAGGCCCGAGCGGTAAAGGGCACTGCTGCCAGAAGGAAGAGTGCCACTACCGCGACGATCCACATTCCCTTGCGCATCATCTGATCCTCAGGTCGACTCCAGCACACCGGCGGGCACCGCCGCGCCTTCGCTTCGCGGTACTCGCCGTTGCGCAGAGTCACTCACGGGACTAGATGTTCATGTCCCGAATCGTCCGATTCATTACCCGGAGATCGCACCGGCGACCTGATCACCGAGGAAGGATCCTCCGACCTCGCAGAGGCCTGTCGCCGCCACTCCGAGGCCACCGGTGGCGCATGTGACGCCGGCCATGCAGCCGAAGGCGACGCCCTGGCCGCCCACGGCCGCGTAGGTGTCCTGGGAGACGCTCCCGTTGGGGTCGCTGACATCTTCGTAAACGGTGGCGTACATATCCGAGTCTTGGGCCAAACCGATACCGTTCCAGAGGAGTTCGCCCCACGGATACTTGCCGGTGAGGTCGACTCGGTTGACGGGGCTGTCGCCCGCATATGCATAGCGGTTCCCATTGCCTGGGTCGCCGAGCGATATGACCGAGTCCTGCTGGGTGAAGCGGCCGCGGCTGGCATCGTAGAAGCGCTGACCGAGTTTGAGCAGGCCGCTACCGGGTTCGCTCAGGCCACCGGTATAGCGGATCAGGTTGATCGCCGACTGCCAGCCGTTGTCGGCGGTCGTCTCGCCGTACGGCCCGTAGGTGTAGGACGCGGCCTGGGTGCCCGAGGGCGAGACGATGGACGTGACCGAATCGAGCCGTCGGCGCCGAAGGCGTAGGGGTTGCTGCCGTCGGGGTAACCGAGCGGCGTGCCGGTGCTGTCGTGGATCATCCAGGCGGTGCTGCCGCCAGGCCAGGCCGCAGCAAGAGAGTACATGCACGACCTTTGGCAGGCCAGTGCAGCTCAGGAACCGCTATCCAGTTGATAGTGACCCCTGACCTGGGGAAAGTGCGGGCGATACTGAGTTCGATTAAGTGACCTCTTCGGTGTGAACACCATTCACCACCCCAGCCGTTGCGGACCTTCTGGCATCTTCCCAGCTCAGACGAGTCCCTTCCCTTCACCATGTAGCCGTTCGAGGAAGTTCGAACGCTCTCGGATCTCCCACAATCAACACCGCACGTCGAATAGCCAATTACTCTGAGTTACCTGACGCAGCGCTCACCACACCTCTATCTGCACCCCGTCCCGTCCTAGCCCCCCTTTCGGGCGAGGCGGCGGCATTCCCCGGTTCCGGGCTGCGGCGGAGGCGGCCACAGAACCAACTCCCGTGCGACTGCTCCGCTCCTACCCGGCGGTCATCCCCTTCGGCAACTTCGCCCATTACTACTCTGCTTGGTTTCGCCCCCGCGGCGGCCACCCAGGCTCCTGCATCCGATGCGACGGCGTGGGCGATGGCGCGGCTGGCCGCTCACAACCGGTGGCTACTGGTCTTCGACAACGCCGAACACCCCGACGACCTCCAGCCCTATCTCGGACGGCTGAGTAGCGGCCACGTCCTGGTCACCAGTCGCCGCGCGACCGGCTGGACCGCGACCGGCGCCACCGTGCTGCGGCTGCCGGTCTTGAGCCAGGAGGCCTGCGCCGACCTGCTCGCCCGCACCCTTGACGAGCCGACGCGCCTCCGGCCGACCGAGCGTGCCAGCACGAGCTGGCCGCGGAGTTGGGCGGGTTGCCGTTGTCGTTGCGGCAGGCCGCCGCCTACATCGCCGCCACCCCCGGGATGACCGCTGCGGATCTGCGGCGCCTGCGCGACGCCCCGCAGTGGGCGCTGGCCGCCACTCCCAGCCAAGCGGCCAGCTCGGGGGCGGGGTCGGCGAACCGGTCGGCGCGCAGCGACGAGCAGGTCGTCTCGGCCACCTGGCAGGTGACCATGGTCCCCCCCCCGCAGTCCAGGGGGGCCGTTCTGGTGCGATCCGCACCCGGCCGACACCGACCTGCTGCCCTGCGACGGCCACCGCCACCTGGGGGTTCTGGAGGCGTGTCTCCGAAGGCAGTGGGACCCGGCGCAGAGGCCACCGCCCGGCGAGGTGATTGCGGCGATCGACCGGCTCGCGGCCCTGCCGGGCCCGATCGCCTCCTAGGCCGTCGAGGCGCTCACCGCATGCCTGTGGTTCGGTGTCGGCCCGGTCACCGGACTGGACCATTTCGGGCACCTGGCCGGGCGCCCCGTCCGGCCGGGCGGCTCGACACTGTGGGACCTGGTTCCCGGCGTGACGCACTGGGAGATGCGGACCGCCGCAATCGGAACCGGCGCGCATGTCTCCGCCTCACTAGTGGACCACGACCTCGGGCACGTGATGGAACGCCGCCGCCGCGCCGCCGAATCCCGGGGATGGGGAACGATCATGTTCCGGTGCCGGCCGCTGCTGATCGTCGAGCGGTGGCTGGACCCGCTGGAATGGTGGGCCGAGGCATGGTGATCACCGGGCAGCTCGCCCGACTCATCCGCACCTTGAGCGGCCACGAGGCCATGGCCGAAACCATCGCCCGGTGCTATGTGAGGCACTTCGGGCTGGGTGTGTGGCGCAGGCGGTACTCAAAGGCGGCAAACTGCTCCTCCCGCATGACGCCGGGTGCGGCGCTTCGGTGATCTCCCCCGAGGACCCCCGCTACCCGGTTCTACGCGCCGACGCCGTGGCCGAGGAGGACCTCACCGGCACGCCCGAGGAGAACGCGGCCATCGCGGCTCGATGGCGCGCCAAATGGGGCCTCAAACACCGCCGGACCGCCTGACCTCACCACCGTCCGCTGTCAGGTGCTACGGCGGACCGCTTCACAGGGACGAAGGCGGCAGTGCCGCGACCCGCTCACACCGACCGGACGGCCGCGGCACGCGCGGTGTCGAGGTCATCGGCCAGTGCTGGGAGTCGCGCTCTGCTGTTGGCCGTAGTCGCTGTCCGGGCATGCGGTGCAGGCGAGACACCTCCGCCAGCGAAGACACCAAGGTATGCCATCAACGGCCCACACCGAACCTGTCCTGAGGCTACGACGTTGCGAGTTGGATCCGACCGAGCGTCCTCGGTGGCCCCGTTCCGGACCCATCTGATCCGAAGACTTCGCACGACCGGAGTCGTTAGCTCATTGTTCGTCTGGTGGACCCTCGTGTCGATCGGGATGTCCGAAGAACCTGTCAAAAACAGGGTTTGTAGAGGAGATGCGCCGTACAGGAGGGCCAAGCTGAGGTTTATCCCAGCGAGCAGGTGAGTGGGCAGTATGTGCGGTACTGCGGGCGGCTCCTGTGGCTTCCGAGAGCGTGGTGGCCGCTTCGCTAGTTACCGGCGGGCGGGACCGCAATCGGGCGGCGGTATTGGGACTTCCGGCTTTCACGACAGTCGAGGGGGCCGGCGGTTGCGGCCAGAACTGCATGATGAACGTGTCACTTGGTTCCATCGGGTCCCCGCTCGGACCGCTAGCGCAGTACCGCAGCCGATAGGTTCCCGGACCGGCGGCCAAGGGCGGCAGGTCATGTGCCTTGCCGCCGCCCCATTCACTTATGTGAAGGGTGCCTGAAAGCGAGAGGAAGGAAACCTCGACGATGTCGACCCACGAACTTTCCTGACAGCCCGGATCCCCCTCCTCGGTGACCACCGTAATGCTGCACCTTCCATACTCGATGCCGGTGTAGAGGATGCCGAAACCAGGCACAGTCTGCGCTATTCCCGCAGTGTTCGCGCCCTCGAGTGGCAGCGCCGGAAGGCCGCCGAGTTCATTGTCAACGAAATAGAACTGCGAATAGTTGACCAGCACCTGAACTGTTGCCTCGGTCATGCTCGCCCTCCTCCCGTCACGGCCCTGACTCAGGGTAGCGAAGATGCCAAGGTAGCCAAGATAACGGTATGGGTGGGCAACCTCAAGGCGCTGCATCGGTTTCCGTTGCTCCCGTGGCAGCGCACTGCGGTCGCTCACGAGCCCGCTGCGAGACCGTGGCATGGGGACCGCGGCTCCTAGAGACCTGAAGGCCACTGCCAGACAGACGGCACCGCCTTAAGAAGGACGCAGTGCTCCGCCTCTTGGGTTACGGAAGTCGAACGTGATCTTGATCACTGCGAAGTCCTCCCTGTACTTTGCCAAAATTTTAATGACCACCTTTCTCTGCTCTGCTACAAGATCTTTAACAGCATTGACGCACGCAGGTCAGTAACCCAAAGTGGTCGGGCTCTTCGAACTGCGAAAGGGCCCGCCGGGCAAGTGGACAGAAGGAGGTGTCGATGTTCAAGAAAGGCTTTTGGGCCGCTGTTGTCGGGCTGGTGATGTGCTTGGTCTCACTGCCCGCTGTCGCGCTGGCGGATGCGCAACCGACTACCGGCCCCCAGAAACCACTTGTTCCATCGGCAAGCAAACGCTGGGAATCGCCTCAGCATGGCGCACGCGTCAAGGTTCGCGACACGTGCCGTGACTTGGACAAGGGGCTCACCAAGAGAGATTCGAAACGGAGGTACCTGACTTGCGTGCGCCCGTTGGCGAAGTTCCCCGGGCCGCAGGATTTCAGATATGGCGTCGCCTCGAATTCCTCGTATCCCCCTCAGCAATGTGCGGATGAACCCCAAGATCAATGGCACTTCGTCAGTCGAACCGAAGCATGCGCGGTCATTCCCATGCAGGAAGAGATTCGCAACTCGAACAACGAGAAGATAGCTCAGCTTACTTTTCGGGTCATCCAGTACTGGTATGCGGCCACTACGGCAGATGGCCGAGCTCTCGGAAACTGGACCTATCGACTCGACGTCGAGAAGTCCCTGCTCGGCAATGAAGGCGATGTAGACGGAGCAACCGTCGAGGCGAGCGCTCAATACTGCGAGGAGGTGGGAATCAAGCCTGGATGCCCTGTCGTCGGCACCTCCAACTATGTCGATTTTCCCAATGGAAAAAAATTTCCGCAGCAGGACCTGATCTACGGCATCGGCGCATACGGGGACTGGAACACTGACACCTCCATTCACGGCAAGAGCGGAGATGTCTCATGGGCGACGATCATCGCCAAAATTCAGATTCTATTCCCAAAAATGCCGGATAAGTTCATTCATATCCCGATCGTGACCGAGCCCGATATCCGGTGCGATGGCATTGACGGCTCATTTCTGGAGGCGGGCTGTGTCTTTCCGCAGGCGCCTGATGTCATGGAGTATGCACTCGACGGCCCTTACCAGGAGCTCGCGCTTCACATCTTCGACGCACAAAGGGTTCGAGGTATCCCCGGGATGACGGCCGGGGGACCGGCTCCAGGCGCGCCTGGCGGAACACCGCTCACCCGTGGGACGGACGACAATAACGACAGAGACGTCGCCTGCCCGGACCGCCTCCCCAGGCCGTTTGGGGACAGTTGCGACGAGTACCCGTTCAATTCATCCGGAGAAGGAGCAAGTCAAGGTAACGGGTTTTCCTGTCGAATGATCAATCAGGATCACAACTCAGAAGGAGGTACTGCGCTCAGTCTGTTCTACAGAAATCATCATGTACTCAAGATCGATCCGACTCAGAAGGGCGACGAGTTCTTCGTCAAGATCACAGGCAAGCTCACCGGAGCGTCGCCTCGCGCTTGGTCTCCCAACGAGGAGCGCACCTGTAGCTATCCAGATCTGTACATACCCAAGCCCAAACCGCTGACGGGCCTTGATCTATCAAGCGGGAATCGAATTCCTACGGAAGGGGGCGGCAGTAGTGGGTTGGCAGGCGACTGGGCGAAGGCGGGCTATCTTGAAGGAGGTCCGCTCCCCGCTTCGGGCGATTTCAACGGTGCGTCCAACTGCTCCATAAGCTCAGCCTCGATGGAGGCGCAATACGGCGTCAAGCCGAACGACTCCGCCGATGACACCGCAGGAATTCAACGCGCCATTGATGCCATCAAGGCCAACTGCTCCCCCACTGCCGGCTATCATAAGCTGAGCCAGATCACACTTCCGGCGGGCACGCTGAACGTAACGCATCAAATTTATCTAGATGCTGACTATCTGGTGGTCCGCGGCGAGGGAGCCGATCCTCGCTCCGGAACCCGCATCGTATACAAGCCCGACTCCAATACCCGTTACGATGCCCTCACGGCAGACGGTGCGGACTGGAACGAGGACGGCATGACCGTCGACAGAGGCGACGGCAGCTCCGAGCCGGCGCCTGGCGGTTGGCTCTGGCCGGGGCGCGGGCTGTTCCGCGTCCAAACTCGAGATGTTCACCCGGACTACAAAAACGGCTGGAACGCCGCTCCCTCCAACCGCAAGGATATCCTCGAGGGCACTGTAAACGTCCATTGGAAAGTGGGCGCAAAACTGAAAGAAGGTCGCGTCAAGGGATTTGCTGCACGACTCGGCGACACGAGCATCATCCTCGCCGACAGCACCAATAGCAAGGTGATGGCCGGCTTCAAGGTCGGCGGCTACGTCAACATACGAGCTGCGAACACCAAGAAGTTCTACGCCGAGGAGATGGCGACTCTGCCGACTGAGCATCCGCTGCAGAACCTCCATATGCGCCAGCAGATCTTCAAGGTAACCTCGGTCGAGGGCAAGACGATCACCCTTGACAAGCCATTAGAGTACGACGTTCCCGTCAATGGTACCTCCGACGGTTCTGATCCGATCGGCACTGACAAGCCCATCGATTCCAAAGCATCGCCGATTGTCGATCCGGTGCTAGGCGTGGGGATCGAGAACCTGTACTTCACCCAAGACCTCCCTGGGGAGGAGCCTGCATCCGCTGCGCATAACTATGGGAACATGGATCCCGCAGGCGAGATGCATGGAATAGTTCTCAAGTGGGCCATCAACTGCTGGATCAAGGGCGTCCAGTCATATATGACGGGCTCACATCCGATCGTCACCGAAGAGGCCAAGAACCTCAGTGTGATCAACAATCAACTGGATGGCGCCTGGAACAAGGGTAAGGGCGGGAACGGATATTTTCGCGGGTCTCGCGTCTGGGACTCACTCTATGCCGGCAACGCCACACGCAACCTGCGTCATTTTACTTTCCAATGGTCTGCTTCGGGGAATGTCGCGATCGGAAACGACTTCGACTCGGACCTGAACCTGCACGGTGGATGGGAAAGACTCAATCTGTTCGAGCTGAACAGAGTCACCGTGCCCTACGGGCATCGATCTGCCAGCTGCTACAGCAACTGCGGGGAAGAGGGCGGAGGAGGAATCGACGACTCGCAATGGTTCCCCATCTGGTGGGCGGCTGGAAAAAAGGCGGTGAAGTGGTCTGGGTCGTCGGGCTACAACAACGTCTTCTATAACAACATCATGAAGAAGCAGCTCGATAGCAGTATCGACCCGTTCAACGGCTACTTCACCGACAGAACTCAGGTTATTCGGTTCGGATACAATCCCGATAGTATCTACGGGCCGTCGTTCTGGTATCACCTTCGAAACTCCCAGGACGAGCCGATCCCTGACTGGGCTGGACACGAGCAGGATCCGTACTGTGCCGGCGCCGGGAGACGTGGCCTATCGTGTAATGAGGCCGCTCCAGGGACATCTATGTTTCTGAAGAACGTGCCTGAATTCAAGTGAACCGAGGAGAGCGGGCGGCCTGAGAGGCCGCCCGCTCTCTTGTGCTTGCGGCTCGTGATGTGGTCGCGAACGCAGGTCGTGCGTGAAAAGGATCGACTGGTCCACGCCCGTCGGCGGGACGCGGCGCGCCGCCACCTCGGCTTCGGCGCTCATCCGACGACGATCTACGAACGGTCGGCGGACGCGTCGGTCGGCGGACGCGTCGGTCGCCGACGCCCGGGCCGTCCTCGCGAGATGGTGAAGTGGGTCGATGGCGACTGAAGGTAGGAATTGCAGCCTGCCGACTCGGCGAACACCGAGCCGCACCTCATCCCCTCGCTTGAAACCTACGTCCCCAGGGCGGCGTGTGAACACAGCGGCCGCGAGCAAACGCAAGGCCCCGATGACAGCGGAATGCTCCTGCCTCAGCCCCACCTGCGGGAAGGACAAGTCCGGGAAGTGGTGCGGCCAGGTCGCCGCTGGGCTCGGCCTCATTGCCCGCGCTCACCGTCGGCGCTCACCCCCCACGCGCGACGGTGCTGCTCCTCATGGCCGTGGCCATCTTGTACTGGTCCAGGTGTGCTCCTCATGAGTGTTGGAGGGCCTTTGGATGCGGCGGGGATGCGGAGACGGGCCTGTCGCGATCAGTCGGGCGGGGTCGGCGATGCGGGCGCACGCGCGACCGTCACCGAAGGGACTTGTGCGGTGGGTGGGCCGGTGGATGAGGGTGTGGGCGAGGTGGGCACTTGCAAGAGGGCGGAGTCGAGCGGGGTCGTTGGTGAGCGCGCAGCGGGCGCCGAGGGCCTCGGGGCGTTCGGTGGCGCGGCGCAGCACGATGAGCGGGATGTGCAGCACGCTGGCTTCTTCTTGGATGCCACCGGAGTCGGAGATCAGCAGGGCGGCGTGTTCGGCGGCGGAGAGGAAGGCGGGGTAGGTGAGCGGGGCGGTGGTGGTGATCTGACGCAGGAGCGGGGCGAGTCCAAAGCGGGTGGGCGCGGTCGCGGGGGCGGGGGTGCAGCGGGAGGACGACGGGGGGCCAGGCCGACCAGCGCGGTGAGGATGGCGGCGAGCCGGTCGGGGGCGTCGGTGTTCTCCGGGCGGTGCGCGGTGGCCAGGATGTAGGGCTCCCCGTCGGGAAGGCCGAGCGCGGCGGCTGCGGCGCCGGGGTCGCGGGACGCCAGGCGGACGGCTTCGATGATGGTGCTGCCGGTCAGGGTGATCCGGTCGGCGCTGATCCCTTCGGCCCGCAGGCTGGCGGCGTTGCCGGGGTCGCGGCGCAGCAGTGGTCGGCGAGGTAGTCGATGAGGATCCGGTTGTGTTCCTCGGGCATGGCCCGGTCGCCGCTGCATAATCCGGCTTCGATGTGCAGGAGTGGCAGGTTGTTGGCGTTGGCGGCCGGCGCGCCGGCGAGCGCGGCGTTGGTGTCGCCTTGGATCATGACCAGGCGGGGCGGGGCGGCGGTAAAGTGCGGGTGAGGCTGGCGGTGGCGGCGCCGATCTGGACGCCTCGGGTCCTGCCGCCGACGGCCAGGCGCAGGTGGGGCGGGGGCAGGTCGCCGGTGCGGGTGTCCAGGTCGGGGTCGTAGTGCTGGCCGGTGTGGACGAGGCGGGCGTGGTCGCCGAGCAGATTGATCAGAACCGACAGTTTGATCTGCCCGGGGCGGGTGCCATAGACGAAGGCGATCGAGCGGTCGGGCCCAGCGGCTAGAGCAGAGGCAATAGGCAAGGTGGGCATCGCCGCCTCCTTCGCGGGAGCAGATGGTTCGGTCGGGGCGGGTCTACCGGAACAGGTGGGTGCATGCTCCGGCGAGGTAGTGGTGGGCGGCGGTGAACATCCGCAGATAGAGCTGGTCAAGGTCGGCCGACAGGTAGTTGGGGACCAGGTCGGCGCGCGACAGGATGCCCTCCGGGATGCGGTGTTGGCGCCCGTTGGGGTCGCGGGTGAGATAGCGGGCGGGCACCGTGATGTCGGCGGAGGCGATGTCGGCGGAGGCGGTGTCGGTGCTGGGGGTGGTGGTGAGGGCGATCGCCTCGTCGAGGTCGACTTCGACGAGCCCGGACACCTCCGCGTCTTGCTAACGGGATGTCGGTGAGGTCGAGGGTGAGGGCGGCCAGGTGCCGGTACTGAAATTCCCTCTCGATCCAAGTGGGGGCCAGGGTGACGGCGGTCTGCCGGATCCCGAGGGGCTGCAGGTCCTGGTAGGCGATGTTCAGGCCGAGTTCTTCGCGGAGCTCCCGGATCCCCTCGGGGAGGCTTTCACCTGCGTGGTAGTGGCCGCCGACGGTGAAGTCGGCGTAGTCGGGCCGGTCGAAGGCATACCGGCCCGGGGCCTTCTTCTGGAGCAGGACGGTGCGGATGTCGGGGTTGATGACCAGGCAGGAGAAGGTGCGATGCCACAGTCCTTGCTGGTGGGCGGCGTTCTTGTCCGCGCTCCCAGTGGGGGTGTTGCGGTCGGTGTAGATGTCGATCAGCACGGTGCGGGCCTGTCCTTCCCGAGGCGTGGCGCCGGGGCGGGCGGTGCCGGTGCGCAGTGGTCGTGCCAGCATTGCAGAGCATGGCGGTAGCGGTGGGGCTCACCGACCGTCACCCAGGTTCCGGTGAGCCGGTGCACGCGGACATCGCCGGTGGCCGCCAGATCCGCGACCGCCAGCCCGAGGTCGACTTCGCTGCCGACGTGCGGGCGGGCGGTGAGCCGGGGAAGGATCACCGGGCGCAGGACCAGCCGTGACACCACCGCCAGCGGCTCCGCAACGGTGTCGGGGTCAGGGCGCTGCCGGACCCCGGCGACCCGGTCGCCGCCGGGCACGGCGAGGTCGACGACACCGAACGAGCCGATCTGGTCGAGTTCGATGGTCTGCGCTGCGATCACCGCCGCCGCCACGGCGTCCGGTTAGCTCCGACCCACTGGCGGGGGGATTCGCCGCGCCGCCTCGACGGCCGTGTCGGCTGCTCCAGGGAACGCAATGTACTCGCCGTCGTGCCCACCCTTTTCACCCACTGCAAAGCATGGCGCACCTGGGGTAAAGCCTCCTCCAGATCCTCAGCCTCAACGCGCCTGCCCGCTGACTCCCAGCCCACCGTCAGCGAGACAGGGAACACTGAACACTCACATGACGCACACGTGCGCCACGTGAGAGCCCAGTGGCAGCATGCCTGTCACGCATTCGAGGCTAGTAAAACCGACCTGGCCGCGCACACGTCCTGCGGCACGAGTCCGAACCCGCGATCGCCCGGCTGCTGGCGGCCTACCAGCACGCACCCGGCGAGGTCCGGGACCGCACCTCCATCCGCGGCGTCGCCGTGGAGCTGGTCCGGCGGCACCGGCGGACGCCTGGAGCGCGGGATCTCGCCGCCTTGCTGTAAACACGCTCCCGCGGCGACCATTCCCCTGTTCCACCGGCTGGGTGAGCAGCGCAAAACATCGTGAACCGGAGTCCCCCTGGCACCCCTGCGGGCGACGTGGGGCGCGGGGCGCGCCGGCACACCCCAGCAGGAGGAGACCACGTCCCTGCTCGACCCCCAGCCTCTCGTGTGCACCTTGGAGCCGAGCAGGGTCGCCGAGTACGCTGCCGCGCGGCTACTGGGTTATAGGCAGAACCAGCCGTTTTGGACGTAGCCATGGGCATTGACGTCGCCGTAGGCGAATCCGTAGACCCACTCGCTGCCGAACTCGGCATCGACGCCCTGAACGGTGAACGTCTGGGGCTTGCCGAGATAGCCGAACGCGGCTCCGCCTCGGGTGTGGCGCACCTCCAGACTGTCAGCGCAGACCGTGAGGCGACGTTGGTAGTAGGCGTCTTCAGCAGTGGCCCATCGATAGGGACCACCGGCTTGCGTAACCGGCGCCGCGTACGCGGCGCCATTGGCCGCCGGTTGAGCGGCGGCCGGTTGGCGGGCTTGTGCCGCCGTCGCGGGCACTAACGAGGCGGCCAGCACGGCTGCGATGACCATCGCTCGTATCCGCATGAGGCTTCTCCTTGGTCGGGTGGGCCGCCCAGGACGGGACCCTGATCGATCCACGCCTCCGCGCAGCACTGAGGTTGCTCAGCAGCCACGACGAAACACGCAGTGACCACAGGGGTCAATGGTCTCCGCAGGAGCAAAGCCATGCCCACGGCGCAACGTTCACCGGCCTGCGGACGGGCGTTCGACGCTACGACCTGCCGTAAGCGAGGCGGCCATACCGCGGGCCGCGTGCCGACCATGTGGTGGCGTTCTTCCGCGAGTTGCTGGTGCGCACCAAGGGGTGATGGTCGCGCAGGCCGTTCGAGCTAGCCGTGGGCAGGAGCACGGCATTGCGGCTCCTATTCGGCGGCGTGGTCTGGGATGAGCAGACCGGGATGTTTGTCCGCCGCTCCCGGATCGCCTACATCGGCCTCGCGCGCAAGAACGGCAAGACCGAGATCGTCGCCGGGAGCGCGTGAAGTACCCCTTCCTGGCCGGGACGGTCGCCGATATTACGAACCCACCGAATGGAACGGAGCCAACATTTGGAGATTGAGTCCCCTGGCGCCCCAGTCCGGTGCCGCTGTGCGAAGGCCCCACGCCCGGAGGGTGTATTTTGGCCCTCCCGGCACGGCCGCGCTTCCAGAGGCGCCGGAGCAGGCACGAGCCGATCACGCAGCCTGGTTCGGGTCTGCGCCCTTCATCACCCCTATGAGGGGTCAGGTTCTCCCTCGACTCCCCAAGGGCGATGATAAGTCCGCAACAGCGACCGATCTGCCACGCCCCAACTCCTCCCACCACCTGCAAGCAGGGCAGGGGCCTTGCCTGAGCGGGCCATGAGCGACGTCGCCCCGCTGTGGCGCCATGCGGGTGGGCGGGCGCGGATTGTCGCGGCGTGCGGCACTGGTAAGACCTACGTGGGGGCCGAGGCGTCGCTGGCCCTGGCCGCGCACGGGCGAGTCCTGATCGTGGTGTCGACGCTGGAGTTGCTGACCCAGACCGCCCGCGCGTGGCGCCGGTGGCGGTGTTGCCGGCGTCGTCGTGGCGGAAACGCCATTCCAGCCGGTAGCGGGTACCGGTCGACGGGTCGAGGGTCGCCCACTTGAACCGGTCCACCCCCTCGGCATCGTGGCGTGATGGGTGATGGGGTGCGCAGCGCGGCCACCTCGGCGGTGGTGGAGGTTTCGGTGCCCCACACGCTCGCCCCAGCTCGGCGGGGAACACCAGCCGCACCAACAAGTGCAGCGTGGACAGCCGCACAGCGCGTTGGAACCAGCAGCCCCACTGCCGGTCGGAAACGGTGTTGGTGTACTGCTCTTGGGCGCGCTGCCCGGGGTAGGGCGGATAGCGGCCCTGATCGTCCTCGAACTGCAACCACACTTCCTTGAAGTAGTCGCGGTCCAGTTTGGGCAGCCAATTCATCGGCTCACCGTCACAGGGGGCGCTCAGCCCGAGCTCCTGAAAGGTCAGCGAACGCGCCCGATAGAGCCGGTTGGAGGCCTCCGGATCGCCCGGATAGCGGTCGACGGAGATGCGAACCAGATAGCGGGTGACCGGGGCGGGGCCGGTGTTGGCCAGCATCCGCCGCATCGTCGCGGTGTAGACCGAGCCGTCATAGCGCAACTCGGTGTCGTCGGACTCCACCACCAGCCGAGAGGCTCCACGTGAGGTCACCGTCGCCCTCTCGCCATCGCCGGTTCCTTTCGAGGCGGTGCGGTCGCGTTGGTCGGCGGTCCAGGCCTGCCACAACTCACCGCCCGCGCTCAGCGCCTGGTCAGCCGCACGGGCCACGGCGGCCGAGGCGGGATCGCGGCCCGCCTCGATGTGGGAGATGTAGGACCGGTCGTAGCTCATCGCCTCGGCGAGGACCTGCATCGTCATCCGCCGCTGGCGCCGCCACCGGCTCAGCGCCAACCCGAACCTGGTGGTGCCGGGCGGGAGGTCGGACGCGGAGGTGGCCACCGTGAACTCCCTGCCGTGAGTCCGCGTGAACGGGCGTGATGAGCGGGAGTGAGGTGTGAATGAGCGCCGTTCACGATGGTCTCACCTTCCCGGTCCGGCGTCTGGTGGATGCGACCGCCGCTCCACAACCGCGCGCCCGCCAAGGAGAGATGCGATGCCTCCGACCGCTGTGGATCCATCCCCGCCGCTCCTGCCCGCCCTGCCGCGCGGTGACGGGTTCGGGCAGATGCTGATCGACTGCTACCGAGCCGGGGCCCGGCCCGGAACGCATCGGCAGGTGATCGAACGCGACGACCGGTACGTCCGCGCCGACAGGTACTGTCCAGACAATGGACGGCCAGCGCCCTCCGCGCTCCATCGGGAACGGGTCCTGGCCAGATTGAGGTCGCTCGCCAGCTTCCCTCCGCCGAATCAGACGGGCCAACCAGACGAGCCCGGATTATCGGACGACGCCACGCCATAGCCGGTGACCTCGCTAGCCAACCGTGAACTGAAACGCCTGCGGACCAAAAGCCCCTTCGTCTTCAGTTCGGCGAAGAAGAGCGAAAAGGTCGCCTTCCGTCCGCCCCCCGCCGCGGTGACCACTTGCCGCCGCAGGACGTCTCACGCCTGTTCAGCGTGTCCGACACGTTCGGCCTTCTCGGTCTCGGCACGTGCGGGCCGCCGCGCCGCCGTCCAATCCGCCAGAGCCGTGGACCGCAACCCGAATCGCCGCTGCGCCACGCGGCAGGCGTCCCACACCCGATACCCGTTGTTCCACAGCTCGGGCGTACTCCGTCCGTCCTCGCCAAGGTCGCCACGATGTGGGTGTGGTCCTCGGCATGGAGAACAGCGACCCACCGGACGCCGTCCTCATTCCCGTCCGGCGAAAGCCCGGTCCGAGCCATCAACTCGCCCGCGACCTCCGCCCACTGCCGATCACTCAGAATCGGATCCTCAGGCGCCGCGCGAACCGACAGATGCCACACCTGCTTCCGGTGGTCGCACTCCCCCCACCAACGCCACCGGAAATCTCGACTACCGTCCGCGCGCAGAGCCGGCTCCAGATCAGCCGCACTCCGAAAGCCCGTCACGATGTGGCGGATCGCGATGCTCCCCGTGTCGCCCCACCCTCTACAGACACCGAATCAGGCCCTGAACCCGTACGCCAGGCAGATCCTTTCCGATCAACGCTCGATCACGGGATCAAGAAAGGCGGCAGCCCAGTCCGTCGGTCAGGTCGTAGACCGTCGCCCACGCCTCCCGCAACGCGTACTGCAGTTGAGCAGCTATAAGCCAGCGCCACCACCGGATACGCACCGACCGCCATCCGGTCAACCCGCCGCAGCCCTCACGACAACGCATCCTCGTCCACCGATAACGGGAGCCTCGCCCCCGTGCCCGCCGCGGCGTCCGACACGTACGCCGCGACAACACCGCCGCCTGCTGCGGCCTCCGCTTCCCGGATCGCGCCCGATCCCCACCACACGCTGGACCGCGCCCGGTCCAGCCGCCATATGTGCACGATTTCCATTTCTTGCCCCGCGCCAGCGGAGCCTCCAGCGGAGGGCTCGTGCCCGTGCTGGGTCAGCCTTGGGATACACCGCACCCGTCCCCCTAAGGCACCGAGCGACGACATCCGGACCGAACTAGGGCACAGGTAACGGGAGGCGGCTGCGGTCAGAAGGAACGTCTGTCCGTCCTCCGATGTCGCCCCCCTGTCCGGGGCACGAGCGCGCAGGATCCGCGGCATCAGCGTCGCAGGTCAATGACACTCCGCCACAGAACAACCTCATACAACTACTCTCTGTGTAAAATTAGTGTCAAGGTTGTTCAACGCTCGCGAGAGGTGCCCGTCTCTATGTTCGAGCCGCAGTGTGGTGGCCTCCTAGCCTCTGCTCTACGGCCTGGCGGAGTAGCGAGATATGACCTTGCAGGGCAGGAGAAGCGGTCAGCGGCATTCTGCGGACTCGAAGGACGGCAAGGGAACGGACGTTCGGTTGTACACGCCCGCCGAGGCGGCGGCGATGCTGCGGGTGCGCGAATCATGGCTGCGCAAGAAGGCCAGTGCACGGGTGATCCCTTGCACCTTCATTGGGAAGCATCTGCGGTTCAGCGAACGCGATGTGGCCGCGATCATCACGGCCGGGGCTAAGCAGCCGCTCGGCCGTCGGGGGCGCGCCTGCCCCTGAGTGACATGTCGACCACCAAGGAGGAATACGTCATGGCGTATGCCGAGAAGCGGGGAAGCAAATGGCGGGTCCGGTATGTACGGCCGGACGGCAGCAGCGCGTCAGAGTCGGGCTTCGACACCAAGACCGCCGCGCTGCAGTGGGGACAGGAACAGGAGACCGGGATCCGACGACATAGCTGGAGCGACCCCCGTGACGGGGCCGCGTTACTAGCGGACTGGGTGGAGCTGTGGTGGGCAGGGCAGGACTTGGAAGCGACCACCGAGGCCAAGTACCGATACCTGATCGATCACCACATCCTCCCAGCGTTCGGCAACCGACCCGTCAGCACGTTCACCAGCCCGGAGGAGATCGTCGCGTGGGAGAAACGGACGCGGACCGGCGGCTTCTCCCACCGGACCGCGGCCGATGCCCGATCCCTGCTTGGAACGATCCTCGGCGACGCCAAGGAACGTGGGCTGGTCCCGACGAACGTCGCGGTCAAGCGGCGTGGACGTGGCCGCAAGCGAGCCCGCCGCGCCATCTCCGTCCGAGGGCCCGAGAAGGTCTGGGCGACGCCGTTGCAGGCGCTCCTGTTGGCCGAGCGCTGTGCCCTGCTCTCGGGGCGGGACGACGACTTCGTCATGATCGTCATGGTCGCCTACACCGGCGTACGGTGGGGCGAGGTGAACGGGCTGGAGCGGCCCGCCTGCCGCCTCGATCAGATCCGGATCGACTGGCAGCTCCGCGAACTGGCCGGTCGGGTGGAGAAGGTCCCGCCCAAGGACGACTCCCATCGTCCGGTCGACCTACCGACCTTCCTCTCGGCGCTGCTGTCAGGACAGAGCACCTGTACCCCTGGGCGCTGCACATGTCCTGGTCGCAAGCCCGAATGCGGCGGCCAGGGACAGTATCTGTTCCTCGGCCCCGGCGGCGGGCATCACCGGCGCTCCACCTACGCACGGCGCGTCTTCCAGCCGGCGGCGGACGGCCAGTACCCCAAAGGCACCCGCATGGCCGGTAAGCGTGTACTGGTGGACACCAATGTGTGGCCGGGAGTCCCGCTCCCTGCCTGGCCTAATGCCATGGCAGGGCAGCCGTTCCATCCGCCCAGAGGCAAGGGAGTCCGCATCACCACCGAAAAGGACTCGCCGTCGGTGTGGCTCCCGCTCCTGGAGGGGCTCACACCACACGGACTGCGCCACGGTCACAAGACCTGGATGATCGAGGACGGAGTGCCCGAAGTGCTTCAAGCCGAGCGGCTAGGACACACCCTCCCAGGCATTCGCGGCGTGTACTCCCATGTCTCCGACACCATGCGAACCGAACTGAAGGCCAAGCTCCAAAGGCGGTGGGAGGAGGCACTGCGCGAGAGGCTCCTACTCAGTGCTTCGTCCCCGGTGCCGCTACTCAACGAGCTCCTGGAAACCGCTCAACAGAAGAAGAGGAGACCCGAACTCATACCTGTGAGTGTCTAGGGCGGTGTAGCCCGAGGTGGGGTGGAGTCGACACAGCCTGCCACCCCACCTTCGACTACGCAGAGTGACGCAACAGGAAAGCTTCTCGTGACCTCATTTGGCTGGGAGAGAGATGATCTCCCAGATTCCTCCCAGTTAATCACCCGGGCGCTGGGGCCGGAGCGCGGGAAGGCCGGTGTGGCCAGGGTGACCCTTACGCAACCCCTGTCTAACCCCTATACCCAAGCCCATGCCCTAGAGGCACTGTTGAGGAAGTTGCCCGCACCGACAGACCCCCTGCCACCTGCGCCAGAGCGCACACCGCAAGAGCGTGCCAAGCAACCTATCCCTGCGACTTGACATCGTCGCAATGGAGCACCACCTCGCAGATGTCCATAGCATTCCAGGCGGTTCGCTATGGATAGGTGGATCACAGTGCCGATACAGCCAGAGCCAAGGTCAGATACTTGAGTTGTGGAGCCACATCGGGTTTGGCCCATTGCGCGCGAGCTACCATACCAACTTTTAAGGAACACGCTATCGCTTGAATCTCAAGCGAGATAGCATAAAGATCGGCGCGGAATACAACATCGATCCCCAGACGATCACCGAGTGGTGTCAGACATGCAATCCGTCTACGGACGATTCCTAAACTCCACTGCCCCAATCCGGAAGAGCAATCTCCGCCAAGGCGCCCTCAAAATCACGCAGGCCGAGATCAAGCACCAGCATCGTGATCCAGTCCCGAGTCAGCCCGTCCAGATCGTCTACGGTCCGGCCTCTAGATCTCGCACGGGGAAAGTAGCCACTCGGAGGGTGCTCGGTACTGTCTCTGGCGTAATCATTTATGTTGAGCACAGACGTTACGCGGTAGTCTTTAGCGGGCTGAATCCAGCCCCGAAACATATGTAGTTCGCTTGGCTCAGCCGCAGCCATAGATTCCGCAACGGCCATGCACACACCCGTGATTGTCAATAGTTCGGCAAGCACCGCATGGTAGAGATCACTCAGACCGATCGGCACAACCTTGCCCGACTGGTCGTAGTAACGCAGACCGAGCAGTAGCGATAGTTCGCGGCCTGCAAGACTGAGGTACGCCGCTGCTGTAACAGGCACCTCGCCCGCGGTGAAGACCCTCCCGCCAGCAGGCGCGCTCATCTTGAACCACGTAGATGTAGCCTCATTTACCCGCCAGCCGAGCGGAGACGCTTCCTGCTGCGGAGCCAGGCCCCAAACCTCGGTAGGGATTGGGGAATGGATGAGGGTATCAAGTGCAGCTTTCCGAGCCGCCGAGCCTAGCCATGGTTGTTCCAGCACTCGGTACGGCAAGGTAAGCCCGCCCTGAAGACGGATGGTGGCTATCTCTCGCGGCTCCTCCTCCGACCAGAGTGGATACCTTGTCGGGTCATTTGGCTGAGAGCGATTGTCTACCTCAAACTGTGGATTCTGATACGGCGCACTGTCGCGGGCGACCAGGTCAATAATGCGCTGGCGGTCGGCAACGGCGTTCTGGCCGGGAATCCGATATCTGACCTCACCATTGACCACCACAGGATGAGGTACGGCGTCTGCATCTACTCGCAGAATTACGACAAGTCTATCGGTGTTCGGAACTTTAACCGGAATCACCTCCGGCAGTGCCGTCGGCATTAGGCTGCGCATTTGGGTGACCAGAGCATCCGGCTCGCGCTTTGATACTCCTACAAGACGAGCATCGCCTGTAAGCTCTTCTGATACTCCTACAAGGACGAGACCGCCGTCTGCGTTGGACAGCGCCTGCACAGCTTCGACCACGTTACGGCCACTACGCTCGCGCTTGAGCTCCAACGTCAGCGACTCTGTAAGCAGGTTGGCCTGTTCGGCAGCCAACACGAAGTCACGCACCATGTCGTAGGTGATCTGGTCGGCTGGTGCATCGTAGAGGCTTGGGCTGACAAGCATGTGACTAGCCTATCCCTACCCGAAGCGACGAGTCACTCAGTTATCGCTGACGTAGCGTGGGGGATCGTCACCGCGCCGAGACTGAGCAAAGTTCATAGTAACTACCGTTGAATATTTGAATCACTCCACAAATTCCGCTATAAATTAGACCGTATACTATTACCAAAAGAGAGGGCTTACATGGGGGAACAATCACCAGGCACGCAACCACCAATGCCACTGGAAGAGGCCGAACGAAAGCTTGTTGCCTTTGCCCCGCGCATCGATTCAACCTTGCGAGAGCAGGTTGAAGGACTGCGCCAACTTACCAGCCAAACCATCAATTAGGTAGGGGAAGAAGCCCTGCAAGGCTGGATCAGTAGCAAGCTCGCCGACGAGGAGATACGCGCTCAAGCCATGGCAGGCATCGAGGAAGAGGAACGTAGATTACAAAAATGCCGTGAGGCCATTGCAAGAGCACTGGGAACGACGGCCAATGCGCTGGCTGGGAAGCCAGAAGGTAGTCCTAGCCGGGGTGGCCGGTAGGGGAAGCCCGGCGAATAGCTCGCTGGCGAGGACACTCACGGCCCCTTGAGCGCGAAGACTCCCGTCATCTGCGCGACCAACTTCCGAACCTCGACAACAAGGTTCAGCACCGGCGTTTCGATGCGGTCCGCCACATACTCGGCTTCGCACTTGGCGAGCAGAACCGGCCAAAGTATCTCGGCGAGCTTAGTCTTCTGTTCTCGTACTCGCATCCTCCCCATTGGGACCTTGATATCCGCATGGGCAGCACGTGCAGCCTGAAGCTCTGTTCGCAGGTCTTGCTCCCACGTTGCTGAGCTCACCCGTTGGTTCTGCTGACTGATTGCCAGGATTGTAATAGCGGGCACCAGCTCATCATCTGTGAAATTAGCGAGTTCGTACTTGTCCTCGCCCCAGACTTGGACGTGCACCAGGTGGTCGAGCTCGACCTGGCTGATATCTGCATCCTGGTACTGCACTTCTTCTCGGATGGCCTCTTGTAGCTTGCGCCGGAGTTTATCCCGCTTGAATTCGGTCTCAAAATCGTTCTCGGCGTCCATCGCAATCATAAGCGCGGTTGGGGAGGCATCGAGCAGCCAGCCGTCACCAAACTTGCGGCCGACACGAGGCGTGACCCCATAGCGGGCGATGAGATGTACGTTGACCTTCGAGCTTTTTGTTCGCTGCACCCGCACTTGCTGCGGCTGGGTAATACCAAACTCTGTCAGCAGCTTGGGGACGTGATCGAACTCGGTTTCGCCCTCAACCAAGAGGATCACCTTAGGGTGCGGGGACAGGCCGAACTCAGCAAGTGCTCGCTCAAGTGTCTGCGCTTCGGCGTGCCGGGGAGTGAGACGATCGTGCTGCGGTGCATGCCATCCACTGCCGCTCAGATCTGGCAGCGGTTCAAGAACCCCATCCGCCGCGAGATCTTCGTGTGCGCGCAGCAGTATCTCCGCGGCAACTCGCTGCCACATGGCATCAAGGGGCTCACCTCGAAGCTTGGACCAACCCTTGTATCGGGCATACCGCAGCAAGGGCAGCCACTTGGCCAGCGGTTCACTGCCAGCTTGCATGAGAAGCGTATCCGCCGTGCCGCTCAGCTCGGTCGGGCTAAAGCCGACCAGCTTGAGCAACGCCTGCACGTCGACGGTAGCCCGGTACGCCCGCAGCCCCGCGTCACCGGCCATGTTGGGCATACTGAGCCGACCAAGAATGGCCGGGAGATAACGTGTCGCTAGGGCCGCAAGAACCAAAGTAAGTCGACGGCACTGTCGCCAATAGCGGTTGTTGTGTACGGGCGGATGCCATCCGTCCCTGATAAATTGGAATTCACTCACCGCCGCATCGATATGGAACAACTGCCACGGCGAATAGACGAAGCCATTCCACCAGTGGTCGAAGTCTTCGTTCCTCGGCCGCCTGTACGGCCATGCAGCCGAATAGCCTTCCTCAGCAGGATCCCGCAGGCGACCATCTGCTGCCGCGTCGATCGTCCAGCCCCGCGCGTTCATGCCACCGTCAGGCTCGACAGCGATTTTATGTCCCACCACCGGTGTGTCGCTCACACGGTAGAGCGGGAGAAGCAAGCGGTGGCTGTGGAACATCTGCAGGTCGTCAAGCGTGAGCTTATGCCCGCGCTCCTTCGCCTTCTTGAGGAAGCCGTCAGCCGTTAGCAGGTCATCCTGCGTGAAGATATATGGGATGGTGAGCAACGCAAGCGCTCCACCCGAAGGTAGATAACCTACCCGTGATCTCGTTATTTCCACACTCACATCACTATTTTATCAGTGCCTACTGAGCTCATCGTTAGAATTATCAGGAGCCCGAGGAAGCGCAGAATAGAAGTAGCCTGCGCTACCGCCGACTCCCCAACACCGGAATCGCCGCGATCTTCTCCGGGGTCAAGTCCTCCCAGATCACACCATGCTGCCAGCGAGGGTTAGGGCAGCGGATCACCTGATCCGGCGTAACGATGAGGTCGACGCTGAAGTCATGCTCAGTCTCCGGGATCTCCTCGTCTACCACCTGGAGCTGGTGGACGGGCGCCACGATGGTCGTCCGCTCGGTGACGAGCCCGGCCTCAATGAGCAGCGCTATCTCTAGGTCAGAGTACCCCGCCCTCTTGCCAATGCGCGCCCCCGACTAGTTGACGGCCACGCTGCCGCAGATAGCCACGTCGATCGGCCGCATGCCCTCGACGCCGACACGACATGCGACCTCGTAGGCACCAGTCTTGTCGGCAGCCTGCTCGGGCGGCATGGTGAGAGTGGCGGGATCGAGGAGGTAGAACGGCTGAAGGCTGGCCATGCGGGGGACGGCCATGTACAGCAGCTTGCCGTATTTGATTGCCCGTACGCGGCCAGGAAGTTGCGCCCAGTCGGGGCTGCCTTGACCGTCCGAGCTTGAAGCCAGACCTCCAGCTCCGCCAGGCGCTCGGCGGTTGCCTCCGTCTGCACACCCTGCCGCTGCAACTGCCGGTGGACGCGGCGAGCGCCATAGACGCCGTAGTTGGCGGCGTGCATCTGGGTGATCTGCTCAAGCAACAGCGCATCGCGCTGGTCACGGGCCGAGGGCGCCCGGCGTTTGCGGCCGTACTAGGTGCCCGGGAACAGGTCCAGGACCTGGCACACCGGCTCGACCCCGAAGCGGTCGCGAAGGTGATCGACCAAGGCGACCACTTCGTCCGGGGCCGGCCGAGCTCGGCGGCGAAAAAACGTGCTGGCGGCCTTGAGGATCTCGTTAGCTCGCTTGAGCTCGGAGTTCTCCTTACGCAGCCGCTTGAGCTCCTCGCGCTCAGCCGAAGTGACCTGTTCAGGACACTTGCCCGCATCGGCCTCGGCCTGACGCACCCAGATGCGCAGCGCCTCGCGGTGGATACTCATATCCGCAGCGATCTGCGCGATCGGTCGGTCGGTCGGACTCCAGCGCCAGCCGCACGGCCCGGTCACGGAGCTTCCGGGGTACCTACGTGGTGCCGCCATCGACGGACGTTCCCCTCCCTACCAGCCAAGATCATGACTGGCTTGAAGGACTTCACCAAATCCGGGGCAGCTCATCGGAGAGGACTCGCCGTCAGTGTGGCTCCCGCTTCTGCAAGGCCTCACCCCGCACGGGCTGCGGCACGGTCACGAGACCTGGATGATCGAGGACGGAGTGCCCGAGGTGCTTCAAGCCGAGCGGCTGGGGCACGCCCTCCCGGGCATTCGCGGCGTGTACTCCTATGTCTCCGACGCCATGCGAATCGAACTGAAGGCCAAGCTCCAACGGCGGTGGGAGGAGGCTCTGCGCGAGAGGCTCCTACTCAGCGCGACGTCCTCGGTGCCGCTACTCAACGAGCTTCTGGAAGCCGCTCAGCAGAAGAAGAGGAGACCCGAGCTCAAAGCCGTGAGCGCCTAGCGCGGTGTAGCCGGAGGCGGGGTGGAGTCGGGCACAGTCCTTCCACCTTGCCTCCAACTACGGAGAGTGACGCAACAGGAGAGCTTCTCGTGACCTCATTTGGCTGGGAGGGAGATGATCTCCCAGATTCCTCCCAGTTGATCACTCGGGCAGTGGGGCCGGAGTGCGGGAAGGTCGGTGTGGTAGGGGTGGGCGATACTGGGTTCGAACCAGTGGCCTCTTCGGTGTGAACGAAGCGCTCTCCCACTGAGCTAATCGCCCTTGCTCGTCGGTCGTGTGGGGGTGGCCGACGTCGGAAACTCTAGCGCATGCGGGGGGATGGTCGCGCGTCGGTTTCGGGGGCGCGGTCGGCCGTCAGTTCCAGAAGGTCGGGTCTTCCACGTTCCAGGGGAGGTTGAAGCCGTAGACCACCAGGTAGGCGATCACGGCGGCGCCGGCCAGGAGGCCCGTCAGCACGGCGAGGATGGTGTTGCGGCGCTTCTTGCGGGGGTCCAGGGCCTTCTCCTTGGCGCGCTCGGCGGCGGCCTTGGCGCGGCCCAGGGCACGCTGGGCCCAGGCGAACTCGGTGGCGAGGATCGCCAGGCCGAGGACGATGGCGACGATGCCCGGTCCGGGGGTGACCATCATCACCAGGCCGCCCACGAGGACGGTGGCGCCGACGGTGAAGACGCCGACGCGCCAGGCGGTGTTGAGGATCGTGTTGCGCCTGACCCGCTCGCGGAACCGGTGGAAGGCGCCCGCTTCCGCGTCCTTTTCATTGTTTATTGCCACGTTTTTACCTTAAGGCAGCGGGTCGGCCAGGCGCCGACTGGAGCGTTCCACGTACCCCCTCGATCGTGACACATGCCCCAGGCGGGAGGGTTGAAGATCGCCCTGATGATCCGCTTTTGCCCAGGTCAGGAGGTACTTTTAGGTCAGTGAGATGGATCACACAGCCGGGGGGCGGCGGAATGTTCGGCCGAGTTCCGGCAGTTAGGCGTCATAGATCGCGGGGACATCCGTGAGAGGGAAACCAGCGCGACTCACCGGAGCGTGCGTGAGGCAGCGGCACCGACGTGTGAAGGAATGGCCATGGACAGCAGCACCACCGTCTCAGCAGAGCTGGGCCTTCGTCTCGTCGTCCCCGACCGCACGACCGTTCCCCTGCTCGCCGGGCTGGAGTACGCGGCGGACGACCCGTACGCCATCCGGATGGCCTTCTACGTCGGCGACGACGAACCGGTGGAGTGGATCTTCGCGCGGGAGCTGCTGACGGTGGGCATCGTGCGCAGGGTCGGCGACGGCGACGTGGAGGTCTGGCCGGGGGCGCCGGACGATGACACCACGTTGAACATCGCGCTGTCGTCCCCGTTCGGCAACGCGCTGTTCGAGGTGCCCCTGTCCCCCCTCGCCGACTTCCTGCACCGGACGTACCAGGCCGTGCCGGCGGGGCGGGAGACCGAGTTCATCGACATCGACGCCGAGCTGGAGAACCTGCTCTGGCCCTCGTGATCACCGGGTGAGGCGGGCGATGTGGCGCATCTTGTTGGTGGCGTCGAGGGCGGCGACCTTGTAGGACTCGGCCAGCGTGGGGTAGTTGAACACCGCGTTGACCAGGTAGTCGACGGTGCCGCCGCAGCCCATCACGGTCTGACCGATGTGGACGAGTTCGGTGGCGCCCGTCCCGAAGACGTGGACGCCGAGGAGCGTGCGGTCCTCGGGTGAGACCAGGAGCTTGAGCATCCCGTAGGAGTCGCCGATGATCTGGCCGCGGGCCAGCTCGCGGTAGCGGGACACGCCGACCTCGAAGGGGATCTTCGCCTCGGTGAGCGCGTCCTCGGTGCGGCCGACGAAGCTGATCTCGGGGATCGTGTAGATGCCGATGGGCTGGAGGTCGAGGATCTCCTCGACGGGCTCGCCGCAGGCGTGGTGGGCGGCGAGGCGGCCCTGCTCCATCGAGGTGGCGGCCAGGGACGGGAAGCCGATCACGTCGCCGACCGCGTAGACGTGCGGGACCTCGGTGCGGTAGTTCTCGTCGACCTTGATCCGGCCGCGCCGGTCGGCGGTGAGCCCGGCGGCCTCCAGCCCCAGCGCGCCGGTCATGCCCTGGCGTCCGGCGGAGTACATGACGGTGTCGGCGGGGATGCGCTTGCCGCTCTCCAGGACGGTGATCGCGCCGCCCGGCATCCGCTCGACCGACGCGACGCTCTCGCCGAACCGGAAGGTGACCGCGAGGTCGCGCAGGTGGTACTTGAGGGCCTCGACGATCTCCAGGTCGCAGAACTCCAGCATCCGCTCGCGCCGCTCGACGACGGTCACCTTGGTGCCGAGCGCGGCGAACATCGAGGCGTACTCGATGCCGATCACCCCGGCGCCGACGACGACCATGGTCTCGGGGACGCGGTCCAGGTGGAGGATGCCGTCGGAGTCGATCACCGTGCGCTCGTCGAACTCGACGGTGGCGGGCCGGGCGGGGGTCGTGCCGGTCGCGATCACGATGCGGTCGGCGGTGACCTTGGTCTCGCGCTCCGCGCCGTTGCTGACGCCGATGGTGTTCGGCTCCAGGAAGCGGCCCGTGCCCTGGAGGAGCGTGACGTGGTTGCGGGCGAGCTGGCTGCGGATGACGTCGATCTCGCGTCCGATGACGTGCTGGGTGCGCATGCCGAGGTCGGCGACGGTGATCTCGTCCTTGACCCGGTAGCTCTGCCCGTACAGCTCGCGCTGGTTGAGGCCCGTCAGGTACAGGACGGCCTCGCGGAGCGTCTTGGACGGGATCGTCCCGGTGTTGATGCAGACGCCGCCCACCATGTCGCGGCGGTCGACGATGGCGACGCGGCGGCCGAGCTTGGCGGCGGCGATGGCCGCGCGCTGCCCGCCGGGGCCGGACCCGAGCACGAGGAGATCGAAGTCAGTCACGCACCCCAGTCTGGCGGGAGCGCGCGGCCCGGTCGAACCCCTTACAGGGATTAATCAGGGTTTTCGCCGGTGCCGAGGCCGGAGAGGAGGTCGTCCAGGCCCGCCTTGATCCGCTCGACCGGCATGCCGCGGGTGCGGCGCTGGTGGACGTACAGGTGCGCGGCGAGCGGGGCCAGGAGGGCGTCGGCGAGGTAGAGGGCGTCGGCGCCGGGGCGGACGGCGCGGATCAGCATCGCCAGGTGCCGGTTGTACAGCTCGTACGAGCCGTCCCGGAAACGGGCGTCGGGGGGCCCGGACTCGGCCATCAGCAGCAGGTCCGCCTGGGCCTCGATGCGGTCGGTGAGGGCGTGCAGGAAGGCGCGGAGGCGGTCGCGGGGGGCGGCGCCGGGGCCGAGCGGCGGCGGGCCCTGGAGGAAGGCTGCCTGGAACTCGCGCTCGCGGTCGTCGATCACCGCGTAGACGAGGCGGGACCGGTCGCCGAAGCGGCGGTAGACGGTGCCGACGCCGACGCCCGCGGCGCGGGCCACCTCGTCCATGGAGACGGCCTCGGGGCCGCGGGTGGCGATCACCTCGGCGGCGGCGCGCAGGATGCGGCGGCGGTTGTGCGCCGCGTCCGCCCGCTCGGCCGGTGGACGGCCCACGACCGGCAGTTCCCGCATCCCGCCCCCCTCTCTCGACACAGCAGGGTAGCGGGAGTTGTATCCGGAGACTTCTCCGGTTAATCTCACTAACCGGAATGTTCTCCACATACTGGGAGGCCGATATGGCGGCGGATCTGGCGGGACGGGCGGCTCTGGTGACCGGGGGCGGGCGCGGCATCGGCGCGGCGATCGCGCTGCGGCTGGCGCGCGAGGGCGCGGACGTCGCGATCACCTATGTGCGGGCGCCGGATCGGGCGGCGGAGGTCGTCCGGCAGATCGAGGCGGCGGGGCGGCGCGGCCTCGCGATCCAGGCGGACGCCGCGGACGCGGGGGCCGTCGCGTCCGCCGTCGACACCGCGGCGCGGGAGTTGGGCCGCCTCGACGTCCTGGTCAACAACGCGGGCATCGCCCCGTACGGGCCGCTGGAGGACGTGCAGGCCGAGGAGATCGACCGGACGCTCGCCATCCACGTGCGGGCGGCGTTCGTCGCCGCGCAGGCGGCGGCGCGGCACCTCGGCGAGGGCGGGCGGATCGTGAGCATCGGCAGCAGCCTCGCCGAGCGCGTCCCCTACCCCGGGTGGACGCTGTACGCGATGAGCAAGTCGGCGCTGATCGGCATGACCCGCGGCCTGGCGCGCGACCTCGGGCCGCGCGGGATCACCGCGAACGTGGTGCAGCCGGGCTCGACCGACACCGAGATGAACCCGGCCGACTCCCCCGACGCCGACTTCGAGCGCGGGTTCACCGCGCTCGGCCGGTACGGGCGGGCCGAGGAGATCGCCGCGATGGTCGCGCATCTGGCGGGGCCGGGCGGCGGCTACGTCACCGGTGCGTCGATCGCGGTCGACGGGGGGTACGCGGCCTGATGCCCTGGATCGTTCTGGTGATCGCGGCGCTCCTGGAGCTGGTGTGGGCGACCGCGCTCAAGCAGTCGGAGGGCTTCACCCGGCTCTGGCCGAGCGTGATCGGGCTGTCGGTGGCGCTGCTCAGCGTCGTGGTGCTGTCGGTGGCGCTGCGCGACCTGCCGGTCGGGACCGCCTACGCGGTGTGGGTGGGGCTCGGGTCGCTCGGCGTGGCGGTGACGGGCATGATCGCACTCGGCGAGAGCGTCACCCCGGCCCGGGTGGCCTGCCTCGGCCTGATCCTGATCGGAGTTATCGGTCTGAAGGTGGTCGAAGGGTAGTAATAGGGATATGACGACGCAGATGCTGGGCATCGACATCGGCGGATCGGGCATCAAGGGCGCACCGGTCGATCTGTCGGACGGCACGTTCACCCGGGACCGCTACCGCATCGACACGCCGAAACCGTCCGCGCCGGAGCCGGTCGCGGAGGTGGTCGGCGAGATCGTGCGGCACTTCGCCTGGGACGGCCCGGTCGGCGTGACGTTCCCGGGCGTGGTGATCGACGGGGTGACGCTGTCGGCGGCGAACGTGTCCAAGCACTGGATCGGGCAGGACGCGCGGAGCCTGTTCGCGAAGGCGACCGGGTGCCCGGTGACGCTGCTGAACGACGCCGACGCCGCCGGGATCGCGGAGATGCGGCTCGGATCGGGGAAGGGCCGCACCGGGACGGTCGTGCTGCTCACGCTCGGGACCGGGATCGGCAGCGCCGTGTTCACCGACGGTGTGCTCGTCCCGAACACCGAGTTCGGGCATCTGCAACTGCACGGCAAGGACGCGGAGGCGCGCGCGTCCGCCAAAGCCCGCGAGGAGCACGGCCTCGGCTGGGAGAAGTGGGCGAAGCGGCTCGGCGAGTACATGGCGCACCTGGAGGCGCTGATCTCGCCGTCGCTGATCATCGTCGGCGGCGGGGTGAGCCGCAAGTCCGAGCACTTCGTCCCGCTGATCAAGGGCGTGCGGGCGCCGATCGTCCCGGCGACGCTGGTCAACAACGCCGGGATCGTCGGTGCCGCGATGGCGGCGGCCGAGGAGACCGCGCCCGCCTAGAGGCCCGCCTGGACGGTCCTGAGCCGGACGGTGGCGATCTCCCACGGGCGCAGCGCGAGCGTGAGCGCGCCGCCCGCGGCCTCCAGCGGCTCACCGGGGCGTCCGCGCGCATCGGCGCGGGCCGCCTCGGTGAAGGGGCCGCGCAGGACGGCCGTGGCGGGCTCGGGCGTCTGGGCGACCATCCTGGCCTCGATCCACCCGCCGTCCCGGGGGCGCAGGGACGTCAGGGCGACGCCGCGTCCGGTGAGCGTGGGACCTTCGCGGGACGCGGGGACCGGCGCCCCGACCGGCCCGTACCCGGCCGTGGCCGCGAGGTCGTGCCGGTACTCCTCGGCGGCGTCCAGGACCCGCGGGCCGGGCCGGTCGCCGTCGTGGGGCATCAGGGCGAGGCCGACCGTCCGCCCGCCCCGGCACTGCGCCCGCGGCGTCGGGAGCTGCGGCCCGGCGGGCTGGTCGCGGTAGGCGTTGCGGTCGCGGGACAGGTACCCGACCGAGCGCAGCAGGGTGAGCGCCAGCTCGCCTCCCCCGCCGGTGATCTCGTACTCGGTCACGTGCTCCAGCAGGACGGCGAGGCCGCCCGCCGCGACGAACGCCGACGCGGGATAGGTCGGGACGGGACGCTCCCCGAACCCGCCCTCGGCGGCCGTCCCGCGCTCGACCACCGCGAACTGCCCCTCGGCGAACGAGGACTCCGCCCGGCGCGGCAGCGGCAGGTGCAGCCGGACGCGGTGGTCGTCGCACCGGTTGTCGAACGCGACCCGCAGCCGCAGGAACGGCTCGCCCGCGCGCAGCTCGGCGCGCATGGTGACCGTGATGTCCTCTCCATCCTCCGAGCGGGCGTCAGAAGCGGCGTCGCCGGACACGGGCCAGCGGTAGGTCCGGACGATGTCGAGCGCGGCCACCAGCGGCCCCGGCCGCACCGGCTCGACGCGGACGGTCAGCGGCGTCTCGACGAGCCGGTCCCGCGCGGGCGGGGCGTGGTTGTAGGTGTCGCCGAGGTCGCCGCCGTCCACGATCCGCCCCGCGCCCTCGACGACCTGCCCGGCTCGGGTGCGCAGGCGCAGCGTGCCGTCCTCGCGGACCTCGGCGCGCAGAAGCCCGTTGTCCAGCGTGGACGCGTCCGCCACCACCGGGCCGTCCACCTCGGCCGGAGCCGGAACAGAGGCCGGTGCCACGGCGGTCAGTCCCAGCGCGGGCGCGGGGACGAGCGCGGCGACCGTGCGGCGCGGGTCGGCGAGGACGCGGAGCCGCCAGTCGCCGTCCGCGCCGCGCAGGGCCTCGCGGACGTCGCCGATGTCGAACCGCGTGTCCGCGCGGGGCGTCACGTGGAAGGTGAGCGTGCGGTCGGCGGGCGACACCGACCAGTCCCGGATCTCCTGCCCGTACAGGACCCGCCCGTAGATCCGCTCCAGCAGGACCGGCAGGTCCGAGGCCGGGTGCACGGCGTCGTCCAGCACGGTCGGCGCGGTCTCCAGGACCTGGACGGGCACCGGCCGCCCCTCCCCCGTCACCAGCCCGTCCCCGCCGGCGGAGGGCACCTCCACGACGACCACGCCCCGGCGGGCGCGCGGCGACGGGTTGAACACCAGGTGCCCGCCGTGCGGGACCCCGGCGGCCCACCGCTCCAGCGCGAGGTCGCGGACGGCGCGGCCGAGCTGCCCGGCCTCGGCGGCCCGCGCCGCGACCTGCTCGGCGGTCTCGTCGGCGCCGCAGCCGGTGACCGAGTCGTGGCAGCTCACCTCGACGAGCCGCCGCCAGGCCAGGTCGAGGAACCGCCGCGCGTCGCCCGCGTACCAGAGCGCGGCGAGCGGCTCGGCGTACCGCTCGACGAGCCGTTCGCCCCGCCCCATGAGCTGCTTCAGCCTCACCCGGGCCGAGATCACGCCGGGCAGGATGTTCGCGCGGGCGTGCGAGCGCAGTTCGCCGCGCACGCGGGTCAGCCCCTCCACCGACGGCCCGACGGCGGCCATGTACCCGGTGAGGGTGTCCAGCCGCATGCCATCACCGGCGGCGGCGATCCGGTCGGCGAGGTCGGCGGCGGGCGCGGTGTGGTCGGCGCCGTACATCGCCAGCAGCGGGCCGCCGCGCGGATGCCAGCGGGACATCGCCTCGGCGAACGCGGCGGCGCGTCCCTCGGGCGCGCCGTCCTCGAACATCGACGCCGCGTTCCCGTAGCCGCCCTCGGGGAGGTACTGGGTGCGGATCACGGTCCCGTCCGGCGCCTCCCAGGCGAACGCGTGCTCCTGGACGCGGGACGGGACGCCCCGCCACACGCATGCGTGCTCCAGCCCCGCCAGCCGCAGGATCTGCGGCGTCTGCGCGCAGTGCCCGAACTGGTCGGGCAGGTAGCCGACCATCATCGCCGCGCCCAGCTCCTCCGCGCGCCGCAGCCCGAGCTCCAGGTTCCGGACGATGGTCTCCCCCGAGCACAGGAACTCGTCGTGGAGGATCTGCCAGGGGCCGACGGCGAGCCGCCCCTCCCGGACGAGCGCGACGATCTCCTCCCGGCGCTCGGGACGGATCTCCAGGTAGTCGTCGACGGCCGCCATCTGGCCGTCCAGGGTGAAGCGCCAGCGCGGGTCGGCGGCCATCCGCTCGACGACGCCGTCGAGCAGCGACACCAGCCGCAGCCGGAAACGCTGGAACGGCAGGTACCACTCGCGGTCCCAGTGGGTGTGGGGAACGACGACGATCGGGCCAACCTCGGTTTTCACCCGCACAGGGCGATCACCTCGTTCGTGTGGGTCTCCAGGCGGTGCATGCCGGGGTCCTTCGCCGGGACGGCGACGTGGTCGCCCCGGATCGCCACGCGCCGGCCGCCCGGCCCGACCAGGACGGTCCCGTCCGCGTCGAGCGCGACCAGGTCGTCCTCCACGCGCAGCAGCACGGGCGCGCGCGGGCCGGAGGAGACGGACGTGCGGCCGGAGCGCAGCGCGGCGACCACCCCGTCCGCCGAGGCGTCCTCGGCCAGCACCCAGGTCGTGGGCTCCCCGAGGATCTTGTGCTGCGCCGGGTCGTGGAAGTCGCTGCCGCCGACCGGGACGGCGCCGCCCGGCAGCCACAGGTCGGTCCAGGCGAGCGGCGCGCCCCAGGTGCGGTCCCACCAGGAGGAGTGCCAGATCTCGACCAGTGGCGGGCGGTCGGCCTCGGGCAGCGGGCGGCGCCAGGCGCAGTCGCCGCTCAGCGGGTGGTTGATCGACATCACCCCGCCCCGGTCGGCGGCGTAGCGCGCCCAGTCGGCGCTCGGGCGCCGGAAGTCGACCCAGCCGGTGTCGCCGAAGACGTTCGCGTGCCCGAGGTCGGTGGTGACCTCCTGGCCCGGCACGAGGACGACCCCGGCGTGCGCCCCGGCGGCGGGCAGCTCCGGATGGTGGCTGACGGTGTTGTGGTCGGTCACCGCCAGGAAGTCCAGCCCCCGGGCCGCGGCGCGGCCCGCCAGCTCGTCGACGGTGAGCGTCCCGTCGCTGTGGACGGTGTGGGCGTGCAGGTCGCCGGCCAGCCAGCGCCACCCGGCGGGCGCCGGGAGGTCGCGCGCGTGCGGGCGCTCGGGACGCGGCGCCAGGGTCTCGGCCTCGGGCTTCGGGAGCGGCACCGGGGACGTGGTGACCGCGACCTCGTAGGGCACGCCGCCCGGCGGGACGCGGTGCAGGCCGAGCCACACGTGCCACAGGCCCGGCTCCAGCTCGCCGGGCAGGTACCCGGGCGTGGCCCAGTCGGGCGTCACGGTGTAGCGGCGGCGGGCGCCGCCCGACCAGCCCCGGAACCCGTCCGGGCCGTGGCACCCGAGGTCGATGACGCCGCCCTCGAACGACAGCTCGACGGTCAGGGACGCCGTTCCCGGCGGGACCTCGAAGGGCAGCTCGCGCAGGCCCCGCTCCAGCCGGTCCTCCAGGCTCCAGCGCCCGCTGTGCGCGGTCATCGGCGTCCTCCAGTCGTGTCCATCCGCGTTTCCTCCTCCTCGCCGCCCGTGACCAGCTCGCCGTCCCGGTAGACCAGGACGCGCCCGGGGCGGGGGACGGCCCACCCCGCTGCTCCCGGTTCGGGCTCGCGGCCCTCCCCGACCACAACGTGCACGGCGCCGCCCGCGCCGTCCAGGGTCACCAGTGCCGAACCGCCGAGGTGCTCGACGACCGACACGATCCCGGGGAAGGCCCCCTCGGTCGCCTCCGAGGCGTAGTCCAGGTACTCGGGTCGTACCCCGCAGACGATCTCCTCCCCCTCGCCGAGGCGTCCGCGCGCCTCGTCCGGGACGGGCAGCTCCGCCCCGGCGACGGCGACACGGCCGTCCCGGACCGTCCCGGCCAGCAGGTTCATGGGCGTCGAGCCGATGAACGAGGCGGCGAACACGTTCGCGGGGCGGCGGAACACCTCCTCCGGCGTGCCGAGCTGCCGGATCCGGCCCGCCTCCATCACCGCGATCCGGTCGGCGAGCGCGAGCGCCTCCGCCTGGTCGTGCGTGACGAACACGGTCGTGATCGCGAGGTCGCGCTGGAGCCGCTTGAGCCGGGTGCGCGCCTCCAGCCGCAGCCGCGCGTCGAGGTTGGACAGCGGCTCGTCCAGCAGGAACACGCGGGGCTCGGCCACCAGCGCGCGGGCCAGCGCGACCCGCTGCTGCTGGCCGCCCGACAGCTCCCCCGGGCGGCGCGCCTCCAGCCCCGCGAGACCGAGGAGGCGCGCGGCGTCGGCGGCGCGCGCGTGCCGGTCCGCGCGCGGCCGCCGCCGGACGCGCAGCGGGTAGGCGATGTTGTCCAGGACGGTCATGTGCGGGAAGAGCGCGTAGTCCTGGAAGACCATCCCGACCCCGCGCCGTCCGGGCGGCAGCCGGGTCACCTCGCCGCCGTCGAAGGCGACCGTCCCGCCGGAGGCGGCCTCCAGCCCGGCGATCGTGCGCAGCAGCGTCGTCTTGCCGCAGCCGGACGGGCCGAGCAGCGCGAAGAACTCGCCGTCCGCCACGTCCAGGCCGAGCGCGTCCAGGGCGCGGACGCCGCCGGGGTACACCTTCGTCAGCCCGCGCACGGTGATGGCCGCCATCAGCGCTTGATCCCTCCGTGGAAGCGGAACCCGTACCGGCGGCTCACGAACAGGTACATCGCCACGACCAGCAGGGAGTACAGCAGCGAGAACGTCGAGATCAGCGCGAGGTCCGGCTGGCCGCCCTCGGTGTAGAACGTGTACATGACGACCGAGGCGGGCGCCTTGTCCGGGTCGCGGAGCAGCAGGAACGGCATCAGGAAGTCGCCCCACACCTGCGCGACCGCCCAGACCCCGACGGTGGCGAGGCCCGGCCTGATCACCGGGACGACGACGTGCCGCAGCACCTGGAGCGGCGACGCGCCGAACACCCGCGCCGCCTCCTCGTAGGAGGGGGGCGTGGCGTCGGTGAAGTCCTTCAGCAGGAAGATCGCCGCGGGCAGCAGCCCGCCGGTCAGCACCAGCACCACCCCGAGCCGCGAGTCGATCAGGTGCAGGTCGAAGGCCAGCAGGAACACCGGCACCATCGCGGCCGTCCCGGTGACGATGGACGACAGCAGGAGCAGGACGTACAGCAGCGCGTCCCGCCCCGGCACGCGGACCCGGCTGAGCGCGTACGCCGCGAGCGCCGCGCACGTGACGACCAGCGCGGCCGTCCCGCCCGCGAGCAGGACGGAGTTGCGCAGCGACGCCAGCGCGTAGGGGTTGTCCATCAGCACGCGGAAGTTGTGCAGGGTGAACTCGGGCAGCGAGGCGGAGATGCCCGGGTCGGCGTCGAACGGCGCGAACGCCAGCCACAGCAGCGGCAGCGAGAAGAACCCGAGCACGGCCGACACGAACGTCGCCAGCCCGATCCGGCGGAGCGCCCCGCGCACGGCCTCGTTCACGACGCCCCCGCCGGGGCGGCGCGGCGGGCGCGGAGGGCGCGCAGGTAGACCAGCGCGACCGCCAGGTTGATCAGGATCATGATGAGCGAGACCGCGGCCCCGGCGCCGAGCCGCCCGTCGCCGAGCGCGGTCCGGTAGACGTACACCGACATGATCTCCGAGCGCCCGTCCGGCCCGCCCGCCGTGATCAGGAACGGGGTGAAGTCGTTGAACGTCCACAGGCCGACCAGCAGCAGGCTCGTCAGGACGTGGCCGCGCACGTGCGGATAGACCACGTCCCGCAGCGTCTGGAGGGTCGAGGCGCCCGCGAGCGCGGCGGTCTCCAGATGGGAGGGCGGAACGTTCCCGAGCGCCGCTCCGTACAGCATCATCGAGAACGCCGTCCCGTGCCAGACGTTGAACACGATGACGCACCCCATCGGATGGTCGAGCAGCCACGCCGTCCCCGGCGTGCCGAGCAGCGCGTTCAGCGTGCCGCCGTCGCGGTCGAGCAGCGCGATCCACAGGAACGCGATGACCGAGGACGGCAGGATCCACGCCAGCAGCACCAGCCCCTCCACCAGCCGCCGCACCGGCCCCGACCGGTCGCGCATCACCCAGGCGACGGCGAACCCCAGCAGCGTCTGCCCGAGCACCGCCGACCCGATGACGAACTGCGCCGTCAGCCACAGCGACCGGTGGAAGTCGCCGTCGCCGAGGACGTCGCGGTAGTTGGCGGTGCCGACGAACCGGGGCTCGCTCGCCGCGACGCCGGTGAGCCGGTAGTCGGTGGTGCCGAGGTAGAGCGTCCACAGCGCCGGGAAGACGAGGAACACCGCGACGAGGACCAGCGCGGGCGCGACGAACGCCGCGGCGCGGGCCCGGCCGAGGCCCGCCGCGTCGTCCGCGCCGGACCGGGCGGGCTCGGCGGCGACGTCAGCGCGCGGCGACGTTGGCGGCGCCACCGACGATCCCCTCCAGCTTCTCGGAGTAGCGGGCGGCCGCGTCCTGCGGGCTCGTGCCCGACACGACGGCGGCCGTGGCCTCCTGCAAGGCGGTGGACACCCGCGGGTACACCGCGAGCCCCGGCCGGTAGGACGTGACGGGCAGCGCCTTCTCCGACACGAACGTCAGGAACGGGTCGCCCGCGAGGATCTGCTTGTTCACGTCCGTCCGGGACGTGATCTCCGGCGTTCCGGCCGTCCGCGCCCGCGTCATCTCGGCGGAGTTCATGTAGGCCAGGAGCGCGAACGCCTGCTGCGGGTACTTGGTGTTCGGGTTGAGGACGGTGACCGCCCCGCCCGACATGCTCACGAACGACTGGCCGCGCACGCCCCTCCCCGGCGCGACGGCCGGGATGAGCGCGTAGCCGACGTCCTGGTCACGGGTCCTCATCCGCGCGACGCCGCTCTTGGGATTGAGGACGTCGCGCCAGAGGTAGTCGCCCTCGGCAAGGATCCCGATCCTGCCCGCCGCGAACTCCTCGAAGGACTTGTCGCGCCCCTTGGCCTCCTGCTGGAGCTTCGGGTCGCCGAGCCCCTCCGGCCCGTAGATCTGCGCGTACAGGCCCAGGACCTGCTGGAGGGCCTGCCCGCCGCCCGTCCATTTGCCGCCGGAGTAGATCTCGGCCCCGGCACCGGCCAGCAGCGGCAGCACGCCCTGCATGCTGGTCGCCTCGCCCATCGCCGTGCCCGCGTCCAACTGGACGGGCGTCACGCCGGGGAGCCGCTTCAGCGCACGCGCCGCCGCGAGGACGTCCTGCCAGCTCCGCGGCTGCCAGGCCGCGGGGAGCCCGGCCCGCGCGAACAGCCTCCGGTTGAAGTACAGGACGCGGCCGTCGGTCGAGGGCGGGACGCCGTAGCGCCTCCCCTCGAACGACGCCTGCCTCTGGACGGACGCGGGGATCGCCGTCCAGCCGTCCCAGGCGTCCGCCGGAGGGCCCACGACGTCGCCGAGCGGCCGGATGTAGCCCGCCTGGGCGAACTCCCCCACCCAGATGCCGTCGATGTCCACGATGTCGGCGCCGGAGCGGGACTTCAGGTCGAGCGCGAGCCTGGTCTTGTACGCCTCGTCGGCCACGCCCTGCCCGCGGAACGTCACCTTCGCGGTGACGCCCTTGGCCTTCTGCGCCGCGACGAACCCCGGGATCACCGTCCGGGTGATCCACTCGGCCTCCTCGGCGTTCTTGCCGCCCGCGATGGCGTTGCGCGTGATCGTCAGGGTGAGGCTCTTGGCGTCCCGGCCCCGATCGGGGTCGGCCGGGGATCCGCCGCCGCATCCGGCCGCGACCACCGCCATGACCATTGCCATGACCACCGCCGCGAGCGCCGCCGCGCCGATCCGTCCGCCGGGTAAGCCCGTACCGGAGAAGCCCATGGGTGACCTCCACACGCGTCACCACTCAACGTGACCGATGTTCGCCATCACGTAAAGACCCCGGATACCGGAATCGGGGCGACCGGCCGGTGAACGGCGACCGGCGGGCGGTGGCGGGCGGCGGGCGGTCAGGGGTCCATGAGGTCGGCCGCGTGCGCGGCGAACGCCTCCATCGCCTTGGCGGTGATCGGGCCCGGCGCGGCGGGCAGGGCCCGCCCGTCCACGACCCGGATCGGCTGGATGTCGCGCGTCGTGGAGGTCAGGAACGCCTCGTCCGCACTGTGCAGGGCGTCGAGCGGGACGTCCTCCTCCTCGCCGCCGCACCACTCCAGCGCCAGCTCGCGCGTCACCCCGGCCAGGCAGCCCGCCGACAGCGGCGGCGTGAGCAGCCGGCCGCCGCGCACCACGAACACGTTGCTGCCGGTGCCCTCGCACAGGTTCCCCGCGAGGTTGCCGAAGATCGCCTCACCGCCGCCGCGCTCGGTCGCGAACGCGAGCGCGACCGCGTTCTCGGCGTAGGACGTGGTCTTCACACCGGCCAGCGCGCCCCGCTCGTTGCGCGGCCACGGCACCACCGTCACCTCCGCCGTCGCGGGGAACGGGCGCTGCTCCGCCACGATGATCGTCACGGTCGGGCCCGCGTCGCCCCGGTTCGAGCCGAGCGGCCCCGGCCCGCTCGTGCAGGTGATGCGGATCCGCGCCAGCGGCCACCTCGGCGCCGCCGCCAGCACCTCCAGCACGCCCTGGGCGAGCGCGTCGTGGTCGGGCTCGGGCAGCCCGAGGGCCGCCGCCGAGCGGGCGAGCCGCCGCAGATGCCGGGTCAGGGCGAACGGCTCCCCGCGCGACGCCTTCACCGTCTCGAAGATCCCGTCCCCGACGAGGACGCCGTGGTCGAACACCGACACCACGGCCCGCTCAGCGTCGAGCAGTTCCCCGTTCATCCAGATCCTGGGCTCGCTCACCCGAGGCCACCTCCAGTAGCCGAGCCGCCTTCAGCTCGGTCTCACGCCATTCCCGTCGCGGATCGGACCCCCACGTGATGCCCGCGCCCGTGCCGAACCGGAGCACTCCGTCCACCGCCCAGAAACTCCGGATGCCCACCGCGAGCGCGCCCCGCCGGGAGTCCGCGTCCACCCAGCCGACGGCCCCACAGTACGGGCCCCGGGGCACGGGTTCGAGTTCATCCAGCAGCGCCAGGGCGCTGGACTTCGGCGCGCCGGTCACCGAACCCGGAGGAAACGTCGCCGCCAGTAGACCGGGCCACCCGCCCCGCGTCACCCGCGCCCGCACCGTCGACACCAGGTGGACGAGCCCCGGATGCTCCTCCAGCTCACACAGCCCCGGCACCCGCACCGACCCGGTCTCGGCGACCCGCCCGAGGTCGTTCCGGACGAGATCGACGATCATGATGTTCTCGGCCTCGTCCTTGGGCAGCAGGTCGGCGGCCGTCCGGCCGGTCCCCTTGATCGGACGGGACTCCACCACGTCCCCGTCCCGCCGCAGGTAGAGCTCGGGCGACGCGCACGCGACCTCAAGGCCCGGCACCCGCAGCGTCATCGCGTACGGCGCCGGGTTGCCGCGCGCCAGCCGCGCGCCGAGCCCGGCGATGTCGGCGCGGTCCGCCAGCGGCGCGGACAGCACCCGGCACAGGTTCGCCTGGTAGACGATCCCGTCCGCGATCGCATCCCTGATCCGCTCGACGCCCGCCACGTACCGCGCCTCGTCCAGCGAGGAGGCCCACTCCCCCGGCGCGCGCCACACGCCCCCCGGATGCCTCGCGGGACGCACGTCGTCGAACCGCGCGCAGGTGACCTCGCCCTCATAGGTGACCACGACCGCCCACCACCCCCGGGAGTCTAGCGCCGCCGGGTCGTCGGTCACGTCCGCGAGGCCCGTCGCCAGCAGTCCCCCCGCATAGGCGAAGTTCACGGCAGGACGCACCCGAACGAGTCCGCGAGGCCGGCCAGCCCGGCGTCGGTCACCCGCAGCGCCCGCCGCGTCGTGCCCCGCTCGAACCAGCCCAGCTCGATCATCCGGCTCGTCAGCGCCGCCCCGAGCGCCCCGTTCAGATGCGGGCGCCGCTCCGTCCAGTCGAGGCACTGCCAGGCGAACCTCCGCCGCGCCCTCCGCAGCGCCGGAACGTCCAGCCCGAGCGCCTCGAACCGCTCCTCGCCCTTCCCGGTGACCTCGTACGCCTCCTCGCCGTCGGGCTCGATCAGGCCGGCGTCCAGCAGCGCCGCGAACAACGCGACCCCGGCCTCGCCCGCCAGATGGTCATAGCAGGTCCGCGCCACGTGCAGCCGCGCCGCGTCCCGCGACTGCCGCAGGCTCCGCGCCCGCACCGACGGGCTGATCCGCGACAGCGCCTCGATCACCAGCGCGACCTCGGCGCCGTTCAGCCGGTAGTACCGCCACCGGCCCTGCTTGATCACCGTGACGAGCCCGCCGTCCAGCAACCGCGCCAGATGGGCGCTCGCCGTCTGCGCGCTGACGCCCGCCGTGCGGGCCAGTTCCCCGGCCGCCAGCGGCCGCCCGTCCAGCAGCGCCGTCAGCATCGCGGCCCGCGCCCGATCGGCCAGCAGCGCCGCCACCGGCGCGAAGTCGGAGGTGAGGACATGTTCGGAGTCCATACGACGAGCCTATGCGCCGCATCCTTCGACGCCCGTCGAAGCGACCCGCCGCGAAACCGGTTTGGGGAACGCGCCGGGACGCGCTAAGGTTTTGCCCGTCGCCGCAAGACCGGGCGGCACACGCGGAAGTGGCTCAGGGGTAGAGCATCACCTTGCCAAGGTGAGGGTCGCGGGTTCAAATCCCGTCTTCCGCTCTGAGGGGCCTTTCAGGCTATGAACCAGAGGGTCTCGATTCTGGTGGAGTGGCCGAGAGGCGAGGCAACGGCCTGCAAAGCCGTGTACACGGGTTCAAATCCCGTCTCCACCTCGACACCGCACCTCCCCCCGGAGGCGGCGGCCTGGGGCGATTAGCTCAGTGGGAGAGCGCTACCTTGACACGGTAGAGGCCACTGGTTCAATCCCAGTATCGCCCACCGAGTAAGCCCAGGTCAGCCCACAGGCGGCGGCTTGGGCTTTTTCGGTTTGGTGCAGTTGGGCACGGAATCGGGAGCACCATGCTCCCCGGGCCGTCGCGGACTACCCGATCTCAGGTAGTGGTCAACCGGGAGCACCTGCTCCCGCCCCGACCCCCACCCGGACGTCACGGGTGGCCCCCGCGGGTTCGGCGGTTCAGGCTGGTCCAGCGGCGTTGGAGCTGGGCGATCAGACGGCGGCGCATGGCGTCGGTGACATGGCTGTAGACGCCCTGGATGCCTCTCATCCGGTGGCCCATCCGCTCCTGTTTGAGTACTTCGGGGACGTCCAACTCGTCCAGGACGGTCTTGTGGTGGTGGCGGAGCCCGTGTAAGACCGCGCCGGGCAGGATCGGGTGAGGGCTCCCCGTCACAGGCGGGTCGCCAGATGCGCCGAGCGAAGTTGGAGCGTCGTAGCCACTCCCCCGCCCTGCCGATGAACAGCTGGTCATGGTCGTGGCCGACGATGACCTCCTCCAACAGTTGGACCAGGAAGGGCGGGAGATCAATGCGGCGGACGGCGGCTTCGCTCTTGGGCGGCCCCAACCACAGTTTCCCGGCCACCTCGTGCAGGGAACCGACGTCGGGGCCGATGAGCAGGTAGCCCTCGCCGGTGTGGCAGTTGACCCGGTCGAGTCCTGCCAGCTCACCCCAGCGCAATCCGGTCCAGGCAGCGGTGATCGCCATGACCTGGGCATTACGACCGCCTGTCCGGCGGATGCGTTCGGTGATCTGGTGGGCTTGCGTGCTGCTGGGGACCGGGCGGGCACGGCGCCTGGGCGCGTTGGCGCTGGTGGTGGTTCGGGGTATGCGCAGGCCCTGGACGGGTTGCGGGCGAGCATGCGTTCGTCGACCGCGGCGGTCAGCACGACCGACAGCAGCGTCACGATCCCGCTGACGGTGGAGGACGCGTACCGCTCGGCCAACTCATTGGCCCAGCGGTTGACCGCCAATCGACGGATCTCCTCCAGACTGGTCTCCCTGAAGGCAGGCAGGATGTGGTAGTCGAGGTAGTGGTCGTATTTGGCCTGGGTGCTGGGGGCCACGCGGTGGGAGCGTCGCCACTGGTCGGCCCATTCGGCCAACAGAGTGCGCGAGTCATTGGGGTCGATGAACCGGCCGCGCCGGCCGGCTGAGTCCATGGCCTCGGCCGCCTGGGGGGCGCCGGTCTTGGTGCGGTATTTGTCGGGACTGGTGCGGACGGTGCCGTCGGCGTCCCGGTAGCGGACCCGGTACCACGGGCCGCGCTTTCCGCCCAAGCCATCAGTGATGCCGGGGCGGGCTCAAGGCTGGCTAGCGGCGCTGCCGCCACCGCACGGGACGTGCGCCGACGGCGACGATCGCCTCCAGGTCGGCGCGGGAGAACCGCAGATGCTTCCCAACGAAGGTGCAGGAACGGCGCGGTCTGCGGCCTTACGGCGCAGCCACGACGCTTTTACGCCGAGCAGCTCAGCGGCCTCCTCGGGGCTGTACAGCAGCGGATCACCCCCGCTCATGGCCCGGCCTCGGGGTCATCAGCGACTCCCGTCGAGCGCCCCCGCTCGCGTAACCTGCACCCTTCACGGTTCAAGGTCCACGCAGCACCAGAACGTCCTTTTGCGCGATGAGAATGGAGGGAGACCCATCCCTCGGGCAGCCCCATCATCCATTCGACGAATCGGGCGCTCAGTCGTGGTTGTCTCCGCTGGCCGGGTTCGAGCGGCGCCGGTGCCGGGCGGTCGAGGATCGTTTCCCAACGGTGGATCGCATGCTGGTACGGGCCCCAGCCGAAGCAGTTGTCGGGGGTGGGTACAGCCTTCCGAAGCTGAAGATGGCGGCGGCCCGGATGGCGGCGGCGTGGGCGTTTGTCCTGGCGGAGCGGCCCGGGGGGGTGGGCGTAGGCGTCGGTAGCGGAGATGATGGCCGCGGCCGGGCAGGTCGTCTCCCGCGATGATCTGGCGGCGGCGGTGGAGTCGGTGCGGGAGCTGCCGCCGCCGAGTGAGGCCGACGACGGGGACGCCGAGTGGCGGACCGCGCTGGTCGGCCGGTACGGCCCGGTGCGGACGTTCATCGAGGTGCCGACCTGGGCCCTCGGTGAGGCCCGGTGCGGGATCTGAGGGGAGTGAACGGGGCGGGACCTCAGGTGGCCTCGCCCCGTTCGGGTTTGAGATCAGCCGTCGACGTTGAAGGCGTCTCCCTCGGTCCGGGCCGAGGCGGCGTCCAGTACGCGGTTGGCGTCGAAGAAGTTCTTCAAATCGGCGCCTTGGCTGTCCTGCTCACGTTTGGGCACCCAGTCGTATCCGTTGCCAGGGCGTGTTCCGCCCTCGTTGGTGGCCGCGAAGGCGTATTCGTCGCAGCTCGGCTTGTTTCGAGGGTCGGACAGCGGCAGTGGCCAGCCGGCCGGCGGCCGCCAGCCCTGGGGCAGCTTGGCCTTCCCGCACACCGCGGAGCGGTGGCCGGCCTTGAGGAAGCTGTTGCGGTGCAGCACCTTCGGGGCACCCCGCCCCTGCCACTGGCGGATGTTCGCATCGATGAAGCGGAGCCTGTGCAGGCTGGTGATGGTCGGTGTGAACTCGGGCACGACACAGCCGGCGCCCTGAGGCTTCAGAAGATCATCGCAGCGAACGTCGGTTGTCGCCCGGGCTGCCGCTGGCATGCCCGCCCCCGGTACGGGCATCTCCGGCGTGACAATGATGATGGGCTTGTTGTGCTCCTGCTGTGGGGTCTGGTCGCGGTAGTTCAGTTTGCCTGTAAACGATTGACCCTTGGCGGATGACGGGCCCGCCACTTCCCCGGTTCCGACGCAAGTGCCTTCGCACTTGGTGGTGATGATATTGATCAGCCCAAGCGTCAGGCCCTGGGCGTAGGTGGTGTCGAAGAAGATCTCTGCGGTGAACTCCCGGCTCTTGATCTGTGTCCGCCAGACAATGGCGAGGTCAGCGACGGTGTGGCCGACCGCATGGCCTTTGCCATCGGAGATGATGGTCCGCACCGTGAATTTTTCGCAGGCGGCCGTCCGGCTTGGTTTGACGCAGTGCGGCGAAGAGGGGGACGCCTTCGGGCCAGCCGCTGCCGACTGTTGGGGGATGAGGGTGGATTTGATGTGCAGTCCGTTACGGGGTGTTGCTGTCGCGGAGGCTGATGCCGGCCCGGCGACCAGCCCCGACATGATCAAGGCGATTAACGCCGGTAACCAGATAAAACGCACAGGTGTTCCTTTCCTCGTGTCTGTGGAGAGTTACATGACGGTGATCCCGCTCCGGCAGGTCACCGCACCATCGCGGCAGACTCCGGCGTTCAGCCCGTCGCTGTTCCGGCGGATACCGCATTCGCATGGTTATACGATGGCGATGGCTATGGGGGATACCAGTGCCGGGTGGGCAGCCTTGCAGGGAAGAGTTTCACGCCGATACCCGGCAAATCTGTTTGCCTCGGTGATGTAAGGCGGTTGTTGTGGGTGTTGGTCAATCCGTGCCGGCCAGAGTTGTGGGCCCAGGACTCCGCGGCCCAGGGGCCGCAGTCCCCGGCGTCGACGCCGGCGCGGTATCGAGAGAAGATGAACGCCCTCAAGCACCGCTTCGAGGGGTTGCCCGCCGATGCCATCGGCGCGTCGAGCCCCAGCGCAGTGGCCGGTCCGGCGGGGACCACCCCGACTGTGTGAAGCCTCAGCCCTCAGACCGAGTAAGCATGCAAAGGGGCAGTGGGGTGCTCAGGTCTCTCGACGGTGGTCGGACCTGGTGCCGGAAGGTGTTGATCCGGTCGCGTCACATCGGACGGAGGAGCTCAGGCGCCGCCCATCCGGAACCACTCCCACGGCCCGATATAGTCCGCGCGTGCGCGGAGCATCCCGTTGCGGTCGCCCTCGTAGTTGAGCTCGGCCGACACGAACTTGCCGTTGGCCTTCGACTTGAACGCCCACAGGTCCCGGGTTTGGTTGTAGTAGAGGTCGAACTTCTCCCATTCGCCGGCCACGTCCGCCCGCGCGCGGAGCATCGCGTAGTTCTTCCAATCGTAGTTGAGTTCAGCCGACACGAATTTCTGGTTGGCGCCCGACCTGATCGTCCAGGTCAGTTTTCCCCACACCTCCAAGTGGAACCTCTCCCACTCGGCGGCGACGTCCGCCCGCGCGCGGAGCATGCCGTGGTCGCCGCGACCGTAGTTGAGTTCGGCCGACACCAGCTTGCCATTGGCGTCAGAGGTGAGGGTGGAGCCGGCCATCCTCTTACCGAAAGGAGAATTCGCCGCTGTCACCAGGACGAAGCGGTCGCCGGTGGCGGCGGACGCGCCGGCGGCCGTGACGGAGCCCAACAGGCCAGGAGCGGCCACCATGAGCGCAACCCTGATCATCAAACGACGCATGAAGATCCCCCTCGTCCGGACGGCCCCGGCGTTTGCGGGGCGGCTCCGCACCGAATACTCAACGATCAAAAGGGGATGCGCAATAGCCGGTTCCGCCGAGGAGTGCCCGTAGTGGCCGCTTGCGGACCCATGCGGCTTGTATTCACCCAGCCCGGCGGGACGGTCGCTGCCATTCCAATGACCGAATGCGGTCCATCGGGAACGGTCCTTTCGACGTCGAGCCGTATTCGCAATACCGGTGGTCACCGCATTCACTCCGCCCCCGTCAGCCAGGGCCGGTTCTGCAGATTGCTGGCGCGCCGCCGGGCGGCCCGGGCCGCACCTGACCACGGCCCGCAGAGTGCACCTCCGGCTACGACGTTGCGAGTTGGATCCACCCGGACCTCCTCGGTGGCCCCGTTTCCGGACCCAACTGATCCGAAGGTCGCTGCAAAGCTGGTGGCCGATGACCAGGTCCGCGGTGTCGAGCATGTCGGCGATGGCGGCGTCGGCGGCGTCGATGAGGTCTTGGGTTTGCCCGGGGCCGGAGACGTAGAGGGCGTGGTAGGCGAACTCGGCCGGGGATGCGCCGGGCGTGCGGGGGATGGTGAGCCAGGTGATCGACCAGCAGAATGGGACGTTGCCGTTGCTGACCCGGTAGTTCTTGGTCCACTCCACATCCAGCGAGGCCGCCAGCAGGTGACCGGCGCCGGGGACGGGAGTGGGTGTGCGGTGGATGATCACTCGGGTTCCTGGCGGGACATATATGGCGTTCGAGAGTTCGCCGGTTCAGCGATCACGGGCGTCCTTGTCGTGGAACTGCTGAGTGGGGAAGCAGACTCCCACCCTGTTCTCAAGCTCGGTCGCAACGTTCAGGTTCTGCGACCATTCGTAGAGCCCGAGGTGTCGGGCGGCGATCAGCGCGGACACCAGAGCACGCTCGATCGCCCACGCGGCGAGCCGTTCCCGCTTGTACTGCCCGGGCTCATGTGCGCGGGGGGCCGCTTCCGTCACGGCCTGTGGCTGAGCCGCCCGCCCGAGGGAACTCAGCGTCAGGTCGGCGGCCTCGGTCTGGCGCTGAAAGTGGTCGCTGTCGCCGCCGACGTGGTCCTGGTCGCCGCTGTCCTCGCCGATCCTGTCGCCGGGCAGGTCGTAGGCGGTGTCGAGGTAGGTGCTCTGGCCGTGGCGGCGGCTGCCGCGTCAGGGCCACTCGGCTGCCAGCGCGTGCAGGCCGCGCCCGAACTCGTTGTCGCCGCACCTGGGTCGTGCTGGTCGATGGCACTAGAGGGTGTCTGACTCCCTGCCGGTTATCTGCCTGGAGGCCCTACGCGCGCTGCCGCGCCTGGTTGACGCCCATGGTCCATCCACCGAAACCCAGGATGCTCCCCAGCAACCCCAATCTCACGACACCACCCCACGCAGCTAACCGTGTAGCGCCGACCACCATCGAGAGCCGGTTACCGCTTCCTCGCGCGTGCTCCCCTTGCTCCTGCCGGGAACCAGGAACGACGGGAGCACGCCCGGTTCCCGAATCGCTCCGAACGGATGTCAACGAGCGTCAGCCGCCGCTGACCTGCGGTATCTCGAAAACCGTAGGTCAGCGATGAGCGCGGACTACCTTGACACGGTAGAGGCCACTGGTTCAATCCCAGGTATCGCCCACCACAAACGCCCAGGTCAGCCCATAAACGGCGGCTTGGGCGTTTTTGGTTTGGCGGAGTCGGGGCCGAAATCGGGAGCACACTGCTCCACGGGCCGTCGTGGACTGCCCCATCTTAGGTAGTGGTCAAACGGGAGCATCTGCTTCCCGCCTCGAACCACACTCGGTCGTCACGTTTGGTCCTTGCGGGTTCGGCGGGTCAGGGTGGCCCAGCGGCGTTGGAGTTGAGCAATCAAGCGTCGGCGCATGGTGTCGGCGACGTGGCTGTAGACGCCTGGGATGCCTTTCATCTGATGGCCCGTCCACTCCTGTTTGAGTACTTCAACGCGTTGATGATGGTCTTGTGGTGTTGGCGAAGACCGTGGAGGACCGCGCCAGGCAGGGTCGGGGGCTGTTGTGGGGGGTTTCCGTCGCAGGCGGGTCGCCGGATGCGGTGGGCGAAGTCGGAGCGTCGTAGCCACTCCCCCGCGCCGCCGATGAACAGCTGGTCATGGTCGCGGCCGACGATGATCTCCTCCAGCAGTCGGACCAGGAAGCCGGCGGTCAGGACGGGCAAGATCGTCGGCAGGGCCGCAGAGTCCCAGGTCGTGGGGGCCGACGGGCAGGTCCTGCGCACCTTGAGGTGACCGGTAACGGCCATCCGCCGACGAGCGGGGCACATGTGCTCCGGGCTGCGGAAATCGGAAGCCGGGCTCCTGCCGAACGGCCAGTCCACATGTGGCACTTCCCCGATGGGCTGCGACACCTGACCATGATCCGTTTCGTTGCATTACAATGATGGGCCAGCACTTGAAGTGCCGGGGAGCCGCCCCTCCTCCGGAGCCGAGAGGGCGCGTGCGCGTAGGACAGAGCGCAGAGCGCCGCCCCCGTCAGTCACTCGCGAAAGAAGGCCACCGGAGACGTTGGAACAAGTGTTGTTGCGTTCCATCGACATCGCCTGGAAGTTGTCGTGCGCGTGCCACCAGAAAAGAGGGCCCTCTCCGAACCGTTGAGAGACCCTGGACCGATGAATCCGTGTAAGCGTTGTGGATGAGACTGCAATCATTATTCCGCTCTGCCGAAACCGTGCCACGGCTCGCAGATAGGAGGTCTCTGACTCGATGGGCCGTACACAACCCGTAGCGCCGTCACGACCGGACGTTATCAGGCACGGCGAGACGCAGCGGCTTCACGGCGCGCTCGACGCTCTCGACCAGGGGCGGGGCCAGATCATCGAGTTGGTGGGGGAGCCCGGGATCGGCAAGACCCGGCTGCTCGCCGAGATGATGGGCGAGGCGCAGCGCCGCGGCCTCGCGGTGTTCCACACCCGCTGCACCGAGTTCGAGCAGAGCATTCCCTACCAGGTGTTCGCCCATCTGCTGGCGGCCCGGCCGATGACCGACCGGCTCCTGCAACTTCCCGCGGACGACCGCAACCTGATCGGCAAGGTCGTGACGCGCCCGCAGACCGGGTGCGCCGAGGCGGAACGGCCCGCGGCCTGGTACCGCTACCGGCTGTCGTTCTCCATGCGCACCCTTCTCGGCGGGCTGGCGGAGAAGGTCGTCCTGGTGATCGAGGACTTCCACTGGGCGGACGCCGAGTCGGTCGAGCTGATCGACTACCTCGTCCGCCGACCGGTCGAGGGGCCGCTGCTGATCGTGATCGTGCACCGGCCGCGGCAGGCGTCTCCGCGGCTGCGCAGCAGCCTCGCGCACGGCATCGAGCTGGGGTCGGTGGCACGGATCGAGCTGGGGCCGCTGTCGCTGGAGCAGTCCGCCCGCCTGCTGGGCGTGCCCCGTGAAGAGCCGGGGTTCGTGGAGCTGCATATGGCCAGCCAGGGCGTCCCGCTGTACCTGCTGGCGCTGGCGGCGGGCGGTCATGCGCTCGACGGCGACCTCCCGTCCGGCGATCCTCCGGCGCACCTGTCCGGCCTGCTGCTGGGCGAGGTCATGGCGCTGGACACACGTGAGTCGTTCGTCGCGGCGGCCGCCGCGGTGCTGGGCGAGCACTGCGTGATGGACGCCCTGATCAAGGTCGCGGAGATCGGCTCCGCCGACGTCTCGAAGGCGGTCGACACGCTCATCGCCCGCGACGTGCTGCGTCCGGTCAACAGCGGCGTGGGCTTCACCTTCCGGCACCCGATCATGCGATGGGTCGTCTACGCGAACGCTGACCTGACCTGGCGGCTGTGCGCCCATCGCAAGGCGCTCGCGGTGCTGGCCGAGCACGGGGCGCCCGCGGCCGAGCAGGCGGTGCACGTGGAGCGTTCGATCGCCCGTGCCGAGCCGCCGGACCTGGACGTCCTGACGCGGGCCGCCGAGGACGCCCTGATCACCGACCCCGGCCGGGCCTCGCACTGGCTGGAGGTCGCGCTCCAGGCGTTCCCCGAGGGACGGATGGAACCGCGAAAGCGGATCGAGCTGCTCCTGCTGCGTACCCGGGCGCTGGGTCTGGCCGGCCGGCTGTCGGAGAGCCGCGACCTGCTCCACCAGGTGCTGCGGGCGGTCGGCGACGACCACGGCGACCTGCGTGCCTCGACGGTCGCGTTCTGCGCGGTGATCGAATGCCTGCTCGGGCATTTCGCCGAGGCGCGGGCGCTGCTCGCGGGTGAGCTGGACACCATTCTGACCTGCGACGACCCGCCGGCGGGGGCGGCGACCCTGCTCATCGAGCACGGGATCATCGGCGCGTTCGACGGGCAGATGCCGAGCTGCGCCCAGGTGAAGTGCGCCGTGCGGCTGGCGCGCCGGCACGGGGACCGGGTGGCCGAGGCCGGCGCCCTGGTCCTCAACGGACTCTGCGACGCGTTCAACAGCATCCCCCAGGCCCGTGCCTCGCTGGCGGTCGGCTCGGGGTACATCGACCGGTTGTCGGACGCGGAGCTGGCCGCCCATCCCGAGTACCTGGGGCTGCTCGGCTGGGCCGAGACCCTCGCCGGGCTGTTCCAGGACTCCCAGCGGCACTTCGCACGCGGCATGGACATCGCCCGCAAGTTCGGACGCAGCTACATGCTCCCGGCCATGCTCCTCGGCCTCGGCAACGTGCACCGGCACATCGGGCACCTGGCGGACGCGCGGCGGACGGCCACCGAGGCACGGGAGCTGGCCGAGGGCTTCGACGCCGATCACCTTTCCGGCCTCGCCCTGGCGCTGGAGTCGCTCGCCATGGCCGAGGGAACCGGCGAGGGCGTCAGCGAGACGGCGGTGCGGCTGGCGGAGGAGGCGTTCTTCATCCTGCGCTCCCGGGACTTCTTCTGGAGCACGGCGGGGGCGATCGCGGTGGCGATCGCGGCCTGGTACGACGGCGGCCCGCGGCGGTCCATGATGCTGCTGCTCGACGCCGGTGGCGGCTGCGACCTGCCGCGCATCCCGCCGTTCCAGCGGGTGCAGGCCCTCACGCTGATCCTCGCGGCGTCGCTGGCCGTCGGCGAGCCGCTCCCGCAATGCGCGGAACTCGCCGAGGAGGAGGCGGCGGGCCTCGACCTGCCCTCGCCGCGCGCCTACGCGCGGGTGGCGCGGGCCATGGTGCTGAAGCACGAGGGGCGCTCCGCCGAGGCCGCCGAGGCGTACCAGGAGGCCGCGGGCCTCTTCTCCGAGGCGGGGATGATTCACGCGCAGTCGAGATCGCTCCTGCTGGCCGCCCACGACCTCGCCCAGGGCGGCCCGCGCCGGGAGCTGCGGTCCAACCTCGTCCTGGCCCGGGAGCTGGCGCGCCGCTGCGGCGCCGACCGGGCCGCGGAGGCCGCGGCGCAACTGCTGAGGAGCCTCGACGAGGGTTCCGCCCCTACGGCGCCGCACACGGACCTGTCCGTCCTCACCGAGCGGGAACGCGAGATCGCGGGCATCGCGGGGACCGGGCTGCGGACCCGCGAGATCGCCGCCGCGCTCTCGCTGAGCCCTCGCACGGTCGACGTCCACCTGACGCGCATCTACCGCAAGCTCAGCATCAGCTCGCGTGCGGCGCTGGCGCGGTTGATGGCCGAGTCCGGCTGAGCGCCCCGTCCCGGTGGCTCCCAGACCACGTGCCGCCCGGCCTTCCGCAGCCTCGGCTCGCAGGGCCGACGTCGAGGTCGGGCGGCGCGTTCGGAGCACCGGGCGAGCCGTGGTCTTAGGTCACGTTTAGGCGTGCCGTACAGGATCGGCACCGATACGCAAGTCTGTTCGACCCCAGGGAAGGACCGGGGATGGACGCGTCGGACATCCGAATCCTGTCGGCCGGGACGGCGTTGCCCGGCCCGCCCGTGACCAACGCGGAGCTCGCCGGGCGCTTCGGCATGGACGCGCTGTGGGAGCAGTGGGTCGAGGTCTTCATCGGCACCCGGACCCGGCACCTGTCGGTCGATCTCGGCACCGGCGAGATCCATTCCACGCTCGCCGATCTCGGGGAGCGGGCGGCGCGGCGAGCGCTGGTCTCCGCCGGGCTGCGGGCCGCCGACGTGGACGTCGTGGTCATGGGGACGGCGACGCCCGACGCCCTCATGCCGACGACCGTCAACGTCGTCGCGGACCGGCTGGGGATCGACGGCGTACCGACCTACCAGTTGCAGAGCGGCTGCTCCGGTGCGGTCCAGGCGCTGGAGGTGGCCCGGCAGGCGCTGCTCGCGGGCGGGCACCGCACGGCCCTGGTCATCGCGGGCGACAGCTGCGCCAAGCACTTCGACCTCGGCGCCGACCTGCGTGCCATGCCGCCCGCGGAGCTCGTGAACGTGGTGCTGTTCGGCGACGGTGCCGGGGCGGCGGTGCTCATCGCGGACGCCCCGCCCGGCTCGGTGGCGATCCGGCGGGTGCTGACCAGGTTCACCGGGCGGGGACGCGCCCCCGGGCAGACGGTCGAGTGGTTCGGGCTGGCCGAGCGGGACACGCGCCGGGCGGCGATCGCCGAGGACTACAAGGCGATCGAGGAGTCGGTCCCGCGGATGTCCGCGGAGATTCTTGAGGAGCTTCTGGCGGATCTGAACTGGAAGGCGTCCGACGTCGACTTCGTGCTGCCGCCGCAACTGTCCGGCCGGATGAGCGAACGCATCGGGGAGCGGCTGGACCTGCCCCTGGCGGAGGAGATCACCTGCGTGGAGGAGACCGGGAACTGCGGGAACGGCCTGCTGTTCTTCCAGCTGGAGCCCGCGCTGCAACGGCTCGACCAAGGCGACCGCGTGGTGGGCATCGCCGTCGAGTCGAGCAAGTGGATCAAGGCCGGCTTCGCGTTGGAGCGGGTCTGATGCGCTTGAATACGGCCGACACCGGTGCGGACGGCTCTGATCCGGACCGTCCCATGGGGGCCGAGCAGATCTCCGCGTGGCTGCGGGCGGGGAGGCTGGCCGCCCGGTATCCCGAGGTGCCGGGGTTGCTCGCGGATCTCGACGCCACGGCACTGGCGCGCGCCGGGCGGCTGCTGGCCCGCCTCGACCCGGACGAGGTGGCCCGCCACCATCCGGGGATCCCGTCCGTCACGGTGGCGATCACGGGGCACGGCACGCTCGCCCCGCTGGTTCCGGCGCTCACGGCCGAGCTGGCGCGGCACGGGCTGCTGCTGCGGCCGTTCTCCGGCGACTTCGACGGTTATGTCTTCGACCTGTCCGACCCCGGCAGCGCGCTGTACGCGGTGGACCCCGACATCGCCCTCTGCGTGCTGGACCCGGCGGTCGTGTTCGACGAGGTCGCGGTGCCCTGGCGGCCCGAGGACGTCGAACGCGTCCTGGCGGGCAAGCTCCGGCTGATCGAGTGGCTCGCCGAGCGCTTCGCCGCGGTCGCGCGCGGCACGCTCGTGCTCAACACGCTTCCGCTGCCGTCGCTGCTGACCTCCCAGCTCACCGACCACCGGTCCCGCGCGCGGCTCGGCGCCGCATGGCGGGAGGCCGGGGCGGCCCTGCTGCGCCTGTCCGCGGCCCAGGAGTCGCTGGTGACGCTCGACCTGGACGCGCTGGTCGCCGAGGGCGTCCCCGCCACCGACTCGCGGATGGACCTCTACGCCCGGATGCACCTGTCCGCCGGGCTGCTCGGCAGGTACGCGCGCGAGATCGGGCACCTGGCGCGCGATCTCACGGGCCGCACCAAGAAGTGCCTGGTGGTGGACCTGGACGGGACCCTGTGGGGCGGGGTGCTGGGCGATGACGGGCGGGAGGGCATCGAGGTCGGGGAGAGTCACCGGGGCGAGGCGTTCCGCGCCTTCCAGCGGACGGTCAAGCAGATCGGGTCCCAGGGGGTGCTGCTGGCCGCGGTGAGCAAGAACGACCCCGAGCCCGTCCGGGAGGTGCTGCGCGAGCATCCCGGGATGGTGCTGCGCGAGGACGACTTCGTGCGGGTCGTCGCCAACTGGCGGCCCAAGCACGACAACCTCGCCGAGCTGGCCGACGACCTCAACATCGGCGTCGACTCCCTCGTCTTCGCCGACGACAGCGCGTTCGAGCGGGGCCTCGTCCGCCGGGAGCTGCCGGGCGTCGCGGTGGTCGCGCTGGACGGAGAGCCCGCCCTGCACGCCGAGCGGCTGCTGGCCGACGGCTGGTTCGACTCCCGCGACCTGACCGCCGACGACCGGGCCCGCGCCGCGCGCTACCGCGAGGAGCTCGCCCGCCGCGACTTCCTCGACACCTTCGACTCGCTGGAGGGCTACCTCGCCGAGCTGGACGTGCGGGTGAGGCTGGAGCCGGTGACAGAGGCACAGGTCCCGCGGGTCTCGCAGCTCACGCTGCGGACCAACCAGTTCAACCTGACGACGCGGCGGCTCCAACCGGCGGACGTGCGCGCCCTCGCCGCCGATCCGGACGCATCCGTGCTGGCCATCCACTCGGCGGACAGGTTCGGCGACAACGGGCTGGTCGGCGCGGTCTTCCTGCGCCGGGACGGGTCCGTCCTGCACATCGACAACTTTCTGCTGAGCTGCCGGGTCTTCTCCCGGGGGATCGAGCAGGCGTGCCTGACCGCCGTGCTGCGGCACGGGGCGGCGACCGGCGCGAAGGCGGTGCTCGCCCCGTACCGGCCGACCGCCAGGAACGGCAAGGTCCGGGACTTCTACCCCCGGCACGGCTTCAGCCGCGTGGGCGGCGGGTCCGGTGATGCCGAGGAGACCGGCGGGACCGGCGGGACCGGCGGGACCGAGGCGGCGGAGTTCCGGCACGACCTGCGCTCCATCGCCGCGCCACCCGCGCACCTGCGACTGATCGACGGCCTGGGAGGGGAGACACAATGACCACCATCGACGACTTCATCACCCTCGTACGCGACGAGCTGGGGCTGGAGGTCACGCCCGCCGACGCGGACCGGAGCCTCGACGAGGTGGCGGGCTGGGACTCGGTGCACCTGCTGGCCCTCGCCGGAGCGCTGGAGCGGGCGACGGGCCGCGGCCTCGTGCTGCCCGACCTGCTGGAGGCGCGGAGCCTCGCGGGCATCTACCAGGTGGCGGTGGCCACGTGACCGGCCCGTCCGTCGCGCCGCTCCCCCGGGAACGCCGGCACACCCTGTACTTCCTGGACGAGGTGCGCGCGTTCGCGCCGGTCTTCCTGGACACCGAGGTGGAGATGACCGGGCCGGCCGCGCACCGCGAGTCCGCGGACCGGCGCTACTCGACGGTGACGTACGCGGTCCACACGGCGGCGCGCGTCCTGGCCCGCCATCCCGACGCCAACGCCGCCCTCCGGGGCCGGACCCGTCCCCGGATCGCCCGCCCTCCCGGCGTCCACGCGAAGATCACTCTCGACAAGACGCTGAACGGGCGGCGCGTGGTGCTCTCGGCCGTCCTCCGCGACGCCGACAAGGCGGGCCTGGAGGAGTTGCAGCGCCAGGTGGAGCGGTACCGGGACGGCGACCCCGACGTCATGGAGGAGTTCGCCGGGCTCCGGACGCTGCACCGGCTGCCGGTGCCGCTGGGACGCGCGGCCTTCCGGCGGGTCGTCCGGCCGCTGCGGGGCAGGGCGGACCGGTTCGGCACCTTCGCCGTGACGTCGCTCGGGCATCGCCCGGTCGACGGGTTCCACTCGGTGGGCGGCACCACGGTCACCCTGGGCCTGGGCCGGGTCGTCGACCGTCCGGTGGCGCGGAGCGGCCGGGTGGTGGTCGCGCCGACCATGCGGCTCAGCCTGGCCTTCGACCACCGTGTCATCGACGGCGCGGAGGCCGCGGACGTGCTGGCGGAGATCAAGGAGGGCCTTGAGTCGTTCAAGGAGCCGCCCGGGGACGGAGACCCGCGGTGAACGACGTCGCGGAACTCAAGCGGTTCGTGCTCGTCCACGCCCGCGCGCAGGGGATCCCGGGGCGGGAGCACCAGGCGCTCCTGCGCCGCGTCGAGAACGACGACGGCGACGGCCCCGGCTCGTGGGTGCGGGCATGGGTGGAGGCGGGCGAGGCGCTGGAGCGGCAGGGCCGGTTCCTGGACGCCTGCCGCCGCTACATCATGGCCCGCTTCCCCTACGTCGACGGCCCCGCCCGGCAGGACGCCCTCGACCGGTGCCTCGCCGCCTTCGACCGGTGGCGGGACGGCAACGGGATCGAGCGCCTCGACGTCGACCTGGGCGGTGGGCGGGTCCGCTGCTGGACGACCGGTCTGGACGGGCGCGACCGCCGCCCTCTGCTGCTGGTCATGGGCGGGATCGTCAGCGTCAAGGAGCAGTGGGCGCCGGTGCTGACGCAGGCGCGGCGGCTCGGCATGGCCGGTGTCGTCGCGGAGATGCCGGGAGTGGGCGAGAACACGGCCCGGTACGGCCCGCACAGCGGGCGGCTGCTGCCGCGCATCCTGGACGCCGTGGCGGACCGGGCCGACACCGGCCGCACCTACGCGGTGGCGCTGAGCTTCAGCGGCCACCTCGCGCTCGGGTGCGCGGCCGGGGACTCCCGGATCCGGGGCGTCATCACGGTGGGCGCGCCGGTCAGCGGCTTCTTCACCGACGCCGCCTGGCAGCGGCGGGTGCCCCGCATCACGCTCGACACGCTCGCCCACATCAGCGGCGTCTCCCCCGGAGACGTCCACGCGCACCTGAGCGGCATGGCGCTGGACGGCGACCGGCTCGCCGCCGTGGACGTTCCCGTCCACTACATGGCCAGCCTCCGGGACGAGATCATCCCCGCCTCGGAGGCGGAGCTGCTCCGCCGCCACGTCCGCGGCCTGCGCCTCGTCGAGAACGACGACGTGCACGGTTCGCCGCGGCACTTCGTCGAGACCCGGTTGTGGATCGTCCGGTCGCTGCTGGAGCTGGACGGCACCCACCGGCCGCAGCGTGCCGCCCTCGGTGCGCTGCTTCGTGCCCGGCGAGCCCGCAGCCGCCTCGCCGTGGCCCGCCCCACCCGCTGATCTTCTGAAGCAGTGGCCCCCAGGCCCGAGCCCTGGGGGCGCTTCCGCATGGGCCGCCCCCGGTGAGGGGCACTCGCAAGCCGTCGTTTAGATCACGCCAAGGGTGGTCTTTAGCTCGCCCGCGCAACCTGAGGGCCATGGCAGGACCGGCAATCCCGCGAGAGGTTCGCAGCGATGACGAGTGAGGCCGTTTCCGCAGCCGGGGACAGCGCGATCGCGATCACCGGGATCGCCTGCCGGCTCCCGATGGCCCCGGACCCGGCCGCCTTCTGGCGGCTGCTGAGCGAGAGCCGCACCGCCGTGACGGAGGTGCCCGAGGGTCGCTGGGAGACCGGCGGCGCTCCCCGGCACGGCGCCTTCCTCGACGGGATCGACCAGTTCGACCCGGAGTTCTTCGGCATCTCGCCCCGCGAGGCCGCGGGCATGGACCCCCAGCAGAGGCTGATGCTGGAGCTGAGCTGGGAGGCGCTGGAGGACTCCGGCACGGTCCCCGCATCCCTCAGGGGCACCCGGACCGGCGTGTTCGTGGGGTCGATCTGGGACGACTACGCCGCGCTGCTGCACCGGCACGGCCCGGAGGCCATCACCCCGCACACCATCACCGGGGTCAGCCGGAGCGTCATCGCCAACCGGGTGTCCTACGCGCTCGGGCTGCGCGGTCCCAGCCTCGCGGTGGACTCCGCCCAGTCGTCCGCGCTGGTCGCCCTGCACATGGCCGTCGAGAGCATCCGCGGCGGTGAGGCCGACCTCGCGATCGCCGGCGGGGTCAACCTGAACATCCTCGCGGAGAGCGCCGTCCTCACCGCGCGGTTCGGCGGCCTGTCGCCCGACGGCCGGTGCCACACCTTCGACGCCCGCGCCAACGGATACGTACGCGGTGAGGGCGGCGGCGCGGTCGTGCTGAAGCCGCTGGAGCGCGCCGTGGCCGACGGCGACCCGGTCTACTGCGTGGTCCGCGGCGGCGCGGTCAACAACGACGGCGTCGCCGACGGGCTCACCGTCCCGAGCGCCGAGGCGCAGGAGGAGCTGCTGCGCCGCGCGTACGAGCGGGCGGGCGTCCGTCCGTCGGACGTGCAGTACGTCGAGTTGCACGGCACCGGCACCCGCCGCGGGGACCCGGTCGAGGCGGCGGCGCTCGGCGCCGCCCTGGGCTCGGCCCGCCCGCAGGACCGGCCACTGCTCGTCGGCTCCGCGAAGACCAACGTGGGCCATCTGGAGGGCGCCGCCGGGATCGTCGGGCTGATCAAGACCGCGCTGAGCATCGGCCACCGGCGGATCCCGGCGAGCCTGAACTTCGAGACACCGAACCCCGACATCCCCCTGGACGAGCTGAACCTGCGGGTCCAGACCGGGCTGACCGGATGGCCCCGGCCGGACGAGCCGCTGGTCGCCGGGGTCAGCTCGTTCGGGATGGGCGGTACCAACTGCCACATCGTCCTCTCGGCTCCCCCGGCGCGGGCTTCGGCGGAGGCACCGGAGGAGGGGGCACCGGTGGAGGCGTCCACCATGCCGTGGCTGTTGTCCGCCCGAACCGAGAGCGGGCTGCGGCGCCAGGCCGCGCGGCTGCGGGAGTTCGCCGAGGCGAACCCGGACGTCGACCCGGCCGACATCGCGCTGACGCTGGCCACCGGCCGTACCCGTTTCGCCCATCGCGCCGCCATCGTGGGGGACGGCCCGGGACGGCTGCTGCACGGGCTCGCCGCGCTGGCCGAGGGCTCGCCCGCCGTGGGCGTCCTGCGGGGGACGGCGCGCCAGGGATCGGTCGCGTTCCTGTTCTCCGGGCAGGGGTCGCAGCGGGCGGGCATGGGCAGGGGGCTGTACGACACGGTCCCGGCCTTCGCGGACGCGCTCGACGAGGTGCTGTCCCATCTCGAACCCGGTCTGGGGGAGCTGATGTTCGCCGAGCCCGGCTCGTCCGAGGCGGCCCGGCTCGATCAGACGGCGGTGACGCAGACCGCGCTGTTCGCCGTGGAGGTCGCCCTCTTCCGGCTGCTGGAGGGGTGGGGCGTCACGCCCGGCCACCTCATCGGGCACTCGATCGGCGAGCTGGTCGCGGCGCACGTGAGCGGCGTGCTCTCGCTGCCGGACGCGTGCGCCCTGGTGACGGCGCGCGGCAGGCTGATGCAGGCGGCGCCCGCCGGGGGCGCCATGGTCTCCGTCCGGGCCCCGGAGGAGGAGGTCGCCGCGGAGTTGGACGGGCACGGAGGCCGGGTGTCGATCGCGGCCGTGAACGGCCCCGCCTCGACGGTCGTCTCCGGTGACGAGGACGCGGTGCTCGCCCTGGCGGACGCGTGGCGCGGGCGCGGGGTCAGGACGCGACGGCTGCGCGTCAGCCACGCGTTCCACTCCGCCCACATGGATTCCGTTCTGGAGGACTTCCGCGTGGTCGCGGAGGGGTTGTCCTATCGCCCGGCCGAAATTCCGATCGTCTCCAATCTGACGGGGAGGCTCGCCACCGGCGAACAGCTCGGGTCCGCCGAGTACTGGACGAGGCACATCCGCGAGGCGGTCCGCTTCCACGACGGCGTCCGGGCGTTGCGCGACGCGGGCACCACGACGTTCCTCGAACTCGGGCCGGACGCGGTCCTCACGCCGCTCGCGCACGCCTCGCTCGGCGGCGCTCTCCCGGTGTTCTCCGTGCTGCGCCGCGACCGGCCGGAACCGGAATCGCTCGTCACGGCGCTGGCGAGGGCGCACACGGGCGGCGTCCCGGTCGGCTGGGACGCCGCTCTCGCCGGGAACGGCGCCCGGCGCGTCCGGCTCCCCACCTACGCCTTCGACCGGCGGCGCTTCTGGCTCGAAGGCGAGGCGGCGCCCGCGGCCCCGGCACCACCGCACGCGCCGCCACAGGCACCGGCCGACACAGAGGCGGCCGCATCGGCGCCGGACGCGTCGTCACCGGCGGGACGGCTCGCCGCGGCGCCCCCGAGCGAGCGCGAGCGGATCGCGCTGGACCTCGTGCGCGCCCACGTCGCGGCCGTGCTGGGACACGACTCGCCCGAGGCCGTCGACCCCGGGCGGACGTTCAAGGAACTGGGCTTCGACTCCGTGCTCGGCGTCGAGCTGAGCGGCCGGCTGACCGAGGCGTCGGGCGTGCGGCTGCCCGAGACGCTCGTGTACGACCACCCGACCCCGGTGGCGCTGGCCCGGCGGCTGCGCGCCGAGTGGCTCGGCGAGGCGGACGGCGGCACCGGCGGTGCGCCGGGGCGGGCGGTTCCCGCGCACGGCGACCCGATCGCGATCGTGGCCATCGGCTGCCGCTACCCCGGCGGCGTCACCTCGCCGCAGGAGCTGTGGGAGCTGGTCGCCGCGGGCCGGGACGTGGTCGGCGGCTTCCCGTCCGACCGCGGCTGGGACCTCAAGGGACTCTACGACCCGGACCCGGACCGGACGGGGTCCTCCTACACCCTGCGCGGCGGTTTCCTGTACGACGCCGCGGCCTTCGACCCGGCGTTCTTCGGGATATCCCCGCGCGAGGCCGCCGCGATGGACCCGCAGCAGCGGCTGCTGCTGGAGGTGTCGTGGGAGGCCATCGAGCGGGCGGGGATCGCCCCCGCCTCGCTGGCCGGCGCCCGCGCGGGCGTCTTCGCGGGCGCCACCGCCCAGGACTACGGCCCGCGGCTGCACGATCCGGCCGGCGGTCTCGACGGGTACCTGCTCACCGGCTCCACGCCCAGCGTCGCGTCCGGGAGGATCGCCTACACCCTCGGTCTGGAGGGCCCGGCGGTGACGGTGGACACCGCCTGCTCGTCCTCACTGGTCGCGCTGCACCTGGCCGCCCGGTCGCTCCGCGACGGCGAGTGCGACCTCGCGCTCGCGGGCGGTGCCACCGTCATGGCGACGCCCGGGATGTTCGTGGAGTTCAGCAGGCAGCGGGGGCTGTCCCCGGACGGCCGGTGCAAGGCGTTCGCCGCCGCCGCGGACGGCACCGGCTGGGGCGAGGGCGTAGGGATGCTGCTCCTGGAGCGGCTGCCGGACGCCCGGCGCAACGGGCACCCCGTGCTGGCCGTCATCCGCGGCTCGGCGATCAACCAGGACGGCGCCAGCAACGGGCTCGCCGCCCCCAACGGCCCCTCCCAGCAGCGGGTGATCCGGCAGGCCCTCGCGGGCGCGGGACTCGGGCCCGGCGACGTGGACGCCGTGGAGGCGCACGGCACCGGCACCACCCTCGGCGACCCCATCGAAGCCGGAGCCCTCCTCGCCACCTACGGACAGGAACGAGACCACCCCCTCTGGCTCGGCTCCATCAAATCCAACATCGGACACACCCAGGCCGCCGCCGGAGTCGCCGGCGTCATCAAAATGATCATGGCCATGCGGCACGGCACACTCCCCAAGACTTTGCACGTGGACGAGCCGACCCCGCGGGTCGACTGGGAGTCCGGAGCGGTCCGGCTGCTCACCCGGCCTGTCGCGTGGGAGCGGAACGGGCACCCGCGCCGCGCGGCCGTCTCCTCCTTCGGCATCAGCGGGACCAACGCCCACCTCATCATCGAACAGGCTCCGGCCGCCGACGCGCCCGCGCCCGACGACGCGCCCGCGCCCGACGACGCCGAAGCGGGCGTGGACGACCCGCCCGTCATCGTCTGGCCGCTGTCCGCCAAGAGTGAGGACGCGCTGCGCGCCCAGGCCGGGCGGCTCCACGAGCACTTGGCGGGGAGCGCCGGCGCCGAGGCCGGGACCAGGGACGTCGGCCACACGCTGGCCGTCCGCAGCGGGTTCGATCACCGCGCGGTCGTGCTGGGAACCGACCGCGACGAGTTGCTGGCCGGGCTGGACGCCCTCGCCCACGACGACGAATCACCTCAGGTGGTGCGGGGTGTCGCCCGGCGGGATCACAAGACCGTCTTCGTCTTCCCCGGCCAGGGCTCCCAGTGGACCGGAATGGCGGCCGGGCTCCTCGACGCCTCTCCCGTGTTCCGCGACGGCTTCACCGCCTGCGCCGACGCCCTCGCCCCCCACATCGACTGGGACCTCTCAGAGGCCCTGCACGACCCGGACACCCTGCGACGCGACGACGTCGTGCAGCCCGCCCTGTTCGCCGTCATGGTCTCCCTGGCCCGGCTCTGGCGCCACCACGGCATCCACCCCGACGCCGTCATCGGCCATTCCCAGGGAGAGATCGCCGCCGCCCATGTGGCGGGAGCCCTGACCCTGGACGACGCCGCCAAGATCGTCGCGCTGCGCGGCAAGGCCCTCACCGCGCTCGCCGGAACCAGCGCGATGGCCTCCCTCTCCCTGCCCGTCCATCGGACCCGGGAACACCTCACTCCGAGACTGTCGATCGCCGCCGTCAACGGACCCGCCACCACCATCGTCGCCGGCGACACGGACGCCATCGAACAACTCCTCGCCGACTGCGAGAGCCGGGGGGTGCACGCGCGCCGCGTCCCGATCGACTACGCCTCGCACTCCGCGCATGTGGAGCCACTCCGCGACGAGCTCCTCAACACTCTCGCGGACGTGGCGCCGCGCGCCAGTGACATCGCCTTCTACTCCACCCTTACCGCCGAGCCGATCGACACCACCGGACTCGACGCCGAGTACTGGTACCGCAACCTGCGCCACACCGTCCAGTTCCAACCCACCATCCACCGCCTCACCGACGACGGCCACACCCTCTTCATCGAAACCAGCCCCCACCCCGTCCTCACCGCACCCATCCAGGACACCACCCCCGACATCACCGCCATCGGCACCCTGCGCCGCGACCACGGCGACCTCCACACCTTCACCACCGCACTCGCCACCGCCCACACCCACGGCGCACCCATCACCTGGCACACCCACAGCCAACACGGCCGACACACCGAACTCCCCACCTACCCCTTCCAACGGCAGCGCTACTGGATCGACGCCCCGACGGGACCCGGGGACGCGGGGGTCCTCGGACTGGCGACGGGTGAGCATCCCTTCCTGGGTGCCGCGGTGCACATGGCGCAAGGCGACACGGCCGTATTCACCGGACGGATCTCCCTGCACACCCACCCCTGGCTCGCCGACCACGCGGTCACAGGCACGACCATCCTCCCCGGCACCGCGTTCGTCGACCTCGTCCTGCACGCCGGTGAGCGAGTAGGCGCCGAGCGGATCGGTGAGCTGACCCTGGAGAACCCGCTGCCGCTGCCCCAGGACGGGGCGGTGTGGATCCAGCTCGCCGTCAGTGCCGCCGACGACGCCGCGCGCCGTTCGGTCACCGTCCATTCCCGTCCCGAGGACGGGCCCGACGACGCCTGGACGCGGCACGCCACCGGCCATCTCGCCCCGGAGGGCCCGGCGCCCGCCCCCCTGGCCCGGCCCGCGGACGCGACGCCCGCGGAAGCGGAGCCCATCGACGTCACCGGCCTGTACGAGCGCCTCGCCGACCAGGGGTACGACTACGGTCCCGCATTCCGGAGGGTCCAGTCGGCGTGGCGCCACGGCGACGATCTGTACGGCGAGGTGGCGCTGCCCGAGGACACCGACACCATCGGTTTCGGCCTGCACCCCGCGCTGCTCGACGCGGCGCTCCACCTGGCCATCGCGGCGGACGGCGTCCCCACCGACGCCGCGCCGTCACCGCGGCTGCCGTTTTCCTGGAGCGGGGTCCGCCGCCACGGCGCGGCGGGCTCGCGGGTGCGCGTGCGCGTGCGGCCGACCTCGGCGGACACGGTGGCGCTGTCCGTGGCCGACCTGGAGGGCGGCGCGGTCGCCTCCGTCGACGGCCTGGTCCTGCGGCCGGTCTCGCCCGACCGGCTGGCGCGGGCCGGGCACCGGGACTCGCTGTTCACCCTCGACTGGACGGTGCCGTCCGCTCCGCCGGTGCACGCCGCCGACCGGGTCGCCGTCCTGGGCGGCGGGTCCGGCCTGCCGGGAACGCACTACGGCGACCTCGCCGCGCTGCGCGCCTCCTTCGGCGACGGGGCGCCTCCCCCGGAACTGATCCTGCTTCCGCTGCCCGAGCAGCACGGCGGCGTCACGGAAAGGCTCCACGCGGCGGCGCGGCACGTGCTCGAAGTCGTCCAGGACTGGCTCGCCCAGAGTGCGTTCGACTCCTCCCGGCTCGTGGTGGTGACCAGGCAGGCGGTGGCGGTGCGTCCGGAGGACCGCCTGCCGGGGCTCTCGGACTCACCGGTGTGGGGGCTGGTCCGCACGGCGCAGTCGGAGAACCCCGGCAGGCTCGTGCTGCTCGACCTGGACGACGCCGACACCTCCCGCCGGGCGGTCGCCTCCGCGCTGGCCACGGGCGAGTCCCAGCTCGCGCTCCGCGACGGGACCGTGCACGTCCCCCGGCTCGCCCCCGCCGCGACGACCGCCGTGCGCACCACGCCCTGTCTCAACCCGGACGGGACCGTGCTCATCACCGGCGGGATGGGGACGCTCGGCGGGCTCCTCGCCCGGCATCTGGCGGCCGAGTACGGCGTCCGCCACCTGCTGCTGACCGGACGGCGCGGACCGGCCGCCGAGGGCGCCGTCGAGCTGGAGGCCGAGCTGATCACCCATGGCGCCGAGGTGACGCTGGCCGCCTGCGACGTCGGCGACCGGGACGCGCTCGCCGCGCTCCTCGCCGCCGTCCCGGCGGAGCACCCGCTCACCGCCGTCGTGCACACGGCGGGGGTGCTCGACGACGGCGTCATCGGCTCGCTGACGCCGGAGCGGATGGACGCCGTCCTGCGTCCGAAGGCGGACGGCGCCTGGCACCTCCACGAACTCACGCTGGACGCGGATCTGGCTGCGTTCGTCGTGTTCTCCTCGGCGACCGCCACGCTCGGGAGTCCCGGCCAGGGCAACTACACCGCCGCCAACGCGTTCCTGGACGCGCTGGCCCAGCACCGGCACACGCTCGGGCTGCCCGCCACGTCGCTGGCGTGGGGGCTGTGGGCCCAGGCCAGCGGGATGACCGGGCATCTCGACCGCCGTGACCTCGGCCGTATGAACCGCAGCGGTCTCGTGCCGCTGTCCACCGACCAGGGCCTCGCGCTGTTCGACACGGCACTGGCGCTGAACAGCCCGTTCACGGTGCCCGCCCGGCTGGACCTCGCCGCGACGCGGGCGCAGGGCGAGGCGATGCCCCCCGTGTTCCGGAGGCTGGTCCGGGGGGCGGCACGGCAGGCGGCGGGCGGCGCGGGGGCGGGCGCGCCGTCCTCGTGGGCCGGCCGGCTCCGGGAGCTGGCGCCCGCCGAGCGCGACCGCGCGGTGGGCGAGATGGTGCGCACGCAGGTCGCGACGGTACTGGGCCTCCCGGCGGCGGAGCCGATCGAGGCCGGACGGGCCTTCAAGGAACTGGGGTTCGACTCCCTCACGGGCGTCGAGCTGCGCAACCGCCTGAACACCGCCACCGGGCTGCGGCTGCCCGCCACGCTCATTTTCGACCATCCGACTCCGGAGGCGCTGGCGGAGTACGTCCGAGGCGAGGTGCGGGGCGTCGCGTCCACCGGGCCGCGGGCACCGTCGGCACCCGCCCGCGCGGCCGGGGAGCCGATCGCCGTGGTGGCCATGGCCTGCCGCTACCCGGGCGGCGTGGCGTCGCCGGAGGACCTGTGGAGCCTCGTCGCCAACGGGACCGACGCCATCGGGCCGTTCCCCGACGACCGGGGCTGGGACCTCGACCGCCTCTACCACCCCGATCCCGACCATCCCGGCACCTCCTACACCCGGGCGGGCGGGTTCCTGCGCGACGCGGCCGACTTCGACCCGGAGTTCTTCGGGATCAGCCCGCGCGAGGCGGCGGCGATGGACCCGCAGCAGCGGCTGCTGCTGGAGACGGCGTGGGAGGCCGTCGAGCGCGCCGGGCTCGCCCCGTCGAGCCTGCGCGGCAGCCCGACCGGCGTGTTCACCGGGATCATGTACCACGACTACGGGTCGCGGTTCCGGCGGGCGCCGGAGAACCTGGAGGGCTATCTCGGAAACGGCAGCCGGGGCAGCGTCGCCTCGGGCCGTGTCTCCTACCTCCTCGGCCTTGAGGGCCCGGCGGTGACGGTGGACACCGCCTGCTCGTCCTCGCTGGTGGCGCTGCACCTGGCCGCCCAGGCCCTCCGCAACGGCGAATGCGACCTCGCGCTGGCGGGCGGGGCTGCGATCATGGCCACCCCGGCGACGTTCGTGGAGTTCAGCCGCCAGCGCGGACTGTCACCCGACGGCCGATGCCGCTCGTTCGCGGCCGGCGCGGACGGCACCGGCTGGAGCGAGGGCGTCGGTCTCGTGCTGCTGGAACGCCTGTCGGACGCACAGCGCAACGGGCATCCCGTCCTGGCGGTCATCCGCGGGTCGGCCGTCAACCAGGACGGCGCCAGCAACGGCCTCACCGCACCCAACGGACCCTCCCAACAACGCGTCATCCACCAAGCCCTCACCAACGCCCACCTCACCCCCCACGACATCGACGCCGTCGAAGCACACGGCACCGGCACCACCCTCGGCGACCCCATCGAAGCCCAAGCCCTCCTCACCACCTACGGGCAGGACCGCGACCGTCCGCTGTGGCTGGGGTCCATCAAATCCAACATCGGGCACACCCAGGCGGCGGCCGGGGTCGCCGGTGTCATCAAAATGATCCTGGCGATGCGGCACGGCACCCTCCCCCAAACCCTGCACGCCGATGAGCCCACCCCGCACGTGGACTGGGACTCCGGAGCCGTACAACTGCTGAACGAACCGGTCCCCTGGACGGCGGACGGAAAGCCGCGACGCGCCGCGGTGTCGGCGTTCGGCGTCAGCGGCACCAACGCCCACGTCATCATCGAACAGGCGCCGGACGGGCAGGAACCGGAGACCGCCGCCGCTCCGGAGGCGGGCGGCGGGGACATCCCGCCCGTGATCCCGTGGGTCCTGTCCGGCCGGACCGGCGCGGCACTGCGCGAGCAGGCGGCCCGCGTGCGGGAGCGGGTCTCGGCCGCGCCCGACCTGTCCCCCGCGGACGTGGCCCTCTCCCTCGCCACCGGACGGACCGCCTTCGAGCACCGCGCGGTCGTCCTGGGCGAGGACCGCGACGAGCTGCTGCACGGCCTCGGCCAGGTGGTCAGGGGAGAGCCCGGCCAGGTGACGGGCGTGGCGAACACGGCAGGGAAGCCGGTGTTCGTGTTCCCGGGGCAGGGATCGCAATGGCCCGGCATGGCGCTCGACCTCGCCGCCGACTCGCCCGCGTTCGCCGGGTACCTGCGGGAGTGCTCGGACGCGCTCGCCCCGCATGTGCCGTGGTCGCTGAAGGACGTCCTGCGCGACGAGCTCGCGCTGGAGGCGGTCGACGCCGTCCAGCCCGCGCTTTTCGCGGTCATGGTGTCGCTCGCGCGGCTGTGGCGTTCGCACGGCATCGAACCGGCCGCCGTCGTCGGCCACTCGCAGGGCGAGATCGCCGCCGCGTGCGTGGCCGGTGCGCTGTCCCTTGAGGACGCCGCCCGGGTGGTGGCGCTGCGCAGCCGGGCCCTGGCACGGCTCGCCGGGACCGGGGGCATGGCCTCCGTCGCGCTGCCCGCCGACCGGGTGGCCGCGCTGCTGACCCGCTGGGAGGGCGGGCTCGACCTGGCCGCCGTCAACGGCCCCGGCTCGGCGGTGGTCGCCGGAGACCCGGCGGCGCTGGAGGAGTTCGGCGCCCTGTGCGCGGCGGAGGACGTCCGCTTCCGCCGGATCCCGGTGGACTACGCGTCCCACTCGCCCCAGGTGGAGGTCATCCGGGAGGAGCTGCTGGACAGGCTCGCCCCGATCCGGCCGCGCCCGGCCGAGGTGCCGCTCCACTCCACCGTCACCGGCACCGTCCTGGAGGGCACCGAACTCGACGCCGCCTACTGGTACCGGAACCTGCGGGAGACGGTGCGGTTCGCGGACGCCACCCGGGCCCTCATCGCCACAGGGCACGACGTGTTCATCGAGGTCAGCCCGCATCCGGTGCTCGCGGCGGGCATCCAGGAGAGCGCGGATGCCGCCGGCGCGGACACCGTCGTCGTGGGCTCGCTCCGCCGCGACGGCGGGCCCCGGCGGTTCGCGGTATCCCTCGCCGAGGCGTACGCGGCCGGTGCCGGGGTGGACTGGCGACGCGCGCTGCCCGCCGCCCGGCGCGTCGACCTGCCGACCTACCCGTTCCAGCGGCGGCGGTACTGGCTGGACGCGCCGGCGGGGGCCGGGGACGCCGAGGCCGCCGGGCTTGAGGCGTCCGGGCATCCGCTGCTGGGCGCCGCGCTCGACCGGGCCGGGCGTCAGGAGCGGCTGTTCGTCGGACGGCTGTCCGTGCGCACGCTGCCGTGGCTGGCCGACCACGCCGTCAGGGGGAGGATCCTCCTGCCGGGCACCGGCTACCTGGAGGCGGTGCTGCACGCGGGCCGCGAGGTCGGCTGCGACCGCGTGGAGGAGCTGACGCTGGAGGCCCCGCTGGTGCTCGGCGAGCGCGACGCCCGGCTGTGGCAGGTGGCGGTCGGCGATCCGGACGCCGCGGGCAGGCGCGAGGTCACCGTCCACTCGCGACCCGACGCCGCCGAGGCGAACCTGCCGTGGACGCGGCACGCCACCGGCGTCCTCGCGGCGGCCGCCCTCGGCGTTCCTGACGGTCCCGGCGGTTCCGGCGGCCCTGGCGCGATGGTCGCTTCAAAGGCGGGATCCGCCGCGTGGCCGCCACCGGGGGCCGTCCCGATCGGGCTGGACCGCCCGTACGAGCGGCTGGCCGACCTGGGCTACGAGTACGGCCCCGCCTTCCAGGGGCTGCGGGGTGCCTGGCGCGACGGCGGCGAGGTCTTCGCGGAGGTCGCCCTGGCGGCGGGGCCGGAGGGCTTCGGGCTTCATCCGGCGCTGCTCGACGCCGCGTTGCACCCGGTCGTGCTCGGGCTGCTGGGCGACGCCGCCGAGGGGCTGCTGCCGTTCTCGTGGACGGGGGTGTCGCTGCATGCGGCGGGCGCCACCGCGCTGCGCGTCCGGCTGGCGCCCGCCGGGCCCGACACGGTGCGGGTCGCGGTGGACGACCCGTCCGGGCGGCCGGTCGCGACCGTGGACTCGCTGGTCCTCCGTCCGGTCTCCGCGGAGGCGCTGGCGGCGGCGGACGACGGCGCGAACGACGGCGCGCTGTACCGGCTCCAGTGGAACCCCGCGCAGGCGGATCCGGAGCCGAACGCGGCGGTCGCGATCCTGGACGCGGATACGGACCTCGACGCGCTGCGATCGGCCGAGACGGTCCCGGACGTGGTCGTGGCGCCGCTGGCGCCGGCCGCCGCCCCGCGCGACGCCGTCGGGCGGGTGTTGGACCTCATCCGGGAGTGGCTCGCGGACGAGCGGTTCGCCGGCGCGCGGCTGGTGTTCCGGACGCACGGCGCCGTCGCGGCGGCGCCCGGCGAGGAGGTCACCGACCTCGGTCACGCGGCGGTCTGGGGCCTGGTGCGGGTCGCGCAGACCGAGCATCCGGGACGGTTCGCCGTGGTGGACGCCGACGTCCTCCCGGCCGAACCGGCCGAACCGGGGGTGCCGACCGGGTCCGAGCCGCAGTCCGCGCTGCGCGGCGGCGCCGTCCTGGTGCCCCGGCTCGTCCGGGCCCCGGCGGTACCCCCCGGCCCCGAGCCGCCGTTCGACCCGGACGGCACCGTGCTGATCACCGGAGGGACGGGGACGCTCGGCGGGATCCTCGCCCGCCACCTGGTGACCCGGCACGGCGTCCGGCACCTCCTGCTCGCGGGCCGGCGGGGGCCGGACGCGCCCGGCGCGGGCGTCCTGGCGGCCGAGCTGCGCGAGCTGGGCGCCGAGGTCGAGGTGGCCGCGTGCGACGCGGCGGACCGCGACGCCCTCGCGCGGCTGCTGGGGCTGATCCCGGCGCACCGTCCGCTGACGGCGGTGGTCCACGCCGCCGGGGTGCTGGACGACGCGCCCGTGGAGGCGCAGACGGCCGAGCGGGCGGCCGCGGTCCTGCGGCCGAAGGCGGACGCCGCGTGGAACCTGCACGAGCTGACCGCCGGTTCCGGGCTCCGCGCGTTCGTGCTGTTCTCGTCCGTCGCCGGGACGATCGGCACCGCGGGCCAGGCCGGCTACGCGGCGGCCAGCGCCCATCTCGACGGGCTGGCGGCCTACCGCCGCTCGCTGGGCCTGCCCGCCACGTCGCTGGCGTGGGGACTCTGGGAGGGGCCCAGCGGGATGACCGGCCACCTCGGCGCGGCGGATCTGGCCCGGCTGGCGCGCACCGGCATCGCCCCGATGGCGACCGGGCGCGGGCTGGCGCTGTTCGACGCCGCGCTCGGCCGGGACGAGGCGGTCCTCGTCCCGTTCCGGCTGGACCCCCGGGCGCCGCGCGAGGCCGGGACGGTGCCGGCCGTCCTGCGGGGGCTGGTCGGGACGCCGGTCCGGCGCGCGTCCGGCGCGCTCACCCCCCTGGACGGCGCGCCTCCGCTGGTGGAGCGGCTGGCCGGGCTGCCCGAGAACGAGCGCGGCGAGGCGCTGCTGGACGCCGTGCGCGCCGAGGTGTCCGCCGTCCTCGGCCTCGCGGACGCGGGGCCGGTCGCCGCCCAGCGCCCCTTCAAGGATCTCGGCCTCGACTCGCTCACCGCGGTCGAGCTGCGGAACCGGCTGGGCGCCGCGACCGGGCTGCGGCTGCCGGCGACGCTGGTCTTCGACCACCCCACACCGGAGCACCTCGCCGGGTTCCTCCGGACGGCCCTGCCCGGCGACCACACCGCCGCACCGGCCGCGGCGTCCGCCCCGGTGGCGGCTACCGGCCCGGTCACCGACGGAGAGCCGATCGCGATCGTCGGGATGGGCTGCCGGTTCCCCGGCGGGGCGCGCTCCCCCGAGGCGCTGTGGAAGCTGCTGGTGGACGGAGCCGACGTGACGGGCGAGTTCCCCGGCGACCGCGGCTGGGACGTGGACGCCCTCTACGACCCCGACCCCGCAAGCGCGGGGAAGACCTACACGCGCCGGGGCGGGTTCCTGGAGGGGGCCGCGGAGTTCGACGCCGGGTTCTTCGGGATGAGCCCGCGCGAGGCCCTCGCGACCGACCCGCAGCAGCGGCTGCTGCTGGAGACGGCGTGGGAGGCCGTCGAGCGCGCGGGGATCGACCCGTCCAGCCTGCGGGGCAGCCGGACCGGCGTGTTCGCCGGGCTGATGAACAACGACTACGGCGCCCTTCCGGCCGGTGTGCCGGCGGAGCTGGAGGGGTACCTGGCCACCGGGAACACCGGCAGCGTCGCGTCGGGCCGGGTGGCGTACGCGCTCGGTCTCGAAGGTCCGGCGGTCACGATCGACACCGCCTGCTCGTCCTCACTGGTCGCGCTGCACCTGGCCGCCCAGTCGCTCCGCAACGGCGAGTGCGACCTCGCGCTCGCGGGCGGCGTCACGGTCATGGCGACCCCGGGGTTCTTCGTGGAGTTCAGCAGGCAGCGGGCGCTGTCCCCGGACGGGCGCTGCAAGGCGTTCGGCGCGGGCGCCGACGGCGCGGGCTGGTCGGAGGGCGCGGGAACGCTGCTGGTGGAGCGGCTCTCGGACGCCCGGCGCAACGGCCACCCGGTGCTGGCGGTCATCCGCGCCTCGGCCGTCAACCAGGACGGCGCCAGCAACGGGCTGACCGCGCCCAACGGGCCGTCGCAGCAGCGCGTCATCCGGCAGGCCCTCGCGAGCGCGCGGCTGGAGCCGGGCGACGTGGACGCGGTCGAGGCGCACGGCACGGGAACGACGCTGGGCGACCCGATCGAGGCGCAGGCCCTCATCGCCGCCTACGGCCAGGACCGGGAGCGGCCGCTCTGGCTGGGGTCGCTGAAGTCCAACCTCGGGCACACCCAGGCCGCCGCCGGGGCCGCGGGCGTCATCAAGATGGTCATGGCGCTGCGGCACGGCCTGCTCCCGAAGACCCTGCACGTGGACGAGCCGACCCCGCACGTCGACTGGGATTCCGGCGCGGTGGCCCTGCTCACCGAGCCGGTCGCCTGGCCGGAGACCGGCCGTCCGCGCCGCGCGGCCGTCTCGTCGTTCGGCATCAGCGGCACCAACGCCCATCTCGTCCTCGAACAGGCGCCCGCCGGCGAGGAGGAGAGCACGGTCCGGCCGGCGCCGGCAGGGGGCCCGCTGCCGTTCCCGATCTCGGGCCACGACGAGGCCGCGCTGCGGGCACAGGCCCGGCGCCTGCTGGACCACCTGGTCCGGCACCCCGGCACGGAGCCGGCCGACCTCGGGTTCTCCCTGGCCACCACCCGGCCCTCCCTGCCGGAGCGGGCGGTGCTCGTCGCCGACGGCGGGGACGCGCTCCGCGAAGGACTGGCGGCGCTGGCGGCGGGCGAGCCCTCGCCCTCGGTGGCCCGGGGCGGCGGCACCGGCAAGACGGCGTTCATGTTCACCGGACAGGGCAGCCAGCGTCCCGGCATGGGCCGCGGGCTGTACGAGGCGTTCCCCGTGTTCGCGGACGCCTTCGACGAGGTGGCCGGGCATCTCGACGCCCATCTCGACCGCCCGCTGCGCGAGGTGGTCTTCGGCGCGGAGCGCGCTCCGCTGGACCTGACCGGTAACACCCAGCCCGCCCTGTTCGCCGTGGAAGTGGCGCTGTTCCGGCTGCTGGCGCATCACGGCGCGGCGCCGGACCTGCTGATCGGCCACTCGGTCGGCGAGATCGCCGCCGCGCACGTCGCGGGCGTGCTGCCGCTCCCGGACGCCGCGGCGCTCGTCGCCGCGCGCGGACGGCTCATGCAGGCGCTCCCGCCGGGCGGGGCGATGGTCTCGTTCCAGGGGGCCGAGGAGGCCGTCCGCGCGCTGCTGCCGGACGGGCGCGCCTGCGTCGCCGCGGTCAACGGCCCGGCGTCGACCGTGGTCTCCGGCGACGAGGAGGCCGTCCTGGAGGCCGCCGCCGCGTGGGAGGCCCGGGGCGGGAGGACCCGGCGGCTGCGGGTCGGCCACGCCTTCCACTCCCCGCACGTGGACGCCATGCTCGACGACTTCCTGCGGGTGGCCGAGGGGCTCGACTACGGGCCGCCGCGCATCCCGGTGATCTCGAACGTGACCGGCGGGCCGGCGACCGCCGAGCAGCTCGGCTCCCCGTCCTACTGGGTCCGGCACGCACGGGAGACCGTGCGTTTCCTCGACGGCGTGCGCGCCCTGGCGGAGCTGGGCGCCACCGGCCTCGTCGAGGTGGGCCCGGACGCGGTCCTCGCCCCCATGGCCGAGGAGTGCCTCGCCGGCACGGCGGCGGACGGGCCGGTGCGGGCCGTGGCGACGCTCCGCCGCGACCGTCCCGAACCGGAGACCTACATGCTCGCGCTCGCCCAGGTGGCCGCCGGGGGCGGGGCCCTGGACTGGGACGCCGTCTTCGCCGGCGCCCGCCGCGTCGCGCTCCCCACCTACGCCTTCCAGCACCGGAGCTACTGGCTCAGGCCGCCCGCCGCCGCGGCGGACCCGGCCGGGCTGGGAATGCGGGACGCCGCGCATCCGCTGCTGGGCGCGGCCATCGACCTGGCGGGCGGCACCGGCCTGGTCATGACCGGCCGGGTGTCGGCCCGGACGCACGAGTGGCTCGCCGATCACGCCGTCCACGGCGCGGTCCTCTTCCCCGGCACCGGGTTCGTGGAGCTGGCGGCGCGCGCGGGCGACCAGGCCGGGCTGGGCCACCTGGAGGAGCTCACCCTTGAGGCGCCGCTCGTCCTGCCGCCGGACGGCTCCGTCCAGCTCCAGGTGACCGTCGCCGAACCGGGTGGGGACGGCACGCGCCACCTCGCCGTGCACGCCCGCCCCGACGACGACTCCCCCTGGTCCCGGTACGCCACCGGCGTCCTCTCCGACGCTCCTGCCGCCGCCCCGGCACCCGTACCCGCCGAGTGGCCTCCCGCCCAGGCAGAGCCCGTGGACGTGGACGCGCTGTACGCCGGGCTCTCCGCCTCCGGCCTCGAACACGGTCCCGCGTTCCGCGGGCTGGAGGCCGCCTGGCGTGCCGGAGACACCGTGTACGCGCAGGTCAGCCTCGCCGAGGGGCAGGACGCGGCCTCGTACGTCCTGCATCCCGCGCTGCTGGACGCGGCGCTGCACCCGGCGGCGGGCGACGGCGGGGGCGGGCCCGTCCGGCTCCCGTTCGCCTGGCGGGGGGTGAGCCTGCACGCGACCGGGGCGACCAGGCTGCGCGTACGGCTCGCGGCGACCGGCGACGGCGCGCTGCGGATCTCCGCCGCGGACGACGCCGGACGCCCGGTGTTCTCGGCGAGGTCGCTGGTGACGCGGCCGATCACCGGCGAGCAGCTCGCGGCGGCCCGGAAGGCGCACCGCGACGCCCTGTTCACCGTCGAGTGGACGCCGCTCCCCCCGCCGGCCGCCGCACCCGCGCCCGCGTCCGCCGAGACCTGGGCCGTGCTGGGCGACGACGACCTCGGCCTTCCCGCCCGGCGCCTCGCCGGCCTCGGCGCGCTCGACGACGCCACGCGGACCGTACTGCTACCGGTCGCCGTCCCACCGGGGGACCCCGTCGCCGCGACCCACCGCGTGACGGAACGCCTGCTCGCCTCCCTCCAGGAATGGCTCGCCGACGAGCGGTCCGGCGCGACCCGGCTCGTGGTCGTCACCCGGGGCGCCGCCGCCGTGGACGGCGACGCGCCGGACCCCGCCGGCGCCGCGGTCTGGGGCCTGGCGCGCTCCGCGCAGACCGAGCACCCGGACCGGATCGTGCTCCTGGACATCGGCCCCGGCCAGGTCTCCGCGGAACCGGTCGCCGCGGCGCTGGCCTCGGGCGAGACCCAGCTCGCGCTGCGCGGCGAGCACACCTTCGTCCCCCGGCTCACCCGGCTCTCCCAAGCCGACGTGAACGGCCCGGAGCGAGCGGGCACGAACGGCCCGGCGCGGGGGGACGCGTTCGCCGCGGGCGGGACGGTGCTGGTCACCGGCGGCACCGGCGCGCTGGGCTCGGTTCTCGCCCGCCACCTGGTGACCCGCCACGGCGTCCGGCGGCTGCTGCTCACCAGCCGCCGCGGGCCCGACGCTCCGGGCGCGGACGCGCTGGTCGCCGAGCTGACCGGGCTCGGCGCCTCGGTGGAGCCGGTGGCCTGCGACGCCGCCGACCGCGAGGCCCTGGCGCGGCTGATCGCCGCGATCCCACCGGAGCACCCGCTCACCGCGGTCGTGCACACCGCCGGTGTGCTCGACGACGGCGTCATCGGGTCGCTGACCCCGGAGCGGCTCGGGACCGTCCTCAGGCCCAAGGCCGATGCGGCCTGGAACCTGCACGACCTCACCCGCGACCTGGACCTGTCCGCCTTCGTGCTCTACTCGTCCCTCGCCGGGACGCTGGGCACCGCCGGGCAGGGCAACTACGCCGCCGCCAACGCCTTCCTCGACGCCCTGGCCCAGCACCGGCACGCCACCGGGCTTCCCGCCGCCTCGCTCGGATGGGGCCTGTGGGAGCAGGACGGCGGCATGGCGGGCCGCCTCGAAGGCGCCGACCGCGACCGGCTGGCGCGCGCGGGGGTCGGCCCGCTGAGCGTCGAGGACGGTCTGGGATTGTTCGACGCCGCGCTGGCGCTCGGCCGTCCCGCCGTGGTTCCCGCCCGCCTCGACATGGCGGCGCTGCGCGGGCTCGCGGCCCGGGACGCCCTGCCGCCACCGCTGCGCGGGCTGGTCCGCGCGCCGCGTACGGCGGCGCCCGGTACCGGTCCCGGCTCCGGCCTGGCCGGACGGCTGGCGGGGCTGTCCGAGGACGAACGGGGCCGGGCGCTGCTGGACCTGGTGCGCGCCGAGGCCGCCGAGGCGCTCGGCCACCCGTCAGCGGGCGCGGTGGACGCCGAACGCGGATTCATGGACCAGGGATTCGACTCGCTCACCGCGGTAGAGCTGCGCAACCGGATCGGCGCCGCCGTGGGACGCAGGCTGCCCGCCACGCTCCTGTTCGACCATCCCACCCCGAGCGCGCTCGCCGCGCACGTGGGCACGCTGATCGCCCCCGGCCCCGCCGGGCCGCCGCCCGTGCTCGCCGAACTCGACCGGCTGGAGGAGGCCCTGGAGGCGCCGCTCCCGGACGCCGCGGCGCGCGACCGGCTGGCCGTCCGGCTGCGCTCCCTCCTGACCAGGCTCGACACCGGCGCACAGGAGCGGGCGGAGGGCGACGGGGGGATCGCGGAAGCGAGCGACGAAGAGATCTTCACCATCATCGACAACGAACTCGGGACCGTCTGACCCCCCGTCCTCCGGAAAGGGACCGACACCGCATGGCGAACGAGGAGAAGCTCCGGGACTACCTCAAGCGGGTCACGGCCGATCTCAGGACGACCCGCGGACGGCTCCGCGAAGCCGAGGCGGCCCGGCGGGAACCCATCGCGATCGTGGCGATGAGCTGCCGCTACCCGGGCGGGGTCGCCTCCCCCGAGGACCTGTGGGACCTGGTGGCGGCCGGCACGGACGCGATCTCGCCGTTCCCGTCCGACCGGGGTTGGGACGTCGAGGCGCTCTACGATCCCGATCCGGAACGGCCGGGCACGACCTACACCCGCCACGGCGGCTTCCTGCACGACGCGGCCGGTTTCGATCCGGAGTTCTTCGGCATCAGCCCGCGCGAGGCCCTCGCGATCGACCCGCAGCAGCGGCTGCTGCTGGAGGCCGCCTGGGAGGCCGTCGAACGGGCGGGGGTCGACCCGTCCGGCCTGCGCGGCAGCCGCACCGGCGTCTTCACCGGGATCATGTACAACGACTACGCCGCCCGGCTCCCTCGGGCCCCCGAGGCGTTCGAGGGGTACCTGACCAGCGGCAGCGCGGGAAGCATCGCCTCGGGCCGGGTGGCCTTCACCTTCGGTCTTGAGGGCCCGGCAGTGACGGTGGACACCGCCTGCTCGTCCTCGCTGGTGGCGCTGCACCTGGCCGCCCAGGCCCTCCGCAACGGCGAATGCGATCTCGCGCTGGCGGGCGGGGTGACGGTCATGGCCAGCCCGCGGACCTTCATCGAGTTCAGCAGGCAGCGCGGGCTGTCACCGGACGGCCGGTGCAGGGCGTTCGGCGCCGGCGCGGACGGCACCGGCTGGGGCGAGGGTGTCGGCCTGCTGCTGGTCGAACGGCTGTCGGACGCGCAGCGCAACGGGCATCCCGTCCTGGCGGTCGTCCGCGGGTCGGCCGTCAACCAGGACGGCGCCAGCGCCCGGCTCACCGCTCCCAACGGATCCGCCCAGCGGAGGGTGATCGAAGGGGCGCTGTCCAGCGCGGGGCTCGCCCCCGGCGACGTCGACGCCGTCGAAGGGCACGGCACGGGCACCACCCTCGGGGACCCCATCGAGGCCCAGGCGCTTCTCGCCGCCTACGGGCAGGACCGTGACCGTCCGCTGTGGCTGGGGTCCATCAAATCCAACATCGGACACACCCAGGCCGCCGCCGGGGTCGCCGGTGTCATCAAGATGGTGCTCGCGCTGCGGCACGGCCTGCTCCCCAAGACCCTGCACGCCGACGAGCCGACCCCCCACGTGGACTGGGACTCCGGAGCCATACGGCTACTGACCGAACCGATCCCCTGGCCCCAGGGCGAACGCCCCCGGCGGGCGGGCGTCTCCTCCTTCGGCGTCAGCGGCACCAACGCCCACGTCATCATCGAACAAGCCCCGGCCACCGAGCCCGGTCCGGAACCTGCGGCGACCGGACCCGCCCCCACCGTCTGGCTGATCTCCGCCCGGGACGACGACGCGCTGCGGGCCCAGGCGGACCGACTGCGAGCCTTCGCCGCGAAGCACCCGGACGTGAGCCCGTGGGACGTCTCCCACTCCCTGGCTGTCGGCCGCAGGACGTTCGACCATCGGGCGGCCGTCACCATCGGCGCCGACGAAGATCCCCTATCCGGCCTTGAGGCTCTGGCCCGTGGAGAGAGCGCGGCGAACGTGACGCGCGGCAAGGCCGGGGAAGGCCGGACGGCGTTCGTGTTCTCCGGGCAGGGCAGCCAACGTCCCGGCATGGGCCACGACCTCTACAACACCTACCCCGCCTTCGCCCAAGCCCTCGACACCATCGCCCACCACCTCGACCCCCACCTCGACCACCCCATCCAAGACGTCATGTTCGACCCCGACCCCACCCGCCTCAACCACACCACCTACACCCAACCCGCCCTGTTCGCCTTCGAAACCGCCCTCACCCGACTCCTCCAACACTGGGGCATCCACCCCGACCTCCTCATCGGCCACTCCATCGGCGAACTCACCGCCGCCCACATCGCCGGCATCCTCACCCTCCCCGACGCCGCCCACCTCATCACCACACGCGCACAACTCATGCAAACCACCGCCACCGACGGCGCCATGATCTCCATCCAAGCCCCCGCCGACACCCTCGCCACCACCCTCAACCAGCACCCCACCGCCGCCATCGCCGCCATCAACAGCCCCACCACCACCGTCATCTCCGGCGACACCGACACCGTCACCACCATCGCCCAACACTTCCAAAACCAAGGACACCCCACCAAAAAACTCCACATCCACCACGCCTTCCACTCCCCTTACATGGACCCCATCCTCGACGAATTCCACAAAACCGCCCAAACAATCACCTACCGCCCACCCACCATCCCCATCGTCCCCAACACCACCGGACACCTCCCCACCCCCACCGACCACACCACACCCCACTACTGGACCCACCACATCCGCGACACCGTCCACTTCCACCAGGGCGTCGTGACGCTGGAAGCAGAAGGAGTCACCCACTACCTCGAAATCGGACCCAGCGCCACACTCACCCCCCTCGTCCAGGAGATCCTGGACGAGCACGCCGGTTCCGGCGCCGTGGTGATCCCTCTGCAACGCCGCGACCAGCCCGAGCCGCGCACCCTCGTCACGGGCGTCGCCACAGCGCACGTCCACGGGGTGGAGGTGGACTGGCCGACGTTTCTGCCCGGCTCGCGGACGGACCTGCCCACCTACCCGTTCCAGCGGCAGCGCTACTGGCTCGACGCACCGGCCGGTGGTGATGTGACCACGGCGGGCCTGGGCGCGGCCGAGCACCCGCTGCTGGGCGCCGCGGTGGAACCGGCCGAGGACGGCGGGCTGCTGCTGACCGGCCGCCTCTCCGCTCAGAGCCACCCGTGGCTCGCCGACCACGCGGTCCACGGCACGGTCCTGCTTCCCGGCACCGCCCTGGTGGAGCTCGCCCTGTACGCCGGTGAACTCGTCGGGTCACGCCGCGTCCAGGACCTCACCCTCGAAGCGCCGCTCGTGCTCGGGCGCACCGGTGCCGTCCAGATCCAGCTCGCCGTCACCGCCCCGGACGACGCGGGACGGCGCCGCATCACCATGCACTCCCGGTCCGATGAGGGCCCTTGGACCCGCCACGCCGTCGGGGCCCTGGCGGCGCCCGAGGAGACCGCGCCACCGGCCGGAGCGGAGGGGGCATGGCCGCCGCCCGGCGCCGAGGCCGTCGATCTGGAGGCGCTCCATGTCAGGCTCGCCGGGCTCGGTCTCGACCACGGGCCCGCCTTCCAGGGCCTTCGCGCCGCCTGGCTGACCGATGACGCCGTCTTCGCCGAGGTGGAGGCGCCGGACGGCCTCGACACCTCCGGATACGGCCTGCACCCGGCCCTGCTGGACGCGGCACTGCACGCCGCCGCGCATGACGCCACATCCCCGCGGGTTCCGTTCGCCTGGACCGGCGTCGACCTGGCCACCGCCGGGACGGCCCGCCTGCGGGTCCGCCTGTCCCGCATCGGAGACGACACCGTGGCGCTACGCGTCACCGACACCGACGGCGGCGCCGTCGCCACCGTCGAGTCCCTGACCGTACGGCCGGTGACGGCGGAGCAGATCCCGTCCCGCGCTTCGGAGGACACGCTGTTCGGGGTGCGCTGGGAGCCGATCGCGACCGACCCCGCCGCGACCGTGCCGGAGGCGTCGCTCGTCACGCTGGCGTCCGGTGGCGACGCCGGGCCGGCCGGGGCTCGCGCCGTGACCTGCGAGGCGCTGCGCGTCCTGAACGAGTGGTTCGCGGGCGAGCACCCGCCCGGGGCCCCGCTGGTGATCGTCACGAGTGGCGCCGTCGCGGCGGAGGACGGGGAGCGCCCGGGCCTGAACGCCTCGGCCGCCTGGGGGCTGGTGCGGACCGCGCAGGCCGAGAACCCCGGCCGGGTCGTGCTCGTCGACGTCGACGGCTCCGATGCCTCCCGGCTGGCGATCCCCGCGGCGCTCGCCACCGGGGAGCCCGAGATCGCCCTCCGGGAAGGCCGCGCATACGTCCCCCGGCTCGTCCGCGCGAACATCGAGCGGACCGGAGGGGAAGCCGCGGCTCACGCGTTCCGCCCGGAGGGGACCGTTCTGGTGACCGGCGGTACCGGCGCGCTCGGCCGGGTCATCGCCCGCCATCTGGTGACCGGGCACGGCGTGCGGCACCTGCTGCTGGCCGGCAGGCGGGGTCCGGAAGCCGAGGGCGCCGGAGCCCTCGTGGAGGAGCTGACCGCGCTCGGCGCCCATGTGACGGTCGCCGCCTGCGACACCGCCGATCGTGACGCGCTGGCCGCGCTGCTGAGGTCCGTTCCCGACGAGCGTCCCCTGACCGGTGTCGTGCACGCCGCCGGAGTCCTCGACGACGGCGTCCTCACGTCGCTGTCCCCCGAGCGCGTCGACGCGGTGTTCCGTCCGAAGGTCGATGCCGCGTGGCACCTGCACGAACTCACCGCCGACCTGGACCTGTCGGCGTTCGTCCTCTACTCCTCCCTCGCCGGCACCCTCGGCAACCCCGGCCAGGGCAACTACGCCGCCGCCAACACCTTCCTCGACGCCCTCGCACAACACCGGCACGCACACGGCCTCCCCGCCCTCTCCCTCGCCTGGGGCCTGTGGGAGCAGCCCGGCGCCATGACCGGCGATCTGGACGCCATCGCCCTCGCCCGGCTAAGCCGTTCAGGTGTCGTCCCGCTGACCGCGCGGGAGGGGACCGAGTCGTTCGACGCCGCGCTGGCGGCGGGCCCGGCCGCGCTCGTCCCGGTCCGCTGGAACATGGCGGCGTTGCGCGCCCAGGCCGGGGCGGCGCGGCTGCCCGCGCTGCTGAGCGGGCTCGTCCCGGCCCCGGCGCCCCGCCGGACGGCACCGGAAGGATGGCGCGAGCGGTTCCTCAGGCTCCCGGAGGCCGAGCAGCATCGCGCCGCGCTCGATCTGGTGCGGGCCCAGGTCGCGGACGTCCTGGGGCACCGGAGCCTGGAGACGGTGGACACCGCCAAGGCGTTCGACGACCTCGGCTTCGACTCGCTGACAGCCGTCGAGTTGCGCAACCGGCTGGGCGACGCCATCGGGCGGACGCTGCCCGCCACGCTCGTGTTCGACCACCCGACCCCCGCCGACCTGGCCCGCCGCATCCGGGACGAGACCGTCGGCCAACCCTCCTGGCCCGGCGCGCGGGTGACGGCCGTGAAGGCCGCGGCGGACGCGAGCGAGCCGATCGCGATCGTCGGTATGGCGTGCCGCTACCCCGGCGGGGTCGCCACCCCCGATGACCTCTGGGAGCTGGTCGCGGGCGGCACCGACGCCATCGGCCCGTTCCCCGCCGGTCGCGGCTGGGACGTCGACGCGCTGTACGACTCCGACCCGGAACAAACGGGCAGGACCTACGCCCGCCACGGCGGGTTCCTGCACGACGCCGACCGGTTCGACGCCGCCTTCTTCGGCATATCGCCCCGGGAGGCCGCCGCGATCGACCCGCAGCAGCGGCTGCTGCTGGAGATCGCCTGGGAGGCCGTCGAACGGGCCCGGATCGACCCGGCCGGTCTACGCGGCAGCCGCACCGGTGTCTTCACCGGCGTCATGTACAACGACTACGGCGCGCGGCTGTACCTGGGGCGGTCGCCCGACGAGTTCGAGGGATACCTGGGCAACGGCAGTGCGGGGAGCATCGCGTCCGGGAGGATCGCCTACACCCTCGGTCTGGAGGGCCCGGCGGTCACGGTGGACACCGCCTGCTCGTCCTCGCTGGTGGCGCTGCACCTGGCCGCCCGGTCGCTCCGCGACGGCGAGTGCGACCTGGCCCTGGCCGGAGGCGTGACGGTCATGGCCACGCCCGCGACCTTCATCGAGTTCAGCAGGCAGCGCGGGCTGTCCCCGGACGGCCGGTGCAAGGCGTTCGCCGCCGCCGCGGACGGCACCGGCTGGGGCGAGGGCGCGGGACTGCTGCTGGTGGAGCGGCTCTCGGACGCCCGGCGCAACGGGCACCCCGTCCTCGCGGTCGTCCCGGGCAGCGCGATCAACCAGGACGGCGCGAGCAACGGCCTGACGGCTCCCAGCGGGACGGCCCAGCAGCGGGTGATCCGGCAGGCCCTCGCGGGCGCGGGACTCGGGCCCGGCGACGTGGACGCGGTCGAGGCGCACGGCACCGGCACCGCCCTCGGCGACCCCATCGAAGCCGGAGCCCTCCTCGCCACCTACGGACAGGAACGAGACCACCCCCTCTGGCTCGGCTCCATTAAATCCAACATCGGACACACCCAGGCCGCCGCCGGAGTCGCCGGCGTCATCAAGATGATCATGGCGATGCGGCACGGCACACTCCCCCAGACCCTGCACGCGCAGGAGCCGAGCCCGCATATCGACTGGGAGTCCGGGGCGGTGCGGCTACTGCACGAACCGGTGCCGTGGGAGCGGAACGGGCACCCGCGCCGCGCGGCCGTCTCCTCCTTCGGCATCAGCGGAACCAACGCCCACCTCATCCTGGAGGAGCCCCCGGCGCCCGAGGACGGCAGAGCGCCGGCGCACGAGGACGGCAAGGCCCCGGCGCACGAGAGCGGCCGGGCCCCGGAGCCCGGCGCGGCGCCGGCGGTGACGCCCTGGGTGATATCGGCGCAGGACGAGACGGCCCTCAGCGCCCGCGCCGCCGGTATCCGCGGGCTGGCGGAGGAGGAGCCGGAATCGCTCGCCCTGTCCCTCGCGACCACCCGGGCGTCCCTCGATCATCGCGCGGTGGTCCTCGGCGCCGACCGGGAGGAGGCGCTGGCCGGGCTGGACGCCCTCGCCCACGACCGGGAGTCGCCCCACGTGGTGCGCGGCATCGCCCGTCCCCACCACAAGACCGCGTTCGTGTTCCCCGGCCAGGGCTCGCAGTGGACCGGCATGGCCCTCGACCTGCGGGACGCCTCCCCGGTGTTCCGCGACGGCCTGGACGCCTGCGCCGACGCCCTCGCCCCCCACCTGGACGTCCCGCTGATCGAGGCGCTGGGCAGCGCCGACGCGCTCCAGCGCGTCGACGTCGTGCAGCCCGCCCTGTTCGCCGTCATGGTCTCCCTCGCCGGGCTGTGGCGCCACCACGGCGTCCACCCCGACGCCGTCATCGGCCACTCCCAGGGAGAGATCGCCGCCGCCCATGTGGCGGGAGCCCTGACCCTGGACGACGCCGCCAAGATCATCGCGCTGCGGAGCAGGGCCGTCACCGCACTCGCCGGAACCGGCGCGATGGCCTCGGTCTCCCTGTCCGCCGACCGGACCCGGGAGCACCTCGTCCCCGGGTTGTCGGTCGCCGCCGTCAACGGCCCGGCGACCACGATCGTCTCCGGCGACGCCGACGCCGTCGACCGGCTCCTCGCCACCTGCGAGGACCAGGGCGTCCACGCCCGCCGCGTCCCCGTCGACTACGCCTCGCACTCCGCGCACGTCGAGGGGCTCCGCGCGGAACTCCTCGACGGCCTCGCCGGCATCGTCCCGCGTCCCGCCACCGTCCCCTTCCACTCGACCGTCACCGGCGAAGCGGTCGACACCACCACGCTCGACGCCGAGTACTGGTACCGGAACCTGCGCCACACGGTCCGCTTCGAACCGGTGGTCAGGCGCCTGCTCGACGACGGGCACACCCTCTTCGTCGAGGCGAGCCCGCACCCCGTACTGACCGCCCCCGTCCAGGACATCGCCACCGCCGGAGCCGCCACCGGAGCCGCCACCGTGACCGGCACGCTGCGACGCGACCACGGAGACCTCCGCACCTTCGCCACTGCACTCGCCACCGCCCACACCCGGGGCGCACCCGTCGACTGGACGCCGCTCCTGACCGGACGTCCCATCGACCTGCCCACCTACCCGTTCCAGCGGCAGCGCTACTGGATCGACGGGCCCGCAGGAGCCGGTGACGCGACCGCGCTGGGACAGACCCCGGTCGAGCACCCGTTCCTCGCCGCGGCCGTGCGAAAGGCCGAGGACGACACCGTGGTGTTCACCGGGCGAATCTCCCTGCATGCCCACCCCTGGCTGGCCGACCACACGGTCACCGGAACCACCCTCCTCCCCGGCGCCGCGTTCGTCGAGCTGGCGGTCCGGGCGGGTGACGAGGTCGGCTGCGCCCGCGTGGACGAACTCGTCCTGGAGAACCCGCTCCCGCTTCCGAGCGGCGGAGCGGTGCTGGTCCAGGTCGCCGTAGCCGCACCCGGCGAGGACGGGCGGCGCGCCATCGCCGTCCACTCCCGGCCCGGTGACGAGCCCGACGACGCCTGGACCCGGCACGCGGCCGGGGTGCTCTCCCCGGCCGCGGCGACCGGCGGTGAACTGACCTCGTGGCCGCCTCCGGGTGCCGAGCCCCTCGATCCGGACGGGCTCTACTTCCGGCTGGCGGAGCTGGGCCTGGAGTACGGGCCGTCCTTCCAGGGCGTGCGGGCCGCGTGGCATGACGGCGACGACGTCTACGCCGAGATCGCGCTCCCGGACACCGGCGCCGCCGACACCGGCACCACCGGGTTCGGCCTGCATCCCGCGCTGCTGGACGCGGCACTGCACCCGCTCGCGCACGACGCCACCGTGCCGCGCCTGCCGTTCTCCTGGTCGGGTGTCGCGCTGCACGCCACCGGCGCCACGGCGCTGCGCGCGCGCCTGTCGCGCACCGGCGCGGAGACGGTGTCGATCACCCTCGCCGATCCCGCCGGGGCCCCGGTGGCCACGGTCGAGTCCCTGATCGCGCGGCCGGTGCCCGTCGGCGGGCTCACGCCGCCTCCGAAGCAGGACGCGTTACTGCGGCTGGAATGGGTCCCGGTCCCCGCGGACGCGGCCCCCGGCACCGTCCCCGCGCTCCTCGACGGCCCCGGCTTGGACCCGTCCGGACTGCACGGCGAAATTCATCCCGACCTCGACTCCCTGGCGGAGGCGGTGCCGGAGGTCGTCATCGCCGCGCTGGACGGTGGTGGCGGCGACGACCCGGTCGCCGCCGCCCACGAGACGGTGTGGCGCGTACTGCGGCTGGTACAGGACTGGCTCGCCGACGAGCGGTTCGCCGCCGCGCGGCTCGTCGTCCTGACGCGGGGGGCGGTCGCCGTTCACGCCGGTGAGCGTCCCGCGGACCTGGCGCACGCCGCCGTCTGGGGCCTGATCCGCACCGCGCAGAGCGAGAACCCGGATCGGCTGGTGCTCCTCGACCGCGACGGCACCGACGCCTCGGCCGGGGCCGTCGCCGGGGCCGTCGGCGTCGCGGCGGCGGGCGAGCCGCAGCTCGCGCTCCGCGAGGGGCGGCACCACGCGCCCCGCCTGGCGCGGCGGGCCGCACCGGGTGCGCTCCAGATCCCGGTGGACACGGAGGCATGGCGGCTGAACCTCACCGGCGACGGCCTGCTGGAGGGCCTGTCGCTGGACCCGAACCCGGAGGCGGAGGCGCCGCTCGGACCGGACCAGGTGCGCATCGCGGTGCGCGCGTCGGGGCTGAACTTCCGCGACGTGCTGCTCGCGCTGGGCATGGTCCCCGACGACGCCCGCCCGTTCGGCGGCGAGGCGGCAGGGGTGGTCCTGGAAACCGGTTCCCGGGTGATGGACCTGTCCCCGGGCGACCGGGTGATGGGGCTGATGGCGGCGGGCGTCGGCCCCGTCACGCTGACCGACCGCCGCCTGGTCGCGCGGATGCCCCGGGGCTGGACGTTCGCCGAGGCAGCGTCCGCGCCGGTGGTCTTCCTCACCGCCTACTACGGCCTGGTGGACCTGGCGCGCGCCCGGCCCGGCGAGACGCTGCTCGTGCACGCCGCCACGGGCGGGGTCGGCCTGGCCGCCCTGCGGCTGGCGCGGCACTGGGGCCTGCGGACGCTCGGTACGGCGAGCCCGCCCAAGTGGCCCACGCTGCGGGCCCAGGGCCTCACCGGCGACCGCGTCGCCTCGTCCCGCACCCTGGAGTTCGAGGAGCGCTTCCGGGCCGTCACCGCCGTCGAGGGCGGGGTCGACATCGTGATGAACTCGCTCGCCGGGGAGTTCGTCGACGCGTCCCTGCGGCTGCTGGGGCCCGGGGGCCGCTTCCTGGAGATGGGCAAGACCGACGTCCGCGACCCCGACGAGGTCGCCACCGCGCACCCCGGCGCGTCCTACCAGGTGTACGACCTGCTGGACGCGGGACCGGAGCGCATCCAGGAAATGCTCACCGAGTTGGGGGAGCTCTTCGAGAGCGGCGCGATCCGCCCCCTACCGGTGACGGCATGGGACGTGCGCCGCGCGCCCGACGCGGTCCGCTTCCTCGGCCAGGCCCGGCACATCGGCAAGGTCGCGCTGACGCTGCCGCGCGGGCTCGACCCGGACGGGACCGTGCTCGTCACCGGCGGCACCGGCACCCTCGGCGGCCTGCTCGCCCGGCACCTGATCGCCCGGCACGGCGTCCGGCGCCTGCTGCTGGCCGGACGCGGCGGCCCCGCCGCCCCGGGCGCGGAGCGGCTGCGCCGCGACCTCGCCGCGCTGGGCGCCGAGGTCACGATCGTCGCGTGCGACGTGTCCGACCGGGACGCCGCGTCCGCGCTCCTGGAGTCCGTCCCGGCGGAGCACCCGCTGACGGCGGTGGTGCACTGCGCCGGGGTCCTCGACGACGGCGTGCTGACGTCCCTCACGGCGGAGCGGCTGGAGTCCGTACTGCGGCCGAAGATCGACGCGGCCTGGAACCTGCACGAGCTCACGCGCGACCTGGACCTGGCCGCGTTCGTCCTGTTCTCCTCGGCGGCGGGCACACTCGGGACGCCGGGGCAGGCCAACTACGCGGCGGGCAACGCCTTCCTGGACGCTCTCGCCCAGTACCGCGGAGCGTGCGGCCTGCCCGCGCAATCGCTGGGCTGGGGTCTGTGGACGGAGGCCAGCGGGATGACCGGCCACCTGGGCGACGCCGACCGGGAGCGGCTGGCCCGCACCGGCTTCGCCCCCCTCACCAACGAGCAGGGCCTCGCCCTCTTCGACACCGCGCTCACCCGGGACGAGACGCTGCTCCTGCCCCTGCCGCTGAACACGGCGGCGCCGCGAGGGGAGCCGGTCCCCGCGCTCCTGCGCGGCCTGGCCAGGGCGCCCGCCCGCCGCACCGCCGGGTCCGCGACCGCGGCGAACCAGCGGGACCTGCGCGAACGGCTCACCGCGCTGCCCGAGCACGAGCGGAGGGACGCGCTGCTGACGCTGATCCGGGCCGAGAGCGCCGCCGTCCTCGGCTACGCCGCACCGGAGGCCGTCCGGGAGGACAGGGCGTTCAAGGAGCTGGGCTTCGACTCGCTGTCCGCCGTGGAGTTCCGCAACCGGCTCAACGCGGCCACCGGGCTCAGGCTGCCCGCGACGCTCGTGTTCGACCGTCCGACGCCCGCCGCGCTCGCCTCCTACCTGCGGGACGAACTGTTCCCAGGGGAGACCGCCGCACCGCCCGTGCTGACCCGGCTCGACGAACTCGACTTCGCCCTGTCGGGCCTGGACTGGGACGAGGAGGCGCAGGCGCGGATAGGCCCGCGGCTCCGGGCCTTCCTGTGGAAGTGGGGCGGCGGGGACCCGCCGGACCCCGCCGGCGACGACCTCGTGCCGGCGACCGACGAGGAGCTGTTCGACGCCCTCGATCGGGAACTCGGAACACCCTGAAGCCGATGACCGGACGGACCCGACGGGGCGAAGAGATGCGATCCCAGATGAACGACCAGGAGAAGCTGCGCGACTACCTCAGGCGGGCGATGACCGACCTGCGGCAGGCGAGAAGGCGGCTCAGCGAGATCGAGGCCCGCGATGCCGAGCCGATCGCGATCGTCGGGATGTCCTGCTCGTATCCCGGAGACGCGGAGAGCCCGGAGGAACTGTGGCGGCTGCTCGCCGACGGCGCGGACGGGATCTCGCCGTTCCCGTCCGACCGGGGCTGGGACGTCGGGGACCTCTACGACCCGGATCCCGACCGCCCCGGCCGGACGTACACGCGGCACGGCGGGTTCCTGCGCCACGCCGACCATTTCGACGCGGGCCTCTTCGGGATCAGCCCGCGCGAGGCGGCGGCGATGGACCCGCAGCAGCGGCTGCTGCTGGAGGCGGCCTGGGAGGTCTTCGAGCGCTCCGGCCTCGACCCGCTCTCCCTGTCCGGCAGCCGCACGGGGGTGTTCGTCGGCGCCATCGCCCAGGAGCACGCGCCGAGGCTGCCGGACGTCCCGGAGGAGGTCGAGGGCCACCTTCTGACCGGGAACACCACGAGCGTCGCGTCCGGCCGGTTGTCCTACACGTTCGGTCTTGAGGGCCCGGCGGTGACGGTGGACACCGCCTGCTCGTCCTCGCTGGTGGCGCTGCACCTGGCCGTCCGGTCGCTCCGCGACGGCGAGTGCGATCTCGCGCTGGCGGGCGGGGTGACGGTCATGGCGTCGCCGAGCCTGTTCGTGGAGTTCAGCAGGCAGCGCGGGCTGTCGCCCGACGGCCGGTGCCGGTCGTTCGCGGCCGGCGCGGACGGCACGGGCTTCGGCGAGGGTGTCGGCCTGCTGCTGGTCGAGCGGCTGTCGGACGCGCAGCGCAACGGGCATCCCGTCCTGGCGGTCGTCCGCGGGTCGGCGATCAACCAGGACGGCGCCAGCAACGGCCTCACCGCACCCAACGGGCCCTCCCAGGAACGCGTCGTCCGGCAGGCTCTCGCCAACGCCCGCCTCACCCCTCACGACATCGACGCCGTCGAAGCACACGGCACCGGCACCATCCTCGGGGACCCCATCGAGGCCCAGGCGCTTTTCGCCGCCTACGGGCAGGACCGTGACCGTCCGCTGTGGCTGGGGTCCATCAAATCCAACATCGGACACACCCAGGCCGCCGCCGGGGTCGCCGGTGTCATCAAGATGGTGCTCGCGCTGCGGCACGGCCTGCTCCCCAAGACCCTGCACGCCGACGAGCCGACCCCCCACGTGGACTGGGACTCCGGAGCCATACGGCTACTGACCGAACCGATCCCCTGGCCCCAGGGCGAACGCCCCCGGCGGGCGGGCGTCTCCTCCTTCGGCGTCAGCGGCACCAACGCCCACGTCATCATCGAACAAGCCCCGGCCACCGAACCGGTGGAGGAGGCCGCCGAGTCGGAGGCGCCCGGCGCGACGCCGGTGCCGTGGGTCATCGCGGCTCAGGACGACGAGGCGCTGCGGGCCCAGGCCCGCCGCCTGCGGAGCTTCCTGGCGGACCGGCCCGACCTGGAGCCCGCCGACATCGGGTTCTCCCTGGCCACGTCCCGCGCGGTCCTCGACCGGCGGGCGGTGGTCCTCGCCACCAGTCGGGACCGGGGCCTCGCGCAACTGGAGGCCCTGGCCGACGGAGCGTCAGAGAGCGACGCCGTGCTCGGCGGCGCCGTACCGGGGCGAATCGCGTTCGTGTTCTCCGGGCAGGGCAGTCAACGTCCCGGCATGGGCCACGACCTCTACACCACCTATCCCGCCTTCGCCCGCACCCTCGACGACATCGCCCACCACCTCGACCCGCACCTGGACCACCCCATCCAAGACGTCATGTTCGACCCCGACCCCACCCGCCTCAACCACACCACCTACACCCAACCCGCCCTCTTCGCCTACCAAACCGCCCTCACCCACCTCCTCGCCCATTGGGGCATCCACCCCCACCTGCTCATCGGCCACTCCATCGGCGAACTCACCACCGCCCACATCGCCGGCATCCTCACCCTCCCCGACGCCGCCCGACTCGTCACCGCACGCGCACAACTCATGCAAACCACCAGCACCGACGGCGCCATGATCTCCATCCAAGCCCCCGCCGACGCCCTCGCCACCACCCTCAACCAGCACCCCACCGCCGCCATCGCCGCCATCAACAGCCCCACCACCACCGTCATCTCCGGCGACACCGACACCGTCACCACCATCGCCCGCCAATGGAACAACCAAGGCCACCGCACCAAAAAACTCCACGTCCACCACGCCTTCCACTCCCCCCACATGGACCCCATCCTCAACGAATTCCACCAAACCGCCCAAGCCGTGACCTACCACCCACCCACCATCCCCATCGTGTCGAACCTGACCGGACGAATCGCCGACCCCGCCGACCTCACCACACCCCACTACTGGACCCGCCACATCCGCGACACCGTCCACTTCCACCAGGGCGTCGTGACGCTGGAGGCAGAGGGAGTCACCCACTACCTCGAAATCGGACCAAACGCCACACTCACCCCACTTATTCACGAGTGCTTGGGAGATGCGGCCGACTCGGCGGTGCTGGTTGCGACGCGGCGGCGGGACCGTCCCGAGGTGGACGACCTCATGACGGCGATGAGCCGCCTCCACGTGCACGGCGCGGCGCCCGACTGGCCGGAGCTGGCGGCGGGGCCGGGGGCACGGCGGGTGGAGCTGCCCACCTATCCGTTCCAGCGCCGCCCTTACCGCATCCGCGAGGGGGCCCCGGTCGCCGGCGCGCGGTCGGCGGGGCTCGCTCCCACCGGGCATCCGCTGCTCGGTGCGGTGATCGGCCTGGCCGGGGCCGATGGGCTGCTGCTGACGGGCCGCCTCTCCGCGCAGGGGCATCCGTGGCTGGCCGACCACGCCGTCCACGGCGCCGTCCTGCTTCCGGGGACGGGTTTCGTGGAGCTGGCGATCCAGGCGGGCGACCAGGTCGGCTGCGGGCGGATCGAGGAGCTGACACTGGAGGCGCCGCTGATCCTGCCGGACGAAGGCGGGGTCCAGGTGCAGGTCCGGGTCGAGGGCCCCGACGGGTCAGGGCGCCGAGCGGTCGGCGTCCACTCGCGCCCGGAGAGCGCCGCGTCCGACGACCCGTGGACGCGGCACGCCTCCGGACTCCTGGGCCCGGACACACCAGACGCGCCAGACGCATCGCACGCGGAGGACGGGGCGAACGTCGCCGCGTGGCCGCCACCCGGTGCGGAGCGCCTCGACACAAGCGATCTGTACGAGCTTTTCGAGGAGATCGGCGTCGGCTACGGCCCCGCGTTCCGCGGGCTGCGGTCCGCCTGGCGGGTCGGGGACGACGTCCACGCCGAGATCTCGCTGCCCGACGGTGTCGACGGCACGGGCTACGGCCTGCATCCCGCGCTGCTCGACGCCGCCCTGCACGCGCTCGGCGCCGATGCCTTCGCGGTGGGCGACGCCGCGTCGAAGGCACCGGGGCCGGCGGTCCTCCTGCCGTTCACCTGGGCCGGTGTCACCCTGCACGCCACCGGAGCGAGCGCTCTGCGCGCGCGCCTGTCGCCCACGGGAACGCGGACGCTGTCGCTGAGCCTCACCGATCCGGCGGGCGCCCCGGTGGCCACGGTCGAGTCCCTCACCGTGCGGCCCGTCGGCGCCGATCAGCTCGCCCCCCGCCCCGCGCACCACGATTCGCTGTTCCACGTCGGCTGGACTCCGCTTCCCGCCGCGGAAGCGGGCGGCGCCGAGGCCGCCGTTCTCGACCCCGACGACCCCGACCTCGGCTCGCTCGTCGACGGCCCCCCGGACCTGGTCCTTCTGCCGTGTGCGGCGGAAGGCCACGAGGACGTCCGGCCGCTGCTCCAGCGCGTCCTGGGCGTCATCCGGGACTGGGTCGCCGACGAGCGGTTCGCCGGTTCCCGCCTGGCCGTGGTGACGCGCGGCGCCGTGCAGGTCCTCGGCGGTGAGAACGTCCCCGGCCTGCACTCCGCACCGCTCTGGGGCCTGGTCCGCACCGCCCAGGCGGAGAACCCGGACAGGCTGCTCCTGGCCGACGTGGACGGTTCCGAAGCGTCGTGGGAGGCACTGCCCGCGCTGCTCACCGCCTCCCTCGCCGCGGGCGAGGCGCAGCTCGGAGTCCGGGCCGGGGCGGCGTACGCGCCCCGCCTCGTCCGCGCCGCCGCCGACGGCGGGTTCACGCCGCCGCCGGAGCCCGGGTGGCGGCTGGAGGCCGGCGGGGCCGGGACCCTCGGCGACCTGGCCGTCGTTCCCACGGCGCCGGACGAACCCTTGGGGTCGGGGCAGGTTCGGGTGCGGATGCGCGCGTTCGGCCTCAACTTCCGCGACGTCATGATCACGCTGGGCGTGTACCCGGGGGAGGCACTGCCCGGCAGCGAGGGCGCCGGCGTCGTCCTCGCCGTCGGCCCGGACGTCACCGGCCTGTCCCCGGGCGATCGAGTGACGGGCCTGTTCGCCGGGGCGCTGGGGCCGATCGCGGTCACCGACCACAGGCTGGTCGCCCGGTTCCCCCGCTCGTGGTCGTACGCGCGAGCCGCCTCCGTGCCGGTGGCCTTCCTCACCGCCTACTACGCGCTGTGCGATCTGGCCCGGCTCCGCCGGGGCGAGTCCGTGCTCGTCCACTCCGCCGCGGGCGGCGTGGGCATGGCGGCCGTCCAGCTCGCCCGGCATCTGGGCGCCGAGGTGTTCGGGACGGCGAGCCCCGCCAAGTGGGACGCGCTGCTCCCGCTCGGCCTCGGCCGCGACCGGCTCGCGTCCTCCCGAACGCTGGGCTTCGAGGAGCAGGTCCTGTCGGCCACCGGAGGCCGCGGGGTCGACGTGGTGCTGAACTCCCTCGCGGGCGAGTTCGTCGACGCCTCGCTGCGGACGCTGCCGCGCGGAGGACGGTTCGCCGAGATGGGCAAGACCGACGTGCGCGACCCCGAGGACGTCCGGCGCGCCCATCCGGGCGTCGAGTACCGGGCGTTCGACCTCAACGAGGCCGGACCCGACCGCATCCGCGAGATGCTGGCCGAAGTCCTGTCCCTGTTCGAGGACGGCGTCCTGCGGCCACCGCCCGTCACCACCTGGGACCTGCGCCAGGCGCCGGAGGCGTTCCGGCATCTGGGACAGGCGCGGCATGTCGGCAAGGTGGTCCTCACCCTCCCGGCACCGCTCGACCCCGACGGCACGGTCCTGGTCACCGGCGGCGCCGGTGCCCTCGGCGGCCTGGTGGCGCGGCACCTGGTGACGGGGCACGGGGCACGACGGCTGCTCCTGGCGGGCCGCCGGGGCCGGGCGGACCCGGCGCTGGCCGACGAGCTGGCCGCGCTCGGCGCGCAGGTCACCGTCGCCGCGTGCGACGTCGCCGACCGGGAGGCGCTCGCCCGGCTGCTGGCAGCGGTGCCGGACGCCCATCCGCTGACCGCGGTCGTGCACGCCGCGGGGATCATCGACGACGGCACGCTCGCGACCCTGACCCCGGAGCGGTTCGACGCGGTGCTCCGTCCGAAGGTCGATGCCGCGTGGCACCTGCACGAACTCACCGCCGACCTGGACCTGTCGGCGTTCGTCCTCTACTCCTCCCTCGCCGGCACCCTCGGCAACCCCGGCCAGGGCAACTACGCCGCCGCCAACACCTTCCTCGACGCCCTCGCACAACACCGGCACGCACACGGCCTCCCCGCCCTCTCCCTCGCCTGGGGCCCGTGGGCGACCGGCGGCGGCATGACGCGGGACCTGGGGCGGGCCGACACCGCACGGATCACCCGCGCCGGGCTCGTCCCGCTGTCCGCCGGCGAGGGACTGGCCCTCCTCGACGCGGCCCTGGCGCGCGGGCGGGCGAGCGCCGTCCCGGCCCGCCTCGGCGGCGCGACGTCCTCCGGAAGCGCGGCCGGCCCCGGAGGCGCGGTGCCGCCGATCCTGCGCGGCCTCGCACGGTCCGCGCCGGCCCGGCGGACGGCCGCGGCGGAGGCCGGCGCCTCGTCCTCGTCCTTCGCGCGGCTGCTGGCCGGCCTGCCGGAGGCGGAACGGCACGGCGCGGCTCTGGACCTGGTGCGCACGCAGGCCGCCGCCGTCCTCGGGCACTCCTCCGCCACCGCGATCGCGGCGGACCGGTCGTTCAAGGACCTCGCGTTCGACTCGCTGACCGGCGTGGAGCTGCGCAACCGGCTGAACACCGCCACCGGCCTGCGGCTGCCCGCCACCCTCGTCTTCGACCATCCCACGCCCGCCGCTCTCGCCTCCCACCTGCTCACCGAGGCCGCGGGGGCCGAAGCGGGGGCCGAAGCGGCGTCGGGACGCGGCGTCCGCGCGGCCACGGCCGCCGCCGGAGACGAGCCCCTCGCCATCATCGGCATGGCCTGCCGCTACCCCGGGAGGGCCGACACGCCGGAAGACCTGTGGACGCTCGTCGCCAGCGGGACCGACGCCATCGGGCCGTTCCCCGACGACCGGGGCTGGGACCTCGACCGCCTCTACCACCCCGATCCCGACCATCCCGGCACCACGTACACCACCCAGGGCGGATTCTTGTACGACGCCGGCCTGTTCGACCCGGCGTTCTTCGAGATCTCCCCCCGCGAGGCCGCCGCGATGGACCCGCAGCAGCGGCTGCTGCTGGAGACGGCGTGGGAGGCCGTGGAACGTGCGGGCCTGGACCCCGCCTCGCTGCGCGGAAGCGCCACCGGCGTCTACACCGGCGTGGTCTCCCAGGACTACGCGCCCCGCATCCACGAGGCGGCGGAGTCGCTGGAGGGCTACCTGATGACGGGGAACGCCACGAGCGTCGCGTCCGGCCGGTTGTCCTACACGTTCGGTCTTGAGGGCCCGGCGATGACCGTCGACACCGCCTGCTCGTCCTCACTGGTGGCGCTGCACCTGGCCGGCCAGGCGCTCCGCAGCGGTGAGTGCGACCTCGCGCTGGCGGGCGGCGCCATGGTCATGCCGACCCCGGCGCTGTTCGTGGAGTTCAGCAGGCAGCGCGGGCTGTCACCCGACGGCCGATGCCGCTCGTTCGGCGCCGGCGCGGACGGCACCGGCTGGGGCGAGGGCGCGGGAATGCTGCTGGTCGAGCGGCTGTCGGACGCGCAGCGCAACGGGCACCCCGTCCTGGCCGTCATCCGCGGATCCGCCGTCAACCAGGACGGCGCCAGCAACGGCCTCACCGCACCCAACGGACCCTCCCAACAACGCGTCATCCACCAAGCCCTCACCAACGCCCACCTCACCCCCCACGACATCGACGCCGTCGAAGCACACGGCACCGGCACCACCCTCGGCGACCCCATCGAAGCCCAAGCCCTCCTCACCACCTACGGACACAACCGCGACCACCCCCTCTGGCTCGGCTCCATCAAATCCAACATCGGACACACGGCCGCCGCGGCGGGGGTGGCGGGGATCATCAAGATGGTCATGGCGCTGCGCCACGAACTCCTGCCCCCGACTCTGCACTCGGGCGAACCGACCCCGCATGTCGACTGGGGCTCGGGGGCGGTGCGGCTGCTCACCGAGGCCGTCCCGTGGGAGGAGAACGGGCGCCCGCGCCGCGCGGCCGTCTCCTCGTTCGGCGTCAGCGGCACCAACGCCCACGTCATCATCGAACAGGCCCCGTCCGCCGGGTCCGTGCGGGCGGCGAGCCCACCCGAGGCGGGCGTGGTGCCGTGGCTGCTGACGGCGAAGAGCGAGGACGCGTTGCGCGCCCAGGCCGGACGGCTCCGCACCCATGTCACCGGACGGCCCGAGGACGGTCTCCTCGACATCGCGAACTCCCTGGCAGGCCGCAGCCGCTTCGAGCACCGCGCGGTCGTGCTGGGAACCGACCGCGACGAGCTGCTGGCCGGGCTGGACGCCCTCACGCACGGCGACGAGACACCGGGTCTGATCCGCGGCACCGCCCGCGACCACCGCAAGACGGCCTTCGTGTTCCCCGGCCAAGGCTCCCAGTGGACGGGCATGGCCGTCGGCCTCCTGGAAACCTCCCCGGTGTTCCGTGAGGCCGTCCACGCCTGCGCCGACGCCCTCGCCCCGCATACCGACTGGAACCTCATGGAGGTCCTGGCCGACACCCGTGACCTGGGACGCGTCGACATCGTCCAGCCCGCCCTGTTCGCCGTCATGGTCTCCCTGGCCCGGCTGTGGAACTTCCACGGCGTCCACCCCGACGCCGTCATCGGCCACTCCCAGGGCGAGATCGCCGCCGCCCACATCGCCGGAGCCCTCTCCCTCGACGACGCCGCCAAGGTCATCGCGCTGCGGAGCAAGGCCCTCACCGCCCTCGCCGGAACCGGCGCCATGGCCTCGGTCTCCCTGCCCGCCGACGACACCGGCGCCCTGCTCACCCCCGGTCTGTCGATCGCCGCCGTCAACGGACCCGCCACCACGGTCGTCTCCGGCGACGCGGACGCCATCGAGCAACTCCTCGCCGACTGCGAGACCCGGGGGGTGCACGCGCGCCGCGTCCCCGTCGACTACGCCTCGCACTCTCACCACGTCGAACGACTTCGCGCCCCGATCCTCGACGCGCTCGCCGGCATCAGCCCCCGCCCCGCCGACCTCCCGTTCTATTCGACGGTCACCGGCGAACCGATCGACACCACCGGGCTCGACGCCGAGTACTGGTACCGCAACCTGCGCCACACCGTCCAGTTCCAACCCACCATCCACCGCCTCACCGACGACGGCCACACCCTCTTCATCGAAACCAGCCCCCACCCCGTCCTCACCGCACCCATCCAGGACACCACCCCCGACATCACCGCCATCGGCACCCTGCGCCGCGACCACGGCGACCTCCACACCTTCACCACCGCACTCGCCACCGCCCACACCCACGGCGCACCCATCACCTGGCACACCCACAGCCAACACGGCCGACACACCGAACTCCCCACCTACCCCTTCCAACGCCAGCGCTACTGGATCGAGCCGCCGGTCCGCTCGGGCGACGTCACCTCGACGGGGCTGAGCGCCACCACCCATCCGCTCCTGGGCGCGGGAGTCGAACTCGCCGGCGGACGCGGCTCGCTGTTCACCGGACGCCTCTCGCTCCACACCCATCCCTGGCTCGCCGACCATGCCGTCACGGGAACCGTCCTGCTCCCCGGGACCGCGTTCGTCGACCTCGCGCTGCACGCGGGCGAGCACGCCGGCCTGCCCCGCCTCGAAGAGCTGACCTTGGCCGCACCGTTGATCATCCCCGAAACGGGCGGCGTCCGGATCCAGCTCACCCTCGGCGCGCCCGAAGACGACGGGCGACGAACCGTGGCCTTCCACTCCAAGCCCGAGGACGCGCCGGACGACCAGTGGATCCACCACGCGGACGGCCTCCTCGCCGGACCCGCCGAGAATGCGCCACGGCCGAGCCGGGGCCCGTGGCCGCCGCCTGGCGCGGTCCCCATAGAGGTCGCCGACCGGTACGAACGCCTCGCCGCCGCGGGCCACGACTACGGCCCGCTCTTCCGGGGCCTGCGCGCCGCCTGGCGCGACGGCGCCGACCTCTGCGCCGAGGTCGCGCTCCCCGAGGACACCGCCCCCCTCGGATTCGGCCTTCACCCGGCCTTGCTCGACGCCGCGCTGCACGCCGCCGGGCTGGCCTCGGACGAGATCGCGGAGATCCGGTTGCCTTTCGCGTGGAACGACGTCACGTTCCACGCGCAGGGGTCGGGCGGGCCTCTTCGGGTGCGCGTCTCCCCCGCGGGCGGGGACGCCGTGTCCCTGTCGATCACGGACGCGACCGGGAGGCCGGTCGCCACCGTGGGATCGCTGGCGACCCGACCGATCGCGGCCGGGCAGCTCACGGACCCGCGCGGGGCCGGCCGGTCCCAGTTCCACCTGGAGTGGACGCGGGCGGTCGCCCCGCCCGGCGCGCGGCCCGGACGCTGGGCGCGAATCGGAACGGGGGACCCAGCCCCGCCGCCCATCGCCCACGCCGAGCCGTACGCCGACCTGAACGCCTTGCGCGAGGCCGTCACCGCAGGGGCGAGCGTACCCGAGGCCGTCCTCCTCCCCGCCGCTTCCGGGGCCGTGGAAGTCCCGGACCGTGCCCGCGACCTCGCACACCGCGTGCTCGCCGTGTTGCAGGAGTGGACGGCGGACGACCGCTTCGCCGCGTCCCGGCTGGTGGTGGTGACCCGGGGGGCCATGGCCGCCGACCCCGGCGACGACGTCGGCGACCCGGCCGCCGCGACCGTGTGGGGCCTGGTCCGCTCGGCCCAGGCGGAGGAACCGGGAAGGATCGTGCTGCTCGATCTCGACACCCCGTCTCCGGAGGCGGTGGCGGCAGCCCTGGCCACCGGCGAGCCACAGATCCTGGTCCGCGACGGCGAGCTCCGGGTACCGCGCCTCGTCGCCCGGCCAGCGGAGGAGGCGACCGGCGCGAACAGCGCGGACACCGGGGGCGGCGCGGGTGCCGTGCGGGCGTCGTTCGGGGACGGGACGGTGCTGGTCACGGGTGGGACGGGTGCGCTCGGCGGGCTCGTCGCCCGGCATCTGGCGGCCGAGCACGGGGTCCGGCGGTTGCTGCTGGTCAGCCGGTCCGGTCCGGACGCGCCGGGCGCGGCCGAGCTGGTGGACGCCCTCGCCGGGCTCGGCGCGGAGGCGGCCGTCGCCGCCTGCGACGCGGCCGATCCCGCCGCGCTCGCCGCCCTGCTGGCCTCCCTGCCCGCCGACCGTCCGCTCACGGCGGTCGTGCACGCCGCCGGGATCCTCGACGACGGCACCATCGGCTCGCTCACCCCGGAACGCGTCGACGCCGTCCTGCTTCCCAAGGTCGACGCCGCGTGGAACCTGCACACCCTCACCCGCGGCCTGAACCTGTCCGCGTTCGTGCTGTTCTCGTCCCTCACCGGGACGCTCGGCACCGCGGGGCAGGGCAACTACGCCGCCGCCAACGCCTTCCTCGACGCGCTGGCGGGCCATCGGCACGCGCACGGGCTGCCCGCCGCCTCCCTCGCCTGGGGCCTGTGGCAGCGGGCCGGAGTGATGACCGGCCACCTCGGCTCGGGCGACCTCGACCGGGTGGGCCGGGGCGGGCTGCTGCCGCTCACCGACGACGAGGGCCTCGCGCTCTTCGACGCCGCCGTCGCGCTCGGGGGGGACGTGACGGCCCTGGCCCGGCTGGACGTTCGCGCGCTGCGGGCGCAGGCCGCCGCCGGGCTGCTGCCGCCGGTGCTGCGCGGCCTGGTCCGGGCACCGGCCCGGGCCGCCGGGGGCGACGCGGGGGCCGCTCCCCTCGCCGATCGGCTCGCCGGGCTCGAACCCGAAGCGCGGCTCAGGGCCCTGCTCGACCTCGTCCGGGGGCAGGTCGCGGCCGTCCTGGGGCATCCCACGCCGGGCACCATCGACACCGGCGCCGCGTTCAAAGAGCTGGGCTTCGACTCCCTCACAGCGGTCGAGCTCCGCAACCGCCTGGGCGCCGCCACCGGGCTCCGGTTGCCCGCGACGCTCGTGTTCGACCATCCGACGCCCACCGCCCTCGCGGAACACCTCGCCGGTGCCGTCGCCCGGGACGCGGCCCCGCCCGTCCTCGCCGAGCTGGACCGGCTGGAGGAGGCGCTCGCGGCCGTCGGCGCCGAGGAGGCCGGGCGGCTCGGCGTCGAGGCGCGGCTCCGGGCGCTGCTGTCCGGGCTCGGCGGCGCCGCCGCGGCACCCGATACGGACGAGGACACGGACGTGCTGGGCTCCGCGACGGCCGACGAGATCTTCGACCTGATCGACAAGGACCTCGGCCGGGCCTCGACATGACGGCCGATTCACCGACCACCGGAGGAAACGCGCCCCATGGCTGACGAGAAGAAGCTCCTGGACTACCTCAAGTGGGTCACGGCCGACCTGCGGAAGACCCGAAAGCAGTTGGACGAGGCCAGGGCCGGGGTTCGGGAGCCGATCGCGATCGTGTCGATGGGCTGCCGTTACCCGGGCGGCGCGGACACGCCGGAGCGACTGTGGGAGCTGGTCGCCGAGGGCCAGGACGCCATCGGCGGCTTCCCCGAGGACCGGGGCTGGGACGTCGAGGAGCTGTATGACCCCGACCCGGACGCGGCGGGGAAGTCCTACACGCGGCACGGCGCGTTCCTGGACGGGGCCCTGGACTTCGACGCCGGGTTCTTCGGCATGAGCCCGCGCGAGGCTCTCGCGACGGATCCGCAGCAGCGGCTGCTGCTGGAGACGGCATGGGAGACGGTGGAGCGGGCGGGGATCGACCCGGCGAGCCTTCGCGGCAGCCCGACCGGCGTGTTCGCCGGCGTGATGTACGGCGACTACGCGCACCGGCTGCACGAACCACCGGAAGGGCTGGAGGGCTTTCTCGGCAACGGCAGCGCGGGAAGCGTCGCCTCGGGCCGGGTGGCCTTCACCCTTGGTCTTGAGGGCCCGGCGGTGACGGTGGACACCGCCTGCTCGTCCTCACTGGTGGCGCTGCACCTGGCCGCCCAGGCCCTCCGCAACGGTGAATGCGATCTGGCCTTGGCGGGCGGGGTCACGGTCATGGCCACGTCAGGTCTGTTCGTGGAGTTCAGCAGGCAGCGCGGGCTGTCACCCGACGGCCGATGCCGCTCGTTCGGCGCCGGCGCGGACGGCACGGGCTTCGGCGAAGGTGTCGGCCTCGTCCTACTGGAACGCCTGTCGGACGCACAACGCAACGGGCACCCCGTCCTGGCGGTCATCCGCGGATCCGCCATCAACCAGGACGGCGCCAGCAACGGCCTCACCGCACCCAACGGACCCTCCCAACAACGCGTCATCCACCAAGCCCTCACCAACGCCCACCTCACCCCCCACGACATCGACGCCGTCGAAGCACACGGCACCGGCACCACCCTCGGCGACCCCATCGAAGCCCAAGCCCTCCTCACCACCTACGGACACAACCGCGACCACCCCCTCTGGCTCGGCTCCATCAAATCCAACATCGGACACACCCAAGCCGCCGCCGGAATCGCCGGCGTCATCAAAATGGTCCAGGCGATACGACACGACATACTCCCCAAGACCCTCCACGCAGACGAGCCAACCCCGCACGTGGACTGGGACTCCGGAAACATCCGCCTCCTCACCCAACCGGTTCCCTGGACGGCGAACGGCAGACCACGACGCGCCGCGGTGTCGGCGTTCGGTATCAGCGGCACCAACGCCCACGTCATCATCGAACAGGCCCCCGCCACCGAACCCGTGCGGGACGAGACCGCTGGGAGCGCCGCCCCGGGCGTGGTGCCCTGGGTGCTGTCCGGACGCACGGAACACGCACTGCGGGCTCAGGCGGAGCGGCTCCGTGATCTGGTCGCGGCGAATCCGGAGGCGGACGCGGACGATCTCGCCCGATCCCTGGCGACGACCCGCACCGCGTTCGAGCGCCGCGCGGCGGTACTGGGCGCGGACCGGGACGACCTGCTACGCGGGCTGGAGGAGCTGATCCGCGGTGAGAGCTCGCCCGACCTGGTCCGAGGGGTGGCACGGCCGGGACGGACGGCGTTCGTGTTCTCCGGGCAGGGCAGCCAACGTCCCGGCATGGGCCACGACCTCTACACCACCTTCCCCGCCTTCGCCCAAGCCCTCGACGACATCGCCCACCACCTCGACCCCCACCTCGACCACCCCATCCAAGACGTCATGTTCGATCCCGACCCCACCCGCCTCAACCAGACCACCTACACCCAACCCGCCCTCTTCGCCTTCGAAACCGCCCTCACCCACCTCCTCGCCCATTGGGGCATCCACCCCCACCTGCTCATCGGCCACTCCATCGGCGAACTCACCGCCGCCCACATCGCCGGCATCCTCACCCTCCCCGACGCCGCCCGACTCGTCACCACACGCGCACAACTCATGCAAACCACCAGCACCGACGGCGCCATGATCTCCATCCAAGCCCCCGCCGACGCCGTCGCCGCCACCCTCACCAACCACCCCACCGCCGCCATCGCCGCCATCAACAGCCCCACCACCACCGTCATCTCCGGCGACACCGACACCGTCACCGCCATCGCCCGCCAATGGAACAACCAAGGACACCGCACCAAAAAACTCCACGTCCACCACGCCTTCCACTCCCCCCACATGGACCCCATCCTCAACGAATTCCACCAAACCGCCCAAACCATCACCTACCACCCACCCACCATCCCCATCGTGTCGAACGTGACCGGACGAATCGCCGACCCCGCCGACCTCACCACACCCCACTACTGGACCCGCCACATCCGCGACACCGTCCACTTCCACCAGGGCGTCGTGACGCTGGAGGCAGAGGGAGTCACCACCGCGATCGAGCTGGGGCCGGACGCCGTCCTCACTCCCATGGCCGAACAGGTCCTCAGCACCCCCGGGGCGTGCGTTCCGGCGCTCCGCCGCGACCAGCCGGGCCCGCGCTCGTTGGTGCACGCCGTGGCGTCCGCCTTCGCCCGGGGCGTGGCGGTGGACTGGGACGCGGTGTTCGCCGGGGCCGGGCGGGTCGACCTGCCGACCTACCCGTTCCAGCGCCGCCGGTACTGGATCGACGCCCCGGCGGACGCGCCCGCGCGCGGAGCCCAGGCCCGCTTCTGGCACGCGGTGGAGAACGGTGATCTCGCGTGGCTGACCGACGCGCTCCAGGCCGGCGACCCCGGCCGGGCGAGGTCGCTGTCCGAGGTGCTCCCGGCCCTGTCGGACTGGTGGCGGCGCCACCGTCCGGCTCAGCCGCCCGGCCTGCCGTTCGAGGACGGCGCGGAGGGCGAGCCGGACGCGGAGACGTTCGCGCGGCTGGTCGAACGGCTGTCCCGGGAATCGGAGGAGGGACGGGAGCGCGTGCTGTCCGACCTTGTCCTCAGTCAGGCGGCGGCCGTGCTGGGACACGGCTCGGCCGACGAGATCGACCCGGAGCTGGCCTTCGCCGAGAGCGGTTTCAACTCGCTCACCGGCCTGGACCTGCGGAACCGGCTGTGCGCCGCCACCGGCCTGACGCTGCCCGCCGTGGCGGTCTTCGAGCACCCGACGCCCGCCGCGCTCGTCCGGTACCTGCTGCGTGAGCTTCTCGGCGACCCGGCGCCCGCCGCGCCCTGACCGGCCCCCGACCGGCCCCGGACCGGGCGGCGGCCGCGCCGGCCCGACCGGGCTCGCGGGCGGGCGGCGACCCGGTGGGGTCGCCGCCCGCGATGACGACGCGTGCTCCGGCGCCGGTTCACCGGCTCCATGAGCGGTTTCCGCAACAGCGCGGCTCGCCCGAGCTCACTCGGCGGTACCGGCGGAGGGCGGTTCGCCGAACCAGGAGGCGAGGGCCCGCCGCAGGTCCTTGGTGTCCCCGCCCGTGCGGTCGGCGTAGGCCACGTGGCCGTCCGGCCGCACCAGCAGTACCGCGGCGTCCAGTTCCCGTAGCGGCTTCGCGGTGACGACGTCGACCCGCCCGGCCCAGGCTCCGGCCTCCCCGAGGTCGGCGGCGCCGTCGGACAGGTCCAGCAGCACCCCGCGCCCGTAGCGCAGGGCCGCGGCGACGCCGTCGGGCTCCCCGCCGGTGTCCAGGGGAACGTCGGGGAGCGGCTGTCCGAGCAGGGGATGCGGCTCCCCCTGCGTACCGTCCGCGGCGGGGAGGGGATAGCCCGCCGCGGACGGCAGCTCCAGCAGGAACCTGTTGACCGCGTCGATCTCCAGCAGGTCGCCGACGAGCGCCCGCAGGGGCGTGACCTGGTCGAGCGGATGCATCAGAGCCATCTGCGCCCGCGCGTGCATGCAGATCCGCTCGCCGACCGGGTGCCGCTCCCCGTGGTAGGTGTCGAGGAGGCCGTCCGGCGCCCAGCCCTGGACCTCGGCGGCGAGCTTCCAGCCGAGGTTGACCGCGTCCTGGATGCCGGCGTTCAGGCCCTGCGTGCCGGAGATGTAGAGGACGTGGGCGGCGTCGCCGGCCAGCAGCACCCGGCCCTCCCGGTAGCGCCGGGCGTGGCGGGTGGTGCCGCCGAACCGCGACAGCCACCGCACCCCCTCCACCTCCGGGTCGGTGCCGGTCACCCGGCCGATGCTCGCGCGCAACTCCTCCGCGGTGACGGGCGTGCCGCGGTCCGGCGCCCGCGCGCCGAACTCGATGGTCATCAGGCGCAGCTCACCGGGCTGGAGCGGCAGCGCGCCGAACATGCCCCGCTGGAACAGCCCGGTCGTGAACTCCGGCTGCGGCCCGTCCGACAGGACCACGTCGCCGAGCACGCCGTAGTAGGCCAGCCCACTCGACTCGAACTCGATACCGGCGAGGTCCCGGACCTTGCTGTCCGCCCCGTCGCAGCCCACGAGGAAGGCGCCCCGGAGCCGGTCCGAGCCCTCGGCCGAGCGGGTCTCGACGGTGACCCCGGCCGCGTCCTGCTCGAAGCCCACCAGCTCGTGGCCCCGCCGGATGTCGACGCCGAGTTCGCGGGCGCGTTCCTCCAGGAGCCGCTCCGTCCGCCATTGGGGGAAGGCATAGGTGTAGTCCTGTTCGCCCAGGTCTCCGAGGTCGAGCCAGAAGAAGGCGAACGGGGTGCGCGGCCAGGCCCAGATGTCCTCCTCGCGGATGCGGTCGGCCAGGCCGCGCCGCTTGAAGACCTCCAGGGAGCGCCCATGGACGGCCATCCCCTGCGAGTCCTCGTCCTGCTCGGGGTCGCGTTCGACGACGACGGCCTCCACTCCGGCCAGCCCGAGCTCGCACGCCAGCATGAGACCGGTCGGCCCGCCGCCGGCGATGACGACCCTGTCTTCCCAGTCCTCCATACCACTCCCTACGCAGACATCCGCACGGCCGCGACCGGCGAGGACGAGGCGCGCCGCGCCGTTCAGAGCATGCCGCGGCCGCCGTCGACCCCGACGTAGGCGCCCGTCACGTGCCGCGTCAGGCCGGAGGCGAAGGCGACCACCGTGTCCGCCACGTCATCGACGTAGGCGACGCGGCCCAGCGGGGTGACCTTGGCCATCTCGCCCATCAACGGTTCCTGGTGAGGGCCGGCATTGGCGTCGGTGGGGACCATGCCGGGGGCCACGACGTTGACGCGAACGCGCTCCGGTCCGAGCTCGACGGCCAGTGACCGCGCGAGCGCGTCCTGCGCCGCCTTGGCGACGGAGATCTCGGCGATGCCGCGCCCCGGCCTGCCGCGCGACGCGGTCGCCCCGATCAGCACGATGGAGCCGCCGCCCCGCCGGCGCATACCGGGCAGCACCTCGCGGGCCGGGAACAGCGTGGTCGCGAGCTGCGTGTCGACCCGCGCCCGCACGTCCTCGGCGTTGTCCAGGGCGAGGGTGAGGCCCTTGCGGATCCGGTCGATCGCGTTCTCCGTGCTGCCGACGGCGTTGCAGACGAGGACGTCCACGTCGCCGAGCGCGTCGGCCGTCTGCCGCACGATCTGGGCGACGTCCCCGGCGTCGGTGGCGTCGCCCGCGACGGCCACCGCCCGGGACCCGGCCGCCTCGATGGCGGCGACGACCTCCTTGGCCGCGTCGGCGCTGTGCAGGTAGTTGACGCCGACGGCGGCGCCGTGGCGGCCGAGCGCTCGCGCGACCCCGGCGCCGATCCCGCGGCTGCCGCCGATGACGAGCGCGACCCGCCCCGCCAGGAGCGGCTCCGCCGGCCCGGGGGCGCTCACCGCGGGTCCCCCGCCGCCTCGGGGGCGGTCTCCGACGCGGCGATGAGCCATGCGGTGGGCTCGGCGAAATGCCGCAGGTTCACGATCCGGCCCTCCCGGACGCGCACCACGTCGATGTAGGTGGTGCGGTAGGTGCCGCCCGTCGTGGACACCGAGCCGAGGCCGTCGAACTCAAGCACGATCACCTCAGGGTCACCGGTCTCGTGGATGACGAGGGACTCGATCTTCTCCAGCTTGAGGGGCGTCGCCGCCTGCCCCCTGATCAGGTACTCGCGGATCGTGTCCCGGCCGCGCAGGTAGCGGGGGGCGCCCTGCGGCGCGAAGAGCAGGTCGAGGTCGCCGTCCTCGGCCCACAGGTCCCCGAAGCCCGCCATGTCGATGTCCAGCATGTACCGGACGATCTGGTCGACGACTTCCCTGGCGGTGGCGGCGGGGTTCACCGCGGCGGTGGATTCGGTCATCGGTCGGTGCTCCTTGGTCTCGGTGCTCTCGGTTCGTCGTGCTGGCCGGCGGGCTCGTCGCCGAGGACGGCGATGGCCCGCTCCGGGCAGGCGGAGGCCCCCTTGCGCGCCACGTCCCGCAGCGCGTCCACGACCTCGAACTCGCCCATCTCGTTGTAACCCGTCTCGGTGACCTGGTAGACGTCGCCGGCGAGGGCCTCGCACAGCCCGTGGCCCAGGCATCGCCCCTGGTCGACGCGGACTCTCACGGCCGCTCCCCCTTCCCCAGCGTGAGGTCGAGGTTCAGCACGCCGCGGGCGGGTGAGTAGTGGTGGACCGGGCTGGTGCCCGGTGTCAGCGCGTAGTGGGGGATCCGCGCGTGCCACTCCTCCAGCGCGATTCTGAGGATGCGGCGGGCGACGTGCATTCCGAGGCAGCGGTGCGGGCCGGCGCCGAACGCCAGGTGCCGGGTCTTCGTCCGGTCGAAGTCGACCTCGTCGGGCCGGTCGAAAGCGTCGGGGTCCAACCCCGACAGGCCCCACGACAGCAGCACCCGGTCGCCCTCGCGCAGCACCACGCCGTGCCGCTCGACGTCCCGGGTGACCAGTCGCCCGGTGGACGAGACCGGCGAGTGGCGCAGCAGTTCCTCGGCGATGGCCGGCACCTTGCCCGGGGACGCCGCGATCAGGTCCTGGATCTCCGGGTGCGCCGCGAGGTGCAGGAAGATCAAGCTGAGCGCGGCCGTCGTCGTGTCCAGGCTCGCCAGCATGGACACGAACAGGGCATTGATCACCTCGTCGCGGGTGGGCTCGCGGCCGTCGTAGGTCGTCCGGAGCATCGCGCTGATGACGTCGCGGCGCCCCTCGGTCCCCTCGGCGCGACGCCGGTCGATGGCCTCGCCGAAGAAGTCCCAGAGCGGCTGGTTCGCGGCCCGGATGTCCTCGTCGGTGCGGGCGTTGGGGATCCCCTCGCGGCGCAGCCAGGTCTTGTGGTCCAGCAGGGCCTTCAAGTGCTCGCGCCCGATGCCGAACGTGATCAGGAACGTCTCGGCGGGGAGCGCCGTGGCGAACTCGGAGACGAACTCGCAGTGGCCCTTCTCGGCGATCGGGCCGATGGAGTCGACCGCCGCCCTCCGGATCTGCGGGGCGAAGTGCTGGACGACGCCGGGGTTGAACAGGTCCGATAGCGTCTGCCGCCATTTGCGGTGCTCGTCGCCGTCCAACTGGATCGGGATCTGCTTGGCCGGGAAGACCTTGCGGTGCGGAATGCCGACCTGGGCACTGGAGAAGATCTCGGGGTTCTTGGCCGCCCACTCGATGTCCTCGTAGCGGGTGAGGATCCAGAAGCCGCCGGCCTCCTCCGAGCGCACGATCGGGGCGTGGTCCCGGATCTCGTTCCAGTGGGAGATCGGGTCCTGCTGGAGCCACGGCTGGTACAGGCTCCAGTGCGTTATCCGCTCGTCCAGCGTCTCGGGCGCCTGCGCGGCGGCCGCGCCCACCGGCTTGCTCATGGTCGGCCTCTCGTGAGGTGACGGGGAGTTCCAGCATCACGAGGACGCCTAAGGAGATCCTTCACCTCACCTGAGCGTGACCTATGCCCGGCCTAAGGCCCCGCGCGGCCGGCGCGGGCACCCGCGACGCCCCGGGCACGCGAAGCGTCCGGGGCGTGCGAAATGTCCGAGGCATGCGAAACGTCGGGGCATGCGAAACGTCGGGGCATGCGGACGTCCCGGGCCCGGCGGGGTCGGCCCGGGACGTTCGCGGCCCCTGGTCCCGCGCGGCCGGGCGCCGCTCCGGCCGCCCGGGTCCGGCCTCGCGGGGCGGTCGCTCCCCGTCGCCTCAGGCGAGGGAGGGCGCGGCGAGCGGAACGATCTCGGTGAGCAGCTCGTAAGAGCGCAGCCGTTCGGCCGGGTCGTACACCATGGTCAGCGCCATCAGCTCGTCCGCGCGGGTCGCGGCCAGCAGGTCGCGGACGCCGCGTCCGACGGCCTCGGGGTCCCCGACGAGGTGATGGCCGGAGCCCTCGCCGACGATCTGCCTCTCCAGCGGCGTGAACGGGTAGGCCGCCGCCTCCTCCGGGCCCAGCATCGGGCCGGACGTGCCGGTGGTGCGCAACTGGAGGCCGATGACGGTGAGCGGCCCGGCGAGCAGGCGGGCGCGCTCGTCCGTGTCGGCCACGATCACCGACGACGCGATGATCGAGTACGGCTGCTCCAGGTGCACCGAGGCCCGGAACTCCCGCCGGTAGAGGTTGAGGGACTGGACGGCGTTCTGCGGCGCGATGTGGTGCGCGAACGCGTACGGCATCCCGAGCTCCGCCGCGAGGCGGGCGCTGGCCGGGCTGGACCCGAGCACCCACATCCCCGGCCGGTGCCCCGGGGCGGGCACCGCGACGGCCCCGGACCGCGGGTCCTCGCCACCGCCGCGGTCGGCGAAGTAGCCCTCAAGCTCGGCGATCTGCTGGCGGAAGTCCCCGCCGCCTCCCGCGCGGCGCAGCGCCATCGCGGTGACCGGGTCGGTTCCGGACGCCCGTCCGAGGCCGAGGTCGATGCGGGCGGGGTGCAGCGCCTCCAGCGTCCCGAACTGCTCGGCCACCACCAGGGGCGGGTGGTTGGGCAGCAGGACCCCGCCCGACCCGACCCGCAGGGTGGACGTCGCGTTCGCGAGCTCGGCGACCAGCACGGGCGGCGAGGAACTGGCGATGCTGAGGGTGTTGTGGTGCTCGGCGACCCAGTAGCGGTGGTAGCCGAGCCCCTCCACCTTGGGGGCGAGTTGGAGTGTGTCGCGGAGTGCCTGTGCCTGCGAGGATCCGTTCCAGACGGGTGCGACGTCGAGGACGGACAGCTTGATCGTGGCAGGGTGGGACAAGGCCGTGGCTCCCTTCGGTGTGATGCCCGGACCCCTCGATGGGACGTCCGGGAGTCAGTCGTCCTTCTTCGCCTTCGCCGCGGGCGTGCCCCGGAATCCGAACAGAAGGACCAGGAACGCGATGACCACGATGACCGTCGCGCTGAGGAAGCCGGTGGCGATGCCGTGGGTGAGCAGGTGGTGGGCCTGATCCTGTGGACTCGCTCCGGCCACCGGGTGCTTCGCCTCGTCGCGGACGGCCTCGCCGTAGACCGTCACCAGCACGGCGACGCCGAGCGAGGCGCCGACCTGCTGCATGGTCTGGAGCAGCCCGGAGGCCGCGCCCGAGTCCCGCGGTGACACCGAGGACAGGATGGTGACGCTCATCGGCATGAAGCACAGGCCCATACCGGCGCCCACCAGGATCAGCGGCCCGAGCACCTCGGTGGCGTACCCGCCGCCGTCGGACAGGCGGCTGAGCCAGGCCATCCCGATGAAGACCCCCACCGCGCCGGTCAGCATGAGCGGCTTGGGCCCGAACTTCGCGAGCAGCGCGGCCGAGTTGCGGGCGGTGACGATCTGGAGGACCGCCATCGGCAGGAACGCCAGCCCGGCCTCGATCGCGCTGTAGCCGTACCCGGTCTGTAGCAGCTGGGTGATGAAGAAGAACAGTCCCATCAGCGTCGCGGGGAGCAGCAGCATGTTGAGGTAGGCGGCGGCCCGGTCACGGTCGCGCAGCAGGCGGTAGGGCATGACGGGCTGCTTGGCGCGGGCTTCGACCACCAGGAACAGCGCGAGGGCGGCGACCGCGACGGCGAAGGACCCGAGGGCGACGCGGTCGCCCCAGTCCTTCTCCGCGACGCGGGTGAACCCGTAGACCAGCGCGACCATGCCGACGGTCGAGGTGACCGCCCCGGCCACGTCGAAGCGCCCGCTGTGCCGCGGCGGCTCGTTGACGAACAGCGGCGCGAGCAGCACGATCGCCACGCCGATCGGGACGTTGATGAACATCACCCACCGCCAGGAGCCGCCGGAGGTCAGCGCGCCCCCGAGGATCAGGCCGATGACCAGGCCGGAGCCGGCGATGGCGGAGTAGATGCCCATCGCCTTGTTGCGCTCGGCCTCTTCGGGGAAGTTGGTGACGATGAGGGCGAGAGTGCTCGGCCCTGCCAGCGCGGCGCCCGCTCCCTGCCCGACCCGGGCAGCCAGCAGCAGCTCCCCGGTGGTGGCGAGGCCGCCGAGCAGCGAGGCGACCGTGAACACCGCGATGCCGGCGACGAACACGTGGCGCCGGCCGAGGACGTCGCCGATCCGCCCGCCCAGCAGGAGCAGCCCGCCGAAGGTCAGCGTGTAGGCGGTGATGATCCACGCCTTGCCGGTCTCGGAGAACTCCAGGCCCCGCTGGATGTCGGGCAGGGCGATGTTCACGATCGTGCCGTCCAGGACGATCATCAGTTGGCAGGCCACGATGACCGCGAGGGCGATCCCCGGCCGGTCCCCGCGGCGGGCCGCTCCCGGGGGCCTGGTCGTCACGCTGGGCGACGACGGTGAGACGGACATCTTTCCTCCGGGTTCTCCGGGTTACAATTGGAGGGTGCCTCCGTACGGAGGCTCCCTCCACACAATACGGAGGGTACCTCCGACTTGCAACGAGAGAGCTGGAGAAAGATGAAGCCCCAGGAGACCGCCGACCCGGCGGCCCGCCCTCTCCGCGCCGACGTGCGCCGCAACCGCGAGAACCTCCTCGCCGCGGCCCGCGAGATCTTCACCTCCCACGGCGCGGAGTCGTCCCTGGAGTCGGTCGCCGAGCGCGCCGGGGTGGGCATCGGGACGCTCTACCGCCACTTCCCGACCCGCCAGGACCTGCTGGAGTCGCTGCTGGCCGACGGCTACGACCAGCTCGGCCTGCGCGCGCACGAGCTGCTGGACGACCCCGACCCCGGCGCCGCGTTCGTCACCTGGCTGGAGGCGTTCATCGCCCAGGTCACGCCCTTCCGGGGGATGGCGGCCTCGGTAGTGGTCACCATGCGCGACGAGCGCTCGGAGCTGTTCCACTCCTGCCACGCGATGCGCACAGCGGGGGCGACCCTGTTCGCCCGCGCCCTGGAGGCCGGCGCCGTCCCGCCCGGCACCGCCTTCCTGGACGTGCTGCGGCTCGCCGGCGGCATCGCCATGGCCACCGAGGGCGAGCCCGAGATGTCCCGGCGGCTCCTCGACCTGGCCGTCCACGGGGTGGTCCCAGGGGCCGCGACGGGGCCGTCACTCTAAGGTGATCTTTAGATCGCCCCTGAAGAGTGCGACATGGATTGCGAACCCGCCGGTCACGGCGCCGAAGCGCCTCCACGTCCCCCAAGGAGCCGAGATGCCCGACCCCCGGCCTCGATGGTCCACGCGACACCGCCGCCGGGTCGGCGCGTGGACGGCCGTCCCCTTGCTGCTCGGAACCGCGGCCGCGTGCGGCGGCGGATCCGAATCGGCCGCCGCGGGCGGCGACCTGACCTTCGCCGCCAGCATCGAGCCGGACTGCCTCGACCCGCAGATGAGCGGCCTCGACGTCACGGCCGTCATCGTCCGGGGCGTCTTCGACTCCCTGGTCTCCATGACCTCGGACGGTAGGTTCCATCCCTGGCTGGCCCAGCGCTGGACGGTCTCCAAGGACGCCAAAACCTACACGTTCGACCTTCGGCCCGGCGTCAAGTTCCATGACGGGACGCCCCTGGACGCCACCGCCGTGAAGGCGACGCTCGACCACGCGGTCGACCCGAAGACCAAGTCGCGGTACGCCGCCAGCCTGCTCCGGTCCTACGCCGGGGCCAGGGCCGTCGACGCGGACACCGTCGAGGTCCGGCTGTCGCAGCCGGACGCCTCGTTCCTCCAGGCGATCAGCACCGCCTACCTCGGCGTCCAGTCACCCAAGGCGATCAGGGAGAACCCCGCCGGGCTGTGCGTGCGGCCCGTCGGCTCGGGGCCGTTCCGCTTCGGATCCTGGACGCGCAACAAGAACATCACGCTGACCGCGAACCCCGGGTACGGCTGGGGGCCGGCCACCGCGGCGCACACCGGGCCCGCGCACCTGTCCCGGCTGTCGATCGCGTTCATCCCGGAGAACGCCGTCCGCCTCGGCGCGCTCACCAGCGGGCAGGCCGACGTCATCGACGATGTGCCGGCCATGTACGTCAAGAACGTCCGGGCGTCGGGCAAGCTGCGGCTGCTGCGCGCCGAACAGACCGGCGCGGTGTTCTCCGTCTTCCCCAACACCACGCACGGCCCCCTGACGGACGAGCGGGTCCGCCTCGCGCTGATGCGCTCCATCGACCTCGACCGGTTGGTCCAGTCGGTCTACTTCGGCCAGTACAAGCGCGCCTGGAGCCTGCTCAGCCCATCGACCGTCGGCTACTCCCGCGCGACCGAGCGGACCTGGCCGTACGATCCGGCGCTGAGCGCCAAGCTGCTCGACGCGGCGGGCTGGACGGCCCGGGACTCGGAGGGCTACCGGACCAAGGCCGGGCGGCGGCTGACCCTGCGCTGGCCCTACCTGCCCAAGCTCATGCGGGACCGGCGCGACGTCCTGGCCCAGGGCGTCCAGGCGCAGGCCAAGCAGGCGGGGATCCACATCGACCTGGTCGGCGAGGACGGCGGGGCGCTGGCCAAGGACATCCTCACCGGCAGCACGATGGACCTGTACTCGACGGGGTTCGTCCGGGCCGAGCCCGACATCCTGCGGTACTTCTTCGCGGCGGCCTGGCCTCCGGCCAAGGGCGGCGGCAACTTCTTCCACCTGAACGACCCCGAGCTGGACGGCTGGCTGCGCGCCGCGACCGCCACCACCGACCCCGCCGCACGCGCCGGGTACTACGCCAAGATCCAGGACCGCATCCTGCGGCGCGGGCTGGCCATCCCGACCTACGTCCCCGCGCGCCTGGTCGGCACCGGCGCGCACATCAAGGGCCTCGGCTTCGACGCCAACGGCTACCCGCTGTTCTACGACGCGCGCGCCACACGGAAGGGAGAGTCGTGACCGCCGCGCGGTGGCTGGTCCGGCGGCTGCTGCTCACGGTCGTGGTGATGCTGGGAGCGGCGACGGTCGCGTTCGCCGGGCTCCAGCTCACCCCCGGGGACCCGGCCCGCGTCATCCTCGGCTCCACGACCCCGAGCCCGGAACAGGTCGAGCAGGTACGCCACGAGTTGGCCTTCGACCGGCCCGTGCCCGTCCAGTACGGGCTGTTCATCGGCCGCCTGGCCAAGGGCGACCTCGGCCGCTCGTACCAGCTCAGGGAGCCGGTCGGGGAGCTGATCGGCGACCAGGCGTGGTCCTCGGCCCTGCTCGCCCTCACCGGCTTCGCGGTCGCGCTCACGGCGGCGACGGTGCTCGCCGTGGCGACCGCCGGGAGACGGCCGGCACTGCGGCGCCTCTCGATGGGGCTGGAACTGATCGCCATCTCCACCCCGGGGTTCTGGGTCGGGGCGCTGCTGCTCACCTTCTTCGCCTTCCGCTGGCACCTCTTCCCCGTCGCGGGAGGGTCGGGGCCGGAGGCGCTCGTCCTTCCTTCAGCCACTCTCGCGCTGGGCCTGGTCGGCGTGTACGCGCAGGTGATGCGCGAGGGAATGGAACGCGCCCTGGACGAGCCGTTCGTGCTCACCGCCCGCGCTCGCGGCGGCGGGGAGACCTCGGTCCGCCTCAGGCACGCGCTGCGGCACGCCCTCATCCCGCTGATCACGATCTCGGGATGGAGCGTGGGCGCGCTGCTCAGCGGGGCCGTGGTGGTCGAGACCATCTTCAGCCGCCAGGGCATCGGAAGGGTCATGGCGGCGGCCATCGCCAGCCGCGACCTGCCGGTGGTCACCGGCGTGATCCTCCTGTCGGCACTGGCGTTCTCACTGATCAACATGGCAGTCGACGGCCTCTACCGGATCGTCGACCCGAGGCTGAGGGAGTCGGCCCTGTGACGGAACGGATCCTGACCGCGGCGGAGGTTCTCACCGGCACCCCGGGAGAGGTGATCCCGGACGGGGCGGTCCTCATCCGCGACGGGCTCATCGAGGACGTGGGGCCCGCCGCCGACGTGACCGCCCGCGCGGCGGCCGGGACGCCCCGGGCGTCCTTCCCGGGCGCCCGCATCCTGCCCGGCCTGATCGACGTCCACGTCCACCTGGTGTTCGACGGCGGCGACGACCCGGTGGGCGCCCTGGCGGCCACCGACGACGCCACCCTGACGCTGGACGTCGCCGAACGGGCCCGGCGGCTGCTGGACGTGGGCGTCACGACGGTCCGCGACCTCGGCGACCGGGGCGGCATCGCGGCGCGGCTGCGCGACGCGGTCAACGCCGGGACGATCCCGGGCCCCCGCGTCCTCACCTCCGGCACGCCGATCACGGTGACCGGCGGGCACTGCTCGTTCCTCGGCGGGCAGGCCGACGGCGCGGAGCAGGTGCGCGCCCTGGTGCGGCGGCTGGCCGAGGACGGCGTGGACGTCATCAAGATGATGGTGACGGGCGGGCACCTCACCGAAGGCGGCCCGTCGAGCTGGGAACTCCAGTACACCGCCGAGGAGGTCGGGGCCGCCGTCGAGGAGGCGAGCCGCTTCGGCCTGCGGGTGGCGGCCCACGTGCACAGCAGGGAGGGCGTCGAGATCGCGCTGGCGGCGGGGGCGCACACGCTGGAGCACTGCACGCTCCTGACCGAGGCGGGCCCGGCGGCGGGCCCCGACGCCGACGAGAAGCTGATCCGGACCATCGCGGAGAAGGGCGTCTTCGTCTGCCCGACCTTCCACGGGGGCATGGGGGCGCTGGAGGCCCGGTTCGGCGCGGACGTCCTGCGTCCCTGGCTGGACATCCGCCGCCACCAGCACGAGCAGGGGGTCCGGCTGGTCGCCGGGACGGACGCGGGGATCACCGGCGTGCAGGTCGAGGAGTACGCCGAGGGGCTGCGCTGGCTCGGACGCGCCGGGCTGCCCGCCGACGCGGTCATCGCGATGGCCACCTCCGTCGCGGCCGACGCCCTGGACCTCGGCGGCAGGACGGGCCGGCTGCGCCCCGGCCTGGACGCCGACCTCATCGTCGTCGACGGCGACCCTCTCGCCGACCTGTCGGTGCTGCGGCACCCACGGCTGGTGGTCGCGCGCGGCCGGTTCCACCTCCCGCGTGCCGAGGAAAGCCTGCCATGGGAATGAGCGCACTGTCCCGCACCGCGTGGACGGCGGTCCCGCCGCGCCGTCGGTGGGCCTGGACGGCGGGACCGGGGGTGTGCGCCGCGGCCGCGGTGCTCGCGCTCATAGCGGTCGCCGTCCTCTGGCCGGACCTGCTCGCCACCCACCCGCCGGACCAGGGCGGCACGGTCGACGTGCTCGCCCCGCCCAGCCTCGACCACCCCTTCGGCACCGACCAGCTCGGCCGGGACGTCTACAGCCGCGTCGTCCACGGCGCGCGGCCGTCCTTGACGATCGGGCTGGGCGCCACCGCCATCGCCGTCCTCGCCGGGTCGCTCCTCGGGATGCTCGCCGCGGCCGGCGGCCGGATCGCGGACGAGCTGATCATGCGCGTCTCGGACGTGTTCCTCGCCTTCCCCGGGCTGCTGCTCTCGCTGCTCGTCGTCGCGATCCTCGGGACGGGGACGGTCAACGCCACGCTGGCGATCGGGGCCTCCCTGACCCCCGGCTTCGTGCGGCTGGCCCGCGGGCAGGCGCTGGTCGTGCGGAACTCCGACTACGTCCGCACCGCGATCACGCTGGGGCAGCGGCGGGCGGCCATCCTGCGCCGCCACGTGCTCCCCAACGCCCTGCCCCCGCTGCTCGTGCTCGCGATGATCAACGTGGGGACCGCCATCATCGCCGGCTCCTCGCTGAGCTTCCTCGGCCTCGGGCCGAAGCCGCCGACCCCCGAGTGGGGCGCGATGCTGTCGGAGGGGCGCGACTTCCTGGGGATCGCGTGGACCATCGCGGTCTTCCCGGGACTGGCGCTCACCTCGACCGTCCTCGCCGTCAACGTCGTCGGCAGGTGGCTCCAGCGACGGTTCGAAGGGAGGCTCCCGAGTGCGGGGTGACAAGGGCACCGACCCGATGGACGCTCCTCCCGCGGAGGGGGGTGCCCTGCTCGCCGTCGAGAACCTCCGTGTCTCCTTCGGTTCCGGCGGGAGCCGCGTGGACGCCGTCCGCGGCGTGGGTTTCACGCTGCGGGCCCGGGAGTGCCTGGCCGTCGTCGGCGAGTCGGGCTCCGGCAAGAGCGTGACGGCGCGGGCGCTGCTCGGGCTCGCCGGGCCGGGCTCCTCGGTCGCGGCGGGACGGCTGGAACTGGAGGGCGAGGACCTGACCCGCGCGGGCGACCGCCGCTGGAGGGAACTGCGCGGGCGCCGGATCGGCATGGTCCTCCAGGACGCGCTGTCGTCGCTCGACCCCGTGCGGACGGTCGGCGCGGAGATCGGCGAGACGCTCCGCAACCACCGCACCGTCCCCCGGCAGGCCCGCCAGGATCGGGTGGTCTCGCTCCTCAAGCGGGTCCACGTGCCGGATCCCGGGCTGCGCGCCCGCCAGTACCCGCACCAGCTTTCGGGAGGGCTGCGGCAGCGCGCCCTCATCGCCTCGGCCGTGGCCGCCGACCCCGCCGTCCTCATCGCCGACGAGCCGACCACGGCGCTGGACGTGACCGTTCAGGCCCAGATACTCGACCTGCTGACGGCGATGAAGGCGGCCGGGACCGCCGTCCTGCTGATCAGCCACGACCTGTCGGTCGTGGCCAGGTTCGCCGACCGCATCGCCGTCATGTACCAGGGCGCGTTCGTGGAGGAGGGACCCGCCGAGGACGTACTGGGGTCGCCGGCCCACCCGTACACGCGGCGGCTGCTCGCGGCGGTCCCCGGCGTCCGCCGCCGGGGCGCGCGGCTCGCGCCGTCCGAACCCGGCGGCGACCTCGCGGGCATCACCACGGCGTGCGGCTACGCGCCCCGGTGCCCGCTGGCGGAGGCGCGATGCCGCGAGCATGTCCCGCCCCTGGTGGCGATCGGGCCCGCCCATGGTGCCCGGTGCTGGCGGACGGACGACGAGGAACCCGTCCAGACGCTCGACACGGCGGTCACCGGCCGCGGGCGCCGCGACGAGGCGGTGATCGAGGTGAGCGGCCTCACCAAGGCGTTCCGCGGCCCGGACCGCCGCCACCGCCCCGCCGTGGAGGGCGTCTCGCTCACCGTGCACGCCGGGGAGACGCTCGGTGTCGTGGGCGAATCCGGGTCGGGCAAGAGCACGCTCGCCGCCCTGGTCATGGGACTGCTGGAACCGGACGAGGGAAGCGTGCGCTTCCTCGGGGAACCCTGGTCGCGCGTGCCCGAGCCGTCCCGGCGGTCCCGGCGCGGGCGGATCCAGCTCGTCCACCAGGATCCGCTCGCCTCCTTCGACCCCCGCTACACCGTCGAGCGCATCGTCGGGGAGGCGCTCGGCTCCCCCGGCAGGCGCGCCGTGCGGCGGCGCCGCGACCAGATCACCGAGCTGCTCCACCGGGTCGGCCTGGACCCGGCGCTGCTCACCCGGCATCCCCGCGAGCTGTCCGGTGGGCAGCGCCAGCGGGTGGCCATCGCCCGCGCCCTCGCGCCCGGGCCGGACGCGATCGTGTGCGACGAGCCGGTCTCCGCCCTCGACGTGTCGGTGCAGGCGCAGATCCTCGACCTGTTCGTCGACCTGCGGGACGAGCTGGACGTCGCGCTGCTGTTCATCTCGCACGACCTCGGCGTGATCCACCACATCAGCGACCGGGTGATCGTGATGCGGGAGGCCGTGGTCGTGGAGGCGGGGCCGGTCGAGCAGATCTTCCGGGACCCGCGGCACGACTACACGCGCTCCCTCCTGGCAGCCGTCCCGCGACCGGAGGCCCGCACGGACACCACACCGACGCACTGAGCCGGATGCGAACGCCGCCGGGCTCGTGGAGCCGTCAAGGGCGCGACGTGGGGCCCGCACGCGGGCGCGGCGGCCCGGCGGGCGCGGTCAGGTACCCGGTCAGCACCTCGGCGACCGCGTCCAGATGGTCCTCAAGGTAGAAGTGGCCGCCGGGGAAGACCCGCACGTCCACGGGGATCGCCGAATGGGCGGCCCAGGCGCGGGCCTCCTCGATCGTCGTCAGCGGATCGGCGTCGCCGACCAGGACCACGATCGGGCAGCCCGGTTCGGGGCCGGGCGGGCGGCGGTACCGCTCGATCGCGGTGTAGTCCGCGCGCACCACCGGCAGGATGAGCTCGCGCAGCTCCGGGTCCCGCAGCAGCCGGGAGTCGGTGCCGCTCAGCCGCTCCAGCTCGGCCAGCACACGCTCGTCGTCCCCGGCGTGCACGTTCTCCGGACGCACCCGCGAGGGCGCCCGCCGCCCGGACACGAACAGCGTGTGCGGCCGGGTCCCCGACCGGTGCTCCAGGAGCCGGGCCACCTCGTAGGCGACAGTCGCCCCCATGCTGTGCCCGAACAGGGCGAGCGGGCGGTCCGCCGGCTCGCCGCCCAGCGCCTCGGCGACGTGCCCGGCCAGGGCGGCGATGTCGGTGACGGGCGGCTCCCGGCGCCGGTCCTGGCGCCCCGGGTACTGCACGGCGAGCACCTCGACCTCGGGCGCGAGCCACGCGGACAGCGCGTGGTAGCCGCTCGCGGAGCCCCCCGCGTGGGGGAGACACGCGAGCCGCACCCGCGCCTCCGGCGCGGGATGGTAGCGCCGCAGCCACAGCTCCCCGGCACCGCTCATACGGCGGGCCGGACGTCGAGGACGTCGGCCGCCGCCAGAACGGACCGTTGCATCTCGCGCAGGTGCCTACCGGGCTCCAGGCCCAGTTCCTTGTTCAGGGCGGCGCGGGCGGACTGATACACCGCCAGCGCGTCGGCCCGGCGCTCGGACCGGTACAGCGCGAGCATGAGCTGCCGGTAGAACGCCTCGTGCAGGGGATGGTCCTGGATGAGCTCGTGCAGCAGGCTGACCATCTCACGGTGGCGGCCCAGCCGCAGGTTCGTCTCCACGAGCATCTCGTGGCACTCCAACCGCACCTCGTCCAGCCATATCGCGAACCCATTGATGATCGGCCCCTCCCGCAGCTCGCTCAGCGCCGGCCCCCGCCACAGGCCGAGGGCGGACTCGAACGCCCTGCTCGCGAGCTCATACTCGTCCCGCCGCATGTGCTGGCGGCCTTCGCGGACGAGGCGCTGGAACTCGTGCAGATCCAGTTCGTCCGACCCGGTGCGCAGAACGTAACCCGGGGTGCGGGTGACGATGGGACCCGCGGTACCCGTCCGCCCGGTCAGCAGCTTGCGCAGCTGGGACACGTACACGTACAACGCCGCGGTGGCGCGCCGCGGCCGGGAGCCGCCCCACATCTCGGTGACGAGCTGATCGACCGACACCACCTGGTCCGCCCGGATGAGGAGCGCCGCCAGGACGACCTCCATCTTGGGAGCGGTGACCGCCAGACTCTTCCCGCCGTCGGTCACAGAAAGAGAGCCAAGCACCTCGTATCGCAAGTCTCCTCCGTAGGACGAGCCCACATCCGGCGACACCGGACCACCGAATCGGAGCACCAGGATTACAGGGGGGAGGGAGACTTTCGTCAGAGAAAATACGTAAATCAAACATAAGCAATGCTACGGATGGCCGCCACCGGCCGCCCTAAGGCCGTCTTTAGCTCTCCGGCCGACCATGGCGGAAGGCTACCGCTGACGACCCCCGCGGAGGACGACGATGGCGGCCAACGGTATCAGGCCCCTGAACGGGTCGTGTCGTGCCCTGCCGTGGCCCCCGTCCACCGCCTCGGCACCCACGACGCCGCGGCCCGCTTGTACCACCGGGGTCAGTACGGACGGCTCGCGGCGGCCGACGTCCCGAGCCGCGACATCCCCCTGTGAATCCGTCCCGCAACCAGGAGGTCCGATGCACAGCGCCCGAAGCGACGCGTCCGTCCGCGACACGGTCGAGGTCACCCTCGTCGGCGGCCCGCTGGAAGCCCCGGAACGCGCACGCGTCCCTCTCACGACAGTGCGCGAACGCAAGGTCAAGGTCCCGCGCCACGGCGGTTACGAACACTACGAGCTGGTCGACGCGAAGGACGGCGCGAGCGACACCGTCTTCGAATGGACCATGCGCACGACGATTGCCGAATAGACGTCCCCAGCCCATGAGGCCGAACCGCCCGCGAGGACGCGCACAGGAGGGTATGAAACGAAAGCGAGAACACTGTTCTGATAGGGGACCAGCGGACTCCTGATATGGGAAACCGGTACCGGCCGGCGTCCGGGGCCGCCCGCGAATTGGTCACGGTCCGGACCCGCTCAGCGAACGGATGGTCACCCCGTACCGGACAGGCTCACGCCGCACGCGCGGCTGGCGTTCGTCAACGACGAACAGACCCTTCCACGGGTCAGTCCGCGATCGGGACCGCTGCGGGGCGCCACCCCAGGGCGGGGGCCACCAGGGCGCGGGCGTCGTGCAGGATCTGGCGGTAGTCGTGCTCGCTGAACTCGTAGGGCAGTTCAAGGCGCAGCTCGGTCACCTCGGCCGCGGCGATGTCGGCGCGCAGCCGGTCGACGATCTCCTCGGACGGGCCGACGAGGTCGGGAGCGAAACGGACGCGCTGCTCGCCGTGGACGGTGAGCGTGCGCTCGTGCCTGCTCGCCTCGTACTCGCGGTAGCGCTGGCGGGTCGCCGCGGCCGCGCCGTCGAACGGGACGATCACCCTGCCGAGCGCGACCCTGCCGGGACGTCCGGGCGGCAGCAGATCCCGGTACAGGGCGATCTGCTCGCGCTGCTGGTCGGCATGGGCGTCGGGGCCTTCGCCCTGGACGATGTTGCCGGTCAGCAGGTTCAGCCCGTTCCGCGCCGCCCAGCGGACCGAGCGCGGGCTGGTGCCGCCCAGCCAGGAACGGTCGAGGAGGCCGGGGCTGTGCGGCTGGAGCCGAGGGCGCTGCACGGCGCCCGGGGAGCGGATGACGGTGTCGGGCCCGCCGAGGTACTCGCCGCGCAGGTTCTCCAGGACCCTGCCGATGCGCCCGTAGGACAGGTCGTACTCGCGCCAGTCACCGTCGTGGACGAGGTCCGCGAGCAGCGCGGCGTGCGGCATCCCGGTGCTGAACCCGGCCTGGAGCCGTCCCCGCGACAGGACGTCCACGGTCGCCAGGTCTTCGGCGAGGCGGAACGGGTTCTCGTAGCCGATCGGGATGACGCCGGTACCGAGCTCGATCCGGTGGGTGCGCTGCGTGGCGGCGGACAGGAACACGGCGGCGGACGAGACGCCGTGCTCCAGGTGCCGCTGCCGGATCCACGCGCCGTCGTAGCCCTCGGCCTCGCCGTACTCGAAGAGCCGGAGCGTCGCCTCCAGCCCGGAGTAGGGGTCGTCGTCGGGGTAGTTGCCGGGCGTCAGGAAGGACAGCGAGGAGATCGGCATGTCAGGCGCGCTCGTACGGGATCTTCTCGCCCGCCTCCACGGCCACCGGCAGCCGGTTCTCCGGCGGCGGCAGCGGGCAGGTGGCGAGGTCGGTGTAGGCGCAGGGCAGGTTGGTGGCGCGGTTGAAGTCGAGCGTGACCACGCCGTCCGGGCCCGGGGACAGGCGCAGGGACCGGTTCGCGGCGTAGGTGGTGACGCCGGACGTCGCGTCGGTGAACAGCACGGTCAGGCTGCCGGGCTCGTGACCGGGGAAGACGGTGAGGCTCAGCTCGTACCCGTCCAGCTCGAACCGGACGCTGCCGGGGGCGTCGTAGACGTGTTCGATGCCGTCCACGACGGCGCCGACCGCGGTGGGGCGCGGCACGTCGAACGGGACGTAGCGCCCGGTCACCGCCCAGCGCGGGTCCGGCTCGTAGGCGGGCGTGCCGCGGAAGGACGTACGCAGCGGGTTGCCTGGATGGCGGGGACGGACGACGTCGTACCCGCCGCGCCTGGCCACCTCGATCACCGCGTCGCCCCAGCGAGCGAACACGCCGCCGCGTTCCGGGATGACGCCGAAGTGGTGTTCGCCGCGCACGGTCTCGCCGTCCACGACGAGTTCCTCCCCTTCGTCCAAGACGACGACGGGGCCGCCAGGGCCGGTGGTCCAGGAGCCGGGTCCATCGGTGAAGGTCTGCGGCTCGGCGTCCAGCCAGTGCAGGCCGGTGATGGCGAGAAAGCCGTGCTCGTCGGCCAGCTGTTCCTCGTGGGCGGCGTGCCATGCGCGCCACTGTTCGGCGAACGCCTCGGTCTCGGCGGACGCCGTGCTGTGAACGGTCATCACGAATCCTCCGTTGCCTGTGCCCGCCGCCCCGGAATGGCGGCGAGCAGTTCACGCGTGTAGTCGTGGGACGGGCTGCCGAAGATGTCGGCGACCGGCCCCTGCTCCACGGCCCGCCCGTCCATCATGACCACGACCGTGTGCGCGATCTGCCGGACGACGGCCAGATCGTGGGAGATGAACAGGTACGCGACGCCCATGCGGGCCAGTGGTTCCGCGAGCAGTTCCAGCACCGGGGCCTGCACCGACACGTCCAGGGCGGAGACCGGCTCGTCGCACCCCACCAGGGCGGGTTCGAGCGCGAGGGCGCGGGCGATCGCGACCCGCTGCCGCCGGCCGCCCGACGGCTCGGCGGGCCTGCGGCCCAGCACGGCGGACGGGAGCGCCACGCGGTCGAGCAGCTCCCTCGCCCGCGCGGCACGGTCACCGACCCGGAACGCGCGCGACGGCTCGGTGATGATCTCCGCGATCGAGAACCGGGGGTCGAGCGAGGCGTACGGGTTCTGGTACACGAGCTGGGCGCGACGCCGGAACGCGCGCGGCGCCGCGCCCTTCGCGGCGGTGACGTCCTGGCCGTCGGCGACGATCCGTCCCGACGTCGGCTGGACGAGCCGCAGCAGCAGGCGGGCCGTCGTCGACTTTCCCGATCCCGATTCGCCGACCAGGCCGAGGGTCCGTCCCCGGTGGACGGCGAGGCTGACGTCGTTCACCGCGCGGACGGACCACGGGACGCCCCCGCCGGTGCGCGGGAGCGGGAACTCCTTGACGAGGTGCTCGACCGACGCCCTCGGGCGCCGCTCGTCAACGACCGTCATCCCCGCGTCCCGCTCAGGTACCCGATGCCCAGGGTGGCGAGCGGGCCGAGGCGGGGGATGGCGTCGTTGCTGCCCACCTGCTGCGGGTCGACGCAGCCCGCTACCGACGGCGAAGGTGAGCGTTCCCCCGCCCTTCGGCGTGCCGGACCCGTCGCCCGCGGCGCCGGCCAGCACGGCCGCGGATGCCGCGAGCTTCGATGTTCCCACTGAATGGCCCTCCCTTGGTCGTGCCCCGTGGGCGGTGGAACGCTATCCGATAATATCTATCCAAAAAGTAGGAAATATCTCGGCGCTGGTCAACGCGGCGTCGCCCCCCGAGCCCGCCGCCGGTGCCCGACCGGGCCCGGCTTCCAGGCGTCAGCCAGCGGTTCGGTGGACCTACCGGCGACCGCAGAGAGGGTCCGCCGGGCAGACTGCCACGCCGAAACCCGGAGTCCGGGCGGGGATCACCTGCCCGGGCTCCGGCAAGCAGGCGCGGTTCAGCGGTGGAGGACAACCGGCCCGATCGCCGGATACACCACCGCCGCGCTCCCGTTGATCGCCAACGCACGCGCCGCCCTGGCAGCCGTCGCCGCCGTCCTGGACATCAGCGCCGACACCGCCGCCCGCCACTACCACTCCTGAGCACTCAACCGACGTCCCGAGCGCTAGATGTACTTGGCCATGATCTTGGTGACACCTGACCGGTAGGTGTTTGATCAGTAAGAAGACCTCCGGGCGTAGTGGAGTTGCTCGCTTCACCGGCACCGGAGGTCTTCGATGGGCACGCTAACGCCCGACTGGCGTCTCATGGCAGATGCCTGCTGGTTCGCCGTGTCGTGTTCGACCGGCGTCCGGTCGCGCTGGTGGCCGCCGAACTCGGGGTGTCGCGTCAGTGTGCGCATCGGTGAGTGCGCCGGTACCGCGGCCAGGGCTGGGACGGGTTGGCCGAGCGTCGCAGTGGTCCCCGCGCATGCCCGTCCCGGACGCCGGCACAGGTCGAGGAGCGGGTGCCGGCCGCCCGCCGCGAGCTACGCGCTGGGCCTGACCACATCGCGGTGGCGACCGGGGTGCCGGTCCGGACCATTTAGGCCTTGACGACGAGAAACTCGATGACGCCTGGGCGCGCGCTGTTCACCGAGGACGCCCGTGTCGAGTTCCCGATGGCCCGGCACGAGGGCGTCGAGGGGCTGGCCGCCTGGCACCGGCAGGCCCTTGAGGTGTTCGCCCGCACTCAGCATCTCGACTCCCCCGCCGTCGTGGCTCTGCTCAGCGAGGAGCGGGCGGTGCTGCGCGCCAATCTCGTGTCCACCCACGTCCATCACCTGGACGAGGCCGACGAACCCCTCTTCGTCGCCGGCACCCTCGTTCATGGCGAGGCCCGGCACATCGGGCTGGGCCGGCGCCTGGCGGAACTGTCATGCCGCCTCGTCTGGTCGTCCGGCATGCCGCCCCGGCCGCGGGGGTGCGATGACCGCTCTGGCCGCGGCTTCTCAGGATCCGGGTCGCCCTCTGCCAGACGGCGGGTCCCCGCTGGATCACGCTTGAGGGCACTGCCAGCGTGAGCGACGACCCGGCGCGGGTCCTGGAGGGAACCTGGCGGTACGCCGAACGCTACAGGTCCCCACCGCCGGAACCGCCGGGCCTCGTGGTGATCGAGATCGAGGTCGACCGGGTCATGGGCCTGTTCTGAGGCGGGCGCCGCCCCCGGTCGGGGGCGCCGGAAGGCGCCTCCGGCACCCTCCCGCATTTCCGGCACCGGACTCGACCGACCGGATCGCCGGACGAGCACCTGACATGACCGGAAGAGCTCTGACGAAATTTGTCAGTGTCCTGCACTTGTGGTCGTTCACATTTCCCGGCTCTCCCGAAATACTGGAAAAAATCCAGCAAGAGGGGAAACCTGGACGACTTTCATGCCGACGTCATTATCGCCGGGGCCGGCCCCTCCGGACTCAGGCTGGCCGGTGAACTTTGGCTGGCCTGAGTGTCGGTAGTCGTTTTCGACAAGCTGACCGAGCCCATGCAGCGGTCCCGGCCCCTCGGTTTTTCGGCTCGCACGATCGAGGAGTTCGGCCAGCGCGGGCTGCTCGATGAATTCGGCGAAATCGAAACCATACCCATCGGTCATTTCGGCGGGCCGCCCATCGACTATCGCATCATCGAGCCCTGTGCTCCGCCGTGGAAGGCGCGGACGCCCTGTTCCTTTTACTGGCCGGCGATCTGCTCGGCGGCGGCGCGCCCGCGACCGAGGTGCTCGACGTGGCGGGGGCGGGCGGTGTGCGCCGCGTGGTGCTGCTCTCCTTCCAGATCCATGCCACCCGCCCGGACGCCCCCTCATACGCTCGGCTGCGGGAGTTCGAGGAGGCCGTACGGTCCTCCGGCCTTGACTGGACGATCCTGCGGGCGGGCGGCTTCGCCTCCAATGCCCACGCCTGGGCGGAGAGCGTCCGCCGGCAGCGGACGGTGGTCGCCCCCTTCGGCTCCGTGGCACTGCCGGTCGTGGACCCGGCGGACATCGCCGAGGCAGCCGCGATGGCGCTGCGCGACGAGGGCCACGCCGGGCAGACGTATGAGCTGACCGGCCCGACCGCCATCACACCGCGCTGCCAGGCCGCGGCACTCGGCGAGAAGGTGCGGTTCGTGGAGCTGACTCGCGAACAGGCGCGCGAGCACATGGCGCTGTTCATGCCCGAGCCTGTCATCGACGGCACCCTCGACATCCTGGCCGAGCCACGCCCCGAGGAGCAGCGGGGCAGCCCCGACATCGAGAAACTCCTCGGCCGTCCTGCGAACGCCTTCACGGACTGGGCGGCCCGCAACCGTCCACACCTTCAAGTAGCCGTCGCCGCCACACCGTAGACCCCGCCCCGGACCCCTGAAGCCCCCGTCGCGGGCCCGGGGCGGACATCGCCCGACGCAGGCTTCGGCCATCCGCTCGCTGGACCTGTTCCTAATCGGTTAGGCGACCAATCGGCACTCCCTGCCGGTCACCTGCCCAGAGGCCTACACACCCCGCCGCCCCGCGCAGGTCGGCGGGGTGTCGGGAACCTCCTGAACTCGACTCCCACTCACCGGCGATCGGAGTCCCGGGATCGGGCTGCGAAGATCAGCCGAGCGTGAACATCCCGACGCGGATACGGCGCCGGCTGGGAGGATGCGTCCCATGGAGGACTTGCGGGACGCCGAGCGCCGACTTCAGACCGCGCAGCTCGCTGGGGATGTCGAGGCGCTGGATCGGCTGCTGGATGATCGGCTGATCTTTACCTTCGGCGCGAACGTCCACACCAAGGCGGACGACTTGGAGCTGCACCGTACTCGGGCGCAGGTGGTGACGAGGGTGGCCGAGGAGGAGTTGACCGTGCTCGCCGATGGGCGCACCGGCGTGACGTGGTTTCTCGGCACCGTCGAAGGGACCCTCTCCGGGGCGCCGTTCGCGGCCAGGATGCGCTACACCCGTACCTGGCTGCACGACGAGACCCACGGCTGGCGAATCATCGCCGCGCACGCCAGCACGACCGATTGACATAGCCGACACGTCGCAGGGCGAACCGTCGCACAACGGTAGACGGCGGTAAGAGGCTGTGTTCGACCCATGCGGCGCTAGCCGTATCGAAAGCGCAGTGTCGGTCATGACGGTCTTGGGGGTGGGGCGCCGTCGACGGTGAGGATGGCATCCAGGATGAACAGCGCGTCCCGCAACGTGCCCGGGACCTCCGCACGCGCGGCACGTCGCCCGTGCGGGAAACGACCAAGGGGCTGGGCTTCTTCTTCATCTATGGCTCACGCTGACCTGAACGGCGCTCACGGCCCGGACGGGCTTCGACGCGGGGGCGTTGGACACCAGGTGAGCGCGTGTAACCAAGGGTGCGGCGCCTCCGGCCGGTTTCGGGCCGTGGGCCGGGGCGTTGCCGGTGGCGGCGAGGAAGACGACTGCGCCGAGCGCGGTGACGGCCGCACCGAGCATGGTGTGGAACCGGGCCCGCCGCAGTTGCGCACGCACGTGCCAAGCGTGCGTCAGCTCCATGACCCCCCTCGATCGCTGCTGGATCATCTCGACGGCGGTGCGGGCCTGCTCGATCTTGGCGCTGATGACCTCCCGCCGGGCGGGGTCCTGTTCGGTGGCCAGCGCGGCGGCGAGGTTCGCCGCGACGGTCCGGTGGAAGGCCAGCGCGGTGCGCAGGTCGGCCACGCTCGTCCCATAGGGGCCGTAGAAGGCCCCGGGCTCGCGGGCGATGCGTTCTCTCAGACCTTTCAGCTGCGGCTCTTGGTCCAGGGACGAGGGGAGGGTGAGGGGCGGGATCAGTGCGTCAGCAGTGTGCCAGATCGCCCAGCCCACCCCGAGCAGCCCGATGACCAGCCCCGTGTAGGCGAGGGCCGCGTCTGCGAAACCGTGGACTTTGCCCGCCGCCGTGAGCGGCCCGCCGCCGAGGAGGGCCGCGCCGACCGCCGCCGAGGCGGCCAGGATCCATTTCGCGGTCGCCCGCATGTCCTGGACGGAGTCCAGGGGCGCCGGTGGGCCGGAGGTTGCCGGCCTGAACTCGGGTGGCGGCGTCGGAAGGGTCACCGTTCGTGCTGCGCGCCCGGAGCGGCGTGCTTGAAGATCGGCATCGCCGCGAGCCCGTCGTCCTCGGGCGGCCGGTACGGCGCCCACGCGGTGCCGTCGAAAGCCTCCAGGGTGCCGTCGTCACGGAACCGGATCTCGCCTGGCTCCGGCCCTGGCTCCGCGTCGCTCATAGCTCTACGGTAACTGCTTTTTCGGTAGGGGAAAGGGAGAAATATCGGACCCGGCGCCGAATCATGAGCGGCAGGTGCCCGCCGGACCGGGCTGGTGCTCAGGGTGGTCGCAGTCGTGGTGCTCGGCGGCGAGGTCACGAGCCGCCTTCACGGCTCTGCGGAAGGCCGCCTCGAACGCGGCGGGATTGGAGGTGAGGGTGGCGACGATGCGGTCGAGATGGACGCCTTCGGTCCGGCCGGTCGCCTCGACGAGGTCGGCCGGTGTTGCGGGGAGGGCCGCGAGCCCCGAGACCAGGTTGCCCGCCATGCCGCGAATTGAGGCGTCGAGGAATCCACTGCCCATGAGGTCGTGGAGAATGGTTGCGGCGAGGTGGTGAGCGGCAGCCGCGGGCAGGTCACGCGCCTGTGTGAGGATGAGGCCGTAGTTGTGATGCGTGACGGCAATGGCGGGAGCGTCGTTGTAGGGATACTGGGTGCGAAGGGCGTCGCCGCAGAGGAGCAGGGCGGTGTCGATATGGCCGCGTGCTTTTTCGACCGCTGCCAAGGAGGCGAGCACGGCACCGAGCTTGCGCAGGTCACCATGGTTTTCGTAGAACTCGCGGCCATCCCGCAAGAGGGCCAGGGCCTCGTCGGTACGACCGAGCCGCATGAGCGGAAAGTAGCGGTCCGTTCGATGATCTGTCAGCTCGTAGGGCAGCGCTTTGTGCTCACCGAAGTTGTCGATCAAGCGGTCTGAGTAGCTGAGAGCTCGTTCCCAGTCGCTGGAGGCGTTGGCGGCCTTGAAGCCGATGCCCAGGAGTTTCACGCGGTCGCGCCAGAGGGCTTCGGACTCTCCGCCGGTGGACTGCTGAGCGCCGACCCGGGCGAGGAGCCCTTCGACATCGGTGAGGACCTGCTCGTACCGTCCCTGCGCGGCGGTGATCTGGAGCGTCTCGATCTCGATGGAGAGCTGCACCTGTGGTCCGCGGCCGGCTCGGCGCGCGTATTCGGGAAGCTCGGCATAGACGCGAAGTGCCTCGGCCAGGCGGCCGGCCCTGTGCTGTCCTCGCCCCAGATCCCCGGCCACGATATAGGCGAGGTCGTCTCGCCCCGCGGACACGGCGTCGGCCAGGAGCCGTTCGAGTTCGGTGAGGGCCGCCGGCGGGTCGATGTGCGTGACCACTCTGGTCAGCGAGTGACGGGCGAGCAGTTGATCGTCGGTGCCCGCGGTGGCGGTGACCAGGCGGCGGGCGAAGGGCAGCAGGGTGGCGACCATGGCGGGTGTGGGGTTGAGGTTCATGATAACGGCCAGCAGGAACCGCGCATCGTCCAACCGGCCGGTGCGCATGAGGTAGGGCAGCGCGCAGGCGGCGGCGACGAACGCGACGCGATTGTTCTCCTCGTCCAGTCGCTCGCTTTGTGAGGCCCGGTAGAGGCTGCTCCAGTAGTCCGCCGCCTCGGTGTCCGCGGCGGCCCGCAAGCCTGGTGGGCTCTGTTGGACGATGGTGGCGGCGATGAGCGGGTGCACGCGCGCGACGGCCACCTTCCCATTGGCGGGGTTCTCGGTAATGGCGATCAGGGCGCGGCGGGCCAGGGAGCGGAGTAGCGCGTCCGAGTCGGGGGCCTGGCCGGGGAGATCGACCCGGCGCCATGTCGCCGGCCAAGCGTAGGGCAGAACGCCGAAAAGGAGGCCGTTCGTCCGGTCTTCTTCTTCCAGGGCGCAGAGGAACTGGAGGAAGATCCGCTCGGGCTCGGGCAGCCGACCGGCGATCGCCGACGTCCACGCGGTCAGAACGGCCGTGAAGCCTTCGTCGGGCGACACCGTCCCGCCGTGGGTGAAGAGTTCACCCAGACGAGCGGCGCGGTGTTCCCAAGCGGTGCCGGCATCGGCGAGCAGAGCGTTCAAGGAATCCAGGTCGTCGGCGTGAGCCGCGGCGAGTTCCAGAAGCTTCGGGTGCCCCTGCGCCATGGTGAGTACGCGGGCCGCTGCCGTGCGTCCCCTCCCGGCCGAGAGCCCGGGTGCTCGGCCGTCCATCAGCGCACGGAGGGGAGGGAGATCACGAGCGAGCAGGACGGCCTCATCACGCGACAGCGCGTGCACGGCCGCGACGTGGAGTTCGGTGCCGCGCAGGGATCGCCGGGTCGTGACGATCAGCTTGGACCGGCCCCGGCGGGCGGCGAAGGCGTGCAGAACCCGTCCCCATCGCGGGTCCTGCCAGTCTCCGCCATCGCCGAGAAGGGATTCCGCGTTGTCTACGACGACGAGGACACGCGCGTGCTCGGCGATTCCAGCCAGCATCGACAGGGCCTGCTCCAGCCGCTCCTCCTCGTCCAGGAGGTGGACCAACCGCACATCGGGGAGCACAGTCTCCAGCGCGGCGACGAAACGCGGGAGCGCGTCGGAGATATCCGCACCTTCGGCCGGGGCCGTGAACCACACGAAGGCGGAAAACGTGTCCGCGTGGGTGTGGGCGAGTTCCAGAGCGCAGGTGGTCTTCCCCGCCCCGGCCATCCCATGCAGGACGACCCCGGGCACACCGCTCTGCGGCGCCAAGGCCGCACTGGCCCCGGCCATGACCGACACGCGGCCGACGAACCTCTCCGGCAGCTCCGGAAGCCCCGCGGCCTCATGCGCGGGATGGTAGGAGCCCGAAGGCGCGTGGACGGTGGTGGCGGCGCCAGGCGGGCTGAAGATGGCGGGGGTGGCCACCGACAGCGCGGGGCGTCCCGCGGTCGGCGGCACCGTCACCAAGGCGGGCAGTGCCCGCGCGAGGGCGCCGGGCAGGCTCCGCCCCCCGCCGATGACCTGCTCGTACACGGATGCGGCGAGATCGACGGCGAATTCGCTGGTGACCGGATAGCGCATCGCCAGCACCGCGCACTCCAGCCGGTCGGCCAACGCCATCGCCGCCGCGGACACGACCACCGGCCCGGCCTCCCCCGCCGCGCTCGCCTCGCCCGCCTCATCGCCGCCGTGGTCGAGACCGAGCAGCCGCAGTTGCTCGGCCGCCCCCGGAGCCGCCGACGAACAGGTCGACAGCGTGACCAGCTTCATCTGATCGGCCATCGGCTCCAGGAGCGCGACGAGATCGCCGGTCGTGACCAGGTCGGGACTGCCGTCCGGTCGTTCCAGCAGAACCGCGCCGGCCGTGCCGTGCCCGGAAAGGTGAAGGACATCCCAGCCCTCGACGTCCTCGACCACGTCCCGGAGCAGTTCCCGGGTCACTCCATACTGGAGAACCTTCAGTTCCAACGCCAGATCGTGGGCCGCAGCCATCCGCTTCATGAGCCGCGCGAGTTCGTACCGTTCTTTGCGCAGGTCCAACGCGGAGGCCCCGTCCGGAGCGCTGAACAGGCCCAGTATCCGCAACCGGTCACCTATGGGCCGCTTCGCCGATCGCGAAGCCCGCCCTATTCCGAAGACCAGCCCGACACCTCGCACGGCGAGCATCGCGCCGTCCACGATGGCGGACTCCAACGGGTACAACGCGACCACCTGGGCCGCGCCGGGGAGCACCACGTCCACCGCCGCGGGAGCGCGCATCACCAGCGCCGTGCCGACGGCCCCGAAGACCTGGGCGCCGATCCACCTGCCGACCAGGTGCACGATGCGCGCCTCATCCACGAGACGCCGGTCGGGGGCGGCGCGTAAGCGCAGGTACTCGTGCAGATCGCACATAGCCTCGTACTGCCAGCAAGTGGCGTCGAGAACGACCTCATGCTCGGCAATGACGGCGCCGTCGGGCTCGGTCAACCGCCATCGCCAGCGCAGCGGCCCGGCGAACCCCACGACCTCCAGGCGCAACGGCCCATGCATCGGCCCCAGCCCCTCGCATCCGCCGCATGGAGACGGTCTTCACGTTAACCGTGATTCACCTGGAAAGGCCGACCACGCAAGGACCTCAGGCCGGATCCGGCCGAGCGAGGTGGCGAGTCGGCCAGCGCGAGCCCGGTCTGCCGGCGCGGCCCAGTGGCCGACGCGGGAAGGACGTTACATCCCGCTCGACCTCGATTCGCAGCAAGGTTCACATTTCGGAGGGTTAGCTAATTCGACAACTCTGTCGTCGGCGGGACACCGCACCGCTTGCAGCCGTTCGCGTGGTCGTTCCGACAGACGTAGCGGATGGCGCCTTCCACGCACCATTCGGCAGCTGCTTCGGACAGCAGGTCCGGCCCGGCAAGCAGGAGCCGGCGCAGTTCAGCGCTGTCCGCAATGTCGGCCGGACGGCTGATGAACCACTCGTCGAACCAAGGCTGGTCCCGGTGCACGCGCCAGTGCCCGTGCTCCCGGTCGTCGACTGCGGCAACGAACCGATCGACGATACGCCCCCAACCAGGTGCGCCGAACCAGCCGTTGTCGAACGCGCAGAAGAACTCGATCAGGGTCCGCAGGCCGAACTCCTGCTCGTGGAGGCGGTACGCACGGCCCCAGCCGATCGCGTTCTGTGCCATCTCCGCGAGGTCGTCGCGCGGATCATCCTGGTGCGCCGGGTCGTCAGGGTTGTGGCAGGCCAACCCGAGCTCCAGCACGGACTGTCCAGTCGGCAGAACCCGAGACGGGTCGACGATCGCGAGACCGACAGCGACCCAGTCGACATGGTCGAACGACAGCATCGAGCGCACGAGCCGGGTGGTCGCCGCGTTGATCCGCATCATCATGCCGTCGTGCAGCGGGCTCCTGCCGGCATGCCAGTTCTCGACAGGCGTGTTGCGCCACAGGGCGAGCGTGATCCGGGTGGCGGCGAGCCACAGCAGAGCGTCGTCGTCAAGGTGCCCGAACCGGCCGACGCACTCCTGGGCACCGTACCGGATCAACTCCCGCCGGCTCGGTCGCGCGTGGCCGTCGGAGCTTTCAGGTTCGACGTACTCGTAGTCGCTGGCGTACTCGTCGAGGATCTCGTTGAGCTCGGCTGCGCTGTCGGCGACGTCGTACTCGAAGCCGTCCGGCCCATTGACGGTGTACACGTCGTGGTCCCACGTGACTTGCACGTCGCCCCAGAGCACGACGTCGTCGCACTTGTCGATGGCGCCGTCAGTCACTACCGGCCTGATCGTGATCGGCGCAATTCGCCCATCAGTACGCCCGTCGTCCTGTTTGGCCGCCCACGCGGTGATGACGCCGAGCGGCTTCGAGACGAAGGGACCGACCTCGGTGAAGCTGAACGGCTCCTCGTACTCATCGGTGTCGAACCGGCTGTTGATGAACGCGACCGCCTCGGCAGGTGTACTGACGATGGCCTCGGCGCCACTGTCGTTGTCGACAACTCGCCACAACACACTGTTCTTCACGACGGTCTCCGATCGAGGTGGGCACACCCAGGGCCGGCAGGACGCGCCGAGTTACTCGGCGCTGACTCCAATGATGGGGTGACCGTCCCCTCCGTAAATCCCGCAGGCGCTCATCGGCGAAGATGCCTGAGCGGACGGTGTGCAACCTACATTTCGCGACGGTAGTGACACACCCGAGATCGAGAAGAGTACGGCGGTGTATCTGCGAAGTCTGCGCTGCGGAGCGCCTCACCCGGCGTCGAGTAGTCCATGAACGACAGCCGGACACCGCTCTCGGTTCCTCCCTGGTCGTAGCACCAACCGACCACGATCGCCCTCACACCGTCGTACCCGCCTCAGCGGCAGCTTCCGCAGTGGTCGTGATGCCCTGCCGAACCCAGTACTCAACCGTATTGTCGTCCTGCCTACAGAAGCCCGCCAGCAGATTCGCCGCCTCCGGTTCGCACGGGGTGGCCTACCGGCTCCCCATCGCCCGCCGCCACCGATGCCCTCGCCCTCGGCAGCGCGGCGTCCAGCTCACCGATCAGATCCGACGAGGCGGACGCCTTGAGCCGGGAAGCTTCCGCTGGTAGCTCGACGGGCTTCATGTCCTCGCTCGTCAGACCAGGCCGACAGGTCCGGCTGAACGTGTTGCCGCTAACACCGAGGGTAGGCGTCTAGGCTCTTTCCGGGTCAACAAGCGGCCCAGTTGCGACCACCATCGAATCGCGTGCTACCACTCCCCCATGTGTGCTCCCGTTGCTCCCGTCGGCGGCAGGGAGCAAACGGAGGCACGCAGGTTTCCTCACCCGTCCTGAACGGATGTCAACAAGCGTCAACGACCTACGCTGACCTGCGGCATCTCACAAAGCCGCGGGTCAGTCGGAATCGCGGACTACCTTGACACGGTAGAGGCCACTGGTTCGATCCCAGTATCGCCCACTTGCCTTCCTATGCTCGTTGAGCCCGGATGTCCACCCGGGGGGGCGACTCCCGGGCCCCCGAAGTGCTCGCGCGCTGGCGCGCACTGCCGGTACAGGTTCGTGGTCAGCTCGCTCCTCTGAACACCGCGCTTCACAGCCACGTGCGGGCCGCACGTCTCTGCGTGGTCGGCGCCTTCGGGGGCGTGGTGGATGTTCTGGCGCAGCCGGGTCCGACCGGAATCGGGTGCCGGGGGAATGCAACAATGCGGGGCTTTCGGCGTCTCTTGGTGTGAACTCAAATCTGGATCTTCTGCCCGTCGCGGTCGAGCGGCCAGGCTCGTCCAGCGAAGACGCAGGTCCGGGGCGGTGGAGGGCGTGGCTCCTTCCCTCGGTGCCCGCGCTGCTGGCGCTGGCGATGGGGCTGTGGGGGGCCGGACGGCTGTCGCTGTGGCGGGACGAGGCGATCACCTCCGAGATCGCCCGGCGCTCGGTCCCCGACATCCTGCGGTGCGCGCGGCACATCGACGCCGTCCACGCCGCCTACTACCTGTTCATGCACGGCGTGGTGCAGGTCTTCGGGACCGGCGAGCTCGCGCTGCGGCTCCCCTCGATCGCGGCGCTGGCGGCCACGGCGGCGGGCGTCACCGTCCTCGGCCGCAGGATCGTGTCCGGGGCCGCCGGGCTGGTCGCCGGCGTGATCTGCGCGGGGGCTCCGTTCGCCAGCCACTACGCGCACGAGGCCCGGTCGTACTCCCTGGTCGCCGCGCTCACCGTGTGGCTGACCGTGCTGCTGGTGGATCTCGCGGAGCGGGGCTCCCCGCGCCGGTACGCCGCCTATGGCGCGGGCATCGCGCTGCTCGGGCTGGTCCATCTGTTCGCGCTGCTCATCCTGCCCGCCCATCTGGTGACCCTGCTGATGACGCGGCGCACCAGGACGATGCTGCGCCGCTGGTCGGCCGCCTCGGCGGGGGCCCTGGTCGCGGTGAGCCCGCTGATCGCGCTGGCCGCGACCCAGCGCAACGCCCTGGACTGGCTGACGCGTCCGGGATGGCGCGACGTGCGCTTTCTGGCGGAGTCGTTCACCGGCCCCCGGATCGTGGCGTACGTGCTCGGGGCTGCGATGGCGGTGGGACTGGCCACGGCGCGGCGGCGCGGCCCGATCGGCGTGCAGGCGCTGGCCGTGCCATGGCTGCTGCTGCCCGCGGCGGTGCTGCTGCTGGCCTCGCAGTTCCATCCCGTCTTCACGGGCCGCTACGTGATCGGCAGCCTCCCCGCCATGGCGCTGCTGGCCGCCGCCGGGCTCGCCCGGCTGCCCTACCGGGCGTGGGTCGTGCCGCTCGTCGCGATGGCCGTCCTGGTGGCGCCGCTGCATGTGGAGCAGCGCCGTCCGGAGAACTGGTGGGACGACCTTCGCGGGGCCGCCGCGATCGTCGAGCGGGAGGCGCGGCCCGGCGACGCGATCGTCTTCGTCACCGCGGACCGGCGTTCGATCGCCGAGGCGTACCCGGACGCGTTCCGCGGGCTGCACGACGTCACGCTGCGGCGGACCCCCGCGCAGGCGGGCAACTTCGGCGGCACCGAGTTCGCCCCGGCCGAGATCGACCGCCGGGTGGCCGGCGCCGCGGCGACCCGGGTCTGGCTGCTGGAGGGGCCCTGGCGCATGCCGTCCCTGGCACCGCGGGACCGCGCTAAGGTCGATGTCCTCCAGCGGCACTTCCGGCAGGCCGGTGCCTGGCGTGTCCGCGGCATCACGCTGTCGCTGTTCCAGCGGGAAAAAGTTCGGCCGCCCATGCAACATCCACGCCCCGGAGGCGTCTCTTCCCCGTGAGGCTCCTCAATTCCGGCCCCGCGGACCTGGCGGTGCACTCTCCCGAGAGGGCGGTGACCCAGTTGTACGAAGCGCACGCCCCCGACCTCGTCAGGCTGGCCCTGGTGATGGTCGGTGACAGGGCGACGGCCGAGGACGTCGTCCAGGACTCCTTCCTCGGCCTCTACCGGCGGTGGGAGCGGCTGAAGGACACCGGCAAGGCGCTGACCTACCTGAGGTCGTCGGTGCTCAACAACTGCCGGTCGGTGCTGCGCCGCCGGAGCCGCCGCCTCCTCGGCGCCCAGGAGCCGCCCGCAGCCTCGGCGGAGAGCCGCGTCCTGGACCGGGAGCAGGGCAAGGAGATCCTCGACGCGCTGCGCCGCCTGCCGCACCGGCAGCGTGAGACGCTGGTGCTCCGGTTCGTCCTCGACCTGTCCGAGGAGGAGACCGCGCAGATCATGCGGGTGAGCCGGGTCACGGTCCGGACCAACACCTCCCGCGGGCGCACCGCCCTCGAACGCATGCTGGGAGAGGCCCGGTGAACATCGAACGGCTGCTGAAGGACGCCGCCGCCGCCGAGACTCGCGGGGTGACGCGCGAGTCGCTGCCGCCCCTGTCCCTGCCCGCCGCCCGCCGCCGTCCGGCGCGGCGGTGGACCGCGCCCGTCGCCGCCGTCCTCGCCATGGTCGCGGTCGCGGCCGTGAGCGTCGGCCTCCGCGGCGTCCTGCGCGGCCCGGACGCGCTCGGCGCGCACGAAGGCCCCCCGTACTTCCTCGCGACCCAGCGCAAGGGCGGCGCCGGGGTCTTCGACTCCTGGACCGGACGCAAGATCGCCGACATCCGGCCCGATGCCGGGCACTACACCGCGCTCGCGGTGTCGGCCGACCGGCGCACCGCCTTCCTCGCCGCCGAGACCGGCTCCTGCCGCACCCACATCGAGAAGGCGACCCTGCGCCGCGACGGAACCGTGGCGAGCAGGACGACGCTGCCCGGCGAGTTCGGCCCCCCGGCGGACGAGATGGCCGCCACGGCGGACGGCGGCCGCGTCGCGCTCACCTTCGACAACACCACCGGGTGCGTCGGCGACGACCTGGCGGTCGTCGAATCCGCCTCCGGCACCACCCGGGGATGGCGCGTGTCGCCGGGGGGCGCGGACACGCTGTCGTCCGCGCAGTCCCCGGTCTGGGCGGCGGACGGCCGCGCCCTCTTCCTCGCCGAGAACGTTCCGGCGGGGCCCGGGGAGGACTACACCGGCCCCGACCTGAGCGAGCTCGACACCCGCACGGCCGGCGCCGGCCCCCTCCGCGCCCGCCCCGTCCTGAGGGGCATCACCGACCTGTCCTCCCTCCGGCCCTCCCCGGACGGGCGCACCGTCACGGCCATCAAGAAGAACTTCGGCGCCGACAGCGCGCTCAGCTCCATCGCGATCCTGGAACTGACCCTGAGCAGAGGCGGGTCCGAGGAGACCTCGTCCGTCCGGGAACTCGCCCGCATGACGGCCCGGCAGATCGCGCCCGCGCCGTCGGCGGGTTTCCAGACCACCCTCGACGCGACCGGCAGGCACCTCCTCGTCAGCTCCGGCCACGACCGCGCCGTCTTCCGCATGGACGACGGCCGCGTCCGCCGGCTCCCCGACGTCCACCGCGACCTGGACCTGATCGCCTGGTGACCCCCACGGAGCGGCAGTTCGGCATCAGTACGTCATGACGCGGGTGCTGGTGTAGCCCTGGATGAAATTGATTTCGACGTACCAGCTCCGGTTCTCCTGGCCGATGTTCTGCAGGCAGTGGCCGGCGGACAGCGTCGAGGCGCTGCCGACGCCCTGCGCCTGCCCGTCGCCGGTGTAGTGCGGGCCGCCGGAGTCGCCCTTCTCGGTGCAGGTCGTGTCGCGGGTCAGGTTGTAGATCGTCCGTCCGATATCGGAGAGGTACACCGACTCCCAGCGGGCGCGGATGACGCCGCAGGTGATGTTGGTGGTGAAACCCGATTTGCATATCGAGCTTCCGATCGGCCGCTCCTGGGTCCCGCGGACGAGCAGGAAGTTGTCGGCGGCCGTGTGGAGGGAGATGTACGGGCCCTGATGCCAGAAAGCGGTGTCGATGGCGCCGATGACACCCCAGTCGTAGTCCGCTGAGGAGAACCACCAGCGGCCCATCGGGGTGGAGATGTTGTGGGAGTTGGCGAAGCCGTTCACCGTCGTGGACTTGGCGCAATGCCCTGCGGAGATGACCACGGGGGAGGAACTCCCGGGAGCGTCGGGGAAGCTCTGGACGGCGTTGAATCCGACCGAGCAGATGGCCTGCCCTGACAGGATGCCCTCCCCGCCGTCCAGCCATTCGGAGGACGAGACGGCCGGTTGGGCGGTGGTCTCGAACCGCACGGCGTCGCCCTCGGCGGCCGCCGCCCTGGCCAGGGCGCCCCGGGCGCGCCCGGCGATGGTGGTGACGACGACGCGGTTGGCGACGGGATCCACCCGCCAGGACGTCACGCCCGAGGCCGCGGAAGGCGTCGCCCTCGCCTGCGCGTCCAGCTTGGCCTTGACGGCGCGGAGCTCGGCGAGGCCGTGCCCCTTCGACAGGACTCGGGGGACGGCGCCTCCCCTGATCACGCGCGGTGCGAGCGCGCCGTCGGTGAGGTTGACGATCAGCTTGCCGGACGCCGCGTCGAACCAGGAGCCCGCGTAGCCCGGCCCCAGGGCGGGGATCAGGGCGGCCTCGGCCTTGGCCGCCGCGTCCTCGGCGGCGAGGCGGCGGCGGGCGGTGGCCTCGTCGATGCGCAGGTCGCGCTGCATCGCCTTGAGGACCAGGGCCGATCCCTGCGCGTCCGGCGGACGGGGCGCCCCGGCCCGCGCGGCGGTCGACAGGCCGCACACGAGGATGGTCGCGCTTACCAGGGACAGAAAAGATCGGGCTCCGGCTCTTCTCATCATCGCGCCTTCCGAGGTTTCGGTATCCACTGGTCGACGATCACAAGTCACGGGAGCCTGAGCCGAAGCATAATCTCGTCCAGGGGCATAAAAGGTGTCATGTGACCTGGTTCGGCCAGCGGCGAGAAATGGTCTCTTAGAAGGAGCCGCAACACCTGGACCACCACGCCAAAAGATCGGCATCGCGAATGACCTTGGTCTCCGTCGGCGAGATGGGGCGCTCACAAGAAGAACTCCGACGCTCAGGCGTCGGAGTTCCTCGTATTGCCGGCCTTCGGGGACGCTAGGCGGTCGAGGCCCATTTCTTGAGCGCGTCCTGGTTCTCGAAGTCGGCGACGTTCTTGTCGAGCGGTTCGGAGGTGTACTGGTGGAAGCGCCATTCGTCGTGGATGAGCGGATGTCCGGCCTTGCGGTAGTCGGCGATCCAGAGGCCGTCGGCCTTGTGGTCGCCGGTGCTCTTCCTGGTCCACAGGTCGCGGTTGACGTAGAGGACCAGCCGGTGGCCGGGACGCAGCCTGCTCACCTCTTGCAGGAACTTGTCCTTCTGGGCGCTGGTGGCGAGCCGGCCCTTCGGGTCGGTCTCCCAGTCCAGGGCCAGGATGTCCCCGCGCTCGGCACCGCAGTGCTCGACGAAGTAGCGGGCCTGCGCCGTGATCCGGGCCGGGCTCAGCCCCCGGCGGCCGAGCAGGAAGTGGTAGAAGCCCACCACGCAGCCCGCGCGGCGGGCCCGCGCGGGCTGCTCGGCCCGGAGGGGGTTGGTGTAGGAGCGACCCTCGGTCGCCTTGACGATCACAAAGTCCAACCCCTCGGCCTCGAAGGAGGGGTTGTGGGACGAGACGTCGATGCCGTGCAGCACGACGACCACCTTTCGGCTCTCACGCCGACCCCGTCCACTACGCGTTCCTCCACGATCCGGGCGCGAACGTGCCGCTGGGCGACAAAGCCGACTCGGCACGGCCACATCAAGGGGCCCTGGGGGCAGAGCACGTTTCGAAGTGGCCGCAACCGCCACCTGGGCGCGTTGCTGAGCGGCGACGACGCCGGAGGCGAGTGCCCTGGGCCTTGACTCGGATGAACACCGGCTAGTTCGTGCGGGCGCTGGGGAGGTGCTCGCCGACGTACCCGATGTGGATCTTCGCCCGGTCGGCCAGGACGTCCAGGAAATGGACGCGGGGCGCCGGGGCCAGCGTGTCGAGTTTGATGTGGGCGCCCATGAACGCGCGGCCGGACGGGTCGGTGCTCGGGTCGACGGGGAAGGTGCGGGCCTGGCGGTAGCGGTGGTTGCGCTCGGACATGTCCGACTCGCTCATCGCGATGATGTGGGCGCTGATGAGCGCGCCCGGATGCCCGGACGTGAGGAAGGCGTAGAAGGTCGCGAGGTCGGGGCCGGGGGGCCTGCCGTTGTCCAGGCAGCGGCGTTTCGCGGTCGCGTAGTGGTGGAGCGAGGTGAACGCGTCGGCGAGTTTGCGGCGCCAGCCGTCGGCCTTGGGGTGGTGGTCGAGCCGGTCGCTCGGGTCGGGGTCGAGCCGGGTGAAGTCCAGCAGCGGGTACTGGTCGGCGGCCTGGGCCAGCAGTTCGCGCATGCTGCCGGGGACGGTGTCGGTGACGACGGCGGCGTCCGGGCCGGCCTGCCCGGCGCGGGTGAGGGCGGCCAGCCGGTGCGCGAGGATCCCGCGCTCGCGGACGGCCGTGTCGCGCTCGGCGGACAGGCGCTGGTTCTCGGCCAGCAGGGTGTCGTTCTCGGCGGTGAGGTCGGCGAGCAGGTTCAGCTGCGGGCGGGTCTGCTGGAGTTGCTCGTCGAGCGAGGTCACCTGGGTGCACGTGCGCTGGTGCTTGTCGCGCAGTTGCCGGTGCTGCTCGCACAGCCGCTGGTGGGCCTCGCGCAGCCGCGCGAGTTCGGCCTTGGCGCCGGCCGGCTCCGCCTGCCCGGACGGCTCGGGCACCGCGGGCGGCTTCGGGGGCGCCGGCTTCGGCGGGTCGGGCTCTGGCAGGCGCGGGACGGGCAGCGCCGGTGGTCGCGCGGGGACGGCCGCGTCCCCGGGGGCGGCGAGCCTGCGCAGCAGGGGGTGCTCGTCCAGGAGGGCCGCGGCCTCGGCGGCCGGGCCGGTGGGGGCGTGCCGGACGCAGGCCGTGGCGCAGTTCGCGAACAGCGGCTCCGACCAGCCGGGCCGCCGCAGCGCGGCCTTGGAGAAGACCACGTCGCGCGCCGCGTCCCCGGCCCGTGTGGCGGGCGCGAACCACCGCGCGCCGCCCACCGGGACCGGGCGCTGGGGCAGCCTGCGGGCCAGCGACTTGCGCGCGCGGGCGGAGGCCACCACCACCGTGCACAGCCCGGGCCAGACCGTGGCGGCCAGCTCGTCGGGGGTGGGGCCGGCGGGTCCGGGCGCGGCGGTGATCAGCACCCCGGTGGTGCGTGCCGGATCGGCGAGCGCTCGGGTCAGCCGCTCGTGGTCGTCCGCGGTGGCCATGACGATCAGGCGGCCGAGCGGTGGGGAGCCCGGCATCTCGCTCGCCCCGATCTCGCTGGTCTCCAGCTCCGTCCAGTTCGGGGCGTCGGCGGCGATGACCGGACCGGCGAACACCGGCACCCCGCTCGGATCGCGCACGCCCGCGCCGGCCAGCGCGAGCGTCGCGGCGGGCGAGTCGGCGGCGCCGCTCCAGCCGTGGTCGGCGTAGGCGCTGCACCCCCACTCCACCCTGTCCGGCTCGTCCGGCCCGGCCCGCTCCCCCACCACCAGAGCGGCGACCACCAGGCCCGCGTCCGGGTCGCGCCAGGACGCCGTCGTCGCCATGGACCGGTCGGCGGCTCCCTTGGCGGGCTTCCACGGCCGGAACGTGACGTCCGCCGCGTCGAACTCCTCCGTCAGGTGGGTGACCACGGCTCCGACCGGGTCGGTGGGACTGCTGTGCAGCTCACCTCGCATCCACAACCGCGCGAAGCGATCGGCCCGAACGGCGGCGGCGGGGGCGGTCATGGGAAGGGTCCCTCCTGTTTGGCGGGCGGACGCCCCGCCGGACGGTCACGTGGTGCGAGCGCGCGTGCGCTCACTGACACCGATGATGCCGGGCCGCGCCCGTCCCGTCCCCTAATCACGAAGATCTCGCCGCGCGGATCCCTGACACCCGAGGTGACCGGGACGGGTGGCCGGTGGGCAAGGGAGATGTCGCCCGGCCGCTGCGCCGAACCCGGAGACCGGTCAGCCGGGGTGGATCTCCCCTCCGGCGGGGACGAGGTTCTGGCCCGTGTAGTAGGAGGACAGCCGGCTGCTGGCGAAGAAGACGTAGGAGGGGGCGATCTCGTCCGGGTCGGCGGCGCGGCCCATGGGGGCCTGCTCGCCGAAGCCCTCGACGCGGTCCTCGTCGAAGGTGGCCGGGATGAGCGGGGTCCAGACCGGGCCCGGGGAGACGATGTTGACCCGGATGCCGCGTTCCACGAGCGACTGGGCCATGCACTGCGCGAAGGTCATCGCGGCCGCCTTGCTGGCCGAGTAGTCGATCAGGCTGGTGTTGCCGCGCAGCCCGTTGATCGATCCGGTGACGACGATGGAGCCGTCGTCCGGCAGGTGGTCGAGGGCCTCCTGGACGGTCCAGAAGAGGCTGTGCACGTTCACGCGGAAGGTGCGGTCGAGCTGGTCGGTGCCGATCTCGCGGACGTCCTCGACCGGCCGCTGGGTGCCGTGGTGCAGGACCAGGACGTCCAGGCCGCCGAGCTCCTCCGCCGCGCGCCGGACGACGTCGCGGGCGTGCCGCTCCTCGGCCAGGTCGCCGCCGAAGGTCGGGCAGCGCCGGCCCTCGGCCTCGACCAGGCCAGCGGTGTGCCGGGCGTCCTCGTCCTCCTCCAGGTAGGTGATCGCGACGTCGGCGCCCTCCTTGGCGAACGCGACCGCGACCGCGCGTCCGATGCCGGAGTCTCCACCGGTGATCAGCGCCCGCCGTCCCGCGAGCAGGCCGCGCCCCTCGTAGCCGCGCATCTCGTCGCGCGGACGCGGATCCATCTTCGACGTCTCACCCGGATACGGCTGGCTCTGGCCCGACGGGCTGGTCACGTGGTCACCTCGCATGAAGTCGCTGCCGCCGCGGGGGTCCTCCGCGAGCGGGCCGCCGTCGGTGGCGGCTCGTCCGGCCATTCCCGTCTGCCACGAGCCTTAACGTTCGCGCGGCCGTTTCACACCGACCGGGCGCCGGGTAGGTGGGGCCGCGCGCCGACCGCGACAGCAGGAGGGCCCGTGCACGACACACCGGCCGCATCGACGGACCGCGTCGACGACGTCTGGGGGACGAGGACCCCGGGCGGATCAGGCTCGCCATGGCCGGTCCGGGTCGACCAGTACCTCCACGCGGGGATCTCCGAGGACGAGGTCGAGTGGGTTCGGTCGGCGTGCGTGCTGTGCTCGAACGGCTGCGGGATGGACGTCGCCGTGCACGACGACCGGATCGTCGGCGTGCGGGGCGCGGCGCGCCTCCGACCGCGTCAACCACGGACGGCTCGGGCCGCAGGGCCTTTTCGGCTGCGCGGGAGGCGGAGATCGGACCGCCTGGGACGCGGGGCTGCTCGACGTCGTCGGCGAATGCCGCGAGGCGGCGGAGACGCGCCGCAAGTGGCTCCGCACCCGGATCAAGGGCACCGCCCCGCAGGTCCTCGTCAGCGGCGAGCGGGGCGGTGCCGACGGCCAGAGATCAGGGGGCAGGGGTCAGGAGGGCGGCGCGGGGATCGGGTTCGCGGCCAGCGCCGTGGCGGCGGCCACCAGGTTGGAGGCCATGGCCCGCCCGGTGCTGTGCGACCAGTCCTTGCCCTCCTCGCTCTCCAGGTAGGTCGGGCCCGGCCCGGGGCCCCGGTTCCAGTACGTCCACGCCTGGCCCGGGATCGTGTAGCCGAACTCGTTCAGCGCGCCGCTCAGGTTGTTGATCACGTGGTGGGCGCCGTCCTCGTTCCCGGTGACGATCACCCCGGCGACCCGGTTGAAGGCGACGGGGCGGCCGGCGTCGTCGGTCTCCGACAGCATCGCGTCCATCCGCTCGATGACCCGCTGGGCGACCGAGGACGGCTGTCCCGCCCACGTCGGCGAGGCGAGGATCAGGATCTCCGACTCCAGCAGCGACTTGTGCACGGCGGGCCACGGGTCCCCGTCGCCGAGGTCGGTCTCCACGCCCGGCGGGATGTCCAGGTCCACGGCCCGGACGGTCTCCACCGTGACCCCCCTCGCCCGCAGCGCCTCCTCCACCACCGAAGCGAGCGCGTGGGTGTTGGAGGTCGCCGGTGAGCGCTTCAGGGTGCAGTTGATCACTACGGCGCGCATCGGCGCCCTCCTTCGGGTCCGGTGGATCGGTCCCCGGCGAAGTACCCGGGCCACCGCCGCGAAACGTCGGGGGCGGGAGGGGCGCCCGTGGAACGGTCAGGCGGTGAGCACGGGGACCGCGCGCAGCGGCGAGCGGCCCCGCGACGCGACGGCGGGGACTGCCTGGGTGAGGCGCGCGGTCTCGGCGTCGGCCGCCGCCGGATCCGACATCGCCTGCAGGCGCCGGATGATCAGGCCCTCGCGGATCGCCCACGGGCAGATGTCGACCCGGTCGATCTCCAGGGTCGTCATGAGCGCCTCGGCGACGATCGCGCCCGCCAGGATCTGCGGCGCCCGGGGCCGGGACACCCCGGGCAGCTTCGCGCGGGCGGCGGCGCGCTTGGACGCCAGGACGGGGATCTGCTCGCGGAGCCGCTCCAACTCCAGCACCCGCCGCGTGTACGGGCCGTCCTTGCGCCGGGGCGCCCCGGTCAGCCGCGCGAGCTGGGTGAAGGTCTTGGACGTCGCCACCGGACGCACCGGCCGCTCGTCGTCCAGCCCGGCGAGCACCCGGGCGGACGTCTCGGACAGCCGCTCGTACACCCGGCGGCGCAGCCGGCGCACGTGCTTGCGGGAGGGCGGGTCCCCCGGCAGGTGCGCGCGGGTGAGCCGGCCCGCGCCGAGCGGCAGCGACACCGCCAGCGCCGGCTCCTGGCCCTCCCCGTGGGCGATCTCCAGCGATCCGCCACCGATGTCGGCCAGCAGCAGCCGCCCGCCCGACCACCCGTACCAGGCGCGGGCGGCGAGGAACGTCAGCCGCGCCTCGTCCCGGCCGGACAGGAAGCCGAGCCGCACCCCGGTCGCCGCCGCGACCTCGTCGACGATCTCCCGCTGGTTCGCCGCGTCCCGCACCGCCGACGTCGCGAACGCGACCAGTTCCTCGACGCCGTGCTCGGCGGCGGCGTACACGGCCTCGCCCACCGACAGGACCAGCCGCTCCATCGCCTCCCGCGCCACCCTCCCCTCGGCGTCGACCGCCTCGGCCAGCCTGGTCGGACGCTTGACCGTCGTCACCGGCGCCGGCGGCGCGCCCACCTTGAGGTCCATCACCTTGAGATGGGCGGAATTCGAACCCACGTCCAGCACACCGATTCGCATGCCGACGCTTTACCCACATAAGTCCGTTTCATTGCCGTTCTCGGCACGACGCACCGTGTTCGTCCCGTTCCCCATGGGTGTCGTCGAGCCCATGGGGCGCCGCGCTAAGGGGTGGCGGCGAGGGGCCTGGTGTACTGCCAGAAGGCCCGGTTGATGGTGGCCGTGAGGGTCTTGGAGAACAGGCCGACGGGGCCCGCCCAGCCGATCTCGGCGGTGCGCAGGCCCAGCCGGTCCCGCTGCTCGGCCAGGCACCGCTTCATCAGGACCGTTCCGAGGCCCGCGCGGCGGTGGGCCGGGTCCACGGCCAGCGGGCCGACGATGTGAAGCTGGTTGAGGCCGTAGGCGACGAAGCCGATGACCTCCTCCCGGTGGGTCGCCACGAGGCAGCCCGCCTCCGGGTTGTCCAGCGTGACCTCGATCTCCTCCACCCAGGCCTCCTCCGCGCCTCCGACGCCCGAGCCGACCCACGCCTGGAGGGCGGCCTTGTCCTCGGGCCGGGCGCGCTGGACGCGGATTCCGGAGTCGGCCAGCCGTTTCTCGTCCTCGGCGGTGTCGAGCGGGGCCTCGAATAGGTCGACGTCCATGTTGACGAAGCAGTGCCTGCGGGAGAATCCCAGCGCCTCGAAGAAGCCGATCGCGGGGGTATAACGAAGATCGACTCCGGGCCAGAGATAGCAGGGGGAGTTCCCCTGCACGGTGATCGCCGCACAGCCCCGGCCCAGGAACTCCGCTTCGAGATGCGCGACGAGGCGGCGCGCTATTCCCGCGCGCCGGGCCGAGCCGTCGACGGCGAGCAGGTCGATGACCCCGTCGGGGGCGGGCGAGCGCGTCACCGAGCCGAATGCCGCGCCCAGCAGCGCTTCGCCGCAGGTGGCGACCACCACGGACCGGGGCCGGCGCATCAGCAGGGCGGGGTATCCCGCCGCCGCCCGGTCGAGCTGGAGTTCCCGTTCGCAAAGGGCGCTGATCTGCGGCAGGTCCGCATCCGAGGCCGCCCGCACCGTGATCTGCCGTGTCGAATCCGCCAACGAGCCGACCCCGCTTTCATCACCATATGAAGCGCTTTCGCCATCGCGTTGTCAATACCCTTCCATTGCTTGGACCTCCGGTCAAGAGGTCCATTCTTCGGTGGATTCATAGATGATCATTCAATGAAAAATAGGGGTTGCGCGCGCCCGGCCGGGTGGGTACCCGGCGCGCCGGCCCTCCGCGTTAGGGGCGCGTTAGGGACGCGTTAAGCCCGGCCCGTCCGGCGCTAAGAAGCCGTCAAGACACCTCAAATCACCCCTGACCGGGAGTTCTACTCATCTGGCGCCCTTCCGGACGGCGGGGCGGTCCTTCGACAAGGGAAGCGAGAGATGTCCGATCTGGCGTTCGTCCTGCTGACGGTGGCGCTGTTCGCCCTGTTCGCGCTGGTCGTGAAGGCGGTCGAGCGGCTGTGACCGCGCAGAACACGGTCGGCCTGGTGCTGGCCGTCCTGGTGACCGTCCTGCTCGTCGCGGCCCTTCTGTTCCCGGAGCGTCTCTAGTGAGTTCGACGACTGCGGGGGTCCTGTTCCTCGGATCCCTCGTGCTCGCCCTCGTCCTGACCCACAGGCCGCTGGGCGACTACATGTACCGGGTCTACTCCGGTACGCGGCACACGCGCGTGGAGCGGTGGATCTACCGGCTGGTCGGCGTCAGGCCCGACGCCGACCAGCGGTGGGGCGTGTACGCGCGCGCCGTCCTCGCGTTCTCGGTGGTCGGCGTCCTGTTCCTGTACGGGTTCCAGCGGCTCCAGAACCGCCTGCTGCTGAGCCTCGGAATGGACCCGGTCAAGCCCGACCAGGCATGGAACACGGCGGTCAGCTTCGTCACCAACACCAACTGGCAGTCGTACTCGGGCGAGTCGACCATGGGCCACCTCGTGCAGATGACCGGGCTCGCGGTGCAGAACTTCGTGTCGGCGGCGGTCGGCATGGCGGTCGCGGTCGCGCTGATGCGCGGGTTCGCGCGCCGCCGGACGGAGGGCCTCGGCAACTTCTGGGTCGACCTGGTGCGGGGGACGCTGCGGATCCTCCTCCCCGTCGCCTTCCTCGGCGCGGTCGCGCTGGTGGCGGGCGGGGTCGTGCAGAACCTCCAGGATCCGGCCGACCACACGGTGACGACGGTCACGGGCGGGTCGCAGACCCTGCCGGGCGGGCCGGTCGCGAGCCAGGAGGCGATCAAGGAGCTGGGCACCAACGGCGGCGGGTTCTTCAACGCCAACTCGGCGCATCCGTTCGAGAACCCGACGTCCTGGACGAACTGGCTGGAGATGCTGCTGATCCTGCTGATCCCGTTCGCGCTGACCCGCACGTTCGGCCGGATGGTGCGCCAGCCGCGCCAGGGCTACGCGATCGCGGCGGTGATGGGCCTGCTGGCGCTGGTCAGCGTCGCGCTGACGATGACGCTCCAGGCCGTGCACCACGGGACCGTTCCGACCGCGGTCGGCGCCGCGACGGAGGGCACCGAGGCGCGGTTCGGCGTCCTGGACTCGGCGGTGTTCGCCGCCGTGACCACGCTGACCTCGACCGGCGCCGTGGACTCCTTCCACGACTCCTACACGAGCCTCGGCGGGATGATGACGATGCTGAACATGCTGCTCGGCGAGGTCGCGCCCGGCGGGGTCGGCTCCGGGCTGTACGGGATGCTGGTGCTCGCCGTGATCACGGTGTTCGTCGCCGGGCTGATGGTGGGCCGCACCCCCGAGTACCTGGGCAAGAAGATCGGCGCCCGCGAGATCAAGCTGGCGTCGCTGTACTTCCTCGTCATGCCGGCTCTGGTGCTGGCCGGGACGGGCGCCGCCGCCGCCACCGGGCACGGCCGCGCGGGGATGCTGAACTCCGGCCCGCACGGCCTCAGCGAGGTGCTCTACGCGTTCACCTCGGCGTCCAACAACAACGGGTCGGCGTTCGCCGGGCTCACCGTCAACACGGTCTGGTACGACACGGCCCTCGGCCTGTGCATGGCGGTCGGGCGCTTCCTGCCGATCGTCTTCGTGCTCGCGCTGGCCGGGTCGCTGGCCCGGCAGGGGCACACGCCCGAGTCGGACGGCACGCTGCCCACCCACCGGCCGCAGTTCGTCGGCATGGTCGCCGGCGTCACGGTCGTCCTCGTCGCCCTCACCTTCCTGCCCGTGCTGGCGCTCGGACCGCTGGCCGAAGGAGTCCACTGATGTCCCTCCAGACGCGGGCCGCGCGGACGCCCGCACGCACCCCCTCCCCCGGCGGGAGGCCCGGCGGCGCCCGGCGCGGGCTCCTCGGCCCCGGCGTGCTGGCGGCCGCGCTGCCGGACGCGCTCCGCAAGCTCGACCCCCGCACGCTGTGGCGCAACCCGGTGATGCTGATCGTGGAGGTCGGCGCGGCGTGGTCCACGGTGCTGGCGTCCGTCCGGCCGAGCTGGTTCGGCTGGCTGGCGGTCGGCTGGCTGTGGCTGACGGTGGTCTTCGCGAACCTGGCGGAGGCGGTCGCGGAAGGGCGCGGCAGGGCGCAGGCCGAGACGCTCCGCCGCGCCAAGCGCGACATGGTGGCCCGCCGCCTCACCGGCTGGCGGCCCGGCGGGCCGGACCCGCGGGAGGAGACCGTGCCCGCGCCCGAGCTGCGGCAGGGCGACCACGTCGTCGTCGAGGCCGGGGAGACCGTCCCGGCGGACGGGGACGTCGTCGAGGGCATCGCCAGCGTGGACGAGTCGGCGATCACCGGCGAGTCGGCGCCGGTGATCCGCGAGTCCGGCGGCGACCGCAGCGCGGTGACCGGCGGGACGCGGGTGCTGTCGGACCGGATCGTCGTCGAGGTCACGCAGCGGCCGGGCGAGAGCTTCATCGACCGGATGATCTCGCTGGTGGAGGGGTCGAGCCGGCAGCGGACGCCGAACGAGATCGCGCTCAACATCCTGCTCGCCGCGCTGACGATCATCTTCGTGCTGGCGGTCGCGACGCTCCAGCCGATGGCGATCTACTCCATGGGCGCCGACCCGGGCGTGCCGGGCGGCCTGGCGCTGGATTCCGGCGGGATCACCGGGATCGTGCTGGTGTCGCTGCTGGTGTGCCTGATCCCGACGACGATCGGCGCGCTGCTGAGCGCGATCGGCATCGCGGGCATGGACCGGCTCGTCCAGCGGAACGTGCTCGCGATGAGCGGGCGCGCGGTCGAGGCGGCGGGCGACGTCGACACGCTGCTGCTGGACAAGACCGGCACGATCACGCTCGGCGACCGGCAGGCGGCGGCGTTCCTGCCGCTGGGCGGCGTGGCCGAGCGGGAACTGGCGGACGCGGCGCAGCTCGCCAGCCTCGCCGACGAGACGCCCGAGGGGCGCTCGGTCGTGGTGCTGGCCAAACGGCTGCACGGGCTGCGCGAGCGCACGCCCGGCGAACTGGACGGCGCGGAATGGGTCCCCTTCACCGCGCGGACCCGGATGTCGGGCGTCGACCTGCCCGGCCGCCGGCTGCGCAAGGGCGCGGCGAGCGCGGTCGCGGCGTGGGCGCGCGAGCGGGGCGGGGACGTCCCGCCGGGGCTGGGCCGCGCCGTCGAGGAGATCTCCTCCTCGGGCGGGACGCCGCTGGTGGTGGGCGAGTCCGGCCCGTCCGGGACGCGGGTCCTCGGGGTGATCCACCTCAAGGACGTCGTCAAGCAGGGGATGGCGGAGCGGTTCGCGGAGATGCGGGCGATGGGCATCCGCACCGTGATGATCACCGGCGACAACCCGCTGACCGCGAAGGCCATCGCCGACGAGGCCGGGGTGGACGACTTCCTCGCCGAGGCGACTCCGGAGGACAAGCTCGCGCTGATCAAGCGGGAGCAGGAGGGCGGCCGGCTCGTCGCGATGACCGGGGACGGCACCAACGACGCGCCCGCGCTCGCGCAGGCCGACGTCGGGGTCGCGATGAACACCGGCACCTCGGCCGCCAAGGAGGCCGGGAACATGGTCGACCTGGACTCCGACCCGACCAAGCTCATCGAGATCGTCGGGATCGGCAAGCAGCTCCTGATCACGCGCGGCGCGCTGACCACGTTCTCCATCGCCAACGACATCGCCAAGTACTTCGCGATCATCCCGGCGCTGTTCCTGACGCTGTTCCCCGGCCTGGACGCGCTCAACGTCATGCGGCTGCACAGCCCGCAGTCGGCGATCCTGTCGGCGGTCGTGTTCAACGCGCTGGTCATCGTCGCGCTGATCCCGCTGGCGCTGCGCGGCGTGCGGTACCGGCCGGGCGGGGCGTCCGCGCTGCTGTCGCGCAACCTGGCCGTCTACGGGCTCGGCGGGATCGTCGCGCCGTTCATCGGCATCAAGCTCATCGACCTGTTCATTCAATTTCTTCCGGGGATGTCCTGACATGCGTATGCCCACCTGGATCCGCGGGCACCTGGCGGCGGTGCGGGCGCTGCTCGTCCTGACCGCCGTGTGCGGGGTCGCCTACCCGCTGGCCGTGTTCGCGGTCGCGCAGCTTCCCGGTCTGGAGGACCGGGCCGGCGGCTCGCTCGTGAGCGCGCCCGGCGGCCGCACGGCGGGCAGCCGCCTCATCGGCCAGTCGTTCACCGACAGGGACGGGAACCCGATCCCGCGCTACTTCCAGAGCCGTCCGTCCAACGCGGGCGACGGCTACGACCCGACCGCGTCGTCCGCGAGCAACCTCGGCCCCGAGGACGTCGTGGACACGCTCCCGGCGCCCGGCGTCGAGGGGGCGCCGAGCCTGCTCACCCAGGTCTGCGCGCGCAGCAAGGCGGTCGGCGACCTGGAGGGCGTGAGCGGCGCCCGCCCGTTCTGCACGCCGGAGGGCGTGGGCGCGGTGCTGAAGGTGTTCGGCGCGCGCGCCGCCGACGGGACCGTCCGGCATCCGGCGCGGGTGGTGAGCGCCGACCAGGCGTGCCCGGCGGTGCCGTTCGTCCGCGAGTACCACGGCGTCCGGGTCGAGTGCGCCAGGCCGGGCGAGGACCTCGCCGCCGGGCTGACCGTCCCGGTGCGGGGCGGCGCGCCGTCCAGGCCCCGGGTGCCCGCCGACGCGGTCACCGCGAGCGGGAGCGGCCTCGATCCCCACATCAGCCCCGCGTACGCGCGGCTCCAGGCGCCCCGGGTGGCGCGGGCGCGCGGCGTGCCGGTGGAGCGGGTGCTGGAGGCGGTCCGGCACAACCGGACCGGACGGGCGCTCGGGTTCATGGGCGAGCCGGTGGTGAACGTGGTGCGGCTCAACCTGGAGCTCGACCGCGGCGTCGGGTCCTGAGTCGTCCGGCCCGTGCGGGATATGTCGTGATGAGGGGTCCTGTTGGCGCTTTGCTAGATTTCGCCAGGCCGGAAACCGGGGAGGGCCCCGGCGGGGGAGGTGGGCCCGGGATGGGCACGCGGGGCACGCGGGGTACGTGGCGCGTCTACCTGGGCGCGGCGCCGGGGGTCGGCAAGACCTACGCGATGCTGAACGAGGGGCGGCGGCGCGCCGGGCGGGGCGCCGACGTCGTCGTCGGCCTCGCCGAGACGCACGGGCGGCCGCACACCGCCGAGCAGCTCGGCGGTCTGGAGGTCGTCCCCCGGCACGAGCGCCTCTACCGGGGCGCGGCGTTCACCGAGATGGACCTGGACGCCGTGCTCGCCCGCCGACCCGAGATCGCGCTGGTGGACGAGCTGGCGCACACCAACGTCCCCGGCTGCCGCAACGCCAAGCGCTGGCAGGACATCCAGGAGCTGCTGGACGCGGGCATCGACGTGATCTCCACCGTCAACATCCAGCACCTGGAGTCGCTGAACGACGTGGTCGAGCGGATCACCGGGGTCCGGCAGCGCGAGACCGTCCCCGACGCCGTCGTGCGCCGCGCCGACCAGGTCGAGCTGGTCGACATGACGCCCGAGGCGCTGCGCCGCCGCCTCGCGCACGGCAACGTCTACGCGCCCGGACGGGTCGACGCGGCGCTCGCCCACTACTTCCGGGCGGGCAACCTCGCCGCGCTGCGGGAGCTGGCGCTGCTGTGGGTGGCCGACCGGGTGGACGAGGGCCTGGCCCGCTACCGCGACCAGCACGACATCACCGAGCGGTGGGAGGCGCGGGAGCGGATCGTGGTGGCGCTCACCGGCGGCCCGGAGGGCGAGACGCTCGTCCGCCGCGCCGCGCGGCTCGCCGCCCGCGCCGGGCACGCCGACCTGCTCGCCGTCCGGGTGGTGCGCAGCGACGGCCTCAGCGAGGGCTCGCCGCGGACGCTGGCGGGCCAGCGCGCGCTGCTGGAGAGCCTGGGCGGGACCTACCACCAGGTCGTCGGCGACCAGGTCGCGCGGGCGCTGCTGGAGTTCGCGCGCGGCGTCAACGCCACCCAGCTCGTGCTCGGGTCGAGCCGCCGCCCGGCGTGGCAGGCGGTGCTCGGGCCCGGCGTCGGCGCGACCGTCAGCCGGGACGCCGGGGACCTCGACGTCCACATCGTCACCCACGAGCACGTCGGCAAGGGGCGCGGGATCGCGCGGACGGCCGGGTCGGCGCTGAGCCCCCGCCGCAGGGCCGCCGGCTGGGCGCTGTCGGCGCTCGGCCCGCCGCTGCTGACCGCCCTGCTGTCGAGCGGCTTCGGGCACTTCGGGCTGGTCACCGACATCCTGCTCTACCTGGCGCTGACCGTCGGGGTCGCGCTGGCGGGCGGGCTGTGGCCCGCGGTGGCGGCGGCGGTGCTGGGCAGCCTGCTCGCGAACTGGTTCTTCACCCCGCCCTTCCACACGCTGACGATCGCCGACGCGCAGAACGCGCTCGCGCTGGCGATCTTCATCGGGGTCGCGGTGGCGGTGTCGTCGGTGGTGGACCTGGCCGCCCGCCGCACCCGGCAGGCCGCCCAGAGCAGCGCCGAGGCCGAGACGCTGGGCCTGCTGGCCTCCAGCGTGCTGCGCGGGGAGCGGGCGCTCCCGGCGCTGCTGGAACGCGTCCGGGAGACGTTCGGGGTCACCTCGGCCGCGCTGCTGGAGCGGGACGACGGCGGGTGGAACGTGCTGGGCGCCACCGGGCCCGACCCGTGCGGGCGTCCCGAGGACGCGGAGGTGCGGGCGCCGGTCGCGGAGGGCGCGGAACCCGGCGGCGAGGGCGAGACGGTGCTCGCGCTGCGCGGACGGGTGCTCCCCGCGGCCGACCGGCGGGTGCTGTCGGCGTTCGCCTCGCAGGCGGCGGCCGTCCTGGAGTGGCGGCGGCTGGCCGAGGAGGCGGCGCGGGCCCGGCGGCTGGCCGAGGGCAACAAGATCCGCACGGCGCTGCTGGCGGCGGTCTCACACGACCTGCGCACCCCGCTGGCCTCGATCAAGGCGGGCGTGAGCAGCCTGCGCGCCGCCGACGTGGACTTCGCCCCCGAGGACGAGGCGGAGCTGCTCGCCACGATCGAGGAGTCCGCCGACCGCCTGGACGGGCTCATCGGCAACCTCCTGGACATGAGCCGGTTGCAGACCGGCGCCGTCGTCCCGCTCGTCCGGCACGTCAGCGTGGAGGAGGTGCTGCCCGGCGCGCTGCGCGGCGTCCCCGGGGACCGCGTCGAGACCGACGTGCCCGAGGCGCTGCCGCCGGTCGAGGCCGACCCGGGGCTGCTGGAGCGGGCCCTCGCCAACGTGGTGGAGAACGCCGTCCGGCACAGCCGCGAGCCGGTGCTGGTGTCGGGCAGCGAGCTGCGGCTCGGGCGCGGGCCGGGCCGGATCGAGATCCGCGTCGCCGACCGGGGCCCGGGGGTGCCCGACGCGGCGAAGGAGCGCGTGTTCGCGCCGTTCCAGCGGCTCGGCGACGCGCCCCGGGGCACCGGGGTCGGGCTCGGGCTGGCGGTCGCCCGCGGCTTCACCGAGGCCATGGGCGGGACGCTGCACGCCGAGGACACCCCGGGCGGCGGCCTGACCATGGTCTTCGCGCTGCCGCCCGCGGCCGCGCCCGAGCCCCGGGAGGGACGATGACGCGGGTGCTGCTGGTCGAGGACGAGCCGCAGATCGTCCGGGCGCTGCGGATCAACCTGCGGGCGCGCGGCTACGAGGTCGACGCGGCGCCCGACGGCAGGAGCGCGCTGGAGGCGGCCGCGCGCCGCCCCCCGGACGTGGTGGTCCTCGACCTCGGCCTGCCCGACATGGACGGCGTCGAGGTGATCCGGGGCCTGCGCGGCTGGACCGGGGTGCCGATCATCGTGCTGTCGGCGCGGCACGCCTCCGCCGAGAAGGTCGCGGCGCTCGACATCGGCGCCGACGACTACGTCACCAAGCCGTTCGGCATGGACGAGCTGCTGGCGCGGCTGCGCGCGGCCGTGCGGCGCGCGCGGCCCGCCGACGAGGCGCCGGTGGTGGAGACCGGGGACTTCACCGTGGACCTCGCCGCCAAGCGGGTGGAGCGGGACGGCGCGGACGTCCGGCTGACGCCGACCGAGTGGCACATCCTGGAGCTGCTCGTCCGCGACGCCGGGCGGCTGGTCAGCCAGCGGCAGCTGCTGCGCGAGGTGTGGGGGCCCTCCTATGAGAAGGAGACCAACTACCTGCGCGTCTACCTCGCGCAGCTGCGCCGCAAGCTGGAGCCCGACCCGGCGCGGCCCCGGCACCTGATCACCGAGCCGGGCATGGGCTACCGCTTCGAACCCTGAGCCCGTGCCGGCGGGCCCAGGGGGTCAGAGCATGACCCGGCCGCCCGCGACGTCGACGGTGAGGCCGGTCAGCCAGGACGCCTGCGCGGACGCGAGGAACAGCGCGGCGCCCGCGACGTCGGCGGGCTCGCCGAGCCGGCCGAGCGGGTGGGCGGCCGCGACGGCCTCCTGGACCTCCGGCGGCATGTGGCGCGCGGTGCGCTCGGTGCGGATCGCCGCGGGGGCGAGGCAGTTGGCGCGCACGCCGTCCGGCCCGACCTCGGCGGCGACGTGCCGGGTGAGCGCCTGGACGCCCGCCTTCGCCGCCTCGTAGGCGACCGGCGCGCCCCAGCGGTTGCCCGCGTCGCGCCCGCCGCCGCCCGGGAGGTTGGTGGGCAGCCGCCCGGCCGAGGACGACATCGTGACGATCGAGCCCGCCCGCCGCTCCTGCATCCCGGGCAGGAAGCTCTTCAGCGTGAGGAACGTGGCGGTGAGGTTGCCGTCGACGACCGAGCGCCACTCCTGCTCGCTCATGGACGCGGTGGGCCCCGGCCGGGCGATGCCGCCGCCCGCGAAGGCGCACAGGACGCCCACCGGGCCGAGCTCGTCCTCGACCAGGCGCCGGGCGTCCTCGATCGCGGCGAGGTCGGTCACGTCGGCGACCAGGCCCAGTCCGCCGGTTTCGGCGGCGACCTTCTCCAGCGCCGCGCCGTCGCGGCCGAGGACCGCGACCTTGGCGCCCTCGGCGGCGAACGCGCGGGCGGTGTGGGCGCCGATGCCGCGCGAGCCGCCGGTGACCACGACGACGGCTCCGGCGAGTTCGGTGTACATCTGGGCTCCTCAGCGGGTGTCGGACAGGGAAGGGACGCGGGTGAGCACCCCGCCTCCAGACTGAGTGAGCGCTCACCCATTTGTCAAGCGCACGGCGCCGCGCGGCACCCGGCAGGCAGGTCAGGTCTCGCGGCGGCGCAGGGCCTGGTCGAGGGTCACGGCGGAAAGGATCAGCAGGCCCTCGATGACCTGCTTGTAGGTGGGGTTCCAGCCGAGCAGGTTGAAGCCGTTGGAGATGAGCGTGAGGATCAGCACGCCGACCATGCCGCGCCACACCGCGCCCTCGCCGCCGAGGATGCTGGTGCCGCCGAGGACGACGGCGGCGATCGCGGTCAGCTCCAGCAGGTTCCCGATGCCGGGCTGGGCGGAGCCGCCCCGGGCGGCCATGACGAGCCCGGCCGTCCCGGCGCAGGCGCCGCTGGCGGCGAACACCGCGACCCGCACGGGCCCGGTCCTGATCCCCGACAGCCGCGCCGCCTCGGGGTTGCCGCCGACGGCGTGGACGCTCCGTCCGAACGCGGTCGCCGACAGCAGCACCGTGGCCGCGGCGGCGACGCCCGCGAGCACGAGGGTCGCGGCGGTGATCCCGCCGAGCGCGGTGGGCCAGCCGATCATCTGGAACGCGTCGAGCTGCGCGGCGCGCGGGTAGACGATGGCGCCGCCGGTGATCACGACGGCGAGGCCCCGGTAGACGATGCTGAGCGCGAGCGTCGCGATGAAGGAGTGGACGCGCGACAGCACGACGGCGAGCCCGGTGGCCGTCCCCATCAGGGCCCCGGTCGCGACGCCCGCCGCGTATCCGGCGGGGACGCCCGCCGACCGGGTGACGATGACGGCGACGACCGCGCTCACCGCGAGGACGGCGCCGCAGGCGAGGTCGAACACCCCGCAGACGACGCACAGCGTCATGCCGCAGGCCAGCAGCCCGACGACGACGGCCTGGTCGAGGAGGTTGACCAGGTTGCCCTTGGTCAGGAACGTGTCGGTGGACAGCGACAGCGCGAGGACGAGCGCGGCGAGGGCCACCACCACGCCGTGGTCGCGGAGCGTCCTCACCGCAGGCCCGCGAGCGCGAGGACGTCCCCGGCGCGCGCCGCGCCGCGCGGGCACTCCCCCGCGATCGCGCCGCCGCGCATGACCAGCACGCGGTGCGCGAGCCCGAGCACCTCCTCGACCTCCGAGGAGGCGACGAGCACCGCCGTCCCCCGCGCCGCGAGGTCGGTGATCAGCCGGTGGATCTGGGCCTTGGCGGCGACGTCCACGCCGCGGGTCGGCTCGTCGGCGAGCAGGACGCGGGGGCGGCGGACGAGCCACTTGCCGAAGACCGCGCGCTGCTGGTTGCCGCCCGACAGCGTCCACGCGGGCCGGTCGAGGCCGGTGCCGCGGACGCCGAGGCCGTCGGCGGTGGCCTGGGCGGCGCGCCGCTCGGCGCCCCTACGCACGACGCGCAGGGGGCGGCGGCCCGGCAGCGCGGCCATGCGCAGGTTCTCGGTGGTGGGCCTGACCAGAACGAGCCCGTGCTCGGCGCGCGACTCGGGCACGAGCGCCATGCCGAGCGCGATCGCCGCCGCCGGTCCGCCCCGGGCCCGCAGCGGCCGTCCGGCGACGCGCACCTCGCCGGAGTCCCGGCGGTCGGCGCCGAACAGCAGCCGGAGCGTCTCGGTGCGCCCGCTGCCGACCAGGCCCGCGAGCCCGACGATCTCCCCGGCCCTGACCCGCAACGACACCCCGCGCACGGCGTCGCCCCTGGACAGCTCCCGGGCCTCCAGGAGCACCGGCGCGCCGGCGGGGACGGGCTCCGGCTCGGGGTAGCGGGTCTCGACGGGGCGTCCGGCGATCTCCTCCAGCAGGCCGCCGGCGGTGCGGTCGGCGGCGGGCGCGGTGGAGACGTGCCGCCCGTCGCGCAGGACGGTGACGGTGTCGCAGCCGTCCAGGACCTCCTCCAGCCGGTGGGAGATGAGCACGATCCCGGTTCCGTCGGCGGCGAGGCGGCGGGCGAGGGCGAGCAGCAGCGCGGCGTCGGTGCGGGGCAGCAGCGCGGTCGGCTCGTCCAGCACGAGGAGCCGCGCGCCGTGGGCGAGCGCGCGCAGGATCTCGGTCCGCTGCCGCTGGACGAGCGGCAGGTCCCCGGCCCGCGCGGCGGCGGGCAGGTCGAAGCCGGTGCGGTCGAGGAGCGCGGCGAACCGCTCCCGCCTCCGGGTGGCGTGCGGGGTGCCCAGGAAGACGTTGTCGAGGACGCTCAGCCCCGGGACGATCGCGCCCTCCTGCGTGACGAGCGCGATGCCGTGGCGCAGCGCGTCCCGGGGCGCCCGGAGCCGGACGGGCGCGCCGTCGACCGTGACGCGCCCGGAGTCCGGACGGACCGCCCCGCACAGCACCCGCGCGAGCGTGCTCTTGCCCGCGCCGTTCTCCCCCACGACGCCGTGGACCCGCCCGCCGGGCAGGTCCAGCGACACCTCGCGCAGGACGGCCGTCCCGCCGTAGCTCTTGCCGATCCGGTCGAGCGCGACGTCCATGCCCCGGCTACTCGTCGTACTCGCCGGTGACGCCGGGGAGCGTGGCCTTGGTGAGCCTGCCCTCGTCCGGCACGAGCGAGGCCATGTCGACGGCCGCCGGCACGTTCTGCCCGGCCGCCTTCGCGAGGCCCAGCTCGGCGGCCTTGGCGCCCGCCGTCCGCACCGGCAGGTACGGGATGCCGAACCAGCGGCCCTCACGGACGGCCGCGACCGCCTGGCGCGACGCGCCGTTGCCGACGTAGAGGATCTTCTTGCCCTTGGCGACGCCCTCGGCGCCGAGCAGCGCCTGCGACGAGCCGAGCACGACCCGCACGTCCGGGTGGGCCTGGAGCACGTCCTGCATGGCCTTGCGCCCGGAGTCCTTGGTGTAGCCGCCCTCGACCGTCGGGAGCACCTTCACGCCCGGGGAGTTCTTGAGCGTGGACACGACCGCCTGCGTGCGGGCGTTGTCCAGCGGCAGCGTCTTCATGCCCTCCAGGTAGGCGACCTCGCACGACTTCGCCTTGCGGCTCGCGCAGGCGGCCGCGCCCAGCTCGCCGAGCCGGCGGCCGTTGCGGGCGGGCACGTCGACCAGCGAGACCGCGCCGGGCACCTGCGGCTGCTCGGTGTCGTACCGGGTGCCGACCGGGGTGAACTGCACGACGACCGCGATGCCCTCCCGCACGGCCGCGCGGACGGCGGGGAAAACCGCCGTCCCGTCGTTGGCCTGCACGACGAACACGCCGAAGCGCTTCGCGGTCACCGCGTCCTGGATCTGCCGCACCTGGAGTTGGGCGTCGAACGCCGAGTCGAAGAACTCCGCCGTCGCGCCCGACTTTCCGGCCTGCTGTTTCACGCCGTCGAACGTCGCGACCGTGAACGAGTTGGCCTTGGCGAACCCGAAGAACGCGATGTGCTTGGCATTCTTCCCCTCGCTCTTCTTCTCCCCGTCGTTCGGGTCGGAACAGCCCGCCGCCAGCAACGCCATGCCGAGGGCGGCCGCGGCCACCGCGTGATGCGCTCTCATCTTCTGCGTCCGACTCCCACGTAGAACCATTCGCCACCGGGACGGGTGCGGTCCGCCTCGCCGTCGGGCCGCCATTCGTTCACCTGCGTCACCCCGGGCTCCACCAGGTCGAATCCCGTGAAGAAACGGGAGATGGCCGCGTGCGAGCGGTGGACCAGCGGAGCCGTCGCGCCCTGGTAGACCTCGCGCGCGGCGGCGCCCTCCTCCGGGTGCGCGTCGTCGGTCAGATGGGAGACGATCAGGTGGCTGCCCGGCGCCAGCGGCGCCGTGAACTCACCGACGACGCCCCACGGGTCCTCGTCGTCGGTGAGGCAGTGCAGGATCGCCACGAACATCACCGCGACCGGTTCGGAGAAGTCGATCAGGCGCCGCACGTCCGGGTGCCCGAGGATCTCGCCGGGCCGCCGGATGTCCTTGGAGACGACGGTCGTGGTGTCGTCGATCGCCCGCAGCGCCCGCGCGTGCGTCAGGACCACGGGGTCGTAGTCGACGTAGACCACATGGGCGTCCGGGACGACGCTCTTGGCGACCTCGTGGACGTTGTCCTGCGTGGGCAGGCCCGTCCCGAGGTCGAGGAACTGGCGGATGCCCTGCTCGGCCGCCAGCCGGACGGAGCGTCCGAGGAAACGCCGGTTGGCCACGCAGATGTCGCGGCTCGGGCCGAGCGCCATGATCTTCTCGGCGGCCTCGCGGTCGGCGGGGTAATTGTCCTTACCGCCCAGGTAATAATCGTACATTCGGGCAGCATTCGGGGTATCCACGTCCGGCGTGTACGGCTCGATGCCGGGCTCGGTCAACGCGGCACCTCCCCCAGGGAGCGGCATGCGGGGCGAAAGATCGTCACCGCAGGGATCATAACGCCGGAAGCGCGCGTTCTCGCCGTTTCACGAGCGATAGGCGATCTTCACCACGGATTCACCATGAAACCGGCCAGGAACGACAAGGCGGGCCCGCCAGGGGCGGGCCCGCTCAGAACTCGGAAAACCTTCAGATCAGGGGGCGCTGCGCCTTCTTGCCCTCCTCGTAGACGGCGCGGGCCCGCGCCGTGGACTCCAGCGTCGAGACCTCCGCGACCGGCACGTCCCACCAGGACTCGCTGTCGGGCGCGGGCACGGTCGGGTCCGTCTCCACGTGCACGACCGTCGTCCGGGACGAGTCCCGCGCCCGCGTGAGCGCGGTGCGGAACTCGCCGGCGGTGGTGGCGCGCAGCACGTCGGCGCCGAGCGCGGCGGCGTTCGCGGCGAGGTCGCCGGGCAGCCGGAACCGGGTGCCGAAGCGCTCCGCGCCGACCGACTCCGACAGGTTGCCGATCGAGGCGAACCCGTGGTTCTGGACGAGCACGACGACGAGCTTCACGCCGTCCGCGACGGCGGTGACCAGCTCCTGCGCCATCATCAGGTACGAGCCGTCGCCGACGAGGACGAACACCTCCCGGTCGGGCGCGGCGAGCTTCACGCCGAGGCCACCGGCGATCTCGTAGCCCATGCAGGAGTAGCCGTACTCGACGTGGTAGCCCTTCGGGTCGCGCGTCCGCCACAGCTTGTGCAGGTCGCCGGGCATCGACCCGGCCGCGCACACCACGACGTCGCGCGGTCCGCTCACCTCGTTGACGATGCCGATGATCTCCGACTGGGCCGGGAGCGGGCCGTGGCCGAGGCCGTAGGCGTGGTCGACGGCGGCGTTCCAGCGCCCGGCCAGCGCGGCGGTCTCCCGCCGGTAGGACGCGGCGACCGCGTGGCCGCCCAGCGCGACCCGCAGCGCGGCGAGCCCGGCGCGGGCGTCGGCGAGCAGCGGGACGCCCGCGTGCTTGGCGGTGTCCGGCGCGGCGACGTTGAGGTTCACGAACCGGACGCCGGGGCGCGCGAACGCCGTCCGCGAGCCGGTGGTGAAGTCGCTGTAGCGGGTGCCGACGCCGAGCACGACGTCGGCCTCGCGGGCCAGCGCGTTGGCGGCGGTCGTGCCCGTCGCGCCGACCGCGCCGACCGAGGCGGGGTGGTCCCACGGCAGCGAGCCCTTGCCCGCCTGCGTCTCCGCGACCGGGATGCCGGTCTCGGCGGCGAGCGCGGCCAGCTCGGCGGTCGCGCCGGAGTAGATGGCGCCGCCGCCCGCGACGATCAGCGGCCGCTCGGCCGTCCGCAGCAGCGCCGCCGCCTCCTCCAGCGCGGCGGGCTCGGGGACGGCGCGCGGGACCCGCCAGGTCCGCTCGGCGAACAGCTCCACCGGCCAGTCGTGCGCCTCGGCCTGCACGTCCTGCGGCAGCGCGAGCGTGACCGCGCCGGTCTCGGCCGGGTCGGTCAGCACCCGCATGGCCGCGAGCAGCGCGGCGGGGAGCTGCTCGGGACGGTTGATCCGGTCCCAGTACCGCGACACCGGCTTGAAGCAGTCGTTCACCGACACGTCGTAGGACCGCGCGTCCTCCAGCTCCTGGAGCACCGGGTTCGCGACCCGGGTCGCGAACACGTCGCCGGGCAGCAGCAGCACCGGGATCCGGTTGATCGTCGCGAGCGCCGCGCCCGTGACCATGTTCGTCGCGCCCGGCCCGACCGACGTCGTGCACGCGTACGCGCGGAGCCGGTCGTGCATCCGCGCGTACCCGACCGCCGCGTGCACCATCGCCTGCTCGTTGCGCGCGGCGCGGTAGGGCAGGGAGTCGTCCTGGAGCAGCGCCTGGCCGAGGCCCGCCACGTTGCCGTGGCCGAAGATGCCGAAGCAGCCGGCGAAGAAGCGGCGGCGCTCGCCGTCGCGCTCGGTCCACTGGTTCGCCAGGAAGCGGACGACCGCCTGCCCGACGGTGAGCCGCTCGGTCGCGGTCATCGTTCTCCCTCCAGGTGCCCGCGGCGTCCGGCCGCCGACGTCATCGGCAGCCTCGGGTCGGGCGGCAGGTCCGGCCAGGTGCCGCGGATCCAGGCGTGCGCCGGGTCGTCGCAGATCTTCCAGACGCGCTCGCCCGGTCCCGCCATCACGTTCAGGTAGTACAGGTCGTAGCCGGGCACCGCCATCGACGGGCCGTGCCAGCCGTGCGGGATCAGCACCGCGTCGCCGGTGCGGACCTCCTCCAGCACGTCGGTGCTGCCGTAGACGCGCTGGTAGCCCATGCCGGGGCCGCCGTCCGGCGCGTCCGCGACCTCGAAGTAGTAGATCTCCTCCAGCACGGACTCGTCCGGGGTGTCCTCGTCGTGCTTGTGCGGCGGGTAGGACGACCAGTTGCCGCCCGGCGTCAGCACCTCGCAGGCGATCAGCCGGTCGGCCTCGAACGCGTCCGGCGTGCAGAAGTTGGTGACCTGCCGCGCCATCCGCCCGGCCCCGCGCAGCTCGACCGGCACGTCCTCGGCCGGGCCGTAGCGGGGCCGCAGCCGCCGCTCGCAGCGGGCCGAGGGCAGCGCGAACCGCCCGCCGTCCCGCGAGACGACCCGCAGTGCCGCGTCGCGGGGCGCGTAGGCGAAGTCGGTCACCCGGGAGAACACGTCGGGACGGCCTTCGAGGTCGAAGGTCTCCGTGCCGCCGTCCGCCTCGATGGTGACCGCGCACGACCCGGCGAGCGGCAGCACGAGGGTCTCGGCGCCGCCGGTCTCCAGCACCGCCTCCTCCCCCGGCGCGAGCGTGAGGACGCGCAGGCCCGAGTACGTCCAGCCCGCGCCGTCCGGCGTGATCTCCAGCGAGACCTCCGGGGCGCTCACAGCAGCCCCACCGCGGCGTCCACGGCGGCGGCGACGTCGTCGTCCGGCGGGTACAGCAGCGTGCGCCCCACCACCAGGCCGCGGACGGACGGCAGCGCCAGCGCCTTCGCCCATCCGGCGAGCGCCGCGTCCGGATCGGCGGGCACCTCGCCGCCGAGCAGGACGGCGGGCAGCGTCGAAGCCGCCATGACCTCCTCCATCCGGTCCACCACCGGGACCTTCAGCCACGTGTGGGCCGACGTCGCGCCGAGCCCCGAGGCGATCGACATCACCTGGATCATCGCCTCCGGCGTCAGCACGTTGCGGACCCTCCCGCCGCCCGCCCGCGTCGACAGGAACGGCTCCACCATCGCCATCAGCCCGTGCTCGGCGAGGCCCGTGACCGCGTGCGCGCACGACTCCAGCGTCCGCGCGGTCGCCGGGTCCTCCAGGTCGACGCGCAGCAGCATCTTGCCGCCGTCCAGCCCGGCCGCCGCGATCGCGGCCGGGGTGTACCCGGTGAACCGGTCGTCGATCTCGAACGCCGAGCCCGCGAGCCCGCCCCGGTTCATCGACCCGAGCACGACCTTGCCGTCCAGCGCGCCGAGGAGCAGCAGGTCCTCGATGACGTCGGGGGTGCCGAGCACGCCGTCCACGCCGGGACGGGCGAGCGCGGCGCACATCCGCTCCAGCAGCCGGCCCCGGTCGCCCATGGCGAGCGGGTCGTCCCCGGCGCGCAGCGCGCCGCGCGCCGGATGGTCCGCCGCGATGATCATCAGCCGGGCGGGCGGCGCGGCCGGCCGCCGCCGGTTCGCGGCGGCCTCCGCGACCGCCCCGGGCCGCGTCGCGCGCGTCTCGATCACGCCGGCGAGCCGTTCGGCGAAGGTCCCGGTCAACGCAGCGCCTCCCCCTGCTGGGTCTTCTCCATCAGTTCCTCGACCTCCGGTTCGGTGGGCATCGCGTCGGCGCAGGCCAGGCGGGAGGCGACCAGCGCCCCGGCGGCGCTCGCGAAGCGGAGCGTGCGGGCGAGGTCCCAGCCGTCCAGCAGGCCGTGGCAGACGGCGCCGCCGAACGCGTCGCCCGCGCCGAGGCCGTTGACGACCTCGACCGGCGTCGGCGGCACCTCGACGACCTCCTCGCCCGTGGCGGCCAGCGTGCCGCGCGGCCCCTGCTTGACGATGGCGATCGACACGCCGCGCTCCAGCAGCGCCCGCGCGGCGGCGTGCGGCTCGCGCTCGCCGACGGCCAGCTCGCACTCCTCCAGGTTCCCGATCGCCACGGTGGCGTGGTCGAGGGCGCGGCCGACGCGCTCGCGCGCCTCGTCCCGCGACTCCCAGAACATCGGGCGCCAGTCCAGGTCCAGGACGGTCGTGCCGGTGTTCGCGGCCATCGCGGCGAGCGTGCTGCCGTGGCTGGGCTCCTGCGACAGGCCCGTGACGGTCGCCCAGAAGATCCGCGCCCCGGCGATCGCGTCGAGGTCCAGCTCGTGGCCGTGGATCTCCAGGTCGGGCGCCTTGGGGTAGCGGTAGAAGTACAGCGGGAAGTCGTCGGGCGGGAAGATCTCGCAGAACGCCAGCGGCGTCGGGAGCCCGGGGACGTCGGTGACGAACCGGTCGTCCACCCCGTACCCGGCGAGCGCGCGGTGGACGAAGCGGCCGAACGGGTCGGCTCCGGTGCGCGTGATGACGGCCGTCCGGTGGCCGTACCGGGCGGCGGCGACCGCGACGTTGGTCGGGCTGCCGCCGAGGTACTTGCCGAACGACTCGACCTCCTCCAGCGGGACGCCGGTCTGGAGCGGGTAGACGTCGACGCTGACCCGCCCCATGGTGATCAGGTCGTGCGTCATGCCGCGGCCAGGAAGTCGAGGCAGGCGCGGACGTCGCGGGCGGGACCGGCGGACGGGTCGGGCTCGGCGTCCAGGACCATGTCCTGCTCCAGCACGTACCAGCCGTTGTAGCCCACGCCCTCCAGCGCGTCGATGATGCCGGTGATGTCGATGTCGCCCTGCCCGAGCGGGCGGTAGATCCCCTCTCGGACGGCGGCGGTGTAGCCGATGCCGCCGGTCTGGACGCGCCGGGCCAGCGCGGCGTCCACGTCCTTCAGATGGACGTGCGCGACGCGGCCGGCGGACGCGCGGGCCAGCTCCAGCGGGTCGGTGCCGCCGATGAGCAGGTGCCCGGTGTCCAGGCAGAGCGCGGCGTCCGAGCCGTCCAGCACGCGGCCGACCTCCTCGCGGGTCTCCACGACCGTGCCGACGTGCGGGTGCAGCACCGCGCGGTGGCCGCGATCGGCGGCGTGCCCGGTGGCGCGGCCGAGGTTGGTGAGCAGGGCGCTCCAGTGCTCGGGGCCGAGGACGGGCCGCTCGTCGTAGCCGTCCAGGCCGGTGGTGGCGGCGAGCACGACGGTGGCGCCGGGCTCACCGAACGAGTCGAGCGCGCGCGACAGCTCCGGCAGCGGGTCGCGGCCGGGGTCGTGCAGGACGAGCGGGACGAACCCGCCCACGGGCCGCAGCCCGTAGGAGCCGAGCAGCGCCGCCCGCTCCCCCGGGTCGGACGGGAGGAACCCGTCGGGTCCGAACTCGGTCGCGGCGACGCCGAGGTCGCGCATCTCGGCCAGGACGCGCCCGGCGGCGAGCTGGTGGCCCCAGCCGGGGACCTCGCAGACGCCCCAGGAGATCGGGGCGGCGGCGACACGGGACGCGGCGATCATCGCCGGACCTCCTCGATCGTGACGGTGCGCCGTTCGCGGCGGGAGATGTCACATGCCTCGGCCACGTAGAACGCCTCCAGGCTCTCTTCGGGTGGACATGGGCTCTCCGTACCCGCGTTCACCATGTCGACGAACGCGCGCAGCTCGGCGGCGTAGGCGTCGGCGAAGCGCTCCAGGAACCCGGTGTGCGGCGGGCCCGCGGGGCGGAAGCCCACCCCGGACGGGGCGAGCGGGGTGCGGTCGTCCAGGCCGACGACCACGCCGTCCTCGGAGCCGAGGACCTCCAGGCGGACGTCGTACCCGGCCGCGTTGTAGCGGCTCGCGGAGACGACCGCGAGCGTGCCGTCGTCCAGGGTGAGGACGGCCGAGCCGGTCGAGACGTCGCCGGACTCGGCGAACACCGGCGCGCCGCGCTGGGCGCCGGCCGCGGTGACCTCGGTGACGGCGCGGCCGGTGACGAAGCGGACGGCGTCGAAGTCGTGCACCGAGCAGTCCCGGAACAGCCCGCCCGAGGTCGGGATGTAGGCGTCCGGCGGCGGCGCCGGGTCGAGGGTGAGCGAGCGGACGGTGTGCACCCAGCCCAGCCTGCCCGAGCGGACCGCGTCGCGCGCGGCGACGTGCCCGGGGTCGAAGCGGCGCTGGAATCCGACCTGGACCGAAACCCCCGAGTCCCGGACGGCCGCCAGCGTCTGGATCGTTCCATCGAGGTCGGCCGCGACCGGCTTCTCGACGAACACGGGCAGGCCCGCCTCGACCGCGCGCACCACCAGCGGCGCGTGCGCGGCGGTCGGCGTGGCGACCACCAGCGCGTCCAGCCCGGCGCCGAACAGCGCGTCGACGGAGTCGGACCGGTCCACGCCGAGCTTGTCGGCCACCTCGCGCGCACGCCCGGCGTCCGCGTCGGCGACGACCACCTCCTCGACCAGGCCGCGCAGCGTCTCCGCGTGCCCGGCCCCGATCCGGCCCACACCGGCCAGCCCGACCCTCATACGGTCCCCCTCCCGTTGCCTCTGCCGAGTTTCATGGAACGCTCCAATTTCTGTCAACAGTATGTCCTGACATAAGGACTTTAGCCCCTACCGAGACCGCGTCCGCTATCCTCGTCGCGATCAAGGCGAAGGAGTCCTGACGTGCACGGACCCACCGTGAAGCTGGATCGCGGCAGCCCCGTCCCGCTCTACTTCCAGGTGGCCCGCCAGCTTGAGGAGGCCATCCGGGCGGGCGATCTGCCGCCCGGCACGCGGCTGGAGAACGAGCTGGAGCTGGCGGCCCGGTACCGGCTGTCGCGGCCGACCGTCCGGCAGGCGATCCAGCACCTGGTGGACAAGGGCCTGGTCGTGCGCAGGCGCGGGGTCGGCACGCAGGTCGTCCAGCCCCGGGTGCGGCGGCCGATCGAGCTGTCCAGCCTCTACGACGACCTCGCCGCCGCCGGGGCCGAGCCCGGCACCAAGGTGCTGGCGCTCGGCCCGGTCGCCGCGTCCGAGGAGGTCGCGGGGCAGCTCGGCGTCGCGGCGGGCACCGAGGTGCTGCGGGTGCACCGGCTGCGGCTCGCCGGCGGCGAGCCGCTCGCGCTGATGACCAACCACCTCCCGGCGGGCCTCGTCGAGGTCACCGCCGAGCGGCTCACCGAGCACGGCCTGTACGAGACGCTCCGGGACGCGGGCGTGAACCTGCGGATCGCGCACCAGACGATCGGCGCGCGCGCCGCGACCACGGCCGAGGCGCGGCTGCTCGACGAGCGGCGCGGCACGCCGCTGCTCACGATGACCCGCACCGCCTACGACGACACGGGCGCCGCCGTCGAGTTCGGCACCCACGTCTACCGCGCGGACCGCTACGCCTTCTCGCACACGCTCGTCGGCAAGTAGGGCACCGCCGCGCCGGGCCGCGAACCCGCGACCCGGCGCGACGGTGTCATGTCACCTGATGCTGGCGACGTCGCTCGCCGTGCCCCCCTTCCGCGCCTCGAAGGCGAGGGTCACCACGCCGCTCGTGCCCGGGACCGCCACGGTCTGGACGCCCGCGCGGGTGATCTCGACCTTCTTCGTGCCGAGCACCTTGCCGTCCCACACCTGGAGGTTCGCCGTGCCGGGCCCGGTGGCCCGCAGCCTGACGCTGACCGAACCGCCGGAGGGCTTCGGCCTCCCGGTGATCCGCGCCGTGTCCGAGCGGGGCGCTTCGGGGCCGGCGGCGAGCGGGACGCCCGTCCGCACGGCCTGCAGGATCGACTCCGGCGAGTTCACCGAGGACGCCGCGTCGGTCGGCATGACCGGCTCCGGAGGCGTGGTCGGCATCCCGGCGGGCGGGGTGTGCCCGGGCAGGGACACCAGGCCCCAGCGGTACGGGTCGCCCTGCACGCCGCCCCAGGTGGACCAGCCGATACGGGTCTGGCCGGTCTTGTCCTGGGTGTCGGAGTCGTACACGAAGATGTTCAGGCCCATCCGCGCCGGGTCCACGGCGGTCGGCAGCGCCTTGAAGGGGATCTTCGTCTCGATCACGTACCCGTCGTAGGGGTCGGCGACCGTCGAGGCCACCTGCATCCCGGGCGCGGTCTCGGGCCCGCCCTGGTGCGCGTCGGCGTCGCGCTCGAAGCACGGCTTGCCGTCGGACATCCGGGGGAAGATGCCGGTCTTGAACGTGGTGGAGGTGTTCTCGGAGTCGCCGCGCGGGTCGATCGCGATCTCGACCGAGTCGCTCCGCCAGTGCCGCTTGCAGTCGTCCGCGCCGAGCACGGTCCCCTGCTTGTCGTCACGGACCTTGACGAGCAGGTACAGCGCGTCGTCGGTCCAGGTGACCTTGCCGGTCGCCGAGCAGTCGTCCGCCGAGGCGCACGCGTCGCCCTCCCACACGCGGGAGAGGTTCAGCTCGGGTCCGGGGTACTCGCCGGCCGCCTCCTTGCCGTCCACGGCCGGGGCGCCGGCCGCCTTCGGCAGGACGGAGGTCGGGACGAGCTCCAGGCCGCCCTTCTGCACGTCGGCGGCGCCCGAGGACGGCGTCGTCGTGATGGTCACGTCGTAGTCGCCGCCGGTGCCGCCCTCGTTGGAGGTGGGCAGCGAGGCGTCGGTGTTGGTGACGGTGAAGGTGGCCGAGCCCTTGGCGCCGGCCGCGAGCGTGTAGGGCTTGGACGGCTCGTCGGCCGCGAAGCCCTTCGGCAGGTCGAGCCGGACCGTGCCCGACTGGGCGGACGCGGTCGTGTTCGCGAGGTCCACCCGGACCTTGCGGGACTTGCCGGACGCCAGCGACAGCACCGGCTTGACCTGCCCGGTGAGGGACTGGACGCCGGTCTTGGCCGCCCAGGAGTCGAAGTCGGAGACGCGCGGCAGCGGCTCCATCGTCCCGGTGACGGCGGGCTGCACTTCGACCTGCGTCGTGGCCTGGCCCGTGGCCTTCCCGGCGGTGAGGGTCGCGGCGAGCTGGACGCGCCCGGCGGCGGTCCCGGCCGGAGGCGTGACCGTGAACGTCGCGGTCCGCTCCTTCGTGCCCACCGTGCCGAGGTCGCCCGAACCCGCGACCTTCCAACCGGCGGGGACCGACAGCGCGGCCTTCGCCCCGCGCAGCGAGCGCTCCGCGACGGCATGAGCGGTCACCTTGAACCCGGCGCCGGGCGTGACCCCGAGCGACTGGGTGGTCAGTGAGAAGCCGGTGCCGAGCGGAAGCCCGCCCTTGCCCGGCAGCACCGCGCCCTCCAGCATCGCCGTCGGGCCCGTGTTGCCCAGCGTGAACGGCGCCCGGCTGTGGATCTGGGTGAAGAAGTCACAGCCGATCTTGGACGGGTCGGACGGCACGTCCGGGAAACCGCCCCAGCCCTGGCTCACGTAGGTGCGCTGGGCCTCGCGCTCGACCTGCGCCCACGTCTTGCCGCCGTTGCGGGCGGACGCGCGGCCTCCCCACACGCCGCGCACGAGCGTCCCCGGCCGGGACGGCTTCAGGTCGGTGGCGCACGCGGCGCCCGTGGGCCCGGACGCGCCGCCGGTCTGGAAGATCCGTCCGGGCGCCCAGGTGCTCAGCCCCTCCTCGCGGAGCTGCGCGGGGTACGCCTTCGGGTCGGCCGCGGCGAAGTAGGCCTCGGTCGCCAGGCGCGCCGCCATCTGGTGGTTGCCGTGCTGGCCCGGCAGCGGCGCGGGCACCATGGTGACGATCACCTTGGGCCGCGTCTCGCGGACCAGCCGGACGACCTTCTCCAGCGACTTGTCGTGGTCCCAGGTCTTCGCGGTGAGCGGGGTGCTCACCGTGTAGTAGAAGTCGACCTTGTCGAGGTAGTGGATGTCGGTGACGCCCGCCTTGCCGACGGCGCGCCGCTCCTCGTTCTCACGGAGCAGGCCGAGCGGTGGCCCCTCCTCGTTCCCGGACGCGTTGCCGCCGCCCTCGCCGCGCGTGACGGTGAGGACGCCGGTCCTGGCCTTGTCGAACTCGTTCCACTGGCCGAGCGTGGACAGCGTCCCGGCCTCGTCGTCGGGGTGGGCCCCGACGAACAGGACGTCCAGCCTCCCGTCACCGGACGGGGCGCCGCCCGGTGCGGACGGCGCGCCGGCCGGTGCGGGCGCCGCCTGCGCGGGCGGGGACGCCAACGCGAGGGCGGACGCCGCGAGCGCGGCGGAAAGGACGGCGGGTAGGGCGAGTCTTCGCAAGTGAACTCTCCTTTACTTTCCCTACTCCTTGATGGCCCCCGAGAGCATTCCTGCGATGAACTGTCGTTGCAGGAAGACATAAACGATCACGATGGGCGCGGCGATGATGAGCGCGCCCGCCATGAGCAGCGAGTAGTCGGTCTTGTGCGTGCCCTGGAAGAAGGACAGACCGAGAGGCGCGGTGCGCAGCGCCTCGTCCGAATTGATGATCACCAGCGGGAGCAGGAACTCGTTCCAGGTCCACATGGTGGTGAGCAGCAGCATGGTGAGGATGGCGGGGCGGCCGATCGGTACCAGCACCCGCCACAGCGTGGTCCAGCTCGACGCGCCGTCGATGCGCGCGGCCTCCAGCAGGGAGGGCGGGATGCTGCGGAAGTAGGCGCGCATCCAGAACGTGCCGAACGCGACCGACATCGCGACCTGCGGCAGGATCAGCCCGGCATAGGTGTTGTCGAGGCCCATCGACCGGAGGTCGAAATAGAGCGGCACGACGACCGCCTCGGTCGGGATCGTCAATCCGGCGAGAAAGACCAGGAACAGCGCCGAGGCACCCCGGAACCTCATCGCGCCGAGCGCGTATCCGGCCATGATCGACAGGATCGCCGCGATCACGACGGTGCACGCGGTGACGATGAGGCTGTTGCGCAGGTAGGTGGCGAAGTGCCCCTCCCGCCAGGCCGTGCCGAACGAGGAGAAGTCCACGTCGTCCGGCAGCTTCAGCGCCTGCGTCACCACGCCGATCATCGGGAACACCGCGATCACCGCGAACACGGCGAGGAGCGCGTGGTTGAAGATCCGTTCCCCCCGCGGGTTCATGCGTCCTTCCCTTCCACCAGGCGGCCGATCCCGGCGGTGACGGCGAAGGCCAGCACCGCCAGCGTCACGCCGATGGCGCATCCGAGCCCGACCTCGCCGGTGTTGAACGTGCGGTTGTAGACCTCGTAGGCGGGCACCTTCGTGGCGTCGCCCGGCCCGCCCTCGGTGGCCATGTAGATCAGGTCGAAGTTGCGGATCGCCATGATCGTGGTCAGCGTCAGCGCCACCGCCAGCTCGCGGCGCAGCGCGGGCAGCGTGACGGTGAGGAACTCACGGACGGCGCCGGCGCCGTCGATCCGCGCCGCCTCGTACAGCTCCCTCGGGATCTTCTGCACCCCGGCGAGGAACAGCACCAGCGCCAGCCCGATCCCGACCCACGTCCCGACGAGGCCGACGGCGGGCAGCGCGAAGGTGAAGTCGCCGAGCCAGCCGTGCCGCCAGTCGGGCAGGCCCGCGCTGTGCAGCCAGCCGAGGACGGTGTTGATCGGGCCGTCCTCGGAGTACACCCACCGCCACGCCACCGCGACCGCGACCATCGCGATCACCTGCGGCAGGAACAGCACGGTCCGGAAGAACACCAGACCGCGGATCTTCGTCCGGGACATCGCGCCGACCAGCACGAACGCGATGCAGCACGGGAAGACCGAGTAGAACACGATGAGGACCAGCAGGTGCCCGAAGGCGCCGCGCAGCGCTGGATCGGTCCAAGTACTGGTGTAGTTGGAGAGGCCCGCCCACTCCGCCGTCCCGAGGCCGTCCCAGTCGTACAGCGAGAACTGCGCGCCGCGTATCAGCGGCCACAACAGGAACCCCCCGTACACCAGCAGGGCGGGCAGGACGTACAGCCACCCGATCGCCCGGGGCTCCCCGGGGGGCCGGCCCCCGTACCGGCCCCCCGGGCGCCCGGCCGCGCGCGTGTCCGCCGGTTCGCTCCGCTTCCTCGCGGTCTTGTGCCGCGCGACGGTCGTCATGTGCGGGCTCCCTCTATCTCCGTGTCGGCCCGGTCACTTCTTCTTCTGGAAGGCGGTGTAGTCGTCCTGGGCCGCCTTCATAACGGCCTCCGCCGACTTCTTGCCGGCGACGAGCTCCTGGAGCGGGCCGCCGAACGCGTCGGTGAAGGTGGGGGTGGCGTAGTCGATGTAGGGCGTGGTGCCGTCGTTCTTGCTGAGCTCGGTCCAGGCCGTCAGCACCTCCTTCATCAGCGGCGCGGAGGGCTGCTTGGACGGGGCGGGCAGCACCGGCAGGCTGCCGGTCTCCACCGCGACGTCCATCGCCTCCGGCGAGGTGATGAAGTTGATGTAGGCGGCGGCCACGTCCGGGTGCTTGGTCTTCGCCGTGATCGACCACGGCAGGCTCTCGCCGCCCATCGTCGCCACCGGCGCGCCGGCCTGGGAGGCGGGCGGCAGCATGAAGCCGACCTTCTCCTTCATCCGGTCGTTGAGGTCGGGCGCCCACCAGGTGCCGCCGAACATGAACACGCCGTCGCCCTTGGCGAAGTTCACGGGCGTGTCGTCCCACTTGATGGAGTTGGCGTTCTTGGTGAGGTAGCCCTTCTTCGCCCAGTCCGACAGCCGCTGCGCCGCCTGGACGTTCGGGCCGTCGCTCCAGGAGCCGCCGCTGCCGAACACCAGCTTGCGGACGGACTCCTTGTCGGTCAGGCCGTCCTGGAGGAGGCCGTAGAGCTGCATGGCCGGCAGCTTCTCGACGTTGCCGAACGCGACCGGGACCTCGCCCTTGTTCTTCGCGGTCGCGAGCGCCTGCTCGAACTCCGCCCACGTCTTCGGCGGCTGGATGCCGAGCTTGGCGAGCTTCTCCTTGTTGTAGTAGAGCCCGACGATCTCACCGTTGAGCGAGACGCCGTACAGCTTGCCCGACCCGATCAGCTTGCCGTCGTCGGTGACGCTGTTGAGGTCCATCAGGCCCTTGGGGAAGCGCTTCTTCCACCCGTACACCTGGTCGTAGGAGTCGAGCGGCAGCAGCATGCCGGCCTTGACGAACTGCGCCATCGCCGCGTAGCCCTGGTTGGCCTCGACGACGTCGGGCGGGTTGCCGCCCGACAGCGCGAGCCGCAGCGTCTTCTGCAGGTCGCTGAACGAGCGCGAGACCCGGTTGATCTTGACGTTGGGGTACTTGGCCTCGAACCGCTTGTTGAGCGTCTCGATCTGCTCCTTCATCCCGCCCTGGACCTCCTGGTCCCAGACGGTGAGCGTCACGTTGCCCGCCCCCGCGACGTCGGTGCTGACCGCCGCTGGCGCCTTGTCGGCGGGCTTGTCACTGGACCCGCCCGGCGCGCACGCGGCGGCGAGGGCGGTCACCAGGGCGGCGGCGGTCGCGACCGCTCCCCGCCTCATCAGTGCCGGCATAGCGGCTCCCTTCTCTCTTACTGATCCTGCGCGGTTCTCTCGGCCGCGTTCAGGACGGCTGCTGCAGGTCGGCCCGGAGGGTGGGCTCGGCCCGGACGACGGTCTCCGACGCCGAGTCGGGGATGTAGTCCACGACGAAGGCGTACGGTTCGAGTTCGGCCTCGGGGACCTCGCCGGACTCGCCGAACGCGGCGATCTCGCCCCAGCAGGGCGCCCCGAGCGAGCCGCTGCGGTGCCGGACCGACAGGCCCGCGCACAGGTTCGCGAACCGCAGCCGCTCGGCGAGCGGCAGCCCGGCGAGCGTCCCGAACAGGAACCCGGCGGCGAACACGTCCCCGGCGCCGGTCGCGTCGAGCGCCTCCACCGGCAGCGCGGTCGTCTCGGCGACCTCGCCGGTGGCGGAGTCGATCGCGATCGCGCCGTCGCCGCCGCGCTTGACCACAACGACGGGGACCCGCGCGGACAGCGCGCGCGCCGCCTCCTCCGGCGAGCCGGTGCGGGTGTAGGCCATGGCCTCCACGGCGTTCGGCAGGAACACGTCCACGTCCTCCAGCCGGTCGAGCACCTCGCTCGACCAGGTCTCGGTCGCGTCCCAGCCGAGGTCGGCGAACACGGTGGTGCCGGCCTTGCGCATCTCCTTCGCCCAGCCCGGCACCGGGCGCTCGATGTCGACGAAGCAGGCCCGCGCGGGCGGCGGCGGGGAGCCGAGCACCGCCTCCCCCGCGTCGCCCGTCCCGTCGCCCGTTCCGTCGCCCGTGCCGGACGCGAGGTCCGGCATGGGCTTGGCGTAGGTGACCATGCTGCGGTCGGAGTCGTAGGCCAGCGACACCGTCACCGGCGTCGGCCAGGCCGTGACCCGGCGGGAGTGGCCGAGGTCGACGCCCTCCTGCTCGGCGAGGGTCCGCCACAGGTAGGCGCCGAACAGGTCGTCGCCGAACGGCGCCGCCAACCCGACGCGCAGGCCGAGCCTGCTCATCGCGACCGCGATGTTGGCGATCCCGCCGGGCGCGGAGCCGAGGCCGTCGGTGAACAGCTCGGTCCCGGGCGGCGGCAGGCCGGGCAGCCCGGTGAAGATCATGTCCATGAAGACCTGGCCGGACAGGAACACGTCCAGCCCGGGCTGCTCGCCCTCCTCGGCGTCCCGGCGAAGCAGCTCGCCGGCCAGGCCGCGCTCGGCGCACGGGTCGGCGAGTGATGGCTCGGGCGGGCGCCCGGGCGCCGCGGCCTCGCCCCGTCCCGCGTCCGCGGCCGGATCCGCCCCGTTAAGGGTCTCTGCTGTCATGACGCCTCCTCACGAGGTCCGTCGGTGCTGATGGTGGTGCGGGCTGGGGTGGTGCTGTCGGGGGTGGTGCTGTCGGGGGTGGTGTTCGCGGGGGTGGCAGGGGCAGGGGGTGTCCTGGTCACAGGACGGCGGTGAGCAGGGACACGGCCGACTCCTGGCGGGCGATGTCGGCGCGGTCGAAGGGACCGGTCCAGCTCAGCCCGTACTGGTCGCCGCTGCGCCCGTGCTCGTACAGGGACGCCGCCTGCGCGCGCAGGTAGCCCCGGTAGGGGTGGCCGGGCAGGACGGCGTCCAGCTCGGCGAGGTTGCGGGCGAAGATGCCCTTGAACGACGCCTGGTCGGCGTTGCAGGTGCCGGCGGGCTCGCACGGCTCGGTCAGGACGCCCCGGGGCGACAGCTCCGGGCTCCTGATCACCGCGTCGGCGATGCGCCGGGCAGAGGCCAGCAGCTTCCGGTCGCGGGTCGCCTTGTACAGCTCGGCGAGCCCGCCGAGCACGACGCCCTGGTTGTAGGTCCAGGTGGTGCCGTGGTTGCTGGCGCAGCCGCCGTCCTGCGTGGTGAGTCCGTCGTTGACCAGGTTCTCGTTGTTGATCATGCCGCTGCGCTCGAACCAGCGCCACGCCTCCTTGGCGCGGGCGAGGTACACCCGGTCGCCCCGGACGCGGTTGTGCAGGGACGCCAGCAGCTTGAAGTACAGCTCCAGGCTGATCGCGTTCTTGTACGACCTGCCGGGGATGTCCCACCAGACGCCGCCACCGCACGTGTCGTCCCAGTACTCGCGGATGTAGCGCTCGTCGGTCTCGGCGATGTCGAGGTAGCGCCGGTCGCGGGTGAGGTCGTACACGCGGACCATCGCGAGGGCCCACCAGCCGGTGTCGTCGGTGGAGTCGGCGCGGAACTCGCCGCCGCCCTCGGGCCACCACGGCAGCGGCTTGCGCTGCTGCTCGATCGTGTTGCGCACCTGCGGCATGTAGCGGGTCGAGCCCGTCTCGGCCATGTAGTCGAGCAGGGCCTGGAGGGCGTTGCCCGACTGCCACCACGGCGACTCGGGCTGCCAGCGGCCGGACCCGCGGTCGTAGAACCGCATCATCGCGTCCACGGCGGCCGCGGCCCTGGCACGGTCCCGCGCGGGCCGCGACCCGTGCGCGCCCGGCGCCGCCTGCGCGGCCGGGACGACCGCGAGCAGCGCCGCCGCCACCACGGCCGCGAGGGCGGCCGCGAGCAGGCGGCTCCCGCGCGGGCCCCGGGTCACCGGTCGCCGCCGGGGGGTCACGGCCGGCCGCCGGGGGTGAAGACCGCCGCCACCTCGGGGATGCGGTCGATGTAGCCGTCGAGCAGCTTGCGGCCGAGCGTGGCCGAGTCGACGAGGGGGTGCAGCGCGAACGCCTTGACGGCGTCGGCCCGCGAGCCGGTGAGCGCCGCGCTGATCGTGAGCCGCTCGACGGCCTTCATCTGCTGCATGAGCCCGGTCTGGTGCAGGTCGGGCTGCTCCAGGACGAGCGGGTGGATCCCGTTGGCGTCCACGGTGACGGGCACCTCGACGACGGCGTCCCCGGGCAGGGCGGTGACGGTGGAGCCGTTGCGGACGTTCAGGATCATCCGGGCGGGCTCGTTGCGGCTGATCGCGGCCATCACGCTGAGCGCGACCCCGGCGTAGCCCTCGTCCACCGGGTCCACCCCGGCGTGGTCCTCCAAGGCCTCGCCGGTCTCGGCGCCCTTCATCTCGGCCATGTAGCTGGCGCTGCGGGAGGCGACGGTCTCGCGCCACAGCTCCAGCGCAGCGCCGCCGGACGCCGCCGCGATCCGCTCGTAGAACGCCGCCTGCTGGGTGGCGAGGAACTCGCCGCGCGTCTGCGGCGCGTCCAGGGTGGCGCGCACCGCCTCGCGGTTGAAGTAGTAGTAGTACAGGTACTCGTTGGGGATCACGCCGAGGTCGCGCAGCCACTCGCGGCCGAAGACGACGCCCTCCTCCAGCGAGCCGAGCAGCGCGTCGTCGGCGAGCATGCGGGGCAGGACGTCGACGCCGTCGTGCAGGATGCGGCGCATCCAGCCGAGGTGGTTCAGGCCCACGTAGTCGAGCTGGAGGCGAGCGGGGTCCAGGCCGAGCGCGGCGGCGACGCGGGTGCCGAGCCCGGACGGGGTGTCGCAGACGCCGAGGACCCGGTCGCCCAGCACCGCCCGCATCGCCTCGGTGATCATCCCGGCGGGGTTGGTGAAGTTGATGACGTAGGCGCTCGGCGCGAGCGCCTTCACCCGCTCGGCGATGTCGACCATGACCGGGATCGTGCGCAGCCCGTAGGCGAGGCCGCCGGGGCCGGTGGTCTCCTGCCCGAGCACGTTCAGGTCGAGCGCCACGCGCTCGTCGCACACCCGTCCGGCGAGGCCGCCGACCCGCACGGCGGCGAAGACGAAGTCGGCACCCTCCAGCGCCTTGTCGAGACCCGTGCTGGTGTAGACGGCGGGCGCGCCCTCGACGCCCTCGGCGAACGTGGCGAGGACCGCCGCCATCGCCTCCAGCCGACCGGGGTCGGAGTCCTGGAGCCAGACCTCCTCGATGCGCGGGGAGCCGTGGTCGTTCAGCAGCGCCTGGTACACGTAGGGCACCCGGAAACCGCCGCCCCCGAGAATGGCCAGCTTCATGCGATGACAACCTTCCCGCCCGCCTGCCGGCAGAGCTCAAGAGTCTTCGGGTCGGCACCGGCGGTGGTGACCAGCGTGTCGATCTGCGCGAGGGAGCACACGCGCAGCGAGCCGGTGCCGGGGAACTTGGCCTCGGACGCGACGAGCACCACCTGGTCGGCGGCCTCGATCATGGAGCGTTTGATCTGCGTCTCGATCTCCATGTCGTCCACGACGTGGCCGTTCGGGCGCACGCCGGTACAGCTCAGGAACACGAGGTCGGAGCTGACCTGGCGGAGCGCCGCCTCGGTCAGCGACCCCACGAGCGAGAGGTAGTTGCGCCGGACGACGCCGCCGAGCAGGCACACCCGGACGGCCTCGTCGTCGCGCAGCTCGTCCAGCACCGCCAGGTTGGCGGTGATCACCGTGACCGGGCGGCCGCGCAGGTGCCGCGCGATCAGCCGGGTGCTGGTGCCGATGTCGAGCACGACGACCATGTCGTCCTCGACGAGGGCGGCGGCGCGCTCGGCGACCGCCTCCTTCTCGGCGCTGTCACGTTCCGCGGACGCCGCGAACGAGATCTCGGGCGCCGCCGCCTGCGGGGAGAGCGCCGCTCCCCCGTAGGTGCGCACGAGTTCGCCGTTGCGGTCCAGCACGTCGAGATCACGACGGATCGTCGACTCGCTCACCTGGAGCGTCTCCGCCAGCTCCTTGACGGAGGCGGCCCCCTTCGTGCGCAGGGAGGACACGATCTGCGCACGACGCTTGCTCGATGTCACGCAGGGGAACGTAACACTTCTGCACGACTTCGGTCATCTGTCACTGTGAATTTGCTTGAAGTCGGTCAAGAACCCTTCTGACGTGCGTGAACTCGGTCAGGGGCGCGGTCGAGTCAGGGTTGCGTGTCAATCGTGGGAACGTTCCACAAACGAGTGAACCGCCCACGGGCGATTCCGTGGGCGGTCCACCGCCGCCCCCCGGTCAAGCTGACTGGTCAGACCCGGACGGAGGGCGCGGAAAAGTCAAGGACGGACGAAGACCCCGATTCCGTTGGCGACCGCGCGCTCGACCCCGTCCGAGGGGACGTTCCGCACGGTCACGGCCGGTTCCTCGCTGCCACGGGCCACGAACGTGGAGGAGCCGCCGCCGTCCAGGTTGACCCCGTCGTCCACTCCGGCCTTGTCAAGCAGGGCGGCCAGCTCGGCGACGGTCAGGCCCGCGCTGCGCTGCGACCGCCCGTCCACGACCATCAGGTAGAGGTGGCGGCCGTCGCGGCTGGCGCCGGCGGCGGTGCGCGGCGCCGGGCCCTTCGGGTCGAGCCCGGCGAGCGGCTCGCCGTCGCGCAGGATCGGGAAGCCGCCCACCGCGAAGCTCACCCGCTTGGCACTGGCGAACCGGTAGCGGACGCCGACCCGCTCGCCGGGGGTCAGCGTGCGCAGCGTGTCGGCCGCCGCGCCGCGTCCGACCAGCACGGTCGTGCCGGGCGGGATCGCGCCCTCGCCGATCGAGTCGGTCACCTTGGTGACGACGCCGCGCTCCAGCGTGACCTCGGCGGTGTCGGTGTCGCACGGGTCGTCGCGGCGCGCGTCGCTGCCGCAGACCGCGCGCAGCCGCGACACCGTGCCCCACTCGCTGGTGAACGCCCCGGCGGAGCCCTGCGGCAGCGCGTACTGGTTGAGCCCGCGCAGCGGGAGGTCGAGGTGGCGCGCGCGGACCGTCCCGACCAGGTGCAGCCGGGTCACACGGGCGCGGTGGTCGTCGGTGACCGCGATGACGTCCTCGGCGGACGTGCCGGGCGGCAGTCCGGGCCCGAACCGCTGCTTGTCGGGCACGGCGGCCTTGAGCGCCCTCCCCTCCTCGATCTCGGGGCCGGACGCCGACCCGGTCGGGGTGACGCCCGGGTGCGTCTCGCTGATGTTGAAGAAGTCGCCGTTCACCCCGGCCAGCGCCTGCCGGGCGTTCGCCATCTGGGAGACGGTACCGCGCGCGGCGACCGCGCCCGGGGACAGCAGGCCGACGCGCACCCGGGGGTCGCGCAGGTCGACGTCCAGCAGGTCGCCGAGCACGGGCCCGGCCGGGGAGGACGTCTCGAACGTCCTGAACACGACCCCGGGCGCCAGCCGCGTCGTGGAGGTGTAGCGCGGCGGGTCGACCGCCCCGGGGTCGGCGGGCGCGAGGGTCGCCGACCGCGCGTCCGGCCGCTCGCCCGAGCCCGCGCCGTCGACGTCCGGCGGGCGCGGCCCGCCGGCGGACGCCGGGGCGGCGCAGAGCGCGACCACGGAACCGGCGGCCGCCAGCGCGGCCGCGAACCTCCGTACCGCGGGGAGCCGCACGGGCACCCTCGGTCCGGACGGTCTCAACAGGGGCGTTCTCACAGTTCACCACGCCTTTCTCAGCGATCACGAAGCCTGCCGATCATGGCGTGCGCGAGGTGAAGCGACGGTGGGATCGGAGTCAACAGTGATCGAAGATCCGCGTGCGCCGACGTGACCCGGGCCCGTGGAGGCGGACGGTGAACGCCGCGCCCGCGCCGGGACGCCCCGCCACGGTGAGCGTGCCGTCGTGCGCGTCCACGACCTCGCGGGCGAGGGCCAGGCCGAGCCCGAACCCCTCCGCGTGGGCGCCGGTGAAGCGCGTGAGGTAGCGGCCGGCGTCGCGCGGGTCGAGCCCGGCGCCGTCGTCCTGCACGGTCAACTCCACCAGCCCGGACGGTCCGCGCGCCACCATCACGCGCACGTTCTCCTCGGCGTGCCGCACCGCGTTGTCGAGCAGCGCGGTCACCACGCGGCGCAGGGCGGGTTCGGTGCCCCGGACGAGGTGGTCGTCCCCGCGCCGCAGCACGTCGATCGTCACGCCGCGCGCCTCGGCCCTGGCCTTCTCCGCCGCCGCCTCCTCCTCGGCGAGCGCGGCCAGGTCGACCGGGGCGCCCTCCTCCCGCCCCCGGGCGGGACGGGACGCGCGCAGCACGTCGTCCAGGACCTCGCCGAGCTGCCGGGTGCCGACGACGAGGCGCTCCATGTCGTCGGCCACGTCGGTGCCGGGCTGGAGCCTGCGGGCGAGGAGCTGGGCGCGCAGGTGCAGGCGGCTCAGCGGGGCGCGCAGCTCGTGCCCGGCGTCGGCGGCCAGGCGCGCCCGCCGGTCGAGCGCGTCGCCGAGCGGGGCGAGCGCGCGGCGGGCGAGCAGGTGGCCGGCCAGCGGCGCGGCCAGCAGGCCCGCCACCTCGGCGGCGGCGAGCGCCCGGCGGATCCGGCGGCGCGCCTCCGCCGCGTCCCCGCCGCAGAGCGTGGGCTCGGGCGGGCCGTCCGCGATCGCGCGGTGCGAGAGCGCCCACGCCAGCAGGAGCGGCGCGGAGACCCCGGCGGCGACCTGGAGGGTGACCAGGCGCCGCGTCCGGGCGAGCAGGCTCCGCTCCAGGTCGGCGGCCGTCACAGCTCCCCCACCCGGTAGCCGACGCCGCGCACCGTGTGCACGACGCTGTCGCCGAGCTTGCCGCGCAGGTAGTAGACGTAGGTGTCGACGATCGACTCGGTCCGGGCGCCATCGAACACGTGCTGGCGCAGGACGGCGCGGGTGTGCACCTGGCGCGGGCGGGTCGCGAGGGCGCGCAGCAGCCGCGCCTCGCGGCCCGACAGCGGCACCTGCTCGCCGGTCGGCAGCGCGACGACCCGGTTGTCGGCGTCGAACCAGCCCGCGCCGAGCGGGAACTGCCCCGCCCGGTCCAGGTGGCGGCGCAGCAGCGCCCGGACGCGGGCCAGCAGCTCCTCGACGTCGAACGGCTTGACCAGGTAGTCCTCGGCGCCCGCGTCCAGGCCCGCGACCCGGTCGGCGACGCTGCCCGCCGCGCTCAGCACGAGCACCGGAACCGTGCAGGCGCGGCGGCGCAGCCGCAGCACCAGCTCGATGCCGTCGGCGTCCGGCAGGCCGCGGTCGACGATGATCGCGTCATGGTCGTGGCCGAGCGCGAGGTGCAGGCCGCGCTGCCCGTCGGGCGCGAGGTCGACCGCGTACCCCTGCTCGGCGAACAGGCCCGCGAGCATCCGGCCGAGCTCCCCGTCGTCCTCGACGATGAGCAGCCGGTCCGCGGCGCGCTGCCGCACCCGGCTGGCGGTTTCCGTTGGCGCGGACACGAGGCCACGGTCGCACCGTGATCAGGAAACCGCCAGCCTTGAGGGCAATTGTGGACAATTCCGAAAATCATTGAACCGGTTCGGGGATTGGCACGTTCTTTTCGTGTGCCTCCAACCGATCCGGAAGGGCCAGCTTGTAGAGCGGAAGGGTCCCGGCGGTGGTGACGACGGCCACCAGGACCAGCATCGAGAACACCTCCCGGCTGATCATCCCCTGCGCCAGCCCGATGTTGATGAAGATCAGGATCATCAGCCCGCGCGCGTTCATCAGCGCGCCGACCGCGTACGACTCGCGCCACCCGAACCCGATCGAGCGCATCGCCAGCGCGCAGCCGAAGTACTTGCCGCCGAACCCCGCCGCCATGATCAGCAGGAGCGCGAGCAGCAGCGTCAGGCTGCTGATTCCGCCGAGGTCGGTGTTCAGGCCCGAGAAGGCGAAGAACACCGGCAGCAGCAGCGTCGAGACGGTGCCCATCATGCGCTCGTGCACGGCGCGCCGGAACGCCATGTCGCGCGGCATCGCCAGGCCCGCGACGAACCCGCCGAAGACCGAGTAGACGCCGATCCAGTCGGTGAGCCAGCCCGCGACCAGCGGGACGAGGACGACGACGTACATCGCGCCGGCGCCGATCCCGCCCCGGCGCGTGAAGTCCTCGCCGAGCGGGCGCAGCAGCCGGGTGACGACGGTCAGCATCACGGCCGCGAACAGCGCCGAGAGCCCGATCGTGCGCCACGCGTCGCCCATGCCCGACCCGAGGTGCAGCGCCGACAGCACCGCGAGCAGGCACCAGGCGAGCGCGTCGTCGACCGAGGCGGCGAGCAGCGACAGCCGTCCGAGCGGGGAGTTCTCCAGGCCCCGCTCGTAGAGGATCCGGGCGAGCATCGGGAACGCGGTGAGCGACAGCGCGCCGCCGACGAACAGCGCGAACTGGAACCGTCCGACGTCGGGGCGCGAGAGCGTGCCCCACAGCAGGGCTCCGGCGGTCACGCCCAGCAGCAGCGAGGGCACGACCCCCGACACCGCGAGGCCCATGGCCCGCCGCGCCTCACCGGGCCTGGCGGCCTGGTGGTCGAGTCCGGCGCCGACGAGGAACATGTAGAGCGTCAGGCCGATGGTGCTCAGCACGTACAGGATCGGCCTGACCTCGGCGGGGAACACGGCGCGCTGCGCGTCCGGGAACAGCGCGCCGAACAGGGTGGGGCCGAGGAGGACGCCCGCGACCATCTCGCCGAGGACGCGGGGCTGCACCACCATCAGCGCGAGCCGTCCGCAGACCGCCGAGGCGATCAGGATGACGACGAGCGCGGGCATCACCTTGAGGGTCAGTTCGAGGTTCGGGTCGGTGCCTCCCGAAGCCAGGGCGGGGGTGGAGACGAGGACGGGAGCCGGGGTGGGGGCGAACACCGTTCCTCCGTTTCGTGGTCGGTCGGGTTCAGAACCTTTCGGGGTGGAAGTGGCGGGCGCACAGCCGCTGCCGCCGCGCGTCGCGCACCATCCGGGTGCCGAGGACGAGTTGGACGAGGCTGCGCCACACGTCCTCGAAGCGGTCGCGCGCCCACATGGCCGGCAGCGCCGCGCGGTGCGCGCGCCCGGTCGCGGGAGGCGTCCGGGGGACGAGCAGGCACGGGCCCCGGTTGGGGAGCGACCGGGTGTGCGAGGCGGACGTGGCGAGCGCGTACCGGCGCAGCACCTCCCGCACGGCGACCCGCATCGTGATCGGCGCGAGCCGCCAGGCGGGGCACGGGCGGTTGGCGGCGACGCCGAACGGGATGTGGTGCGGGGCCGCGCCGCCCTCCCGGCGCCGGGAGGGGGCGAAGCGCCCGGGGTCGAAGCGGTCCGGCTCCTCGATCCCGGCGTGGTGGAACTCGGGGTAGTTGAAGCAGAGCACCGACCCCGCCGGGATCGTCGTCCGTTCGTCCACCTCGATGTCGCCGGTCGTGATGCGGTGCGCGACGCCGAACAGCGGGTAGAGCCGCATCGTCTCGGCCATCACCTGGTCGAGCACGCGGTCGTCGCCGGTGCGGGCCTGCTCCTGCGTCTCCGGGTGCCGCGCGAGGACCATCAGCAGGTGCGCCATGGCCTCCGACATCTGGACGACGGCCGTGTTGAAGAACGTGCCCTGGAGGTAGAAGGACCTCTCCTCGTCGGAGAGCCCCTCGGGGAGCGGGCGGCGGACGTCGTCCAGCCGTCCGGCGAGGTAGCGGGTCAGCCGGTGGCGGCGGTCCATGTGGCGGAGCCCGCAGCACTTGAGCGCGGTGACGACGTCGTCGGCGTTCCCCACGATGAGGTCGCGGGCCTCGCGCGGGCACGGCTCGCCGAAGACCAGCTCGTAGTAGAACGCGGCCCAGACCGGCATCATCAGGTCCCGGAGCCGGACCGTCCCCCCTCTCCCGACGCCGTCCAGCGCCGCGGCGACGCTGCGGCGGGTCAGCTCCTCGGCGTCGGCGCGCGGCACGGACAGGAACCCCCGGGTGGCGCGGGCGACCGCGTCGTAGCGCTCCCCCGCCTCCAGGTGCTCCTGGTGGACGTGCGGCCCCGGCGCCAGCCAGTACCAGAACAGGTCCGACAGGACGGCGCCCTCGCTCCGGCCTCCCGCGGCCGGATGCGAGTACACCTCCAGGAACCGGTCCACGCCGACGGTCTCGCCGGGGACGGGGATGCCCTCGTCGCCGTTGATCCGGGCGAACAGCCGGACCCGCAGCGCGACGACGCGTCCCGGCAGCCACCACGGCAGGCTGAGCGCCACCGCGACGGCGGTGAGCGCGACGACCGCCGCCGTCAGCATGTCCGCCGGACCATGCTCGGGTCGAGGTCGGCCGGGGACGCGCACCCGCACAGGGCGAGCGCCTCCCGGACCTCGGCGCGCAGCATCGCGAGCACGCGGGCGGCGCCCCGCTCGCCGCCCGCCGCGAGGCCCCACAGGACCGGGCGGCCGACCGCGACGGCGGCGGCGCCGAGCGCCAGCGCCTTGACGACGTCGGTGCCGCGCCGGACGCCGCCGTCCAGCAGCACCGGGACGGCCCCGTCCGCCGCCGCGACGACCGGGGGGAGCATGTCGAGCGTGGCGGGGAGCGTGTCGAGCTGCCGGCCTCCGTGGTTGGACACCAGCAGCGCGGCGGCGCCGTGCTCGATCGCGGGCCGCACGTCCGCCGGGTTCATGATGCCCTTGAGCACGATCGGGAGGTCGGTCATCCGGCGGAGCCGGTCGATGTGCTCCCAGCCGATGTCCGGGGACATCACGATCGGCCGCACGGCCGCGCCGTCGCGGAGGTTCTCGCAGCACAGGCCGTCCGGGAGGTCGTGGAAGCCGTGCGCCAGCTCGCGCTCGCGGACGCCGCGCGCGGGCGAGTCGACCGTGACGACCAGCGCCGCGCAGCCCGCCGCCTCGGCGCGCCGCACGACGGTCTCGGTGAAGGGCATGTCGGGCTGGATGTAGAGCTGGAACCACAGGACGGCGTCGGGCGCGGCGGCCGCCACGTCCTCGACGCCGACCGTGCCGGCCATGCTCACCATCATGATCGTTTCGTTGGCGGCGGCGGCGCGCGCGGTGGCGCGCTCGCCCTCGGGATCGGCGAGGCGGTGGAAGGCGGTCGGGGCCACGAGCACGGGCATGGCCGCCCGGCCGCCCGGGAGCGCGACCTCCGTCCGGGGCTCACCCGCGCCCCGCAGGATGCGGGGGAGCAGCGCGAGGCGCCGGAACGCCGCCTCGTTCGCCCGGAGCGTGACCTCGTCGCCGGCGCCGCCCGCGAAGTAGTCGTAGTGCGCCGGGTCGAGGCGGGCGCGCGCCTCCTCCTCGAACTCGCGCGGGGTGGCGGGGAGCCTCGGGACGGTGCTCATGGTCATGCGGAGGCCGTGGGGAGGTGCTTGGCGATGAACGCGCGGAGCGGCTCGACGTGGACCTCCCGCGACGTCCAGTCGTTCTCCAGGTTCTCGGTGACGTGGTGGACGGCCGGCGGCCCGTCCGGGCCGTGGAAGCGGACGACGGGATGCAGGTAGTGGCCCTCGTGCGCGCGCTCGGCGTCGCGCTGGGAGATCCGGCCCTGCGAGACGTCGAAGGGGTCGCGCTTGGCGTGGTCGGGCCCGTACTCCAGCGTGACGGTGAAGTGGCCACGGTCGCCGCCGGCGAGGGGCTCCTTCAGGTCGACCGGCAGTTCCTCCAGGTAGCGGGCACCGTCGCCGGGGAAGTCGATGACGTCGCCGAGCACCTCGAACTGCTGCCACAGCGCGGACGTCCGGTTGACGCGCTCGATCACCGCCGCCGTGAGCGCGTCCGCGTCGGCGGGCAGGGCGCGGGCGGGCCAGGGGTGGGCGTGGTGGCGGCTCTCCAGGATGCGGTGCAGCGCGCGGACGCTGTAGCGGAAGCCGTGGATGAACCCGGTGGTGCCGTGCTTGAAGTCGCGGGACTGCATCAGCGTCCCGGCGAAGTACATGCCGGGGACGTTGACCGACTCGAACGCGGGGGTGAGCGCCGGGAACCGGTCCCGGATCGTCGTCTCGGGACGGCAGCCCTCCCCGAAGATGGAGGTGTCCATCCGGAAGCCGGTGCAGACGATCACCTTGTCGTAGGGGATGTCCTTGGTGACCTCGTCGGCGCGGACGAAGGACACCGTCACCAGGTAGGTCCCGTCGGGCCGCTGCTCGACGCGGCGCACGTCGCCGTCCAGCACCGCGTTCTGGAGCTTGAGCTGGTAGGTGTCGAGGAAGTTGTTGTTGATCGCGCGCAGGTGGCCGACGAAGTGGGTCCGCCACGCGAGGTTCAGGGTGTTGGGCCCCGCCACGTGGATGACGGCGGCGGTCTCGATCAGGTTGTCGGCCGTCTCGAACGCCGAGTTCGCCTTGCCGAGGATGAGCACCCGCCGATCGAGGTAGTCGGCGGGGTCGACGGACGCGGTGCCGTAGACCTCGGCGGTCTCGATGCCGGGGATGTCGGGGACGTTCGGCCCCCCGAACCCGGTCGCGACGACGAGCCGCCGCGCGCGGCGGACGGTGCCGCCCTGGTCGGTGACGGCGAACGGGCCGTCCGGGCCTTCGCGGGTGACGCTCACGACGCGCGTCCCGTAGGAGATCCGCAGGCCGGACGCGGAGGCGTAGTCGGCGAGGTAGCGGAGCATGTCGTCGGCGGGCGGGAAGTAGCGGTCGCTGTAGCGGGTGAACAGCAGCTCGGGGTCGTCGGACAGGAGCGAGTTCCAGTCCGCGCGCAGGTTGCGCTCCGGGTCGTCGGTCCCCGTGTGCTTCTTGTTGATCGAGATCAGCGTGCGGTGGCGCGGGAACGTCCTGAAGAACGTTCCCGGCGCCTCGCCCTCCTCCAGGATCAGGTAGTCTCGCCCGGCCTTCTCCAGGAAGTATCCGAGCTGCAGACCGGACGGCCCGGCTCCGATCACCAGGCTGTCCAGGATCGTGTCCGGCACGGCACCCTCCATCACGACGATGTGGTTGAACGGACAACCTTGATCGTGACGGAGAATTCTCAGAGCTTGATCAGAAAGAACCGGTCAGAATGGCTCAGAGCAGCCGCAACAGCGCTTGTTTATCGGGTTTTCCACTGGCCGCGACGGGCACCGCCGACAGCTCCGTCACCGTGCGCGGCACGGCGTCCCCGCCCAGCTCGGCGCGGACGAGCGCGGCCAGCTCCTCCCGGTCCGGGGACCGCCCGGCGACGGGGACGACGAACGCGTGGACGGCCTCGCCCGTCCGGTCGTCCGGCGCCCCGGCCACGTACGCCTCGGCGACGTCCGGATGGGAGGCGAGCGCCCGCTCGACCGGGCCCGCGTACACCACCATCGCGTTCACGATGATCACGTCGCGGGCGCGGCCGGTGAGGCGCAGCAGGCCGTCGGCGTCCAGCCGGCCGAGGTCGCGGGTGCGCAGCATGCCGTCGCGCAGGACGTCGCGGTTCTCCTCCGGCTGCCCCCAGTAGCCCGTCATCTGGCACGTGGTGCGCACGAAGATCTCGCCCTCCTGACCGATGCCGACCTCCCGGCCCGCCGCGTCGCGGATGCTGATCTCGACGCCCGCGCGGACGCGGCCGACCGAGTCCAGCGCGGCCGACGGCGCCGCCGCGATGTCGGCCGGGGTGAGCATCGAGATCAGGTTCGCCTCCGTCTGCCCGTAGCCCTGGTAGACCACCGGGCCGAGCCGCTCCACCGCCTCGGCCAGCCGGGCCGGCGGCAGCGGCGACCCGGCGACGACCAGCGCGCGGAGGGTGCCGCCCGCCGCGTCCGGGTCCTCGCGCAGGAGGTCGAGCATCGCGCACAGCCGGGGGACGGTCAGGATCGAGCCGGTGATCCGGTGGCGGCGGAGCGCGTGCGGGAACAGGGGCCGCCCGTCGTCCTCGGGGATGACCGCGACGCCGCCGCCGAGCAGGCAGAGGCCGAGGAACTCCAGCACGACCATGCTGGCCAGCGTCCCGAACAGCAGGTAGCGCTCGAACCCCTTGGCCAGCTCGGCGGCCAGCGGCGACCACGCGCGGGGCTGCCACGTCCAGTGCCCGCTCATCGCCCGGTAGGTGACCGCGCACCCCTTCGGGCGCCCGGTGCTGCCGCTGGTGAAGGTCAGCAGCGCCACGTCGTCCGGACGCACGAGGACGTCCGGCACCCCGCCCGCGGGCGAGGCCAGCAGGTCCACCGCCCCCGGGCACGGGCCGAGCGAGAGCAGCGCGCCCGACCGCGCCAGCTCCGGCGCCGCCGTCGAGGCGTCGACGAGGACGGCGGCGACGTCGGTGTCCAGGACGTGCGCGAGCTGGCCGGCCGAGTAGCCGGGGCGGACGCACACCACGCGGCAGCCCAGCACGTGCGCGGCGACATGCGCGGCCAACGCCTCCGGTGTCAGCGCCGTGCGGACCGCCACGGCGACGCCGGGGCCGAGCCCCGCGCCGAGCATCGCCCCCGCCAGCCGCCCGATCAGCTCCAGCAGCTCACCGCGCGAGACCACCCGGTTCCCGTGTTCGATGACGGGGCTGTCCGGGGACTCGCGAAGAATGTCCAACAGGGGCCGCGGGAAGATCATCTCATTGGGCACAGCTTGTCTCCTCACCACCGCGATACCACCGCGATGCTTGTCCGGTGCGGCGAATCGTCGTACAAACGGTCTGTCGTCCACGAAATTAGGCGGCGCGGATTAGAGAACCATCAGAACATTGCGGGAGGAACACGGCGTGAAGGTGATAGGAGCTGGTTTCGGGCGTACCGGTACGGCGTCGTTGCGGACGGCCCTGGAAATGCTCGGGCAGGGCCCCTGCTACCACATGCGCGCCGTCATCGAGGAGCCGTTCCGCATCCGCCAGTGGCTCGACGTCGCCGATGGCGCGCCACCCGACTGGGACACGATGCTCGCCGGTTTCCAGTCGGCGGTCGACTGGCCTTCGGCCGCGTACTGGCGCGAGCTGGCCGAGCATTTTCCGGAGGCCAAGGTCCTGCTCACCGTCCGCGACCCGGAGCGCTGGTACGAGAGCGCCAACGCGACCATCTTCGCCGCCAACCGGCAGGCCTGGGGGGACCGCCGGCCGCTCCTGCGGAGGATCCTCGGCCGCCTCGCCAGGTGGCGCCACCCCGACCTGCCGCTGTTCCCGACCCTGATCAGGAAGATCGTCCTAGAGGGGGCCCTGGAGGGCCGCTCCGCGGACAGGGCCTACATTCTCGGCCTCTTCGAGCGGCACATCGAGGAGGTCAAGGCGGCGATCCCGGCCGACCGGCTGCTCGTCTACGAGGTGCGGGAGGGCTGGGAGCCGCTGTGCGCGTTCCTCGGCGTGCCCGTCCCGGACGAGCCGTTCCCGCGCGAGAACGACCGCGAGGCCTTCCAGCGCGCCTACAACCGGGTCCTCCTGCGGCTGATCCTGCACCGCCGGGCGCGCCCTCAGACCCCCGCCCACGCCGACTCGTAGGCGGCGGCCGACCCGGTGACGGCCCGCGCGGCCCGTTCGAGGTCGCCCGCGGCGGCGGCGAGCCGCGCCGGGCCGTCGTCGGGCGCCATCGCCCGCAGGTGCGGGTGCAGGAGGGCGCCCAGCTCCAGCGTCGTGCGCTCGTTGCGCAGGAAGCCGTCGAAGAACTGGTCGGCGCAGGCGAACAGCGCGCGGACGGCCGCCGCCGACTCCTCCTGGAGCGCGGCGGTCAGCCGTGCGAGGACGTCCTCGACGACGGCGGTGAGCGTCCCGGCCAGCCACCGCACGGTCTCCTCCGCGCTCTCGGTCACCGGGATCGCCGCCGCCGCCCGGTCGGCCGACAGCCCGCGCACGTCGCGGCGCCGCCCGAGCGGGATCGTGGTGCTCACGTTGATCTCGGCGGGGATCGCCCACGGCGCGACGCTGACGCCGAGGCGCAGGTCGCGCTCCGCGCCGTCCCGCCGGTGCGCCCCGGGCGCTGCGGGCGCGGCCGGCTCCCCCGCCGCGCCGGGGCCGTCCTGGTCGATGCCGACGGCGATCGGCTGGACGACCCGCAGGAACAGGCTCTGGTCGCCGTAGCTGACGCTGAGCGCCGCGAGGTCCTCGATGGGCGCCGCCAGCACCCCGAGGCCCTGCGCGCGGAGCGCGGCGGCGAACGCGGGCAGCGTCCGGTCGGCCGGCAGCACCGCCTCGGGCAGCCGCGCCCACAGCGCCGCCGCGACCGTCCCCTGGAGTTCGCCGATCGCCTGGGCGAGCGAGGCGTCCACGAGGCGGCGAAAGGTCCCGGCGACGAAGTGCCGGGCGCGGATGAACTCCTGCTCGACCGCCGCCTTCCGGAACACCAGGATCTTCTTGCGGGCCCGCTCCGCCCAGACGTCGTGGCCGCCGCTGCCGAACCCGTCCGCCAGCCATGCCCTGACCTGCCCGGACGCGGCGGCCGTCGCCGCGTCGAGCTCCTCGCTGCGCAGCCCCTCGCGGACCCGCGCGAGGTAGCCGTCGCGGATGTGCGCGAGGTCGTCGGCCAGCTCGTCCACGACCCCCGGGACGATCTCCGCGAGGCGCTGCTCGTCGCTCGGCGCCCGGAACGCGGCCGCGCGGATCGCGGCGGCCAGCTCCTCGCCCGCGGCGGAGGCGTCCCGGCCCGCGCCGACGGTCGCCTCGTGCGCGTCGCGGAGGGCGGCGCGGTCCATCGCGGCGAGGTTGCGGGCCAGGTGCGTGAGGACGGGCCGCAGGACGCGCTCGGCCACCTCCTCCCGCGAGATGAGGTCGCCGTCCAGCACCCCGACGCCGTGCGGCGCGGCGGCCCGGCGCGCCTGCTCCACGGCGTCGGCGAACTCCTCCTCGGTCAGGTCGGTGCGGCGCCGGTCCCGGTTGAGCACGACGAACAGGAAGTCGCCGAGCTCCACCCCCGCGCGGGAGGCGTGCGCGAGCTCCTGCAGCTCGGCGTCGGCCGCGCCGAACAGCACGGTGGTGCGGCTCGGCCGCTTCACCTGGACGAGCAGGTCGACCTCGTTGCGCAGGTCCCGCATGAACTGGCGGGCGACGTCCAGGCCGCGCTCCTCCGTGCCGGGCAGGTCGATCAGGGCGAGGTCGCGCACCGGGTTGTTGGGGAAGGGGTGGTGGATGCGCACGTCCCGGACGGCGAGGTAGCGCCGCCGCGCGCCCGGCGGCGCCGGCTCGGGCGGGTAGGAGACGTAGCCGGGCACCTCCGCCAGCGCGATCTCCCGGACGCGGCTCCCCTCGAACAGGTCGCGGTAGCCGGGCAGCGCCGCCTGCGCCAGCCGCAGCCGGGCCAGGTGCTCCTCGTTGGAGGGCGCGTCCAGCCCGGCGGGGCGGCCCGCGCGGGAGAACTCCTCCCACGACGGGTACCGGACCGCCGCGAAGTCCTCGATCCGCTGCGGCACCGGCATCGCCAGCGCCTCGTGCCTGGGCCGCAGGTAGACCTCCCTGAACTCCTCGAACGTCCGCAGCACGACCTCGGCGCGCGGCGCCGGGGCGTTGTGGATGCGGCTGCGGGCGGCGGTGGTGGGCAGCAGGTCGGCGGAGGTCGGCAGCACGTCGGTGCCGTGCTCGTCCAGGCCGGAGATGGCGCGCAGCAGCGTGCTCTTGCCCATCTGGGTCTGGCCGATCACGCCGATGTTGAGCGTCGGGCGGGTCGCGCGCTCGCGCACCGCGTCCAGCCGGTCGGTGGCGGCGGCGAGCCCCCGCCGCAGCCGGAGGGGCCTGCCGCCGTCGAGGAAGGGCCGCAGGGCCCCGGCCAGCTCGTCGGCGCGGCCGCCCGCGGGCAGGGCCGGATCGAGCCGGGTCCGCTCGGCGAGTTCGACGAGCGCGCCGAACCGCTCGCACAGGTCCCGCCAGGCGTGGACGAGCCGCTCGATCCGATCCCGCTGCGCGTGCCGCGCCGCCAGCGCCGCCGCGATCTCGGCCTGGATCCGCTGGGCTTGCATGGGCCCTCCCTGGGCTCACTCGAATCGGACGCTACAGGGGCCAGGCGGTGACCCTGACCGTCACCGCGCCGTCCCGGACGGTGTCGACGACCAGGGCGGCGAGGCCCGTGGCGGTCTTCAGGCAGAAGCCCGTCCCGGGCGTCGCGCGGAACGACAGCGCCGCCCGCCGCCCGGCCACGAGCCCGCGGCACCGCTCCCGCGTCGCGCCCGCTCCCGGCGTCATCACGAGCACGCTGGACTCGGCGGCGAACAGCTGCCGGTTCCGGTAGCCGACGTCGCCGCCGCCCGCCACCGGGGCGGGCGCCGGGGAGAGCGTGAGCCAGCCCCTTCTCGGCACCGTCACCTGGACGGGCGCCGGCGGCGCGGGCGTGGTCGCGCTGGGCGTCGGGCTGGGCGTCGGGGCGGGCGTCTCCCCCGTCGCGTCGCCTCCGCTCGCCGACAGGCCCACCGCGAGCACCGTCACCGCGACCGCCCCCAGCAGGCCGCCGCCCCCGACGAGCGCGGGCACCAGCCGGTTCGTCCCGCCCGCGGGACGAGGTCGCGGCGCCTGCGGCGGCGGCGCGGGGCGCGGGGCGCGCGCCGGGCGGGACGCGACAGGCGCGGGCACGGGCACGGGTGCGGGTGCGGGCACGGGCGCGAGGCGCGCGGGGGCGCCGACGACGCCGAGCCGGACCGTGCCGAGCCCCGCCGGGTGCGCGCCGCGCGGCATGGACTCCCATCCCAGCACGACGGTGATCGGGTGGACGGCGTCGTTCGCCTCGTCCCAGGTCTGCTCCCAGCCGGGCGGCGGCACGACCTCCGCTCCGGCCGGAGGAGGCGCGGCGGAGAACGGGCGGGGCGGCGGCGCGGGCCAGGGCGCGGGCTCCGGGCGCGACCGGCGCGGCCAGCGGAGCTCGCTCAGCGGCGCCGTCCACACCGGGTCCATCCACCGCTCGTAGACGGCCCCGGCCCAGCTCCGGTAGGAGTCCCGCAGCTGGGGCCAGGCGGGGCCGGGCGGCGGCGGGCCGGACGGTCCGCCGGAGGCCACCCAGCCGACGAAGCAGTACATCTCGCGCGCGCCGTCGGAGTGCATGGTGTCGCTGAGGTCGGCGGCCTGGCAGGCGACGCCGACGAGCCGGTGCGCGCCGGACCGCGCGAGGACGAAGCGCGGCGCGCCGTGCAGCCCGGCGCCGCCCGCGACGGCCGCGCGGACGACCCCCTCCAGCCAGCCGCGCTGGTCGATCCCCTCGGGGAGCGCGCGCCACCAGGTGTCGGCGTGCCGGGTGCGGCCGTAGACGACGGGCGCCCACCCGGGCCGGCCCGTCCTCGCCTCAGCCACGGCCGGTCCCGGCCCAGGTCGCGAGCACGCCGCCCTCGTAGATCGGCACGTAGCGCAGCATCGGGAAGATCGCGGCGGCCTCGGCCTGGCACAGCTCACGCCACTGCTTCATGGCGTGCTCGGCGCGGTCCATCTCCTGGAGGCGCAGGGCGATCCGCTCGTGGGCCCGGCGGGTCGCCCGTCCGGGCACGGGCGGGAGCGCCGCGGCCTCGCGTCTGGCGGCGGCGCGGTCGGCGGCCAGCACCTCCATCCGCGCGTCGAGCCCCTTGCGCTCCTCCAGGTAGAAGCAGGCCAGATGGAACAGCACCGGCAGGTGGACGTCGGTGGGGCTCACCGAGTCGGGCCGGACGCCGCCGTCGGCCGTCCGCTCCAGCGCGCCGACGCTCACCGGGCAGATCGCGGTGACGACGCGCTTGGCGAACGCGGCCGGGAGCAGGTCGCGCAGCTCCTCGACGAGGTCGGTGAGGCGGCGCGGCGCGTCCGTGCCCCGCCAGTCGATGACGTCGGCCTTGGTGATGACGATCGACACCGACGGCAGCGGGCGCCCCTCGCGGTTGCGCGCCGTCAGCGCGTCGGTGACGACGCTCGACATCTGCTGCGTGAGGGTCTCCCTGGCGACCGCCTCGCGCCGTCCGGGCCCGACCGGTTTGCGGAAGTGCTCGCCGTCCAGGACGAGCATGATCCCGTGCGCCTGCGCGACGTCCCAGAGCAGTTGCTCGGCGTCGGGCGACCCGTCGGGCCCGACGAAACTCGGCAGCGCGCCGCCCCGGTAGTCGGCCCAGTGGATGTGCGCCATCGGACGCATCTCCCGCGCGTACACGAACGTGTGCCGCCGCGGCACGGTGTCGGTCGGCTCGGGGAGCCGCCCCCGCTCACCGAGATCGCGCCAGCCGTCGGCGAGCATCACGTCGGCGTTGCGGTCGGCCTCGTGCAGCGTGCAGTCCCGCACACCTCGCGACAGCGCGGCGTAGAGCGCCAGCAGGTAGGTCGACTTCCCGGCGCCCGGCGCCCCCATCATGGACAGCCCGATCCTGTGCAGATCCGTCATCTCGCCCCGTCCTCGCCGCCCGCCCCCGGTCCCCACCGGGGTCTTTACATTGAGACGCGCGACCATTGGCGATGGAGCATGAAAGGGATATCGATCCGGATAACACTGGTCGGTAATATCACTTGATCAATGGCCCGAAGAATTGATAACTTTGTTTTCGGATATACCGGTCGTGGCTTTGACGGCGGCACGAAAAGAAAGTCAGGGCGGTGGCCAGGAAATGGTCAGTGGGCGGCGGCGTCCCAGTCGGCGCCCGCGCCGATCGCCGCGTCCAGCGGGGGGCTCAGCGGGTAGGCGGCGGTCATCTCCGCGCGGACCAGCCCGGCGACCCGGTCGCCCTCCCCCGGCGCGACCTCCAGCACGATCTCGTCGTGCACCTGGAGCAGCAGGCGGCTGCGCAGGCCGGCGCGGTCGAGGGCCGCGTCCACCCGCAGCATCGCGATCTTGACGATGTCGGCGGCCGAGCCCTGCACGGGGGCGTTCAGCGCCATCCGCTCGGCGGTCTCGCGGCGGCGCCGGTCGTCGCTGGACAGGTGCGGCAGGTAGCGGCGGCGGCCGAGGAGCGTGCGGGTGTAGCCGGTCTCGCGGGCCTCCGCGACGACCCGGCCGAGGTAGTCGCGGACGCCGCCGAACCGCGCGAAGTAGGCGTCCATCAGCGGGCGCGCCTCGGCCACCGCGACCCCGAGCTGCTTGGCGAGCCCGAACGCCGACAGCCCGTAGGCGAGCCCGTAGGACATGGCCTTGATCCTGCGCCGCTGGTCGGCGGTGACCGCGTCCGGCGGGACGCCGAAGACCCGCGCGGCCACCGTGGTGTGCGGGTCCTCGCCGGACTCGAACGCGGCGAGCAGCGCCGGGTCCCGCGACAGGTGCGCCATCACGCGCAGTTCGAGCTGGCGGTAGTCGGCGGTCATCAGCGCGGCGAATCCGGGGCCGGGGGTGAAAGCCCGCCTGATCTCCCGGCCCTCGCCGGTGCGGACGGGGATGACCTGGAGGTTCGGGTCGGTGGAGGTGAGCCGTCCGGTCGCGGCGGCGGTCTGCTGGAAGGTGGTGCGGATCCGGCCGTCGGCGCCGACCTCCCGGAGCAGCCCGGCGACGGTGGCGCGCAGCCGCGCCTGGTCGCGGTGGCGCAGCAGCACCCGCGGGAGGCCGTTGTCGGTGCGGGTGGCGAGCCAGGTCAGCGCGTCCAGGTCGGTGGAGAACCCGGACTTGATCTTCTTGGTGCGGGGCAGGTCGAGCTCGCCGAACAGGACCTCCTGGAGCTGCTTGGTCGAGCCGGGGTTGAAGCGGCGCCCGGCGATCGCGGCGGCCTCGTCCGCCGCCCTCTCCATGCCCGCGGCGAACCGCCGCTCAAGGTCGCGCAGCAGTTCCCCGTCGACGTGGACCCCGGTGCGCTCGACCCGCGCGAGGAGGGCCGCGAGGGGCAGCTCCACCTCGTCCATCACCCGGTCCATGCCCGTCTCCGCCAGCTCGGGCCCGAGCTTGGCGGCGAGGTCGTGGACGGCCCCGGCGCGCAGCATCGTCCCGGCGGCGCCCTCGGCGGAGGGGCGGCGGCCGAGGTGGCGGGCCGCGAGGTCGGCGATCCCGTACGCGGCGAGGCCGGGCAGCAGGAGGTAGGCCGCCAGCGCCGGGTCGGTGGTGAGGCCGCCGAGCGTCCGGCCGTGCTCGGGCAGGGCGCGCAGCAGCGCCTTCACCTCGTGCACCGCCTTCGGACGGCCCGGGTCGGCGAGCCAGCCGGCGAAGGCGCGCTCGTCGTCCGCCGAGAGCGCGTCGAGCAGGAACGACGCGGCGAACCCGGCGGGCGTGGCGAGCGCGATCCGGACCCGCTCCCCGTGGTCGGCGGCCAGGCCGACCGGGCCCGTCGCGTGCGAGTCCAGCCATCCGGCCAGCTCGCCGGGGCGCAGCTCGCGCCCCCGCAGCCGGGTCTTCGGCTCCGGCGGCCGCCCGCCGCCGGGGTCGGCGGCGAACAGCCGCTGCCGCAGGCTGGCGTTGCGGAACTCCAGGTCGTCCAGGAGCCTGGTGAAGGCGGGCAGGTCGTAGGGGCGGCGTTCCAGGTCGTCCAGCCCGACGGGCAGGTCGAGGTCGCGGACGAGTTCGGTCAGGCGCCGGTTGAGCCGCACGGTGTCCAGCGCGTCCCGCAACCGCTCCCCCGCCTTGCCCCGCACCTCGTCGGCGCGTTCCAGCAGCGCGGCGAGCGACCCGTACTCGCGCACCCATCTCGCGGCGGTCTTCTCCCCGATGCCGGGGATGCCGGGCAGCCCGTCGGACGGGTCGCCGCGCAGCGCCGCGAAGTCGGGGTACTGCGCGGGCGTCAGGCCGTACTTCTCCTCGACGAGCGCGGGCGTGTAGCGGATCATCTCCGCCGCCGTCCGGTAGAAGTACAGGACGGTGACGTTCGCGCCGACGAGCTGCAGGGCGTCCCGGTCGCCGGTCATCACGAGCACGCGGAACCCGGCCGCGTCCGCCGCCGCGGCGAGGGTCGCGATGACGTCGTCGGCCTCGTACCCCGGCATCCGGACGGCGGGCATCCGCATCGCGGCGAGCAGGTCGTCCAGGACCGGGAGCTGCGCGCCGAACCCCTCCGGCGACCGCGCCCGCCCGGCCTTGTACCCGGGGAACGCCTCGGCGCGGAACGTCCGCCGGGACACGTCGAACGCGACGGCGGCGTGCGTGGGGCGTTCGTCGCGCAGGACGTTGGCCAGCATGTTCGCGAACCCGTAGACGACGTTGGTGGGCTGGCCCGCGGTGGTGCTGAAGTTCTCGATCGGCAGCGCGTGGAAGGCCCGGTAGGCCAGCGAATGCCCGTCCAGGAGCAGCAGGGACGGCCGGTCGGTCATGTCCACATCCTGGCATCGGGCCCGCGGGCATGATGGAGCGGCACCTGATGTTGGAGGGGAAATGACGAACATCAACGTTGGACGTTTCGGTATCTGGCGCCGGTGGCAGGACCTCACCCCCGAGCTGGCCAAGGGGGTCGAGGACCTCGGCTACGGGGCGATCTGGATCGGCGCCTCGCCCGGCGGCGACCTCGGCATCGCCGAGCGGCTGCTCGCCGCGACCGACCGGATCGTGATCGCGACCGGCATCGTGAACATGTGGGCGACGCCCGCCGAGGAGGCCGCCGCGTCCTACCACCGGCTCGCCGCGAAGTACGGCGACCGGTTCCTGCTCGGCGCCGGGATCGGGCACCGCGAGATGACCGGCGAGTACCGCACGCCGTACCAGACGATGGTGGACTACCTCGACCGGCTGGACGCGGCGGAGGTCCCGGTGTCGGGGCGGGCGCTGGCCGCGCTCGGCCCGAGGGCGCTGCGGCTCGCGGGCGAGCGCGCGGCGGGCGCCCACCCGTACCTGACGACGCCCGAGCACACCCGCCGGGCGCGGCTCGAACTCGGTGCGGGACGGTTGCTGGCGCCGGAGCAGAAGTTCGTGCTGGAGGCCGATCCCGAGCGCGCCCGCGCGGTCGCCCGCTCGCACATCGGCGGCAGCTACCTCCTGCTGTCCAACTACACCGCCAACCTCCGTCGGCTCGGCTGGAGCGAGGAGGACATCGCGGACGGCGGCAGCGACGCCCTGGTCGACGCGCTGGTCGCGCACGGCGGGCCGGAAGCGGTCGCGGCGCGGCTCGGCGAGCACCTCGACGCGGGCGCCGACCACGTCGCCGTGCAGCCGCTGACCGGAGAGGGCGAGGACCCGCTGCCCGCGCTCGGCGAACTCGCGGCGGCGCTCAAGCCGGCGGAATGACCGGCCGCCCAAATGATCATCGTCCGGGGCGTGCCATTCGCGCCGGACACACCTTACGGGCCTTCACAAAGACATCCACCTAACGTGTAGAAAATCGCGCTATACCGCTGTATGGCTACGCTTGCCTTTCAGCTGACCATCCGGCGGGAGGCGCATGGCGTGAACGCTGATGTCGAGGCCGGCGGGCGGCCCCCCGACCCGGCCCCGGCGGGCACCCTGCTCGCGCGGTTGAACCTGCTGAACCTGGCCGGTGCGCGCATGGCGGGCACCCTGGACCTGGAGCAGGTCGCGCGGCGGTTGGTGGAGGTGGCGCTCACCGGGTTCGCCGACGCCGCCGGCGTGTACGTGGCCGAGCGCCTCATCGCCCGCGACGAGGAGCCCCGGCCGTCCGCGGCGCGGCCCGTCGAGGTGCGGCGGATCGCGCTGGGCGCCGCCGACGCGGGGCTGGAGGAGCGCTTCCCCTCCGGCGAGGTGCTGGCGTTCGCGCCCGACACGCCCTGCGCGGCGTGCCTGCGGGACGGCGCCGTCCAGCGGTTCGCCGCGCTGCCGCCCGAGGTCGCCGGGGCGCACCCCGCCGCGGCGGTCGGGCTGGGCGACCTGGTCGACTTCCTGCTCGTCCCGCTGCGGGCGGACGGCGGCGTGCTCGGGTTCGTCGCGTTCGCGCGCGGGCGGGCCGCCGGGCCGTTCACCCCCGAGCAGGTCGGGCTGGCACGGGAGCTGACCGCGCTCGCGGCGGGCTGCCTGGACAACGCCCGCCGCTACCAGCGCGAGCACGCGACCGCGCGCGCCCTCCAGGCCGGGCTGCTGCCCCGGCTGCTCGGCGACGTGCCCGGCGTCCAGGTGGCGCACCGGTCGGTGCCCGCCGGGCGCACCGACCTGGTCGGCGGCGACTGGTGCGACATCATCCCGCTCGCCGCCGGGCGGGTCGCGCTCGTCATCGGCGACGCGATGGGGCACGGCTCGGCCGCCGCCGCGACGATGGTGCAGCTGCGCGCCGCCGCGCGGACGCTCGCGATGCTCGACCTCGGCCCGGCCGAGATCCTCACCTGGCTCGACCGCGTCGCGCCGGACCTCGGGCCCGTCCAGTTCGCGACCTGCGCGTGCGCCGTCCTGGACACCACCGCGCGGACGGGCGTCATCGCCCGCGCCGGGCACCCCCCGCCGATCCTGCTGCGCCCCGACGGCCGCTGCGACACCCCCGACATCCCGCCCGGCCTCCCCCTCGGCCTGGGCGGAACGGTCTACGAGGACGTGCGGGTGCCCTTCCCCGACGGGACGACGCTCGTCCTGTACACCGACGGGCTGATCGAGTCCCGCGAGCGCGACCTGGAGGCGGGCATCGCCGCGCTGCGGACCGCGCTCACCGCCCCCTCGGCCGGGCTGGACGACGCGTGCGGCGCGGTCGTCTCCGAACTCGTCGCCACGCCCATCCAGGACGACGTGACCGTGATGCTCGTCCGCGCGCACGGCGATGCCCCGCCTCGGCAGCCTGAGGAGGGATGACCCGAGAACGCGGAAGGAACGCACCCGGCCGGTGAGCAGGGGCGACGTTGTCGCGACGAGCCGACCCGGAGGTCAGGGCCGCTGTTCGGTCACCTGTCGGAGGCGGACGTGCAGGCCGTCCAGCAAGCGCCGCAGGCCGTAGTCGAACTGGTCGTCGCGGGTCGTGCGCGGGTCCGTGCCGGTGAGTGAGTCGAACAGCGTGGCCAACTGCGGGTAGGGGCCGGTGATCTGGGTCAGGGTCGGCCCCAGGGCGTCGAGCCACTCGGCCTCGGTGTCGCCGGCGAGGGTGATCTTGTTGAGCGCGGCGGCCTCGCTGGTGGCCGCGCCGAGCACGTAGGTGAACACGGTCTTCGCGGCCCGGTCCGCTTCGGCGAGGTCGAAGCCCGCCGCCCGCAGCAGGGTCAGCATGCGGTCGGTGAGCAGCATCAGGTTCGGGCCGAGATGGGTCACGCCGACCTCGCCCACCAGCAGGGAGGCGACCCAGGGGTGGCGCAGGACGACGTCCCGCGCGCTGTGCCCGCACCGGGACACCGCTTCGCCCCAGCGAGCCGGGTCGTCGGCGACGGGCGGGCTCATCTCGCCGTAGATCTCGTCGACGACGAGCTCGATCAGCTCGTCCTTGTTGGCGACGTGCCAGTACAGCGCGTTGGCGGCGACGTTCATGCGCGTGGCGAGCCCGCGCATGGTCAGGGCGGGCAGCCCCTGCTCGTCCAGCAGCGCGACGGCCGCGGCGACGATCTGGCCCCGGTCGAGCGCCAGGCGCTCGCGGCGCTTGCGGGCCGGGCGTGCCCATACCGACACGACCCCCTGCTCATCGGCTGACATCGCGGTCGGGGTCCTCTTCACTGCCGGGCGCGCCTCTCGCACGCCGTCCGGGCCACCGATTCTCGCACGGCGGCCACCGGCGGGAGCACCGTCCATCCTCGTGGACGATGTCCAGTTATTGTACAGCGTCCAATGAACCTGTACGTTGTCCATCAATGCGCCGGCCGCATTCGCCGCTCCCGTCCAAGCGAAGGAACCCGTCATGAGTGATTCCCTGCCCGTCGTCGAGCGGATGCCGGTGGAGCGCCCCGCCGGATGCCCGTTCGACCCGCCCGCCCGGCTGGCCGAACTGCGGTCGCGGGCACCCGTCACGCCGTTGCGCTTCGGGGACGGCCACCAGGGCTGGCTGGTCACCGGCCACGCCCAGGCCCGCGCCGTCCTGGCCGACCCCGGCTTCAGCTCCCGCCACGAGCTGATGCACCTGCTCGACCCGCAGATCATCGAGGTGCCGCCCGCCGGTCCCGGCCAGTTCATCGGCATGGACGCGCCCGAGCACACCCGCTACCGGCGCCTGCTCGCGGGCAAGTTCACCGTCCGCCGGATGCGGTCGCTGGCCGAGCGCGTCCAGCGGCTCACCGCCCAGTACCTGGACGACATGGCCGCGCGCGGCCCCGGGGTCGACCTCGTCGATGCCTACGCCTTCCCCATCCCGGCCCAGATGATCTGCGAACTGCTGGGCGTTCCGTTCAGCGAACGCGCGCACTTCCAGCACCTCGGCGCCGTCGCCAACCAGGCGGACGTGCCCATGGAGGACAAGCTGGCCGCGTTCCAGGAGATGGGCGGCTACATCGCCGACCTGGTGGAGCGCAAGCGCGCCCGGCCCACCGACGACCTGCTCAGCGACATCATCGGCGGCGACCTGGACCACGAGGAACTGGTCGGCGTCGGGTCGCTGCTGCTGGGCGCGGGCCTGGACACCGTCGCCAACATGATCGGGCTCAGCACGTTCGCGCTGCTCACCCACCCCGACCAGCGCGACGCCCTGCACGCCGACCCCGAGCGCGCGGTCGAGGAACTGCTGCGCTACCTGACGATCGCCCACACCGGCTTCCGCGTCGCGCTGACCGACATCGACCTCGACGGCATCACCATCGGCAAGGGGCAGACCGTGGCGGTCTCGCTCCAGGCCGCCAACCGCGACCCCGCGCGCTTCGCCTCCCCGGACGCCCTGGACCTGACCCGCCAGGCCGCCGGGCACCTGGCGTTCTCCCACGGCGCCCACCAATGTCTGGGCCAGCAACTCGCACGCCTGGAAATGAAGGTCGCGCTGCCCGCGCTGTTCGAACGCTTCCCGAGCCTGCGGCTGGACGTCCCGCCGCAGGAGGTCCCGCTGCGCGCGGGCGACGACGTGTACGGGGTGCGGCGCCTCCCCGTCGCCTGGTGACACCGCCGCGACGCCGATGAGAGTGATCATTGACGAGGGCCGGTGCGTCGGCGGCGGCCGGTGCGCGGTGGCCGCGCCCGAGGTGTTCGACCAGCGCGACAGCGACGGGGTCGTCGTCCTCCTGCGAGCGGACCCGCCCGCCGAGTACGCCGAGAGCGTCCGGAACGCCGTCATGCTGTGCCCCGCCGCCGCGATCGAACTGCGGGAGGAGCGGTGACCGGCCCGGCGTCGGCGCCGACCCGCCCAACGAACACGACCGAGAAAGCAGGAACGATGCCCGCCTACATGCTCGCCCACCTTCGCAAGGCCGGGAAACCTCACCCTGAGGTGCTGGAGTACCTGGAGAGGATCCAATCGGCGTTGGACCCGTTCTCGGGCCGATTCCTGGTGCACGGCGCCGAGGTGGACGTCCGGGAGGGGGAATGGCCCGGGGACGTGGTGCTCGTGGAGTTCCCGTCCCTGAGGCACGCCCGCGATTTCTACGGCTCCGACGCCTACCAGGCGATCCTGCCGCTGAGGCGCGAGCACCTCGAAGGCGACCTCATCATCGTCGAGGGCGTCGAGCCCGGCCACGACTCGGCCGCCATGGCCGCCGAGATCCGCCGGGCCACCGCCGAGAGCCCCCGCTGACCGAAGCCGACGTGAGTCTCGGTCGGAAAGTCACGGCGACGACCGTTGACTTTCCGACCGAGATCTACGGATCCGGCGTTCTTACTCGGCCGCGTACTGGCCGGCCTGGCGCGGGGCGGTGCCGCGCGCCGGAGCGCGCCGCTTGGCGAACTCGTTGCCGTTCACCGTCAGGGTGCTGTTGGCGAACAGCTCGGTGACGGCCGCGGCGCCGTCGATCAGCTGGTCGTAGCCCTTGAGGTTCACGTTGTCGTAGCGGTCGCACGCCTGGTGGTAGCACGGGTCGTAGGGCCGGCCCGCCGTGCCGCCGTACGTCGCGGCCTGCGCGGGGGTCTTGATGCCCTCGGCCCCGGCGTCGATGCCGCCGGCCGGGATGCCCGCGACGATGAAGGCGTTGTAGTCCGAGCGGCCGTTGAAGGGCGTCGGGTCGGTCGCGAGCTTGCGCGAGGCGAAGTGGTCGTTGAACGCCTTCTCGATCGCCCCGGACCCGGCGGGCGCCTCGACGTTGTTCTGCCCGCTGCTGTTGTCGCCGTCGTAGACGAACCGCACGAAGTTCGGCGAGGCGAGCATGTCGAAGTTGAGGTTCAGGGCGATCTTGTCCAGCTCGGCCTTCGGCAGGCTGTCGACGTAGTGCTGCGAGCCGAGCAGGCCCTCCTCCTCGGCGCCCCAGAACGCGAAGCGCACCTGGTTGCGGACCTTCGCGCCGAGCTTGCCGATCTGCTGCGCCGTCGCCAGCAGCGTCGCGGTGCCCGAGCCGTCGTCGTTGATGCCGGGCCCGGCGACCACGCTGTCGTTGTGCGCGCCGACGACGACGACGTTGTCGGCGCGTCCCCGCTTGGTGTCGGCGATGACGTTGGAGGTCTGCCGCTTCTCGTTGAGCGTGTCGGTCCTGACGCGCAGCGTCAGCGGTCCGGCCTGCGCCTGCTTGACCAGGTCGGTGCCGACGGCGTTGGTCGGGCCGACGACCGGGATCGCGTACGGCTTGGTCAGCGTGCCCGCGACCGGGCCCGGCGTCCCGGGGAGCTGGTAGATCACCACGGCGGCGGCACCGGCGGCGATGGCGTTGTCCGCCTTCACCGAGAAGAAGCAGCCGCCGCGCTGGATCAGCGCGACATGGCCCTTCGGGAAGCCCGCGAAGTCGGTGGCCTCGCATCCGCTGCCCGCGCCGGTCGCTCCCGGGTCGACGGGCGTCGCGGCGGCCGTGACGTCGCCGCTGCCGGAGTACTGCAACGTCCCGAAGTCGGTCCCGGGGGTGAACGTCTTCGGCGTCGGCGCGGTCTCGGCGAGCGTCGCCGGGGTCTTCTCCTGCCAGAAGTCGAAGGTGAAGTCCTGGACCCGCGGGGTGTAGCCGGCCCGCTTGAGCTGGTCCGCGATGTACTTCACCGTGATCTTGTTCCCGGCGAGCCCGGCGGCCCGGTTCCCGCCGTTCGCGTCCGCGATCTTCTGCAGGTTGAGCTGGTGGTGCCGGACGTCCTTGAGCGTGACCAGCCCCGGGAGCCTGGACGCGGCCTGGCCCGATGGGGCCGGTGCCGCCTGGGCCCCGGCCGCCGCCAGGGTGGTGGCGGCGAGCGTCAGGCCGAGGAGCGACGCTAGCGCGGCTTTGCGCATGACTCGGTCTCCGATGGTGAGGGGGACGAAGCATGCGAAGCCTGGCACGCACGATTTATCGCTACAAGGCGTGGTATCCGCTTCCGGTCGGCCGGTACCGGCCGACACCGCACGCCCGGGACGCACACCGGGCGGGCGCCCGCCGCGTCCGGGGCCGCGGCACCCCAGGCCCTCTGGAACGCCCCACCAGGCAGCTTGATCACAGGACCACCGGGCGACGCGCCGCTGAGTAATGGGAGAACGCTGGTATTCGCTAAATCAAACTAAGTATGCTTCCTCACCGCTTGATGGCGGTTTCGGATGAGCAGGGAGTAAATCAGTGACGCGACCCGAACAGGTCCCCGCCCCACCGCCGTCACGCCCGCGTACCCGATCGATCACACGCCGGATCTGGCTGCTGCTGGCGATCCCGCTCGTCTCGCTCATGATCCAGTGGGGCGTCCCGACCGTCGTCACGCTCTCCCAGGCGCTCCAGCGGTTCCAGTACTCGACGGTGTACGACAACGTCGCCCAGCCCGCGCGGGCCGTCACCGAGGCGATCCAGGAGGAGCGCGGCGCGGCGGTCGGCGTGCTCGCGACCGGCACCGCCGAGAACGACCGGTACTACCAGTCGCTCGCGGCGCGGACCGACGCGGCGGTCGCGGCGTTCCGCAAGAAGGCCCTCGCGTCCGGCACCCGGGACGCGATGGACGCCGCCGCCAAGCAGCGCGTGCGGCAGCTCAGCGAGACCTTCGACGGGCTGGAGGGCGTGCGCACGCAGGTGCGCGGCGCGGTCATCTCGCGGCTCGACGCCATCAACGGCTACAGCCGGATCACCGACACGACGATCCGCGTGATGACGACGCTGGTGAGCGTCGACGACGTCACCGTCTACCAGCACAGCAACGCCATCGTGTACGACTACTGGGCGCGCGAGTTCATGCTGCGGGAGAACGCGCTGCTCACGGGGCTGCGGCCGGGCCGGATGAACGCCGGGGACCGCGCGGCGTTCGCGTCCTGGGCGGGCAGCCGCGCGCAGTACGCCGACCTCGGCCGCGCGAGCGCGGGCGGCGAGATCGGCAAGATCATGACCGATCTCACCGAGACGCCCGCGTTCACCGCCTACGCCGACCTGGAGCGCACCGTCGTGCGGACCGGGTACGCGCCCGACCCGAGGCGCTGGCGCGGCGTGGTCGCGTCGGTGTCGTCGGTGTGGCTGCGCGCCGCCACCCGCGCGGGCGACGTCGTGAACCGCAAGGACGTGGAGCCCGCCGGCGACCGGATCCTGGTCGGCTTCTACACGGTCGGCGGGCTCGGCCTGCTCGGCTTCATCGCCTCGGTCGTGCTGTCGATCCTGTTCGCCCGGCGCCTCACCGAGGAGCTGCGCGCCCTCCAGCGGACCGCGCAGGTGCTCGCGCACGAGCGGCTGCCCCGGGTCGTGGCGCGGCTGCGGCGCGGCGAGAGCGTGGACGCCGAGGCCGAGGCGCCGCCCCCGCAGACGGGGCGGACGCGGGAGGTCGCGGCGGTCAGCGAGGCGTTCCACGCCGTCCAGCGGACGGCCGTCGCCACCGCGGTCGGCGAGGCCGAGCTGCGCGCGAACATCAACCGCGTCTTCATCAACCTGTCGTGGCGCAGCCAGTCGCTGCTGCACCGCCAGCTCCGCCTGCTGGACGCGATGGAGCGCCGCGCGCGCAGCCCCGAGGAGCTCAACGACCTGTTCCGGCTCGACCACCTCACCACCCGCATGCGGCGGCACGCGGAGGGCCTGGTCATCCTGTCGGGGTCGCCGACCATCCGCGCCTGGGACCACCCCGTCGCCGCCGAGGACGTGATCCGCGCCGCGATCGCCGAGGTCGAGGACTACCGGCGGGTCGAGGTGACCGGCGCCTCCAGCGCGGCGGTGACCGGGGCCGTCGTCGCCGACGTCATCCACCTGCTCGCCGAGCTGATCGAGAACGCCGCGTCGTTCTCGCCGCCCGCCACCGAGGTCACGGTGAAGGTCGAGACCGTCGCCAACGGGCTCGCGGTCGAGATCGTCGACCGGGGCGTCGGCCTGCACCCCGAGGAGATGGACGAGCTGAACCGGCGGCTGTCCACCGACCTGGAGTTCGACCTGGTCGACACCGAGCGGCTCGGGCTGTTCGTCGTCGCGCGGCTCGCCGCCCGGCACGGCGTCAAGGTCGCGCTCCAGCCCTCGCCGTACGGCGGGACGACCGCGATCGTCCTCGTCCCGCACTCGCTGGTCGTCCTGGACGAGGAGCTGCAGCTCACCCGCGGCCCCGCCGGGGCGCGGGTGCCCGAGGCCGCCCTCCCCGCGCTGGCCGGCCCCGCCTCCTACTCCCCGCCGTCCTACACCCCCCAGGCCGAGCCCCCCGCCGAACCCGCACCCAGCGAGCCGCCGCTCACCGTGCCCCACCCCGCCGAACCGGTGGACGAGGGCGCGGAGGCGGTCGTCGACCCGCCCGCCCCGTCCAATGGCCGGCCCCGGCCGGGCGGCGCCGACCCGGAGCCGAACGGCACCGAGTCGAGCGAGGTCACCGGTCGGCTCCCCCGCAGGGTGCGGCAACGCAATCTCGCTCCGCAGCTGCGCAAGCGCCCCGCGCCGGGGCGCGCCGCGGAGCCGGCGGAGGAGGAGTTCGAGGAGCCCAGCCCTGAGCTCAGCCGCGACCTGATGGCCTCGCTACAGTCGGGATGGCTGCGCGGACGGGATTCAGACGACGACATCCGCGATCCCGGCGCACGCGATGAATGGGGGGAATCATGAAGCAGCAGACCCACGCCACCGGCGAGCTCGACTGGCTGCTCGACGATCTGGTGGAGCGGGTCGGCGAGGTCCGCCAGGCGGTCCTGCTGTCCCGCGACGGCCTGGTCATGGGCGCCTCGGGCGGTGTCACGCGCAAGGACGCCGAGTTCCTCGCGGCGCTGTCGTCGGGCTTCCACAGCCTGGCCAACGGCGCGCGCGAGCACTTCCAGGCCAAGCAGGTGCGGCAGACCGTCGTCGAGCTGGACGGCATGCTGTTCTTCGTCATGCCCGCGGGCGACGGAAGCTGCCTCGCGGTGCTGAGCGACGCGGGCGGCAACGCGGGCCTCGTCGCCTACGAGACGACGATGCTCATCAAGCGGGTGCGGCGGCAGCTCGGCACCGCGCCGCGCTCGGGCGAGCCCGCGGACCCGGCGCCGAGGGCCTGAGCCGGCGGTGGACGCGCCCAAGGAGCGCTGGGTGGGCCGCGACGCAGGGCCGGTCGTGCGACCGTACGCGATGACCCGCGGCCGCACCCGGCCCCGCGGCGCGGCCATCGACCTCGTCACGATCCTGGTCGCCACCGGGCAGCAGCCCGGCGACCGGGTGTGGCTCTCGCGCGAGCAGCGGCGGCTGCTGGAGCTGTGCCGGCAGCCCTCCACCCCCGCCGACCTGGCGTCCGAGACCGACCTTCCGTTCCAGGTGGTGCAGATCCTCCTGGCCGACCTGCACCAGTACGGCCTCATCGAGGAGATGCGGCAGTCCGAGGAGCCCGACCGTCCCGACCCCCGCATACTGATGAGAGTGCTCGATGAACTCCGCCGCCTCTGACACCTTCGGCCGCGCCCGGTTCGGCGACGCCGACGACATCCCCCAGCACACCCTCAAGATCCTCGTGGCCGGCGGCTTCGGCGTCGGCAAGACGACGTTCGTCGGCGTCGTCAGCGAGGTGCGCCCGCTGCGCACCGAGGAGACGCTGACCGACGCCTCCACCGGCGTCGACGACCTCGACGGCGTCGAGGGCAAGGTGACCACGACCGTCGCCATGGACTTCGGGCGGCTGACGTTCTCCGGCGGCGTCCGCCTGTACCTGTTCGGGACGCCCGGCCAGGAGCGGTTCTGGTTCATGTGGGACCAGATCGCCTACGGCGCGGTGGGCGCGATCGTCCTGGTCGACACCCGGCGGCTGTCGACCAGCTTCGCCTCCATCGACTTCTTCGAGCAGCGCGAGATCCCGTTCGTGGTCGCCGCGAACGTCTTCGACGGCGCGCGCCGCTACACCGTCGAGGAGATCCGCGGCGCGCTGGACGTCGACCCCGAGGTGCCCGTGCTGCTGTGCGACGTGCGCCGTCCGGACGTGGCGCGCGGCGTGCTCGTCACGCTGGTCGAGCACGCCCTGCGGTCATCCGGGCCACGATGAGGGACGCGAGGGCGGCGTAGGCGGAGGAGTCGTCCAGGCCCGTCCGCGCCTTGATCTCGCCCCGGTGGATCGACTCCATCACCTGGCCCGCGACGGCGCCGACGAACGCCGCGTCGTCGGCGACCGCCTCGTCGACGAGCGCCTGCACCCGCCGGACGGCGTGCCCGGTGTTGCGCTGGTAGATCTCGCGGGCCGGGGCGAACGCGTCGAGGTCGGCGAAGAACGCGGGTGACGCCGGGGCCAGCGCGTTCGAGATGGCGCGCAGGTAGACGCCGACGCGCTCGCGCGGGTCGGCGCTCGCGTCGACCGCGGCCTCGACCTCCTCGGTCGCGCGGCGGAAGAACGCGCGGACGGCGGTGACGATGATCTGCTCGCGGCTGGCGGCGACGGTGTAGAGCGTGCTCTTGGAGCAGCGCAGCGCGGCGGCCAGCTCCGCGACGCTCAGCCCGGCGAAGCCGCGGTCCAGGAACAGCGCGATGAGCCGGTCGACAAGATCGGCGCGCCGCCGGTCCGCCCTTGCCGTCCCCGCGAAGGTGACCGTCCCGTTCATCCGATCGACAGTACCAAAAACGGTTCTGTGGTACTCGCTCTGGTACTGTGCGAGATGCCGAAAGGAGTTGCGCATGCCCGCCAGCCGACACCTGCCGACCCCCGAGTCCGCCGACCTGATCGCGCTCGCCCGCGAGATCGCGGCCAAGGAGCTGGCCCCCCGGGCCGCCGACGCCGAGCGCGCCGGCGCCTTCCCCCGCGAGGCCTTCGCGACCCTCGGACGGGCGGGCCTGCTCACGCTCCCCTACCCGGAGCGGTACGGCGGCGGCGACCAGCCCTACGAGATCTACCTCCAGGCGCTGGAGGAGATCGGCGCGGTGTGGGCGAGCGTCGGCGTCGGCGTGAGCGTGCACGCCCTGTCGTGCTTCCCGCTGTTCGCCTACGGCACCGAGGAGCAGCGCGAGCGGTGGCTGCCCGACCTGCTGTCGGGCGACCGGCTCGGCGCGTACTGCCTGTCGGAGGCGCACGCGGGCTCCGACCCGGCCGCGATGCGCACCAAGGCCGTGCGCGACGGCGACTCCTACGTGCTGAACGGCGCCAAGGCGTGGACGACCCACGGCGGCGAGGCCGACTTCTACACGGTCATGGCCCGCACGTCCGACGAGGGCTCGCGCGGCATCTCCTGCTTCCACGTCCCGGCCAGCACCCCGGGCCTGGAGTTCGACGCCCCCGAGGACAAGATGGGCCTGATGGGCTCGACGACCGCGACCGTCCGCCTGGTGGACGCGCGGGTCCCCGCCGACCACCTCGTCGGCGCCGAGGGCCAGGGCCTGGCCATCGCGCTCGCGGGCCTGGACGCGGGGCGCCTCGGCATCGCGGCGGTCGCCACCGGCCTCTCCCAGGGCGCGCTCGACACCGCCGTCGGCTACGCCAGGGAGCGCGAGGCGTTCGGCAAGGCCATCATCGACCACCAGGGCCTCGCGTTCGTCCTCGCCGACATGGACGCCGCCGTGGAGACCTCCCGCGCCCTGTACCTGTCGGCGGCGCGGCTCAAGGACGCCGGCCGCCCCTACGGCCGCGAGGCGTCGATCGCCAAGCTCGTCGCCACCGACAACGCGATGCGGGTGACGACCGACGCCGTCCAGGTCCTCGGCGGCGCCGGCTACACCCGCGACTTCCCGGTCGAACGCTTCATGCGCGAGGCGAAGGTCATGCAGATCTTCGAGGGCACCAACCAGATCCAGCGCCTGGTCATCTCCCGCCACCTGGCACGGTAGGCGGCCCGTCCACCTGCGGCTTCTGGCCCCTCCACGAAGCCGTCCCCGCTACAGGCACGGTCTCACCCGCGCTCAGTACGCCTTCGTCCGCTTGATCGTCTCCCAAGGCCCCAGTCGGCCCCCCACCGGCGGGGTCGACGGTGACCGCCACGAGGTCAAACGTGCCGCGTCGCCCTCGGCTGGGCCGCGCGCCTCGCAGGACGAGGGCGTCCAGCCTGATGCCCATGCCCCGAGCACGGATCACCGGGTCCGCCCCGTCCGGGTGCGGGTAGAGCGGCGCCTGTTCGGTCGCCAACACCCCGTCGATATGGCCGAAGGTACTGATGCCGAAAACGGAGACGGTGCGGCCGTTGACCAACCAGGTGGATTTCCGATCGTCGGTCCCCGACCACCACGCCGCCGTGAACCTGGAGTCCTGGACGGCCGAACCGCCAGCCCTGGAGGATGAGGAATACGAGACAGGCCAGATCATCGAGGGGCGCGCGACCCGCTGCGGGCCTATACCACCTCCCCCGCCACTTTCGCCAGTGTGGAAGGGAAGAGTGCGCCGGGGGGCGAGGGGCGCTGGTTGCCGGTTCACCCGCCGGGTGCCTGGTCGTGCTCGATCCCGTCGGACTCGCTCGCCGATGTCAGAGTCCCCACCGCTGCTGATGCCGACTGACGGATAGGGCGCCAGGTTGTTTCAGGACTTTGGCCACCGGCGGCCGCACCGTGCCGTCGCGGTTGACGGTGGCCAGGGTGCGGCCGTCCGGGCTGAACGCCACCGAGTTGACGGTGCCGCTGCGGGAGGGGAAGAAGGGTAATGGGTGCTGACCCCCTTGGGCTCATCGGTCCGTAGGAACGACCGCCGATTCCGAACGCGCCACAGTCGACCCGATCACGAACTCCGCCGCCCCGGCCCCCTCACACCGGCCACATCAAATCGATCGTCTCAGCTTGGTCAGCGACCCGACGAGTGACCGCGGCCAAACGAAGATGATCAGCCTTAACGGTCCCCTGTAGGTTCCACCGCGCGCGTATCCATGCGGGGGACGCCCCGCTCCGAAGCCATGATCTGCTGGTCGTCGCTCACGCTGCCGACCCGCCGTCTGGCCCGCCTACGAGGCCAATCGCCGACGTCGGCGACAGCGGCGGCTGAGAGGGGGCCAGCCAGCAGCCAGTGCGCTGACGAACCCGTGTGGATTGACCATCCCTCACGGCGACCTGGCTGCCCCGCTGCCGATCCTGGTCAGTGCGCAGAGTGCCGGGCCTCCAATTCGGCCAGGTACGCCGCTGCGGACGCCGCTTCGGGGACACCGAGCCGCTCGTAGATCCCCACCGCCTCCCGTAGCGGGCCAATCGCCGCAGCCACCTCTCCGGCACGGGCGATGGTGCGGGCGGTGCCCTCCAAGGCGTGTGCCTCATCCAACGGGCTCCCGATCTGCCGGGCCAGCCCCAACGCCTGCTCATACACCGCGCTTGCTTGGTCCAATGCTGCCGTTTCCGCCAGCAGCTCCCCCATGCCGCACAGCGTCTCCGCCTCCCCCTGCCGGTCACCTACCTCCCGGAACAACATCAGCGCCTGCTCGAACAAGCCGGATGCCTGCAGGTGCTCCCCGGTCAGGGTGCTGATGCGGCCCAGATCGTTGAGGGCGTTGGCTTCGCCGTGCCGGTCGCCGAGGTCGCGGTACAGCGCCAGCGCCTGCTCCTGCAGGCCGATGGCCTGGGCGTAGTCCCCGGCCAGTAGGCGGATGCGGCCCAGCTCCCAGAGGCTGGTGGCTACGCCGCCCCGGTTGCCGAGGTCACGGTACAGCGCCAGCGCCTGCCCCTGCAGGTCGGCGGCCTGGACAAGGTCTCCAGTCAGGGCGCGGATGCGGCCCAGGTCGCTGAGGGTGGTGGCTACGCCGTGCCGGTTGCCGAGGTCGCGGTACAGCGCCCACGCCTGCTCCTGCAGGTCGGCGGCTTGGACGAAGTCACCGACCAGGATGCGGACGCGGCCCAGGGCGTTAAGAGCGTTGGCTTCGCCGAGCCGATTGCCGAGGTCGCGGTAAAGCGCCCGCGCCTGCTCCAGCAGGTCGGTGGCCTGGACAGAGTCGTCAATCACGAAGCGGATGCGGCCCAGATCGTTGAGGGCGTTGGCTACGCCGATTCGGTCGCCGAGGTCGCGGTACAGCGCCAGCGCCTGCTCCTGCAGGCCGATGGCCTGGGCGTAGTCCCCGGCCAGTAGGCGGATGCGGCCCAGCTCCCAGAGGCTGGTGGCTACGCCGCCCCGGTTGCCGAGGTCACGGTACAGCGCCAGCGCCTGCCCCTGCAGGTCGGCGGCCTGGACAAGGTCTCCGGTCAGGGCGCGGATGCGGCCCAGGTCGCTGAGGGTGGTGGCTACGCCGAGCCGGTTAGCGAGGTCACGGTACAGCGCCCGCGCCTGCCCCAGCAGGTCGGCGGCTTGGACGTAGTCACCGACCAGGGTGCGGACGCGGCCCAGGTCGTTGAGGGCGTTGGCATGGGCGAGATGGTTGTGGGTGTGGCGCGCGGCAGCGATGGCGTTCTGATGGAGTGCGCTGGCCAGCGACCAGGGGCCGTCTTGGTGAAAAAGGCTGGCGAGCGCGGTGGTGAGGGTGATGGTGCGCTCGTGTAGCTGGTGGGTGGTGGCGTGGTCGATGCAGGCGAGCAGGTTGGCGCGTTCGGTGCGCATCCAGCCGAGTGCCTCGGCGTGATCGCGCAAGTCCGGCCCTGCCATCGTCGAGGCGGCCGGTGCGGATACCGAGCGAAGTGATCGCGGCAGATACCGGACGGCAACTTGGGCGGAGTGGGTGTAGTAGTCCAGGAGCCGGTCCAGGGCGGTGTCCCGGTCGGTGGCGGGGTCGTGGGCGGCCAGGGTGCGGGCGTAGTCGCGCAGCAGGTCATGCATCCGGTACCGGCCCGCGCCCAGGGGTTGCAGCAGGTACTCCTCGCGGAGCGCCTCCAACAGGTCGCGGGTGTGGGCGAGGGGGGCGGCGGTGAGGGCGGCGGCGGCGTAGGCGTCGATGTCGGGGCCGGGGTGCAGGCCCAGCAGCCGGAACAGACGCTGCCGGTCGGGGGGCAGGTCTCGGTAGGACATGTCGAAGGCGACCGTGACCGCCCGGTCGCCGGGCCGTCCCCCGGCGGTCAGCTGCGTCAGCCGGTCGGCCTCGGCGAACCGCGCCGCGAGCTCGGCCAGTCCGGGGCCCGGCCGGCGCAGATGGCGGCGGACCTTGCCGGCCAGCAGCGCGATCGCCAACGGCAGCCCCGCGCACCGCCCGACCAGCTCGGCCACCTGGCCGGCCTGTTCGCCGGTGAAGGTGTGGCGGGTCAGCCGGGTGAAAAGAGCGATCGCCTCCTCGTCCGCCAGGACGCCCAGGAGCAGGGGGTCGGCGTCGTCCAGGTCGATCGGGCGGCGGCTGGTGATCAGGACCAGGCAGCCGGGCGCCCCGGGCAGCAGCGGTTCGATCTGCCCGTGGCCCGCGGCGTCGTCCAGGACCAGCAGCACGCGTTTACCCGCCATCCGGTCGCGCCACCACCGGGCCCGCTCGTCCAGTCCGGGCGGGATCTGGTCGGGCTGCATGCCGGTGCCGACCAGCAGCCCGTACAGCACCTCAGCCGGGTCGGCGGCCGCCAGGCCGGGGGTGTGGGCGTGCAGACCGACGAACAACTGCCCATCGGGGAACCGGTCGGCCAGCCGGTGGGCAACATGCGTCACCAGCGCGGTCTTACCGACCCCCGGCATGCCCTCCACCGCGTGGATCGCCACCACCCGCTGCTGCCCGGCCGCGGCCAGCAGCCGCTCCACCTCATCGGCGCGGCCGGTGAAGGCGGCCACGTCCCGCGGCAGGGTGCGCACCGCCACCACGCTCGGCGCCCCCGGCGGTGGGGGGTGCACGTGCTGATCGCCCAGCACCTGGGTGATGCTGGACCCCTCCGACGCCGTCGCCTTCATCGAAGCCCGACGGGGAGCCGCAGGCTCGGGGGCAGGGCCCGTCATGAGGTCGCGGGCGGAACCGGGGGACGGTCGTCCCCACCGACCTGGCGGATCCGGCTGGAGCGCCGGGCCCGCGCACGCAACCGGGCTTCCCCGGCTGCCCCGGGAGGGTGGCCGGCTTCCTCATCTGAAGGGCCGCGGGCGTTCCCGCCGATCTGCTCGACCTGGCTGTGGTCATCGGCCCGCGCGCGCAGCCACACCCGCCGCCCCCCGCCCGGAGGCGCGGTGGCCAGTCCGTAGACCGCCACCGCCACACCGACCACCGCGACCAGCGCACCGATCACGCTGGCCAGCTTGTCGGCCTCCTCCAGCCCGACCACCGCGAAGTACCCGCCCAACCCGGCCACGGCCGCCACCGTCACCACCGCGCCGACCCCTACCAGCGCCCCGCGTCCACCCGTCATCCCCCCATCCTGAAACCCCCGCCCCCGCCCGCGCCACCCCACGGCACGACCCGGTCTGGCCACCGTCACCGCAGGTAGATCACCGCTCAGCAGGAGGGCCAGCGCCCACGGAGCGATGCACGCGGCGAAGCCGATGACCAGCCGGGAGGTCGCCCGACCTTCCGCTGGACGCCTGCCCCGGATCACTCGACACGAGATCAATGCTCTGCGGCAATAAAAGGAAACGGAGAGACTGAAGATGAGTTCGTGGTGGTCTCCTTCCCCACCGGCCGAGCAGGTGGCGGAGGCACTGGGCCGTCTGTGGACCGTCCCCGTCGCCGTCGTGTCTGGATTTGACTGCGAAGATGAACACGACGCTGCGGGTGTTCAGTGGTAGGCGGCCAGGGCGGCGAAGTACAGACCGAGTGCGGTGGCGGCCGCGCCACCGCCGGTGAGGGCCGCGTGGGCGGTGCCGGTGCCGGTGCGGCGGGCGGTGAGGGCTGCGGCGGTGGCCAGGTGCAGGGCGACCGACAGGGCAAGCAGCAGGGACAGGATCTGGACCGGGTTCATGGGGTGCTTCCTCTCGTGCGGTGCCCGACCCATTTCGGGGGGTGGGCCGCTGATGGGGATGAGGTTCGCCGTCCGGTGGGGTGTCCTGCAGCGGTCAGATAGCAGGTTGGACACCTTGCTCGATAGCGGCCGGTGACAGGCTTGGGGCGGCGCTGGACGGCGGGCGCGTCGGGCGGGTGTCCGCACGGTGAGCGGACAGCGCCGGTGTGTGGACGACCCTGCCTGGTCGGAGCCGGCACAGGTAAGAGGGGTGTGGGATGGCGGCTGCGGATCGGGAGTCGGGCCTGAAGGAGCTGCTGGGCGAGCTGGCGGCATTCCGCGCGGTCACCTTGGAAGGGGAGCCGTCGGACCGGGCCCTGGCCAAGGCCGCCGGGGTCAGCCCGACCACCGTCGGGACGTGGCTGCGCGGCGCCGCCTTCCCCCAGCAGATCGACCCGCTGGTCACGATCGTGGAAGCGGTCCGGGCCCAGGCCCACCGAGCCGGGCAGGCCGAAGTCGGCGCGAGGGCCGGGCTGTGGGATCTTCAGCGGTGGCGCGAGGCTCATTTCGCTGAGGCTCAGCGGCGCGCGGGGGCCACCGGCCAGGCCGTGCAAGGGGCGCAGGCGCGGGCGGTGCTGGAGGGGGCGCGGCCGGGCACGCCGCTGGAGCAGGTGCTGGATCCGTTCGCGGTGGAGGTGCACCGGCCGATCACCGTGAACGGTGCCAGCGGCGGGCTGCTGCTTCCTCCCTATGTGCGGCGCGAGCACGACGACCGGCTGGGACGGGCCACCGAGCAGGTCCTGGACGGTGCCAGCGCGATGGCGGTGCTGGTGGCCGGGTCGTCGGCGGGCAAGACCCGCGCCTTGTGGGAGGGTCTGGGAGCGCTGCGGCGGGCGGGTGGGTGGCGGTTGTGGCACCCCTATGACCCGACCCGGCCCGAGGCGGCGCTGCGGGAGCTGGACCGGGTCGGGCCGCGCACCGTGGTGTGGTTGAACGAGACCCAGGACTACCTGGGCGGCGAGGCCGGTGAGCGGGTCGCGGCCAAGCTGCGCGCCCTGCTGACCGATGCCTCCCGGGGGCCGGTGCTGGTGCTGGGCACCCTGTGGCCCGAGCACCACGCCGCGCTCACCGGGCGTCCCGGGTCGCAGGTCCGGCACCTGCTGGACGGCGCGGTCATCGAGGTGCCCGAGACCTTCACGGGTATCGACCTGGCCGCTCTGCGGCAGGCCGCCGACACCGACCTGCGGCTGGCCGAGGCGATCGAGGAGGCTGAAGACGGGCATGTGACCCAGTACCTGGCGGGTGGGCCGGAGCTGCTGGACCGGCTCGCCACCGCCGACCCGGCGGCCAAGGCGCTGATGTGGGCGGCGATGGACGCCCGCCGCCTGGGCCACCGCACCGCCCTGCCCCTGCCCATGCTGGAACAGGCCGCCCTGGCCTACCTCACCGACCTGCAGCACGATCGGCTGGGCGAGGACTGGCTGGAACAGGCGCTGGCCTACACCTCCCGGGCCTGCAAAGGCGCCCGGGGACCGCTCACCCGGATCCGCGCTTCCTCCTCGCGCGCCGATCCTTCCCGTCGCGGCCGCGGGCCCGGCCGCGGGCGCGGGCGCCCTCCGGCCCCGGCCGGGGACCACGGTGAGGTACCGGTGTACCGGCTGGCCGACTACCTCGACCAGCATGCTCGCGACACCCGCGCCGACCAGATCCCACCCATCGGCTTCTGGGTCGCCGCAGCCGCCCACGCCCACCCCGACGACCAGCACACGCTCGGGCACGCCGCCTGGGACCGCGGCCTGTACCGCGACGCCGCCCAACTCCTCAAGAACGCCACCACCCACGGCAGCCCATGGCCGGCACGCACACTCATCGACCACCTGAACACCCTGCACCCGACCGACCACCGCCCAGCCCACCAGGCCGCCACGCACGCCACCACGCACATCACCCTCGACGACCCGGGCGACCTCGCCTTCCTGCTCGGTCACTTGCGGGATATCGGGGCACACGAGCAGGTGGCCGCACTGCTGGCCCGCGACCCCGCCGCGCATGTCACCCTCGACGAGCCGGGCGACCTCGCCGAGTTGCTGGACCAGTTTCGAGAAGTGGGGGCGGACGAGCAGGTGGCCGCGCTGCTGGCCCGCGACCCCGCCGCACACATCCCCCTCGACCACCCGGGCGCCCTGGCGCGCCTACTGGCAGCGCTGCGGGAGGTGGGAGCGGACGAGCAGGTGGCCACGCTGCTGGCCCGCGACCCCGCCGCACACATCGACTTCGGCAACCCGAACACCGTCGCCTACTTACTGGACCTGTTGCGGAAGATGGGGGTGGAGGATCAAGTGGCTGTGCTGGCCGACCTGGCCGCCGCACACGTCGCCTTCGACGCCCCCTACGGCCTCGCTCGCCTGCTGCGCCAGTGGTGGAAACAGGGGGCGGAGGAGCAGGTGGCCGCGCTGCTGGCCCGCGACCCCGCCGCGCACATCCCCCTCGACGACCCGAGCAACCTCGCCATCCTGTTGGGCCAGTTGCAGGAGATGGGGATGAAGGACCAGGTGGCTGCGCTGGCCGACCGGGTCGCCGCGCACGTCCCCCTCCACGACCTGGGCGCGATCGCCGAACTGCTGGGCCGGCTGCGCGAGGTCGGGGCGGACGAGCAGGTGGACGCCCTGGCCGACCGTGTCGCCGCGCACGTCTCCCTCCACGACCCAGGCGCCGTCGCCAACCTGCTGGGCCGGCTGCGCGAGGTCGGAGCGGACGAGCAGGCGGCCGTGCTGCTGGCGCGCCGTCCTGCCGCGCACGTCACCCTCGACGACCCCTACGCCGTCGCCAACCTGCTGAGCCGGTTGTGGAGAGTAGGGGTGGACGGGCAGGCGGCCGCGTTAGTAGCTCGCGCCCCCGCCGCGCACGTCGTCCTCGACGACCCCTACGCCGTCGCCAACCTGCTGGGCCGGCTGCGGGAGGTCGGGGCGGACGAGCAGGTGGACGCCCTGGCCGACCGTGTCGCCGCGCACGTCTCCCTCCACGACCCAGGCGCGATCGCCAACCTGCTGGGCCGGCTGCGCGAGGTCGGGGCACACGAGCAGGCGGCCGCGTTAGTTGCTCGCAACCCCGCCGCGCACGCCACCCCCGACAACCAGAACGCTGTCGCCGCGCTGCTGGGCCGGTTGCGAGAAGTCGGGGCACATGAGCAGGTGGCCACGCTGACCGACCGGGTCGCCGCGCACGTCGCGCACGCCTTCAAAGACCCGTACGCGATCGCCGACCTACTGGGCCGGTGGCGGCTACCTAAGGTGAACGAAAAGGCGGCCGCGCTGCTGGCCAGTGACCCCGCCGCGCACCTCCGGCTCCGCGACCCGGACACCGTCGCCGCCGTGCTGGACCGGTTGCGGAAGGTGGGGGCACACGAGCAGGTGGCCGCGCTGCTGGCCCGCGACCCCGCCGCGCACGTCACCCTTACTACCCCGGTCGCCGTCGCCGACCTGCTGGATCGGTTGTTAGAGGTCGGGGCGGACGAGCAGGCGGCCGCACTGGCCGCCCGGTTACCTACCGCAGGCATGTTCGCTCAGTTCCAGCGGGTTGCTGATCACCATGTGCGGTACCGGTTCGGGCGGGACCCAGACGGGCGTCCCGCCGAGGAATGGGGTTGGGATGACCTGGAGTGACACGGCCCCGAGCACCGAGCACAGCCGGGGCGCACAACATCCGGATGTTGCGGATGCGACTTGCGACCGGCGGTGATCGTGACCAGGTGGCCCGGATGGCGGGGGCTCGGTGCGCCTGGCTGGAGGAGCACGGACTGGAGAGCTGGCGGGACGCGGTCGAGGACCTGGTCGAGGAGTGCGACAACCCGGCCGGGGATGTGTGGGTGCTGGACTGCAAGGAGCAGGGTGTGGTCGGGCGGATGCTCGTGCAGGACGTCGGTCCGCCGTGGGGCTGGACCGACGCCGAGCGCACCCAACCGACCGCTCACCGCGCCCGGCTACTGGGGAAGGGAGCCGGGCACGGTGATGGCCTGGTGGGCGGTCGATCGCGCCGCCCGATTGGGGGTGCCGTGGGTGCGGCGGCACTGTCACTTCGAGGGCGTCGCCCGCTACAGGTTCACGCTGGTGCGGACCGAGCAGCGCACCAACGCGCGGATGTTCATTCTGGCGCGGCGGGCCGAACGCCTGGGCCTGTCGGACTGGCTCGCGGGACAGGTCAGCTCAGGAACGCCCGCACCGCCTGATCGAGCGTGATCACCTCGACAGGGTCCAGGAGTTTCTCCTCGATCAGCGGTGAGCGCTGCTCCAGGAGGCGGCGCAGCAGCGGCAGGCCGGGGACGTGCAGGGACTCCTCGACCAACTCGGCGAAGCTTTCGCGGACGGCCGGGTCGCAGGCGTCGCGGCTGAGCCCGGGCTATCGAGTCGGCCCGTGAGCGACACAGCGTCGATCCGGTAGTCGACGCCTGCGTCGCGCGCGCCGGAGGCGTCCTTGATGAGCAGCCCGGTCAGCCCGATGCCCATGCCGACCACGGACATCACAGGCGCGGCAGGGCGGCGCCACCGCTTGCCCTCCTTGACCGCGCACGTCGTCCCCAGCCAGGCGATGACGCCGAACGCTCCGATGGCCGACGACAGGACCAGATGGGTGATGACGGCCGAATCGACACGCGTCTGGCTGTACGCGGGATAACCGGCCCGAGTGTGATCGGCCAGCAGATGGGCGGTGGCATGGTCGAGGTAGGGGGTGATCGTCGCGATGAGGGTGGGCCAAGGCCCGTGTACATCGCTGTGATGGCCGATCGCTCACCAGGTGTCTTCGTCATCGCAGTGCTTCCTTTCGCCTCATACGGTGAGGGAGGCGCGGAGGGACCCGACGCGCTCATCGGGCACGCGAACCGCCAGGGCGGCCCTTTGGGATTCGCGTGCCCGGGACGGGTCGTGTGAGCCGGGCGGCGAGTTCGCGGACCTGCTCGGGGCGGGGGTTGGCGCCGGTCAGCACCGTCACCGGCCGATCGCCGGGGACCAGGCCATCGGCGATCGCTGCCAGGCCCGCCGCCCCCGCCGGCTCCAGGAGGATCCCGAGCGTGCGGGCCGCCAGTTCCATGGCGGCGGCGATGGCCTCGTCGGTCACCAGGACGATCTCGTCCACCAAGGCGCGGGCCCGTCGCACCGAAGCATCCAACGGGGTGCGCACCGCGATGCCGTCGGCGAAGGTGCGGGCGCGTTCGACGCGGACCGCGCGGCCGGCGCGCAGGCTGTTCCGCATCGAGGGGGCGCCCTCGGCGTTGACCCCCACGATCCGGGTGCTGGGCGCGTGCTCCTTCATCCAGCGCGCCACGCCGTTGATCAGCGCGCCGTCGCCGACCGGGAGCACGACGGCGTCGAAGCCCGGACCACGCGCGCCGCCTGGCGCGCCGCGGGTCAACTCGACTCCGATCGTTCCGGCACCCTCGGCGATCGCCGCCTGGAGACCGTCCCGAAGATGGACGCAGCCCGGATGGCGTTCGGCGTGGAGGGCCGCGGCCTTCCGTGCCGACGTGCCGTCCGGCCCGGCCGCAACGACCTGGGCGCCGAAGGTCTCCATCCGCTGCCGCTTGTCGGGATTGATCGTCTCGGGCACGAACACCTCGACCGGCATCCCGCGGGCCCGTCCCGCGTAGGCGACGGCCTGCCCGAAGTTGCCCGAACTGGCGCACACCACCGGAGTGCCAGGGGCGAGCGTGCTCAGCATCAGATCGGCGCCCCGGCCCTTGAAGCTGCGAACCGGATTGGCCGTCTCCAGCTTCACCGTCACCGTGCGGCCGTCCAGCGCCTGGCACAGCTGCTCATCGAGGTACTGCGGGGTGTTGAGGAACACCGGATCGATCACCTGCACGGCCTTTTCGATCCGCGCCACGTCCAGATCCATGCGCGTCGCCTTTCCTGGGGCTTCGGGACCCGGCCGACGTTAATCGAACACCCAATCGAAGCGATGGCAAATTTTCGCGCCGGAACGCAATAATGTTGCATGCCCGAACCGCCGTCACCACGCCTGGACGAGATCGACGCGCAACTCCTGGACCTCCTCCAGCGCGACGCCGGAGGCACCCTGCGCGACCTCGGCGAACGGGTCGGGCTCTCACCGAGCGCCGTCCAGCGGCGCATCGCCCGCTACCGCAAGGACGGCCTCATCACCAGGCAGATCGCCGTCCTCGACCCACACCGCTTCGGCCCCACCGTCCTGGCCACGGTCCTGCTGACCCTGAAAGAGGAATCATTCGAACACCACCGCGCCTTCGCCGAACGGATGCGCGCGAACCCGCAGGTCCAGCAGTGCTACCAGGTTGCGGGACCGTGGGACTACGTGGTCGTCCTGGCCGCGCGGAGCATGCGCGACTGCAGCCGCCTCGGGAACCGCCTGTTCAAAGCGGACGACAACATCAGGCGCTACGAAACCCTGCTCGTCTTCGACACCATCAAGACCGGCCTGGCCCTCCCGCTGCCCGCGTCACAGCCCCGTCGAGCACAAGACGGGCGCCCATAAGACGGGACTCCCCCGACGACGACCGCTGTTCAGTGGTGGGCGGCCAAGCACAGGCCCAGTGCGGCGGAACGTCGAGATCGCGGTATTGCTCCTGGCATCAATGCCGACAGGGGTGGTTCAGTCCCACCAGAAATGCCAGGCGTTGAGGCCGATGAGACGCTCGGCATAGGAGGCGAGTGTGGCGGGGCTGTTGTTCTGCTGGATGTTGTCCGGACAGAACGCGAAATGCTCGGCGGCGATGCGGAGCGCTTCTTGGTGTGTCGAGGGTGGAGCCGAGACGCTCAGATACAGGTCGGCGAAGCCGGCACCGACGACCCGGGCGCCGAAGCGATCCTCCCAGCCACGGACCACCGAGGCGATCTCTGCGGTGTCATTGGTGTGGTTCAGCGGTCCGCTCCACCCCACCGAGACCAGCGCGTCGGATCCCCGCCGCGCGGCGGCAAGTCCAAGCCGTAGGGACGAGAGCCGCCCGGTCAGCTGTTGCGCATACTTGATGGCGAACGAGCCCGGCTCTCCCTGTGAGGTCGTGTTCGGTGCCAGGCCAGGCCACCGCCGGCCGTAGGGCGCGGTCACAGCGCCCCGTTCCCCACCAGGCAACTCCTCATCATCCTGGTCGGTCTCGGCGTAGGCCTGCCACCATGCCTCCAGCACATCGTTGGGATCATGATCTTCCGGAGAGGTGAACTGCTCAGGGAAGAGCTCACCCGACGCCCAGGGGCGAAATTCATTGCCACGGGCGAGCGGCGCCAAGAGCAGCGGCCACAGCCCCGTTCGACCGCGGAGCCGGTAGAGGGCCGTCCACAATTCGGCCGCGGGCGCGGTCGAGGACAGCCAAAGACTCACCTCCCCCTCACCCTCATCGGCCTTGATCAAGCGGCCGGGCGGCAACACGGCCTCCAGATCCACGCCCTCAATGGCCTGGCCGGACAACAGCGCCAACTCCGACCCGACCGAATTCCCGGCATTCACCCGCCACACCATAGATCACCATCGCGCGCAGCTCACTGGTCCACGTGACCGTCCTGTGGAACGCGAGCCGAGTTCAGCCCCCATGAGCGTTCTTGCCGCCACCAGCAGATCCGGCCCAACCGGTGGCGGGCGGCTGGCGACGAGGGTCACGACGGCGGCTGTGGCTCGTGCGGCGACCACGACAGCACCCGGAGCCGAGGGCGGTGAGGGCGTCGCCCGGATCCGACACCGAACAGGCCAGCGCCGTCCACCAATGCGCCACAGGCGGACGGCGCTGGTCCCCCAGCCCAGTCGCGACCACCACGCCGCGGCCTGACACTGAGCGCTATTGAGTGTCCACACCCCGCATCCCGCGAGGTTCACCCTGGCCGGACTCCCTCCACCGCAACCGAGCCCATGCTTCGGGGCGGCCAGAACGTCTAGATCTTGCGCGCAGGGGTCCGCTGGCCCTTTCCGGAACCGCTCCCTCCGCGCGATGGCGAGCCGTAAAACGGCCGACATGCCGATCACCACCCCGCCAGGCGACCTCGATGAAGCAACGACCACCTGGGACGGTGCCGAGCCCGGCGCGCCCGCGCCCAGGGTGAGGGTGGTGTCCCTGCGCGACACCGACACCGAACGGCTGGTGCTGACCGACGTGGACCTGAGCCGACGTCGGTTCGCCACCGACCTGCGCGACACCCGGCAGGTACTGGCCGAGGAGCACCACTGGCGGGCGGCCAAGCCGCGATCGCAAGCCTGTCGGGCCAGGCGGGCCGCTCGGTAGAGGGCCGCGCCGGAGGGGGCGGCCGTGGTGGACGGCGCGCGGCTGGAGGTGCTGTATCGGAAGCTGCGCAGAGCACTGGAGGATTCCAAGAACGAGCCGGGCGCGGCCGACTTCTACTACGGCGAGATGCAGATGCGCCGCCACAGCGGACGCGACGGCCGCGGGTTCGCCGAGCGGGCACTGGTGTGGACCTACTGGCTGGTGGCGGACTACGGCCTGCGGGCCTGGCGCGCGATCGCCACCCTGGCCATGCTCGTCGCGCTGGTCGCCGTCGCGGTGAAGTACGCCGGGTTCCCCGGCAAACCGGTCCCCTACATCGACGCGCTGCTCTACAGCCTCGGCTCGCCCTTCCTCATCAACGCCAAGACCACCGCCGTGCCCGACACCATCACCCGCTGGGGCGAGGTATTCCGCATCATCTTGCGCATCGCCGTCCCGCTCCTGCTCGGCCTGGCGGGCCTGGCCATCCGCAACCGCCTCAAACGCTGACCACCTGCGCCCTTCGCGACCAGGCCAGCAGCACCGCCGGACGGCCTGATCTACACCGTGGCTCCACGGGTGGAGCGCGCCAGAGCCTCAGGCCACGCGTGTCGCAAGCGGACGGTCGGTATGCGTGTTGGCTGCTGTCGTGGGCACAGTGCAAGACCTCGCGGATGCCGCAGGTGACGTGGACCCGGCCATAGGGGCGCGGGACGCATGCCCAGCGGCGCCGTCGCCGATGCCGACTTCTGGTTGCTTCTCGACTCGGTCGAGGTTGCCCCGGGCGGTCTCGGCGAGGTCCTTGTCGACCTCCACCGTGACGACTTTGTCGTCGCCGACCTGCCAGGCCAGCATCGCGGCCATCCACCCGCTCCCGGTCCCGATCTTCGGCTCCCGCCTCTTCGACGGATGGGAGGTGCTGGAGCCGGGCGTGGTGTCCTGGTCGGAGTCCGTCGCGGTCAGCGCTTGCGCGCGATGCGCCGCCCGGCCACAACGGCGGCGCCCACGACCGCCACCACCGGCGCTGCCCGCAGGAACCGCCTCAGCGTAAGGAGCTTCGCGAGCCCGACCGCCCTGCCCGGCAGCGCGGCGACCTCGCCGCCGACCTGGGCCACGCCCTTGGCGGCGCCGCTCGCGCCCTTGCTCACGCCCTGACCCGCCGCTTCGCTCGCGTCCGTACCCGTGCGGGCGGCCTTCGTGGTTCCGGTGGCGGCCTTGCGCCCGGCGTTCGCCACGGCGGTCTTGGGGGTCGCGTCCGGCACCTCGGGGGGTTTCATGTCGCTCCTTTCATGGATTCGTGAATTGCGGTTTACCCGGCTCGGCGTGGGCAAACATGCCGCGGCCGCTCGACGGCTACGATCGGAGAGGATGGAACTGAGACCGGCGGTTCTACGAAACCAAAGGTTGGCCGGACCTACAGCGGGTCGATGCCGCACTAAAGGCTGTCCCGTAACGCCAGACCTTCGAGATCGTTGATCTTGGTGTGGAGCGGGTGATCAAGACCGATCGGGACGAGTGGGTGCCGGTGTTCACCGGCCTGCCGGTGCGGCAGTTCCGCCGCCTGGTACGGATCGTCGCAGGTCGCGGCTGTGAGCAGACCGGCACCGGACGGCGCTGGAGTCTGCCGCCGGCCGACCGGGTGCTGCTGATCGCGGTGTACTACCGCACCAACCTCACGCTGCGGCAGGTCGCACTGCTGTTCGGGGTGTCTGAGTCCGCCGCGCACCGCGTCGTGGATCACCTGGCGCCGCTGCTCGCACTGGCCCCGGTCGCCCGCCGGCACAGTCCGGTACACGGTGCTGATCGTGGACGGGACGCTGGTTCCCGTCCACGACCGGACGGTCAGCGCCTCCTCCAAGAACTACCGGTACTCGGTGAACATGCAGGTGGTCATCGACGCAGGCACCCGGCTTGCGGTCGCGGTCGGACGTCCGGTGCCGGGCAATCACAACGACTGCACCGCCTTCCGCGATTCAGGTGCCGATACCGCGTGCCGGGGCACGCACGTGATGGCCGACGGCGGCTACCAGGGAAACCGGCAGGTCATCATGCCCTACCGGCGGCCCCGCGACGGCAGCGAACTGCCCGCCTGGCAGCACGAATTCAACACCGTCCACAAACGGGTGCGCGCCCGCGTCGAGCACGTCTTCGCGCGCATGAAGTGGTGGAATATCCTGCGCAACTGCCGCCGCAAACGCGACGGCGTCCACCACGCCATCCACGGAATCGCCCTCATGCATAACCTGGCGATAGCCGGCTGACCGGCCCGGAGGACGCCAGCTCACCGGCAGCACGCCTGGCCGCGCCTCTCGACCATTACGGGACAGCCTTTAGGTCCTGGCCGGTGGATCCTTGGTGTTTGGCGGAGGCTGATCTGCGTCCTGGGTTGTGATGGTGGGCGCGTGTTTTGCACGGTCTCCCGTTTTCCCTGTTCTTGGTGGCCACCCGGTCCAACGGACAGTCCCCGTCCCCCGAACCCGCACCGCAGCCTTCCGCCAGCTCGTCCTCCAAGCCCCCGCACCCGTCGTCGCCCATGCCCTCGGTTACAGCCCCGCCACCACCGCACCGCCGACCGCCGCCACGGACGCCAGGTGATCTACACACGGACGGTCAAAGGAAATATCCTCCGCGGGCCACCGGCCATAGAAGGCAGAGCGTCCCAGCAGCCGTCTCCCCGCCACCCCCAGCAGCGGAATGATCACCCCGGCCGACTGCCCCCGGCTCAGATGACGTAGTGGCCGCCGCGATGTCCGGCGAGCTGGCGACGGTCAACGGACGTGGGAGTAAGGCGCGGTGGTTGCAGCGGTGTCGATCACGAAAGCTCAACCTAAAGGTTGACTATCGGCTGGCCTGCGCCCTATGTTCAACCTTATGGTTGAGCATTCCGCTGGGATGGACACGGTCTTCGGCGCGCTCGCGCACCCAGCGCGCCGCGCGATGCTCGACCAGCTCGCCGCCCGGGAGCGCACCGTCAGCGAGCTCGCGGCGCCGCTGTCGATGTCGCTGGCGGCGGCCTCTAAGCACGTCAAGGTCCTCGAACGGGCCGGGCTGGTCCGCCGGACCGTTGTCGGGCGCACCCACTGGTGTCGTCTGGACCCCGGGCCGCTGGCGAGCGCCCTCGCCTGGCTGCGGGTCTACGAGCAGTACTGGAACGAGCGGCTCGATGCCCTAGAGGAGCTGTTCACCCCATCGAATCGCGATCAGGAGGAGACATGACAACCCCCACCGGCACGGCGGTCCGCATCGAGCGCACGATCCCCGCGCCGCCTGCGCAGGTCTACCGCGCGTGGCTCGACCCGGAGGTTCTCCGACGTTGGTTCGCGCCGTCGGGCTGGGAGGCGGTGCGCGTCGAGGTGGACGAGCGCGTCGGCGGGCACCTGCGCGCCTGGCACCTCGACCCGCAAGAAAACCTCGACCCGCAAGAACAGGCAGGCGGCCCCGAATGCCGCATCGTCGAGCTGGTGCCCGACGAGCGCATTGTGCTCGACTGGTGGTTCGTCGGCCCGACCCGGGAGATCGAGCGCGACCAGGCCTCCCGGCTGACCGTGACCCTGCGCGCGGTCGGCGACGGCACGCACCTGACGCTGGTACATGATCGGCTCGACGGACTCGCCGCCGCGCTGCCTGAGGTCGCCCGCAACGTCGAGGCCGGCTGGACCGGCACGCTCGGTCGCCTCGCCACGACGATGGCCGCGCGGGCGAGGTTGTCACCCGAGTAGATCGCCGAGGTTTGTGAACCAACCGGCCGACTGACCCGACCCCGATAGCCCCGCCACCGAGACCGGCGTTCGCTCCGCCCTCATGCCCAGGCCGGGCGCCGATCATCAAGATGACCGATATGACCCGCTGGGAGATGACCCTGATGCGCAAGCTCACCGTCTCGACGATCGCGTCCCTTGACGGTTACGTCGAGGGACCGGGCAAAGACGTCACGGCGCTGCCGTTTGACGATGGCTTCAGCGCCTACAACGTGCAGCGGCTGCGGGCGGCGGGCATCTTGCTGTCCGGACGGAGGTCTTTCGAGGATTTCCGCGACTACTGGCCCGCCGTCGCGGACGACGAGACGCAGGGTGCGACCGAGCGCGAGATCTCCCGCCTCAACAACGCGATCGAGAAGGTCGTCATCTCCGACACGTTGACCGCCGCGGAGACCGCTCCCTGGGAGGACACCACGCGCATCGTCCGGCGAGACGACGCCGCCGAGGCGGTTCGTGCGCTGAAAGCGCAAGACGGTGGCGACATCTTCGTCGCCGGCAGCCGCACCACGTGGAACGCGCTGCTGGTCGAGGGCCTGGTCGACGAGCTGCACGTCATGGTCGGGCCTGCCCTGCTCGGCGCGGGCACGCCCCTCATCGGTGACCCTGGCCCGGTCCCGCTGCAGCTACTCGAAGCCCGGCTGCTGCCCAACTCCCAACTCGTGCTCCTGCGGTACGCACCGCACCCCGACTGAACGACCTTCGGAGCCGGGTTCTGCCGGACCTCGCCGACCACGGGTCCTGCAGCCCGTGGCGGGCCGATCCCCAGTGTCCCTGGACGGGCGTGATCGACGTGGCGCATCGGTGTTCTGCCGGGGTGCTGACCGGTGGCGGTCCGGACAGCTTGCGCCCGCAGAGCTCAGGCGCGGGCCAGCACCCGCTAGAGGACGTCCCAGGACGTCCCGACACCACCTCGGCCGCCGTCCTCCTCGCCGTCATGCGCGAGCCGGTGAACGGCGGCGAACTGCCGCGCCGCGTCGAGGCCGGCGTGGTCGCCGATGCTGGCTGACAACGGTCAGCGAGGGCGGGAAGGGCATCGGGGAGCGTTTCGGCCGGCGGGGCGGCGGGGTCAGGGAATGATGCACCCGTTGGGGACTTGGTGGTAGAGGCGGCCTTTCAGGTCGGTGTGCACGGCCTTGAGGCTGAAGGTCCTGCCCCGGTACCGGCTTGCCGGCAGGCTTGCGTGCGGTGGGTAGGCCTGTGTTTTGTGGTCGACGCGGTTGCCGTCGATGAGGACGTCGACCTCCCAGGAGCCGGCGTCGGCGCCGGGGTCGTTCATGTAGATGCCCCAGGCGATGGTGTGGCTGGGGCTGGTGCGGACGTGGATGCGGCCGTCGGGGCCGCGGAAGGTGACGTCCCTGCAGGAGGGCGCCCGCAGGGTGGCCGCGGCGCGGGCGTTGATCGCGCCGGTCCTGGCCGCGGGCAGGCCGCGGGGGTCCTGGGGCACGGTCCGGGGAGGGGCCGGGCTCGTGGCCGCCGATGCGGCCGATGCGGCGCCGGTGAGCGCGGTCGAGGCGCCCGCGCAGGCCAGGGTGAGCGCGGCGAGGGCACGCCCGGCAATGCGCCCGGGGGTGCGTGCGTGATCGGTCGTCATGAGGTCGGCCACCCTTCTTCACTAAGAGTCATGGACTAGTTACATTCTGCTCCTTGTCGCTCGTGTTCACACGGCCGCGAGGCAGACCGGCCCCTCGCCCCGGTCTCGGACCTGGGTTGCTGCTCGCGGGCCGCCGCTTGCGGGCCGGTCCCGGCGGCCCGCAGCCGGACACCCAGGGCCGCCCGGCGGCGGGGCAACAAATGCACATCGTGCACATAAGCGTGTCCCGGCCGAGCGCGGCCAGGACGACACCGCCCAGGTCAGGCGCTGCCGAGGAAGGCGACGACGGCCAAATGCACCAAGCACCCCATCGCCGCAGGCGGAACCTGGAACCACTCCCCCGCCCAACGCAGAAGGGCTGCGCAGCCTCCAGGTCGTTCAACAGCCCACTCAGACGCGCACCAAGGGCGTCCAACTGCCGAGCCCGCCGCGTCCACCCGCGCACGAACCAGCTCATCCCGCTGCCCGTCCGCGACCTTCACCAGCCGGCCACCCTAGGGCCTGCAAAATCCGCCGCATCGCCCGCAGCTCGTCCAGGACCTGCGCGTCATCGGGCGCCCTCCGAGACCTCCGACTACGCCACCGCCGAACCGCATGGATCATTGACGCTATGCCGTACCTCGTCTGCGCTCGCTGCGCTCAGGGGCTCACCGCCGAGATCCAGCAGACAGCCGCCTCCCTCCAGGACGTCCCCGGTCAGCCCTACCTCCCACGGGGGGCCTACACGCCCAGCTGGAACGGTGGTTTCGTGGTCAACTGCAACGACGTCACTGGCGCAGTCCACCACCCTGACCCTGCCCGCTCGGCCGGCTGCTGCGGCCCCTCCGGACTTCACGGGCCGAACCTCGTCTGCTCGGGATGCGGACGGGAAGTCGGAACCGAAGAGTCAGACTGCTGGAAACCCCACTTCGTCGTCACACTGCCCGACGCAACCGTCTTGAACCCCCCGTTGCCCGAGACATCGAAGTAGCTCGACCAATACGACACACGGCGCAGAGGGTGCGCCGACGGGTGGGGCAGATTCGCAGAGCTCACACCTCAGGACAAGGTGGGCAGCGGCCACGAGCCCCCTGAGCCGTCCGGGATGTCGAGATGGACGGCCTGCGTGTGCGGGGTGAGGTGCAGGGTGACGCGCCAGCCCTCACACCGGCCACAAGACGGGACAGGCCGTCATCGAGACGACTTGATCGATCGCGCGCCGACGGAGCGGCCCCGGTGGTGTGCGCGCAACCGGCAAAAAGCATGACACAGGGTGTCAGGTTTTTAGGTGAGCATGTTCGCTGGTCGGCGCCGATGGAGGACGCGGACCGAGCCCTACGGATAGACAAGGACCGCACATGCGCGAAACGCAAGAAGATCTCAAGGAGCTACAGGCCCTGCTGGACGCTTCTCTCTCCCGCTCCACCTCGCATCTCCGCTCGATCATCACAACCGAGAGAACACTGACCGCAGAGCAGCTCACCGGGGTCCTCACCGGGATGTGCACCCTGGCGCTGTCCACCGTGACGGCGAAGGGCGAGCCGCGGATCAGCGGGGTGGACGGGCACTTCCTGCACGGCAAGTGGCACTTCGGCACGGCCCGCAAGGCCGCCAAGGCCCGCCATCTGGCCGCCCGCCCCGCCGCCAGCGCCGCGCACATGCGCGGTGAGGACCTGGGCGTGTTCACGCACGGGACGGTGGAGATCCTCAATCCCCCAGGCGGCGAGCAGGCCGCGGACTGGCCGGACCTGCTCGCCTATCTCAAGGACTTCTACGGCGCCGACTTCTTCGACTGGGACAACGACGTGGTCTATTACCGGCTGCATCCGCACTGGATGAGCGTCTTCGCCCCCGATATCGCCAAGCTCACTGCGGTGTCCCGTTCTTGATCAGAGCACGTGCCGCATCGGGAGCGGCTGTGTACTGAAAGACCTGACGAGGCGGTCGCTCAGCGCCATTGGGTGATGAGCCACCGCCGCGTTGTGGCGTGATCGGTTGGTTCGGCAGGGGGAGCCCGTCCGCTCATGCCCTGCCGCGTTGCGAGAGGGTGGACGAAGGTTGACGGCATTCGTACGAGACGTCGCGGGCACGGGGCGCGAGACCATCGAGGTGGTGGGGGCTCGTACCAACAATCTGCGGGATGTGTCGGTGAGTATCCCCAAGGGGCAACTCGTCGCTTTCACCGGAGTGAGCGGTAGCGGCAAGACCTCGCTGGCCATCGACACCCTGCACAACGAGGCCCAACTGCGGTATCTGGAGGGGCTGTCGCCGTTCGTACGGCAGTACATCACCCAGCGCAATCGCCCGAAGGTCGACCGCATCCTGGGACTCGGCGCGACGCTCGCGGTCGACCAGCGCCGCCTGAACCGCAATCCCCGTTCCACGGTCGCGACGATCACCGGCATCGATGGGCACCTGGGACTGCTGTATTCGCGCCTTCCGGGGATCGGCGCGGGATCGGTGGCGGAGAGCGGAGACGGGCATCTCACGACCGCCCACTTCGATCGCAATACGCCGGAAGGAAGCTGTGCGGACTGCCACGGGGTGGGCGGACGCTGGCAGGCGCAAGAGGATCTGGTCATCACCCGCCCGGAGCTTCCGCTCTTCGAGGGGGCTTCACCCTGGTACGCGAAATGGCGGTCGGGGGAGCACGCGTTCGTACCGGCGCTCGCCGAAAAGCGGGGCGTGGACCTCGCCCGGCCGTGGCAGTCGCTGCCTGAGGAGTTCCGCCACTGCGTGCTGCACGGCACGGGTGACGAGAAGATCGAGGCGACCGTCGACATGACGAACAAGAATGAGACGGCGCTGCTGACCTACACCTCAAGTCAGCCGCTGCGGGGCGCGCTCGCCGAGGTGGAGCGGGTGTTCGTGAACGCCCAGACGTCCAGCGCCAAGCAGCGTTACCTGCCATACATGCGCAAGCAGCCCTGCGTCACCTGCGGGGGCAGCGGGTACGACCAGATGGCCAGGTCCGTGTGGATCGGCGGGCTGACGTACCCCGACCTGATCGAGGTGGAAGTACGGGAAGTGCGCAGCTGGGCGAAACGTGTGGCGAATGACCTGGGCGCCCGGCAGCGTGAGGTGGGTGAGCCGCTACTCCAGGACCTGGGCCGCAGACTCGGAATCCTTGACCGGCTCGGCCTGGCCCATCTCCAGCTATCCCGAAGCGCGGCGACGCTGTCCGGGGGTGAGTTGCAGCGGACCCGGCTTGCCGCGCAGCTCAGCACCGAGCTGAGCGGCATCATCTTCGTCCTGGACGAGCCCGGGACCGGGCTGCATCCGGCGGACAAGGCGCACTTGCTCGACATCGCCCTGGAAGTGCGTGCGGCCGGCAACACGGTGCTCCTCGTCGAGCACGACCCTGAACTGATTGCCCGGGCCGACTGGGTGATCGATATGGGGCCCGGCGCGGGGCGCCTGGGCGGTGAGGCTCTGGTGTCGGGTCCTCCGGCCGACGTGGTCGCCCATCCGACGTCGCTGACCGGGCGCTATCTTGCCGGTGAGGGCCCGCGGCTGCGCCGGACCCGCCGCCCCGCCGCGGACGACACCGGCTGGGTGGAGCTGCACGGCCTGCGTGCGCACAATGTGATCGCGGACCTGGTGCGTTTCCCCGCCGGTCGGCTCACCTGCCTGACCGGGGTGAGCGGCAGCGGCAAGAGCAGCCTGCTCGGCGCGCTCGGGACGAGCGCGGAGGCCGCCCTCAACGGAACGGCGACCGACACGGTGCGAAAGGTGACCGGCCTCGCGGGGTTCGGCTGGGTCGCCGTCGTGGATCAAGAACCGCTCGGGCGGACACCGCGGTCCAACCCGGCTACGTACAGCAAGGCATTCGACATTGTCCGCAGGCTGTTCGCCGAGACCGACATGGCGCGCGGGCACGGGGTCAATGCCTCCTGGTTCAGCTTCAACACCGCAGGTGGCGGCCGCTGCGAGACCTGCGCCGGTTATGGCCGCAAGCTGGTCGACATGCACTTTCTGCCGGATGTCTGGGTGGTCTGCGACGCGTGTGAGGGCAGGCGCTACAAGGCGGAGGCCCTGGAGATCAGGTATCAGGGACTGGCCATCGATCAGGTGCTGGAGCTGACCGTCGCCGAGGCCGTGGAGCAGTTCTCCGAGCCCCGGCAGCTCGCGGAGACCCTGGGAGCCTTGAACCAGGTCGGGCTTGGCTATCTCCAACTCGGCCAGAGTGCCACCGAGCTGTCCGGCGGCGAGGCGCAGCGGCTGAAGCTGGCGTCCGCGATCCAGCGCGGCGCGGCGAGCCGCAAGGCCGGGCTCGTCGTTCTCGACGAGCCCGTCTCGGGCCTGCACCCGTCTGACATCCAGCGTGTGGTGGATGCGCTCGACGTGTTGCTCGACTCGGGTAACACCGTCGTCGTGGCCGAACACGATATCCCCGTCGCCGCGTCCGCGGACTGGGTGATCGACCTGGGGCCGGGGGCCGGTCCGGACGGGGGTGCGGTGGTCGCGGAGGGCACTCCGGACACGGTCGCGACGGCGGACACCCCGACGGCCGGTTTCTTCCGGCGGTACGCGGCGGGCCTGCCACTCCTGGAGGTGCGACCGCGGGCGGGGGATGGTGACCGGATGCGGTCCTCATGCGGTCCTGGGAACCATGCCCGTCCCGAGCGACCTGGACCTTAGATTGCTGGGATGGGGCGGTCTCGGGGTGAGCGGGTTGTGGAACTCGCCGCCGAGGGCCGCTTCGAGGAGGCTCTTGCTGAGGCCATCGTGCTGGCCGGGGAGTCTGAGAGTCCGGTGACGCTGGGCCAGGTCGGCTTCCTTCACGAGCAGCTCGGCCAGTGGGCGCAGGCCGAGGAGTGGCTGCGCCGGGCGCTCGCCGGTGATCCGGGCTATGTGACGCGGTATCAGCCGGTGGCCTGGTACTCCCACACTTCGGTGTCGGCGGATCTGCATCACATGCTGGGCCGCGTGCTGCAGCGGCAGGGCGAGGCGCAGGAAGCGCGATTGCACTACCACTTGGCCAAGAGGTCCGATCCGACGGTGGAACTGGACCCGATCTATCGGGACATCATGTCCACGGCCGATCTGGAGAACCATCCCGGCTACGACCGGCCCGACGCGGGGCCTCCCACCGGCGCCGCGGAGTTCGTGGAGTACCTGTTGGGGCTGCGCTCTCCCGAGGAGGTCCGGCGCGCCGCCGCCTCCGCGCCCTTCGATGAGCCGGGGCAGGTGGTCGCGGTCGCCGCCGAGCAGATGCAGCGGCAGGGGCGTTTCCTCATGGCCGCGCAGCTGCGGATCGTCTTGGACGCGATGTTCGCCGATCAGGAAACCGCCCGCCTCAGATGGGAGACGGTCGGGAGCGAGCACGTCCGACGGCTGCTCGATCTCGCGGAGATGCGGCAGGAGGGAACCGTCGGGGCCCAGGAGGCTGACGCGCTCGCCGCCGGGGTCGCCGTCCCGCCCGAGGCCGCCCCGGAGCTGATGGAGCTGGTCTGGCGTTTTGTGAGCAACGACCCCGCGACTGGGCTGGTCATCGCGGGCGTCGCCCGTCCGGCGCTGGCGGCGCTGGGCCGCGACGCCCAGGCCGCCGTGCTGGTCGGACGGGCCCAGTTCGGCGCCGGGCACCTCGGGGCGGCCGCGGCGACGATCGCGGCGGCCGCGGCGGAACTGGCCGACGACGATCCCTGGCTCGGCGAGGCGCTCGCCTCCCTCGCGGCGCTCAACCGACGGCTCGGACGGGACGGGGAGGCAACTCAGGCGGAGCGGCGACTCAAGCGCATCGCCCCCGCGCAGACCGGAGGGAGCGATCCGGACGATCTCCTGGATCACGCCGAGGCCCTGATCGAGGACGGACGCACCGACGAGGCGCTGGCCGTGCTCGGGGAGGTCTCCCTGGCCCCGAGCGGAGCGCCGATGATCCGAAGGTGGGTCCTGACCGGCAATGCGCACGCCGCTCGGGGTGAGCCTGAGCGGGTGGTCGAGGCGTGGCGCACGGCACTGGTCCTGGCCCGGGCCTCCAGCGGGCTCCTCGACCAGTGGCCGATCCTCATGGGACTGGGCCGGGCGAGCCTGGCGACCGGTGACCGGAGTGCGGCCCGGGACTACTTCGAGGCGGCCCTGGAGCAGTCGCGGGACGATTCGGCGGGCGAGCGGGAGGCGGAGGCGCTCCTCCAGCTCGGCCTCCTACAGGTCGAGGAGGACCCCGACGCCGCCATCGCCACGGTCGGCCGCAGCCTGGCCATGTGGCCCGAGGACGCGGGCCCCTCCAAGGAGGAGGAGCCCGCTCGACTCCCCCGGCGGCGGCGATGGCGCAGGCCGCGGCGCTCGCGCTCCACTCGGCACGCGGAGGAGGAGTCCGCGGCGGCGCTGGCGGAGATCGCCCGCGTGGGCGGGCTGCTCCCTCTCGACGAACTGGGGCTCCCGCGGACAGGCCTTGATGCTCTGGAAGCCGGGGCGATCAGGGCCGACATCTTCGACCTGCTCGACGGGATCGACGACCTCCTCGAAAAGATCCTCCCCTCGGGGAAGCGCGCCCACGCCGCTCTGGTGGCGGCGGACCTCGCTGCGCACGTCGGAGACCTGCCGCGCGGCATCGGCCTCGCGCAACGGGCCCTTAAGATCGCGACGGTGAAGGGGAGGCCCGACCTCGAAGCCGAGATGCACGCCCGGGGCACCCTCGGCAGGCTCGTCCGCCTCGACGGGGACTTCGAGACCGCCCGAACACACTTCGAGCGCGGCGTGGCCTGCGCCCGGACTCTTCACGACACCAAAGGCGAAGCCGATCTGCGCGGCCGACTGGCGATCACGCTGCGGTTCCTCGATCTGCCCGACCTGGCCGTCGAGCACTACGCGTTCGCCGTCGAGATGGCCGAGCGCCGCGGAGATGCCGCCACCGCCGCCCTCAACCGGCTCAACATGGCGCAGTCACTGATCCTCCTCGCGCGCCCGGACGCCGCCGCCGATGCGTTGCAACGCGCGGTCCGCGGTTTCGGTGAGCGGGGACTGGAGGATCTGGCCGGGTTCGCGCTGCGGGTGCTCGCGGTCCTGCTGCCCGGCCAGCACCTCGCCGAGGACGTCCGCGCCGCCCTGGAGGGCCTCGGCACCGAGGTCACCTCGGAGTTCGCGAGCAGGGAGTGGACCTTCGAACACCTGCACATTGCCCGGACGCTCACAGGACGGGGCGAGCACCAGGCCGCCAAAGACGCGCTGGAGCAGATGGCGCGGGGCCTGGACAGTGCCGGCGGCGCGGAGATCACCATCCTGGGGTATGTGGAGGCCGCCCGCATCCTGGCCGACGCGGATCCCGAGCATGCCTGGGAGCTGGCCGGGCGGGCGCTGTCCGCCGCGATGAGCCTGACCTCCCAGCCCCGGCTCGTCACCGACTGCCACATGGCGCGCCTCGCGCTCGCGCTCACCCAGGGTTGGGACGAGCGGATCGACCCGCTGCTTCCCCTGCTCCTGGCCGACTGGAGGCTTCTGCGCCGCAAGCTGTCCACCGACGCCGCGCGGATCGCCCTGGCCGACCACATGACGGCGCACCTGCGCCCCGCGGTGGCCCGCCTGCTCCAGCGCGGCCAGCCCGCACGCGCGTTCCAGTTGTGGGAGGCGCTGCAGGCCCCGGCGTTCACCGACCTCCTCCACGCAGTGCGGGAGGTGCCGACCCCGGAGCCGGAGCCGGGCCACGACCTGGAACCCGGACTGCGCGATGCCCTGGCCGACGTCGCCGGTGTCCTGGCCTTGGCCGATATCGGCGACGGGGTCGTGGCCTTCGTGCACCGGCACCCCTACGACGGACCGCCTCTGGCGATGCGGACCGGACTCTCCGCCGAGGACGTGCACGGGCTGGTGAAGGTATTCCGGCGCGAGGTCCACCTCTTCCACGGCCAAGGGGCACGGTCATGGTCGCATCTGGCCCGGCCGCTGCTCGCGGCCGCCGCACCGCACCTGCCCTCCGGCGGCACCCTGATGCTCATGCTGGACGCCGGGTTGCAGGAGCTACCCGTTCATGCCGTCCCGCTCCCGGACGGCGCCACTCTCGTGGACCGCTTCGGCCTGGTGCACGCACCGAACCTGACCGGATTCCCGACCCTGCGCGAACGGGCGGCCGGCGCGGGCGGCCACTGGCCCAGGCTCCTCACGGTCGGCACCGCCTTCCCAGACGAGGCGCGGGCCCTGGCCATCGCCCACGGCGGGATGTGCCTGTCCGGCAACACCCTGCCCAAGGACCAGATCAGCCGGTCGATGGCGAAGGCCGACATCATCCACTTCGCCTGCCACGGCTTCTTCGACCCCGAACGCCCCCTGGATTCGGGGCTCCTGCTGACCACCCGCCCGAGCGCGTCGAGCCGGCACGAGATCCTCTCCCTCAGAGACCTCATCACCTGGCGGTCCACCGCCGCGATGGTCACCTTGAGCGCCTGCGAGACAGGGCTGGGCCGCCCCTCACCCGCCGACCACCTCGGGCTGGCCCGCAGCATCCTGGCGGCAGGCGCGGCGAGCGTCCTGGTCGCCCTCTGGAAGATCGACGACGACGCCACCCAGCGCTTCATGCTCGACTTCTACCGGGAACTGTGGCGCACGGCCGGCGATGGACGCCTGGACCCCGCCGGCGCCCTCAGCCGCACCCAGCGCGCCTGGGCCGCGACGCGTCCGGCCCAGCAATGGGCGGCGTTCCGCCTGATCGGCAGCCCCACCCTGCAGAACGGAAGGGCACCATGAGCAACGAGGAGATCGTCGAACTGGAGCCGATCGACCCAGGTTCCCTCCGCTCCGGCGAGGGCACCCGGGTCTGGGAGACCGTGCGGGGCCGACGCAACCGAATCTCCATCGCCCGCCCCACCCTCCTGGACCCCGCCGAACGCTTGGACGCCGAGACCCGGGCTCGACTCGAACGTCTCCACCCGCCGGGCGCGCACGCACTCTCCGCCCTACTCCTCTCCCTCACCCTTCTCCCCGACTCTGGTTGCCGTTTCCTCTCCGCCGACCTCATCCTCACCGCGCAGGAGACCCCCGAGGAGGCGGTCTTCGCCCATCTGGACCCGGCGGAGCGCTCGTCCACGGTCGAGGTGACCAAGGCGAAAGCGGGCCTCGGCGGCTCGCTCAGCGACCCGCTGGGCGCGGTCGTCGCCGTCGAGATGACGCCCCGGAAGCAGGAGACGCGGCTGACCAGGACGGAGGTGGCCCTGGAGAGCTTCGGCACCGGCACCCCCCAGGCGGGCTGGCGCCTCGCCGTGACCAGTTCCCGCGAGATCCCCCTGACCACCGACGACCTCATGGCCGTCCTCGCACGCCCGCACGCACATCCCGGGACCGTCGGCGTGAACGTCGTCGCCGAGATCGAGATCCGCACCCCCGGCGACCGCTGGCTCACCTGGGCCTTCAAACGCCGCGACCCACCCTCCGCCGCCCGCACCATCACGCTCCAATAGGCGCGACGGCCCAGCGGCCGGTCAGCCGCTCCCATTGCGGGACGCCGGGCTCCCCCGGACGGGGTGAGGAACGCTCAGCACGCCGTCAGCGCTCCGTCCGACGCCTGTCCGCGTGCAGGAACGCGAGCCCGAACCGGCGGCCCATCTCGGCGTCACCGCCTGGAACGCCGCCGGGCGCCGCATCGCATCGACGTGGGCCCCACCCGCCGGCCCGTCCACATCCCCGTACTGGTCCGCCTCACCTTTGAGGGCCTGGTCGACCACCGTCGCGAACTCCACCCGGGAACGGTGCGGGCACGGCGGTGGGACCAGCAGTTCGACCGTCTGCACGGACCCGTAGGCGCGCTTCCACTCCTCCGCGCCCGCGATAGAACGACCGCTCTGCTCCGCCCCGCGTGACGCACACGCCGTCCAGCTCGAACGACCCGTCCGGACCGATGCTGGAGATCGTCCCCTCGCAGACGATCGGACCGCGCCCCGGTGCCGTCCGCGTCACGCGGACGCGATCACCGTTCTGGATACCGAACATGGGCGCTCCTCTCGCAGGTTCGGTTTCGGAAACCAGAGTGGTGGCGGTGGCCCTCCGAGGCCCGTCCCCCGCTGTGCGGGTTCACCCCGGAGGGGCGGCGGCCGCCCGTGTGTACGCGGTACTACGAGGGCCCGGACAGCCTCTACCGCGGAACTGCGGGGAGAAAGGGAACGGTCCGCCGCGCGCTCCGGACGCAAGCGACGCGGCGGACCGTCATCGCCGCCGAAGGCTCACGGCGGCGTCGGGGTCACCGACTTGTGGGCACGCCCCCTTCGAGGTCGCGCCTGGTGGCGACTAGTAGGTGAACCGGATCGTGGCTGCGCCGCCGGGGGTCCATCCGCGGACCTTGACGCCCGCGGCGACGTTGCCCCACGGAACGACGCAGGTTCCGCCGCCCGTGCCGCACTTGTGCCAGTACGCCTTGCCCTTCGAGTCGAACCCGCGGACGTTGAACGCGGTGTTCTGGTTCCCGTACACGTTCCAGCGGAAGGTGACCTTCCGGCCCTTGCTCCCGAAGATGGAGCAGCTGCCCACGCCCGGGCTCCACTGGGCCGGGGTGGTCACGATGTTGCCGCCGCACGAGGAAGCCTGGACGGTCTGGACGGGCTGGGCGGTGGCGGCCTCGCCAGGCACGGAGAGACCTCCGACCACTGCCGGTACAGCGAGCGAAAGGGCGGCGACGCGGCCGAGGGATATTCTCATATGCACACTCCTCTGATCAGAGCGGGAATCGGTCTGGGAACGAGACCGACAGGAAGCCGGCAGGGCGCTCGCCGCACTTCGGCGTGGAACGTTCCTGCCGCGGGCTACGATGCCGCACCCGTCCACCGGCCTCTAGGGCCCTAGGGCCCCATGTGGGGGATGAGCGGAGCCGCCCCCGGCGTCGTCGGGGAGCATAGGAGCGGCCACACATCCGGCACCGGATAGGAGAGCACTGCCACAGCGCCAACCAGACCCCGAGCCCCGCCCTGATCGGCAAAGCCAGGACGCAGCCCGCATAGCGCAGATACATGGCACCGATCTCGGCCGGCCGCCCGACGTAGGTGCTCTCGGGTGGGCTGGCGGCCAGTTCCGCGGCGAGGAGGGACAGGATCTCCATCGCAGTGGGCCCGACCGGATGGGCGTGCTGCGGCGCTTGGTGCACCTGGTCCCCGAAGCCACGCAGCCAGCCACTCGCCGAGCTGCTGGATGCGGTAGACGAACAGATCGACCGCCAGCCGCTGGGTCAGCAGCAGGCCGTTCTGGGGTGCGTGCCGGCCGTCTGTCACTCCTGCGGGGGGGCGTCACCTCCTGGTGGAGGTCTCGGTTCGCAGGCTGCGTCCCCTCGGCACCGGAAGCTCGGTGCGCGGCCTTGTCGAGCGCGGCCGTCCTCAGCTTAGACATCGCGACCGCCCGCGGCATGGTCTTAACGAACATCTCTACCTCTTTAGGGGGTTGCGCCCCCGATGCCGGGGACGCCGTCGACGAGCTCTGCCCGTTGGGTGAGTAGCGCGCCCTGCGCGCGGGAAGGAGGGGCCAAGGTGGTTGAGCGTCTGCGCGCGGCCCCCGTGATGCACCTGACCGCCCCCTTGACCGGGGCCCACACCGCCAGCGAGGCACAGGGCGGCTCCACCTGCTCCGCCGCGGGATGGCCAGGGACCGCTCACCGCCGACAGCAGCATCGTGACATCGCGGTCGCCGACATCGCCGCGCAGCGACGCTAGGGGACCTGCGGCCAGCACCGTCACCGAACCAGGGAAGGCGCCTCGCCGCAGTGACGCCTGATCAGTTGACCAGGCGCCGATACCAGCCCCGGGTTGTGGCCAACGAACATCCTCACGGCCGCTCCGCCGTCATGCGCGCCAGTCCAGGAGAATCACCTCCGCGGAGATCCCGCCGCCGGACGTGATCGACGACCACCCCCAGAACCGCGCCATCTAGCACTTCAGCCCAACACCAGCGCGAACAAGGCATCCCCGTGCGCCAACCCGACGAACTCTACGGCGATCGCCACTCGTGACGCTGCCTCTGCTGAGCCACGACCGACGGCGACCCAAACCGGCCCAACTGCTCCGATCCTGCAACTCCGGTGCGACCGGGCTCATAGCGTTGCCGCGTGAGCACCCCCTCCCACAGCGGCGGTTGGTGCACCACTCCGAGCGGAGGCACTGGGGCCCGCCCCTCTCTGAGGGCGGCCAGGTGAGTGATCCCGGCCGCCGCCTCGCGGCTCATGGTCGGCGGAACTGCTCTACCAGCGCCACGTACCCGCTGGCGCCGTGACCGGCGGTCGCCGCTCGCTCGGCCAATGCCCTGACCAGCCTCGGCACCTCGGCGTTGACGCCGAGCGACTCGCTCTCCTCGACCACGTGCGCCATCGCCGCCAGGTGGGTGTCGACGGTGCCGTCGTCGGCCGGGTAGATGCCGTCGTCGACCTGCGTCGCGTACCCCGGCAACCAGCCGGCCACCATGCCGATCGCCGTCTGTGCGATGGGGAGGTACGCCGAGGCGGACACGCCGGTCGCGCCGAGGATCGCGGCTCCGTTGAGGAAGCCGTTGAGCATGCCCCACATGAGGACGAGCGTGGCCATCTCGTGCGTCGCCGACAGTCCGGGGTCCTCCCCGAAGTGGAGACCCGTGCCGAGACTGCCCAGCGTGGACTCATGGGCCTCGTACAGGGATCGCGGGCCGCTGTAGGCGAGCACGGCCTCGGCGGTGCTGACCGCCTCCGGGACGGCCATGACCCCGCCGTCGAGGTAGCCGCCGCCGCGGCGCGCCACCTCCTCGGCGAGCGCTCTGGCGCGCGAGGGCGTGCCCGAGGTCAGGTTCACCACGACCCGACCGTCGAGCGGCCCGTCGAGGACGTCCGCCGCGGCGTCGTAGTCCGACACGCAGACCACCACGAGCGGGGCCGCCGCGATCGCGGCCGCCGGAGACCCGGCGAGCGTCGCGCCCCGGGCCACGAGGTCGTCGGCTTTGGCCGTCGTGCGGTTCCACACTGTGGTCGGGTGTCCCGCGCGCAGGAACGCCCCGGCGAGGGCGCCGCCCATCAGTCCGAGGCCCAGAACCGTGACGGGTGCGTCGGTGTGCATCATGTCCCCCTTTGATGACCAATGGCACAATCGTCAAGGTTCACACCGGTATGAAGGTCAAGGGAGTGCGCGTGCTGATCGGGGAGCTGAGTCGGCGGACCGGGGTCAACCCGCACCAACTGCGGTACTACGAGGCGCAGGGCCTGCTCGTGCCCGACCGCGGCGACAACGGCTACCGCGAGTACGGCGACGACACCGTGCTGACCGTGGCCCAGATCAGAAGACTGCTCGAAGCCGGGCTGTCGACCCAGGAGATCGGGTACCTCCAACCGTGCGTCACCGGCCCGGCCCCCGACCTGAAGCCCTGCCCGGAGACCCTGGACCTGCTACGGGCGCGCATCGCCGGACTGGACGAGCAGATCGACACGCTCGTCCAGTCTCGCCGGACGCTGCGGGAGTACCTCACGGCCACAGAAAGGCGGATGGCCGACTAGCCGACCCGGAGCAGTCAGAAGACAACCGAAAAGACCTCCGACCCCGCCGGCGCATCACCCCAGGCCAGGCCACCGAATCCCGCCCCTGGCGAACGACACGGAACCCCCTACCGAGCGCCCAGCTTCGCGGCTCGGCGTGGCTCCGGAAGGGCTGCACCATCCAGGACCAGGGCACAGCAAGCGCGACGCCCCACGGAGTGAGCCGACCCCAGAGCGTTCTCCCGGCCGGAGCGATCGAGGGGGAGGCGGTCAGACTGCGAGACCGAGCCAGCAGCCCACGCCGATCGGTGCCATAGAGATCGGCGTTGGACCAGAACAGCGGGGACAGGTGCCGACGCCGGAGGACCCCGAGGACGATTAGTCCGGCCCAGCGCCACCAGACCGAGAAGGCCCTCCGCGTCGCCATGGACCGCCTGCTGCGCCAGGTCATCCCCCGGGGCGCCTGCGACATCTCGACGCCGGAGATCTCCCGAGCCACACTCTTCCGCAACCACGCACACTGAAAGCCAGTGGACTTACGCTCTCACTCCGGAATGGTCACGGACGTGTGTCGTGCAGGCGCCACGGTGCGCGAGGAGCGGTCGAGACGTCCACCGCGACGGCGCACGTGGTAGGCGGCGGTCAGCGCGAGCAGGATCAGGCCCCATGCGGCGATCGGGGTGATGGCGGTCTTGGCCAGCGCCTCCCACCAGATGTTCTCGTACGGGGCTCCCTCGACCACTCCGAACCAGGTGAGTCCCATCATCACCGTCACCAAGGTCATCACCAGCCCCCCGACCGTGGCGGGGACGATCACCAGCATCGGCGGGACGCGCCTGGCGCCAACGATCGGGACCCAGGAGGGAGAAACCTCGCCCCACCGGCTGACCAGGCCGATCGCCGCCAGCGCGGCGACCTCGGTCAGGATGCTGAGCCCGAAGACGTACGGGATGGAGATCGCCAGACCGGGCATGTGCCTCTCGCCGACCTGCCCCATCTCGAAGTGGAACGCGAACGGCAGCCGCCACAGGCACGACGGCAGCAACAGCAACGGCAGCACGTAGGCCAGCCGCACCGCCCAGCGAGGGGCCGGCCGTTCGGTGTCACTGATGGCCGGAACCTTGATCGTCATGCGCTCAGGTCGTCTCACCTGAGAGGACCGAAGATCGCCCGCGATAGTGAACCGGCTCCCCCTAACGGGGGAACCGGCTCCGTCACGCTCAATGCCATTCCAGCGGGTTCAGGCGGCGATGCCGAGATCGGATGTGCAGCAGAAGATCGCCGCCGCCGCGCCGTCGCACCGGCCCCGCTCGCGTGGACCAACCACCCTAACGGACTGGACGGTCAATGGCAGTTGCCTCCCCGATGACACGGGGGCACTCGGAGCTTAGCCGCGTTCACCTGCGTTGTTTGATGGCGCCCACCATGAACGTCCCATCCAGGATGGCTGGGGGTAAAAGGCGATGCTGGTGATCTGTTCGACCAGCGCGGACACACGCGCGATCCTGGTGATGGTTCCAGAGCTCCTGCCACACCGTGTCCTCCAGGTCGTCCAAGCTTTGCGTGCGCATTCCGACCTCTCGCATCGCCTGGTTGATCCGGTCCGGATCGTTGCCCCCAGCGGCGGCCCAGCGAATGTGGCGTGAAGCCGGTGATCGCTTCACCGTCGACCGCGTATACGAAGCCGTCCTCGGCATAGTCGTGACGAGAGACCGCCACCATCTCGCATCCCCTGGAGAGCGAGGGAAAGTATTTGTACAGGACGGCGTCCCGGCCCAGGAGCTCAACGGCCATGCTCCAGGCAGCGATCTGACGCGCTCCCACGTACCCGCTACCGGAGCCGCCCCGGGTCTTCATGGTGAAGTCCCCGACGCCTCCCCCAATTCCTCGAAGGACATCTCCCCAACAGCCGCCCGCTCCGAGCCGAACCGGCCCAGGAACCTCCGCAGGCACAACGAGGTGCGGCGGGTGGCCCCCAGCAGTTCCGGAAAACGTGGAGCGCCTCACGACCACCATCCCTGTCTTCGAAGCAATCGCGCTATGAGGACAAGAATGGTGGCCGCCTCATGAGGAGCGTGGACCTAGGGTCGGTCCCGCTCGCCGTGACCGGTGGGACTCACTGCGCGGGTGCCAGCACCGGGCTGTTGTGGTAGGCGGCGATCAGCCATCGGCCATCCCGCTTCTCCATGACCCAGGTCGCGTTCACCTTGCGCGCGTCCTCGGGAATTTCGGGGTCGCCGGGGAATCGGATGGCGGCCTGGCTGATGACGATCGCGGCGTCCCTCCCGGCGAAGCGGATGCTGAGCTGCTTGTTGTAGGTCGAGCTGCCCTTCAGCGGCCCCGCGAAGCCCAGGGCCATGTTCTGACGGATCACCTCACGGCTGTCGCGGAGCGAGCCGGGCATGATGGCGGTCGCGTCCGCGGTGTAGTCGACGACCATGCCCTCGGCATCGCCGGCGGCCCAGGCCTCATAGGAATCGGCCAGCACGGCCTGGATCGCGGCCTCGTCCTCCACACGACTATTCGACATCGGAATGCTCCTTTGTGATCGGCTCGTCCGGGGGTTCCAGCGAGCTCGTCAGTACATACCGGCGGCGAGGCCCGAACTCATCGCGCCGGCAGCCAGAGCGTCACGACGCCCAGCGCGAGGCGTTCGTCTGATCTGCGTTAGAGGAGTGTGGAAGGCCGTTGCGGCCTGATCGGGGGGCTGCTGCGGCGCCGCTGAACGAGGGCCTGGGGCGACGCGTCCGAGCGGGCATGGGCGGCAAAGCAGCGGAACGGCGGCCGGTGCGGCTGGTGCCGGTGTGGGTGGCGCTGGCGGGCACCTTCACCGTCGCCGTGGCGGTGGCCGCGTGCGCGTTGTGGCTGGGCCTGGGCCTGCTGGACGTGCACGGGATCAAGCGCGAGCGGCAGCTTGATTCCAAGGTGCGACCGCTTCACCGCCGCCGTCGCCCAACTCGGCGCCCCTCCCCCGCCGTCCGACTGGGCGGGGTGCACGCCCTGGCCGGCGACGCCCCCTCCCGCCAACCCCGCCAGACATGCATCGACGTGCTGTGCGCCTACCGCCTCCTTCCAAGGGGCCCGGTTCAAGGGCGGGGCGATCACTTTCGCGCTTTCCCGGTTCGAGGGCGCCGCCATCGACTTCTGACGACCCAGGGGTCTGCCGGACGACATGGCCGATCACCTGTCGTAGAACAATCGGATTTGAGGTTGCCAAGCGGGTCGGGATCGTCTTCGGACGCGAACCGGCCCGAGAGGAGGATCGGCCCGGAATTTGGCGGTGGCGAGGGTGCGGGCGGGGGCGCGGCTTAGAGGCTGCCGGTAGGAGGGACAGCGGGGCCGGATGCGGCGCTCGGAGGAGCGTGTTCTGAGCGCCGCATCCGGTTTCTCGGTGCCAGAGCAGCGGCCTTCAGGCCGTCTCGGTCACCGCGCGCCGCCGGCTTGCCATGACTGCGCCGCCGGTCCCTTGGTCATGTCGGTGAAGTAGCTGTCGTGGTGGACGAAGAAGGCGAGCCGTTCCTCGTCGCTCATGCCGGCGAGATGGCCGACTCCTTCGAAGTAGCCTTCCCGGGCCGCGCCGGGGGTGAACAGCATCAGGAAGTCGACCGGCTCGCCGGACTGGTTGCCGAAGGAGTGCAGGCCGCCCGGCGGCACGTGGAAGAAGTCACCCGCTGACGCGTCGAACCATCGTCGGCCGTCGTAGACCCGCAGGGTGCCCGTCACGACGTAGAACGATTCGGTCACCGTTTTGTGGAAGTGGGTGCTCGTGCCGGCGGCCTCCGGGCCCATGCGGACCCGGTAGAGGCCGAATTCTCCGCCGGTCGATGCCTTGGTGGCAAGATAGTCGGTCCGCCCGCCGGAAGGTGTGGTGAGGTCGGCGGGGGTCTCGGCGGAGCGGAAACGTGCGCTGATCTCACCGTGGTCTCGGTTATAGCGAGTGGGCGGGTAGTCGCTGTCCAGCCAGGACAATGTCATCTCCTTGCATTCAGGGTCGATCGTGCGAGGCAGGCCCCAGGCGTGGCCAGGGGGTGCGCAGGTGTTGAGGAAGACCTCCGGGCCGGGCAGCCGGTTCGTAGGTGGCAGCGGCGCGTTCGGCGAGCTTGCCGAACATCCCCCGCACGCCTGGTAAGTGCCGCGCCAGGGCACCGCCTCCGACTGCCGGGAGACGACGTCGGGGGTTGAGTGACTCGATGAACCGGTCGAGGTCGCTGTCAGTGAGTGCCTGGTGGACGGCTCGTACCGCCTCCATGTTGCGGGACATGGGCGCCTTCTCTCATATCTCTTCCTGGTAAGATACCAATAAGAGACTAGCAAGAGGGGCGCGGGATGAGTGACGCGGTGGACGCGGTGATGGACGCTTGGCGCCGGGAGCGTCCCGATGTGGACGTCTGGCCGGTCGGGGTTGTGGGCCGAGTCCAACGGCTGGCCCGGCTGCTGGAGGCTGAGCTCCAGGGCTTCTTCCGCCGGTACGGCCTGGATATCAGCGAGGCCGACGTCCTGACCACGCTCCGGCGTTCGGGCGAACCCTACGACCTGACCCCCGGCCAGCTCGTCAAGGCGTCCATGGTCACCTCGGGCGCCATCACCAAGCGCATCGACCGCATGGTGGCCAAGGACCTCGTCGAGCGGGTCCCCGACGCCGTCGACCGCCGTACGGTGCGGATCCGGCTCACCCCTCACGGCCGCCAGACCATTGATGACCTGTTCGCCCTGCACATCGCCAACGAAACACGCCTACTCCAGGCCCTCGACCGCGACCAGGCGGACGGCCTCGCCGACGCGCTGCGCATCTTGCTGCGGTCGCTCGGCGACACCTCCCTCACCTGAGAATGAGCAGGTTCGTACTGGGGGGGTGGACAGCAGGAGCCGACTTCGTCGATGTCAATGGGCGAAGTCGCTTGCACGCTTGTCGGTGTCGGCGCGCCCCGGATCGATCCGGGGTGGCGGCCGCGGTTGGGCGGCATCGGGGATCTGCTGCCACAGGTCGGCTCGGGAGGCAGCGATCATGAGATGGTGGCGTGCCCTCGATAACGATCACGGAGGTTCCCGATGCGCGCATTGATCCACGATCCGGACGCACCCCAGGGCCTTCGGCTCGGCGAGGTCGCCGACCCTCGGCCGGAGCCGGGGCAGGCGGTGGTCGAGGTCCGCGCGGTGTCGTTGAACTTCGGCGAGGTCGCCGACCTGGCCCAGCGCACCGAACCGGGTGGCGTCTCGGGCTGGGACGCGGCGGGCGTCGTCGTCGAGGCGGCGGCGGACGGCTCGGGCCCGGAGGCCGGAAGGCGCGTTGTCACCTGGGGCCCGGCCGGCGCCTGGGCGCGGTTGCGCGCGGTGGACACCGCCAAGCTCGTGACGGTGCCTGACACCGTCGACCTCGGCGTCGCGAGTGCGCTGCCGGTGGCCGGAGTGTCCGCCCTTCAGGCGTTGCGCGGTCTCGGCCCGGTCATCGGCCGGCGGATTCTGGTCACCGGCGCGTCCGGCGGTGTCGGCCGGTACGCGGTCCAGCTCGGCGCCCTGGCGGGGGCCCACGTCGTCGCCGCCGTGGGCAGCCCGGAGCGCGGAGCCGGGTTGACCGAGCTGGGCGCCGCCGAGGTCGTCGTGGGGCTCGACAACGTGACAGAGCCGGTCTTCGGAGTACTGGAGAACGTCGGCGGCGCCCTGCTGGCCCAGGCGTACGGGCTGCTGGCCGACGGCGGCATCGTCCAGTCCATCGGGCACGCGTCCGGCGGGTCGACCACGATCGACTTCGAGGCCGCCCGGCACCTGGGCAGCGGGCTGCGCATCGAGGCGTACCGGCTCGACTGGGCGTTCGCCCCGGACCTCGCCTATCTCCTCCGGCTGCTGGACCAGGGGCGGCTCGACCCGCAGATCGGCTGGCGCGGCTCCTGGGACCGGGCGGCCGAGGCGGCGGCGGCACTTCTGGAGCGCCGGATCCGCGGCAAGGCCGTGCTCGACGTCACGTGACCGGTTCGATGCCGGTACACCGCAATGCAGGTCTTCAACATTTCCCTCATGACGTACTGAAGGTGAGAGGCCGTCGGCTTCAAGGTCCGGAGGGCACCGGCGTCATCCCGCCGCTGTGCACGCGCTTGCCGTCCGCATAGCGCCAGCGCCGAATTCGGGCGTCGGCACAGCGGACTCCGGGCAGCCTCGGCAGGCCCTGATGCGGTCTCGGCGGGCTAGGGCCGCTCGACCGGGGGCATGAGGGGCGGGCCGTCGGCCTCGCCCGCCGTGACGACCTTGCGGAGCAGGCCGGCGAGCTGCTCGCGCTCGTCGCCGGTCAGCGGCGCGAGCAGCTCGTGCTCGGCGGCGGCCTGGTCCCCGATGGCGCCCTCCCACGCGGCGTGGCCCTTGTCGGTGAGCGCGACCAGGAGGCGCCGCCGGTCGGACGGGTCGTGCACGCGGGCGAGATGCCCCGACCCCTCCAGCCGGTCGAGCCTGCTGGTGAGGGTGGCGGGGTGGGTGTTCAGCGCCCGGGCGAGCCAGGTGGGCGTGGCGCGGTAGGGCGGCCCGGTGGAGCGGAGCCGCCACAGGATGTCGTACTCCCAGCCCTTGAGGCGGCGTGCGCCGAGCGCGGCCTCACGGCGGCGTCGCAGCAGCGCCACCAGCACCTGCATCCGGGTTATCGCGCCCTCGACCTCGGGGTCGAGGTCCGGCAGTTCCCGGGACCAGTGGGCGATGTGCCGGTCGATCGAGTCCTCCACGCGAAACATACTATCCTCTCAGATAGTATGTTTTCGTAATAACTGAGAGCGAGGGATGCCCATGCCCCTGTGGCCCTCCGACTTCGCCGGTCGGATCGACGAACGCACCATCGACAGCCGGCTGCTGCGCGGCAACCCCTTGGGCGACCCGCACCGCAGGCCGGTGTGGGTGTACACACCCCCCGGCTACGACGACGAACCCGAGCGCCGCTACCCGTCCGTCTACATGCTGCTCGGGTTCACCGGCAGGCTCTCGGCCTGGAGCAACGAGCCCGGCGCCTTCCGGACGTCGGTGCCGGTCGCCACCGACGCGCTGTTCGCCCGCGGCGAGGCGCCGCCGATGATCCTGGTGTTCGTGGACGCGTGGACGACCTACGGCGGCAGCCAGTACGTCGACTCCCCCGGAACCGGCCGCTACCACTCCTACCTGTGCGAAGAGGTCGTCCCCTGGGTCGACGCCCGCTACCGGACGCTCGCCGACCGCGACCACCGGGCCATCGCCGGCAAGTCCAGCGGCGGGCTCGGCGCCATGGTCACCTCGATGCTGCGCCCCGACCTGTTCGGCGCGTTCGCCACCCACTCGGGGGACGCCCTGTCCGAGGCGCAGTACATCCCGCACTTCCTGCGGGCCGCACGCGACCTGCGCGCCTACGGCGGTGACATCTTCTCCTGGTGGCAGGACTTCCGCTCCCGCGTCGCCTTCACCAAGCAGGAGGATCCGCGGCTGCTGGAGATCCTGGCGGTGTCGGCGTGCTTCTCCCCCGACGCCGACGGCACGCCGCTGCTGCCGTTCGACCCCGTCACCGGGGCGCTGCGGCCCGAGGTGTGGGAGCGCTGGCTGCGCTGGGACCCCGTCCGGATGGCGCCCGCGCACGCCGAGGCGCTGCGGTCCATGCGCGCGATCTGGATCGACGCGGGCACCCGCGACGAATGGTTCCTCGACCTCGGCGCGTCGGCCTTCCGCGAAGCGATAGCGCGGGCGGGCGTGCCTGAGGAGACCGTCAGGTTCGAGCTTTTCGAGGCCGGCCACGTCGGCATCGAGTACCGCCACCCCCAGGCCCTCGCCTGGCTGGCCCACCGCCTCACGCCCTGAGAGCGCCACCGGAGCCGGGATGACCAAAGGACGTCGCCTCACGGGGGCCTGGGGGACGGCTCACCCGGCGCGGCTGCCGGTGTCCAGCCACCGCACGGCGGTGTCCACGTCGGGTTGCAGGTGGACGCCTCGATCCAGGCCGGTCACGGTGAACACGCGGCGGACGCGCTCCTGCAGCCCCGCGGCGACCAGGCTGACGCCGCGGCCGTGCGCGCGGTTGTAGGCGCGGGCGAAGGCGTTCAGGCCGCTGGAGTCGCAGAACTCCACGCCGGCCATGTCCACGATCACCGCCAGGCCGGTCGCGGTGCTCGCCTGTTCCAGGCACTCGGCCAGCAGCGTGTGGGTGTGGATGTCGACCGTGCCGGTGGCGGTGACCAGGGCGTAGCCGCCCAGGGCCGACCGGTGCAGGGTCAGGGTGGACCCGCCGTTCACCGGCGGCCGCCCGACGTGTGGCCTTGGGCGGTGGAGCGCATCTGGCCGGGCCGGTCGAAGTACCAGCCTGGGCCGGGGTCGTTCGAGGGAGCCACACGATCACCTCCGGGGACATGACCCACTCGGCCGAATAGTATTTCAGGTAAAGAGCTGCATGTGTAGCAGGGACGGCGCCGATCTCGCCGGCGACCCCAACGCCTCAGGCGGCCCTCCCCGCGGCTTGCGTCCGGCGCGGCTCGCGGTCGAGATCGGTACCGCCTGGTCCCCGGCCACGGCCTTCTCGACCGAGTCGCGGAGGAGCGGATTGTTCGTGCTGGTCAGGTGCCACCGGACGAGCCGCCCACGAAGGCGCGGCCACCTCGCGCGGTGGCACCCGCATGCGGAAGGCCCCGCCGGCGGGCATGAGAGTAGGGCCGCGCCCTTCCCCGAGTAAGGACGCGGCCCTGTTCCTCTATGGCCGTGAGCGGGGCCCGCCTCGCGTTAGCGAGGCGCGTTGCAGCGCTTCCAGGCGAAGTGGTACGTCGTCTTCACGCTGCCGTCGGTGGAGTCGAAGGCCATGAAGCTCGTCTTGGCCGCGTCCGAGCTGCCCTTGTTCACGCGCAGCTCGGTGTTGACGTTGAAGTTGCGGTCTTCACCGCAGGGCTTGAAGACCAGTTCGGTGACCGGCGTGCGGTCGGAGAACTGCCAGTCGTCCGAGAACGAGCCCTTGATCGTGTGGCTCACCGGGGTCGACTGCTGCATGCCCTGGTGGTAGTAGTTCGCCCGCTCCAGACCGGACGCGCCGTCCTCCAGGTGCGCGAAGCCGCGGTAGTCGGCGCCCGCGATCGCGTAGGTGAAGCCCTGCGGCACGTGCACCCGCAGGTTGATCTGGCAGTTCTTCCTGAAGTCCGTCGCCCGCGAGTCGCCGCCGGCCTGGGCCAGGTAGTTGCTGTAGGTGACGGTGAACGCGGTGTTGTCGCTCGCCGTGGCGACCGCGGTGGTGCCCGCGGGGCAGCCGGAGCCGTTCACGGTGAGGACGTCGATGACGATCCTGTCCGGGGGCGGCGGGTCGTCGGTGGTGGCGGACGCGGACGGTGCCATACCGCCGGCCAGGGCCAGTGCGGCGGCGCACGCCGCCGAAGCGGTCATTGCCTTGCGCATGGGTGTTCGTCTCCTAACTCGGGTGGAGAGTGTTTCTCGGGGACACGCAGCTGCCGTTCTAGACGCAATTCCCGGCAGTTGCGATGTGAAGGGAAGGCTGGACTAGGGGCACTTCTTCCAAGCGAAGTGGTAGGTCGTCTTGATGCTGGTGTCGGTCGAGTCCATGGCCATCATGCTGACCTTGGTCGGGTCCGATGTTCCCTTGTTGACGCGCAGCTCGGTGTTGATGTTGAAGTTGCGCTCCTCGCCACACGGCTTGTAGACGAGCTGCGCGACGTCGTTCACGTCCGTGAACGTCCAGTTGTCGGAGTACTCGCCCTTCAGGGTGTGCTCCGCCCGACCGGTGGTGGGCATGCCCTGGAAGTAGTAGCTGGCCTTCTCCAGACCGCTGGCACCGGGCTCCAACTGGGCGAAGCCGCGGTAGTCAGCCGACAGGATCGCGTAGGTGAAGCCCTGCGGGACGTGCACCTTCATGTTGAGCTGGCAGTTCTTGCGGAAGTCGGTCGAGTTCGAGTTCCCGCCCACCTGCACCAGGTAGTTGCTGTAGGTGACGGTGAACGCCTCCTTGTCGTCGGACACGGCGACGGCCGCGGTTCCGAGGGGGCAGCCCGAGCCGTTCACCGTCGCCAGTTCGATGGTGACGCCGCTCGGACCGCGGGTGAGGTAGGGGGCGGAGGCCGTCGCCGGCGGGGCGGCGACGGCAGCCGTGGCGGTCATCGCCAGGGCTGAGGCGGAAATAGCGATCCCTTTACGCATGCGATTTCCTCTTCGCTGGGGGCGGACGCGGTTTTCTACGGCCGAAGAGTTGGAACGTGATCCAGGATCTGCCCAGGAGAGTAGACGGCGCCGATCAAGCCGGTCAACGTTCTCTTTTTAACTTCCCTTGAATGTCCGGGCCGCCCCACATGCAATCTCATTCCGTAACCGAGCGAAAACCCGTCCAATCTGCGAAAACGGACGGTCCAACAAACAAGAGGGTGGGGACATTGGCCGAGGACCGTTCCAGAAACAGGGTCAATCGAATTTCAGGAACCGTTCAGAGTCGCTAGAAGAGTGGCCCCGCCTGGCGCGGGACGCGGGGGCGCCGGCCGCCCGCCGGGACGCCGGGCGGCCCGGCGGGGCACCGGGACCGCGCACCCGAAATCGCCGCCCACCGGCGGTCGAACGCCTGGAAAGCGGCACCGGCCGAGGTGTAGCGGGCACGACGCGGGGAAGGGTGCCTGCGCCTGGCCGTCGTGGGAGGTCGTGGGATGGGCAGCCTGATCGGACGCAACCTGCTCGCCGGATCCGAGCCCGGCGTCGCCGCCGACGCCGGGTACGCCGACGCGCCGGAGCGGGTGGGCTTCTTCACCGACACCTCGGTGTGCATCGGCTGCAAGGCGTGCGAGGTCGCCTGCAAGGAGTGGAACGCCGTCCCCGAGGACGGACTGGAGTTCACGGGGATGTCCTACGACAACACCCAGGGGCTGGGCTCCGACACCTGGCGGCACGTCGCGTTCATCGAGCAGGACAGGCCGGTCGGGACGGACGCCGCCGGGGGCGGCCTGCGCTGGCTGATGTCCTCCGACGTCTGCAAGCACTGCACGCACGCCGCCTGCCTGGACGTCTGCCCCACCGGATCGCTGTTCCGCACGGAGTTCGGCACCGTCGTCGTCCAGCAGGACATCTGCAACGGGTGCGGCTACTGCGTGCCCGCCTGCCCCTACGGGGTGATCGACCAGCGCAAGGAGGACGGCCGCGTCTGGAAGTGCACGCTGTGCTACGACCGGCTCGGGGCCGGGCAGGAGCCCGCGTGCGCGAAGGCGTGCCCCACGGACTCGATCCAGTTCGGTCCCCTGGAGGAGTTGCGGGAGCGGGCCGCCGCGCGCGTGGACCAGCTCCACGACCTGGGGGTGGACGAAGCGCGCCTCTACGGCGCGGACCCGGAGGACGGCGTCGGCGGCGACGGCGCGTTCTTCCTCCTGCTGGACGAGCCCGAGGTGTACGGGCTGCCCCCGGACCCCGTCGTCACGACCCGCGACCTGCCCTCGATGTGGCGGCACGCGGGCGCCGCCGCGCTGACGCTGCTCGGCGGGGCCGTCGCGGTCTTCGCCGCCCACGGGCGCCGGGGAGGACGCCGATGAGCCCCCCCGAGCGTGAGGAGAGGGCGCGCGGACGCCGGAGGCGGCGCGGCGAGCAGGCGATGGTGCCGGAGGCGGAGTTCAGCTCCTACTACGGCAGACCCGTCCTCAAGCCGCCCAGGTGGACGGCGCCGGACATCGCCGGGTACTTCTTCCTCGGCGGCCTGGCGGGCGCGGGCTCGGTGCTCGCGGCGGGCTCGCAGCTCACCGGGCGCCCCGCCGCCGCGCGCGCGTTGAAGATCTCCTCGCTGGCGGCGATCGGCGGATCGACCGCCGCGCTGATCCACGACCTCGGACGGCCCGCCCGGTTCCACCACATGCTGCGCGTGCTCAAGCCGACCTCGCCGATGAGCCTCGGCTCGTGGCTGCTGATGGCCTACGGCCCGGCGGCGGGCGGCGCCGCCGTCCTGGACGTGGCGCGCCTGTTCCCCCGGCTCGGCGCGGCCGCCACGGCCGGCGCGGCCGTGCTCGGGCCCGCCGTCGCCTCCTACACCGCCGTGCTCGCGGCGGACACGGCCGTCCCCGCCTGGCACGGGGCGTACCGGGAGCTGCCGTTCGTGTTCGCGGGCTCGGCCGCGGCCGCCGCGTCCGGGATGGCGCTGCTCACCGCGCCGCCCGCGGAGACCGGGCCCGCGCGCACCGCGGCGGTGGCGGGCGCGGTGCTGGAGGGCGCCGCGTCCCGGCTGATGCGGCGGCGGCTCGGCATGGTGGCCGAGGTGTACGAGGGGGGCCGGGCGGGCGGCCTGACGCGCGCGGCCGAGATCCTGGCCGTCGCGGGCGCCGCCGGGGCCGCGCTGCTCGCCGGGCGGAACCGCGCGGCGGCCGCCCTCAGCGGGGCGGCGCTGCTCGCCGCGTCCGCCTGCACGCGCTTCGGGGTCTTCTACGCGGGCGTGCGCTCGGCGGAGGACCCGAAGTACACGGTGGTCCCCCAGCGCGAACGCCTGGACGCCCGTGCGGGGGCCGCCTCCTAGCGCGACTCCCCGTCATAACGGCGCACCCGTATCTCCCGCCGGCCCTGCCCGGAGGACGACGGCCGAACCGGTCTTTTACCAGGCCATCGCCGTCGCGGCACACTCCGCTCTGGGAGAGGTGACATAAATCTGACCTGCCATTGACTACTGAGTGTGATTAGCCTGTTGCGAGACGTCATCCCGGAAATGATCTCGACGATGGGAGGCACCCGGTGAACGGAGCCATCCACGGCGGCGGCGAGCTGCACGTGTGCATGACGCGGAACGCCTGCGCGGGGCCGGGCGGTTGCGGCTACCTGCGGGTCGAGGCCGAGCGGTCCGTCCCCGGCGGCGCCGCGTGGCGGCGCGCCCGCAGGGTGTTCGAGCAGCGGATGTTCGAGGCGGACGCGCCGCCCGGCCCGGGTCTGGCGCCTCCGGGCGGGCCCGTCCCGGGCCACGGCGGTGCCGGGGCCGGCGGAACGACGTCCGGATCATGACGGCGGAGTCGGCGGAGCGGGCGCCCGCGCCCCGGGCCCGGGCGGGCGCGTCCCCGCGCGACCGGCCGGGCGCCCCGCCGGGCGGCGACACCTCCGGGCTGGGGGTGGGGCTGCGCTCCTCGCACCTGGCCCAGATCCTCGCCGAGTGGCCGGACGTCGGCTGGTTCGAGATCATCTCCGAGAACTTCATGGACTCGGGCGGCTACCCGCGCCACGCGCTCGGCCGCATCGCCGAGCGGTACCCGGTCGTCATGCACGGCGTGTCGATGTCGATCGGCAGCACCGACCCGCTCGACTTCGGCTACCTCGCCCGGCTGCGCCGGCTGGCCGACTCCACCGGCGCGCGGTGGGTGTCCGACCACGTGTGCTGGACGGGCGTCGCGGGCGTCAACACCCACGAGCTGCTGCCGCTCCCCTTCACCGAGCGGTCGCTGCGGCACCTCGTCCGCCGCGTCGGGGTCGTGCAGGACGTGCTGGAGCGGCGGCTCGTCCTGGAGAACCCGAGCGCCTACGCCGCGTTCGCGCACTCGACGATGCCCGAGTGGGAGTTCCTCGCGCGGCTGTGCGAGGAGTCCGGGTGCGGGCTGCTGCTGGACGTCAACAACGTCCACGTCTCGGCGTTCAACAACGGCTTCGACCCGGAGGAGTACATCCGCGCGATCCCCCACGACCGGGTCGTCCAGATCCACGTGGCCGGGCACGCCGACATGGGCGACCACCTGGTCGACACCCACGACGGCCCGGTCGCCGAGCCGGTCTGGGACCTCTACCGGCTGGCCACGTCCCTGACCGGGCCCGTGCCCACCCTCCTGGAGTGGGACGACCGCCTCCCGCCCCTCCCCGACTTACTGGCGGAGCTGCACAAGGCCCGCGACCACCTCGGCGCGCCCGGTCCCGGGCTGCGTGACGCGGGGGCCTCCGATGGGTAGCGCGACACCGTCCCTGGACGCGGCGCAGCAGTGGCTGCTGCACGCCGTCACGACGCCGTCCGCCTCGGCGGAGCAGGCCGGCGCGATGCTCGCGGGCACGGACGGCCTCGACGCGGCGCGGCGGCTGGAGATCTACCGCGTCGGCTACCGGCGCCGCCTGCTGGGCACGATGCGGCACATGCATCCCGCGCTGCGCGAGCTGCTCGGCCCCGACCTGTTCGACGTGTTCGCCGCCGGGTACCTCGACGCGCATCCGCCGCGCGCCTACACGCTGGCCCGGCTCGGCGACCGGTTCGCCGCCTACCTGGAGGAGCAGCGGCCCGACCGCGACCTGCCCGCCGGGGAGCGGGAGCCCTGGGCCGACCTGATGGTCGACCTGGTCCGCTACGAGCGGCTGTTCGCCGAGGTCTACGACGGGCCGGGCACCGAGGAGGAGCCGCCCGCGCCCTGGCCCACCGGGCTGCCCGACCGGGTGCGCGGCGCGCCCGGCGTCCGGCTGCTGCGGGCGTGCGCACCGGTCCACGAGTACCACTCGGCCGTCCGGCGCGGCGCCCGCCCGGCGCCGCCCGCGTTCGTCCCGTCCCGCATCGTGGTGTTCCGCCGCAACTACCGGGTGGTGACCGCCTCGCCGCCCGCGGACGCGTTCACGCTGCTGGAGGCGCTGATGGGCGGGGCGCCGCCGGAGCAGGCGTCGGTGCGCGCCGGACTCGCCCCCGCCGACGCCCGCCGCCACCTGCGCCGCTGGCTCGCGCAGCGCTGGATCACCGCGCTGCCGGCCTCCCCCGCGCGCGAGTCGCCGTGACCCGCGCGGCTACTCGGAGGCCAGGCGCCAGTAGCCGTGCGGGTTGAAGAAGAAGTCGTCGGCCTCGTACCGGTCGCAGGGGTGGTGCCGCAGGATCCAGCGGGGGGCGTCCGGCGCGAGCCGGAAGCCCTCGCCGTCCTCGATCTCCTCGGCGCGGCGCTCGGTGAGCAGGTAGAGGGCGAGCCCGTCGATGAGGGCGGCGGCCCCGTCCGGGGACGGGGAGGCCGCCGGGTCCTCGGGCGGCGCGAGTTCGATGTCGGGCGTACCGAGCAGGTGCATGCCGCAGCTGTGCAGCAGCGGGCCGTCGGCGATCGGGCGCTTCACCCACGCCCGGTACAGCGGCACCGCCGACTCCTCGGCGCCCCCCGCGTAGACGCCCGCGGCGAGGTCGAGCCACCGGTCCCGGCCGTGGGTGAGGCCGCTGCTCTCGTTCTTCACGGCGGTCGCGCCCGAGCGCAGCAGGTCGGCGGTCAGCACGAGGGTCCGCCGCGCGACCGTGAACGCGACGCCCGGCAGGACGGGCGGCGACAGCACGTAGGCGACCGTGTCGTGGGCCTCGACGGCGTCCCAGTCCGCGCGGGTGAAGGACGCCCGCGCCACACACGCCTCGAACGCCTCCGGCATCCGCGGGTCGGCGCCGGTCCCGGAGTACTCCCAGTCGAGTTCGAAGCCCTCCCGCGCCGCCGCGGCCTCCACCGCGTCGAGGTCGAGCCCGGTCCCGAGGACGCACAGCACATGACGGGAGCTCATCAGGGTCTGGTCGTCGATCACGCGGCGCAGGTTACGCGAGGACGGGGTCGCGGGCAGGGTTTCGGCCGAACCAGACCGTTCCGGTGAGATCCGTATCACCGCTGGTGATCCGCCCCACATGTCACATTTAGGGCGTCCCGTCCATCTCCTGAGGAGAGACCCGGTGTGCCGGGTGTGCCGAGGGGCGGGGTGCGAGGGATGAGTACCGGTGTGGACGACAGCGCGCGGCGGCGCTTCGATCTGACGATGCTGCACGCCGTGTACGGGGCGTTCCGGCGCGACATGGCGGCGATGGCCGTCGCGGGCCGGGTCGCGTCCTGGGGACCGTTCACGGCCGAGATGGGACCGTTCCCGGTCGACGCGAACGCCTGGAGCCTGTTCAGGTTCCACTGGCTCGCCCAGCAGGCGGCCGAGCGGCGCGCGCTGTGGACGGTGATACGCGGCAGGGTCACCGGCGGCAGGTCGGCGGCGCTCGACGCGATGGACGTGCAGGCCGTCCGGCTCGTCGCGCTGATGGACAGGGTGGACGCCGCGCTGGAGCACGAGGACGACGACATCCTCCTCCCGCTGACCCGGGACCTCCCGGCGGCGGTGGAAGCGTACCTGGACTTCAAGGAGGCGAACGTCCTGCCGCTGATCCACGAGAGCCTCACCCCGTACGAGTGGGGCACCTACGACGTGGAGTTCCGCCAGGAGATCGGGGTGCGGGGGCTGCGGGTGTTCCTGCCGTGGCTGCTGGACGGCGCGTCCGAGGCGACGTGCGGCGCGGTGCTGCGGCTGCTGCCGCCGCCGGTCAGGCTCGCCTACCGGACGCGCTGGCTCCCCCGCTACCGGCGCGCCCTCCGCCGCTGAGCGGCCGCGCACCGCGCCGGACGCACCGCGCCGGACGGCGCGCGACGGCGCCCGTGTGACGGCGCTCGTGTGACGAGTGGCACAAGCCGTCCATGTCACGTTCGCCGGTCGAGATCTGTCTTAGGGCCAGAGGCTCGACGAAAGGACTGTGACGATGGCGGGGAATCGGGCGCCCGGAGGCCGGGCGGCGGACGGGCGCGCGGGCGGGCGCGGCTCGGGCGGGGCCGTGGGCTCGGTGTCCCGGGCGCTGGACGAGCGCTTCGGCACCGCCGGTTTCGCCCGCAAGGCGCTGCGCAAGGCGTTCCCGGACCAGTGGAGCTTCCTGGTCGGGGAGATCGCGATGTACTCGTTCGTGATCATCCTGCTGACCGGGGTGTACCTCACGCTGTTCTTCAAGCCGAGCATGCACGAGGTCATCTACAACGGCTCGTACACCAAGCTGCGCGGCGTGAAGATGAGCGAGGCCTACGCCTCGTCCCTGAAGATCAGCTTCGACGTGCGGGGCGGGCTGCTGGTCCGGCAGATCCACCACTGGGCGACGCTGATCTTCATGGGGTCGATCCTCGTCCACCTGCTGCGCAACTTCTTCAGCGGCGCGTTCCGCAAGCCCCGCGAGCTGAACTGGATCATCGGCGTCACCATGCTGGTGCTCGTCATGGTGAACGGGCTGTTCGGCTACTCGCTGCCCGACGACCTGCTGTCGGGCACCGGCATCCGGATCCTCGAAGGCGTGATCGCGGGGATCCCGCTCGTCGGCTCCTACCTGGTGATGTTCGTGTTCGGCGGCGAGTTCCCCGGGTCGGACATCATCCCGCGCCTGTACGTCGTCCACGTCCTGCTGATCCCGGGGCTGCTGGCGGCGCTGATCCCGCTGCACGCGGTCGTGCTGACCTGGCGGCAGACGCACACGCAGTTCCCCGGCAAGGGCAGCACGAACACGACCGTCCGGGGCTACCCGTTCTTCCCGGTGTTCATGGCCAAGACCTCGGCGCTGTTCCTGTGGGTCCTCGGCGTGACGACGCTGCTGGCCGCGTTCGTCCAGATCAACCCGATCTGGCTGTTCGGCCCCTACGACCCGGGCGCGATCAGCGCCGGATCGCAGCCCGACTGGTACATGGGCTGGCTGGAGGGCTCGCTGCGGATCATGCCGGCGTGGGAGATCACGGCGTGGGGCCACACGGTGTCGATGAGCGTCCTCGTCCCGGCGCTGGTCGTGCCCGGGGTCCTGTTCACCGGCCTGGCCGTCTACCCGTTCGTCGAACGCTGGGTGACCGGCGACCACCAGATCCACCACCTTCTCGACCGGCCGCGCGACGTCCCCGCGCGCACGGGCATCGGCGTCGGCGGCATCGTCTTCTACGGGCTGCTGTGGCTCGCGGGCGGCAACGACGTCCTCGCGAACAAGTTCGACGTCTCGCTGTACGCGACGACGTGGTTCTTCCGCGTCGCGGTCATCCTCGGGCCGGTGCTGGGCTACATCGTCGCCTACCGGATCTGCCTCGGGCTCCAGCGCCGCGACCTCGGCCTCGTCGAGCACGGGCTGGAGACGGGGATCATCCGGCAGTCGCCGGACGGACGGTTCAGCGAGGTGGAGCGGCACCTGCCCGAGGAGCGGATCGCCGCGATCACCGACCCGCGTCCGGCGCCCGCCGTCGACCTGACCCTCCCGCCGCCGGTGGACGGCGTCGACGACCCGCGCGGCCGCCACCTCAAGGGCCGGGTGCGGGCCGCGCTCAACCGCCGTTTCCGCGCGGACCTCGCCACCGCGCCCGAGCGGCCCGAGCCCTCCGAGCAGCGGGAGCTGGCGGAGTCCGAGCACGGTCCCCGCTGAGCGGGCCGGGCGGCGCGCTCAGCGGGCGAACAGGCGCCGGATCACCGGGCTGGCGGCGGCCACGGGATCCTCGCCGAGGTCGCCGCTGAACGCGCCGCTCAGCCACAACTCGGCGAAGCCGTGCACGATGCACCAGGCGGCGAGCGCGGCCGTCCGGTCGCCGTCCAAGCCGCTCTCGCCGTCCAAGCCGCTCTCGCCGTCCAAGCCGCTCTCGCCGGTCTCGCCGCTCTCGCCGGTCTCGCCGCTCTCGCCGGTCTCGCCGGTCTCGTCGGTCTCGTCGGGCCGATGGGTCTCGCGGGGCGCCCCGGCCGGTGCGACGGTGCGGACGCCGTGCCGGAGGATCTCGTCCGCGCGCCGCCGGGCGGCGTTCACCTCGGGGTCGTCGGCCCGGTACAGCTCGGGCCGGAACATCACCTCGAAGTGCGCCCGGTGGTCGACGGCGAAGCGGACGTAGGCGAGGCCGACGTCGTAGAGGTCCTCGCCCGCCCGCTCCAGCGCGTCCGCGAACAGCGTGTACCCCTCGGCGGCGACGGCGGTGAGCAGCCCGGTCTTGTCGCCGAAGTGGTGGGCGGGCGCGGCGTGCGAGACGCCCGCCCGGCGCGCCAGCTCGCGCAGGCTCCAGGTGGCGGGGCCCGACTCGGCGATGGCCCCCACCGCGGCGTGCATGATGGCCCGCCGCAGGTCGCCGTGGTGATAGCTCGGCTGCTCGATCCGGCTCGCCCCCTCGCGGTCGCGACGTCCCGACGTTCGCCCGCCAGCCTATCTTGTCATTGACAAGTTCGGGGTCGGTAACGCAATCTAGACAGTGACAAGATTCGTCGACCGACAGGACACACCGCCATGCCCACTCTTCCGTGGATCCCGCTGGAGAAGGCCGAACCGGACGCCGAGGTGCTGGTCATGGCCTCGCGGCTGGAGGTGCGCTCACTCCGCCACGTTCCCGGGTTCTTCCTCGCCTCCCTGCGGCTCCTGCGCCAGGCGCGCGGCTCGGACGGCGCCCACGGCGTCACGCTGAAGGCCGACCTCCTGAAGCGCACCTTCTGGACGCTCTCGGCCTGGCGCGACCGCAAGGCCGTCCACGCCTACGCGGCCGCCGAGCCGCACGCGTCCACGATGCGCGGCAAGCGCGCGGTCATGCGCGACTCGACGTTCGTCTTCTGGGCCGTGAAGGGGTCGGAGCTGCCGCTCGACTGGCCTGAGGCGCAGCGCCGCATCGCCGAGCACCCCGGCGGCTCCTGAGCGCCGTCAGTCGTGGTCGTCGGCGACGGCGCGCAGGCCGGGCGGGTCGACGACCGTGATGCGCCGCCACCCGGTGCGGATCAGGCCGTCCCGCCGCAGGCCGTTCAGGGCGCGCGCGACGGTCTCGCGGGAGGCGTCCATCCAGCTTCCGAGCTCCTCCTGCGACAGCGGCGGCCCGATCTCGATGCTGCCGTCCGGCGCGGGCGGGGTGTGCTGGGCCGACAGCTCGGCGAGGTCGGAGAGCAATTGCGCCAGCCGCCGGGTGCCCTTGCTGGTGACGTGCGCCTTCAACCGCCGGTCGGAGTCGTCCAGGCGCTGGACGAACGTGCCGGTGACGAGCATCCACACCTGCGGGTGGGCGTCCAGGAACCCGGTGAAGCGGGCGGCCGGGACGACCAGCGCCCGGATCGGCGACAGCGCGGTCACCGTGGCCGAGCGCGTGCGGCCGCCGAGCACCGCGCTCTCGGCCAGCAGGTCGCCCGGGCCCCGGACGGCGAGCACGACGTCGTGCCCGTCCACGGTGGCCGAGGTGACCTTCGCCCAGCCGCGCTCGATGATGATCACGTGGTCGGACTCGTCGCCCTGGTAGACCAGCGGCGCCTTCACCGCGAAGTGGCGGGGGCGCGCGGCGGCCCGGAGCGCCGCCTGCTGGACGTGGTCGAGCGCGGCCCAGAATCCCGGACGCGGCGGGGACGGCGCGTACGGCGGCAACGGCCTCCTCCTCGCGGTCGGTTACCCGAACCGTAAACCGCTCGTGCGGGCAAGGGAAGGAGGTCGCGGGGTGGTCCCCGCCACGCACCGTGTCGCGCACGCGACGCCCGTGATGTCCTGCCGCGTCGCCCTCGCGGCACGTCGACCGCGTGCCGCGGCGCCGTCGGCCGGTCGCCCGCCACGGCGTCGTTGGGGAGCCCGCGCCAGGCGACCGTTCAGTCGGCTTCAGACGATCAAGTCACGTCGAACGTTTTGGGCCGGTTCGCTTCCACATCCGGCCTACCGATCCGCATCCATACGCACCGCCTCACATCGACCCACGTCAACCGCCCGTCGAGGACGGTTCGACCCGATTCGATCCCGCTCCGGCACGGGTCAGTCCACACGGTCGATGCCGGTCGCGGCGGCGCGGTAGGCGCTGGGCGTGACGCCGTAGGCAGCCCGGAACGCGCGGCTGAACGCGGCCGCGTCGGGCAGCCCCCACCGGCACGCGATCGCGCCGATCCGCTGGGTGGCGAGGAACGGGTCGCGCAGCTCCCGCCGGCAGTGGTCGAGCCGGCGGGCCCGGATGTAGCGGGCGACCGTCGTGCCCTTCGGCTGGAAGACCCGGTAGAGCTGCCGGACGGAGATGTGGTGCGCCGCCGCGATCGCGGCCGGGGTGAGCCCCGGGTCGTGCAGCCGGGTCTCGATCCAGTCGACGATGGCGCGCAGCATCTCGGCGGCCTCCGGGGACGGGGTCGGCTCGGCGCCGAGCCACTCGGTCGCGGCGCCCGTCACCAGCTCGACGATCGCGCCGCCGAGGTGGTGGGCGTAGGGCTCGTCCGCCGCGCCGCCGTCCTCGGCCAGCGCGGCGAGCAGCGAGGCGACCATGCGGCCGGTCCCGGCCTGGTCGCTGAGCAGCGTGCCGCCGAGTTCGGCCATGCGGTCGGCCGACAGCGGCACCGCCCGGTGCGGGATCACGACGGTGAAGATGTGGTGGGCGTCGAAGGCGATCTCGACGGGACGGGTGAGGTCGTAGAACACCACGTCCCCCGGCCCGACCCTGACCTGCCGGTCGTTCTGCCGCAGGACGCAGGAGCCGCGCAGCACGAGGCCGAGCTTGTAGCACTCGCGGCTGTCGTGGTGGATCTGCCGGACGCTGCGCCGGACGGCGTGCGCCGGCGCGCGTACCTCGCTGGCCTCGATCTGGCCGAGCGCGCGGGCGACCAGCCGCGCCGCGAACGGGCCGCGGCCCGCCGGCTGCAGGTGGAAGGGCCCGAAGGCCGAGGTGATGAGGTGGCGCCAGTAGTCCGCCTGATCGGCGGCAGGTTGGTCCGAGGTGCTGACGAGCGTGGGCATTGCGCTCCCTCGCGCTGGATGGACTGTTCCCGGACGCCACATGCCAGGCTTCTACGCCCGGTCAAGAAGGTCAATAAGCGAGTCGGCACGACGATGGCGTCGGTCTTTGGCACACGCCGCCAAAGATGCGGCAGGCAAGGCCAAGACCCTCGACTCCGGCGCGGCCTATACATAACCGACGAACGTCCTGGGTGCGCGCCCCAACCACCTCGAAGACCCGCCGAGAGGAACCCGCCATGCCAGAGGACGAGCAGGAAACCAGCGGCATCAGCCGCAAGCACTTCATCGTCGCCGCGGGCGTCGGTGCGCTGGCCGTCCCGGCCGCGCTCTCCGCCGCCGGACCGGCCTCGGCCCGCGTGCGGCCCGAGGCCGGTCAGCGCCTGCTGACGCCCACCCCGAAGTGCACCGACGGGGACAGCACCGCCACCCCGTCGCAGATGGAGGGCCCGTACTTCAAGCCCAACTCGCCTGAGCGCGCCGACCTGACCACGCCCGGCCTGCCCGGCACCAAGCTGACCGTGAGCGGCATCGTCTACTCGCAGTCGTGCAAGCCGATCAACCGGGCGCTGCTGGACTTCTGGCAGGCCGACAACTACGGGAACTACGACAACAGCGGATTCACGCTGCGCGGTCACCAGTACACCGACGCGCAGGGACGGTTCACCCTGACGACGATCGTGCCCGGCCTCTACCCCGGCCGCACCCGGCACATCCACGTCAAGCTCCAGGCCCCGGGCCGCTCGATCCTGACGACGCAGACGTACTTCCCGAACGAGCCGCGCAACCAGACGGACTCGCTGTACGACCCGCGCCTGCTCATGAAGGTCACGAACGGCCCCAACGGCCGCGACGCCGTGATCGACTTCGTCCTTCGCGTGCCGTAACGCTCCAGGTGCCGTAACGCTCCCATTACGGAACCCCGTCCCCGCCAGGCCACCGCTGGGCCTGGTGGGGACGGTCTATTTCCGCACCGCGACCGAGACGTGACGCGTTTCCACCACGCAACGCCGGGCGAATGGATAGTCTCCCAAGGATCACTCTTGTTTGGGTAAGGAAATCTGGAGCACACCCCGCATGAGCGCTGCCAACAGGGCACAGGCCATCACACGCTGGGGGGCCATCGCTTTCATGGCCGCGGCGGTGATGACCGCCACCGTGGGCGGCTTCGCCCAGTCCTATGCCGGTCTCTACCACTGGGCGCTGGAACACGGCCTTCGCGGCTGGAAGGCCGACTCGTTCCCGCTGCTGGTCGACCTGTTCATCATCGTCGGCGAACTCGGCCTGTTCCTGCTGGCCGTGGACGCCTTCGTGCTGCACCGCCGGCAGCTGCTGAGCTGGCTGGACTTCTTCCTCCCGCTGAGCATCGCGCTCGCGGGCTGGACGGCGAGCCTCATCTTCAACGTCGGCCACGTCGGGCACCGGACGTTCTCCTACCAGGCGACGGCCGCCGTCCCGCCGATCGTGTCGATGCTCGGCCTGTTCGTCCTGCTGCGGACGCTGCACCGGTACGTCTCGCGCGAGGAGGAGCAGGAGCCCAAGCAGCCCGAGCCCCAGCACCGCGCGATCGCCGGGCCCGTCACCCTCCAGCAGATCACGCTGATGCCGCTGCGCAACACCGGCCCGTTCCCGCAGATCCAGGTCCCCGGCCACTCGGGCAAGGCGCTGGAGTCGGGCGACGCGGCCGAGGTGAACGGAACCGGCGTGAACGGGAGCGCGGCGTCCGCGAACGGCGCCCGTGAGGCCGAGCCCGAGCCTGCTGCGTCCGGCGCAGCGTCCGGCGCCGCCGCCGGTGACGGCACGGCGTCCGCCGCCCGCGCCGCGGCGCCGCGTCCCGCGCCGGAGCCCGAGCCGGAACTCGCGGTCGCCAGCGCGGCGGCGCGCAGCGGCCTCAACGGGCACGGCGCCCTCGGCTCCGTCGCCGAGGAGCCCGCTCCCGCGCCCCCGCAGAACGCCGAGACCCTGCGCGCGCTGGTCATCGACGTCCTGGAGCGGCGGCACGGCGACGTCGCCGCGACGCTCGCCGAGGTCCGGGCCGAGGGCTACACCTGCGACGAGGCGGAGATCCAGCGGATCAGCGACAACCACTGGTTCCCGTACGCGGTGTACCGGCTGCTGGCCAAGCACCACGGCGACGGCGACCTGGTCGCCCAGGAGCTGATCTCGCAGGGCATCCTCTACGACCAGTCCGCGCTGGACGAGCTCGTCCGCTCCTGGCGCGTCTGACCCGGCACCGGGTGCGCCGCGGCCGCGGCGCACCCGGACCCTGAAGTGAGAGAGGGGTCCCGCTTCTGGGATCCTGCTGGGCATGCAGGGGACAACACGACACGCGCTCGCGGCCGACGACGAGCGGCTGCTGGCGTTCTGGCGGGAACGGCACCTGTGCACGCTCGCCACCGTCCGCCCGGACGGGACGCCGCACGCGGTCCCGGTCGGGGCCACGCTGGACGCCGCCGCCGGGGTCGTCCGGGTGATCACCTCGGGGACCTCGGCGAAGGCGCGGCTGGTCGCGGCGGCGGGCCCGGACGGGGCCGCGGCGGCCGTGACCCAGGTGGACGGGGCGCGCTGGGCGACGATCGAGGGGCGGGCCGTCCTGCGGACCGACGCGGAGTCGGTGGCCGACGCCGAGCGCCGCTACACCGAGCGCTACCGGGCACCGCGCGCGAACCCGCGCCGGGTCGTCATCGAGATCGCGATCGGCCGGATCCTCGGGCATGTCTGAGGCCCCCGGCGTCACCGTCGTCGGGATCGGCGCGGACGGCTGGGACGGCCTGTCCGGGACCGCGCGCGAGGCGTTCCGCGCCGCCGAGGTGGTCATGGGGGGCGTGCGCCAGCTCGGCCTTCTGCCGGCGGACCTCGCCGCCGAACGCGTCCCGTGGCCCTCGCCGATGATGCCCGCGCTGCCCGGCCTGTTCGCCGCGCACCGGAACCGCCGGGTCGCGGTCGCGGCGAGCGGCGACCCCATGCTCTACGGCGTCGGGTCGGCCCTGGTGCGGCTGCTGGGGCCGGTGCGGGTGCTGCCGCATCCCTCGTCGGTGTCGCTGGCGTGCGCGCGGCTCGGCTGGCCGGTCGAGGACACCGAGGTCGTCAGCGCGGTGGGGCGCCCGCTCGCCGTACTGGGCGCGGTGCTGGCGGAGGGGCGACGCGTCCTGGTGCTGTCGGCGGGCGCGGCGACGCCCGGCGAGGTCGCGGCGCTGCTGCGCGAGCGCGGGTTCGGCGGCAGCGAGCTGACGCTGCTGGAGCGGCTCGGCGCCCCGGACGAGCGCGTCGGCCCCCTCCACGACGCCCCGGACCCGCTCAACATCGTCGCCGTCCGCTGCCGAGGCGCGGGCACGTCCGCCGTGCCGGGCCTGGCCGACGACGCCTACGAGCACGACGGGCAGCTGACGAAGCGGGAGGTCCGCGCGATCACGCTCGCCCGGCTCGGTCCCGTGCCCGGCGAGCTGCTCTGGGACGTCGGGGCGGGCGCGGGCAGCATCGCCGTCGAATGGGCCCGCGCGCACCGGTCGTGCCGCGCCGTCGCGATCGAGCGGGACGCGAACCGCGCGGAGCGGATCGGGGTGAACGCCGCGTCCCTGGGCGTCCCGGGCGTCCGGGTGGTGACCGGCGCGGCGCCGGGCGCGCTGGCCGGCCTGGACGCCCCGGACGCGGTCTTCGTCGGCGGCGGCGTCACCGCGCCCGGCGTGCTCGACGCGTGCTGGGCCGCGCTCCGTCCGGGCGGGCGCCTGGTGGTGAACGCCGTCACGCTGGAGTCGGAGCAGGTGGTCGCCGAGGCGCGCGGGCGCCTGGGCGGCGAGCTGACCAGGATCGCGATCAGCAGGGCCGCGCCGGTCGGCGGGTTCACGGGATGGAGGCCGATGATGCCGGTGACGCAGTGGACGGTGACCAGGGCGGTGGCGCGGTGACGGTGCACTTCATCGGCGCCGGTCCGGGCGCCGCCGACCTGATGACGGTGCGCGGGCGCGACCTGGTCGCCGCGTCCCCCGTCTGCCTCTACGCGGGGAGCCTCGTCCCGGTAGAGGTGCTGGAGTGGTGCCCGCCGGACGCGCGCCGCGTCGACACCGCCCGCATGGTGCTGGACGACATCGTCGCCGAGCTGGTCGCCGCGCACGCGCGCGGCCAGGACGTGGCGCGGCTGCATTCGGGCGACCCGTCGGTGTTCAGCGCGATGGCCGAGCAGATGCGGCGGCTCGACGCGGTGGGCGTCCCCTACGACGTGACACCGGGCGTCCCCGCGTTCGCCGCCGCGGCCGCCGCGCTGGGCCGGGAGCTGACGGTCCCGGAGGTCGCGCAGACCGTCGTGCTCACCCGCACCTCCGCCCGCGCGACGCCGATGCCGCCGGGCGAGGACCTCGCCGTGCTGGGCCGTGCCCGCGCCACGATCGTGCTGCACCTGGCCGTCCAGCGGATCGAGGCGGTGGTGGCGGAGCTGCTGCCGAACTACGGCGCCGCGTGCCCGGCCGCCGTCGTCGCCTACGCGTCCCGCCCGGACGAGGTGATCCTGCGCGGCACCCTCGGCGACATCGCCGCGCAGGTGCGCGAGGCGGGCGTCGAGCGCACGGCCGTCATCATCGTCGGCGCCGTCCTGGCGGCCGAGAACTTCCCCGGCAGCCACCTGTACTCGGCGGCCCGCCCCCGCTGAGGGTCAGGGGCCGGCGCGGCCGACGATCGTGCCCGCGCGGTCGATGACGATGACGTCGACCGCGACGGGGGCTCCGCGCAGGACGTCCAGGGCGGTGGCGCGGGCGCGGGCCGCCACGAGGTCGCCCAGTGGAACGCCCGCGCGCTGGCAGATCTGGAGCGCGTCGAGGGCGGTGTTGGCGTGCCGGACGCGTTCGGCGGTGCCGGGGTCGGCGACCATCGAGGCGAGGACCGCGAAGTCGACCTGCGAGCGCTTGGAGTGCAGGTCTAGGTGCCCGGCGGCGAGCTTGGCGAGCTTGCCGACGCCGCCCGCGACCGTCAGCCTCGGCACCGGGTGGCGGCGCAGGTACTTCAGCACGGCGCCCGCGAAGTCGCCCATGTCGAGCAGCGCGTCCTCGGGCAGGCCGTGCAGTTCGGCGGCGGCCTTCTCCGACGTGCTGCCCGTCGCCGCCGCCACGTGGAGGCGCCCGGCGGCGCGCGCGACGTCCACGCCGCGCCGGATGCTGTCGATCCACGCCGAGCACGAGTACGGGACGACGATGCCCGTCGTGCCGAGGATCGACAGCCCCCCGAGGATGCCGAGGCGCGGGTTCCAGGTCTGGCGGGCCAGTTCGGCACCGTTGTCCACGGAGATCTCCACGATCGCGTCGGCGCCGCCGAGGACCTCGCGCATCATCGCCCGGGGCACCGGGTTGATCGCGGGCTCCCCCACCTCCAGCGGCAGGCCGGGACGGGTGACGGTGCCGACGCCGGGGCCCGCGCGGAACACCACGCCGGTGCCGGGCGCGCCGGGGCGGACGGTCGAGCGGACCAGCGCGCCGTGTGTGACGTCCGGGTCGTCTCCGGCGTCCTTGACGATGCCTGCGGTCGCGTACCCGTCGCCGAGCTCCTCCACGGCGAGGGCGAACGCGGGGCGCTGCCCGCGCGGCAGCGTGATCTCGACCGGGTCGGGGAACTCGCCGGTGAGCAGCGCGGCGTGCGCGGCCTTGGTCGCGGCCGTCGCGCAGGCGCCGGTCGTCCACCCGTGCCGCAACCCTCCCGCTCCCGGGCCGCTCACGCCTCTACCATGCCCTCGTGACCATGCGTGTACTGCTGCTGGGCGGCACCGGCGAGGCCCGCGCGCTGGCCGGGCGGCTGGCGGCCGACCCGTCCCGCGAGGTGATCAGCTCCCTGGCGGGGCGCACCGCCGCGCCCGAGCCGCCGCCGGGACGCGTCCGCGTCGGCGGCTTCGGCGGGCCGGACGGCCTCACGGCCTGGCTGCGCGCCGAGCGCATCGACGCGGTCATCGACGCGACGCACCCGTTCGCGGCGCTGATGACCGCGTCCGCCGTGGTGGCGGCCGGGCGCACCGGCGTCCCGCTGCTGGTGCTGCGCCGCCCCGGCTGGACGCCGCGGGAGGGCGACGACTGGCGGCGCGTCCCCTCGCTGCGGGCCGCCGCCGCGAACCTGCCCGGCGAGCGGGTGTTCCTGACGACCGGCCGCAAGAACCTCGCCGCGTTCGCCGGGGACGCGCGCCGCTGGTTCCTCGTGCGCTCGGTCGACCCGCCCGAGCCGCCGGTGCCGCCGCGGATGGAGACCGTCCTCGCCCGGGGGCCGTTCACCGTGGAGGACGAACTGGAGCTGATGCGCGGCCACGCCGTCGACACGCTCGTCACCAAGGACAGCGGCGGCGCGATGACGGCGGCCAAGCTCACCGCCGCGCGGACGCTCGGGCTGCCGGTCGTGATGGTCGACCGCCCGCCCGCGCCCGAGGGCGTCCCCGTCGCCGGGTCGGTCGAGGAGGCGGTCGACTGGCTGGCCGGTCACGGGTAGCGGCGCGGGGTGTAGACGGCCGGGCCGTCCCCGCGCTCGGCCCACCGCGTCTTGGACGAGCCGACGAGCAGCAGGCAGCGCATGTCGACGCCGTCCGCGCCGAGGTCGTCGAGCCGGATCACCCGGACGCTCTCCTCGGGGCCGCCGACGTCGCGTCCGATGACGACCGGGGTGTCCGGGGAGCGGTGCGCGAGCAGGACGTCGCGGGCCTTGGCGACCTGCGCGGTCCGGGTCCGCGACGCCGGGTTGTAGATCGCGATGACGAGGTCGGCCGCGGCGGCGGCCGACAGCCGCGCCTCGATGACGTCCCACGGCTTGAGCCGGTCCGACAGCGACAGCACGCAGTAGTCGTGCCCGAGCGGCGCGCCGACCCGGGACGCGACCGCGTTCGCGGCGGTCAGGCCGGGCAGCACCCGCACCGGGACGTCCCGCCACCGCTCCCCCGCCGCCACCTCCAGCACGGCGGCGGCCATCGCGAACACGCCCGGGTCGCCGGAGGAGACGACCGCGACCCGCCGCCCGCGCTCGGCCAGCGCCAGCGCGAACTCCGCGCGCTCCTCCTCCACCCGGTTGTCGGAGGCGTGCCGGGCCTGCCGGGGGTTGGCGGGCACGCGCGCCAGGTAGGGGGCGTAGCCGACCAGGTCGTCGGCGGCGGCGAGGACGTCCTGCGCCTCGGGCGTCAGCCACCCGCGCCCGGCCGGGCCGAGGCCGACGACCGCGACCTCCCCGCTGCGGGGCGCGGCGCGCTCGGGCAAGCTGCGGCGCGTCTGCTCGTGGACGCGGCTCGGCAGCACCGCGACGGAGAAGTAGGGGACGGTGGCCGGGTCCACGTCCGCGAGCGGCAGCGCGCGCTGCTCCTCGGTCGTGGCGCGCTCGACGTACCAGGCGTCGTTCAGGCGCCCCGCCCGGTCGAGGGCCTGCCGGACGTTGCCGAACGTCCGCCCGAGCTTGAGGATCGCGGCGGAGTCGGTCGCGGCGAGGCGTTCGGCCAGCACGTCCGGCGGCAGCGTCCCCGGCAGGACGGTCAGCACCTCGTCGCGCTCCACCAGCGGCCGCCCCAGCTCGGCGGACGCGCCGCTCACCGACGTCACGCCCGGCACCACCGTCGTCGGATAGCGCCCGTCGAGCCGCTTGTGCAGGTGCATGTAGGAGCCGTAGAAGAACGGGTCGCCCTCGCAGAGCACCACGACGTCGCGTCCGGCGTCCAGGTGCTCGGCCAGCCGCTCCGCGCACCGCGCGTAGAACTCCTCCAGCACCCCCCGGTAGTCGCCGGTCGCCTCGGTCGTGACCGGGTAGACCAGCGCCTCCTCGATCTGCCCCTCCCGCAGGTGCTCGCGCGCGATGGACCGGGCGATGCTGCGCCCGTGCCGTGCCGAGTGGTAGGCGACCACGTCCGCGGCGCCGATGAGCCGGGCCGCCTTCAACGTGATCAGCTCGGGGTCGCCGGGGCCGAGCCCGACGCCGTACAGGTGTCCGGTCATCACTCTTCCTCGCTGGCGATGGCGTTGACCGCGGCGGCGGTCATGGCGCTGCCGCCCCGCCTCCCGCGCACGACCAGGTAGGGCAGACCCGACGCGGCCAGCGCCTCCTTCGACTCCGCCGCGCCGATGAACCCGACCGGGATCCCGAGCACCGCCGCCGGGACGCCCGCCCCGTCCCGGACCATCTCCAGCAGCCGGAACAGCGCCGTCGGCGCGTTGCCGACCGCCACCACCGACCCGGCGAGGCGGTCGCGCCACAGCTCCAGCGCGGCGGCGCTGCGGGTGGTGCCCAGCTCGCGCGCCAGTCCGGGGACGCGCGGGTCGCCGAGCGTGCAGACGACGTCATTGTCCTTCGGCAGCCGCCCGCGCGTCACCCCCGCGGCCACCATCATCGCGTCGCACAGGACGGGCCGCCCGTCCAGCAGCGCGGCGCGCGCCGCCGCGACGACGCCGGGCGCGTGGTCCAGGTCGTCCACCAGGTCCGTCATCCCGCACGCGTGGATCATCCGGACGGCGACCCGGGCGACGTCGGCGGGCAGCCCCGCGAGGTCCGCCTCCGCCCTGATGGTCGCGAACGACCGCCGGTAGATCTCCGCTCCGTCGCGGACGTAGTCGATCACTCGCTCCTCCGTGTCGCGGCGACGGCCGCCGCCGTCGCCGCCAGATCCTCCGGCCGTGCCCGCACCGCGTCGCCCAGCCGCACCTCGTACCTGCCCGGCCCCGCCACGACCGCCACATGCCGGTCGGCCGGTCGCCCGCACTGCCGCTCGCAGCCCGACCAGTGGACGGGCAGGCCGCCCTGTGCGCGGCGGGCGCGGGCCGCGTCGGCGCGGACGTCGGTCAGCGACCTGGCGCAGCCCGGCCGCCCGGCGCAGGAGGTCAGCCCCTCCCACTCCGGCGCGGTGACCAGGCCAGGGAAGTCTGGCATGTCCGGAAGGTCCGGAAGCACGACCCCCCGCCACGGCGTGACAATGATCTCCTCGACGCCGCGGAGCGGCGCGGGGTCGAGCCGTCCGAGCGGGACGAGGCCGGAGAACGCCCTCCGCCCGTCCCGCTGGGGGATCTCGCCGAGCGGCGTCCGTCGCGGCACCGCCGGAACCGGCACGGGCTCCTCGCGCCCGCCGGGCAGCGGCAGGCCGCCGGGCAGCTCGGCCACCCGCCACTCCTGCGTCCGGACGCGCAGGAACGCGCGCGCCGCGTCCAGCACGAGCCCGACCGCGTCCTCGGGGCGGACCCGGAGACCGCTGTCGGCACCGGCCAGGACGAGCGCCAGCCGGTCCGGGCCGAGCGCGTAGAGGCCGACGTCGCCGCGCATCGCGACCACGTCGCCGCGGCCGTCGTCGAGCGTGAACAGGAACCGCCCGGACAGCTCCGCCAACGCGGGATCGGCGCACAGCCCGGCGTCCAGCTCCGCGACGAGGGGGCGGACGTCGAGCAGCCCGGCGCCGTCCCGTCCGGTGAGCACGCTCGCGGCGATGTTGCGGACCCGCTCGTGCGTCGCGGACGGCAGCAGCCCCGCCGCGCGCAGCCGCGCCGCGAGGTCGCGTTCCGCCCCGTCCGCAAGCCCTCTGATCTGCACGTTCGCCCGCGAGGTCAGCTCAAGGAACCCGTCCCCGAGATCGGCGGCGGCGGCCGCGAGCACGGCGAGCCGCGCCCCGCTCACCGCCCCGCCGGGCAACCGGACCCGCGCGAGCCCTCCGTCGGCGGCGGCATGTACCCGCAGAGCCCCCGGACACCCGTCCGCCCCTGACCGCATGCCCGGATCCTAACCCCGCATCACCGCCGCCCCCCTCAGTGCTGGGCGGACGACGCGGAGGCGCACGACAGGGGACCGCCCCAGTCCGCCAAGTAGAGCCCGTCGACCACCCGGCCGAACGGGTCGACGCCGCCGAGACAGGCGTGCGGGGGCGGGTCGCGGAGGGCGGAGCGGAAGGTCAAAGTGAAACCCCTCTCCGGCGACTCCGTCCAGGTGACGCGCGTGCCCCTGCCCTCGGCGAAGGTGAAGTGGGCGGTCGCGGGCGGCGCGCCCCGCCTCATCGTGCCGTCGCCGGTCCGCCCGTCCGGCCGCATGACGGCGCCGGTCAGCCTCGACCCGTCCGGCGCGCGGAACAAGACACGCCCTGCCCGCAGGTCGGCCCCGCCGGCGCCGGTGTCGAGCGCCCGGACGGTGGCGTGCTCGATGACGGTCCCGACCTCCCCGTAGCGCGCTTCCTCCCGCTTCCCGCCCACGTCACCGAGGGTGTAGCCGACGGTACGGCTGTCGGCCGCCCAGATGATCTCACCGAGCACCGTCCCGCCGGACGCGCCCCACGTGCGGCGCCGCCCCGAACCGAGGTCGAGCACGGTGAGCGCCGATCGCGGCGGATCCGCCGGCCGCGGCCTCGCGCCGCACGCGGCGGAGGCGAAGGCGAGACGGCGCCCGTCGGGACTCATCGCGAGACCCGCCACCAACCCCGGAACCGCGCCGCCCCGCACCGGTTCGAGCCCGGTCACGTGCCCGGCGCGGGTCAACCGGAAGCGGTGCAGGCGCGTCTCGCACCCCGATGACGAGGCCGCGACGAACGCTCCTCCCGGCCCCGCGATGATCTCCCTCGCCGCACCGGTGGACGGGGGCGGCCGCTCGACGTCGGCCACCCGCGTGCGGTGATCGGCCGTGAACGCGTCCACCCGGACCCACGGACCGGAGCCGCGAACCGCCGACTCCACGTTGACCCGGCCCACGGTCACCATGAACAACGGCGCCCGCTCACCGCCGTACGGGCCACGCTCCACCCGAAGCGCCACCCCGCCGACAGACGCGGCGACCAGCACGGCCAGCACCGCCGGGGCCGCCCAGCGGCGTAACCGCCAGGACGCCGGTTCCCTTTCCTGGATCTCCACCATCCGATGATCATGCCGTTTCCGGGCGGTGCGCCGTGCTCGTTCGCCGTACTCGTCCCGCGACGGGTTAAGGTGAGCCTGGCGACGTGTGGAGGAAGCCGGTGCGAATCCGGCGCGGTCCCGCCACTGTCACCGGGGAGCGGACCCCAGCGAAGGCCACCGTGCGAGCGGGAAGGCCGGGGCGAGCGCCGATCCGGGAGCCAGGAGACTCCGGTCGCCGCCGTTTCAGCCTGCGATTCGGGGCGAGGACCCCGGGTGAGGACGCGATCCGCCGTGATCTTGCTGCTGTCCACCTCGGACACCGACCTGCTCAGTGCGCGTGCCAGTGGCGCGGACTTCCGGCTCGCCAACCCGGCGCGCACCGGGGTGGACGACCTCCCGGGCCTCGTCGAGGGCGTCGACCTCGTCGTCGTGCGGCTCCTCGGGGGGCGGCGCGCCTGGGAGGAGGGGCTGGACGCCCTGCTCGCCGGGCCGCGCCCGGTGGTGGTGCTGAGCGGGGAGCAGTCCCCCGACGCCGAGCTGATGGGGCTGTCGACCGTCCCGGCGGGCGTCAGCGCGGAGGCGCACGCCTACCTCGCCTACGGCGGGCCCGGGAACCTCGCGGAGCTGTTCCGGTTCCTCTCCGACACCGTCCTGCTGACGGGGTTCGGTTTCGGCCCGCCCACCGCGACGCCCACCTGGGGTGTGCTGGAACGCGATAGCGCCGGGCGGGACGGTGCCCCCGTCGTCGGCGTCCTGTACTACCGCGCCCACCACCTCGCGGGGAACACAGCGTTCGTCGAGGCGCTGTGCGAGGCGATCGAGGACGCGGGCGGGCGGGCCCTCCCGGTGTTCTGCGCGTCGCTGCGGACGGCCGAGGCCGACCTGCTGGAGACCCTCGGACGCGCCGACGCGCTCGTCGTCACCGTCCTCGCGGCGGGCGGGACGCGGCCGGCCACGGCGGGCGCGGGCGGCGACGACGAGGCGTGGGACGTGGGGGCGCTCGCCGGTCTGGACGTGCCGATCCTGCAAGGGCTGTGCCTCACCGGGGAACGGACCGCGTGGCAGGAGAGCGACGACGGGCTGTCCCCGCTGGACACGGCCACGCAGGTCGCCGTGCCCGAGTTCGACGGGCGGATCATCACGGTCCCGTTCTCGTTCAAGGAGACCGACGAGGACGGGCTCAGCGTCTACGTCGCCGACCCCGAGCGCGCGGCGCGGGTCGCGGGGATCGCCGTCCGGCACGCGGCGCTGCGGCATGTCCCGGCCGGGGAGAAGCGGGTCGCGCTGATGCTGTCGGCCTACCCGACCAAGCACGCGCGCATCGGCAACGCGGTCGGGCTGGACACGCCCGCCAGCGTCGTCGCGCTGCTCGACGCGATGCGCGGGCGCGGCTACGACGTCGGCGACGACCTGCCCGGCGAGGGCGACGCGCTCATGCACGCGCTGATCGCGGCGGGCGGGCAGGACCCCGACTGGCTGACCGAGGCGCAGCTCACCGGCAACCCCGTCCGCATCCCGGCGGGCAGGTACACGGCCTGGTACGCGACGCTCCCGGAGGATCTGCGCGCGGGCGTCGAACGGCAGTGGGGCCCGCCGCCCGGCGAGCTGTTCGTCGACGACTCGGGCGGCGAACCGGAGATCGTGCTCGCGGCGCTGCGGTCGGGGAACGTGGTGCTGATCGTCCAGCCGCCGCGCGGGTTCGGCGAGAACCCGGTCGCGATCTACCACGACCCGGACCTGCCGCCCAGCCACCACTACCTGGCCGCCTACCGGTGGATCGCCGACGAGTTCGGCGCGCACGCGGTCGTCCACGTCGGCAAGCACGGCAACCTGGAGTGGCTGCCCGGCAAGTCCGCCGGGATGTCGGCCTCGTGCGGCCCGGACGCGGCGATCGGCGACCTGCCGCTGATCTACCCGTTCCTCGTGAACGACCCCGGCGAGGGGACGCAGGCCAAGCGGCGCGCGCACGCGACGCTGGTCGACCATTTGATCCCGCCGATGGCGCGCGCGGAGAGCTACGGCGACATCGCCCGGCTCGAACAGCTCCTGGACGAGCACGCCAACATCGCCGCGCTGGACCCGGCGAAGCTCCCGGCGATCCGCGCGCAGATCTGGACGCTGATCCAGGCGGCGCGGCTCGACCACGACCTCGGCCTGGACGACCGCCCGCACGACGCGGAGTTCGACGACTTCCTCCTGCACGTGGACGGCTGGCTGTGCGAGGTGAAGGACGTCCAGATCCGCGACGGGCTGCACGTGCTCGGCGCCGCGCCCGAGGGCGACACGCGCGTCGACCTGGTGCTGGCGATGCTGCGGGCCCGGCAGATGTGGGGCGGGTCGGTGTCGCTGCCCGGCCTGCGCGAGGCCCTCGGGCTGGACGTGGACAGCACGGTCCGGCAGGACGTCGACGCCATCGAGGAGCGGGCGCGGGCGCTGGTCGCCGCGATGGAGGAACGCGGCTGGGACCCGTCGGCGGCCGGGGAGCTCGCGGACGGGCAGGTCGCGGAGATCCTGCGGTTCGCCGCGTCCGAGATCGTGCCCCGGCTCGCCCGCACGGCCGACGAGATCGGGAACGTGCTGCACGCGCTGGAGGGCGGCTACGTCCCGGCCGGGCCGAGCGGCTCGCCGCTGCGCGGGCTCGTCAACGTCCTGCCGACGGGGCGGAACTTCTACTCGGTCGACCCGAAGGCCGTCCCGAGCCGCCTCGCCTACGAGACCGGCCGCGCGATGGCCGACTCGCTGCTCGCCCGCTACCGCGAGGACACCGGCGAGTGGCCGCGCTCGGTCGGCCTGTCGGTGTGGGGCACCAGCGCGATGCGCACCTCCGGCGACGACATCGCCGAGGTGCTCGCGCTGCTCGGCGTCCGGCCGGTGTGGGACGAGGCGTCCCGCCGCGTGACCGGCCTGGAGCCCGTCCCGCTGGAGGAGCTGGGCCGCCCGCGCGTCGATGTCACGATCCGGATCAGCGGGTTCTTCCGCGACGCGTTCCCGCACGCGGTGACCATGCTCGATGATGCCGTCCGGCTCGCGGCGGGCCTGGACGAGCCCGACGAGGACAACCACGTCCGCGCCCACGTCCGCGCCGACCGGGAGGCGCACGGCGACGAGCGGCGCGCGACCCTGCGGGTGTTCGGGTCGCGGCCCGGCGCGTACGGGGCGGGGATCCTCCCGCTGATCGACAGCCGCAACTGGCGCGACGACTCCGACCTCGCGGAGGTGTACGCGGTGTGGGGCGGCTACGCCTACGGCCGCGGCCTCGACGGCGTGCCCGCGCGCGGCGACATGGAGAACGCCTACCGGCGGATCAGCGTGGCGGCCAAGAACACCGACACGCGCGAGCACGACATCGCCGACTCCGACGACTACTTCCAGTACCACGGCGGCATGATCGCGACCGTGCGGGCGCTCACCGGCAAGGCGCCGAGGGCCTACATCGGCGACAGCACCCGACCCGACGCCGTCCGCACCCGCACGCTGGACGAGGAGACGTCCCGGGTGTTCCGCGCCCGCGTCGTCAACCCGCGCTGGCTGGCGGCGATGCGCCGGCACGGCTACAAGGGCGCGTTCGAGCTGGCCGCGACCGTCGACTACCTGTTCGGCTACGACGCGACCGCCGGGGTCGTCGCCGACTGGATGTATGAGAAGCTCGCGCACACCTACGCGCTGGACGAGGAGAACCAGAGGTTCTTCAACGAGTCCAACCCGTGGGCCCTGCACGGCATCACCGAGCGCCTGCTGGAGGCGGCCGACCGGGGCATGTGGGAGCACCCCGACCAGGACACCCTGGACGCCCTCAAGCGCCTCTACCTCGAAGTCGAGGGCGACCTCGAAGAGGACTGACCGCCCGCGTCAGCCCATGTAGGCGGCGATCGTGCGCTCCGCGCAGGCGCGGGCGAGCGCGGCGTCGCCGTCGGCGGCGGCGTGGGCCTCGCCCCACGCGGCCCCGCTGAGCCGCATGAACTCCTTGCCCTCGGCGGTTCCGGGCCAGTCCGTCCCGATCGGGAGCGGGGCCCCGCCCGACGCCAGGTGCAGCGCCAGGCCGAGGACGCTGAGGTCCCAGCCGATGCCGACGGCGCCGGGGCCGAACTCCTCCCAGCGGTCGTCCACGTGGGCGATGTGCTCCAGCTCGAACCGCGTCCGGCCGCCCGGCTCGGGCGCCAGCCGCACCTCGATCCAGCTCACCTGGCCGCCGAACTCCCAGGTCGCGGCGAACCCCTTGGGCGGGTCGCAGCGCTCGATCGTCCCGCCCGCGTTGCCGTCGAGCTGGTAGCGGCCGCCGAGCCGCAGCTCGCCCGAGACGGGCAGGAACCAGCGCGGGATGCGCTCGGCGTTGGTGCAGGCGTCCCACACCTCCTCGACGGCGGCGTCGTAGCTCTGGCTGACCGTGGCGGTGCGGGCGGTGCCCGCCTCCAGCACCCGGTCGCCGACCCGGCGCCGAACGGCGTTGATCTGCTCGGTCACTTCGATCATCATTCGCTCCCTGGTGGTCGTCGCGCGCGCCTGCCCCGGGCCAGTTCGGTCCCGAGCGCGTCCAGGCGCGGGGCCCAGTACCGGCGGAAGCGGTCGAGCCAGGCGTCGACCTCCCGCAGCGGCGCCGCGTCGACCGCGTAGAGGCGGCGCGTGCCCTCGGCGCGCACCACCGCGAACCCCGCCTCGCGCAGCACCCGCAGGTGCTGCGACACGGCGGGCTGCGAGATCCCGAACTCCTCCTGGATGACCGCCGACACCTCGCCCGAGGAGCGCTCGCCGTCCGCGAGCACCTCCAGGATCCGGCGCCTGACCGGGTCGCCCAGCACATCGAAGGCGTGCACGGCGACCAAGGTACAGCGTCTGCTTATATAAGTCACGTCTGAAATTAGGAGGCCCCGGACGGCCGTCGCGTAGGCGTGGAAGCTCGGGCCGGGGATCTTCTCGATCCGGCGGGAGGTGCGGCCCCGCCGGCAGCCACGCGAGCTCGCGGAACCGGTCGGCGCCGCGCAGGTCGGAGACGAACGGGAAGGTGCCGCTCCGCTCCCCCACCGCGGCCGCCGCCGGGCACGCGGGCCCTGGACGTCGCGGCGGCCTCGGCCGTCCACCGCGAGGCCCGGCACGCGGCCGGGGCCTCACCGTGGACCTCTAGCCCCCGCCCGCCAGCAGTTCCGCGAAGGGGACCGGGTCCTCGTAGGGGTCGCTCTTGGCGGCGGCGGGACGGGCCTCGATCAGGGCGGCCAGCTCCGCGCCCGCGCGGGCGATCCGGTCGGCGAGGTCGCTCTGGGCGGCGCCCGCGCCCCAGTCCTCGGGCGCCGCGTACACGGCGGTCGGGACGGGGGCGGCGCGCAGGTAGGCGAACAGCGGGCGCATCGCGTGGTCGATCGCGAGCGAGTGCCGCGCGGTGCCGCCGGTCGCGCCGAGCAGCACCGGCCTCCCCTCCAGCGCGCCCGGTTCGAGGACGTCGAAGAACGTCTTGAACAGGCCGCTGTAGGTGGCGTTGAAGACGGGCGTGACGGCGATCAGGCCGTCCGCGCCGGTCACGGCCTCGACGGCGGAACGGAACGGCCCCGACGGGAAGCCGGTGAGCGCCGCGTCGACGATCGCGTGCGCGTGGTCGCGCAGCTCGACGTGCTCGACGGGGAGGTCGCGGCCGAGCGCGGCGGTGGTCGCGGCGGCGAGCCGGTCGGCGAGCAGGCGGGTGGACGAGGGCTGCCCGAGCCCGGCGGAGACGACGGCGAGCCCGCTCATCGGACGGCCTCCTCACCGGTCCGCTTCGCGGCGGCCAGGGACGCGTGCGTCGGCGCGGTCGCCGGGACGTGCGCCGGACGCAGCGCCTCGAACTCCTTGCGCAGCACCGGCACGACCTCCTCACCCAGCATGTCGACCTGCTCCAGGACGGTCTTCAGCGGCAGGCCCGCGTGGTCGATCAGGAAGAGCTGCCGCTGGTAGTCGCCGAAGTAGTCGCGGAACGTCAGCGTCTTCTCGATCACCTGCTCCGGGCTGCCCACCGTCAGCGGCGTCTCGGCGGTGAACTCCTCCAGCGAGGGCCCGTGCCCGTACACCGGCGCGTTGTCGAAGTAGGGGCGGAACTCCCGGACGGCGTCCTGCGAGTTGCGCCGCATGAACACCTGCCCGCCCAGGCCCACGATCGCCTGGTCGGCGGCGCCGTGCCCGTAGTGCTCGTAGCGGCGCCGGTAGAGCGCGATGAGGCGCTGGAAGTGCTCCTTCGGCCAGAAGATGTGGTTGGCGAAGAAGCCGTCGCCGTAGTAGGCGGCCTGCTCGGCGATCTCGGGGCTGCGGATCGAGCCGTGCCAGACGAAGGGCGGCACGCCGTCCAGCGGGCGCGGCGTCGAGGTGAACGCCTGGAGCGGGGTGCGGTGCTCACCCTGCCAGTCGACGACGTCCTCGCGCCAGAGCCGGTGGAGGAGGTTGTAGTTCTCGATGGCGAGCGCGATGCCGTCCCGGATGTCCTTGCCGAACCACGGATAGACGGGGCCGGTGTTGCCGCGTCCCATCATCAGGTCGACCCGGCCGTCGGCCAGGTGCTGGAGCATCGCGAAGTCCTCGGCGATCTTCACCGGGTCGTTGGTGGTGATCAGCGTGGTCGCGGTGGACAGGATCAGCCGCTCGGTCCGGGCCGCGATGTAGCCGAGCATGGTCGTCGGCGAGGACGGCACGAACGGCGGGTTGTGGTGTTCGCCGGTGGCGAACACGTCCAGCCCGGCCTGCTCGGCCCGCTCCGCGATCGCGACCATGGCCTTGATCCGCTCCGCCTCGGACGGCGCGCGCCCGGTCGTCGGGTCCGGGGTGACGTCGCCGACCGAGAAGATCCCGAACTGCATGCCGGCCTCCAAGGTAGTAGAAACTTCAATCGACCTACCGGAACCGCATCATCACCCACGCTATTCCACCCGGTCAGACCCCTGCGCCCCCGGCGGTCAGGCGACCGCGCGGGCGAGGGAGTCGACCAGCCAGATGTGCGCGCCGCCGCCGTTGACGCGCTCGCCCGTGACCGCGCCGTAGAGCGTCCAGTACCGGCGCATGCGGGGGTCGGCGTCCACGGAGGTGCCGGCGAACAGCGCGCGACGGAACTCCGGGGTGTCGCGCTCGCCGCGCGCGAACGCGTGCGCGTCCACGTAGACGTCCAGTTCGGGGCCGGGGCGCGGCTCCTCCCCGGCGGCGACCTTCGGCAGCGCCAACCGGACCGCCGCCGACATGCCGCTCAGCAGCGTCCGCTCGTCCCGGACCTCCGCGGCGTTGGCGCGCCCGCGCGCGAGCATCCGGCGGAGCAGCGACCGGTCCCCGACCAGCGCGACCATCTCGGCGTAGGCGAGCACCTGCCCCGGCGTCGGGACCTCGGGCGGCGGCGGGACGCTCATGTCCACGAACGAGAACTCGATCTCGGGCGAGACCGGCGCCAGCACGAGCCGCCGCCAGAACCCCGCGAGGACGTCCCGGGCGGCCGGGCCGTCCTCGACGGCGGCCAGCAGTTCCAGCCGCGCGGCCCGCTCGGCCGGGCCCGCCTCCTCGACCGCGCGCAGCGCCGCGCGGCGCCAGGCGAGCGCGGCCAGCTCGACGTCCATCGCGGCCCGCTCGGCGGCGGCCGCGTCGCCGACCGACCGCTCCCCGCGCAGCACGGACGCGATCGCGGGCAGCCCGAGGCCGAGGCCCCGCAGCCGCCGGACGAGCCGGAGCCGCTCCACGGCGGCGGGCCCGAACCGCCGGTGCCCGCCCGCGCTGCGCGCCGGTTCGAGGAGGCCCTCGTCGCAGTAGAACCGGATCGTCCGGACGGGCACGCCGGTCACGGCCGCCAGGTCGCCGATCCCCAGCGCCTCCGCTGTGGCGTGCGTCACATCCACTTGAACCTCCACCCGGGTGGAACTCCTACGTTACGGGCGCGCCCGGAGGACGGGGCACCCGGATGAGAGGACACCGACATGAGGACACCGGAACCCGCACGGCTCGCCGAGGGGCTGCGCGCGCACACCGCCGCGCTGGCCGAGGCCGTCACGGGGGCCGACCCGGCGGCGCCCGTGCCGACCTGCCCCGAGTGGCGCCTGCGCGACCTCGTCGGGCACGTCGGCCAGGCGCACCGCTGGACGACGGCCCTGGTGCGGACGGGCGCGGCCGACGCCGTGCCCGACCCGGCCGACGCCGACCCCGGCCCGCCCGAGGTCTGGCGCGGCTGGCTGAACGAGGGCGCCGAGGATCTGGCCAAGGCCGCCGAGGACGTGGGCCCCGAGACGGTCGTGCGCGCCTTCGTCGGCCCGCTGCCGGTGGCGTTCTGGCTGCGGCGGATGGCGCACGAGACGGCCGTCCACCACGCGGACGCGGCGCTCGCCACCGGCGCGGCGTTCACGATCGCGCCCGACCTCGCCTCCGACGCGATCCGCGAGGCGCTGGAGTTCATGGCCTCGCCCGTCGCGGAGGACCTCAGGCCGGGGCTGGCCGCCCTGCGCGGGCAGGACCAGAGCATCCACCTCGACCCCGAGGACATGGACGACCCGGGGTGGCTGATCACCCGGACGCCGGAGGGCCCGCGCTGGGACCACGCGGACGGCGAGACCGCGGACGTCTCGCTGGGCGCGCCCGTCCGGGACCTGCTGCTGGTGTTCACCCGGCGGCTCCCCCTGGAGGACGCCGACGCGGTGGTCACCGGGGAGCGGGCCCTGCTCGACCACTGGCTGGCCTGCACCGCGTTCTGACGCGCCGGGGCGCCCCGGGCTAGGGTCGGCTCATGGTGACGCCCGTGCAACCGCCGCCCGAACCGTCCAACAAGCTGACCGACCCGCGCGAGCTGCTCGCCGGCTACCTCGACTTCTACCGGGACGCGCTGCTGCGCAAGCTGGACGGGATGCCCGAGGCGGCGCTGCGCGCGAGCGCGCTGCCGTCCGGGTGGACGCCGCTGGAGCTGCTCAAGCACCTGACCTACGTCGAGGTCCGGTGGCTGCGCTGGGGCTTCGCGGCGGAGGAGATCGCCGTGCCCTACGGCGAGTTCGGGCCGGACGACCGCTGGCACGTGGGCGAGGAGGAGACCCTCGACGAGCTGAGGGCCGCCTTCCTCGACACGTGCGAGCGGTCCCGCCGGATCGTCGGCGCGGCCCGGCTGGAGGACTTCGCGGCGGAGGGCGGGCGGTTCGACGAGCCGGGTCAGGAGCCATCGCTGATCTGGATCCTGTTCCACGTCCTGCAGGAGTACGCGCGCCATCTCGGCCACCTGGACGTCGTGCGCGAACTGGCGGATGGGACGATCGGCGAGTAGCGCCGCCCCCCGCACAGCTCAGGAGGAGACATTTTGAGCCGATCCCCGAACGCCCCCGGTTCACTGCGCGACGACGCCGCCGCGCTCCACGACGACCTCGCCCGGCTGCGCCTCGACCTGCACCGGGAGCCCGAACTCGGCCTCGACCTGCCGCGCACGCAGGAGAAGGTGCTCGCGGCGCTGGACGGCCTGCCGCTGGAGATCACCACCGGGAAGCGGCTGTCCTCGGTGACGGCGGTGCTGCGCGGCGCCCGGCCGGGGCCGACCGTGCTGCTGCGCGGCGACATGGACGCGCTGCCGGTCGCCGAGCGCGGCGACGCCGACACGATCTCGCGGGTCGACGGGCGGATGCACGCCTGCGGCCACGACCTGCACACCTCGATGCTGGCGGGCGCGGCGAAGCTGCTGTCGGCGCACCGCGACGACCTCGCGGGCGACGTCGTGTTCATGTTCCAGCCCGGTGAGGAGGGCCTCGGCGGCGCCCGCATCATGATCGAGGAGGGGGTGCTGGAGGCGTCCGGGGAGCGGCCGGTCGCCGCGTACGCGCTGCACGTGTTCTCCTCCGGGCTGCCGAACGGCGCCTTCTCCAGCCGGGGCGGGCCGATCATGGCCGCCGCCGACCGGCTGCGGGTGACGGTCCGCGGCGCGGGCGGCCACGGCTCCACGCCGCACCGCGCCAAGGACCCGCTGCCCGTCGCGGCCGAGATGGTCACCGCGCTCCAGACGATGGTGACCCGCGCGTTCGACGCGTTCGACCCCGTGGTCATCACGATCGGATCGTTCCACTCCGGGACGGTGGACAACGTCATCCCGGACGAGGCGTCCTTCTCCGGCACGGTCCGCTCGTTCTCGGCCGCCGCGCACGAGCGGCTGAAGGAGCGCACGGTCGCGCTGCTGGAGGGCCTGGCGCGGGCGCACGGCCTGGAGGCCGACGTCACCTACTTCGCCGACTACCCCGTCACGGTCAACGACGGCGGCGAGGCCGCGTTCGTCGCCGACACCGTCCGCGACGCCTACGGGGAGGACCGGTACGTCGCCGCGCCGCGTCCGATGCCCGCCTCCGAGGACTTCTCGTTCATCTGCAACGAGGTGCCGTCGGCGTTCATCGCGCTCGGCGCCTGCCCGCCCGGCCTCGACCCGGCCAGGGCCGCCTTCAACCACTCCCCCGAGGCCCGCTACGACGACGGGGTGCTGGCCGACGGCGCGGCCCTGTACGCCGAACTCGCCGCCCGCCGCCTGGCGGCCTCCCCGCCCCGCCCTTTCTGAGCAGCCCCTTCTGAGCAGCCTCTGCTGAGCCGCGCGGCCCGCGTCTAGGTCGGCTCCTGGACGAACCAGGTGCTGATCTGGGCGCGGGACGCGAAGCCCAGCTTGGACAGGATGTGCTCCAGGTGGGAGTCGACGGTGCGCTTGGCGATGACGAGGCGCTCGGCGATCTGCCGGTTGGTGAGGCCCTCGGCGACCAGCGCGGCGATCTCCCGCTCGCGCCGGGTCAGCGCCGCCGCCGTGGCGGACGCGGCGTCCGGCGCGGGCGGGAGCTCGCCCAGCGCCTCGGCCATCGCCGCGGGCATGGCGAGGCCCGCGCCGTCCCGCCGGGCGGCCTCGAAGGCGGCGTCGCCGAGCGCCTCGCGCGCCTGCCGCTGGTACAGCTCGCGCAGGACCGCGTGCTGCGGGCCGAACATCGAGGTGCCGGTGTAGTCGCGGGCCCAGTCGGCGGCGGCGAGCAGCCGGACGCCCGCCACCGCGTCCCCGAGGGAGACCAGGCAGCCGCCGACCATGTCCAGCGCGAGCGCGACGCCGAGCCGGTCGTCCATGTCGCGTTTCATGCGGAGCCCGGCGCGCAGGTCGGGCAGCGCGGCGCCGGCGTCGCCGCCGACGAGCGCGGCGAGGCCGCGCACGCACAGTCCGTAGGAGCGGCACCACTGCTCCCCCGCCGCCTCCATCGCGCGGACCACCTCGTCGGCGTGCGCGACGCCAGCGGCGCCGTCGCCCGCCATCGTCCGCGTCACGGCGAGGAACACGCCGGTGATCGGGACGAGCACGTCGGTGTTGCCGACCCGGCGGTGCAGGTCGCGTGCCTCCTCCAGCCGGGCGGTGGCCTCCTCCAGCTCGCCCCCGCACAGGGCCGCCACGCCCTCGGCGAGCCGGACGTAGCCGAGCCCGCGCGGGTCGTCGCCCGCGAGCGCGCGCGCCTCGGCGCGGCGCAGCAGGTCGCGGGCGGGCGGCAGGTCGGCCTGGAGCGCGGCGAGCACCCCGCCGAGCGCCAGCACCTCCGTCCACTCCGGGCCCGGGACCTGCTCGCGGCTCTCGATGACCCGCAGCGACCAGTGCCGCGCCTCGCCGGTCATGCCCTGCAGCGCGAACAGCCGGCCGAGCCCGAGCGTGACCCCGCAGAGCACGTCGCCCGGCGCCCGCCGCAGCCCGTAGTCGATCATGTCGCGGACGTTGGCCTGCTCGCGCCGGAACCAGGCCAGCCAGCCCGCCTGCGCGGCGCCGCCCAGCCCGCCCGCCGCCTCGCGGATCGCTCCGGCGAACCGGTCGAACGCGCGGGCGCGCATCGCCTCGGCGTCCCCCGCCTCCTCCAGCCGGTGCGCGCCGTACTCGCGCATGATGTCGAGCATGCGGTAGCGGACGGCGCCGTCCCGGTCGACGCGCAGCACGACCGACTTGTCGACCAGCCCGGCGACCACCTCGAAGACCCGGTCGGCGGGCAGCGCCTCGTCCGCGCAGACCTGCTCGGCGGTGTCGAGGTCGACGTCGGCGGCGAACACCGACAGCCGCGCCCACAGCAGCCGCTCGTCGGCCGAGCACAGCTCGTGGCTCCAGTCGATCGCGGCGCGCAGCGTCTGGTGCCGGGGCAGCCCGGAGCGGCGGCCGCGCACCTGGAGCAGGCGGCGGTCGAGCCGGTCGACGATCTGCTCCACCGACAGCGCCCGGAGCTGGACCGCGGCCAGCTCGATGGCCAGCGGGATGCCGTCCAGCCGGTGGCACAGCAGCGCCACGGCCGACCGGTTGCCGGGGGTGAGCGTCCAGCCGGGGACGACGGCGGCGGCCCGCTCGGCGAACAGCGTGACCGCGTCGCCGGGCAGGTCGGGGTCGTAGCGGCCGGGCTCGGGACGGGCGAGCGGCGCGACCACCAGCGTGTGCTCGCCGGGGATGTCGAGCGGCTGGCGGCTGGTCGCGATGATCCGCAGGCCGGCGGCGTTCTGCAGCAGCACCTCCGAGAGCATCGCGCACGCGTTCACGAGGTGCTCGCAGGTGTCGAGGACGAGCAGGAGCTCGCGGTCCTCCAGGTGGTGGACGAGGGCGTCCAGCGCGGCGGCCGGGCTGTGGTCGGGCAGCCCGAGCGTCTCGCCGACGGTCTGGGTGAGCAGGCCGGGCTCGTGCAGCGCCGACAGGTCGACGAAGGCCACGCCGTCGCGGAAGGACCCCGCGAGCGAGGCCGCGGCGCGCAGCGACAGCCGCGTCTTGCCGACCCCGCCCGGCCCCATCAGCGTGACGAGCCGGCACCGGTCGAGGAGCCGTGCGATCTCCGACAGCTCCTCGCGGCGGCCGACGAAGCTGGTCAGCTCCGCGGGTGGCCGTCCCGAACGCAGTTCCAACCTCTTGATCGGTAACACCGCCGCCTCTGTTCGGTTCTCGCCGGCCCGTGGCCGGTACGCGTGGGACGACAGCCTGATCGTACCCGTACATGAACTGATCGCAACCGCTCCATTACACGGCGCGTCAGAACCGGTGGCCTACTCCGGCCCGCGCCGCCCGCGGCGGCGGCGCGGGGACGGGAAGCGCGGGCAGGAACAACCGGCCGCTCACCGCCCCCCGGAGCGTCCGGTACCCGGCGACGGCCCAGGCGGTGACGAGCAGCAGGTAGAGCAGCACGGCGACGCCGGCCAGCGCGTCCAGGCCGGTGGTCCGCGCCAGCCCGGACGCGCCGGTCACGCAGGTGCCGACCGGGAACGTGAACGCCCACCACGTCATCGCGAACGGCATGCCGCCGCGCAGGGCCCGCGCGTTCGCGGCCCCGGCCAGCGCCAGCCAGAGCAGCGCGAACCCCAGCACGGGCGCTCCGTAGAGGACGGCGAACGCCCGCGTCGCCTCCGCGTACTCCGGGACGGCGCGTCCCGCCGCCCCGGCGATCTGGACGGCCGCCGTCGTGGACTGCCCCAGCGGCCCGAGGACGAGGAACAGCGTCGGCGTCATGACCGGCGCCGTGCGCCCCGAGGCGAGCGCGCTCCAGATGCCGGGAAGCAGGACGAGCGTGCCCAGCAGGCTCGCGCCGAACATCCCGTAGCAGCCGTAGAGCAGCGTCGCGGCGCCCTGTCCGGGCGGCAGGTGCGGGACGAGCGCGGGCCCGAGCGCCGCCGCCACCATCGGCGCGACGACCGGGAGCAGCCAGGTCGGGTCCGCGCCGCCCGGCTCCAGCCGCGTGATCATGAGGTAGGGGATGCCCGCCGCGACGGCGACCGCGTAGACCGTGCCGAGCGTCCAGAGGACGGCGTCCACCGCGACCGCCGCCGGGAGGCCGAGCACGCCGGGGCCGAGCGCCAGCGTCCCGTAGCCGACCGCGAGCATTGCCATCGGCGGGCAGCCGTAGAAGACGGCCGTGGCCGGGTTCCCCAGGAGGTGCGACCGCGCCACGTCCCGATGCCGGACGAGGTGGACGCCCCGCGCCGCCATCAGCACCAGCAGCATCAGCAGCGACACGGCCCACACCGCGACGGCGAACGCGTGCAGGCCGGGGAGGCCCACCGGCAGGGCGTTCGCGCCGTTCGCCACGATCGCGGTGCCCATCACCGCCGCGTACCAGTTGGGACCGAGGTGCCGAAAGAGGTCGGCGGGACGGTCGAGCTCCCCCAGCGGCACGCGGGCCGTGGGCGCGGTGGCGATACCCATGCGTCCACGGTGGCCCCGCCGCGAGCGCGTCGGTAGAGGTCACCGCCCTATGGACCCATAAGGCGGGCTTATGCTCGCGGGCATGGCACTCTCGCGCCGCGTCCCCGATCTGGGCGCCCTGGAACTGCTGCTCGCGGTCGTCCGGCTGGGCAGCCTCGGCCGCGCGGCGGCGGAGCTGGGCGTCACGCAGCCCGCCGCCAGCGCCCGCGTGCGCTCGATGGAGCGGCAGGTCGGCGCGGCCCTGCTGGACCGGTCCCCGCGCGGGTCGCGGCCCACCGAGGCGGGCGTGCTGGTCGCCGGGTGGGCGCGCCAGGTCGTCGACGCCGCCGAGGCGCTGGACGCGGGGCTGTCCGCGCTGCGCGAGCGGCGCGATGCCCGGCTGCGCGTGGTCGCAAGCCTGACCGTCGCCGAGTACCTGATGCCGGGGTGGCTGGTGGCGCTGAAGTCCGTCCACCCGGACCTCGCGGTAACGCTGCGCACGGCGAACTCCACGCAGGTGGCCGAGCAGGTCCGCGGCGGTGAGGCCGATCTCGGGTTCGTGGAGGGCCGCCGGACGCCGGCCGGGCTGAACGGCGCCGCCGTCGCCGCCGACAGCCTCGTCGTCGTGGTGTCCCCGGCGCATCCCTGGGCGCGGCGGCGCTCCGGCGTGAGCGCGGCCGAGCTGGCGCGGACGCCGCTCGTCCTGCGCGAGGAGGGCTCGGGCACCCGCGAGATCCTCGACCTGGCGCTGGCCGCCCACGGCGGGACGGCTCCGCCGCTGCTCCAGCTCGCCTCCACGACGGCGCTGAAGGCGGCGGCCGTCTCGGGCGCGGGGCCGGTGGTGGTGAGCGACCTCGCCGTCGCCGACGAGCTGGCGGGCGGGCGGCTGATCCGCGTGCCCGTCCCGGAGCTGGACCTGTCCCGTCCGCTGCGCGCGGTCTGGCCCGCCGGCCGGCGTCCCGCCGGACCGGCCCGCGACCTGCTGGCGCTGTCGCGCGGGGCGTCCTGACCAGGGGTCAGCCGGCGGGCGCGTGGACGGCCTGGATCTCCAGCGCGATGCCGATGGTGTCGCCGAGCATGACCTTGTCGCCCTGGAGCGGGACGTTGAACTCGATGCCGAAGTCGCGGCGGCTGATCGAGGCGGTCGCGGTGAACCCGGCCCGGACGCCGCCCCACGGGTCGGCCTCGACGCCGTGGAACTCCGCCAGCAGCCGGACCGGGCGGGTGACCTTCTTGATCGTCAGCTCGCCGTCCAGGTGGTAGCGGGGGGCGCGGGCGCGGCGGCCCACGTTGGCCTGCTCCACCCCGGTCCCGACGAAGGTCATGACCGGGTGGTTCTCCACGTCGAGGAAGTCGGCGGAGCGGACGTGCTCGTCGCGCTCGGCGCTGCGGGTGTCGATCGAGGCCATCTTGATCTCGGCGCGCGCGCTGGAGTCCAGCGGGTCGGCGCCGATGACCACCTCCCCGCCGAACTCGGGGAACGAGCCGCGCACCGTCGTCATCAGGTGCCGGATCGTGAAGGTGATCTCCGAGTGGACCGGATCGATCGTCCAGCGGCCGGCGTCGAGATCGGGCGCCTCGCGCTCCATTGAATCCCCCCAAATAGTGACAATCCCCTGCAATCTAGGAAAGTTACCCCAGAGCACGGCAAGGCCGTGCCGGGGCGGCGCACGTCTGACCCGGCGCGCGGAGGGAATGCTCCGTACATGATCGGTGAACACGTCCTGGCCGGATACGCCCACGACGCGGGCGGCCGGGAGGCCCTCGGGCTGGCCCGCGCCATCGTCGGGCTGACCGGCGGACGGCTGAGCGTCGCGATCGTCCACCCGCCCGACGTCCCCGCCGCGGCGGGCGAGGCCCGCGCCCTGCTGGAGCAGGCCGCCTCCTTCCTGGACGACATGCCCGTCGACCTCCTCGTCCAGGAGGGGCGCGGCGTCGGGCGCGGGCTCACGCTGCTGGCCAGCCGCACCGGCGCCGACCTCATCGTCGTCGGCTCCCCCGAGGGCGGCGCCCGGGGCCGGATCGGCGTCGGCGCCGCCGCCGACCACCTGCTGCACTCGGCGACCGAGGCCGTGATGCTCACCCCGTCCGGCTACACGCCGCCGGAGGACCTGGACCGCATCACGGTCATGTACGTCCGGCGGCCCCAGTGCGACGACGCCGTCATCCGCGCCGCGCAGGCCGCCGAGCGGCTGGACGTTCCGCTCCGCCTGGTCACGCTCGCGCTCGGCGACGTCCACCCCGAGCGGCTCCGCGACGACCTCGCGCTGGCCATCCGCCTCGCCACCGACTCCGCCGAACTCCCGCCCGAGGACGTCTCCGCCGACCTCGCCGAGGGCGACGACGTCGCCGAGGCGATGGGCGACCTCGACTGGGCCGAGGGCGAGATCCTCGTGTGCGCGTCCAGCGAGGACGCGTCCGTCCACCGCGTCTTCATCGGCGAGGTGGCGCTGAAGGTCCTGCGCGCGGCCCCGTGCCCGGTGACCGTCCTCCCGCGGGGCTACTTCTGAGTAGTCCGTTTTGCCCGTTCCCTTGGAACGACTTGCCGCCACCTCTTTACCTGCACTACATTCCGTCGAGATCGGAACGTGACCAAACACGTTCGGTCACCCCGGTCGGGCGGTCCCTGCCCGAACGCAGTCAGGCAGCAGGTGTCAGGCGGCAGGGAGCGTGATGGACCCGATCGGCAAGAAGCTGCTCGACGTGGCCAAGAGCCAGCTCGGCTACACCGAGAAGGGCGACGGCTACACGAAGTTCGGCGACTGGTACGCCGCCAACATCGACGGCGACCACGACTCCTACTTCAAGACGGCGCCCTGGTGCGACATGTTCCTCGCCTGGGCCGCCGACAAGGCGGGCGTCACCGAGCAGGCCGGGCAGTTCGCCTCCACGATCGAGCACGCCGAGTGGTTCCGCAAGCACGACGCCTGGGGCACCTCCCCAGAGCCCGGCGCCCTCGTCTTCTTCGACTGGAACGGCTCCGACGACCCCGACCAGATCGACCATGTCGGCATCGTCGAGCGCGTCGACGGCAAGACCCTGCACACGATCGAGGCCAACGCCGACGGCTACAAGCTCATGCGCAAGACCCGCGACATGGACTCCGTCGTCGGCTTCGGCTACCCCGGCAAGATCAAGGTCGAGGCCGCGCCCCCCGCGAAGTACACCCCCCGGCACGCCGCCCCGGCGCCGACCGTCGACAAGGTGGGGGCGCCCGCCGCGTCCACCAACACCCAGGAGCGCGAGCACAGCGCCCCCGACGCGTCCCTCCCCGCCCAGGAGGTCGTGCTCGGCGGCATCCTCGCCTTCATCCTCTGCGGCACCGTCGCCCTGGCCGCCGGACGCGCCGCCGCCGCGAAGGCCCCCACGGCGGCGCCCATCCGCGTCCGCAAGCGCGGCAAGCACCACCGCCCCGCGACGCCCGTCGCCCTCCCGGTCGACGTCACCCCGGCCGACCTCGACGCCGCCGACGCGGGCACCACGGTCATGCCCGCCCTCTCCCTCGCCGCCGCGCACGAGGCCGAGGACCGCGAGTTCTGGGGCCGCATCGCCCACCTCGAAGAGGACAGCGAGCTGGCGTTCTGGAACTCCCTGCACGCCGAGGCCACCGACGTCGAGTACGCACCAGCCCCCGGGGTCCGCTAGAGTTGGGCATGCGCGCCGGGAGGAACCCCGGAGCCGGCACGCGGACGTGGCTCAGTTGGTAGAGCATCACCTTGCCAAGGTGAGGGTCGCGGGTTCGAATCCCGTCGTCCGCTCTGGGAGGCCGATGGCCTCGCTCTGGTGGAGTGGCCGAGAGGCGAGGCAACGGCCTGCAAAGCCGTGTACACGGGTTCAAATCCCGTCTCCACCTCGCAGTGCACGCAAGGGCGATTAGCTCAGTGGGAGAGCGCTACCTTGACACGGTAGAGGCCACTGGTTCAATCCCAGTATCGCCCACCACAAAAGCCCAGGTCAGCCGGTAGATGGCGGCCTGGGCTCTTCCGTCGCCGGCGCTCGACCGCCGGGGCGGGCTCAAGGCCGGTCAGCGGCGCGGGGCGCGCGAGGTCGTCCGAAGATCCGGACGGTGAAGCCGTCGGAGAACCCCGTCATCGGCCCCATCAGTGATCCCCCCGTGCCAAGGCAGGCCCCTGGCGGCGAGCGCCCCGAACGCGTGGTGGCCTTGGTTCAGCTCTGGTGAACCAGTGACTTCTGTGGTTTCCGTGGCAAGGACGTCCTCGTGAGCGCTGATGCGCAGGGGGCAGCACCAGCGGAGCAGCGCACATCGGGGTGCGAGCGTGGCGGGCGTCGCCGGTGAGGACGGCGCCGGCGCCGATGGCGCCATGCACCTGGACGTGGTCGCGATCGGCGCGGGCCAGATCGGCCCGGCGTGCTGCGGTGAAGAGGTCGAGCACGGTGCCGCCGGGGCGGCGGCACGCGTAGCGGCGCCTCGATCGGAAGTTTCTCGTACTCTTCTCCGTAGGCCGTTCGCAACCGGGCCCGCCCTCCATTCTAAGTGATCTTCGGTCAGTTTTCGCAGATGGAAAGCGCGCCAAAGAGGCGGCCGCCGCCTTCGTGCAGGGGCGAGACCTTTAATGGCGCGCCCTTTAAGCTGCGGAAGTACACCGACACGGGCAGCGGCCCCCGGTTCCGGCCGCGCGGTTCAGAGGGCGTCCAGTGCCCATCCAGTGCCTGTCCAGTGCGGCTGAATAGCTTGTACCGCGACGGATCACATCACCACCGGAAATGAAGGAAGGGACATGCAGAATCGGTTGTGGAAAGCTTGTGCCCGGATCACAGTGGCGATTACCGCCAGTGTCGTGGCCGCCACCGCGGGCGGAACTCTGACCACCGTCAGCCCGGCCAGCGCCGCCAGTTCGTCGAGAACACCGGTGATCGACGTCACCAACAGCGGGTTCGACGTAATCCTTACGAGCCCCGGGGGCGCGAGGCTGGCGCCGGCCGAGGGCAGCGTTACGGCGTTCCATGGTTTCAGCTCCTTCCAGAAAATCACGATCGAGTCGCAAGGCTTCGATCTCAAGGGACGTATCCACGGCAGGATTCGGACCTACAACTACGAGAGCCTGTGGACGGTCTACAAGCTTCCGAAGTCGTCCGGCTGGAAGGTGTGGGCCCTCAGCTTCAAGAAGGACAGCAGTCAGAGCGTCCTGAAGGAGACCTTCCGCGACGAGAAGCTGATCGACGCCGAGCTCGACGTCAACTTCACGGTCTCGGCCGCCGCGCTGAAGGGGGTATCCACCCTGCGCATCGGCTTCGAGACGCTGAGGCTGCAGCTCGACGGAACGACCAAGGACTTCACGGTCATCAACAAGGAGTCGGGCGGCGCGAAGGACCAGGACGGCAAGGAAATCCCGATCGACTTCGAGCAGCTCTGACCGAGACCTCCCGGTGGGTTCTGGGCTGACCTACCCGATGATGCGTTGACGGCGGCGGCGATTGGTTCCGGGAAGGCACCGGAACCGGTCGCCGCCGAACCTCGTTCGGGCCGGCCCGTGGCGCGCTGAACACGGACCGCCTTCCTTTCACACCTACATTGGCCGAGAGGGCTGACATGCCATCCACCACGAACACTTCGATATCGACCACCAGTCGGCGGCCTGGTGTCCCTCGGATATCAATGGGTGCGGCACGGCGCGTTCTGACGGGATTCGTCACGGCCACCATTTCAACCGCAGCGGCCGCCGCAATGATCCTGATCGGCGGCTCCAGCGCCGCATTCGCAGAGGGCGCGCATTTCGTGCCGGAGGCTACCGATGTCAGTTGGGACGGTACCGTCGCCACCATTACGTTCCGTGAAGTGGATGTGGCGCTGGAGACGGACGTAACCACGATATCCGTCAAGGTGACCGCCGACGTGGACGCCGTCTGCAGGCGAGGTGCCTCGGTGCTTCGCATTCACCGGTCGGCGACGGCCCTGGAGGCGAAGGACCATCCGATCAGCGAGGGCGGCACCGTCGAAGGCACCGCCAGTGTGCCGCTTGAGGTGACGGGGTTGAAGCTTTCCGGCTTCAGGTGTGTGATAACGCAGATATCGCTCACGGCCGTCCTTGAGGATTTCTGGACCGGCGCGACCCTGACCCACAAAACCGACATCGATAGACCCGAAGAGCACCACTAGTGTTCTGCGTCAGGAACTCGTAAGAGTGCGGGGCAGGGCCTCCAAGGATTTCGTCTGCGGTCTGGTCCAGGTGTGGTGCTCGCCCGCCTCGTCGTACCGGCCGAGGGCGGACTCGACATGGCCGAGGCATACCGGCGCCTAAACCTCGCCCACGGCGTCGCCGATGTCCCGGCAGATGGCGACCGACGCGCGGAGGTCCTCCGCCGCGTCGGCGTACCGGCCCTGGCGCAACCGCACACGGCCGAGGTTGCCGAGGCCGCGCGCCTCGGTGCCCCTGGCGTCGGTGTGGCGGGCCAGGGCGATCGCCCCGGCGAGCATCCGCGCGGCCTCGGGATGCCGGCCCTGCCACTGGTAGACGTGCCCGAGCTTGCCGAGCGCGCGCACCCCGGCGGAGTCGTCCCCGACTTCGTTCGCGAGTTCCAGCGCCCGTTGCAGCTCGGCACTGGCCTCGGCGTACCGGCCCTGCTGGATGGCGACGACCCCGAGGTTGATCCGCAGATGTACCGCGCTGCGGTGATCGGGCACGCTCTCGGCGGCCCGCAACGCGTGCTCGTGCAGGGTGACGGCATCGGCGTAGTGGCCGCCGCTTTCCAGGTAGCGCAGAAGCACCAGGGCGAGCTGCACCGGGTACCAGGCCTGCCCGTGCTCCGCCGCGTGCACCGCGGTGGCCACCAGGTTGGCGCGCTCGGCGTCCAGCCAGGCCAGCGCCGTGCTGTCGTCCAGCGCGGGCAACGCCCCCGCGGGACGCGGCACCCGGGGCCGCCGGTCCCGCTCGGCGGGGTACAGCACGTCCATCGCCGTGGACGCGGTGTACAGATAGAACTTCAGGACGCGGCACGGCAGGTCGACCTCGCCGTTCCGGACGGCCAGATCCTTGGCGTACGCCCGGAGCAGGTCGTGCATGCCGTACCGATCCCCGTTGCGCTGCACCTGGTGCCTGTCGGCGAGCAGCTCCAGGCATTCACGTGCCGTCGCCTCCTCGCCGCCGAGGAGGGCGGACGCCCCGAAGCCGTCCACATCGGTACCGGGATGCAGCCCCAGCAGCCGGAACATGCGGGCCGCGTCGGGCGGCAGGTCCCGGTACGACCAGGAGAACACGACGCCGATGTCGGACCGCGGATCCCCGGTGCACAGCAGGTCCAGCCGCCTCCGGTGATCGGCGAGCTCGCCCACCACCTCGGCCAGGGCCACCGGTGCCCTCAGGTGCACCAGCTCCGCCGCGATCCGCACCGCGAGCGGCAGCCTGGCGCACTGCGCCGCCAGCGCCTCGGCCGCGCCGGTCTCCGCGGTCACCCACTCGCCCACCAGCCGCCGCAGCAGCGCCAGCGCGTCCTCCCGGCGCAGGACGTCGAGCTCCAGTCGGCGGGCGCCGTGCCGCACGACCAGGCCGTGCAGCCTGTCGCGGCTGGTCACCAGCACGACGCTGTCGGACGATCCGGGCAGCAGCGGCCGGATCTGGTCGACCGAGGCGGCGTTGTCGAGCAGGATCAGCATGCGACGCCCGGCGAGCAGGCTGCGGTACCGGGCGGCGCGCTCCTCGACGTCGCCCGGCACCTGCTCGCCCGGCAGGCCGAGCGAGCGCAGGAACCTGGCCAGGGCGGCGCCGGGGGCCACCGGCTGCTCCTGGTCGTAGCCGCGCAGGTCGATGTAGAGCCGGCCGTCGGGGAAGCGGTCGCGGGCGCGGTGCGCCCACCGGGTGGCGAGAGCGGTCTTGCCGACGCCCGCGGTGCCGGACACGACGACGATCGCGCTCGTGTCCGGTTCCGGCGCGATGGTCAGCCGGTCGAGCTCGCCGAGTTCGTACGCCCGCCCGGTGAAAAGCGGAACATCGGCCATCAACTCGGCGGGCACCGTGCGGTCGACCGCGATGGGCGGTCCGGTCAGCACGTGCGCCCGCGAATCCTCGTCCAGGATCTCCTGGTACGCGGCGGTCAGCTCCTGCCCCGGGGCGACGCCGAGCTCGTCGGCCAGCCGGCGCCGCACCGCGTGATAGGTGGTGAACGCCTGGGCCCTGAGGCCGGCGGCGGCGTACGCGCGCAGGAGCCGAGCCTGCCCTCTCTCGTCCAGCGGCTCGGCCGCCGCGGCTTCCTCGAACGCGCTGATCGCCCGGTCCACCGCCCCGGCTGCCAGCATGGCGGCGCCGTACCGGCCCAGCGCCGCCCGATGCTCCACTACGATCGACAGCACCCGCGGGTGGTCGGCCAGCAGCGGGAGGTCGGCGAAGGGCTGGCCCTGCCACAGCGCCAGCGCCTCGGTCAGGGCCGCCACCTCCCCGCCGTCGGCGGGGTGGCGGACGAGGCGGCGGAAGCGCATGATGTCGATCTGGTCCGCGGGGACGCCGAGGCGGTAGCTGTCGCCCAGGTAGGGCAGCACCTCGCTGCGGGAGTGCGGCGCCCGCCCGGGTTCCAGCAGCCGTCGGAGCCGCTTCACGTGCGTCTGGAGGATGTTGACGGCGCTGGCCGGTGGCTGATCGCCCCATAAGGCGTCGATCAGGCCGGCCAGGCCGACCGGCTGCCCGCCGGCCAGCACGAGCAGGCCCAGCACGGCGCGTTGGGCGGGCGGGCCCAGCAGGAGCGGCTCGTCGTGGAGCCACGCGCGCATCGGCCCGAGCACCTGGATCCGTAGTGTCATCCTCGTGTCCACTTCCGGTCCAATCGGTTGTCAAGAATCGCTCGGCGACAGCTTATCGATCAGATCCGGTCCAAGCGCTAGAGATGAGCCGCACATGGCACAAATCGGACGGACGGTGCCGGGAGTGACGGTGGCGGGCATCACCGGGCGGAGTCGCAGGCCCTGTCGGCACGGACTTCGACCGGCCGGCGACGGCTCCGTCCGCGCCGTGACCTGATCGCCGGTCGCGCCATCGGCAGCGGCTCGAACGCCCGGCCGTCGTGCGCGTCGGCGGCCGGCCCCGGGACCACCGAAGGCAGCCCGGCGGCGTCGGACAGGACGTGAAGGCTGCCGCCCTTCCTGCCGCGATCGGCCGGATCGGGGCCGGTCAGCGCGCCCCCGGACGGCGGCGGCGTCCACGATCGCCGAGGCCCGGTCCACCCGCGCGCGCCCCGAGCCCGTCCAGCACGGCATGGTGCAATCGCGGCCACAGCCCGCGGCGGTCCATGCTGTCAATCCCACTCTCGGACGACGCGTCCGGTTCGGTCGCCCCCGCCTGGTCGCGATCACTACGCCGACACCCGGGGCCCTCCGCGGCCTCGTCCGCACTCTTCGCAGCTACACTCGACCAGCCTGAAACGGCGCCCTTTCCCTAAAGGCCAGCGAATTGGGTTCCGGCACCGATACGGCCATTTCACCGGCCGTTCTCCGCACACAGACCGACGAGCTTTTCACCCGCGTCCGGCACATAAATCTTCAGCCTCACAGACCCAGATTTCCGAGGCGGGACGCCGCGTTCGCCCAAGGCCGGTCGACGGCTTCCCCTTCGTCGGCTGGCGCCGCCCCTCCCCTACGTCGCGTTCACCCACAGCGGTAGTGCCCTCGCTCCGCACCTCGCCGGCCGGTCGCCAATAACCTAGTCAACCGATCGGTTTTGTCCTATATTCTTGCTGATCCGATCCGGCAAGGAGCTTGGACCCATGCGCCGCATCATCGCCGTACTCGCTGGACTCTTCCTGCTGCTCGGATCGGGGGCGCTCACCGCGTGCGGGGGTGAACGGGAGGCCGGCGCGTCCGGCGGCGGGCTGCGCGTCGGCTACCAGCGGTTCGGCGGGCTCAGCCTGCTCAAGGCGCGGAACGCGGCGCCGCCGGGCACGAGATGGTCGCTGTTCGAGAGCGGCCCGGCGCTCACCGAGGCGCTCAAGGCCGGGTCGGTCGACATCGGCCAGGTCGGCGAGGCGCCGCCGATCTTCGCGGCGGCCGGACGCGTCGACTTCAAGATCATCGGCACCTCGGCGCCCGTCCCCAGGGGTGAGGCCGTGCTGGTGAAGGAGAGCAGGGGGTTCCGGTCGTTCAAGGACCTCAGGGGCAGGACGATCGGGCTCAACAAGGGCTCCAACGTGCACTGGCTGCTGCTCCGGCTGCTGGAGGCCAACGGGATGGCGGCCAAGGACGTCCAGGTCAGGTATCTCAAGCCGGCCGAAGGACGGCCCGCGTTCGACAACGACCGGATCGACGCCTGGGTCATCTGGGATCCGTACTTCGCGTTGGCCGAGCGGCCCGGGGTGAAGATCCTCGCGGACGCGAGCGGCCTCGCCAACAACCGCGAGTACGTCCTGGTCTCGCCCAAGGCGCTGAAGGACAAGCCCGATCAGCTCACGGGGTTCCTGCGGCAGTACCGGCAGGTCACCGACTGGGGGCTCGCCAACCCGGCGGAACGCGTGAGGATCCTGGCACCGGAGCTGAAGATCCCCGAGGACCCCACCCGGCGGGCGCTGGCCCGCAGCGCGCAGCCGCTCGCCCCCGTGGACGCCGCGGTCGGCGCCGAGTTGCAGAGGATCGCGGACGGGTTCACCGCGCTGGAGCTGATCCCCGGCAAGGTCGACATGAGGGCCCGGCTGGACGAGCGGTACTCGGGGATCTTCAGGTGAGCCTCCGGGTCCGGCGGCTGACCACGCCGATCGTGCTGCTGGCGGTCTGGGAGGGGACGGCGCGCGCGGGCGTCCTGGCCCCGGACAAGCTGCCCCCGCCGAGCGCGGTGCTGGAGGCGGCGTGGCGGCTGTCCCGGGACGGCACGCTCGGCGCCTCCCTGCTCGACTCGCTGCAACGGGCGGTGCTCGGGCTGCTGATCGGCGGCACGATCGCGCTGGTGCTCGGCGCGGTCGCGGGGCTGGTGCGCGCCGGCGACGACCTGGTCGACCCGACCGTCCAGGCGGCCCGGATGCTGCCCCACCTCGGCCTGGTCCCGCTGCTCATCATCTGGCTGGGCATCGGGGAGTCGCTGAAGGTCACGCTGGTGGCGCTGGGCGCGTTCTTCCCGATCTACCTCAACACCTACGCCGGCATCCGCGACATCGACGAGGGCCTGGTCGAGGCCGCCCGCACCTGCGGGCTGACCTGGTCGGAACGCGTCCGGCACGTGGTGCTGCCCGGGGCGATGCCCTCGCTGTTCCTCGGGCTGCGGCTGGCGTTCTCGGCCGGGTGGCTGAGCCTGGTCGTCGGCGAGCAGGTCAACGGGCAGAGCGGGCTCGGGTTCATGATGATGGAGGCGCGCGAGTTCTCCCAGACCGAGGTCGTGGTGCTGGGCCTGCTGGTGTACGCGCTGCTCGGCCTGCTGTCGGACCTCGCCCTGCGGACGGGAGAGAGGAGGCTGCTGGCATGGCGACGCGGACTGCGAGCCGCCTAGTCGAGGCCGCCGGCGTGCGCCGCTCGTTCGGCGGCACGGTCGTCCTGGACGGCGTCGACCTGGCCGTCGACCGCGGCGAGGTGGTCGCGCTGCTCGGCGCCAGCGGCTCGGGCAAGAGCACGCTGCTGCGGATCCTGGCCGGGCTCGACGGCGAGGCGTCCGGGACCGTGTCGGTGCCCGCCTCGCGCGCCGTGGTGTTCCAGGAGCACCGCCTCCTTCCGTGGAAACGGGTCGCGGCGAACGTGGCCCTGGGCGTCCGCACCAGGGACGCCGCGTCCCGCACCGCCGCCGCGCTCGCCGAGGTCGGCCTGGCCGACCGCGGCGGCGCCTGGCCCGCCGAGCTGTCCGGCGGCCAGTCCCAGCGGGTCGCGATCGCCCGCGCCCTGATCCGCCGGCCCGAACTGCTCCTGCTGGACGAGCCGTTCGGCGCCCTGGACGCCCTCAACCGGCTGAAGATGCAGGCCCTCTTCACCCGCCTCCGCGCCGTCCACGGTTTCGCGGCACTGCTGGTGACGCATGACGTGGACGAGGCGATCCTGCTGTCCGACCGCCTCCTGGTCCTGGACGGCGGCCGCGTCATCGAGGCGATCGGCGTCGACCTGGACCACCCCCGGGCCGTGGACTCCCCCGGTTTCGCCGCCCTGCGCCGCCGCCTCCTGGCCCTCCTGCGCGTCCCGGCCACCCCGGACGACGCTCCCTCCTAGGGCGGCGCCTGTCCTTGAGGAGGCACCCGGGTCGGGCGGGAGGGCCGGATCGGCCTCTGCCCGGACGCCCTTCGACGGGCGCGGCCCAGGTCGCGTTCGTCCCCGTCTGGGCAGCGGTTACGTCGCGGGAACGATCGGCGTGCGCAGCAGCCAGTCGCTCGCCGTGGTGGCCTGCCCTTCCTGGTCGCCGTCCTCGTCCTGGGCTCGTTCGCGCGACGAGCCTGCTCTACCTGGTCCCCCGGCGACCGCGCTGCTCGCCGTCCCGCTGCTCGGGCAGGGCCTCACCGCGAGCGCGGTCGCGGGCATGGCGGTCGCCGGGGGGGCAGGGTGCTCCTGGTCGTGCGTCCCGCGTCCGCTAGTCGCGGGTGACCAGCTCGGCCAGGTCCGGGAGGACGGCGTCGGCGACGGTGATCTTCCGGTCGATCAGGCCGTTGGCGTGCAGCAGGTCGGCGGCCCGCTGCTGCTCGGCGACGAACTCGTCGCTGACCGGGAGCAGCCCGAACGGGCGGCCGCGCAGCGCGTGCTCCCACGCGTCGAGGTCGTCGTCGCCGTCGGCGAACAGCGCGGCCGCCTCGCGGGGGTTGGCGCGGATCCAGGCGTCCGACTCCTGCAGCGCGCCCACGATCTCGGCGAGGACGTCGCGGTGCTCGACGGCGAAGTCGCGCCGCGTGAACCACAGCGAGCGGTGGCTGAACAGGCCGTCGGTCTCGATCAGCGTCCGCGGTTCCGTCTCGCTCTCCAGCGCGGCGAGCGCGGGGTAGCTGCCGGTCCAGGCGTCGACCTTGCCGTCCAGGAGCAGTTGCGCGCCCTCGTTCCCGGCGTCGACCGGTTCGATGTCGCGCCAGGTCAGCCCGGCCTGGTCGAGCGCGAACAGCAGCAGCGTCGTCTGCCAGGAGCCGTGGCCGAGGGCGACCCGCTTCCCGGCCAGGTCGGCCGGGGAGTCGATGCCGGAGCCGGGCAGGGAGACCAGCCGCCCGTTGTCCACCCGCGGTCCGGAGATCGCCACGTAGACGATGTCGTGGCCGCGGGCCTGCGCGGTGACCGGCGGCGTGGAGCCGGTGCCGATGAAGTCGTAGCCGCCGTCGAACAGGTGGTCGCCGTGCACGGACGGCAGGCCCTCCGTGGGCGCGGGACGGGCCCCCGCGGGGAGCGACCGCAGGTCCACCCACTCCACGTCCGGCAGCGATCGCTCAAGGATCCCCCGGTGGCGCAGCACCCAGAGCGAGTTGTTGTGGGGGAAGAAACCGACGCGGGTCATCGGGTGGATCCTTTCGCTTCAAGGGTTTCGAGAGAGGGGACGGAGGTGTCGGGGCGGCCGCCGCGCAGCAGGGGGAGGACGTTCTCGCCGATGCGGCGCGCCTCCTCCAGGTGCGGCACCCCGGCGAGGATGAACGCGTCCACGCCGAGCGCGATCAGCTCGTCGAGCCGGGCGGCGACCTGCGTGTAGCTGCCGACCAGCCCGAACGCGGGGCCGCCGCGCAGCAGGTGGAACCCGCCCCAAACGTTGGGGCTCGCCTCCAGCTCGCGGGGCTCGCGCACCGGCCAGTCGATGAACTGCGAGCTGCGCAGCCAGCCGACCGAGTCGCCGGTGGACTCGGGGCCCCGCAGCTGCTCGGGGTCGACGTGCCGCCAGCCGCGGCGGATCTCCGCCCACGCCTCCTCCTCGGTCTCGCGGGCCAGCACGTCGATGCGCACCGCGAACCGGGGCGACCGGCCGATCGCGGCGCTGTGCTCGCGGACCTGGTCGAACTTGGCGGCCAGCGCGGGGAACGGCTCCAGCCACGACAGGTAGTAGTCGGCGTGCCGCCCGGCGGCCTCGATCGCCGCCTTGGACGATCCGGAGAAGTAGATCTCGGGGAAGGGCTGCCCGGCCAGGCGCTCGGGGAGCCCCGCGCCCTCGACCCGGTAGAAGCGGCCGCGGTGGGTGACCGGGCCGCCGTCCCACACGGCCTTCAGGACGTCGAGGAACTCCGAGGTCCGGGCGTACCGGTCGTCGTGGCCGACCTTGTCGCCCCACCACAGCTGGGCCGGGCCGCCGCCGCCGGAGATGATGTTGTAGACGACGCGTCCGCCGGTGGCGCGTTGCAGGCTCGCCGACATCCGCGCCGCCTGCACCGGGTGCAGGAAGCCGGGCTGGAAGGCGATCATGAACCGGTAGGTGGTGGTCTCGCGCGCCAGGCTCGCGGCCGCCGCCCAGGGGTCGTCGGTGAAGGGGAACGAGGGCAGCAGCCCGCCGACGAACCCCGACAGCTCGGTGGAGCGCGCGACGTCGGCCATGTGGTCCAGGTGGCTGTAGCCGTCCGGACGGCCCTCGCGCAGGCCGGGGGTGATGCTGCCCGGCACGACCGGCGACCAGTCGCCGCGGGTCACCAGGCGGCGGCGCAGCGACGGCTGGTCGCCGTGCGTCCCGATGCGCCAGTAGATGTCAATCGACATGTGCGTGCTCCCGAACGAAGAGGGGCAGCAGCTGCTCCCCGAGCCGGTAGATCTCTGCGACGTCCGGCGGCGGCTCCAGGACGAACGTGCTCACGCCCCGGTCGGCGTAGCCCCGCAGCTCCGCCGCGACCTGCTCGAACGAACCGGTGAGGGCATGCTCGGGCACGTTCTGGACGGCGCGCGCCTCGTCCTCGTCCTCGCGCGCCGCCACGGTCAGCCGCAGGGCGGAGGCCACGGTCCGGCCGCGCTCGGCGGCGCGGCCGCCCAGGTCGGCGATGAGCGCGTCGAGGTCGTCGGTCGCGTCGAAGACGTGGACGTCGGCGTGCTTCGCGGACAGCTCCAGCGCGTCGGCCGAGACGCCGGACAGATGGACGGCCGGGAAGCGCCGTCCGGCCAGCGGCCCCTGGAAGCCCCCGGCGAGGACCTGGAAGAACCTGCCCTCGTAGGTGAAGTCCTCGTGCTCCCACACGCCCTTGGCGATGGTGAGGAACTCATCGGCGCGGGCGTAGCGGTCCGGGCCCTCCAGGAAGTCGCCGTGCGCCCGCGCCGTCGCCGGGGGGAGGTCGACGACCGGCCACCAGCCGAACCGGTCCCCGGTGAACCGCTGCAGCGACGCCGACAGCTTGGCCGCGTACACCGGTGTCCCGATGCCCGGGTGGAGGCCCGCGACGCCGTGTATCCAGCGGTTGCGGCGCAGCAGCCCCGCGACCACCACCAGCGGTTCCTCCGCGTCGGGCGCGAAGGGGGCGACGACCCCGTCGAAGCCGACGACCTCGGCGGCGCGTCCCACCTCTCCGATCGCGTCGAAGGCCCCGTACCGGCCCCGGCGGGTGTCGGTGACGAACTCCGGCAGCGGCGCCGGATCCGTGTCCGGCCCGGTCGTCGGCAGCGTGAGCAGGAACCTCGGGGGCGCGCTCATGCCGCCGCCTTCGCGGAGACCTCGCGCAGCGGCTCGTGCGCCACCCACGACGCGACGTCCACGTCGGCGGCGAGGAAGCCGTGGATCAGCAGGAAGTCCTTCTGCTTCACGAGCAGGTCGAGGCGCTCCGGCGAGAGGTCGGGACGCAGCGTCCGGTGGAACCCGTCGCGGTAGGCGGTGCGCACGCCCGACGCGCCCGACCGGGTCTCCCCGGCCAGGATCCCCCGGACGCCGTCGAGGTCGGCGGCGGCCCAGTCGGCCGCGCGCAGCGTGGCGGCGAGGAACGCGGTCACCAGCTCGGGCCGCTCGTCCAGCAGCCGCTCGTGCACGGTGATCGGCCGCGGCGTGCCGTTGTTGACGCGGGTCGCCGGGTCGGGATGGGCGTCCAGGTCGACGCCGACGGCGAGGCCGAGGTCGGCGGCCTGCTCGGCGGCGCGGGCGCCCTTGACGTAGACGGCGTCCACTTCTCCTCGGGCGAGTTCCTCCAGGCCGGGCCACGCGATGCGTCCGCCGCGCGCATCACGCCCCACCGACGGCGACAGGTCGGCGGCGACCTCGACGAACGTGACGTCGTCCAGGCTGAGGCCGCCCTGGGTGAGCGCGCCCTTGATCCCGTGCAGCGCCATCGCGCGCGGGAAGCTCTGCGCCCTGGTCCGGGCCCAGCCGGGCAGCGCCACGCGGGCGCCGCGCAGGTCCTGCGGACCTTCGATGCCCGAGCCGGGACGGACGAGGACCGACTGCCACTCCTCGATCCACGTCAGCCCGATCAGCCTGGTCGGCGCGCCCTCGCTGCGGGCGGCCAGCGCGGGCACGTTGCCGCCCTCGCGGAACAGGCCCGGCAGGTCGTGGTCGAAATGGTGGCGGGCCAGCTCGGGTTCGGCGTCCTGCAGGACGCCCACCTCCAGCCCGAACGGCGCGAACGCCTCGGCCAGCCCGCCGCGCCGGTGGGCGAGGCCGCTGGCGGTCGGAACCGGGCAGCGGGTGAACCAGATCTTGTCGACGCCACCGCTCTGCGGACTGCTCACGCGATCACTCCTCGGTCGGACGTCAGGCCGCTTCGGCCGGACGGCGGGGTCACCCGGTCGGACGCCGGGAGGACGCCCAGCCGGGTCAGCAGCTCCCGGCGGTGCTCCAGCACCGCCGGGTCGGACGCGGTCGACGCCGCGCCGCGGGGACGGGGCAGGTCGATGGCACGGTCCACGACGAAGGCGCCGTCGTCCAGCACCGCGACCCGGTCGGCCAGGCGCACCGCCTCGTCCACGTCGTGGGTGACGAGCACGACCGCGGGACGGTGCCGCGCGCACAGCTCGGCCACCAGGTCCTGGGCCTGCAGGCGGGTCAGGGCGTCCAGGGCGGCGAACGGCTCGTCCAGCAGCAGCACCTGCGGGTCGCGCACCAGCGCGCGGGCCAGCGCCACCCGCTGCGCCTCCCCGCCCGACAGGGTGGCCGGCCAGGCGCGCTCGCGTCCGCCCAGACCGACCTCGGCGAGCATGCGGCTGCCCTTGTCGCGCTCCGACCGCGGCAGCCCGAGCGTGACGTTGGCCAGCACCCGCCTGGCCACCACCAGCCGGGGCTCCTGGTAGACCGTGGTGACGCGCGGCGCGGTCAGCACCGTCCCCGCGTCGGGCCGCTCCAGGCCCGCCAGCACGCGCAGCAGCGTCGTCTTGCCGGTGCCGCTCGGGCCGAGCAGCGCGAAGAACTCGCCGCGCCTGACCTCCAGGTCGATCCCGTCCAGGACGGTCTTGGCGCCGAACGCCTTGCGCAGGCCCCGGACCCGCACCGCCACCTCGTGGCCGTCGCGGCTCATCGGGCCGTCACCTGCCCGCGCCACGGCGTGGCGAGCCGCTCCAGGCCCCTGATCGCCAGGTCGATGAGCAGCCCGAGCAGCGCGTAGATGAGGATGCACAGCACCATGTAGTCGTTGCGGTAGTACTGCTGGGCGAGCGTCACCAGGTAGCCGATGCCCTCGGTCGCGCCGAGCTGCTCGGCGGCGATCAGCCCGGTCAGCGACACCGACAGGCTGATCCGCAGGGCCATCAGCACGCTGGGCAGCGCGGACGGGAGCACCACCGACAGCGCCAGCCGGGGGCCGCGGAGCCCGAACCCGCGCGCGGCCTCCACCACCTTGCGGTCGACGCCGCGCACGCCCAGGTAGACGTAGGCGTACATGGGCGCGAACGCGGCGACCGCGATGAGCGCGATCTTGAACGTCTCGCCGACGCCGAACCAGGAGATGAACAGCGGCACCAGCGCCAGGAACGGCACCGCCCGCTTCATCTGCAGGGTCAGGTCGACCAGCTCCTCGCCGAGCGCGGACAGCCCGGCGACCGCGCCGAGCACCAGCCCCGCGCCGCAGCCGACCAGGACGCCGAGGGCCACGCGGCGCGCCGAGGCGAGCACGTAGTCGGCGAGCTGCCCGGTGGAGGCCAGCTCCCGCAGGGCGGACAGCACCGCGCCCGGCCCGGCCAGGACGTCCGGCGAGATGCGGCCGCTGCTCGCCCCCCACCACCAGGCGACCAGCAGCGCCAGCGGCACCGACGCGCGCAGGGCCAGTGAGATCGCCGGACGCCGTCGCCGCCGCCCCAGCCACGGCGGCGTCCGCAGCCCGTCGGCGGTTCCCTCCGCCGGGCGCCGCCGCACGGTCCCGGCGTCGGGCACGATCTCGGCGGTCATCGGGCGGGACCCAGCTTGAACAGGACGTCCTCGGGCCGGATCGCGTTCGGCAGCACGCCCTGCTGCTGGAACAGCCCGGCGACCGCGGTGACGTGCCCGCCGTCGGCGTCGGTGACGGCACGCGGCACGCTCTGGTAGCGGGCCTTGGCGATCGCGTCGTCCAGCCGCGCGCCGGACAGTGCGGTCGGGCCCTTGTCGAGGAACACGTTCTGGAACTTGCGCGGGTCGCGCTTCTCCTGCTCGGTCAGCTCGCGGACCACGTCCAGGAAGACCTGGACGGCGCGCGGGTTTGCCTGGAGCACCTCGGTGCGGGCGGCGAAGATGGTGAGGTCCCGGTCGGGCAGATCGCGGCCGTGCAGCAGGACCCGCGCGCCCTTGGCGACGACCTCGGGGTAGGCGTCGACGATCGCCCACCAGGCGTCCACCTTGCCGGTCGCGAACGCCGACGCGCCCTGCGCCGGGTTCAGGTGGACGCGCTGGACCTGCGACGCCGGGATCCCGGCCTCCTTGAGCGCGAGCAGCAGCAGGTACTCACCGCGCCCGGCCTTGTTGACGGCGACGCGCTTGCCGACCAGGTCGCGCACCGACCTGACCGGGCTGTCGGCCTTGACGACCAGGCCGTCCTCGTAGGGGGCGGCCTTGTCGGTGACCCGGTCGGCGGCGGCGAAGATGCGCAGGTCGCGGCCGTTGGCCAGGTAGCCCACGGCGGGTGAGATCGCGCCTTCCAGCACGTTCACCGACCGGGACCGCACCGCGTCGATCGTCGCCGTGAACGAGGCGTACGAGCCGCCCCACTGCACCCGCGCGCCGACGGCCTCCAGCCGCTTCTCCAGGATCTTCTCGCGCTTGGCGTAGGCGAGCACACCCGCGTTGCCCGGGTCGCTCAGCCTGATCACCGAGCCGGGCCCGGAGCCGCCGCCGGCCTTGGCCGACCCTCCGCAGGCGGTGGCCAGGCCCAGCAGCAGGGCGACGACGGCGCAGACCAGGGGTGGACGGCGACGCGGGGCTCTCGCCCGGGAGGCGTGCGGAACAGAACTCGACATGGCTCACTTGGCCCTTCGCGAACGAGCAAGACGACGGCCGCCACGTCCGGAGGACACGGCGGTGCTTCTCACAGGAGGAGAACGAGAGAGGAGGAGGGGAGGGCAGATCCGGATCAGCGACAGAGAGTGCTGTCCAGCCGCATGTGGTCAACCACACGCCGGACGGTCAGTGCGTGCGCCATATTCCTATATTTGAGGTAGGAAAAGTTTATGTCAAGCCCGTATTGTCCAGGTCAGCCCGACCGCCGGCCCGGCGCGCCGGGTGGTCACTGGTCGATTCCCCCGCGCTTCTGCATCATCGGGACCATGACGAGGGATGCCCTGACGGCGCTGGAGTCGATGACCGAGCGTCAGGTCGGCCGCTGGCGCGACGTCCTGGACGCGGTGGCCGGGATGCTGCCGGGCGGCGCTGCGCGCGTGCTGGTCGAGGGCTGCGGGCACGCCGACGCGGTCGCCGCGCGGCTGGCCGACCACCTGACCGCCGCCGGGCGCCGCCGCGTCCGGCTACGCGACGGCGGCCGCGCAAGCGAGCGGGAGCCGGACGCGATCACGATCGGCGCGGGCCCCGGGGAGCGCGCCCGGACGGCGGGCGGATGGGATGTGGTGATCTGGCTGCGCACCCGCCGCGCGCCGGACGCGGACGCCGAGAACGGCGCGGACATCGTGATCGACCTGAACGACACCCGCTGGCCGGTGATCCGCCGCGTCGGCCCGCGGCTGGCCGGACACGACGGGTGGTACGTCGCCGAGAGCCGGGCGTTCTTCGCGCCCCGCGCCGCCACCTGGGACGCCAGGTTCGGTGACGACATGCCCGCCTACGCCGCCGCGGTCGGCGAGGCCGCCGTCCGGCCCGGCGCGACCGTCCTGGACGCCGGGTGCGGCACCGGCCGCGCGCTGCCCGCGCTGCGCGCCGCCGCCGGCCCGACCGGACGGGTGTTCGCCGTGGACCTCACCCCGGAGATGCTCGCCGTCGCCAGGACGACCGGCCGCGCGCACCACGCCGCCCTGCTGGTGGCCGACGCCCGCCGCCTCCCGTTCGCCGCCGCGCGGTTCGACGCGGTCTTCGCCGCCGGCCTGGTGCAGCACCTGCCCGACCCCGCCACCGGGCTGGCCGAGCTGGCGCGCGTCACCCGCCCCGGCGGCGAACTGATCATCTTCCACCCCTCGGGACGGGCCGCGCTGGCCGCCCGCCACGGCCGCGCCCTGCGCCCCGACGAACCCCTCGCCAAGACCCGGCTGGAGCACCTGCTGACCGGCGCGGGCTGGCGCCTGGAGCACTACGACGACGCCGCCCACCGCTTCCTCGCCCTGGCCACCCGCCGCTGACCCCGCCGCCCGCCCGGAACCGTTCAGGCCCGGCGGCCTGGCGGCCTTGACTCGGGTCGGGCCGTGCGGGCGATGGCGCGCATCCGGAGTTCGCGCGGGCGCAGTGTGGCGGCCAAGGCGACACGCGCGTCGTCCTGGCCGGGCAGCGGTTCCAGCCGCCAGCGGGCGGCGATGGTGGCGAGGGCGAGTGTCGCCTCCGTGAGGCCGAACCGGTCGCCGATGCATTTGCGGGCGCCCGCGCCGAAGGGCAGGAAGCCGCCGCGCGGCAGGGCGGTGCGGCGTTCGGGGCTCCACCGGTCGGGGTCGAAGCGCTCCGGGTGGGGGTAGAGGTCGGCGCGGTGGTGGATGACGTAGGGGCTGCACAGCATGGTGGTCCCCTTCGGGATGCCGGCGAGGCCGAGTCGGGTGTCGGCGGTGGCGGTGCGGGTGAACAGCCACGCCGGAGGCAGCAGCCGCAGGGTCTCGGTGATGATCTGGCCCGTCATGCCCAGCTCCGGCAGGACGGCGTGGGTGGCCGGCCGGTCGCCCAGGACGTCGTCCACCTCGGCGTGCAGGCGGTCCTCGATGTCGGGGTGGGCGGCCATCAGATGCATCGTCCAGGCCAGCACGGCGGCCGTGGTCTCGGTGCCGGCGATCAGGAACGTCATGGCCTGGTCGACGATCTCCTCGTCGGTGAGGCCCCGTCCGCCGCCGGGGTCGCGGGAGGCCAGCAGCGCCGACAGCAGGTCGCCGCGGTCGGCGTCGTCGCCCCGCCGGTCGTCGACCACGCCGCCCAGGGTGGCGCGCAGGTCGGCGATGGCGCGGTGGTAGCGGCGGTTGGCCGGGGTGGGCAGCCGGTCCAGCGGGGGCGGTGTGAGCATCCGGCGGAAGGCGCCCGCGAGCACGGTGCCGATGTCGTCCAGCGTCGCGCGCCGGACCGGGCCCGGCAGCGCGTCGGAGTAGATCATGGCGGTGGTGGTCTCCACCGAGATCGTCATCATCTCCGGGAGCACGTCCAGGATCTGGCCGTCCCGCCACGACCCGGTGACGGCGTCGATCCTGCCCGTCATCACCTCCGCGTAGCCGGGGAGGCGGCCTGGATGGAAGGCGGGCTGCACCAGGCGCCGCTGCCGGCGGTGCCGGCTGTGCGGGCAGGTGGCCAGGCCGTCGCCCACCGCCTCCCCGAGCCGGGCGAAGACCGGCCCGCCCTTGTCGAAGGTCCGGTCATCGCGCAGGACCTGGAGGATGAGGTCCGGGTCGCAGACCAGGACGGCGTCGACCGGGCCCAGCCGCAGCCGGACGAGGTCGCCGTGGGCCGGCAGCGTGCGCAGGAAGCCCAGCGGGTCGCGCAGCAGCGCGGCCATGTGCCCGATCAGAGGGAGTGATCCGGGGACGGTCGGGATGGACCTCGGAGCGGCCATCGCGGTCACCGATCGGCGCGAACCGCGGACAGCAGCACGTAGCCCAGCGGGTTGACGTCGCTGAGACGTTCCAGGGCGGAGGCACCCGCGACGAGCCGGTCGCCGGCGTCGCCGTACCGGGCCGCCGCCCGGCGCAGGCCCGCGCCGAGGGCGGCGTAGGTGCGCCGCGCGTTCCGGCGGATGTCGGTGAACTCGACGATCTCCAGCCCGGCGCGGCGCAGGTGCTCGCGGTAGCCGTCGGCGGTCAGGAGGGTAGCGACCTGGAAGAGGGCGTAGATCTGCGCGAGGACGTCCGCGTCGGGGCCGGAGACGGGCCCGTCGAGGTAGATATCGGCGATGACCAGACGCGCTCCGGGACGCAGGACGCGGGCGATGTGGCCGAGCGCGGCGTCCTTGTCCCGGATGTGCGTCATCGACTCGATGGCATAGGCCCCGTCGAAGGACGCCGGGGCGAACGGCAGCTCCATGGCGTCCGCGAGCTGGAACGACGCCTGCCCCGGAGCGTCGCCGCGTTCCGGACGGGCCTGGGCCAGCCGGAGCTGGTGGGCGCTGACGGTCACCCCCGCCACGTGGACGCCGCGGCCGGCGGCGATCTGGGCGGCGGGCCTGCCGCTGCCGCATCCGACGTCCAGCACGCGCAGGCCGGGGGCGAGGTCCAGCCGGTCCGCCACGAGTTCGGTCAGCCGGGCCGATGCCTCCTCCGTGGTGCTCTCGTCCTCGTCGGACTCCCAGTAGCCGACGTGGATGCTGCCGCCCAGAACGGCGGTGAACAGATCGGTGAGCTGGTCGTACAGGGCACCGACATCGGCGGCGCCGGGTTCTCCGGTCATGGGGTCCGATCCCTTTCCGCCGAGCGGCACAGCGTGCCTATTCCGTTGGCGATACGTCCGTAGGGGCTGAAGCCGGAGTGGTCCACCGCGCTGGAGGTGACGCCGAAGAAGGCGCGGCGTACGCGCCGGCCCGCGTCGTCCGGGAGGCCGAAGGTGGCGCGGACGGCGATATCGGTCTCGATGAAGAGGCGGGCGTCGTCGGCGTCCCCGGCGAGGACGACCGACCCCCACAGGCGGCCGATCGCCCGGCGCAGCGGCGCGGCCTGGGGAGTGTTCGTCAGGCCGCCCGCGGCCAACGCGGCGTCGAAGACGTCCTGCCAGTCCTGGGTGAGCCGGCGGCACGCGTCGTCGTCATCGGCGCGGTCGCATCGGGCGAGGGCGCTCTCCGCGGCCGCCACGAGCCGGGCCGGGGCGGCCGCGCCGGACAGGCACCGGCGGGCGACGCGCCGGGCGAGGGCTTCCACCGTGGATGCGGCCGGGCGCCATCGTGGTCGCCAGTCCTCGGTGTGCAGGGTCAACCCGGACGCCAGGCGGCCGCCGGCCGACCGCAGCCGGGTTCCGGCGGCGGGCGGGGCGAACGCCTCCGCGACGTCGCCGCCGGCCCGGTGCAGCGCCGCGAGCTGCCGCCGGAACACGTAGCGGGGCACCAGCAGGTAGAACAGGTTGAACCCCATCGCGTACTCGGCGGCCTCCTCGTGCCCCGGCCTGCCGCAGGCGCAGGCGAGCGTCGCGTCGAGAGCCTGGGCGAGGGCGTCGCCGTAGCCGTGGACGGCCCCCGGGCCCGCGTGGGCGAGCGCCGTGAGCAGCTCGTTGCCGGTTTCGTGGTTGCCCCAGTCGGCGATCGCGTCGACGACGTCGTCGTAGCGCAGCGCGTTGCCGAACACGCGGGCGATGTCCGGGCAGGCCAGCGCCGGCAGGTACGTACCGCTGCCGTCGGTGAGATGCCGATAGGGGCGGGAACCGAAGGCCAGCCGCAGCAGCGGGGTGTGAAACCCATCCCATTGGCGGATGGTGAAAAGCTCGTCGGGCGTGAGCGAGAGTTCCGGGTTCCGGTCGGCGGCCCGGTTGCCCCGCGCCATCGCGTCCTTCACATAGCTGATCGCGCCGCCCAGCGTCATCTCGCGCGCCATTCGGTTGGGAGCCGCTCCGGCGAGCGCGGCGAACCCCTCACTGGCCGCGACGAGATAGGGATCCTCCCCGTCCAGGCCCGCTCCGTCTTCGGCATCGACGAAATCCACGGCCAGGCTGAAAGTGAGCAGCGAGCCGAACAGGTTGGGCAGCCGCTCGTCGACGCTGCGTTGGAACTGCCAGTAGTACAGGCAGCCGAGGTAGTCCCGCACGGTCATCTCCGGGCTGCGCGCGCCCGGATTGCGCCGCCGGTACTCCCGCCACAGCACCGCCGCCTCGTTCCCCTTCCGGGGCGCCGCCGCGTTCAGCAGCGCCAGGGGGCGGGCGATCGGCGCGGTGTCCGCGTCCCAGAGCGCGGCCGCCTGCCGGGCCGTCAGGCGGCGCAACGCGTCCCCGACCCAACCGTCCAGCAGGCTCTGCTGTAGTCCGGGCGAGCGGGACACCCGGAGCGCCCGCGCGGCCATCCGGTATCCGTCGCCGTCGCGCGGCATCGTCGTGGAGACGTACGGCCGGTAGGCGGACGGCGCGACGAGATAGGTGGCCGCGTCGCCGTCGGCAGGACGGGCCTCGCCCGCCGCGGTGTGCACCGTCCGCAGCAGAGTCTCGGTCTCCGGCGTGGTCAGGCCCGCACGGTCGGCATCCCATAACGCATACGCAATGTTCATCGATTCGAACTTCCCGACGATTTTCGAGCCGCTTGCTGTCAGCCGGTCAGCTGTGGCGCCACAGGGCCGCATCGGTGAGCGCGGTGAGGGCCTGCCCGGCGTCTTCGGTGAGGGGGGCCGCCCGCAGGGCCGTCAGGGCGTGCCGTCCGCGAACCTCGATCATGTCCTCCACCGCCGCGTGCGCGCCGGTCTCGTCGAGGACCCTACGGAGGTCGCGTGCCGCGGACTCGTCCAGGTCCGCGGCGCCGTGCAGCCGGTTGATGAGGGCGCGCTGTGCGAGCGTGGCGTGCTCGACCGCGTAGGCCATCAGCACGGTCGGCTTGCCTTCCCGCAGGTCGTCCAGATTGGACTTGCCGGTGACGCCCGGGTCGCCGAAGACCCCCAGCAGGTCGTCGCGGAGCTGGAACGCCTCACCGAGCGGGCGGCCGAAGGCGGAGTAGGCGGCGAGCAGGCGTCCGCCTCCGCCGGCCATGACGCCACCGAGGACCAGCGGATGCTCCACGGTGTACCTGGCCGCCTTGTAGCGGACGACGCGCATCGACCGCGCCACCGACGGGACGCCCTTCGCGGTCTCGGCGACATCCAGATACTGGCCGCAAATCGCCTCCGCGCGCATCCGGTCATAGACGGGCCGGGCGGCGCGGAGCCGGGCCGGATCGACACCGCTGGTGTAGAGCAGTTCGTCCGCCCATACCAGGAGCAGGTCGCCGAACAGCATCGCGGCGGACACCCCGAAGGCGTCCGGGTCGCCGTTCCACCCGGATTCTTCGTGCAACGCGGCCAGCCGGCGATGCATCGCCGGTCGGCCGCGCCGGATATCGCTCCCATCCATGATGTCGTCGTGGATCAGCGCGAACGAGTGGAAAAGCTCAAGTGCCGCGGCCGCCCGGACGACCTCGTCGCGGTCGGCACCGCCCGCGCCACGCCATCCCCAGTAGCAGAGGATCGGCCGGATTCGCTTTCCGCCCGACAGAACATACGGTCGGAGCAGTTCGAAGGCCGACGCGTCGTCCAGCCGGCTCAGTTCGTCCAGCCGATCGTCGAGGAACTCGGCCAACGCGCGGTCGATCCGCCCCTTCACCTCCAGCGCGGCCGCGGCGGACGTGGACCGTGTACCCGCTGTCATCGCCCTTCGCCTCCCAGCCTGGGAATCAACCGTCGGACCAGCACGCTGCCGCCCCGGGCTCCCCGCCACCAGCGGCTGTTCCGCTGCCCGGAACAACCGCGTCCCGCGCACGGAGACCCGGCGCGGACCGCTCTTCACCCGTGGCGTGTTCCGCAGGCCACGACGGACATCGCGTAGGCGGTCCTTCGCAGCAGCGGGGCATGGTGCACGGGATCGAACCCCCGGGCTCGGCCCGCGAGCGACACGGCGGCGATGACCTCGCCCTTGCGGTCGCGTACCGGCGCGGCCACGCAGTACACACCGGCCGTGAGATCTCCGTAGTTGTAGGCGACCCCCTCGCGGCGGATGCCGGTCAGCACCGACTCCAGATCATGCCCGTTCGCCCGGACCGGCCCGCCGTGCGCCGGCTCCGGCGCGATCTGGCCGGGATACGGCCGGTAGGCGAGGAGCAGCCGGCCCCCCGCGGTCAGGCGCGCCGGTGCCCGGTCGACCCCGTCGGAACGGCTGGCGACCCGATCGCGCCCGTAGACGCGGTCCACGTAGACGACCTCGTCGTCTCGCAGCACCACCAGGTTGACGGTCTGGCGACTCGCCTCGTACAGGCCGACCATGTGCGGAAGCAGTCCGCGGCGAAGTCGCCGTATCCGGCTTACCCGGTGGTCCGCCGGGGGCACGAGCCAGCTCACCCCGTCGTTCAACCGGTAGCGGGTACCGTTGCGGCGCACCAGGCCGCCCTCAAGCAGGGCGCCGAGCAGGCGGTACGTGGTCGTCTTCGCGAATCCGGTGCGGCGGGCCAGTTCCGACAACGTCAGCGAGGACGGCGCCGTCGCGAGCGCGGCCAGGAGCGCCGTCGCCTTCCCCGCCATGCTCAGGGCCGTGTTCTCCCGCCGGCCACTCGCCCGGCGCGGGTCCGGCGGCGCGGCGCCGGCGGGCCCGGCGGCGGGTAACGCGATCGGCTTTCCGGAAGCCGAGAAAGCACACATTTCAACTCCTGTAAGGCGAATGTACCCGACGCCCGTTTTTATCACCACCATCTGGCTGAATTTTGGCGGGTGGAAATCTCTGCCCCGACCGGCGGGTCCGGCGAATTGTTCCGACGTGCGGCAGCGAGATCAAAGGCGCGGCGAGTCGCGTATTCCCCTCGCTCTCGCGAAGCTTTGATCAACATTACGGCCTTGGGGACGCGCGAGGGCGCGCCGCCGTGGACTGCGCGGGCGCCCCCCTGATCACCGCACGGTCGACGGCGGGATCGGGCGCCGCGGAATTGGTCCGGGCCGCCGCCGAGAAATCGTGCCAAAAATTGTGCTTACCGGTTTTGGGTTCGGAGGTTACCGGGGTGGCGCGATGGCCCTATTAATGACTCCGGTTTTTTACGGATCTTCGGGCTTCGGCGTCATTCATCCGATGGACGGCGGGTGCTCGCCGGGGCATTGCCGGGGCTTGTAATGGCGGGATTACCGTCCGGAGTGCTCAATTCCCCCGCAAAGGAGTGGACATGACCCGAAGCAGAAGCGCGGTCGCGGTCGCCCTCACGGGCGTGCTCGGGGCCGCCGCGATCGCGGCGTTCGCGCTGCCCGGCGGCGCGGCCTCGGCGGCGGCCGACCCGGTCCTCGTCGGCGCCGGCGACATCAGCAACTCCGGCAGCGGCGACACCGCGACGGCGGCGCTGCTCGACAACATCGGCGGGACGGTCTTCACCGCCGGCGACAACGTCTATGACAGCGGCACGACCAGCGAGTTCAACACCTACTACAACCCCACCTGGGGGCGCCACAAGGCGCGCACCCGGCCCTCCCCCGGCAACCACGACTACAACACGGCCGGCGCCACCGGCTACTACGGGTACTTCGGCGCCGCCGCGGGCGACCCGTCCAAGGGCTACTACTCCTACGACATCGGGAGCAACTGGCACGTCGTCGCCCTCAACTCCAACTGCGGGTCGATCAGCGGCGGCTGCGCGGCGGGCGGCGCGCAGGAGCGGTGGCTGCGGGCCGACCTCGCCGCCAACCCCAAGCCGTGCACCATCGCCTACTGGCACCACCCGCGGTGGACGTCCGGCGCCAACCACTCCCCCAGCACCGCCGTGGCCCCGCTGGTGCAGGCGCTCTACGACAACAACGCCGATGTCATCGTCACCGGCCACAACCACCAGTACGAGCGGTTCGCGCCGATGAACCCGAGCGGCGCCGCCGACAACGCGCGCGGCATCCGCGAGTTCGTCGCCGGGATGGGCGGGGCGAGCCACTACTCCTTCGGCACCATCCAGCCGAACAGCCAGGCCCGCAACAGCGACACCTACGGCGTCCTCAAGCTGACGCTGCACGCCGGAAGCTACGACTGGCAGTTCGTCCCGCAGTCCGGAAAGACCTACTCCGACAGCGGCACCACCAACTGCCACTGATACCCGGGGTCCCGGCGCGGCGGGGGCGCGCCGGGCCCGTCCAAGGAGCCGGCGTGTACCTTTCCACCCTCACCCGTCCGGGCAGGAGTCTCCGCGGCGCGGGCCCGGTCGCCGCCAACGTGGTCGCCCTCGGCGCCGTCAGCCTGATCACGGACGTCTCCGCCGAGATGGTCACCGCGATCCTGCCGCTCTACCTGGTGGTCGGGCTCCAGTTCAGCCCGGCGGCCTACGGGGCGATCGACGGGCTCTACACCGGCGCGACCGTCCTGCTCCGCCTCGCCGGCGGGTACGTCTCCGACCTCGTCGACCGGCGCAAGCCGGTGGCGCTGCTCGGGTACGCCGCGTCCGCCGCCGCGAAGCTCGGGCTGCTCGCCGCGGCGGGCTCGGGCGCCGGGATCGGCCTCGCCCTCACCGCGGACCGCGCGGGCAAGGGCCTGCGCACCGCGCCCCGGGACGCCCTGATCACCCTGTGCACCCCGCCCGAGCAGCTCGGCCGCGCGTTCGGCGTGCACCGGACGATGGACGCCGCCGGGGCGTTCGCCGGTCCGCTCGTCGCGCTCGCCGTCCTCGCCGCCGCGCCCGGGTCCTACGACTCGGTCATCATGACGAGCTTCTGCGTCGCGCTGCTCGGCGTCCTCGTGCTCGTGCTGTTCGTCCGGGACGCGCCGGGGCCGCGGACCCGGCGCGAGGCGCTGCGCTGGCGGGAGCTGCTGCGCGGGCCCGCCGCCCGGCGGCTGCTCCCCGCCTCCTTCCTGCTCGGGCTGGCCACGATCGGGGACGGCTTCACCTACCTGCTGGTCGCCGAGCGCGCGGACCTCGCGCTCGGCTGGTTCCCGCTGCTCGCCGTCGCCACCAGCGGCGTCTACCTGCTGCTCGCCACGCCCGCCGGGATGCTCGCCGACCGGGCCGGGCGGCTGCCCGTCGTGCTCGGCGGCTACCTGGCGCTCACCGCGACCTACCTGCTGCTCGCGCTCGCGTCCGGCGGCGGGCTCCGGCTCGTCGGCGCCACCGTCGTCCTGCACGGGGTGTTCTACGCCGCGACCGACGGCGGGCTGATGGCGCTCGCCGGGCCGCTGCTCCCGGCGGGCCTCCGGACGACCGGCATCGCGCTCGTGCAGAGCGGGCAGGCGCTGGCCTACCTGGTGTCGTCGGTGCTGTTCGGGGCGGCGTGGCAGGTGTGGGGCACGCGTCCGGCGCTGCTGGGCGCCGCCGCCGTCAGCGCCATCGCCCTCGCCGGGACCGCCGCCGTCCTCCGTCCGTCAGAAAGGGCCGTCCATTGAACACGCGCTCCCGCGCCGCCGCCCTGGCGGTTTCGGCCGTGCTTCTCGCCGCCGTGGCGGTCACCTACACGGTGTCGCACGACGCGGAGTCCGCGCCCGCCTCGGGCCGGACGTCCGCCGACGGCCGGCGGCTCCAGTTCCTCGCCAACGGCCGGCTCTCCTACACGTCCCCGCCGGGGTCGCGGCGGGTGACCTCGGTGGCCTGCGACCGGGCCTACGCCGCCGCCGGCACCGTCGCGTGCCTGCGGCCGGTCGGGGCGCTGAGCGCGGGCGCGCTGGTCGTCATGGACGCCGGGCTGCGCGAGCGGCGGCGCGTCCCGCTCACCGGGTTCCCCAACCGGCTGCGGGTGTCGGCGTCCGGCCGGATGGTCGCCTGGACGCTGTTCATCGACGGCCACAGCTACGCGACCACGGGGTTCTCCACCCGGGCGGGCATCCTCGACACCCGGACCGGGCGCCTCGTCACGACCCTGGAGGACTTCACGATCATCAAGGACGGCGCCCCGTACCGGAACCGGGACGTGAACTTCTGGGGCGTCACGTTCGCCGCCGACGACAACCGGTTCTACGCGACGCTGTCCACGGGCGGCGGGCGCCACCTCGTCCAGGGCGACTTCGCGGCCCGGACGGTCCGGACGCTCGCGCCCGGCGTCGAGTGCCCGTCCCTGTCACCCGACGGCACCCGCCTGGCCTTCAAGTCCGCCGTCGCCGGGAACCCGAAGCGCGGCTGGCGCCTGTCGACGCTCGACCTCGCCACGCTGCGCAGGACGCCGCTCGCCGAGACCCGCGGCGTCGACGACCAGCCCGTCTGGCTGGACGGCCGCACCGTCGGCTACACGCTCCAGCTCAGCGACGGGACGAACCAGACATGGGCCGTCCCGGCGTCCGGGGGCGGAAGGCCGAGGCTCCTGCTCGACAACGCGAGTTCGGTGTCGCCGCCCCCCTGAGTGTTTTCGGCCGCCGAGTCGGACGGTCCTATCTATCGCCGGGGCCTCGTGCAGCGGATCCCCACCCGGCTCGCCGCCATGCGCGAGCGTGCCGGTCAGCGGAGACGGCGCAGGTAGGGGTCCCATGCCCGATGGGGGGCGAGGCGGACGCGGGCGTCGACGGCCACGGCCCCGTCGGGGCGGACGATCGTGGGGTTGAGGTCGAGTTCGATGATCTCGGGGTGGTCGGCCGCGAGCCGCGACAGGCGGAGCAGTGCGTCGCGCAGTGCCGGGACGTCCCCGGCCGGGCGGGCGGCGTGGCCCCTGAGCAGGGTGGACACGCGGGGTTCGCGGATCAGCTCGTCGGCCTCGCCCGCCGTCAGCGGGGCCAGCCGGGCCGTGCGGTCGGCCAGCGCGTCGGTGTCCACGCCGCCCGCCCCGAAGATCACGACGGCGCCGAAGACCTCGTCCTGGACGGCGCCGCACAGCAGCTCGACGCCCTCGTCTGCCATCGCCTGGACGAGCACGCCCTCCAGATCGGCGCCGAAGCGCCCGGCCAGGCCCTCGAAGGCGGCGCGGACGGCCCGCTCCCCGTCCAGGTCAAGGCGCAGCGCGCCCGCCGCCGACTTGTGCAGGACCCCGGGGACGTGCGCTTTCAGCACCACCGGGGCGGCCAGCTCGCGGGCGGCGGCGACGGCCTGGTCGGCGGTCTCCGCCCAGCGCCAGGGGGCCAGCGGCAGCCCGTAGGCGTCCAGCAGCCGGAAGGCGGCGGCGGGCGGCAGCCAGCCTCCGGCGGGGTTGTCGACCAGGAAGCCGGCGATGATCGCCGCCGCCTCGTCCGGGCGGAGTCCGGGCAGGGCCGGGGGCTGTTCACGGGGGAGGTCGCGGCGCCGGGCGTAGGCGCGGGCGTGGGCGAGCGCGCGGACGGCGCTCTCGGGATAGGCGTAGCAGGGCACGCCCGTCTCGGTGATCACGACGTTCTCGGCCTGGCCCAGCACGACCGCCGCGGTCGGCTTGGCGGTGCCGCCGAGCGCTTCCCGCAGGTCGGCGAGCGCCGTCGGGGCCACCAGGGCCAGGACGGCGTCGACCGACGCGTCCGCGGCGATCACGTCGAGCGCCTCGCGGAACGCGTCCGCGGAGACGGCGGCGGTGGTGTCGACGGGGTTGGCGGTCGCCGCGCAGGCCGGGAGCATCCGCGCGAGACGCGCCCGCGTCTCCTCGCCCAGGGGCGGGACGGTGAGCCCCGCGTCGGCGCACGCGTCGGCGGCCAGCACCCCGGCCCCGCCCGCGTTGGAGACCACCGCCACCCTCGGGCCGCCCGGCGCCAGCTGGGTCGCCAGCAGCGCCGCCGCGTCCACCAGCTCGCCGAGGTCGTCGGTCGCGACAACGCCGGCCTGCTCGAACAGCGCCCTGCGGGTGGTCTCCGGGGTGGCGGCGGCGGCGGTATGGGACGCGGCGGCCCGCGCGCCCGGCGCGGACCGCCCGGCCAGGACGGTCAGCAGCGGCATCCGGGCGGCGACCCGGCGGGCCGTCCTGGCGAACTTGCGGGGGTTGCCGAACGACTCCACGTGCAGGATCCCGAGCCGCGTCGTCTCCTCCGACTCCCACCACATGAGCATGTCGTTGGCGCTGACGTCGTACTTGTCCCCGACGGAGGCGAAGGAGGAGACGCCCACGCCCAGCCGGGACAGCTCCTCCAGCAGCGCGATCCCGACGCCGCCCGACTGGACCGCCACGCCCGCGCGGCCCGGCGCGGGGTGTCGGGCGCCGAACGTCGCGTCCAGCGAGACGCCGGTGTTGGCGACGCCCAGGCAGTTCGGGCCGACCAGCCGCATCCCGTGCTCGCGGCAGACGGCCACGAGCTCCCGCCCGTCCGCCGCGGTCAGCCCCGAGCTGATCACCACGATCGCGGCGGCCCCGGACCGCCCGCAGTCGGCGGCCACGCCCACCACGGCGTCCGCGGGCACCGCGACGACCACGAGGTCGGGCCGCTCCGGCAGGTCGGCGAGCGTCGCCACGCAAGGGACCCCGTGCAGGTCGGCCCCGGCGGCGTGCGGGTTCACCGCGAAGACAGCGCCCTTGAAGCCGCCGGAGACGATGTTGCGGACGACCTCGGCGCCCACCGTCCCGCGCCGCCGGGACGCCCCGATGACCGCGACCACCCGCGGCCGCAGCAGCGGTTCCAGGCTCGCCACGTCCGCGCGCCGCTCCCGCTCGGCCACCGCGTCGAGGTATCCGTCGTCGGAGACCAGCGGCAGCGTCACCTCCACGAGGTTCTCGGCGAAGCGGCGCCGCGCGGGCATCCCGGCGTCGGCGAAGACCCGCAGCATCGCGGTGTTCGCGGCGAGCGCGTCGGCGCGGAAGGCCGCGACCCCGCGCGTCCGGGCCAGCGACCCGAGGTGCTCCAGCAGCAGCGTCCCGACACCGCGCTGCTGCACGCGGTCGGCGACCACCAGCGCGACCTCCGCCTCGCCCGGCACGCCGGTCGGCTCGTACTCGGCCACCCCGACCAGCTCGCCGCGCAGCCATGCCCCGAGCGCCGCGTGGTCGGTGCCGCTCGTCCGGCAGATCCGGTCGGCCACCTGTGCGCCCATGCCCCGGTTGAGGCCGAAGAACCGCAGGTAGAGGCTCTCCTCGCTCAGCTCGCGGTGCAGGTCGCAGACCGCGTCGAAGTCGGACGCCCGCAACCGCCTGATCTCCACCTGGACGCCGTCGGTCAACAGCGCGAACACCGGCGCGCTGGGAGGGTTTCGTGTCATGTCCCCAGCGTCGGACGGGACGGGCCGCCGGATCAGGTCCCCAAGGTCATCGCTCCCCGGGACCTTCGTCCCTCCCCCGGCCGGCCCGTGGCGCCGGACGGCGGCTCCACCGGCACCGCCCTGCCCATGGCCGGGCCCCGGCGCGGAGGCGTGGACTCCTCGCCGGGGCCGTGGGAGACACCGCGGGCTAGCCGCCGGCGCCGCTCTCCGAGGCGTGGACGACCACCACCGTGCAGGGGGCGTGGTGGACCAGGGCGTGGCTGACGGAGCCGAGCAGCAGCCCGCGGAAGCCTCCGAGACCCCGCGAACCGACGACGAGCAGGCCGGCGCCGTCCGCCTCGTCCATGAGGACCTCCCGGGGCGTCCCGGCGACGACCTCGGCCGTCGCCTTCACCGAGGGGTGGATCTCGCGCAGCGGGATCACCATGCGCTCCAGCCGCGACTCGGCCGCGCTCCGCATGCCGGCCTCGTCCACCAGTGGCGGCAGGTCCCCTCCGGGCAGGCGGTCCCAGACGATCACCGCTCTCAGATCGAGCCCGCGGGAGTCGGCTTCGGCGAAGGCCACGGCCAGCGCCGCCCGGGACGCCGGTGAGCCGTCCACCCCCACCACGACCGGGCCCGGCTCCGGGCCCGTGTCGGCGCCGCCTCGGACGATCACCACGGGACAGGTCGCGTGCGCGGCGACCTGGGCGCCGACCGAGCCGAGCACCAAGCCCACGAAGCCGCCGACGCCCCGCCGGCCGAGCACGATCAGGTCGGCGGTCCTTCCCGCCGCGACCAGTTCCGCCGCCGCGCGCCCGCGGGCGAGTACCGCGCGGACCTTCAGGTCGGGCGCCGCGCCCCTCAGATGCTCGACGCCCGCCTCCAGGGTCCGCCCCGCCATAGCGCGCAGATCGGCGGTGGGCACGGCGATCGGGGCGCCGACATAGACGTCCCACGTGTGCAGGACGGTCAGCGGCGCCCCGCGCGTCCGGGCCTCGTCCGCGGCCCAGTCCAGCGCCCGGACCGCGCCCTCGGAGCCGTCGTAACCGACGACCACGCCCGTGATCGGCTGTTCGTTCATGCTCTCCCCCACCGTCGAATCCATCGGCGTTCTCTCTGATCAAGCTCACCTCCGGGCGTTTCGAGGGGGAAGGGGCGTCCGTCCGGACCGGGCGGGACCTTCGGCCTTTCGACGTCACCGCGCCGAGGCCCAGACCTCCGGCGGGCCCGGAGGGGCCGAAGGTCCCTGGGCCCGCCTCCGGCACGGACCGATGCTGAGAGCGCTGACCCTTCGCAGAGGAGACCCAGGATGCCTGGCACAGACTCATACGAACTTGACATCCATCTCACGACCACCAGGGACGTGCCGCAGGAGGACATGCGGCACGCGCGCGAGGTCGTCGTCCGGGCACTGGCGTACGTGCCGCGTCCGATCCTCTTCGCGAAGGCCACGCTCAGCGTTCTGCCGGACCCCGCGGTGCCCCGCCCCCACCTGGTCCATTTCCAGGCGGATCTCAACGGCATGCCGGTCAACGCCCACGCCGCGGCGGCGACGATGCCCGAGGCCATCGCGCTCGCCGGAGTCCGGCTGCGCACCAGGGCGGAGAACATCACCCGCCGCCCCGAGCACCACAAGGCGCACCGGCACCCCCAGGGGGACCGGAACGGGCACCGCCTCTGACGTGTCGCCGACCGGCGGCGCGCCGACACGAGGGAGCATCGCAATGACGAGGCAGATCACCCCTGGATTCTCCGTCCTGTCCCTGGAGAACCGCATCGCGGTCCTGGAGCGGCAGGTCGCCCTGCTGACCGAGGCGGCCACGCTGATGGCCGCGGCTCTGGAGGGCACCCCCCTGGACCCGCCGAGCGACGGCGGCGCGGAGCCGGCGCCGTTGCGGCGGGCGCGCGAACTCCTGCTCCTGCCGCCGCTGAGGTCCGGCGCTCATCGTTGACGACGACCATCCAAGGAGAGGCACATGTCCGAGCGACGCACGGCGATCCTCGTCGGAACCGATGGTTCCGCGCGATCCGAGCGCGCCATCGCCTGGGCGGCCGACGAGGCCGCGCGGTCCGGTCGGGAACTGCGCATCCTGCACGTCCTGAAGGCCCGCCACCGCCTGTTCGCGGAGAGCGCGACCTACGACGGGCCATCGCGGGAATCCCAGAAGATCCTGGAGGACGGACGCGACGCGGCCTCCCGCCGGCAGCCCGACATCAAGGTCGAAACCATGATCGTCCACGACCGGAGCGTGGCGGACGGGCTGCGGCAGTACGCCGACGAGGCCGCGATGGCGGTGATCGGCGATCGCGGCCTGGGCGGGTTCGCCGATCTGCTCCTCGGCTCCACCGGCCTGCATCTCGCCGGGCGCTTCCCCGGCCCGGTGGTCGTCGTCCGCGGCCCGGCGGAGCCGACCGCGGGCGAGGTCGCGGCGGGGCTCGACCTGCTGGAGGACCCCGCGCCCGTGCTCGACCACGCCTTCGCCGCGGCGGCGGCCCGGGGGGCGCGGCTGCGCGTCCTGCACGCCTGGCGCCCGGCGGTCCTCGCCATCGAGGCGGGGGTGGACCTGCGCGCCGCGACCGACACCTTCCGCGGCCATCTCGCCGCGGCCGTGGCCCCCTGGCGCGAACGCCTACCCGGCGTCGAGGTCGTCGAGGACGTCGTCATCGGGCATCCGGTGGAGATGCTGGCATCGGCCTCCGGGAACGCCGAGCTGCTGGTGGTGGGGTCCCGTGGCCGAGCGCTCCCGCTCGGTTCCGTGAGCCACGGCGTGATCCACCACGCCCGCTGCCCCGTCGCGGTCGTCCGCCCTCACGGCTGACGCCCGCTCCGCGACGTCCCGGGGCGTGTGACACCATCGAGACATCATGACCAGCGAGCTGGAACCGCTCGATCCCGGAATATGCCTGGCGCTGCTCCAGGACGTGCCGGTCGGACGGATCGCCTGGGCCGGGCAGGACGGGACCGTCACCGTCCTGCCGGTCAACTTCGCCATGGACGGGGACGCGCTGGTCTTCATGACCGCGCCGGGCGCCAAGCTCGACGCCGTCCGGGGCGGCCGGCCCCTCACGTTCGAGGCCGACGACCTCGAACCCGCGCTGCGCACGGCGTGGAGCGTGCTGCTGACCGGCCCGGCGGAGGTCGTCACCGATCCGGCCGAGACCGAGCGGCTCGGCGCCCTGCCGCTCGCCCCGTGGGCCCGCCCGGCCGGGGCGCGGTTCGTCAGGCTCACCCCCCACAAGATCACCGGGCGGCGCATCCCGCTCCATCCAGGCGGGGTGACCAGCGAGCGGGTCGACCCCCCGGACGACCCCGGCTGACCGGCCGCTCCACCGGCGACAGGGCTCACACGCTCACCGACGGGTCAGGCGGCTTCGACCTCGACCTCGGCCCCGGCCACGATGCCGACGTCCATGCGCGGCGCGTCGAGGATCGAGTCGTGGACCGTGCAGGCCATGACCGCGTCCAGCAGCGTGCCCCGCTCCCCGTTCTCGCGGTGCACGACCGCCATCTCGCCCACCGGGCTCCCTTCCCCGTGTTCGATGACTCGTCTTCGGCCTCGATTTCCGGGGTATTCGCAGGTAGAGCCGAAGGTATCCGGGGGCGGGCAGGGCCGTCCGCGCCTGCCCGCCCCTTTTCGGGCCGAAGGTCCCTGCCGGGCGGGACTCCGGGCACTGACCCGCGGGCGGCCTGCGGCGAGAGGGTGGGAGCGGTTCAGGGAACCCCCGGAAGGAGAGCCATGAAGCGCCTCACGGTCGAGGACGTCATGACCAGGGACGTCGTGACGGTGACCGAGGAAACCCCGTTCGTGGAGATCGCTGAGGCCATGACCCGGCACCGCATCAGCGCGGTCCCGGTCCTGGACGCCGAAGGCCGCCTCGTGGGCGTCGTCACCGAGTCCGACCTTCTCCGCAAGGAGGAGTCCAGAGACGACACCGGGCGGCGGCGCCTCGGGTTGTGGCGCCACACCCGCGCCGACGCCAAGGCGGGAGCCGTCGACGCCCGGGGGCTGATGACCTCCCCGGCCGTGACCGTCACGCCCGGGACCGGTGTCGCGGAGGTCGCCCGGCTGCTGAACTCCCGCGGTTTCAGGGCCGTTCCGGTCGTCGGCCCCGACGGGCGCCTGGCCGGGATCGTGGCCCGCCGCGACCTGCTGTCGGTCTTCCAGCGCTCCGACGCCGACATCCACGACGAGATCGTCCGGGAGGTCCTGGTCTGCCGGCTGTGGCAGGACCCCGCCGTCCTGCGCGTCCGCGTCCAGGGCGGGGTCGTCCACCTCACCGGCCGCGTCGATCTGAAGAGCCTCGTCCCGGTCGTCGTGCGGATGACCGCCGCGACCGAGGGCGTCGTGGACGTCGTCCAGGACCTGGACTACGACCACGACGACACCCACCCGACCGCCTACCCGAGGGCCTGAGCGGCCATGAACGAGAGCGTGGACGGCAGCACGGACGGCGGCGCCGCCGTCACCGAGACCCACATCGGCGTGGTCTTCTTCGTCGGCGACCGCGCCTACAAGCTCAAGAAGCCGGTGGACCTCGGGTTCGTGGACTTCGGCACCCCCGAGCTGCGCGCCCGGGCCTGCCGGGAGGAGGTCCGCCTGAACAGGCGCTTCGCCCCGGACGTGTACCTCGGGGTCGCGGAGGTGAGCGCGCCCGGCGGCGACGTCTGTGACCACCTGGTCGTCATGCGCCGGATGCCCGCCGACCGGCGCCTGTCCACCCTGGTCGAGGCCGGGGCACCGGTGCGGGACGCGCTGCGCGACGTCGCGCGCGCCCTGGCCGCCTGGCACGCGCGGGCGCCGCGCGGCCCCGACATCTCGGCCCAGGAGACCCGCGACGCCGTGAGGGAGCGCTGGCGCGCGGGCTTCGACCAGGTCAGGCCCTTCCACGGCGAGGTGATCGACGCCGGGACGGCGGCCGAGATCGAGGATCTCGCCACGACGTTCCTCGCCGGACGCGAGGCCCTGTTCGACGCGCGCATCGCCGACGGACGCGTGGTCGACGGCCACGGCGACCTGCTGGCCGGTGACATCTTCTGCCTGGACGACGGCCCGCGCATCCTGGACTGCCTGGAGTTCGACCAGCGGCTGCGCTGGCTGGACGGCCTGGACGACGCCTCGTTCCTCGCGATGGACCTGGAACGCCTCGGCGCCGCCGACCTCGCGACGGCCTTCATCGGCTGGTACACCGACTTCGCCGCCGACCCCGCCCCGCCCTCGCTCCGCCACCACTACATCGCCTACCGCGCCTTCGTCCGCGCCAAGGTCGCCTGCCTCAGGCACGGCCAGGGCTCCCCGGACGCCGCCGCCGAGGCGCGGTCCTACGCGGACGTCGCGCTGCGGCACCTGCGCGCCGCGCAGGTGGGGCTCGTCCTCGTGGGCGGGCTGCCCGGGACGGGGAAGAGCACGCTCGCCGGAGCGCTGGCCGACCGGCTCGGCTGCTCGGTGGTCGGCAGCGACCGCGTCCGCAAGGAACTCGCCGGGCTGGAGCCGCTGCGGCCGGCCCCGGCGGACTACGGCGCCGGGATCTACGACCCGGAATGGAGCAGGCGCACCTACGGCGAGCTGGCGGCGCGCGCGGAGCGGCTGCTCGGGCTCGGCGAGACGGTGGTGCTGGACGCGTCCTGGACCTCGACAGAGAACCGGGACCTCCTCGCCGCCGTGGCCGGACGGACTCACGCGAACCTGACGCCGCTGCGCTGCGAGGCCCCCGAGGACGTCTGCGCCGAGCGCATGCGGAGCCGCCCCCGGGGCGCGTCCGACGCCGACGCCGGGGTCGCCGCGGGCATGCGCGCGCACGCCGCGCCCTGGCCGGAGGCGATCACCGTCGACACCGGCGGAGCGCTGCCGGACGCCCTCTCCCAGGCTCTCGCCGCCGTCCGGCCGCACGGGGCGCTGGCCGGCCCGGAGTGCTGAGGGGCCGGGCGTTCACGGGGACTCGGCGCGCAGGGCCGCGACCTCGGCGGTGAGGTCGATGCCGACCGGGCACCAGACGACGCACCGGCCGCAGCCCACGCAGCCCGAGGAGCCGAACTGGTCGTGCCAGGTGCCGAGTTTGTGGGTCAGCCACTGCCGGTAGCGGCTCTTGGCGGAGGCGCGCACGTTGCCACCGTGCAGGTGGGAGAAGTCGAGGTCGAAGCAGGAGTCCCAGAGCTGCCAGCGCTCGGCGTGGTCGCCGGTGAGGTCGGTGGTGTCGGTGACCTTGGTGCAGAAGCAGGTGGGGCAGACCATGGTGCAGTTGCCGCAGCTGAGGCAGCGTTCGGCGACGTCGTCCCAGCGCGGGGAGTCCAGGTTCTCCGCCATGAGGTCGCGCAGCCCGAGCGCGGGCATCTCGCGGCCCATCCGATCCGCCGCCGCCCGCACCTCCGCGCGGGCACGCTCGACCTCGGCCCCGGCGGCGGCGCCGGAGGGCACGTCGGCCATGACGGCCGCGCCGGCCTCGGTGCCGATGTCGACGACGTAGCGCGGGCCGTCGTCGTCGTCGACGAGCTCGGTGAACGCGAGGTCGTATCCGGGGCCGGCCTCCGGTCCCGTCCCCATGGAGACGCAGAAGCAGGTCTCACCGGGTTCCGTGCAGTTGACGGCGATGATGAAGGCGCCCTGGCGCCGTGCCCGGTAGTCGGGGTCGACGTCGCGGCCGCCCATCAGGACGCGGTCCTGGACGGCGATGGCCCGCAGATCGCACGGCCGCACGCCCAGGAAGGCGTATCGGGGCGGATCAGGCGCCTGGTCGCGGACCTCGAACCCCTCACCGGTCCGGTCGGCGTCCCACAGCTTGACCCGGGGCCGATGCAGGAAAGGCTTCCAGGACTGGGGGCCCGCCGTGTGGGCGAACGCGGCGCCGTCGCCGCGCCGGTGCAGCCGGTAGCCGCCGGGCCGCAGCGTGACGCCCCACCCGTAGGGAAGATCGTCGGCTGAGGACAGCTCGTCCAGGACGATCGCGCCGTCGCGGACCGTCGGGCCGACGACCGTGTAGCCCGCGCGGCGGAGCGCGTCGTACAAGGGGGCGAGGGTTCTCAGCTCCCTGTTCTCAGGCGTCATCTTTCCTCCCTGGTGCATCGGTTCCATCGGATGTCGCGGGCACGGGTCGTCCAGGCTCATGGGGGCCGCAGAGCGAAGCGGGTCGCGGAGCGAGCCGGGCGGTGAGGCGCCGGGTGAGGGAGTCGACGGCGGCGGCGACCCGCGGGGTCAGCCCCCGGCCGAAGCCGAACTCGCTCCCCTCGATGGCCAGCACCTCCAGGACGCGGGGCATCCGGCCGACGGCGGCGCCGAGCGCGACGGCGTCGCCGAGCCCCAGGGAATGGCCGGTGACCGGCGGGGCGGCGAGCGCCGCCGTGTCCAGGCCGAGTTCGTGGACGCGGCCGGGCGAGGGCGGATCACAGCGCACGGCGTCCACGACGATCGCCAGGTCGGCGCCGGCCCACAACTCGATCAACCGGGCGGGTTCGCCGTCGGTCACCGCGAGCGTGACGCCCACCCGGCCGCGCAGCGCTTCGACGGCCGCCGGTCCGGCGCCGTCGTCCCGGCGGAACTCGTTGCCCACGCCGATGACGATGGTCATGTCCGGTCCACGGTGAGGTCGAGGAAGTGGGTGGAGCAGGAGATGCACGGGTCGTAGTTGCGGATCGCCTGTTCGCAGCGGCCGGTGAGGCTCGCGTCGTCCAGGTGCAGCCGGGGCGCGACGAAGCGCCGCAGGTCGTCCTCGATCGCGGTCTGGTTCTGCGAGGTCGGCGGGACGATCCGGGCGGCGGTGATCAGCCCGTCGGCGTCCAGGTCGTAGCGGTGGTACAGGACTCCCCGCGGCGCCTCGGTGACACCGTGGCCGGTGCCCGCACGCGGCGGCACCGGGACGGCGGGACGGGGCGGCGGCTCGTAGGCGTCGATGATCCGCAGAGCCTCGTCGATGGCGTACACGACCTCGACGGCGCGGACGAGCACGCTGCGGAACGGGTTGCGGCATTCGGCGCCGAGCCCGGCCGCCGCCGCGGCCTCCAGGGCGAGCGGGGAGAGCTTGTCGCGGTTGAGGGCGTAGCGGGCGAGGGGGCCCGTGAGGTAGACGCCGCCGTCGGTGAAGCGGGCGTGCAGCGCCGTGGAGTGCGGGACCTGCTCCTCGACGATGTGCTCCTCGAACGCGGCGGCGGGGAAGGCCCGTCCGGCGCTGGTGCGGAGCGTCCCGCCGTCGAGGGGGTACCTGTCGGCGGCCAGCGCCAGGTACTCGTGCTCGTGGACGAAGTCGGGGAACTCGAACATCGCAGCCCACCGCACCGTGGCGAGCGCGTCGTCCAGGGCCGGCCGCAGCGTCTCGGTGAGCGCGGCCATCTCTCCGCGCGAGGGGGCCCGGTAGAAGCCTCCGACGCGGACGTTCACCGGATGGATGGCACGGCCGCCGACGACCCCCATCAGCGTGTTGCCCGCCTTCTTCAGCCGCAGGCCCCGCTCGACGACGGCGCGGTGGTCGCGCGCCATCTCGACCGCGCCGGGGTAGCCGAGGAAGTCGGGGGCGTGCAGCAGGTAGATGTGCAGGGCGTGGCTCTCGATCCACTCGCCGCAGTAGAGAAGGCGCCGGAGCTCGGTGAGGGCGGCGTCCACGGCCACTCCGCACGCGTCCTCGATGGCCAGGCAGGAGCTCATCTGGTAGGCGACGGGGCATATCCCGCAGATCCGCGCGGTGATGTCCGGCGGCTCGGTGTGCGCCCGGCCGCGCAGGAACGCCTCGAAGAAGCGGGGCGGCTCGTAGATGTTCAGCCGCACCTCCTCCACGTCCGTGCCGCGCACGCGGACGTACATCGCGCCCTCGCCCTCGACCCGCGCGAGCGCGGAGACGTTCAGCGTGCGGTCATTGCGGTGGGTCATCGCCGCTCTCCTCCGGCCCGCCTCCGGGTTCCTCACGGAAGGCGGAGACGTTGAATGTGGACAGGACGCGTTCGGTCTCGTCCTCGGTCATGTCGAGCCAGGGCAGCAGAGCGCGGGTGTTGGGCCGGGCGCCGCTCCAGTTCGGAGTGGGGCCGAAGCAGCCGTAGCAACCACGTCCGTAGGCGGGGCAGATGGCACCGCAGCCCGCATGGGTGACGGGGCCGAGGCAGGGTGTGCCGTGGGCGACCATCACGCAGACGTTGCCGCGGTTCTTGCACTCGAAGCAGACGCTGTGGGCGGGGACGTCGGGTTTCCGTCCGGTCAGGTGGGCCGACAGGACCTCCAGGAGCTGGCGGCGGTCGATCGGGCAGCCGTGCAGCTCGAAGTCCACCGGGACGTGCGCCGCGATGGGCGTGGAGTCGGCGAGCGTCTCGATGTACTCGGGGCTGGCGTAGACGACGGAGGCGAACTCGCGGACGTCGGCGAAGTTGCGCAGGGCCTGGACGCCGCCGGCGTTCGCGCACGCCCCTATCGTGATCAGCTTCCGGGAGATCGCCCGGACGTGCCGTATCCGCTCCAGATCCTCGGGCGTGGTGACCGACCCCTCCACCAGCGAGACGTCGTACGGCCCCTCTCCCACGGCGGCCGTCGCTTCCAGGAAGTGGGCGATCTCGATGCGCCCGGTGAGGGCGAGCAGCTCGTCCTCGCAGTCCAGCAGGGTGAGCTGGCAACCGTCGCAGGAGGCGAACTTCCACACCGCGAGGGTGGGTCTCATGGTCACAACTCCTTGACGGCCATGAGGGGCACCGCGCTCTCATAGGGCACGACGGGGCCGTCGCGGCAGATCAGCAGCGGGCCGAGCTGGCAGTGCCCGCACCAGCCGATGCCGCACCGCATGCTGCGCTCCAGCGACACCCGGATCCGGCCGGGGTGCGTCCCGAGCCCCGCCAGGGCCTGCGCGGTGAGCCTCATCATGATCTCGGGGCCGCAGACGTAGGCGGCGGCCCGCGACGGATCGACGTCGGCGGAACCGGCCAGCGCGGTGATCAGGCCCACGTGGCCCGTCCACCCCGGCGCGGGCCGGTCCACGGTGACCTCCACCTGCGCGCCGCGTGCCCGCCAGGTCTCCAGCTCGTCCTCGAACAGCAGGTCGCCCGGAGTGCGGGCGCCGATCAGGACGGCGACGCGGCCGTAGTCGTCCCGCCGGGCCAGCGCCCTCAGGATCGCGGGGCGCAGCGGCGCGAGCCCGATGCCCCCGGCGGCCAGCACGAGGTCGCGGCCGCGCGCCTCGTCCACGCCCCAGCCGGTGCCGAACGGCCCGCGCAGGCCGATCACCTGCCCGGCCTCCGCCCGGCACAGGGCGCCGGTGACGGCGCCCACCGCCCGGATCGTCTGCTCCAGGACCGGACGGGTGCGGCTGACCGAGATCGGCACCTCACCGATCCCGAACGCGTACATCATGGTGAACTGTCCCGGTTCAGGCTCGGGTATCGCCGCCCCCACCGGGGCGAGGGTGAGCGTGACCGTCTCGGCGGTCTCGGCCCGTTTCGCGACCACCCGGTACGGGACGGGCGCCATGGGCGTCACCTGGGCTCCCCGGGGTGCGCGTACAGGTCGAGCACCCGGATCCGGGTCGCCTCCAGCCGGTCCAGCATCACGGTCCCGAACCGCAGCGCCATGTCGTAGCCGAGTTCTGGATCCGTGGCGCCCAACGTCCGCACGAGAGGCCCGTCGAACCGCGTCGCCTCGACGGGCCGGACGGCGACGGCGCCGAAGCGCCACCGGTGCGGAGGGAACAGCCACGACCAGCCCAGAACGGCGGAGGCCTCCAACGTCTCCACCACCACCGGGCCCCGCCCCGGCACATGCAGGTCCAGGGCGACCGTGCCGGAGCGGATCACCCAGAACGACTCGGCCGTGCCGTTCTCCTCGAAGACGCGGCGCCCGGCCGGGAACTCCACCACGCGGCCGGCGGTCGCCAGCCGGGCGAGGTGCGGGCCCGGCATGCCGTGGAAGAACCGCTCCCGTCTCAGGTCGTCGGCCGAGACCCGGTCCATCGCGGACGTCACCTCGGCGGGGCCGGCGCGGCGTGCCGTTCGATCACGGCGTCGGCCGCCGGGTAGAAGGTGCTCTCATGGCCGTCGTCCCACTGGACGACATACGGCGGAGCCCCGTCCCGGCCGTGCACGTCGATGATGAGCGCCTTGCGGTCCGGCTCCCCCACCTGGTGCCCGCGGACGACCACCCAGTCTCCCTTTCTCGCCTGCATCACTCCTCCTTCACCTCGTACCGATCTCAGCCTGATCCGTGCCGTCCGCCGCGCGGCAGGGACGAAGGTCCCTCATTCGGCTTGGATTCGGTCCCGCTCCAGAGGTCCGATCGTGCGCCGGGGCGACCTCGCCGCCAGGAGGGGCCGGTAGGCCAAAGTCCCGTCCGCAGGGGCGTATCGGCCCTTAGATCCCCGCGTCGGCGGGGTCAGCCTGAGAGGGACGACTGGAGGATCCGATGAAACAGACGTTGTCTCCCTGAAGCGGCTGGCACGTGTCGCCGCGGCGCAGGCCGACGTGCCGTTGGGGAGGATCGCGACCCCGCTGCCGCCCGACCGCGTCGTCGGGCCCGACGATCCGGCCTCCGGGCTCCTGGCGCACGGTCCCGTGGCGGGCGACCTCATCGCGGTCGTGACGGCCGGCCACCATGTGGTCGGCACGGTCACCACCGGCGACGTCGAGCGGCTGCTCCAGCGCGACCGCCTGCGCAAGGTCCCGGCGCACACCACCTGACGCGCGGGGCGGGGTGCCCCTGGTCCCCCGGGCTCGGGCCCTTCGGCCGCTGAGAGGCCGGAGGCGCCCGGCCTATAGATCCCCGTCGGAGCCCGCGAAGACCAGGGAGCTCAGCGGCGCCCCGCGTGGCGAGATAGCCGTTGCCCAGCCTGCAAGCGCTTCCCGGAGCCCTTCGGTGGCGGGATCGTCACCGTCATAAGCCAGAATCCACCGGCCCAAGGGCCCTTCCTCACCAGGGTCGTCCGTTCGGCTTCCGACGGGGCCGGGCTCTCACCCTCCGGCGCCGCGACCGGCGGTGGTCCGACTGGGGACCTTTGGCACCTCCGGAGCGGGTATCCGATGCGGAGACTGGTATCGAGAGCGATTCCTGCTCGACGTTCGTGGGGAGGCGGACGATGGGAAGGCTGCCGAGGAATCAGCGACCGAACGTGCTGTTCGGCTATGACGGCACCCAGGAGAACGACGCTGCCCTGCGCTGGGCGGTCGCCGAGGCCCGGACGCGAGGGCTCGCGCTGGTGATCTGCCATTGCTGGCACTGGCCGTACCCGCCGGGACACGTGGACGACAACGCCGAGGCGGTCATCAGGCGGGCGGGCGAGAGGCTCCTGGAACGCGGTGCGCGCCGGGCGCGTGATCTCGGCGCGGACACGGTGCGCAGGCGGTTGAGGAGCGAACCGGTGCGCGAGGCGCTGGTGCGCGAGTCCGAGGACGCCGAGCTGATCGTGGTCGGCACCCACGAATGCCACCGGCTGGCCGCCGGGTCGACCGCGATGCGCCTGCCGGCGCAGGCGCGCCGTCCGGTGATCGCCGTCCGGCACGCGGCGCCCTCGCGCGGCCTCGTGGTGGCGGGGGTCGACGGCTCCGCGGGCGGGGAGGCGGCGCTGGGCCTGGCCGTCGATGAGGCCGTCCTGCGCGGCTGGCCTCTGCGCGTGGTGTACGGAGCCTGGGAACCGGGCGCGGTACCCGAATCCGAGCTGCCGCTGTTCACCGACAAGGCGCGGCTGGCGCGGACGCGCGCCGCCATGCTGGAGCGGGTCACCGCGCCGTGGCGTGAGCGCTGCCCCGACCTCGACATGCAGGTCTCGCTGGTCCTGGAACGGCCCCGCGAAGCCCTGCTGGACGCGGCGCGCGACGCGGACCTGCTGGTGGTGGGCGACCGCGGCACCGGCCAGATCGACCCGCTCCTGCTGGGCGCGACCAGCTCGGCGATGCTCCACCACGCTCCCTGCACCGTCGCCATCGTCCCGCAGGCGGGGCCGCCCAGCGGATCGTCCGTATAAAGTTCTTCGCCCGGCAAGGACGTTCAGGCGGCCCACGGCGGACGTTGGCGGGTCGCCGCCGGGACCTTCGTCCCTAGGGTCGGGGCACGCGGACGCCGGAGGCTGGAGGGAACGTCAGCCGCACGAAGGGATCCGTCATGAGCACCCACGCCGTCTCGCCGGATGCGGCCTCCCAGGTCGGCGCCGCACTCCGGATCGACACCGCACCGGCGCGGAGAACGGCGCATCCCCGCGGCGCCGCGTCGCGGGGGCGGGTCGCGGTCGCCGGGGAACTGGACATCGCGACGAGCGGGCTGTTCCGCGTCGGACTGGCCGGCCTGATCCGTTCGCAGGGCCCGGACATCGTGATCGACGCCTCGGCGCTGACGTTCTGCGACGCGCGGGGCGTCGCGGCGATCGTGGCCGCCGGCGACCTGGCCGAGCGCCAGGGCGGATCGGTGACCCTCACCAGGGTCCGCCCGCAGGTCGCGAAGGTGCTGCGCATCACCGGCGTCCACCGGCGGTTCGTCCGTCCGGGCGCGGCCTGGCCGCGGCGCGGCTGAACGACCGCTCTCCGATCATGGAGCGCTGTTCCGCTCAGCCCAGACCTCGCTGGACGACGGCCACCGTGCAGGGGGCCTGCTGCAGGATGGCGTCGCTCGTCGCGCCCAACGCCAGCGGTTCGACCACGCCCGTCCCGCGAGCGCCGACGACCACGAGGGCCGCCTCGTCGGCCGCCTCGAACAGGGCCTCGCGCGGTGACCTCAGCACCAGCGACGTCGTGGCGGCGACCTGGGGGTACTTCACGAGCCAGGGGGCGACGGCCCTCTCCAGGACGGTCCCGCACACGCGCCGGAGCGCGGCCTCGTCCCCGAAGATCGAGAGGTCACCGCCCGGTGCGGCGCCCGGCTCCCAGCAGCCGTACACCGCCCGTATCCGCCAGCCGCGCAGCGCCGCCTGCTCGAACCCGAACCCCAGCGCGGCGTCACCGCCCGAGGATCCGTCGACGCCCACGACGACCAGCCCCTCCTCGGGCGCCGCCGACCGGACGACCACGACCGGACGGTGCGAGCGCGCGGGAAGCCGCAGCGCCGTCGATCCCACGGGCAGCCCGTCCGGCTCGTGGGAACCGACCACGATCAGGTCGGCCTCGTGCTCCATGTGGAGCAACGCCGAGGCGGCGCCGCCGTCCGTCAACCGCTTGCGGACCTCCAGTTCGGGGGCCAGGTTCCTGGCCAGGGCCACGCCGTGGTCGAGCAGCCGCTCGCCCGTCCGCTTGACGATCGCCATGCCCTCGCGGTCGATGTAGTCACGCGGGTACGGCCAGCGCCAGGCGTGGCAGACGGTCAGCGGCAGCCGCCGCAGCCGCGCCTCCCCGACCGCCCACCCCAGGGCGCGTTCGCTCTCGTCCGTGCCGTCGTATCCGACCAGTACGTCGCTCATACGTCCTCCTGATTCCATCGACCGCGTCCAACGCACCGCGTGCGGGAACGGCGGGTCCGGCAGACCTGGGTCTTCGTCAGTCCCGATGGGGCGCGATGGCCACCGGGCATGCGGCGTGGTGCAGCAGCGCCTGGCCCACCGAGCCCAGGAGCAGTCCGCGGAAACCGCCCGCTCCCCGGGACCCGACCACCAGGAGCGCGGCCTCCTCCGCTGCGTGGAGCAGCACCTCGCGGGCGGATCCCCGCACCACCTCGGTCCGCACCGCGATCTTCGGGTTCTGCTCGCGGAGCGGCGCGACGAAACGCGCGAGCCGTTCCTCGGCCAGCTCGCGCAGGCCCTCGGCGTCGACCAGGGGCAGCCCCTCGGCGTCGGCGGAGCCGGGCCACGCCAGTCGCACGACCAGCTCCGTCCGGCGGAGGTCGGCCTCGGTGAACGCCAGGGCCAGCGCCTCCAGCGAGGAGGCCGACCCGTCGACGCCCGCGACCACCGGGCCGGCGGCGCCGTCCCGGCGCGCCCCGGACCGCACGACCACCAAGGGGCAGGGGGTGTGCGCGGCCAGGCCGGCGGCCGTCGAGCCCAGCAGCAGGCCGGCGAAGCCGCCGTGGCCGTGCGAGCCCACCACCAGCAGTTCCGCGTTCGCCGCCGCCTCCAGCAGGATCGGGGCGGAAGCGCCGTTCCCGAGCAGCGCCCGTACGTCGCCGGTGTCCTGCCGGGCGTGCTCCACGCCCTCCGCCAGGACGCGTTCGGCGGCCACCCGCAGATCGGTGATCGGAATCGCCATCGGCCCCGCGCTCGCGTAGGTGCCCCAGGCGTGGCACACCGTCAGCGGGACGCCCCGCAACCGGGCCTCCTCGGCGGCCCACCGCACCGCCCTCCCGCTCTGCGCGGAGCCGTCGTAACCGACGACCACCCCGTCGCTCCGCCGTTCGCTCATCATGTCTCCTCGGTGCCGTCGAGCGTGGACGCGATGCCGGGGGCGCCCGTCCGAGCGCCCCCGGCGGGATCGGTCACTTGAGGACGGGGAAGCGCTTGACCAGGCGGGTCTCGCCCCACCAGCGGCCGAGGCCGAGGGTGTCGCCGGCGCTGACCAGCGCCAGGCCGACGATCAGCAGCGCGTCGATCAGGTGGTCGTCCATGAACACGTTGTTCTCCGGGGGCAGGACCACCGACCACATCATCACCAGCAGCGCCGCGCCGCCCGCCGCGGCGATCCGCATGCCGACGCCGAGGACGAGCGCGGCACCGATCCCCGCCAACCCGATCATGAACAGCCAGTCCGCCCAGGCGGCACCGGCGATGCCGTGGTAGAAGCCGGTGAGCGGGCCCTCCGGCGAGTGCTTGAGGAACCCCTCGGTGGGGCTGCCGCCGTCGACCCACGCCTTGGCGGAGGGGGTCTCGTGCCCCAGGCCGAATGTCTTGTCCAGGAACGCCCACACGAACACCCAGCCCAGCGCGAGGCGGGCCACCGCCCACACGTAGCGCGCCGCGGGCGACTCGGTCAGCGGCCGGGGCACCACCACGCGGATCAGCGTGCCGCGCCCGGCGCGTGTCTTGTGCTCGGAAACCGTCATCGCCGTCTCACCTTCTACTAGATCGTCGTTGGTACGTCCTTGATCCAATCCCGCCGCCGCACCCGGCTGTAGGCACCTTCGGCACCCGGCCCGAAGGACCTTGGTCCCCGCCTCCGGGCCCGATCGACCCCCTCGGCGCCGGTCGGCGCGAAGGGTTCGGAATCCCCCATCAGGGGGACCTTCGCCTCTGCGGCCACGAGGTCGCGGGCGGCACGGTGAAGCCGACAGGAGGTGCGACGATGACGACCGCCGAGCCCGCGTATCGCAGGTCCGCCGCCGATGTGGCGCGCGAGCTGGGTGTGGACGAGCGGCGCGGGCTGTCCTGGGACGAGGCGCGGGCGCGGCTGGCGCGGGAGGGGCCCAACACCCTGCCCGCCGCGCGGGGGCGGGGCCCGATGGTGCGGTTCCTGCTCCAGTTCAACAGTCCGCTGATCTACGTCCTGCTGGTGTCGGCCGGGGTGACGGCGCTGCTGGGCGAGCATGTCGACGCGGTGGTGATCCTGGGCGTGGTGGTCGTCAACGCCGTGGTCGGGTTCGTCCAGGAGTCGCGGGCGGAGAAGGCCCTCACCGCGCTCGCGGCGCTGACGGAGACGACGGCGACGGCCGTGCGGGACGGGGCGCGCGTCACGCTCCCGGCCGCCGGGCTGGTGCGCGGCGACCTGGTGGAGCTGGAGGCGGGCGGCAAGGTCCCCGCCGACCTGCGGCTGCTGCGGACCGACGAGCTGGCCGTCGACGAGTCGGCGCTCACCGGCGAGTCGGTGCCCGCCGCCAAGGACCCGGCGGCGCTGCCCGAGGCCGCGCTGGCCGACCGCGCCGGGATGGCCTACTCCGGGACGCTCGTCACACGCGGCCGGGGCGCCGGGATCGTCGTGGCGACCGGCGCGCGGACCGAGCTCGGCGACATCCACCGGCTCGTCCACGACACCGGCGCGGTCCAGACGCCGCTGACCCGCAAGATCGCCCGGTTCGGGGCGCTGGTCACGGTCGCGGTCCTGGCGCTGGCCGTGCTGACGTTCGCGGTCGGCACGCTGCGCGGACGCGGCGCCGCCGAGATGCTGACGGCCGCCGTCGCGCTCGCGGTCGGCGCGATCCCCGAGGGGCTCCCCGCCGTCGTCACGATCACGCTGGCGCTCGGCGTCGCGCGGATGGTCGGGCGCGGCGCCATCGTCCGGCGGCTGCCCGCCGTCGAGACGCTCGGCGGCACCACCGTGATCTGCACCGACAAGACCGGCACGCTCACCCGGAACCAGATGACGGTCACCGCCGTCACCGCCGGAGGGCGCGACTACACCCTCACCGGAACCGGCTACGCGCCGTCCGGGACCCTTGAGCGGGACGGGGAGCCCGTCGACCTCGACGGCCATCCCGCGCTGCGCGAGACCCTGCTGGCCGGGGCGGCGTGCAATGACGCGGAACTCGTCCAGGACGGCGACTCCTGGCAGGTGGCGGGCGACCCGACCGAGGGCGCGCTCCTCACCAGCGCCGCCAAGGCCGGGCTCGGGGCCGCGCCGCCCCGCGTCGCCGCGCTGCCGTTCACCTCCGAACGCCGCTTCATGGCCACGCTCCACGAGGACGGCACGGTCTACGCCAAGGGTCCCGTCGAGCGCATCCTGGAGCTCTGCGACGACGCCCCCGCCGACGTCACCGCCCGCGCCGAGGAGTTCGGCCGCCAGGCGCTGCGCGTGCTGGCCTTCGCCAAGGCGCACACCGGCGCGGGACACCTGGACGATCTGCCGCCCCTGACCTTCCTCGGCCTCCAGGCCATGCTCGACCCGCCGCGCCCCCAGGCCGCGCGGGCCGTCCGGACCTGCCACGACGCCGGGATCCAGGTCAAGATGATCACCGGGGACCACGCCGCCACGGCCCGCGCCATCGGCGCCCGCGTCGGCCTCGGCGACGGCGCGGCGATGACCGGCGCCGAACTCGCCGCCGCCGACCCCGGCCGCGTCGCCGCCACCACGGTGTTCGCCCGCGTGTCCCCCGAGCAGAAGCTCCGCCTCGTCCAGGCCCTCCAGGACGCGGGCCACGTGGTCGCGATGACCGGCGACGGCGTCAACGACGCCCCCGCGCTGAAGCAGGCCGACATCGGCGTCGCCATGGGACGGACCGGCACCGACGCCGCCAAGGAGTCGGCCGACATGGTCCTCACCGACGACGACTTCGCCTCGATCGAGCGGGCGGTCGAGGAGGGGCGCGGCGTCTTCGACAACCTCGTGAAGTTCATCGTGTGGGCGCTGCCGTCCAACATCGGGCTCGGGCTGGTGCTGGTCGCCGCGATCCTCGCCGGGACGGCGCTGCCGGTGCTCCCCCTCCAGGTCCTGTGGCTGAACATGACCGCCGTGCTCGTCCTCGGCCTGCCCTTCGCCGTCGAGCCCAAGGACGAGCACATCATGCGCCGCCCGCCCCGCGACCCGGCGCTGCCGCTGCTCACGCGCGCGATGACGCTCCGCGTCCTGCTGGTCTCGGCGATCCTGCTCGCCGGGGCGTTCGGCCTCCAGCACTGGGAGCGCGCCCACGGCGCCTCCACCGGGGAGGCGCAGACGATCGTCGTGAACGTCTTCGCCCTGACCCTCATGACGTACCTGTTCAACTGCCTGTCCCTGGACCGTCCGCTGCTGTGGCGGGGCGTCCGCCGCAACCCGTGGGTCGCCGTCAGCGCCGTGGCGCTCGCCGGGATCCAGGCCGTCTACACCTACGTCCCGGCGATGAACGACCTGTTCGACTCCGCGCCGCTGGACGGCCCCGCCTGGCTCCGCGTCGCCGCCGTCGCGCTCGTCTCCTACGTGCTCGTCGAACTCCTCAAACGCGTCCAGCGCCCCCGCTGATCCGTGTCGGTGCCGGCTAACGGGACCTTGGTCCCGGATTCTCGTGCCGGGCGGCCCTGCCGCGCGGTCCACCGGGCCGGTGTGCTGTCCTCATGACCAACGGCCAGGACACCGGTGCCGGCGCGCGGCGGATCGAGGTGCGCGGGACCGTGCAGGGAGTCGGTTTCCGGCCGTTCGTCTACCGCCTGGCCACGGCCCACGGCCTGCGCGGCGACGTGCGCAACGCGGGCGGTGCCGTGGTCATCAGGGCCGCCGGTGACGACACGGCCCTGGACGACTTCGCCGCCCGGCTCGTCGAGGACGCGCCGCGGCACGCGTCGGTGACGGACGTGCTGACGACGCGCCTGGCGGATGCGGCGCTCCCCGCGGGTTTCAGCGTTCTCGGCAGCGCCGCCGGTGCGGCGGCCGCCCGGGACGTCCCGCCCGACCTGGCCACATGCGACGCGTGCCTGGAGGAGCTGTACGACCCGGACGACCGCCGGTACCGCTATCCGTTCGTCAACTGCACCGACTGCGGGCCGCGCGCCAGCATCATCGCGGGCCTGCCCTACGACCGGGCGCGGACGACCATGCGGGGCTTCGCCATGTGCGCGGCGTGCGCGGCCGAGTACCACGACCCGGCCGACCGCCGCTTCCATGCCGAGCCCATCGCGTGCCCCGACTGCGGTCCCCGGACGGCCTGGCGGCGCGGCGCGGCGGCGGTCGAGGCCCGCCCGGCCGCGGCGGGCGAGGAGGCCGTGGCCGCCGCCGTGGCGGCGATCGCCGGGGGCGGGGTCGTCGCGGTCAAGGGGATCGGCGGCTACCAGCTGGTGTGCGACGCCACCGGCACGGGCGCGGTGCAACGGCTCCGCGCGGCCAAGGGGCGGGAGGCGAAGCCGCTCGCCGTGATGGTCGCCGATGTCGCGGCGGCGTCCGCGCTGGCCTCGCTGACCGCCGCCGACGTGGAGCTGCTGGCCTCCCCCGCCCGGCCTATCGTGCTGGCGCCCCAGGTGGGCGGAGCCGTGGCGCCGCAGGTGTGCTCCGGGATGCCCGACATCGGGATCTTCCTCCCCTACAGTCCGCTGCATCACCTGCTGCTGCGGGATCTGGCACGGCCTGTGGTGGTGACGAGCGCCAATCGCGCCGGCGGCCCCATGGTGATCGACGACGACGAGGCCGTCCGCCTGTTCGCACCCGTCACCGACGGTGTCCTCGCCCATGACCGGCCCATCCTGGCCCGCCATGACGACAGCGTCGTCCGCGTCCGCGCGGGACGCCCGTCCACCGTGCGCCGTGCCCGCGGGTACGCTCCCGCGCCGCTGCCGCTGCCGGTGGCCGCGCCCGAACCGCTGCTGGCGCTGGGGGCACAGCTCAAGCACACCTTCACCGTGGCGTCCGGGCGGCGGGCGGTCCCCGGCCCGCACATCGGGGACCTGGAGGACGCGGAGACGCTGGAGGCGTTCGAGCGCTCGCTGGAGGCGCGGCTCGTCATCGAGGACGTCGATCCCGTGTACGTCGCCCACGACCTCCACCCCGAGTACCTGTCCACCAAGCACGCCGCCCGCTGGCCCGCCGCGCGGCGGATCGCCGTCCAGCACCACCACGCCCACGTGGCCGCGACCGCCGCCGAGCACGGGGTCGAGGGCCCGTTCCTCGGCGTGGCCTACGACGGACTCGGGCTGGGGGACGACGGCACCTTCTGGGGCGGTGAGGTCCTGCTGGCCACCTATGCGGGCTACCGGCGGCTCGGGCGCTTCTCCCGGGCCCCGCTGTGCGGTGGGGCCGTCGCCGTCCGGCGCCCGGCCCGGATGGCGCTCGGCTACCTGTTCGGCGCCGAGGACCTGGGAGGGCCTGCCCTGGACGCGCCGCCCGCCGCCCACCCGGCGGCGCGCCTGCCCGAACGGGAGGTCGCGCTCGTACGCCGCATGATCGACCGGCGGCTGAACTCGCCGCCCGCGTCCAGTGCCGGGCGCCTCTTCGACGCGGTGGCGGCCCTGCTGGGCGTCTGCGAGGACAACCGCTTCGAGGGGGAGGCGGCGATGCGCCTGGAGGCCGCGGCCGCGGGGCACGGCGACGTGGCTCCGCTCGCCTGGCGGCTGGCCCGTCGTGACGGGCTGTGGGTCTACGACGGCGCCGCCACCCTCCGCGACGTGCTGGAGGCCCGGTCGAGCGGGGAGCCGCCGGGGGCGATCGCCGCGGCCTTCCACCACACCCTCGCCGCCGTCACCGCCGCCCTGTGCGAACGCGCCGGCGAGGAGACCGGCGTACGGACGGTCTGCCTCTCCGGCGGCGTCTTCCAGAACCGCGCGCTGGAGACCGCCGTCCGGGCGGCACTCGGCGGCGCCGGGTTCGAGGTCTTCGCCGGGGAGCGCGTCCCGGTGAACGACGGCGGTGTCAGCTACGGGCAGGCGGTGGTCGCGGCGGCGCGGCTGTCGGCCGCGACGAGCGAGGAGTGAGCGTCATGTGCCTGGGCATCCCGGGACGCGTCATCGAGGTCCATGGTGAGGACCCGCGCATGGGCGTCGTCGACTTCGACGGTGTCCGCCGCGAGGTCTGCCTCGCCTTCACCCCCGACGCGGACGTCGGGCAGTACGTCATCGTCCACGTCGGGTTCGCCATCAGCACGGTGGACGAGGAGGAGGCCGCGCGCACGCTCGCGGTGATCCGCGCGATCCCCGACGCGCTGGCGGCCGAACTCGGGGCGGACGAGGAGCCGCCCGTCCCGGCGGGCCGCCGTCCCGCGGCCGGCATGGAGGGGACGCCGTGAGATATCTCGACGAGTACAGGGACCCGGCCGTGGCACGGCGGCTGCTGGCCGGCCTCCGCTCCACCGCCACCCGGCCGTGGACGATCATGGAGGTGTGCGGCGGGCAGACGCACACGATCGTCCGGCAGGGCATCGACGAGCTGCTGCCGGCGGGGATGCGCATGATCCACGGCCCCGGCTGCCCGGTCTGCGTGACCCCGCTGGAGACGCTGGACCGGGCCCTCGCCATCGCCGCCGACCCGGAGGTCATCTTCACGAGCTTCGGCGACATGCTGCGGGTCCCGGGGTCTTCGGGCGACCTGCTCGGGCTGCGGGCGCGCGGCGCCGACGTACGGGTCGTCTACACGCCGCTGGACGCCGTCCGCCTGGCGGCCGACCATCCCGACCGCCAGGTGGTCTTCTTCGCGGTCGGCTTCGAGACGACCGCCCCCGCCAACGCCATGGCCGTGCTGCGCGCCCACGCCCTGGGGCTGGACAACTTCTCGATGCTCGTCAGCCACGTGCTGGTCCCCCCGGCGATGACCGCGATCCTCGAATCCGAGGACAACCAGGTGGAGGCGTTCCTGGCGGCCGGGCACGTCTGCGCGGTGATGGGATGGACCGAGTACGAGCCCATCGCCGCCCGCCACCGGGTCCCCGTCGTGGTCACCGGGTTCGAGCCGCTCGACCTGCTGGAGGGCATCCTGATGGCCGTCCGCCAGCTTGAGGACGGCCGCCACGAGGTCGAGAACCAGTACGCCCGCGCCGTGCGCCGCACCGGCAACACCGCCGCCCAGGAGGCGCTGCGCCGGGTGTTCCAGGTGACCGAGCGGTCCTGGCGGGGCATCGGCCCCATCCCCGCCAGCGGCTTCGCCCTCGCGCCCGAGTTCGCCGCCCACGACGCCGAGCGGCGCTTCGGCGTGGGCGGCCTGACCTCGGCCGAGGACAGCGGCTGCATCGCGGGCCCGATCCTGCGGGGAACCAGGCTGCCCACCGACTGCGCCGCCTACGGCACGTCGTGCACCCCCCGCCGCCCCCTGGGCGCACCGATGGTCTCCAGCGAGGGGACGTGCGCCGCCTTCTACAACGCCGGGAGGACGCGATGACCGATCCGACGATGGCGAGCTGCCCGGTCCCGGCCGCGGAGACGGAGCGGATCCTGCTCGGGCACGGCTCGGGCGGGCGGCTGATGGCGGAGCTGCTGCACGACGTGGTCGGCGCGGAGCTGGGCGGCGACGTCACCGCCGAGGACGCCGCGATCGTGGACCTCGGCTCCGCGGAGGCGGTGGTCAGCACCGACTCCTTCGTCGTCACGCCGCGCTTCTTCCCCGGCGGCGACATCGGCTCCCTGGCCGTCCACGGCACCGTCAACGACCTGGCGATGCGGGGGGCGAGACCGGTCGCGCTGAGCCTCGCCTACATCGTCGAGGAGGGCCTGCCGCTGGCCGAGCTGCGCGCGGTGACCGCGTCGGTGGCGCGCGCGGCGGCGGCCGCCGGCGTCCGGGTGGTCACCGGGGACACCAAGGTCGTCGGACGCGGCGCCGCGGACGGGCTCTACGTCACGACCACCGGCCTCGGCCTGCGCCCGCCCGGCGCCGCGCCGTCGGCGGTCCGGGGACGCCCCGGCGACGCCGTCCTGCTCTCCGGCCCGATCGGGCTGCACGGCACCGCGATCCTCAGCGCCCGCGAGCGGCTGGGCTTCGAGGCCGAGATCGCCTCCGACAGCAGACCACTGCACGCGCTGGTCGCCGCGATGATCGAGGTCGGCGGGGAGCGGGTGCACGCGTTGCGCGATCCGACCCGGGGCGGCCTCGCCAGTGCCCTCAACGAACTCGCCGAGTCGTCGGCCGTGGGAATGGAGCTGGACGAGGAGTCGATCCCCGTCCCGCCACCGGTGGCCACCGCCTGCGCGCTGCTCGGCCTGGACCCCGTGCACGTCGCCAACGAGGGCTGCCTCGTCGCCCTCGTCGCCCCGGAGGCGGCGGACGCCGTCCTCGCCGCGATGCGCGCCCGCCCCGACGGCGCCGGGGCCGTCAGGATCGGGCAGGCCACCGCGGGCCATCCCGGCCGCGTCCAGATGCGCACGCTGCTCGGTTCGGCCCGCGTCGTCGACATGCTGGTCGGCGAGCAACTCCCCCGCATCTGCTGAGGTCGGCGCCGGCTCAGGGTTCCTCGGTCAGGACGTCCTCCAGCGGGCGGCGGACGCTGGCCAGGTCCTCGGTGTCGGGGACGCCGAGCCGCAGCAGCAGCTGCGGATGGTCGGCGCCGCAGAAATGGGTGCGAACGAACGCGCGCAGCTCCGGGATCTGGAGCGCCTGCGTGTGGTAGGCGGCGGCGAACCCGTGCTCGGACGCGCGCAGCAGGCTCCGCTGGAGTCCCTGCCCGGCCCGCAGCCAGTCGGCGGGCTCGTCGCCAGCGGTGACCAGCAAGAGCACCACACCGGCCGGCGGTGTCTCCGTCCCGTTCGCGGGTTCCATGCCCCAGCCCCGCCCGCGCGCGAAGTCACGGGCGGCGAAGTGCGGCTCGGTGCGCGGTGCGGTGCGCGGATAGGACTCGTGCTGGACGCCGTCGGCGCGGCGGCTGCCCGGGGCCGGGGCCCAGCGGGCGATCTCGCTCGCGTAGGAGGGGGTGCGGCGCTGGATGTGCTCGGCGGCGTTGTTGAGCGCGGCCAAGGCGCCCTTGACGTGCGCGTCCACGGCCTGGATGAACCGGGCGCCCTCGGTCTCGGCCTCGCTCCGGACCGCCGCCAGCACGGAGTCGGGGACGGGCTCGGCCGTGAACCCGCCGCGATGGCTGCGGCGCCGACGGACCTGTCCGTGCATCAGCCGGGTGTAGTCCTCGGGCTCCTCACCCGGGACGGCCTCGACGTCGGCCAGCAGGTGCGGGCGGTCGGGATCGGGCAGCAGCACGACCTCGGGGTCCAGGCCCCGCGCCCGGAGCCCCAGCCGGAGGTTGAACAAGGCCGCGCCGCAACTGATCAGCATCTCGCGGCCGTCGGGGTCGGCGACGCCCAGCCGGCGGTCGGCGTCGGCCCGCAGGCTGATCCGCGACCCCCGCGACGTGAACCGCCACGGCTGGGTGTTGTGGATCGACGGGGCCCAGACCGCGTCCCCCACGGCGGCCCGAAGGGCCTCCACCCGGAGATCTGCGGCGGTGTCGTGTCGTGATCGCATGCTTCCTCCCCAGTTTTCATCGCTTCCAGACCATCACGCCCGTACGCGTGCCGGGCAGGGCCGAAGGTCCGCGCCGTCCGGGACGTCCGCCCGCCGAACCGCGTCCCACCAGGGACGTTCGCCTCTGACACGGCCCCCGCCCCGGCACCGAACCTGGACGCATGAGAAACGATGGGACGAGTTCGAGGGCGCTCGACCGCGAGGAATGCCTCGCGCTGCTGCGGTCGGCTCCCGTCGGCAGGGTGGTCTACACCGACCAGGCACTGCCGGCGATACAGCCGGTCACCTTCGCCGTGGACGGGGACGAGACCCTGGTCATCCGTACCATGCCCGGCTCGAAGTTCGAGGCCGCGCTGCGCGGCGCCATCGTCGCGTTCGAGATCGACGACATCGACGCCGCGGCCCGGACGGGCTGGGCGGTCACCGCCGTCGGACGGGCCCGCGCGATCACGGACGAGTCCGAGGCGAGGCATCTGGCGCGGCTCCTGCCGCGGCCGTGGGCGCCCGGCGCGCGTGAGGCGTTCATCCGCATCACCTGCCGCCAGGTCTCCGGCGTGCGCCTCGCCTCCGCGCATCTCTTCGAGATCCCTTCCCGGTCGCGGGCCCTGCCGGGCGTCTCATGAACCGGGGCGGCCCAGCGGCCCACGGGCCGGGCGGGATCCGCGAGGGCGCCATTCCGCCGGAACCACGAGCACGGGCTGGTGCGCCGACTCCAGGACGCGCGTGACCCACGGAGCGAGCACCGCGCGGTCCGCCGAGGCGGAGTTCTCCGCGCGGCCGAGAACGATCAGGTCGGGGCCGACGCGGCGCGCCTCGTCCAGGACGCGCCGGGCGACGTCCCCGGAACGCCGGACCGTCTGGAGCCTCACCTCCTCCAGATGCGCGAGGCGTTCGATGTGGCCGAGCACCGTGCGCGCGGGCGGGTGGGAGGGGCCGTCGCCGTTCGGCACGTCGAAGGTCCCGGCGGTGGCGGTGGCGGTGGCGACCAGGGCGCCGTTGGGCACGACGGCCACCGCCGTGATCCCGGCGTGCAGCGTTCGCGCCAGTTCCACGGCGTACCGGGCGGCGGCGAGCGCCGCGGGCGAGTCCTCGACGGCGAGCAGCAGGCGGGCGGACATGGTCTCTCCCGGAGGTCAGGGCACCGGTCTCGGGCCAGGTGCCTCGGTCGCTTCGTCCCACATGCTCGCGACCGGCACCGCCCGCTTCCAGGGTCGGACGCCCGTCGCCGCGGGCCGAAGGTCCCTTTCCGGCGGCGGCCGCGGTTCCGCCCGAGGCCCGTCCCGCCGGAATCCCTACCGCGTGCCCCGGTCGGGACGGGCGGACCGCGGAAGGAGGACCTTGGTCCTTGCCTCCCGGGGACGGACGCCCGGCGCCCCACCCCGCCCACGGTGGTCGTCTGGAGTCGCCGCGAACCGCGGCCGACGAAGGAGGCGCTCATGAGGGCGAGGCCCCGCGCACCGCGAGCTCGGGGTCTGGATGGCCTCCGCACTCGTGGTCGGCAACATGACCGGGTCGGGCGTGTTCCCGCTGCCGAGCCCGCTGGCCGAGCACGGGCCGATCAGCCTGATCGCGTGGGGGTTCACCGCGACCGGGGCGATGCTGCTGGCCCTGGTGTTCGCGCGCCTGGCCCGCGCCTGTCAGCGCACCGGCGGCCCCTACGCCTACGCGCGGCGGACCTTCGGCGACTTCGTCGGCTTCCAGACGGCGTGGGGGTACCGAATCGCCGTGTGGGCGGGCAACGCGGCGATCGCGGTGGCGTCCGTCGGCTATCTCGCTCGTTTCCGGCACGCCCTGGCCACCGACAGGATCCTCGCCGCCGGGGTGGGGCCGGCGGCGGTCTGGTCGCTGACGGCGGTCAACGCCTACGGGGTCCGGCAGGCGGGCGCCGTACAGGTGGTGACGACGGTCGTCAGGCTCGCACCACCGCTGCTGGTCGCGGTGGGCGGGCTCTTCTTCGTGAAGTCCGGCAACTCCGGCGAGTTCAACGCCGGCGGGGGCAGCGCCCGGCGGACGCCCGTCCCGGCGGCCGGCGATCACCCGGCGGGCCGGCCCGGCCCGGCCGGCGAACCCGGACCCCCCGCCCAGGCCGCGTGAAAGGACAGGCCCGTGTTCACCGTCTCCTCCGAGGTCGGACGGCTGCGGCAGGTGCTGCTGCACCGCCCCGACCTGGAACTCCTCCGCCTCACCCCGGCCAACAAGGACGACCTGCTCTTCGACGAGGTGCTGTGGGCCAAGCGCGCCCGCCAGGAGCACGACGTGCTCGCCGACGCGCTGCGCGAACGCGGCGTCCGGGTGCACTACCTCGCCGACCTGCTCGCCGAGACGCTCAAGATCGACGAGGCCCGGGCGCAGGTGCTCGACCACACCGCCGCCGACGCGGCGCTCGGCCCGACGCTCGCCGGGCCCGTCCGCGCGGTGCTGGAGGAGTTCGACCCCGGCACGCTCGCCCGGCATCTGATCGGGGGGCTCACCAAGGCAGAGCTGGGCCTGGCCGTCCACAGCCTGCTGCTGGCCTCCCTGGACGACGGCGACTTCGTGCTGCCGCCGCTGCCCAACCACCTGTTCACCCGCGATCCGTCCGCGTGGGTCCACGGCGGGGTGACGCTGCACCCGATGGCCAAGGCCGCGCGGCGCCGCGAGACAGCGCACCTCTCCGCCGTCTACCGGCACCACCCGATGTTCACCGGGCACCCCTTCCCCGTCTGGTACCCGGGCGGGGACTTCGCGCTGCCGCCCATCGAGGGCGGGGACGTCCACGTGCTCGGCGAGGGCCTCGTGCTGATCGGGATGAGCGAGCGCACCACACCGCAGGCCATCGAGCTGCTCGCCCAGCGGCTGTTCACCGCCGGGGCGGCGCGGCGGGTCATCGCCGCCCGGTTGCCGGCGCGGCGCGCCTTCATGCACCTGGACACCGTCATGACCATGGTCGACCACGACGCCTTCACCGTCTACGCCGACCTGCCGCCGCTGCGCTCCTACACGCTCACTCCCGGCCGCGACCACGGCCGGGAGGTGCTGGTGCACGAGAACGAGGCGCTCTTCCCGGCGATCGCCCGCGCGCTCGGCGTGGGCCGCGTGCGCGTCCTCGCCGCCCGGCAGGACGTGCGGGCCGCCGAGCGCGAGCAGTGGGACGACGGGAACAACGTCCTCGCCGTCGAGCCCGGCGTGGTCGTCGCCTACGAGCGCAACGTCACCACCAACACCATGCTCCGCCGCCACGGCGTCGAGGTCGTCACCATCCCCGGCGGCGAACTCGGCCGCGGGCGCGGCGGTCCCCGCTGCATGTCCTGCCCCCTCCAGCGAGACGAGGCCACCCCATGAAGGACTTCCTGCGCATCACCGACCTGACCAGCGACGACCTGGCGCTGCTGCTGGAGCTCGCGGCCGGCTTCCAGGACAAGCCCGGCTCCGCCCAGGACCTGCTCACCCACCGCATCGTGCCGATGTACTTCGCCAAGCCGTCCACCAGGACACGGCTGTCGACCGCGGCGGCCGTGGCCCGGCTCGGCGGGACGCCCGTCACCGTCGGCCCCGACGAGTTGCAGCTGCGCCGCGGGGAGACCATCGGCGACACCGCCCGCGTGATGGGCTCCTACGCGGCGGCCATCGTGATCCGCACCTACGCGGACGCCGACGTGCGCGGGCTCGCGGCGGCGGCCCCGATCCCCGTGATCAACGCGCTGACCGACGGGCACCACCCGCTGCAGGCCGTCGCCGACCTGCTCACCGTCCAGGAGCACTTCGGGCGGTTGCGCGGGCTCCGCGTCGCCTACCTCGGCGACGGCGGCAACGTCGCCCGCAGCCTCATGGAGGCCGCCGCGCTCACCGGGATGGACGTCGCGATCGCCTCCCCGCCCGGCCACGAACCACCGGAGAGGGCCGTGGTGTCCGCCACCGCCGCGGCCCGCCGCCGCGGTGGACGGGTCGCGCTCACCCACGACCCCGCCGAGGCGGTCAGGGGCGCGAGCGTCGTCTACACCGACGTCTGGCTGTCCATGGGAGACCCCGACCGGGAGCGGACACGGCGCCTCAGGACGCTGGCGCCCTACCGGGTCGACGAACGGCTCATGGCCCTGGCGGGCGGCGACGCCGTCTTCATGCACTGCCTGCCCGCCCACCGCGGCCAGGAGGTCACACCGGGCGTCATCGACGGCGGCCGGTCGCTGGCCTTCCGGCAGGCCGCCAACCGGCTCCCCGCCGCGCAGGCCGTCCTGTACGCGCTGCTCACCGAACGGCTGGAGGGGCACCGATGAGGATCGTCGCGGCCCTCGGCGGGAACGCGCTGCTGCGTCGGGGCGAGCACCCGAAAGCGTCCGTCCAGGTGTCCCACGTCCGTGAGGCCGTCCGCGGGCTCGCAGACCTGGCGGTCGGCAACGACCTGGTCGTCACCCATGGCAACGGCCCCCAGATCGGCCTCCTCGCCGTCGAGAGCGCCGCCGACCCGGCGCTCTCGACGCCCTACCCGCTGGACGCCCTCGGCGCCCAGACCCAGGGCGTGATCGGCTACTGGCTCGCCCGGGAGCTGCGCCGCCACCTCCCCGGCCGGGAGGTGGTCGCCCTCCTCACCGAGACCGTCGTCGACCCCCGCGATCCGGCGTTCGCCCGGCCCACCAAGTTCGTCGGCCGGGCCTACCCGGCGCCCGACGCGGGCCGCCTGCACGCCGAGCACGGCTGGACCATGCGCAGGGACGGCGACTTCTGGCGCCGCGCCGTCCCCTCCCCCGAGCCGAGCGGCATCGTGGAACTGCCGACCATCACCCGCCTCGTCGAGGACGGCTGCCTGGTCGTCGCGGTCGGCGGGGACGGCGTCCCGACCGGCCCCGACCACCGCGGCGTCGAGGCCGTCGTGGACAAGGACCTCGCGAGCGCCCTGCTGGCGGCGCACCTGAAGGCCGACATGCTGCTCCTGCTCACCGACGTCCCCGCCGTCATGCGCGGCCACGGCACCGCCGCCGCGCGTCCCGTCCGCGAGGCCACCCCGGCCGCGCTGCGCGACATGCGCCTGCCGGACGGCTCCATGGGCCCCAAGGCGGAGGCGGCGTGCCGCTTCGCCGAGAGCCGCCCGGGCGCCGTCGCGGCGATCGGCTCGCTCACCGAGGCCACCGCACTCCTGGCGGGGGCGGCGGGCACGAGGGTCGAGGCCCCGTGACCGGTCGCCGCGGGCACCCGGCGCGAACCGACCGCGCCCGGTGGCCCGCCTCGGCGGTTCCCCGGCCACCAGCCCCGGTCCGCCGCGACTGGGCCGACCTGGCCCAGCCGACCCCGGAACCGGGCCTGTTCGAGCCCGCCATGGCCGACCACCTGCCCGAGCCCGTCCGGCGCTGGCTGCGCCACGCCATCGGAAAGGGCGTGCCGCTGCACGGTGCGGCTCGATTGCGCATGCACGGGCGTATCCGCCTCGGCTCGTGGTGGCCCTTCGAGGCGACGCAGATCCTACGGCCGCCGACCGGGTTCATCTGGGCGGCGAAAGCGCGCGTGGCGCACCTGCCGGTCGCGGGCTTCGACCGCTACAGCGGCGGCGACGGCCAGATGCGGTGGCGGCTGCTGGGCGCGCTCCCCGTCATGTCGGCCGGCGGGCCGGACATCACCCGCAGCGCGGCGGGACGGCTGGCGAGCGAGTTCGTCCTCGTCCCGGCCACGGCGCTGTCCCCCTTCGTCACCTGGGAGCCGGTGGACGGCGAGCGCGCCGTCGCCCACGTCGCCATCGGCGGATCGGTGCACGCGGTCACCCTCACGGTCGCGCCGTCGGGCGCGCTGACGACCGTGACGCTCCCCCGCTGGGGCGACCCCGGCCGGGGCCCCTTCGGTGAGCACCGCTTCGGCGTGGTGGTCCACCGCGAGGCGGACTTCGGCGGATGCACCGTCCCCGCGTCGCTCAGCGCGGGCTGGTGGTACGGCACGGACCGCTGGCCGGAGGGCGAGTTCATCCGGTTCCAGGTGGACCACTACGAACACTTCTGACCCCCTGGGCCGAAGGTCCCGCGCCCCCGGGACGGTCGGCACTGCCGCGAGCGGCGGCCCGGCGCGAGTCTGGAAGTGACCCAAGGAGGCTCACATGCAGGTCATGCCCGATCAACGGTGCGTCGTCGTCGGCGTCGACGGGTCGCCGAACTCGCTGGCCGCGCTGCACCGCGCCGCCCGCGAGGCCGTCGACCGCCACGCGCGGCTGGACGTCGTCCACGTGCTGGCCCCCGGGACCGGGACCAGGCCCCGGCTGCTGCGGACCGCGACCGAGTGGTTCCGGCTGCGCGACCTGGTGGCCCGCGCGATCCCCCGGTCGCAGCACCTCACCACCCGGCTCCGGATCGCCTACGGCGACCCCGGGAAGGAGCTCGCGGAGGCCGCCGGACACGCCGAGCTCCTCGTCGTCGGCGCCCGCGCGCACTCCGAGTACGGCAACCGGTTCGGCGGCGACACCGTCCCCGCCGTGCGGCAGGGGACGCGGTGCCCCGTGGTGATCTGCGCCGACGACACGGCCGGCGACGAGACCGCCTGACCCCCGGCACGGCATACCGGAGACGATCGCGCCACCGTCCCGCCCTCGGATCGAGGGCGGGTTCATGGCGTGTCCGGCGGGCTTCCGCGACCCGCGCCCTGGACGCGTCCGGCCGGGACGTTCGTCCCGGCCGAGCGGGCGGAGAGCGCTCCGAACGTCCGTGCCGGCAGGGACATCGGTCTCTGCGCAGGCCCTGGCCGGCGTGCCTAGCCTCGCCTTAGACGAGCTTGAGGAGGCGGGCATGAGGCCGACGGGACGACGGCCGAGCCTGGACCGGCTACGGCGACGAATCGGCTTCGACCGCAACGATCTGCGCCGCTCTGTGGATCGCGGGCAGTGGATGCTGGGCATCGCGCTGCTGATGCTCTTCCTGAGCCTGGCCCCACCGCTGTGCCTGCGGGCCGGGCGGGCCGCGTACGGCTCCGGCGTGGACGCCGAGCGGTCCGAGGCGGCGACCCGGCACAGGGTCGAGGCCACCGTGGTCAAGGTCGACCACCGGCGCTCGGGCCGCGCACTCACCGTGACCTGGCGTGACCCCGACGGGACGGCCCGGACGGGGTCGTTCACGGCGTTCCGCGGCGGCACCGTGGGTGAGCACCGCGCGGTATGGGCCGGGCCGTCGGGCGTCACGGACGAGCCGCCGCAGCGGCACGCGCGGACGATCGCCGACGCCCTCACCGCCGTCCTCGGAGCCGCGGCGGCCCTGGGAGCGCCGCTGCTCGGCGTGTACCTGCTCGTCCGGTACCGCTGCGACCGGCGGCGATACCGTGCGTGGGCCGCCGAATGGGCGCAGTGGGACACCCGCCGGATCCCCTGACGCGGCGGCGCCCTCAGCCGTCCGCCAAGGGGACGCACCAGACCAGCGTGGTGCCGCCGTCCAGGCGGGGCCGGGTGCTGAACGAGCCGCCCAGCCCCTTCGCGCGCTCCTCCATGTTGCGCAGACCGCTGCGGCGGCCGCCCTCGGGGATGCCGACGCCGTCGTCCTCCACCCGCAGGGTCAGGTCGTGGTCGCCGACATCGATCACCACGATGGCCTCGGACGCCCGGGCGTGCCGGGCCACGTTCGACAGCGACTCCTGAAGCACCGCCAGGAGATGCTCACCGGTCTGATCGTCCACGGCGGTGTCCAGCAGGCCGTCCAGCCGGACGGTCGGCGCGAACCCGAGGTTCCGCGCGGCCGTGTCGACCAGCTCGTGCACCCGGCCGCGCAGCGACTCCTCCTCGGCCGCGGCCTGCAGGGCGAAGATGGACGAGCGGATCTGCCGGATGGTGTCGTCCAGGTCGTCCACCGCGCGCTGCACCCGGGTCGCGACCTCGGGCTTCTGGGTGATCTTGATCGCGGACATCAGCGTCATCGCGGTGGCGAACAGCCGCTGGATCACGGTGTCGTGCAGGTCCTTGGCGATCCGGTCGCGGTCCTCCAGCAGCAGCAGGCGCTCGGTGTCGCGGCGGCTCGCCGCGAGCTCCAGCGCCACGGCCGCCTGGGCGGCGAACGGCTCCAGCAGCCGCTGGGTCCCCTCGGAGAACACCGCGCCGCCCGGAGCGTTGACCACCGAGATCATTCCCCGTGCCGCGCTCCCGACCCCGAGCGGCACCACCAGCATCGGGCCCACCTCCACCTGCGTGGGCACCCCCGCCTCACGGGCCGCCTCCTGCCCGTCGGCGACGCGGAGCGCGACGCCCTCGGTGAACACCTTCCCGGCGACCGAGTGGTCCAGCGGGATGCGCAGATCCCTCAGCGCCTCGGCGTTCATGCCGTCGGCGGCCTGCACGGTGAACGTCCGCCCGTCCCCGCCGACGACCGCCACCGCCGCGAGGTCGGCGTCGGCGATCTCCCGGGCGCGCACCGCGACGAGCGCGGTCACCTCGTGCGGGTCGGTCCCCGACAGCAGCGCCGTCGAGATCTCCGCCGACGCCTCCAGCCACCGCTGCCGCCGCCGCGTCTCCTCGTACAGCCGGGCGTTCTCGATCGCGACACCGGCGGCGGTCGCCAGCGCCGACACCACGACCTGGTCCTCCTCCTCGAACTCCCCACCCCCGGCCTTCTCGGTCAGGTAAAGGTTGCCGAAAACCTCGTCCCGCACCCGGATCGGCACACCGAGGAAGCTCCGCATCGGCGGATGGTTGGCCGGGAAACCGTACGACTCGGGATGGTCGGCCAGGTCGGGCAGCCGCAGCGGGCGCGGCTCCTTGATCAGCAACCCGAGGATCCCGTGCCCGTGCGGCCAGTGCCCGATCGCCTCGATCTCGTCCTCGCCGACCCCGACGGTGATGAACTCGACCAGGTGCTCGCCCTCCTCGCCGATCACGCCGAGCGCGCCGTAGCGGGCGTCGACCAGCGTCGTGGCCGACTCGATGATCCGCCGCAGCACCGAGGCCAGGTCCAGCTCGCCGCCGATCGAGACCACGGCCTCCAGCAGCGCGTGCACCCGGTCCCGCGTGGCCCGCGCGGTTTCCAGGCGCGCCTGCAACTCCGTCAGCAGATCGTCCAACTGCAACTGGGGAAGGATCATCCGGGCGGGTTCCTCACCGAACCCTGACACTGGAGCCATGGATGTCAGTATTCCCGTCCCGGCTTGCCGGTGTCAGCTTCGGGACCTTGGTCCCGGGATCGTGGGACCTGATGTTCTTGGTGGCCGCCTCCGGCGCGGGTAGCGTCGGGGTAAAGACACGACGGCAGGGGACGGGACGATGACCGGCAGCGACCAGGAAGGCGGGGGCGCCATCCGGGTGTTCCTCATGGACGACCACGAGGTCGTCCGCCGAGGTGTGGCGGCCCTGCTGTCCTCCGAGGACGACATCGAGATCGTCGGCGAGGCCGGCTCCGCGGCGCACGCCCTCGCGCGCATCCCGGCGGCCCGCCCGCATGTGGCCGTGCTGGACGTCCGGCTGCCCGACGGCGACGGCGTGAGCGTCTGCCGCGAGATCCGCTCGCGGATGCCCGAGGTGGCGTGCCTGATGCTCACCTCGTTCGACGACGAGGAGGCGCTGTTCCAGGCCGTCATGGCGGGGGCCGCCGGATACGTCCTGAAGCAGATCCACGGCTCCGACCTGGTCGGCGCGGTCCGCACGGTCGCGTCCGGCCAGTCGCTGCTGGACCCCCGCAGCACCGCCCGGATGCTCGAACGCATCCGCACCCGCCAGGAGAAGAAGGACCCCCTTGAGGCCCTGTCGGATCAGGAACGCCACATCCTCGAACTCATCGGCGAAGGGCTGACCAACCGTCAGATCGGCGAGCGGATGTACCTGGCGGAGAAGACCGTCAAGAACTACATCTCCAGCATCTTCGCCAAACTCGGAATGAGCCGCCGGACCCAGGCCGCGGCGTTCGCCGCGCAGCTCAAGGCCGACGCCGCCCGCCAACCGGGACACGAGGCATAGGACGCCCGGCACCGGCGTCGGGACCTTTGGCCCTGACGCTCGTGCTCGCTTCAGGGGATTCTGAGGACATGCAATTCGACCATGGCGGGCTGGAGATCCTCGATACGGACGAATGCCGTGCCCTGCTCTCCCGCGCGGTCATCGGACGCATCGTGTTCACCGACCGCGCCCTCCCGGCCGTGCAGCCCGTCAACTACGCCCTCCACGGCACCGACGTGGTCATCCGCACCGCCCGCGACTCCAGGCTCGCCCGCGCCGCCACCGACACCGTCGTCGCCTTCGAGATCGACGACTTCGACGCCGATACCCGCACCGGCTGGTCGGTGGTCGTCGTCGGCCGCGCCAGGCTCGTCACCGAGCACGAGCAGATCGCCGTCCTCCAGGGCCTGCCGCTGCACAGCTGGGTTCCGGAGGAACGCGACCACTTCATCACCGTCCGCACCGAACTGCTCTCCGGACGCAGGATCCCGCACACTCCCATGGCCTCGGCGAAGGCCTGCTGAGGGCGGCTCGCCGAGGGGCGGCCGGGTTGAGCGCACGGCCGCCCCCGAGTGCCCGGTCAGTCCCGCGGCGAACGGACCACGGCGACGGGGCAGGCGGCGCGGTGCAGCATCGCGTGACCGACCGAGCCGAGCAGGAGCCCGGTGAACCCGCCGCGCCCCCGCGAGCCGACCACCAGCAGTTCGGCGCCGGCCGAGGCATCCGCCAGGGCCCGGACGGCCCGGCGGTAGACGACCTCCCGCGCCACCTCGACCTCGGGGAACCGCTCGCACCATCCAGCGAGCGACTCCGCGAGGGCGCGTTCCCTCTCGGCCCGCGCATTCTCCGGATCGAACGCCGGAGGGCGCAGGGCCTCCGGCGCGGTGGACGCCGGGTGCGTCCACGCCAGAACCGCGCGCAACCGGGCGCGCCGCAGGGCCGCCTCCTCGAAGGCGAACCCGATCGCCGCGGCGCTTCCGGCCGAGCCGTCCACCCCGACCACGACCTCCCCGTGGCCCCCGTCGGCGGCCTCACCGGCTGGGACGATCACGGCGGGGCGTTCCGCGTGCGAGGCGACCTGAAGCGCGACCGACCCCAGCACCAGTCCGGTGAGGCCGCCGGTGCCGCGCGTGCCGGCGACCAGCATCAGTGCGTCCCGCGCCTCTTCCATCAGCACCTCGGCGGCGTTGCCTCCCCGCTGGACGCCAGTCACCTCCACGCCGGGCGCGCGCTCGCGGGCGACGGCGACGGCACGGCCGACGATCTCCTCCCCACCGTCCAGCAGCCACTTCCGCACCGCCCCGGCCCGCGGATCCACCGGGACGTCGAACAGCCAAGGGGCCACGACAAGGACGACGCGCAGTGAGGCGCCTCGGCGGGCGGCCTCCTCGGCCGCCCATGCGGTCGCGGCGAGGCTCTGCTCCGAGCCGTCCGCTCCGACGACGATCTGGTTCATACCCGCACGCTAGGGCACCGCCGTGCCGCCACCCGAGGACCTTGGTCCTTCGATCATGTACCGACCGTCAGGATTTCCCGGGCGACCTCGCCCGCCCAGGCCCGGACGTGGTCGTGGTCCCGGTAGTCGCCGCCCGCGCGTTTCGCGATCTTGGAGGCGAGGAGGCCGCGGGCGTCGGGGGCGAGGCTGCCGCCGAACGTGGCGTGGCCCCTGGCGCCCAGCCTGCGGGCGACCTTGGCGACGCCCGGCACCGGGTCCACGTCCTTCTCCTCGGCCGTGTGGTCGAGGGGGCCGCTGCTGAACAGCCATACCGGCCGCGTGGCCAGCTCCTCGGCGAACCGTTGGGCGAAGTGCCGCGCCTCACGGTGCCAGCGCCCGGCGTAGAGCGCACCGCCGAGAACGACGGCGTCATATCCGTCGACGGAGGGGACCGAGCCCGCCGACCGCACGTCGGGCTCCATCCCGGACGCGCGCAGCTCCGCGCCGATCCAGTCGGCGATCTCGGCGGTGCCGCCCCGCTCGGACGCGTAGGCGACCAGCACACGGACCATGACGACTCCTTCGCTGGCGCCCGGGCCGCGGCGGCCGACCGCCGCTCGTACTCCCGGACTGGGAACTCCAGCCTCCGCCCACGCCCGCGCGGGGGGCAGTGGCCTCCGTCCGGGGTTCGGGGGACCTTCGGCCCCGCGGCCGCATCAGGTGCCGGACGTGCCGCCGGGTCGGGACCTCACGGCCGATCCGTGATGACCAAGGTCCCTAGGGCCGCGCCCCCGATCGGCGAACCCTGGAAACGCGATCCAGGACGTCCGCGGACACGGGCCCTGGACGACCACAGGCCCGGTGAACAGGAGAAGACGATGGCACCTGCGGTGGGGATCAACGGATTCGGCCGCATCGGCCGCAACTACCTGCGGCTGGCGCTGGAGCGCGGGCAGGAGATCGCCGCGATCAACGACATCGCCGACACCGCCACGCTCGCGCACCTGCTCATGTACGACTCCACCTACGGAAGGCTCGGCCGGACGGTCGAGCACGACGGCACGGCCCTGGTCATCGATGGCCGCCCGATCCCCGTGACCGCCCACCACGACCCGCGCGACCTCGACTGGGGCTCCGTCGGCGCCGAGATCGTCATCGAGTCGACCGGCCGGCTGCGCAGGCGGGAGGACGCCGCCGCGCATCTGAAGTCCGGGGCGCGCAAGGTCGTGCTGTCCTCGCCCGGCAAGGGCGTGGACGCCACGGTCGTGATGGGCGTGAACGAGCGGACCTACGAGCCCGACCTGCACACCGTCGTCTCCAACGCCTCGTGCACGACCAACTGCGTCGCGCCGATGGCCAAGGTGCTCCACGAGACCTTCGGCGTCGTCAAGGGCTTCATGACCACCGTCCACGGATACACCAACGACCAGAACCTCCTCGACTCCCCGCACAAGGACCTGCACCGGGCCCGGTCGGCGGCCGTGAACGTGATCCCGACCAGCACGGGCGCCGCCCGCTCGGTCGGGGTCGTGATCCCCGAGCTGGCGGGACGGTTCGACGGCATGGCGCTGCGCGTCCCCGTGGAGGACGGCTCGCTCGTGGACCTCGCCTGCCTGCTGGAGCGGCCGGCGACCGCCGAGGAGATCAACGAGGCGTTCGCCGAGGCCGCGGGCGGCTCCCTCGCGGGGATCCTCCGCTACAACACCCACCCGATCGTCTCCCGCGACGTGATCGGCGACTCCGCGTCCTGCGTCTTCGACGCGCCGCTCACCCAGTCCGGCGGCGAGCTGGTGAAGATCTTCGGCTGGTACGACAACGAGTGGGGCTACACCTGCCGCCTGGCCGACCTCGTCGACCACATCGCCGCCCACCTGTGACCGCTCCCCTGAAGCCCCTGAAGCCGCGCGGCCGCGGTCTCCGGACGGAGGCCGCGGCCACCGCGCGGGACGCCGCTCACCTGGTCAGGACGACCTTGAGCGCCCCGGTCCCGGCGGCGTCCGCGAACACCTCGTAGGCCTGGGGGAACTCCTCCAGCGCGAAGTGGTGGGTGACGAACCGCCCGGCGTCGAGCTGCCCGCCGGTGATCAGGCGCATCAGCGTCGGCGTGGAGAAGGTGTCCACCAGGCCGGTGGTGATCGTGATGTCCCGGATCCACTGCTCTTCCAGATGCAGCGCCGCCGGACGGCCGTGAACGCCGATATTGGCGATCCGCCCGCCCGGACGTGCCAGGGCCACGGCCGACTCGAACGCGTCCGGGACCCCGACCGCCTCGATCGTCACGTCCGCCCCCAGCCCGCCGGTCATCTCCCGGACCACCGGGAGCGGGTCCTCCCGGGAGTTGTTCACGGTGACGTCCGCGCCGAAGGCCCTGGCCGCATCCAGCCGGCCGTCGGCGAGGTCGACGGCGATGACGTGGCTCGGGCTGAACAGCCGCGCGCCCATGACCGCCGACAGCCCGATGGGGCCGGCGCCGACGACGGCGACGACGTCGCCCGGCCGCACCCCGCCGTTGAGCACGCCGACCTCGTATCCGGTCGGCAGGATGTCGGCGAGCATCAGCACGTCCTGGGGCGCGGCTCCGGCGGGCACGGGATGCGTCGAGGTGTCGGCGAACGGCACCCGGACGTACTCGGCCTGGGTTCCGTCGATCGTGTGGCCGAGGGTCCAGCCCCCGCCGCCCAGGCACTGGCCGTAGCGGGTCTCGCGGCAGAACCGGCACGTCCCGCACGCGGTGATGCAGGAGACCAGGACCTGGTCCCCCGGCTCGACCGTCCGCACGCCCGGCCCGACCTCCTCGACCGTCCCGACCGCCTCGTGCCCGAGGATCCGCCCGCCGGTGACCTCTGGAACGTCGCCCTTGAGGATGTGCAGGTCCGTTCCGCAGATCGTCACCGCGTCGACGCGCACCACCGCGTCGCCGGGATCGGTGATCACCGGATCGGGGACCTCCTCCCACGCCTTCTGCCCGGGGCCGTGGTACGCCAGCGTTCGCATGACGGGCCTCCTTCGTCACCGTTGCTCACCGTCACTTCGAGGCTCGCCCCGCCCCGTCCGGCGCGACCAGTGCCGAACATCCCAGCCGGGAGGGACGTTCAGTCGCCGGTGAGGTCCCGGCGCCCGAACGGCGCACCGCCCCCCAAGGCCAGGAGGGCGCCCGCCACCGCCATCGCGACGGTGTCCATGGCACTCCCCCGAGGTCGGAGAAACACCTTCGCCGCAGAGCCGCGCTAGGGCGCCGCGGTCCCCGTCAGGGCCGAGCGGGTTCCCGCGGCGATCTCCAGGTCCTCGCGGGCCGTGACCACGATGGTCGCGACCCGCGCGCCCGCCGGGCTGATCAGGGCGTCGCCGCGGGCGGCGGCGTTGAGCGCGGGGTCGATCTCGGCGCCCAGGTGGGCCATCCCCGCGACCAGCCGCCGCCGCAGGTCAGGATCGTGCTCGCCCACCCCGCCGGTGAACACCAGGGCGTCGAGACCGCCCAACGCCGCCGTCATCGCGGCGGCGGCGGCGCGCAGCCTGTGGTGGTACACCGCGAGCGCCGCCTCCGCCGCCTCGTCACCCGACGCGGCACGAGCCCGCAGCCGGCGCATGTCGCCCGTGCCGGCCAGGGCGCGCAGCCCCGACCGGTGTTCGAGGACGTCGCCGATCTCCCTGGCGGGGACGCCGTGGGCGAGCAGCCACAGCGGAATGCCCGGATCGATCGCCCCCGCCCGGGTCGCCATGACGAGGCCGTCCAACGGTGTGAAGCCCATCGTGGTGTCGACCGACCGGCCCCCGTCCACCGCGGCCAGCGACGCCCCGGAGCCCAGGTGGCACACCACCATGCGCAGGCCGGACGGGGCGGCGCCGAGCAGCTCCGCCGCCCGGCGCGTGGCGTAGGCGTGCGACAGGCCGTGGAAGCCGTACCTGCGCAGACCGAACCGCTCGCGCCATTCGACCGGCAGCGCGTAGGTGGCGGCGGCGTCGGGCAGGTCCGCGTGGAAGGCGGTGTCGAAGCAGGCCACGGCGGGGACGCCGGGCAGCGCCCTCCGGATCTCGCCGAGCGCGTACAGCGACTGCGGCTGATGCAGCGGCGCCAGGTCCGCCAGCGCGTACAGCCGCTTGGTGACCTCCTCGTCGATCAGCACGGGACGCGTGTGGTCACGGCCGCCATGGACGAAGCGGACGCCGACCGCGTCGGGTCGCGGCAGTCGCGCCACCTGTGCGAGCACGCGTTCGGCTTGGCGGTCCGCGCCGCCGGTGGGCAACTCGATACGCGTGTGAAGGGCATCGTCCGGCTCCAGCAGGCTGATCTTGAGGCTGCTGGAACCTGGGTTGACGGTGAGGATCCGCATCACGACTCCTTGGGCTTTTCAGTAGGGCCAGGTCCAGTCGCGGATCTCGGGGGCGTCCTCGCCGTGTTCGCGCGTGTGGGCGCGCAGCCGGAGCCGTTCGTCGGCCATGCGCTGTCGGATGTGGGCGACGCGGCCGCCGAGGGTGGGGACGCGGTCGATGACGTCCATGACGAGGTGGAAGCGGTCCAGGTCGTTGAGCATGACCATGTCGAACGGCGTCGTCGTGGTGCCTTCCTCCTTGTAGCCGCGGACGTGCAGGTTGTGGTGCCCGTTGCGGCGGTAGGTGAGCCGGTGGACGAGATACGGGTAGCCGTGGAAGGCGAAGATGACGGGCTTGTCGGTGGTGAACAGCGCGTCGAACTCGGCGTCGGACAACCCGTGCGGGTGCTCCTCGACCGGTTGCAGGCGCATGAGGTCGACCACGTTCACCACCCGGATCCTCAACTCGGGGAGGAAGCGCCGCAGGATGTCGACCGCCGCCAGGGTCTCCAGCGTGGGCACGTCGCCCGCGCACGCCAGCACGACGTCGGGGTCGGCGCCCTCGTCGGTGGAGGCCCATTCCCAGATGCCGATACCGCGCACGCAGTGGTGCTCCGCCTCTTCCATCGACAGCCAGACCGGCGCGGGTTGCTTTCCGGCGACGATGACGTTGACGTAGTCGCGGGAGCGGAGGCAGTGGTCGCCCACCGACAGCAGCGTGTTGGCGTCCGGCGGCAGGTACACCCGGACGATCTCGGGCTTCTTGTTCATCACCACGTCCAGGAAGCCGGGGTCCTGGTGGGTGAAGCCGTTGTGGTCCTGCCGCCACACATGCGAGGACAGCAGATAGTTCAGCGACGCGATCGGGCGCCGCCACGGCAGCCCGCGCGTGACCTTCAACCATTTCGCGTGCTGGTTGAACATCGCGTCCACGATGTGGATGAACGCCTCATAGCTGTTGAACAGCCCATGCCGTCCGGTCAGGAGGTAGCCCTCCAGCCATCCCTGGCACAGATGCTCGCTCAGCACCTCCATGACCTGCCCGCCGCGGGCCAGGTGCTCGTCGGTGTCGCGCAGTTCGCCCTCGAAGGCCCGGTCGGTCACCTCGAAGACCGCGCCCAGCCGGTTGGACGCCGTCTCGTCCGGTCCCATGATCCGGAAGATGCGCGGGTTGCCCGCGACGACATCACGCAGATAGTCGCCGAGGACCCGAGTGGCCTCAGCGGTGGCCGTACCGTGCCTGTCCACCGGCACGGCGTAGGCACGGCGATCGGGCAGGGCCAGCGGGCGCAGCAGCAGACCGCCGTTGGCGTGCGGGTTCGCGCTCATCCGCCGCTCGCCCTGAGGCGCCGATGCAAGAAGCTCCGCGACCGGACGCCCCTCGTCGTCGAACAGCTCATCCGGACGGTAGGAGCGCAGCCACGCCTCCAGTTGCGCGAGGTGCTCGGGATTGTCCCGGACCCCGGAGAGCGGGACCTGATGCGAGCGCCACGTCCCCTCCACCGGCAGACCGTCGACCTCCTTCGGCCCCGTCCACCCCTTCGGCGTACGCAAGATGATCATCGGCCAGCGCGGCCTGGCGGTCGCCCCGCCCTGACGGGCCGCGTGCTGGATGGCCTGGATCTCCTCCAGCGCCCGATCCAGCGCCGCCGCCATCTCGCGGTGCATGACGGCGGGCTCGTCCCCTGCCACCACCAGGGGCGCGTACCCATAACCCTCGAAGAGCCGGACCAGCTCCTCCTCGGGGATCCGGGCGAGCACCGCCGGATTCGCGATCTTGTAGCCGTTCAGGTGCAGGATCGGCAGCACGGCGCCGTCGTGCACCGGGTCGAGGAACTTGTTGGAATGCCAGCTCGCCGCCAGCGGCCCCGTCTCGGCCTCCCCGTCCCCGACGATGCACGCCACCACCAGATCCGGATTGTCGAAGGCGGCGCCGTAAGCGTGCGCCAGCGAATACCCCAGCTCACCGCCCTCGTGAATGGACCCCGGCGTCTCCGGCGCCACATGACTCGGAATACCGCCGGGGAAGGAGAACTGCCGGAACAACCGCGCCATACCCGGCCCATCCTGCGACACATGCGGATAGACCTCGCTGTAGGTCCCCTCCAGCCACGCGTTCGCCACCGCCGCCGGACCGCCGTGCCCCGGGCCCATGATGTAGATCATGTCGAGGTCACGGGCCCTGATCGTCCGGTTCAGATGGACGTAGCAGAAGTTCAACCCCGGCGAGGTACCCCAGTGCCCCAGCAACCGGGGCTTGATGTGCTCCGGCCGCAGCGGCTCCCGCAACAGCGGATTGCCCAGCAGATAGATCTGACCCGCCGACAGATAGTTCGCCGCCCGCCAGTACGCGTCGACCGACTCGAATTCGGAGTCGTTCCGCGGCTCGGTTTCCAGGACGTTGGACGTCACGCTTCCTCCAGGGTTCGCTGGGAATCAGCCCACCATGCGCTCCGCCGCAGGGTTCAGGGCCGAACGTCCCATCCCCCCGTCCATCCGTCCCGGTCCGGGCGCCGCCGGAGGCTTGGTGGAGGTGGCTACACCACTGATCGGGGGGCGGGGCCCGATGCGGGCGGGGGCCGCCGGGCGGGAAGCTGATCTTCGGTTTCAGGGACAGGAGATCACGTGCTTCTTCGGCTCTTCCTCGCGGCCGCGGTCACCCTCGGCGCCGCCCCCGCGGCGCCCGCGTCGGCCTCGCCCGATCCGCACGGGCGGCTCCAGCGGGATCTGGACGGGATGGTCCGCGACGTCGGCGCGCCCGGCGCGTTGCTGTCGGTCACCGGCACCCGGACCTTCACCCTGCGCAGCGGGACCGGCGATCTGCGCACCGGGCGTCCCGTACCGGTGAACGGGCGCGTGCGGATCGGCTCCACGACCAAGGCGTTCGTCGCGACCGTCGTGCTCCAGCTGGTCGGTGAGAGGCGGGTGCGGCTGGACGCGCCGGTCGAGACCTACCTGCCCGGCGCGGTCCGGGGGCGCGGCGGCGACGGGCGGACGATCACCGTCCGGCAGCTCCTCCAGCACACCAGCCACCTCCCCGATCCCGGTCCGCTGCTCCCCCACGGCAGGGAGTGGGCGGACCAGCGGTTCCGGCACCGCGACCGGGACGAGCTGCTCCGGTACGCGCTCGCCCAGGAACCCACCACCGGCTCCTGGTCCTACAACAACACCGGGTACCTGCTGCTCGGCAGGCTGATCGAGGCGGTCACGGGCGCGCGGACGTGGCGCGACGAGGTCGCCGGCCGGATCGCCCGCCCGCTCCGGCTGCGGAACACCTACGCGCCGGGCCCGTACTCCTACCGGATCGGCGGGCCGCACCCGCGCGGCTATGTCAGGGTGCCCGAGTACGTGGACGTGACCGAGCAGGACACGGGCTATCTGGACGCGGCCGGGGCCATGGTGTCCACGCCCGCCGAGGTCAACCGGTTCTTCTCCGCGCTGCTCCGCGGGCGGCTGCTGCGTCCGGCCGAGCTGGCGGAGATGCGGCGCGTGCTCCCGGCCGGCGGCACCGTCGACGCGTACGGGCTCGGGCTGGAGGTCAACCACCTGTCCTGCGGGGACCTGGTCGGGCACGCCGGTCAGATGCACGGCTACTCGACGGTCGCCGGGGTCCTCGTCGACCGGCGGGGCCGTCCCGGGGCCGCCGTGACCATGTCGATGACCACCGAACCCGAGGACATGGACGACTTCCGGCGGGCCATGCACGTCATCGACACCGCCCTGTGCGGCTAGGCCGCCGCGCGCGACCGCGGCAGCGGTGATCACCCTCCACAGCACCTGGGAGGCAGCCGCTCGGCCCCTCGGGCGGAGACCGTCACCTGCGGGCCGCGCTCCGGCGCGACCCGCGGGACGGGCCCGTCGGCCAGGTCAGCTGGGGACGAGGACGCCGCCGCCGAACTCGAAGACCCGGCGCTGACGGGGCGCGACCACGCCGAGGCTGTGGCGCTTGCATGCGTGGTCGGCGTAGACGAGGACCGGGGTGTCGGTCTGGTTGTCGACGACCAGCGGCCGGAAGCCGCCGGTATAGCAGCCTCTGGCCGGGTCCGTGTACTGCTTGCCGCTGACGGTGAGGACGCCGCGGGCCGCCAGCGCGGGCGCGGCGGTGGTCAGGGTGAGCGCCGCGCCGGTGGCCAGGGCGGCCAGAGTGGTGGTAGTGCGTCGCATGATCGCCTCCATTCCTGGGCGGGATGCGCTGGAAGCCCACGATTATCACTGCACGTAGTTACGCGACTACACTCCATGAAGGAGTGGTTCTGTCACGCGCGCGCGGGGTCCGCCATCAGACGTCCGGCATGTCTTGAAGGGACGACCCGGCGCCGCCGCGCCGTCCGAGGGCCGCGAGGGCGAGCCGGGGTCAGGACGGTGGGGCGGAGGCGGGGCCCAGGGCCCGGATCGCGGCGTCGATCGCGGTGGCCAGCCGCGCGGGGTCGTGCCCGGCCCGTTCCCGTACCCGCAGGCCGAGCAGCGTCGTGAACAGCAGTTCCACGGTGGCGTCGATGTCGAGGTCGGCGGGCAGCTCACCGGCGCGGCGGCCCTGGTGCAGCAGCGAGCGCATCGCCTGCCGGGTGACCTCGAAGGCGGCCTCGGTCCGCCGCCGGACCTGGACGTCGGTGGTGCCGAGTTCGGTCGCGGTGTTGACCACGAAGCAGCCCCGGCCGGGCTCGCCGTCGGACGGGCAGGAGACCAGCCACAGCATCCAGTCCCGCAGGACGTCGCGGACGGGCCGTCCATCGGCGTCCAGCCGCCGCTCGGCCTCGGCGGAGTCGGTGGCCCGGTAGTGGTCGAGTGCGCGCAGGAACAGCGTGTGCTTGTCGGTGAACGTCCGGTACAGGCTGCTCGGAGTGAGTTCGAGCTCGGCGCCGAGGTCGCGCACCGATGTGGCGTTGTAGCCGCGGCGCCAGAACAGCTCGGTCGCCCTGGTGACCGCGTCCTGCTCGTCGAACTGTCGGGGGCGTGCCATGCCGCCACCCTACCCGACTTGTGGAGCGATCGTTCCCATATTAGAGTCCCCCCTCATATGGGAGCGATCGCTCCCGAATAGGTGAGGGAGAGTGCTCATGACGACCACGGACCAGGCCGGGACCCGGGCGGCGGACGCCCAGGCTCCGCCGCGCAGCCGCTGGGCGGCGGTCACCGCGGTGGCCCTCGGGACGTTCCTGCTGGTGACCGCCGAGCAGTTGCCGATCGGGCTGCTGACCGCCGTGGGATCGGCGCTGCACGTCTCCGAGGGGACGGCCGGGCTGATGGTGACGGTGCCCAGCCTGGTCGCCGCCGTCGCGGCGCCGCTGGTGCCGATGCTGGTCGGCGGCATGGACCGGCGGCTGCTGCTGCTCGGGCTGATGGCCCTGATGACGCTCGCCAACATCGCCTCGGCGCTGGCGCCGAGCTTCGCCGTCCTGGTCGTCTCGCGGGTGCTCGTCGGCGTGGCGATCGGCGGGTTCTGGGCCGTCGCCAGCGGGCTGGCCGTCCGGCTGGTCGCCCCCGCGCACGTGGCGCGCGCCACCGCGATCATCTTCGGCGGCGTCGGGGCCGCGAACGTGTTCGGCGTCCCCCTCGGCACGCTGCTCGGCGAGTTCTCCGGCTGGCGCGTCGCCTTCGCGACGCTGAGCGTCCTGGCGCTCGCCGCGCTGCTCGGGCTGCTGGCCGTGCTGCCGCCGCTGGCGGCGTCCCAGCCCATCCGCCCGCGGCTGCTGGCCGAGCAGTTCCGCAACCCGGGCGTGCGCGTCGGCATCCTCGCGACGTTCCTCATCATCACCGGGCACTTCTCGGCCTACACGTTCGTGAGCCCGGCGCTCCAGCGGCTGTCGGGGATCGACGAGCGGCTCGTCGGCCCCCTGCTGTTCGCCTTCGGCCTGGCGGGCATGATCGGCAACTTCGCCGCCGGCGCCGCGCTGGCCCGCGACGCGCACCGGACCGTGCTGGTCATCGCGCTGACCCTGGCCGCCGCGATGCCGCTCTACCTGCTGCTGGGCCGCGGCCCGGTCGGCGGGGCCGTGCTGCTGATCGCCTGGGGCCTGGCCTTCGGCGGCGTGTCGGTCGGCCTGCAGACCTGGATGATCAAGAGCGCGCCGCAGGCCGTGGAGGCGGCCTCGGCCCTGTGGGTGGCGGTGTTCAACCTGTCGATCGGGCTCGGCGCCCTGACCGGCGGCGTCATCGTCGACTCGCTCGCCCTCCAGGCGATCCTGTGGCTCGGCGGCGCGTGCGCCCTGGCGGCCGCGCTGGCGGTCTGGAGCGCCCGCGGCCACGAGGGCCTGCGTTGACCGGGGCCGGCACGCCGCGCCCCGGACGCGGGATACGCCGCCTCGCCCGCCGGTCAGGTCAGGTGGGCGAGGAGGCCGTGGAAGGCGAGGAAGACGGCGAAGCCCAGCAGGAGGCTCCCTAGGGCGTAGACGGCGGCGCGGGTGTGGTGGCCGTTCTGGAACAGGTGGACGGTGTCGAGTTCGAATGTGCTGAACGTGCTCAGCGCGCCGCAGAGGCCGGTGCCCATGAGGGCCTCGACGTCGGTGCCGGCGCCCGCCCCGTGCAGGGCGCCCAGGACGGCGGCGGCCAGGACGTTCACCGTGAGCGTGCCCCACGGGAACGACTTGCCCGCCGCCGACTTGACGAGGCCGTCCAGAACGTAGCGGGCCACCGCGCCCACCCCGCCGCCCACCAGGACCAGGAGCGCCTCCATCAGGTCTCCTCCCCCGCGTCGCGGTGCGGCAGCCTCCGCCCGATCGAGAAGCCCGCGACGATCGCGGCCCAGCCGAGGACGACGCTCACCGCCGCGTAGCCGATGCCGAGGGCCGCCCTGCCGTCGTCGCCGAGCGTGTAGACGTCGTCGATGAGATGCGAGAACGTCGTGAAGCCGCCCAGGTAGCCGGTCACGGCGAAGGGGCGTGCCAGCGGGTGCGGGCGGCCGCGCAGCAGGTAGGCGGTCAGGACGCCCATGATGAGGCAGCCGAGGACGTTGACGGTGAAGGTGTTCCAGGGGAAGCCGGTCTTCGAGGTCGGGATCGCCTCGCCGAGCAGGTACCGCGCGAGCGCGCCGAGCGCGCCTCCCATCGCGACCTCGGCGATCGCGCGCGGTTTCAGTCCGGGACGGGGCGGCCGGCCCCGGTGCGGGTGGAGCGCGACGGCCTCGGCCCGCTCGCGGTCGCCGAGGCGGCCGGACATCGGGGCCCTCATCCGGGCCGGTCCGGGGCCGGGACGCCGAGGAGGAGGCGGCGGACGGCGTCCCAGGTCCGGAAGAACGCCTCCTCCAGCTCCGGGGACCGGTCGCCGAGCATCCTGGCCCACGCGCCGTGGTCGCCGGGCAGGACGCTCGCCCCGCCGCGCAGCCCCGTCCCGGCGAGCGCCTCGTGCATCGTGTCGGCGATCTCCAGGCCCGACCGCGCCGCCGTGACGACGTAGAGCGACGCCGCGATCCCGAAGCCGCCCATGCACGCGGGGCCGGTCACGGCGCGCTCGCCCGGGACGAGCCGGACCGGGTCCGCGAACAGGAGCCGTCCGTCCGGGTCCCGGACCTCAAGGTCCGCGCAGTAGGCGGTGTAGGCGTGCCGCTCCCCGCGCGCCAGGCGCCCCGCCATCAGCTTCTCGCCCAGGACGACCGTCGCGTCCGGGGCGAGGGTGACGTCCGTGCGCTGGTAGAAGCGCGAGCCGCCGAACGGGATCGTGGTGGCCGGCAGGTACTCGACGTAGCTGCCGGGCCCCGCGCGCAGGTCGACGGCCTGCGTGGCGTAGTCGTGCTCCATCCGGTACAGGCGCGTGGCGGTCTGCGTCGTGAAGTGCACGGACGTCCCGGGCCCGCAGTCCAGCCCGATCCGGTAGCGGTCGCCTTGCAGGACGCCTCCGCCGGACGACATGAACATCACCGTCGGCATGTCCGGGCGCCCCGGGTCGGGGTAGAGGGGGCGCGTGGTGTGCAGGGGCGACCGCTGGTAGTGGGCGGTCAGCTCCGTCCGGCCGTCGGCGAGGCCGAAGCCCAGCTCCAGGACGCCGGCCTTGCCGGGCGCGCCGACCGGCAGCGTGTCGGGGACGGCGGCGTGGTCGGCCACCGCCGCGGGCGGCGGGCCCGTCAGCGGACCGGTGAGCACATCGCCTCCCGGCGCGCGAGGACGAAGTCGGCGACGTCCGCGACCCCGGTCCCGGTGAGGCAGTCGGTGAGCACGACCGGGCCGTCGCCGCGCACGGCGTGGGCGTCGCGCTCCATGACGGCCAGGTCGGTGCGCACGTACGGGGCGATGTCGATCTTGTTGATGACCAGCAGGTCGGAGTCGGTGGTGCCGGGGCCGCGCTTGCGCGGCATCTTCTCGCCCTCGGCCGTGTCCAGGACGAAGACGTAGACGTCGGCGAGCGCCGGGCTGAAGGTGAGCGTCAGGTTGTCGCCGCCGCTCTCGAACAGCAGCAGGTCGATGTCGGGATGGCGGTCGAGCAGTTCCGCCGCCGCGGCGAGGTTCATCGTCGGGTCGTCGCGGACGGCGGTGTGCGGGCACGCCCCGGTCTCGACGCCGACGACGCGGTCCGCGTCCAGCGTCCCGGCGAGCGTGCGGCGGACGTGCTCCGCGTCCTCCTGCGTGTAGATGTCGTTGGTGATCACGCCGGGGGTGTGCCCCCGGGCGACGAGAAGGGGCACCAGCGCCTCGATGAGCGCGGTCTTGCCCGATCCCACCGGTCCGCCGACACCGATCTTGAACGTGTGCTCCGGCTCCATGCGTGCCCCTCCTCGGGTCAGGTGATGAACAGGCGGGCCGGTGCCCGCTCGTGCCCGGCCGCGACGGCGTCGGCGACCGGCGTCCAGGCGTGCAGGTCCCGCGGGTCCCGGGCGGCGAGTGCGGTGCCCGCCGCCCGCGCGAGCTCCGGCCGGACGTCGCGCAGCAGCGCCTGCGCCGCGCGGAAGTCGATCCGGCCGAGCCGCACCGGCGCGGCGGCGCAGCTCGCGGCGAAGGCGAACAGGTCCCCGGCCACCGCGTCCCGGGCGGGCACCCCCAGCCCCGCGTGCACCGCCCCCACGACGACGGCGTGGTTGCCGGGCGTCACGCGGTCGTCCACGAGCCGGGCCAGCCGCTCGGCCGGAGCGGACCCGAACGCGGGCCCGGCGGTCGCCAGGACCTGCCGGCCGGTGCGCGCCGACGCGGTCCGCTGCTCCCGGTTGAGCTTGATGGCGTGCAGCCTGCGGTCGGTCTCCACCAGCCGGTCGTAGTCCCCGGCGGTGACGGCCCGGTGCGCGAGGACCAGCGCCGCCGCGTCGGCGGTGCCCATGGCCCGCACCAGGTCGACGACCAGGTCGCGCAGATCCTCCGGCCCCACCAGGCCGAGCTGGGTGAACCCCTCCAGCCCGTGCGACAGCGTGTAGAGGCCGCTGGGGAAGCCGGAGTCGGTGAGCTGGAACTGCGCCAGCAGCGCCTCCAGGCCCGCGGACCCCGGCGGCCCGCCGGTCATGCGATGAAGAACAGCCGGGACAGCGGCAGCGAGCGCGCCGGCGCGATGGAGACGGGCTCGCCGTCCACCGTGACCCGGTAGGTCTCCGGGTCCACCCCGATCTCGGCGAGGGTCGAGTTGTGGAGCATGTGCCGCTTGTCCACGCTCCGGCACTGCCGGACGGGGCGGACCAGCCGCCGCAGCCCGAGCCGCTCGGGAACGCCGGCGGAGATCGAGGCGTCCGACATGAACGTCACGCAGGTCTTGCGCAGCGCCTCGCCGAAGCCGCCGAAGGACGGCCGCAGGTACACCGGCTGCGGGGTGGGCAGCGAGGCGTTCGGGTCGCCCATCTGCGCCCAGCTGATCAGCCCGCCCTTGACGACCATGAACGGCTTCGCGGCGAAGGAGTGGATCTGCCACAGCACGATGTCGGCGAGCTTGCCGTCCTCCAGCGAGCCGATCACGTCGGCCATCCCGCTGGTGCGGGCCGGGTTGATGGTCAGCTTCGCGAGGTAGCGCAGGACGCGGTGGTTGTCGCTGCGGGAGGAGTCCTCGGGCAGCGGCCCGCGCTGGTCCTTGCAGTGGTGGGCGACCTGGAACGCGCGGGTGAACGACTCGCCGATCCGCCCCATCGCCTGGGAGTCCGAGCCGATCATGCTGATGACGCCGAGGTCGTGCAGGACCGTCTCGGCCGAGATGGTCTCCGCCCGGACGCGGCTCTCGGCGAACGACAGGTCCTCGGGGACGTCGTAGCTGAGGTGGTGGCAGACCATGGTCATGTCGAGCAGCTCGTCGGTCGAGTTCACCGTGTAGGGCAGCGTCGGGTTCGTCGAGGCGGGCAGCGCGTTCGGCTCCGAGGTGATCCGCAGGATGTCGGGCGCGTGCCCGCCGCCCGCGCCCTCGGAGTGGTAGGTGTGGATCGCGCGGCCGTCGATCGCGTCGATCGTGTCCTCCACGAACCCGGCCTCGTTGAGCGTGTCGGTGTGGAGGGCGATCTGGACGTCGTGGTCGTCGGCGACGCGCAGCGCGCAGTCGATCGCGGACGGGGTCGAGCCCCAGTCCTCGTGCACCTTCAGCCCGGCGGCGCCCGCGCGGACCTGCTCGTCCAGCGAGCCCGGCAGGCTGTTGTTGCCCTTCCCGTAGACCGCGACGTTGATCGGGATCTCCTCGTAGGCCTGGAGGATCCGGGCGATGTTCCACGGGCCCGGCGTGCAGGTGGTGCCGCGCGTGCCGTCGGCGGGGCCGGTCCCGCCGCCGACGAGGGTCGTGACCCCGTTGCTGAGCGCGTCCTGCGCCTGCCGCGGCGAGATGAAGTGGACGTGGGTGTCGATCGCCCCGGCGGTCGCGACGAGGTTCTCCCCGGAGATCACCTCGGTGCCGACGCCGATGATCAGCCGCCGGTCCACCCCGTTCTGGGTGTGCGGGTTGCCGGACTTGCCGATCCCCGCGATCCGGCCGTCCTTGATCCCGATGTCGCCCTTGACGACGCCGAGCACCGGGTCGATGACGACCACGTTGGTGATCACCGTGTCCAGCGCGATCGTGGTGTTGCGCGAGGCCGGGTCGGACGACATGCCGTCCCTGGCCGTCTTCCCGCCCCCGTACTGGGACTCGTCGCCGTAGTGGCCCTCGGTGTGGTCCTTCTCCACCTCGACCACCAGGTTGGTGTCCCCCAGGTGGAAGCGGTCGCCCACGGTCGGGCCGTACATGCTCGCGTACCGCTCGCGAGAGATCGTCGTCATGGCGTCAGCCCTTCCTGGAGCGGGACGCGGCGGCCCGCGAGCCCGCCCTCCGCGGCGCGCTCTTGGCGGCGGTCCTCGTCGTCTTCCGCGCGGTCGTCTTCCGCGCCGTGCTCTTCCGCGCTGCGCTCTTCCGCTCGGTCGGCTTCCGCTCGCTGCTCTTCGCGACGTGCCTCCCTGTCCCCGCGCGGCTCTTCTCCGGCTCGGGCTCGTCCAGATATCCCCGTTCCCGCATTCTGGTAAGGGCTCGTTTCTTCGCGGCGGACGAGCGGATGCTGCCGTCCAGCAGGCCGCCGAAACCGACGATGCGCATGCCGCCGCCGTATTCGACCAGCCGCACCTCCTTGGTGTCGCCCGCCTCGAACCGGACGGCGGTGCCCGCCGGGATGTCCAGCCGCATCCCGAACGCCTTCTCCCGGTCGAAGCCCAGCGCCCGGTTGACCTCGAAGAAATGGAAGTGCGAGCCGATCTGCACGGCCCGGTCACCGGTGTTGTGCACGGTGAGCGCCTGTCTGCGCTGCCCGGCGTTCAGCTCGATCGGACCCCGTCCGAACATGTATCCGTCATGTGCCATGCGCGACCGCCCCCCTAAGGCTCGCCCCCGCGAACTCACGGGGTCCTGTGGTCTCGTGCTCGTACTCGTGGTGATGGTGGTGTTCCGGTGCGAGGTCCAGCCCGTCGTCGGCGGCCCGGAGCCACCGCTCCTCCGCCTCGCCCGCGCGCCGCCGGACGAGCGCCTCGACGGCGGCCGGGGCGAGCAGCGGCCCCGCCACCCGGACGCCCCCGCACGGCGCGGGCGGGGGCGGCGCGAGCGAGGCGGGGACGAGCACGATCTCGCGGGCGCCCAGCCGGTGGCACCGGTCCACTCCGTCGGCGACGCCCCTGTCGAAGGCGACCTCCACCCGTCCCGGCGGGAGGTGCCGCGCGACCAGGCTCGCCGCCTTGCACAGTTCCGCGTCGGCGTCGGGGCCGCCCTCCGGCGCGACGAGGAGCACCGCCCGTCCGGCGCCGCCGCCGAGCAGCGCCCGCGCGACGGCCGCCCGGAGCCAGCCGACCAGGTGCGTGAGCGTGCCGAGCGGGCGGGCGAGCAGCAGGTCTCCGGGGCCGCCGCCGCGCGCGGCCCACGCGATCGTCTGCGCGGCGGCGGGCGCCAGCCCCGGGTCGCGGCCGAGGGTCATCGGCACCGCGACGGCGTGCGGGTAGTCGGCGAGGGCGAGGGCGAGCGCCCGCCCCGGGCCGGGGGTGCCCGGGGACTCGTGCCCGCCCACCCGCAGGACCACGCGGCCGAGCGGTGCGGTCATTTGCCGCCGCCGACGGGATCGTGGCAGGACACCAGCTTGGTCCCGTCGTCGAAGGTGGCCTCGACCTGGATCAGCTTCAGCATCCCGCGCACGCCGGGCAGCACGTCGTCCGGTCCGACGACCTTCTTGCCCAGCTCCATGCAGTCCGCGACGGACTTGCCGTCGCGGGCGGCCTCCACGATGGCGTCGCTGATCAGCGCCACGGTCTCGCCGTAGTTGAGCTTCAGCCCGCGCTGGCGGCGCCGTTCGGCGAGCCGCGAGACGGTGAAGACGAGCAGCTTGTCGATCTCTCGCGGTGACAGGTTCATCGGGATCCTCTCTGCGGCCGGCCCTCAACCGGCGCGCGCAAGCCTGGACAGGTGCGGGACGGCCGCCGTGAACACCCACATGACCAGCACGAACGGCCAGGTCAGGGTGTGGCCGCCGACCACGGTGAACAGATTGGTGAGCCCGGCGGTCAGCGCGGCCGACGTCGCCGCCCCGATCACCGCGTAGAGCGCGCCGACCGGGCTCAGCGCGATGTAGGTGCCGGTCAGCGCGATCCCGGTCAGCACGGCGTTGTAGCCGTACAGGCCGGCGCCGATGTCGGCCGCCTGCGCGCCCAGCCACCAGCCGGTGAGCAGCCCGACCAGGCTCCCCGCCAGCGCCGTCGCGGCGACGAGGCGGCTCGCCACCGCCAACCCGGCCAGGAAGATCAGCCCGACGTACCACTCGTCCTGGAAGAACACCTGGCCGATCCCGCTGAACAGGCCGTGCCAGAAGTCGTGCCAGGTCATCGCCGTGCCCGGGTCGGACGCCGAGGGCGGCGCGCTGTTCGGGTGGTGCGCCCAGACACGGTCGAAGGAGGGCGCGCCCAGCACCATCACCAGCGTGACGACGCAGAACGGCGCGGTGGAGGCGGGCAGCCGGTAGGGCGCGAGGACGGTGACCATCGCGGCGGTGAGCACGCTCACGGCGACCGCCGAGCCGATGACCAGCGCCACCGTCATCCAGTGCACGCCCAGGTAGAGCACCAGGGCCACGCCGACGAGCGTCCCGCAGAACCCTTCGAGCCCGGCCGCCACGCGGTCCCGCGCGGCGCCGAGCAGGTACGCGGTCGCGGTCGCGGTGATGGTGCCGACAAGCCCGAAGACGCCGAACCGCCAGCCGCCGACGAAAAGCGCGGCCAGGAAAATGAGGCCGGTCCAGTGATTGGGCTGGAAATCGACCTGGGCGATGCCTCGGAGAATCGCCGTGACGGCGTCCTGCGGGCGGTCATGGGCCGCGGGACTCCGCGGGTCGGGTGCGTCAGCCACCGATGACGACACGGCCCACCCTCCTCGGTCGAAAGCCCATTCCGGCGCGAACGGTCAACATGAACGGCGGTCCGGCTGTGATCTCGGATTCCCTGGAATCCGCGTCACTAAGGCGATGCCCGGTCAACAGTTCACCGGGCACCGGGAAAACGTCGTTTGCCTGACCGTGTGTGCCGGCGCGGGCAAGGCGTCAGGCCCTGATCCGGTACGGCAGGACGCACACCAGCGCGTCGGGGGCGTGCTCGCGCAGCGCCTCCGCCAGGAGCAGGCCCCACTGGTCGTAGAGGAAGCGGTAGCGCGGGCGGCTCGACTCGACCATGGGGATCAGCACGATGACCGACCGGCCGCCCCCGGCCAGGGAGCGCCTGGTGTACTCGACGATCGGGCCGATCCGCGCGTCCCGGGGGCTGTCGAGGACCTCCAGCCGCACGCCCGGGTCCCAGCGGTCCCACTGCTCCCTGAGGTCGCGGGCGCGGCCGTCGTCCCCCGCGACGGTCACGGCGACGACCTCCCCGTCCAGGCTCAGCGCGATGCCCAGCGCCCGGCCGACCATGGCCCCGACGTCCTCCATCGGCACGATCAGCAGGCGCGGTGCGCGGTCGGGCCGGGGACGCTCGGCGGGGACGGTGCCGAGCCGCAGTTCCCGCGCGACCCGGTCGTAGTAGCGCCGGACGCGTGTGAACAGCAGGATCAGCAGCGGGACCACGACGACGACCACCCAGGCGCCCTCGTCGAACTTGGTGATCAGGAGCACCAGCGTCGCGAGCGCGGTGAGCGCCGCCCCGGTGCCGTTGAGCAGCGCGGTACCGACCCAGCCCGGCGGCCGCTCCCGCGCCCAGTGCAGGACGAGCCCGGCCTGGCTGATCGTGAACCCGGTGAAGACGCCGACGGCGAACAGCGGGAGCAGGCGGTGCGTGCGCGCGTCCACCGCGACCAGCAGCAGCGCGGCGGCGGCCGCGACCGCGAGCACGCCGTACCGGTGGACGGGGCGCTCCCCGCGCAGCGCGAACAGGTGCGGCAGCCGGTGGTCCTTGGCGAGCAGGCTGAGCAGCACGGGCAGCCCGCCGAAGCTGGTGTTCGCGGCGAGCGCCAGCGCGAAGGCGACCACGATGCTCGCGGCCCTGAACGGCCATCCCGTGCCGTAGGCGCCCGCCGTCAGCTGGGCGAGGATCGTCACGCCCTCCTTCGGCACGACGGCGTCGCGCCGGATGAGCAGCGCCAGCCCGATCAGCATGACGGCGAGCAGCGCGCCCAGCATCAACTCGGTCCGCTGGGCCCGCGCGACGCGGGGCCTGCGGAACATCGGCACGCCGTTGGCGATGGCCTCCACCCCGGTCAGCGCGGCGCACCCGGCGGAGAACGCCTTGAGGATGAGCATCACGCCGAGGGCCTCGTGGGCGTGCGGGGCCACCACCGTCCCGACGGCGGCGGCGGGATGCGACCGCGCCAGCCCGGCGACGACGATGCCGAGGACCGTCGCCACGAACAGCAGCGTCGGCAGCATGAGCACGCGGGCGCTGTCGGCGATCCCGTACAGGTTCACGGCGGTCAGCACGGCCAGCACGACCAGCGACGTCTCCAGCAGGTACGGCAGCAGCGAGGGGAAGGCGGAGGCGAGGGTCGCGGCGCCCGCCGCGAGGCTGACCGCCACGGTGAGGACGTAGTCGACGACGAGCGCGGCGGCGGCCAGCGTGCTCGCGCGGGGCCCGATGTCGTCGCGCGCGACCGCGTAGGACCCGCCGCCGTCCGGGTGCACGGCGATGACCTGCCGGTAGGACACCACCAGCACGGCGAGCAGCCCGGCGATCGCGAGCGTGACCGGCAGCGTGAGCCGCACCCGGGACACCCCGGCGGTGACCAGGACCAGCGCGATCGCCTCGGGACCGTAGGCGACCGAGCTCAGCGCGTCCAGCGAGAGCGCGACCAGCCCCTGGAGGCTGGTCAGGCGGCTCCTGTCGCCCTCGCCGTGCCGCAGCGGAAGGCGCGGCCCGCGCCGCGCCCCCAGCAGGCCGCGCGAGGGGACGACGCCGCGGCGCGGCGCCGCCGTGCCGTCCTCGCTCGGTTCGCGCACCGGGGTCCGCCCGGTCAGCCGTCGGCGAAGGCCGCGTCGGTGCCCCTGGCCTGTTCCTCGTCGGTCATGCGCATCCTGGTGAGGCGGTCGACGGCGGTGCCGACGAGGTAGGTGGCGGCGAACGCGTAGGCGCCGACGGCGAGCACCGCGACGACCTGCTTGCCGAGCACCGAGACCGACCCGCCGTAGAACAGCCCGGCCGAGCCCGCGTCCCAGCCGGTGGCCAGGAAGCCGAGGGACACGACCCCGACGATCCCGCCCGCGCCGTGGATGCCCGTCACGTCCAGGGTGTCGTCGTAGCCCGCGACCAGCTTCAACTCGACCGCGTAGGTGCACACCGCCGCCGCGACGGCACCGATCGCGAAGGCGCCCTCGACGCCGACGTACGCGCAGGACGGGGTGATGGCCACAAGTCCGGCGAGCGCGCCGCTGGCCGAGCCCAGCCGCGTCAGGTGCCGGACGCGCAGCCACTCGATGAGCCGCCAGGTCAGCATCCCCGCGCAGCCCGCGATCATCGTGCTGACGAACGCGCGCGTGGCGAGCGCGCCGTCGCTCAGCGCCGAGCCCGCGTTGAACCCGAACCAGCCGAACCACAGCAGCCCGAGCCCCAGCAGGACGAACGGGACGTTGCCCGGACGCGGCCCCTCACCGCGCCGGAACGCGACGCCGCGCCCGAGCACCAGCGCGAGCGCGAGCCCGGAGACGCCCGAGTTCAACTCGACGACCAGGCCGCCGGCGAAGTCCATGACGCCCCACTTGTTGATCCACCCGGACGAGGCGAACACCCAGTGCGCGACCGGCAGGTAGACCAGCGTCACCCAGGCCACCACGAACAGCAGCCACGGCCCGAACCTCGCCCGGCCCGCGACCGACCCGCTGATCAGCGCGACCGTGATGATGGCGAAGGTGAGCTGGAAGCAGACGTAGATCTGCTCGGGGATCCTGCCCTGCAGCGCGTTCACCGAGACGTTCCCGAGCCGCCAGTCGCCCCAGCCGATCAGCCCGGCGCCGCCGGCGTCGTCGCCGAACGCGATCCCGTATCCGTAGAGGAACCAGAGGATCGTCACCAGGCCGATGCAGATGAAGCTCATGTAGAGCATCGTCAGCATGTTCTTCGAGCGGACCATTCCGCCGTAGAAGAACGCGAGGCCCGGCGTCATGAGCAGGACCATCGCGGTCGCCGTCATCAGCCATGCCGAGTCGCCGGTGTTCAGCCCCGCGGACATCGCAGCCCCGAATACATTTCAGACCTTCCGGCCGTCTCCCCCGCACCCCGCCGGTTTCCGTGCCGGTTTCCGCGGAGGCATTTCCCGGGCTATGTTCACTCCCCGGCGGGGCAGCAAACCCGGGGTGACGCATTCTTGGCCGACGCTTGGACGCGAGGCCGGGTCAATACCACGCGCCCTTCACAGGACCAGATCGTCCGGCCGCACGATCTCGCGGGGCACCTCTGTGGCCTCCGTCCGTTCGAGCGGGTCGGCCTTGACGAACGGGTCGAGGCCGAGCCCGGTGAGCTCGGCGATGCGGCGGACGGGGAGCTGGAACGTCCGGTAGGCGCCGTAGGAGAACGCCTCCTCGGTGGGCAGGTCGGCGATGAGGGCGGCCTGGCTGAGCAGGTAGCCGGTCACCGACAGCGCGCCCGACTCCCCGACCATCGCGACGATCTTCCAGAACTGGCGCGGGAGCCGGACGCCCCGGTAGGCGTCGTCGTCGGCGGCGAGGACCGGCCCGGCGAACACGCTGACGGCGAGGTCGAGGTTGTCGGCGTTGTCGAGCACGTAGTCCTCCAGCCCGAGCCACAGCGTCCCGCCGGCGTTGAAGGCGTGGTGCTGCGGGGTGGAGTTCGTGAAGTGGAAGGTGTCGTCGACGGCCGCCTTGACCTCCGCCTCACCGGCGCCCCAGGCGGGGTCGAGCCGGCGCACGAGGTGCCCCCGGTCGAGGTCGTTGTCGGCGTAGACCCGCTCGCCGGTCTGCTCGTCCACCGGCAGCCGCGGGTCGAGGATCCACCGGTCGTCCCGCCGCTTCGGCCGCTGCGCCTGCTTGCCGTCGATGTTGCAGGCGGTGAACAGCGCGAGCCTGCGGCGCCGGTGCATGACGACGCTGAAGTGGTGGTAGCGCAGCTCGGCGGACGCGTCGGCCGCCAGTTCGGGCGGCAGGGCCGGCAGCGGGAGCGGCCGCGCGAGGAACGCGGGGTCATACCCGCCGCGGCTCGCGTAGTCGGGGTCGATCGCGGTGGCCTCCCGCGACTCCGGGGGACCCCCGCCCGGTGGCCCGCCGTCCGGGGCGTGCCCGTCCGCGAGCCGGACCGTGACCTCCAGCGGCACCGAGACCGTGACCGCCCGGTCCAGCACCGACGCCGGGACCGCCGCGAACGACACCTCCGGCGCCGCCCTAACGGGAGCCGGGGCCTGAGCCGGGGCCGCGGACGCCGAGGCCGCGGAGGCTGCCGAGGCCGCGAGCAGCAGCGGCGCGGGCGCGGCGGCGGCGGGTGCGAGGAGCGCCGGGGGCGCGTCCGGCACGGCGGCGAAGAGCTGGTCGACGAGCGCGCGCTGCTCCTCGGGAAGTTCCGCCTCGCGCAGCGCGTGGCAGACGCGGCTGACGCGGACGCCCTCGTTGACGAACCCGCCGAGCTCGTCCTGCTCGGGCGCGGGCACGCCCGCGTGGTGCAGTGCGACGACCTCCCACTGGTCGTTGAACACCGGCGAGCCGGAGGATCCCGGCTCGGTGTCGGTGGCGTAGTGCAGGAACCGGTCGGCGATGTCGACGATCCGGTTCTCGCGCAGCGCCACCTGCTTCCGGCCGCCGCGCGGGTGCTGGACGATCGTGACGAACTCCCCGATGATCGCCTTGCCCTCGGCCTCGATCAGCGGGTTGTGCCCGAACACCGCCAGCTCGGCGGGCGAGGCGCGGACGGCGACGAGCGCGAAGTCGAGTTCGGGGTCGGCGAGGAAGAACCGGTCCGGGTCCAGCCGGTGGACCACCGACGGCAGCGGCCGCCCGTCGATCCCGTCCTGGTAGTCGAACTCGGCGACGCTGGTGCGGGCCGTCCCGGCGTCCGGGAGGACGTGGTGGTTGGTCAGCAGCAGCGCCGGCGACACCAGCGAGCCGGTGCCGTAGCCGGCGGGCGTACCGCGTTCGTCCCGGATGTCGACCCGCGCGACGGCGCGGGCGGCGGCCACCCCGGCGTCCAGGTACCGGACGCCCAGGTAGTCGACCGTGTTGATGATCTTTTCCAGGTGCGCGGCGGGGTCGGGCGCGTCGCCCTCGCGGTAGAACCGGCCGAGCCGTCCCACCCGCTTCGCGATCCGCTCGGGGCTGTCGGCGGAGGCGATCCCGCCCGGCGACGCCAGCGCCGCCTCGTGCCCGCGCCGCGCGGGCGCCCGCTCGCTCACCCGCCGGGCCGCCGCGTCCCGCTGCTGCTCCCGCCCGCTCTCGTAGAACTTCATCATTCGTCCCGGTCACGCTGTCAGGCCACCGGATCCCCTTTGAAAAAGGCCGTACCCCACCCGGAGAACCGTCCCCGGTCCTTGACGAAGGCCATTTGAAACGAGGAGCGGATTTTACTTCCGGGACGAATGGAGTTGGCATGCCACCGGCGCCCTCAAGGACCTAGGATCGGCCGTATGGACGTGCTGACGACGGAACGGCTGCGCCTCGTCCGCTGGCGGGAGGAGTTCAGGGCGGACGTGGCGAGGCTCACCTCCGACCCCCGCGTGTACCGGACGCTCGGCCTCGGCACACGGTGGACGCCCGAATACGTCGATGAAAGGCACCGCGCCTATCTGGAACATTGGCGGTCGCACGGTTTCGGATGGCGGGGCGTCCTCGCCGCCGACGGCGAGGAGTTCCTCGGGATCGCCGCCCTGAACTACGCCGGCACCCGCGTTCCCGGCGTCGAGGGTTCCGCCTTCGAGGTGGGCTGGTGGCTCGATCCCCGGTACCAGGGCCGCGGCATCGCGACCGAGGCGGCGCGAGCCACCCGCGACGACGCGTTCGGGCGGCTCGGCGCCCCCCGGCTCGCGGCCCGGGTGCGGATCGGGAACGACGCGTCCGCCCGCGTCGCGACCCGGCTCGGCATGCGCCTGCACGGCGAGGCCGTCGCCGCCCGGGGCGAGGCGGTCAAGGTCTTCACGCTGGACCGCCGCGCCTGGCCGGGCCCCGGGCGCGCTACCGCGTGACGCGGTAGGTCAGGTGCGCGACGGAGCCGATGCCCGCCACGCTCACCGGTTCGAGGGCGAGGTCGCCGACGCCCTCCAGCAGCCGCTCCCCCGCCCCGAGGACGACCGGCGCGACGTGCAGCCGCAACTCGTCGATCAGCCCGGCGGCCAGGTACTGGTTCACCGTGTGCGCGCCGCCCGCGATCGCGACGTTCCGCCCGCCCGCCGCCGCGCGGGCCCGCACCAGCGCCTCCTCGATCCCCTCGGTGACGAACGTGAACGTGGTGCCGCCCCGCATCGTCACCGTCTCGCGCGGGTGGTGGGTGAGGACGAACACCGGCGCGTGGTAGGGCGGCTCGTCGCCCCACCAGCCGGTCCAGTCCAGGTCCCAGTCGCCGCGTCCCGGGCTGAACATGTTGCGGCCCATGATGAAGGCGCCCGCGTCCGTGATGCCCTCGATGACCTCGGCGTTGGCCTCGGCCTCCTCGATCATCCAGCGGGTCAGCCGGCCGTCCTCGCCCTCGCCGAACGGCTTGTCGAGGCTCTGGTTCGGCCCCGCGGTGTACCCGTCGAGGGAGACCGCCATGTCGCACGTGACCTTGCCCGTCGTCTGCCCCATCGTCTGCCCCATCGTCCGCTCCTTCGATCACCGGCGCCCCGCGGCGCCGCTCACCTGGTGATCGGAGCCGCCGGATCGTCCTCGACATCCCCCGCGGAAGAATTTTCCAACGGCGCCCGGGCCAGCCGGGGACGGGCGTCGGGGTTGTCGGCGAGCCAGCGGAGTTCGGCGGTGTGGCGGCGCACCAGCGGCTCGTACAGCGCGGTGAAGCTGCGGTGCAGGATGTCGATCTCCTCGACGGTCATCCCCGAGTTGCGCCAGCGCAGGACGCGGTGCGCGTCGGTGGCGCGGCCGGCGAGCGCGACGACCGTGACGCCCTCGGACGGGCGCCAGGTGGGCGCGACGAGCGCGATCGCGAACCCGGCGGCGACGAAGCCCGCCATGCCGCTGAGGTCGACGTCGTGGTAGCGGAAGCGGGGGGTGAACCCGGCGGCCTCGCACGCCGAGCGGAGCATCGCGGTGCCGCCGTCGTCGCCGCCCTGCGGCGGGATCCAGATCTCGTCCGCGAGGTCGGCGAGTTCGACGCGGCCGCGGGAGGCGAGCCGGTGCCCGGAGGGGAGCGCGACACCGCAGGGTTCGACGCAGACCACGCGCTCGCCCGTGCCGGGCGGGCAGGGCGGGGCGTGGTGGTCGGCGACCCGTCCCATGAACACGACGTCGACCTGGTCGTTGGCGAGGAGCTGGTTGAGGACGCCGCCGGAGTAGTCGAGGCTGGTGCTGACCGTCCGGCGCAGCGGACCGCCCTCCAGGCGCCGTAACCACTCCCCCAGCAGGATGCTCGGGTGCGTCCCGAGCCGGATGACGGAGCGCTCGCCGTTCTTGCGGGCGGTGGCGAGCAGGTCGTCGACGTCCGAGAGCACGCCCCGGGCGCGGGCGAGGACGTGGCGGCCGAGCGCGGTGGGCGTGATGCCGTCCGGGCTCCGGTCGAACAGCGGTCCGCCGAACGCCTGCTCGATACGGCGGAGCTGGGCGCTGAGCGTCGGCTGGGAGACGCCCAGGTCGGCGGCGGCGCGCGTGATACTGCCCGCCTCGGCGATTCGGCTGAGCACGCGCAGATGGCGCAGTTCAACCTGCATAGCCGCGAAGCTATGCCTAAATGCGAGGCCCCGCAAGCGTTGATCAGGTGTCAATCTCATCTTCGCAGGACACGACGGCCGCTCCCGCGCGAAACCCACCCCCATTCCCCGCTCGCTCGGCCAACGCCGGTGCCGCCGCCGTGTCGGCCGCCGCCCCGTTCCCCTGCGGGGCGGCCTCTCCCCCCGCACCAATGGAGGCATGCGGCTGTGAAACGCAAACCCCTTCTGGCGGCCCTGGCGGCCGTCGCGCTCCCGGTCACCGGCTTGGCGACAATCGCCATGTCGGCGCCGCCGAGCGGCCCGAGATCCAGCGCCGATCCGAAGGTCGCCGCAATGGCGTCCGCGGACCGGATCGTCACCGGACGCGTCGCCGAACTGCACGCGGGCAAGGACGAGAAATTCGTCCGCACGCAGGTCGTCGGCACGCCGTGGAACCAGTACTACGTCGCCTATGAGCGCACGTACCGCGACCTTCCCGTGGTCGGCGGCGACTTCGTCGTCGCGACCGACGCGAAGGGCCATGTGCGCACGCTCTCGGTGGCGCAGAAGCAGCAGATCAAGGTGGCGACGGCCCCCGAGGTCGGCGCGGACGCCGCCGCGCGCGCCTCGCGCGCCGCTGTGTCGAAACCTGACAAGAGCCAGCTCAAGCCCCACCTTGTGGTGCACGCGCTGGGCAAGCCCCGCCTCGCCTGGGAGACGACCGTCTCAGGCCGCGACGGCAAGCAGCTGAGCCGCAAGAAGGTCTATGTCGACGCGCTGACCGGAAAGCGGTTCGACGCGAAGGAGACCGTTTACGCGGGCACGGGCACCGGAATCTGGGAAGGCCCGAACCTCAATATTGGAACGACCCAGTCGGGTGGTTCCTACACGATGCGTGACCCGAAGCGGCCAGGGCTCACGTGCGCCGACTACAGCGGCGGCATCTTCTCCGGGCCGGACGACGTCTGGGGCAGCACGTCCAAGACGAGCAAGGAAGCCGGCTGTGTCGACGTCATGTACGCCGCGGGCGGGTTCTGGGACCTGCTGAAGACGTACGGGCGCGACGGGCTGCGCAACGGCCAGTGGGCCCCCGCGCGGGTCGGCCTCAACGAGGTCAACGCCTACTGGAACGGCACCGACGCGCAGTTCGGCCACAACCAGTCCAACCAGTGGATCACCTCGACGGACGTGGTGGACCACGAATTCGGGCACGGGCTGGACAACTTCACCCCCGGTGGAATGTCCGGCGGCGGAACCCAGGAATTCGTCGGTGACGTGTGGGGGGCCGCATCCGAGGCCTTCCTCAACAACCCGGAGGACACTCCCGACTACACCGTCGGCGAGGAGATCAACCTGGTCGGGCAGGGCCCGATCCGCAACATGTACAACCCGTCGCTCGTCAACGGCGACCCGAACTGCTACTCCAGTTCCGTTCCGAACATGGAGGTGCACAAGGCGGCGGGACCGGGCAACCATTGGTTCTACCTGCTCGCCGAGGGCTCCAACCCCGGCGGCGGCAAGCCGAACAGCCCGATCTGCTCGGGCGGGCCGTCCTCGGTGACGGGGATCGGCGTGCTGAACGCCGCGAAGATCTTCTACAACGCGATGATGCTGAAGACGTCCAGCACCAGCTACCCCCGGTACCGGACGCTGACGCTCACCGCCGCGAAGAACCTCGACCCCTCCTGCGCCTGGTACAACCGGGTCAAGGACGCCTGGAACGCCGTCCAGATGGGCGCGCAGTCCGGCGAGCCGAGCTGCGTCCCGAGCGGCAACGACTTCTCCCTGTCGGTGGCGCCGAACAGCGGGACGGTCAAGGCCGGCGAGTCCGTGCAGGCGACGGTCAACACCACCGTCACCAGCGGCTCCTCCCAGCCGGTGACCCTGTCGGCGACCGTGTCCCCCGCCAACCCCGGCCTGACCGCGACCTTCAACCCCGCCCAGGTCCAGTCCGGGAACACCGCCACGCTCACCCTCGCGGCGAGCGACACCGCCAAGACCGGCCCGTTCACGGTCACCGTGAACGGAACCGGGACGAGCGGCTCCCACACCGCCACCTACAGCGTCAACGTCAGCGGAGGGTCCGACACGGGCAACCCGCCTGACATCAGCGTCGAGAACGTCAAGGCCCACCTCCAGCAGCTCCAGACCATCGCCACGCAGAACGGCGGCACCCGCCGTTCCACGGGCGCCGGGTACACCGCGTCGGTGTCCTACCTGGAGCAGGCGCTGAAGAACGCCGGGTTCACGACGTCCCGCCAGACGTGCACGTCCGGCTGCTCGGCCGGCGCCGGGCCCAACCTCATCGCGGACTGGCCGGGAGGGGACGAGAACAACATCTACATGTTCGGCGCCCACCTCGACAGCGTCGCGGCGGGTCCGGGCATCAACGACAACGGCTCCGGCTCGGCGGCGCTGCTGGAGGTCGCGCTGAAGCTGGCGCAGACCAAGCCGACGATGCTGAAGCACGTCCGGTTCGGCTGGTGGACGGACGAGGAGCAGGGCCTGCGCGGCTCGCAGAACTACGTCTCCCGCCTGTCGGCCACCGACCGCACGAAGATCAAGGGCTACTTCAACTTCGACATGGTCGGCTCGCCCAACCCCGGCTACTTCATCGACGGCGTCAACTCGGCGCTGTCGCAGTACCTGAAGGGATACTTCGACTCGATCAGGCTGGTGCCGGACGAGATGTCGGAGTGCTGCAGCGACGACGGGCCGTTCCGCGACGCCGGGATCCCGACGACGTTCCTGTCCACCGGCGCGTCCGCGACGAAGACCTCGGCGCAAGCGCAGAAGTGGGGCGGCACCGCCGGGCAGGCGTTCGACCGGTGCTACCACCAGTCCTGCGACAGCTACCCGGGCAACATCGACACGACCGGGCTGGACCGCAGCTCGGACGCGATCGCGTGGGCGCTGTGGAAGGTCGCGGTCGGCGACTCGACGCCCGCCAACGACTTCTCCATCAGCTCCGATCCCCCGACGGGGAGCGTCAAGCCCGGGGAGTCGGCCACCGCCACCGTCAGGACGGCGGTGACCAAGGGCAGCGCCCAGCAGGTCGACCTGACGGCGACCGTGTCGCCGGGCGGCCCGACCGTGACCCTCGATCCCACGTCGGTCACCGCGGGCGGGTCGTCCAAGCTGACGGTCGCGACCACGGCGCAGACCGCCGCGGGCAGCTACGCCGTCAAGGTCACCGGCACCGGCGCCGGTGGGGCGGTCAAGCACACCACCACCTTCACCCTCAACGTGGAGGGCGACGGCACCAACGACTTCTCGGTGTCGGTCGACCCGGCGACGGGGAGCGTGGACGCCGGCAAGTCGGCGACGGCCACCGTGAGGACGGCCGTGACCGCCGGTGTCGCGCAGGAGGTCAACCTGTCCGCGACGGTGTCCCCGGCGGGGCCGACGGCCACCGTCAGCCCGTCCACGGTGAAGACCGGGAGCACGGCGACGCTGACGGTGGCGACCACCGCCGACACGCAGCCGGGCGACTACACGGTGACGGTCAGCGGGCAGGGGTCGGTCGCGAGGACCGCCACCTACACGCTGACGGTCAAGAAGGCCGACAACCGGACCTCCACCAGCACGACCCGGTACCCGATCAACGACTACCAGCGGATCAGCAGTCCCCTCCAGGTCACCACGCAGGGGCAGGCGTCGAGCACGGTGACGCTCAGCGTCGACATCCAGCACACCTGCACGGAGGACATGGCCATCGGCCTGGTCTCCCCGTCCGGCCGGACCTACACGGTCAAGCCGATGGGGCAGGGCCAGTACGAGTGCACACCGTGGGACGGTCCGATGACCTTCACCGTCCCCGGCGTCAGCTCGCAGGCCGCCGGAAACTGGCAACTGACCGTCTACGACCAGGGCCCCGGTGACACCGGGACCCTCAACGGCTGGAGCATCACGCTCTAGCACGACCCGAGAACGTGCCCGGTCCGGCCGGCCTCCGCAGGGGTGGGAGGCCGGGCCGGGCACACCCTTGTCCGGCCACTGATATCCCCGTTCTCGGCAATTGTCAGGGTAAATCCGGGTGCACGAATGGCCTGGAATCAGTAGCGTTGCGCCGGTCACGTCACGGGGAGGGGTGCCGCACATGACGAAGCTGAACCAGATCATCGCGGTGGAGAAGGGCACGAAATCCCGCGCGCAGCGGGAGCTGACCGACATTCACCACCGCATCCAGAAGACGCCGCTGCTGTCCGGGATCTCGCGGACCTACCAGCCGCTGGACGACGAGGGCGAGCAGCTCCCGCCCGAGTCGACCCGGGTGCAGGTGAAGGCGGAGGAGGCGCTGGCGGACGCCGCCAGGGCGCTGACCCGCCTGTTCGACGTCACCGCCACCAAGGACTGGGCGAACTGCGAGGCGCGCGCCGACGTCGTCGTGGACGGGCGGACGATCGTCGCCGACGTCCCCGTGTCGCACCTGCTGTTCCTGGAGAAGCAGCTCACCGACCTGCACACCTTCGTCGACAAGCTGCCCGTCCTGGACGCGGCCGAGTCGTGGAGCTTCGACGAGTCCGCCGACGTGTGGCGCACCGAGCCGGTGAAGACGACGCGCACCAAGAAGATCCCGCGCGCCCACGTGCTGTACGAGGCCACCACCGAGCACCCCGCGCAGGTGGAGACCTACACCGAGGACGTGATCGTGGGCACCTGGACGAAGACGGCGTTCTCGGGGGCGCTGCCCGCCCGGCGCGTGAACGAGCTGCGCGAACGCGTGACCAAGCTCCAGGCGGCGGTCAAGTTCGCGCGCGAGGAGGCCAACGGCGCCGAGGTGACCGACCGGAAGGTCGGCGACGCGGTGTTCGGCTACCTGTTCGCCTGACCCGGCACGGAAACGGCACGGAAACGGCACGGAAACGGCATGAACACAAAAGGCTCCCCCGCAGGAGCGCGGGGGCGGGACCGGACCAGGTCCCGAAGCTGAGGATGAGGCTCAGTCTGAACCACGGTGACAGTGGAGGTTCGACTCCTCCCCGGGGCACCCGAGTCCCGGTAGCCCAAGATGGTAGAGGCAGCCGTTCAATCTCAGGCTCTCGCTCCAGAATCAGCATTTCCGCTCATCGCCGGATCGACCGGAGGCAGGCGTCAATCACCGAGATGCCAGTTCGAATCTGGCCCGCGCCTCTCGCGGCGCGGTAGTTCAATGGAAGAACGCGGTGACCTGAGAACTGACCTGCCCCCTTAAAAGCCGCCGGCGTGCCGTGCGAGCGGAATCACCAGGGCCCCGGAACATGGGCATGTTCCGGGGCCCGCCGCAGTTCGCGGCCTACTCGTATTCGGTGCCGCCCTTGCGGGTGAGATAGGCCGGGGAGACGAACTTGGCGATCGCGCGCCCGCCGGTGACCTCGCTGTAGCGTTCGACGGCCGGACGGACGACCAGGCCCTCGCGCAGGTGCGCGGCCTCGCCCGACACGGCCTCGCGCCCGCTCGCCGACTCCGTGAGCACGGCCTCGTCGTAGGGCCCCTCGTACAGGCGCGGGACGGAGGGGAGGCCCGTCTCGTCCAGGACCTCGGCCAGCGTGGCGGGGTCGAGCCAGCGCACCGGCCCCTCGCCCTCGGCGACCGCCACGTCGAAGACGGCGTAGCCGATCTCCTGGCGGCCGTAGTGCAGGTCCTGGACGCCGCGCCCGTAGACCTCGCCGAACACCCCGACGCGGTCGGCGCCGAACCGCGCCGCGATCGCGGCGGCGGCGGCCGGGACGCCGTGCGCCTCCACGGCGCGCCAATAGAGGTTCTTGTCGTCGCGGACCAGAGCGAGCCGTTTGTGGCCGAAGCCCTTGGACGACACGAACGCCTCGTCCCCGACCAGGGAGAACAGGCACGCCGAGCCGTGGATCTTCTCGGTCGCCACGACCGCCTCGCCGGGCTCGAAGACCGCCGGATACCTCTTGACGTCCTCGATCTCGATCCACGGGAGCAGGTCGGGCGCGGGCACGACCTCGCCGTTCATGTGGACGGGCACGGGCGGCACCCACTTGGTGACGCCGAGCAGGCCGGCGAGGTCGCGGGACTCCGCGCGCGCCGCCGCGAGGTCGGTCCCGGCCAGGGCGCGGGGCAGGCAGACGATCCCCTGCGACAGCTCCCCGCGCAGCCGGACGGCCTTCACGCGGTTCTTCGCCGATCCGGCGAGTTTCCCCTCCAGCCCGAGTTCGCCGATCAGCTCGGCGGGCAGCAGCGCACCCTCGGGAATGTAGACGGCGAGGTCCCCGGTCTGGAACCGCCCCTTCCCGACGACCGCGCGGTAAAGGCCGACCTGGGCCAGTTCGAGAGCGTCGGCGTTTCCGTGCGGATGGATCGTCAGCTCTTCGGCGGTCACACGCAGCGTCGACATGGGCATTCCCCCTCGGATGGGTTTTCCCAAGCGTGGCAATGGCCGCGGGCGGGGGGCAACTCAATAAGGTCCGTAGGGGCTGAAGCCCTCCTGCGATTCGCCGTGGTAGTGGGGCAGCAGGCCGTCCAGCTCGCGCTGCGCGGGCCGGTGCCCGGCCTCGGCGGCGCGGTTGAACAGCAGCATCGCCTCCCACGTCTGCCCGTACTGCATGCGGTGCAGGCCGGAGCGGTAGGCGGCCTCCTGGACGCCGTTGTCGGCGGCGCGCTCGAAGAAGACGGCGGCGGCGTGCGGGTACCCGTTGGCCTCGTAGTCCATCCCGACCTCGAAGGCGGCGTCGCCCCGCTTCCAGTAGTGCGGCGGCCACGGGTCGGTGTGCGGGTCCCACTCGACGGCGAGCCGGCGGGCGAGCCGGTGCCCGACGCGCGCCGCGCGCTGGAGCCAGTACAGCGCCTCGTGCGGACGGTTGTCGCAGGCCAGCAGCGTCGCCAGCCGGTAGGCGGGAACGCCGCGGTCCTGCCCGTCGTCGGCCTCGGCGTGGCGCAGCAGCCGCATGCCGGTGCGCCCGTAGGCGTCGGCGTAGCGGCGCATCATGGTCGTGTGCCCCGCCGGCGGCGTGAGGGACGGCGGCTCGGGCTCCTCCTCCGGAGGCTCCGGGGCGGCGGCCGTGGCGGTGGCATAGGCAGTGGGGCGCGCCTCGGCGAGCGGGACGAGGACGGGGACGGGCGCGGCCAGCGGGGGCCGCTGCGCGTCGAGGATGGCCGAGCGCGCCGCGAGGTAGCGGGCGTGCCAGTCGCGGGTGGAGCCGATCTCCTCGGGATCGAGCCCGTTCTCCCACGCGGCGATCCGCAGCACGTGCAGGAAGGACGACACCCACGGCCAGGGCGGAAGCCTGCCGCGCTTTCCCGCGAGGATGTCGTGGGTGGTCGAATGGGGCAGGACGCGGACCCGCTGACCGCCCGGGGCCCCCGTCTCGCGCGGGCCGCCGGGCCCACCGGGGCCGCCGGGCCCACCGGGGCCGCCCGGCCCACCGGTGTCGCGCGGGCCGCCGGGCTCGCGCGGGCGCGCGGCCGGGCCCGGTTCGCGGCAGCGTTCGGACAGGGTCTCCAGGCGCGCGAAGGTGGGCGGCCCCGCGCGCTCGAACGCGGCGCGCAGGTCGCCGATGAAGGTGTGCAGCGCCGCGCCGGCGCGGGTGTCATCAGGCATCTGTGCGGACCGGCCACTTCCTGTGGATGACGATCAACCGGTAAGGGGCGACATGCTCCCACCGCGCGACACGCCGTTCTGTCAGGTTTGCCACATCTCGGAGTGCTTACGGCGGTCAGGAGCGCTTCGCCACTCCGAATTCCATCGCGACTCGCGGCCCGGAGCATGAATACTCGCCCGTACCCGCGAAAACCCGGACCGCGGTGGATCGGTCCGGACGTCGCCGGATCGATCCGGATGAATCCGGATGGGACGGGACGCCGCGTCCGGTTGCGCTGGAACATCCGCCGCCATCCGGATTCCTCCGGGGGTCTCCGCGCGGTTCCGGGTAGCCGGAAACCAGCGCCGCGGCGGGCGCCGGAGCGTCCATATTCGGCGCCATGGACACCTCGACCAGACCGCGACCGGGCCCCGCCGCCTCCGGCGCGCCGGCGGCGGGACACGGGCCCGGCGCGCACCGTCCCCGCTCCGACGACGAGCTCATCGCCCGCACGCTGATCACACTGTGGGCGCTCGCCACCGGCCGCGCCCTGCCGGACGGCGTGCCGCCGGCGCGGCTGGCCGAGCACGAGCTGATCGCCTTCTGGGCCGATCCCGTCTTCGAGGAGGCTCCCCGGCCATGACCGCGTCCCCGACCGGGCTGCGCGCCGCCGACCCGCCGCTCGCCGGACGTCCGCCGCACGCCGTGCACGTCGCGCACTCCGACCGCGAACTGCCGCTGCTGGCCGTGGACATCGCCGCGTTCGGCGACCCGCGCCGCGACGACGAGGTCCAACTGCACCTGCGAAGCTCGCTGTACGCGCGGCTGGAGGAGGCGTTCACCATGACCGGGCTGCCCTGGCCCGGCTGCTACCGCGAGGACCGCGGCGACGGCGCGCTGGTCGTCGTCCCGCCGCAGGTGGACCCCGGGAACCTGCTGGCACCGCTCGGCCACCACCTGAACGCCGTCCTGCGTCGCTCGAACAGGATGGCCAGCGAGGCCGCCCACCTGCGGGTGCGGGTGGCGGCGCACATCGGCCGCGTGCACGGCGACGACAACGGGGTGGCGGGGACGTCGCTGGTGCACCTGTTCCGGCTGCTGGAGGCGCCCGCGTTCAAGCGGGCGCTGGCCGCCTCGGGCGCCGACGTCGGCCTGCTCGCCTCCGACCACCTGCACGGGATCGCGCGGGCGTGCGGCGGGTTCTTCGACCCCGCCGCCTACGAGCCGCTGGCGGTGCGCTGCAAGGAGACGCGCGCCCGCGCCTGGCTGTGGCTCCCCGGCCCGGGAGCCCGCCGGTAGCCGGCCCGTTACCGGAGCGGATCCATCGCCCGCGGCCCCGGGAGTGATGAATGTGAAGAGGAACGGAACGTACTGAAATTTCAATGACGTCCCGAAATCTGGTTGCGGACAGTTCCTCGCAGTACGTTGCTCCCACGCGACACCCGGTCACGAGACCCCCACCCCGGGTCGACGTGATCAGGTGTTCGTCCCCCGCCAACCCCCGGAAAAGCCGCCGCCACCCGACCGGTGACCGGCGGCGAAAGGTGGACGACAGTGAACCGTGGATCGCACCTCAAACGCGTGGTGCCCCCGCTGTTGAGCGCCGCGGCGCTGATCACGCTCCCGGCGTTCGGAACCGCTCCCGCGTCCGCGCAGACGCATTCCGCCGGGACCGTCAGGCTCGCCCATTTCCCCCAGCAGACCCTGGCCGACCAGATCACCCACCGGCTCGGCGCCCGGCACGCGGGCTCCTACCTCGACGGCGCCGGGAACCTCGTCGTCAACGTCACGGACCAGGCCGCCGCGCGCCAGGTCGAGGCGTCGGGCGCGAAGGCCCGCGTGGTCGAGCACGGCATCCGGCCGCTCGACGACGCCAAGGCCCGGCTCGACCGGCTCGCCGGCACGCGCGGCACCGTCGGGCTGTCGTGGGGCGTGGACGTGGTCTCCAACGCCGTCGTCGTCCGCGTGCCCCAGAACGCCAAGGACGCCGCGACCCGCGCGTTCCTCGCCCGCGCCCGCGCGCTCGGCGACACCGTCCAGATCAAGCGCGCCGGGGCGGCGGCCCGCGTGGTGCTCGCGCCGGGCGAGGCGATCCTGACCGGCGGCTCGCGCTGTTCGGTGTCGGCGATCGCCGTCGGCGGCGGCACCACCTACGTCGTCACCGCGGGCCACTGCACCAACGCCGGCGCCAGCTGGAAGACCTCCGGCGGGCAGACCGTCGGCACCCGGCAGGCCAGCAGCTTCCCCGGCAACGACTACGGCACGATCCGGGTGACCAACAGCTCGCTCCAGACCAGCAACGCCCAGCTCACCCAGGTCGGCCGCCCGCCGGTCGGCTCCCAGATCCAGAAGAAGGGCTCCACCACCGGCACGACGTCCGGGACCATCCGCGCCTACGACCAGACGGTCAACTACCCGCAGGGCGCGGTCACCGGCCTGGTCTCGACCAGCGCGTGCGCGCAGCCCGGCGACAGCGGCGGCTCCCTCCAGAGCGGCAGCACCGCCGTCGGCATCACGTCCGGCATCAGCAGCAACTCCTGCGGAGGCAGCGGCTTCGAGTCCTACTTCCAGCCCCTGGACGAGGCGCTCCAGTCCCAGAACCTCACCCTGAAGTAACCCGGTCGTGACGGGGTTCCCGCCCACCCCCGGGAACCCCGTCACCGGCTCCGGTCCTCACAGGGACCGGTAGTGGGCGGCGATCTCGTCGCTGGTGGTCAGCCAGATGTCGGGCTGGGCCGCCAGGAATTCGAGCGCGAGGTCCAGGTACTTGGCGCGGAACGGCTGCCCGGTCACGAAGGGGTGCAGGGCCAGGGCCATGACGCGGCCGCCGTGCTCGGAGTCGGCGTGCAGCTGCTCGTACTGGTCCTTGACCATCCGCACGAACTCCGGGCCCGTGGTGCCGTTCGAGAAGAGCAGCAGGTCGTTGAGTTCGAGCGTGTAGGGGACGCTGAGCATCCCGGGGACGTTCAGCGGGAAGGGCTGGTCGTCGCTCGTCCAGTCCAGGACGTACTCCAGGCCGAGTTCGGCGAGCAGGGCCGGGGTGTTGTGCGTCTCCGTCAGCCCGGGGCCCATCCAGCCGCGCGGCCGCCGACCGGTGGCCCCGGCTATGGTGTCGACGATGTCGGTCAGAACGGCGCGCTCCTCGTCGACGCCCATGCCGGTGTGGAGGACGGAGTTGGTGCGCCCGTGCGCGAGCCACGCCCAGTCCCGCTCCATCCCCGCCTCGATGATCTGCGGATAGTGGCGGACCACGTCGGAGTTCAGCAGCGCGCTCGCCCGGAAGCCGTGCCGGTCGAGGCTCGCGATCGTGCGCCAGATCCCGACGCGCGTCCCGTAGTCGCGCCAGCCGTGGTTGAGCGCGTCGGGGTCCAGGTGCGAGGTGCCGGACCAGATGCTCGTGGACGGCCGGCCGACCAGGAAATGCTCGATGTTGAGCCCCACGTAGGCGGCGACCCTGGCGCCGCCGGGCCAGTCGAGCGGCGGGCGCGCGGTGATCGGGCTGTAGTCGTAGAGCCGGTTCTCGCCTGTGTTCGTCATGACGACACGGTAGAAGTTAACATTGGTGTCAGATTCAACCGCACGCTGCGAACACGAGGAGGCCGGATGCGGATCGGTGAGCTCGCCCGGCGCACCGGGGTGAGCGAGCGGTCGCTGCGCTACTACGAGCAGCGGGGCCTGCTGGCGTCCACGCGCACGCCCGGCGGGCATCGCGACTACCCCGAGCGGGCGGTCGACCGCGTCATCCGGATCCAGGAGATGTTCGCGGCGGGCCTGAGCAGCGCGAAGATCGCCCGGCTGCTCCCCTGCATGCGGGACGCCGACGGCGGCCCGTCGGAGATCGCGACCCCGCGCCTGGCCACCGAACTCGCCTCCGAGCGGGACCGCATCGACCGGATGATCACCGAGCTGGTCAACTCCCGCGACGTCCTCGACCAGGTCATCGACGCCGCCGCGCGGCACCACGACCACTAGGGCGGGGCGCACTCGGGCATGGCCCGGTCCCCGTCAGGGAATAGGACTCCGCCCAGGCTGCTTGGTGACTCCTATGTCGCTGACCTGGGCCAAGGGAGGTCGCTCATGCCCGCTCACGACCATCCGCACATGGACCGGACCGTCCCGGCGCCCGATTCCGCCCCGGACGGTGGAGGCGGCCACGCCGGACCGGTGACCTGGGCGGTCGCCGCGCAGGCGACCCTGCACTGCCTGACGGGCTGCGCCATCGGCGAGGTGCTGGGAATGGTGATCGGGACCGCGTTCGGATGGTCGAACCTGGCGACGATCGTCGCGGCGGTGGCGCTGGCGTTCGTGTTCGGCTACGCGCTGACGATGCGCGGCGTCCTGAAGGCCGGGCTCTCACTGCGCGCCGCGTTCGGCGTCGCCCTCGCCGCCGACACGGTGTCGATCGCGGTCATGGAGGTCCTGGACAACGCCACGATGCTGGTGATCCCGGGGGCGCTCCACGCGGGCCTGGACGACCTGCTGTTCTGGAGCACGCTCGCCCTGGCCCTGGTGGTCGCGTTCGTCCTCACCACCCCCATCAACCGCTGGATGATCGGACGCGGCAAGGGACACGCGGTGGTGCACCAGTACCACCACTGACGCCGTTCGCCCGCGCGGCCTCCCGAGGCGGCCACCGCGCGGGCGAAGCGAAGGCTCCGCGGGCGTACCGGAAGAACCGGCACGCCCGATTTAGGCCCGCTACGTGTGCGGGCCCCGGAGATCCGGAGGGGCGGCGGTTCGCCACCAGGCCCGAAGCCGTGATCTCACGCGGCCTCAGCGCCCACGCGAACGCGTCGGCTGACCGGTGGGGCGACGCCGAGGCGGGCCCCACCGGGGAGATCGCGAGGCGATACCTCGCCGCGAATCCGTTCAGCCGCCCATCATCTGGGCCATCCGGCGGGTCATCTCCTCCTCGGACACGTCCTCGACGTGCGAGGCGATGGTCCAGCCGTGGCCGAAGGGGTCGATGATGTAGCCGTCGCGGTCGCCGTAGAACTGGTCGGTGGCGGGGCGCACGAGCTTGGCGCCGAGCTTCACCGCCTGCTCGATGACGGCGTCGACGTTCTCGACGTAGATGAACTGGAAGACCGGGGAGCCGTCGAGGCCCTCGGCCGGCGGGGCCTTGGTGCCCTGCTCGGGGAACTCGTCCTCGACGATGACGACCGCGTCGCCGATCTCGATCTCGGCGTGGACGATCGTGTCGCCGGGCCCGGGGAAGCGCAGGCGCTCGGTCGCCCCGAACACCTCGCCGTAGAACTCGATGGCCTTGGCGGCGCCGCGGACGACGAGGCTCGGTGTGACGCGGCGGTATGACTCGGGAATCGGTTTCGGTGCCATGGTCGATCCTCCGGTGAGGCTGCGGGTGCTGCGCGAGCGGGGGCAGAAGGTGCCCGATGATTGGAACGTTAGTGGACGCTTTCGCAAGCGTCAACCGACGCTTACCCCCGCCGCACCACCCGGCGCGCGGAGCGTTCAAGTGGGGACTAAGGCGTGCTTGAACAGGGTTATGGTGTCGCCCACCGGCACGTCCCCTACCCCGCGTTCGAGCCCTTGACACGGTCGTCCGGCGGCACCCCTCGACGCCGCGGGGTAAGGGGAGTTGCGCCGCGTCCGAAATGCGGGCGGAGCGTCCTGAAAAGGACACTACGTTCGGGTTGGGTGGGCGGTAAGAAGAACCAAGCCGCTTGTCGCGCTCGCGCCCGCCACCGCTGGGCGGCGCCGTTCGTCCTTCCGGCTGCGGCCGGGCACGTTGAGCGCCTGAGCTGCGATGAGGTTATCCCAGGGCACGGGATCAATGCCGCCCGGAACTGTGCGCCGCCACCTCAGTGATCCTTTTTCCCCGGCCTCCGTCGCTGACCTGCTCCGCCTTTGAGAAAGAACATCCGGCTCGACGGGTCCATTTTTGGAGGTCTCCTTTGATTCCGGCCTGCGTAGTACGCTCGCCGGGTCCGGCGGGCGAGATCGCGGAGGTGTCCGGTGCGCATTTCACGAATACTTCTCGCCTTCGTTCTCGCGCTCGCCGCGCCGCTCACCGCGTGCGGGGGGAGCGACGGCGGGGCGGCGGTCGCCGCGAACGGCGTTCCGAAGACCCTGCGGGTGGGCCTGATCCCCAACGTCGCGCCGGATCGGCAGAAGGCGCAGTACGGCCCGTTCGGCGACTATCTCGAACACGCCCTCGGCGTGCAGGTCGAGCTTTTCGTCGCGGCCGACTACGCGGGCGTCGTCACGGCCCTCGCGAGCGGGCGGATCGACCTCGCCTATCTCGGCGGCCTCACCTATGTCCAGGCCGAGCGGCAGGTCGGACTCACCCCTCTGGTCACCGAGATCGACCGGGAGACCGGTACCCCGCGCTACCTTTCCGCGATCGTCGTCCGGGCCGCCTCTCCGTACCGGAATCTGCGCTCCGATATCGTCGGGCCCGGTAGGACGTTCGCGTTCGGGGACGTGAGTTCCACGTCCGGAAGCCTTTATCCGAGAATCATGCTCGACGCCGCCGGAGTCCGTTGCTCCACCCGCCGCATGGACGAGTGCCCGCCATTGAAACGGGTGACGTTCACCGGCGGGCACGACGCGACCGCCGCGGCCGTCCTCGGCGGGCGGGCCGACGCGGGCGGAATCGAGCTGCGCATTCTGCACCGGCTCGAACGCGAGGGGAAGGTGCCCGCCGGGGCGCTGCGCGTCATCGAGACCCGCCAGGTGATGGGCTATCCCTGGGTGGCCAGGACGGCCCTCGGCGACCGCGCCGTCCAGGCGCTGGCCAGGGCGTTCACCACGATGCGGGATCCGCGCACGCTGGAGTTGATGCGCGCGCGCCGGTACACGCGGGTGGCCGCGCGCGACTATGACGAGGTGCGCCGCCAGGCCGGGCGGCTCGGGCTGGGAGGAGCGGTCCGATAGACGTCCGGACGAGGGGCCTCACGGTCGAGTTCGCCGGACGCGGCGTGCGGGCGGTCGACCATCTGACGGTGTCGGTGGAGGACGGCGAGCAGGTCGCGCTGCTCGGGCCGTCCGGCTCCGGGAAGACGACGCTGCTGCGCGCGGTCCTCGGCGCGGTCGCGGTGAGCGGGCGGCTCCGCGTCGGCGGGCACGACCCGCGCGACCGGCGGGTGCGGCGGGCGACGGGCTTCGTCCGGCAGGGGGACGACCTGGTCCTCGGCCTCTCGGCGCGGCTCAACGCGCTGACGGGCACGGCGGCCGGCTGGCGGGCCCGCGACTGGGCGGCGGCCTGCGCGGGCCGCGTGCCCGCCCCGCACGCCGAGCGCCTGGCCGAGTTGGCCGAGGCGCTCGACGTCGCCGACTGCCTGCCCGCCCGCGCGGCCGACCTGTCCGGCGGCCAGCGCAAACGGATCTCGCTGATCAGGGCGCTGCTCCCCCGCCCGAGCCTGCTGCTGGCCGACGAACCCACCAACGGGCTGGATCCGGTCACGGCCGGGACCGCGATGGAGGCGCTGCGCTCCGCGGGCGCCACGCTGATCGTCTCGACCCACGACCTCGCGCTCGCGCGCCACTTCTCCCGCGTCATCGCGCTGCGCGGGGGACGGCTCGTCCATGACGGCTCCTATATCGACGACCGGACCGCCGCCGCGATCTACGGGGGCGGTGTCCCCCGCATGACCCCGGGCGCGACATGACCCCCGACGAGTTGTCCTGGCGCGCGCAGGCCCCGCGGCCCGCGCCGCGCGCCCGTCCGCGCGGACGGTGGGCGGCGGCGCTGGTCGCGGCGGCGGCGCTCGGCTGGGCCGTCACCGGGGCGGGCGTGCGGCCCGGCGCGCTCATCGAGGGGCGGTCCGGCGGCCTGCGGCTGCTGCGCGCGTTCGCCCACCCGGACCTGACGCCGGGGTTCCTTCACCTGGTCGGCGGCGCCGTGGCGGAGACCGTCCAGATCTCGCTGACCGGGCTCCTGTTCGCGGTCGTGCTCGCCGTCCCGGCGGCGGTCCCCCTGGCGGGCAACGTCGGCGTCCCGTCCCTCGTCCGGTCGGCCGCCAGGATGTACGCGGCGGTGCTGCGCGGCGTCCCGGACCTGATGTGGGCGCTGCTGTTCGTCGCGACGATCGGCCCCGGTCCCGCCGCGGGCGCGCTCGCGATCGGCGTGCACGGCGGCGGGCTGCTCGCCAAGCTCGGGGCGGAGCAGTTGGAGGCCGTCGACCCCGCGCCGGTCGAGGCGATCCGGCTGACCGGCGCCGGGCGGTTCACGACGGCGGCGCTCGCGATCGTGCCGCAGGCCGCCGCCGGGCTGACCTCGCTGCTGCTCTACCAGTGGGAGTGCAACATCCGCACCTCGACGGTCCTCGGCTTCGTCGGCGCGGGCGGCGTCGGCCAGGAACTCGCGATCTCGCTCAAGCTCTTCCGCTACGCGGAGCTGTCCACGCTCGTCATCGCGGTGCTGCTGCTGATGCTCGCGGTGGACGTGCTGTCCCGCGCGGCGCGCCGGTGGGCGGGCGCGGCCGCCTAGCCGCCGGCGCGTCCGGCCCACCACGGAGGCATGCTCCGGCTACCCTGGCCATGCTTGCGCTGTGCGACGGCAGGTCATAGCGTGACGTCAGTGATCCATCACACAGCGTAGGTCGCTCATACGGCGTTGGGCGACGCACCGAGCGGGAGGACACGGGGATGAGCCAGCCGGTCGACCTCAGGGACGTGGTGCGCCAGACGATCACGGTCGCCGCCGACCGGGACCTGGCATTCCGCGTGTTCACCGAGCAGTTCGGCGCGTGGTGGCCGAGGCAGTACAGCATCGGCGAGGCCGAGATGGCCGACTTCGTCCTCGAACCGAGGGCGGGCGGCCGCTGGTACGAGGTGGGCGTGGACGGAAGCGAGTGCGACATCGGCCGGGTCACCGCGTTCGAGTCCCCGGCGCTGGTCGTCCTGGCCTGGCATCTGGACGGGGACTGGCGGTTCGACCCCGACCCCGACCACGCCAGCGAGGTCGAGATCCGCTTCGTCGCCGAGGACGGCGACCGGACGCGGGTCGAGCTGGAGCACCGCTACTTCGAGCGCCACGGCGCCGGCGCGGCGGCCGTCCGGGGCGCGGTCGAGTCCCAGGGCGGCTGGACGTGGTGCCTGGCTGCCTACGTCGAACGCCTCCCCGCCTAGTCATCCCCGAGACGCCGCCATCCCGGGGCGCCGTCATCCCGAGGCGCCGTCATCCCGAGGTGACCGGTCTTCCGGCGCGCCGCCATTCCGGCATCCCGCCCGCGAGCAGCCGCGCGCGGTATCCGTGCGAGCGCAGCAGCCGCACGGCCTTGGGCGCCAGGACGCAGTAGCGCCCGCGGCAGTAGGCGATGACGTCGGAGCCGTGCGGGAGTTCCGCCAGCCACGCCACCAGTTCGTCGTTGGGGACGTTGATCGCGCCCGCGATGTGCCCGGCCTCGTATTCGGCGGGCGGCCGCACGTCGACGACCACGACGTCCCCGGAGTCGATCCGCCGGGCGAGGTCCTCCTGCGCCACCGGCTCCAGCGCCGCGAGATCGCCCAGGTACTCGCGCGCCGTCCACTCGACCTCGGCCAGCCGGGCGGCGGCGAACTCCTGGACCTGGTCCACGAACGCGCCGACCTGCTCGTCGGCCAGCCGGTAGTAGACATGCACGCTCGACCGCCGCGTGGCCAGCAGCCCCGCCCCGGCCAGTATTTTGAGCTGCGCCGAAGTATTGCCGACCTTCATTCCCGCGGCGTCCGCCAAATCCTCCACGCTGCGTTCCCCCTGCGCGAGCAGATCCAGCAGGATCAGCCGGACCGGGTTCGCCAACGCCTTCCCGACCCTGGAGAACTGTTCATACAGCGCGATCTTGTGCGTATCGGCCATCACCATGCCCCATCCCGATCCGCACCCGACAATGGCTGAGAACGGGTGGCGCGGACAAATGCACGACCAATTAATAACGTCGAAAGCGGCTTGTCAACAGATCGAACGGGCCGGGCCGCACCCCTTCCGACACGACCACGGCGACCCCCGGAACACCGGCGGGGCCATACGAAAGTGGCCCATCACCGCGGCGCACGGGGGGAGGCGCGGCGGTGATGGGCGGTCTGGGAGGAGCGGGCCCGGTGGCGGGCCCCGGCCCCGGGTCAGGACGGGGCGTGCGTGGCGCCCGTGTCCGCCGGCGCCGGGGCGTGGCCGGTCAGCGGGCGGATGATCAGCGACGGCACGACGCCCACCAGCGTGATCACCGCGAGGACCGTCGCCGCCGGGCCGTAGCCGTCGACGAAGCGGCCGGGGGTGGTGAAGTCGCCGTAGCTGGAGAACACGGCCACCGCGACCGCGACGCCGAAGACGGCGCCGACCTGGCGGATCGTGATGCTCACGCCGGAGGCGATGGCGAACCGCGCGGGCTCGACCGAGCGCATCACCGCGGAGACCATGGTCACGTACGTCATCGGGACGCCGATCCCGGCCACCAGCAGCGGGACCACGAGGGCGCCGTAGGTGGAGCCCGACATCGTCAGCGGACCGATGACCAGGAACGGCGCGGCGAACAGCACGAAGCCGGTGGCGACCAGGGCGCGCTCGCCGATCCGGTCGGTGAGCCGGCCCACGACCGGCGCGATCGCAGGCGTGAGCGACACCCACGGCAGGAGCCGGAAGCCGACGCCGAGGGCGTCGTTGCCGAGGGCGAACTGGAGGTACTGCGAGAACAGGAACGCCTGCCCGTAGAGGCTGACGCCCATGACGAAGCTCGCGCCGCAGCCGCCGGTGAAGCTCAGGTTCCGGAAGATCGACAGTGGCATCATCGGCGCCGGGTTGCGGTTCTCCCAGAACAGGAAGGCGGCCAGGAACACCAGGCCGCCGATGATGGCGTACAGCACCGACGGCGTGGTCCACCCGGCGTCGCCGCCGCGCAGCAGCGCCTGGGCGAGCGCGACCACGCCGATCGTCGACAGGACGAGCCCGACCGGGTCGACCGGGGGCCGCTCGCCCTTGGACTCGGAGATCTGCCACCGGGTCATCGCGAACAGCGCGACGCCGATGGGCACGTTGAGCCAGAAGATCCACTCCCATGCCAGGAAGTGCACGATCACGCCGCCGACCAGCGGGCCGAGCGCGACCGCCATCCCGGTGACCGCGCCCCAGACGCCGAACGCGGCGCCGCGCCGCTCCGGCGGTGTCACGGCACTGATCAGCGCGATCGACAGCGCGGTCGCCACGCCGCCGCCCAGGCCCTGGAACGCCCGCGCGAGGATCAGCATCTCGATCGTGGAGCTGAGCGCGCCCCACAGCGAGCCCAGCGTGAACACCGCCACGCCCGCGAGGAACAGCATGCGGCGGCCGTACCGGTCGCCCAGGGAGGAGCCGGTGAGGATGAGCGCCGCGAAGCCGATCTCGTAGGCGTTGATCGTCCAGCCGAGCTCGGCGGCGTCGGCGCCGAGTTCGGTGCGCATCGTGGGCAGGGCGGTCATCAGGACGAGGACGTCGAGGCCGACCATGAACGACATGAACGACACGATCACGACCGTCCAGCGCTGCCGGTCCGGCGCGTAGGACCCTTGATCGGCGGAAACCATGGACGCTGCTCCGTCGGGCTCACTGGCTGTGACTGTGACCAGAAAAACGTTAGCGATTGCTTTCGAAAGCGTCAACCGACGCTCACGATCGGGAGCGGCCCGAAGCCGCCCGCTGCGGCCTGGCGCGGCTCGGCGCGTGCCGGCGCGGGCCCGGCGCGCCGAAGCGGGCCGGCCCGCACGGTGATCCGCGCGGACCGGCCCACCCCCAACGCATTCGTCGTCGACGGCGGCGTCCCGGTTAGGCGACGACCGCGGCCAGGGCCTCCGGCACGACGACGCTGGTGATCGGGACGTGGTGGAGCAGCGCGCCGATCTCGATGTCGGCGGCGATCAGCTCGCCGACCGGCCTGCCCGCCTCGTCGTACAGCGGGTACCTGCGCGAGGTGCGCGAGACGTCACCGACCGGCGGGACCATCGCGATGCGCGACTCCAGCCGCACGACCTCGTCCCCGGTGTCGATGGTCGTCCCGAGGTCCTCGATCTCGAACCGCGGGTAGAGCGAGGTGACGCAGTCCTTGATCGGCATGACGTGCCCGCCGCCCGGCGCGGGGCTCGGCTTCACCCGGGCGCCCTCGGCCTTGTGCGGCGAGTTGGACACCTTCACCTGGCCGAACACATCGCTGTGCCCGGTCACCTGAAGGGACAGGAACTGCGCGGTGACGATGGCGCCCGCCCAGTCGAGCTCGCGGCCCTCGGCCGCCTTCGGGTCGTGGCGCCGGTAGATGCCGAGGCCGTACAGGTCCACGACGTCCTCGCCGAGACCGTCGACGCTGACGTGGATCCGCTCGCGGACCGTGAAGCTCTCCAGCGCGGCCGGGGTCAGGGTGTAGGGACGGATCGGGTACAGGTTCCCGGCGCCGCCCCAGGCGGACTCGTGCCCCTTGACGACGTCGGCGGACGACAGCGTCGCGCCGTCGATGCCGGGCGCGAGACCGCGGTCCATCAGCTGTTGCAGGATGTTCTGCGTGTCCATGGCCACTCCTTTCCAAAGTTCGTTTCGGATTTCCGGGGGGATGACGTCATGACCGTTCGGCCAGCGACGTCATGAGCTCGTACAGCGCGTCGACGACGTGCGCGAAGTCAACGATCCGCTCCGGGATCCCGGTGGCCTCGACGGTCCCGTCGCCCAGCTCGACGGCGAGGACCTCGATCAGCCGGTCGAAGTTGTTGTGCGCGATGCTCACCGGGAAGTGCAGGAGGGGAAGCTCGTGGGCGGGGTCGGCCTGCGGCGGTCCGCTCTCCAGGCGGCCCTCGGAGCCCGCCACGCTCCGCCAGGCCCGCTCCACGCTGAGGTCGTACGGGTGGAAGACGTCGTAGTAGTAGGGCCGCCAGACCCGCCGCAGCTCGTTCGCGGAGATCTTCTTCTTCAGGAAGTCCCTGGCCGAGGGAAGGACCGTGGCGCGGAACTCGCTGACGAGACGGTCGATGTCGGGCGGGGCCGTCGCGTCCAGGGCTGTCATGTGCTCCTCCTGACCACTCACCGGTTCGCTGTCCCCTTCAGTACGACACTTTAAATTCATATAGTCAAGAGCCGACCGAAGGTCATCTCGACCGGGCCGGGGACGCACGCCTTCCGAGCACGTCGGAGCAGCCCCGCCACCTGCGGCGCAGCGAAGCGGGGATCTCAGAAAACTTTAGAAAGAAGTACCTAGCGCGGTTCGTCGTCGGCGGCCTGCCGCCGGGGGCGCGGGTCGGTCTCGAACATCGCGGCGAACCTGCGCAGCGCGGCGAGCCAGCCGCCCGCGTGGCCGGTGTAGCGGTCGAGCAGCGCGGTGCTCAGGTACTCCCAGCCGCGGTGGACCATGACGACGCGGGTGAGCGCCGGGCCGAGCCGCTGGAACTGGAGGTGCACCTCGGTGATCTCGGCGCCGGGGGCGACCTCCCAGGTGAAGGCGAAGGAGCTGGGCGGGTTCCAGATGGTGACGTGGCCCCGCTCGCGCTCGGCGCCCGCGCGCCCGGCCTGGTAGACGCGGCCGCCGACCCACTCCTCGACCCGGACGTCCCCCGGCTTGCCGGTCGCCGCCGCGCGGCCCTCGATGGGCCACCAGGCGGACAGCCGCCTGACGAAGGTGTGGAACGTCCGCTCCTGGCTCGCCTCGATCATCAAGGCCTGGCGGATCGGCTCAACAGGCTTCACAGTGAGTGTTCCTACCCCGTGCGGTCAGCCCCAGCGGTGCCCAGTGTGCCAGATCCAACCGCTGCTCCCCCCGCTCCCACGCGCCACGGGTCCGAAGAGGAGGCGGCGGCCGGAACGGGCCAAACGCGGGAGGGCCGGTCAGCCGGCGGCGGCGTCGCCGGCGTCCTGCGAGTCGGCCTCCAGGACGTCGCGGGCCATCTCGAAGCTCTGCCGCCACAGGCCCTCCAGGACGGCGCGCAGCTCGACCAGCGTGTCCTCGCTCGCCCGGTAGAGGCGGCGGGTGCCCTCGCGGCGCTCGGTGATGAGGCCCGCGTCCTTGAGCACCTGGAGATGCTGGGAGACGGCCGACCGGGTGACCTCGAAATGCTCGGCGATCTTGCCCGCGGGCAGCTCGACGGAGGCCACCAGGCTCAGGATGGCCCGCCGTCGCGGTTCCGCCAGAGCGCGGAAGACGACGTCCTCGTCCAGGCCGGATCGTTGGGGTGGCATCGGTCTCAGGCTAGCAGTCGGCTGGTCAGCGCCGCCAAGCGCCGGGGCGGGCGGAGAACCGGGCACGGGACGTGCCCCGGCGCGAGCCCGCGGACCCCTCGGATCGGACGGGCGGCGCCGCAGGATACTCCTCCCTGGCGGGCGTGTCGGCGTCTTCGAGCGTAGGCATGCTTCTCCGTTAGCGTCAACTTGCGAAAGGGATCACTTGCCCCCTTGTCGGGACGCCGCATCGGTGACATCGTCACAATCGCGAGCTGAGACCGTCCGACTGCGACCAGTGACCGCCCGCGAGAACGTGGTATGACCGAGGACGTGGTATGACGCATGCACACACGGCGTCGTTGAGCGCCGTCATCGACGAGACCGTCGCCCCCAACGCGGTGCGGATCGACCGTGAGGGCGCCTTCCCCCGCGAGAGCGTGGACGCGCTCTCCAAGGCCGGGCTCCTCGGCCTGATCAGCGCGGCGGAGGTCGGCGGCCAGGGCGCGGACCTCGCCGCCGCCTCCGATGTGATCGAGCGGCTGGCGGGCGCCTGCGGTTCGACCGCCATGATCGTGCTGATGCACTACGCGGCGACGGCCGTCCTGGAGGCGCACGGGTCCGAGGAGGCGCGCCGCGCGGTCGCCGGCGGCCACCTGACCACGCTCGCCTACTCCGAGGCGGGGTCGCGCAGCCACTTCTGGGCGCCGCTGAGCACCGCCATCGCCGAGGACGGGCAGGTCGTCCTCGACGCGCGCAAGAGCTGGGTCACCTCGGCCGGCGAGGCCGACAGCTACGTGTGGTCGAGCAGGCCGCTGGAGGCCGCCGGGCCGATGACGCTGTGGCACGTGCCGAGCGACTCCGCCGGGCTCGGCACGCGCGGGCCGTTCGACGGGCTCGGGCTGCGCGGCAACGCCTCCAACCCGGTGGACGCCGAGCGCGTGCGCGTCGGCCGGGACGCGATGCTCGGCGCCGACGGCGCCGGGCTCGACATCTCGATGCAGGTCGTCCTGCCGCACTTCCTGATCCTGAACGCCTCGTTCTCGCTCGGGCTGATGGAGGCGCTGGTGGCGCGCGCCGGGGCGCACCTCACCGGCACGCGGCTGGAGCACCTCGACCAGACGATCGCCGAGCAGCCGGAGGCGCGGGCGCGCTACGCGCGGCTGCGCACCCGCGTGGACGAGGTGCGCGCGTTCGTGGACGACACCCTCACCGCGGTCGGGACCGGCCGCGAGGACGCGGGGCTGCGCGTACTCCAGGTGAAGGTGGTGGCCGGGGAGGCCGCCACGGAGGTCGCCGACGGCGTGATGCGGCTGTGCGGCGGCTCGGCGTTCCGCAAGGAGTTCGGTGTCGAGCGGCTCTTCCGGGACTCCCTCGCCGCCCGCGTCATGGCGCCGACCACGGAGGCGCTCACCGATTTCGTCGGCCGCGCCGCCCTGGGCCTGCCGCTGCTGTAGTCACCATTCCACGGAGGCTGTTCATGACCCTGGTGATGGGTGCCGTCGCCTACGACCCGAAGGTCGTCACGATCTGGGGCGGTTTCCGGGCGTGGCTGCGCGCCCGCGACCTGGATTTCGACTTCGTCCTGTACTCGCAGTACGAGCGGCAGGTGGAGGATCTCGTCGCCGGACGGATCGCCGCCGCGTGGAACTCGCCGCTGGCCTGGGTCAGGGCCGAGCGGCTCGCGCGGGCGCGGGAGCGCGCGCTGACGCCGCTGGTGATGCGGGACACCGACCAGGACCTCACCTCCGTCGTCGTCGTGCGCGCCGACTCCCCCTACAAGGAGCCCGCCGACCTGAAGGGGGAGACGGTCGGCGTCGGCGCGGTCGACTCCCCGCAGGCCACGCTGATCCCGGGCGCGTACCTGCGGTCGGCGGGGCTGCGGCCGGGCGAGGACGTCCGGATCCGGCGGTTCGACGTCGGCGTCGGCCTGCACGGCGACCACGTCGGCGGGGAGCGGGACGCGGCACGCGCGCTGATGGACGGCGAGGTCGCCGCGGCCTGCATGATCGACGGCAACCATCTGGCGTTCGGGCAGGAGGGGACGCTGCCGCCCGGCGGCACCCGGATCATCGGGCGCACCCCCGCCTACGACCACTGCAACATGACCGTGGGCGACGCCGGCGAGGACGAGCGGCGCCGCTTCGAGGAACTGCTGCTGTCGATGTCCTACGCCGATCCGGAGGTCAGACCCCTGCTCGACCTGGAGGGGCTGACGGCGTGGCGGCCGGGGCGCACCGAGGGGTACGCCCTGCTGGACGCGGCGGTCGACGAGGCCGGCTTCTACGACGCCGAGGGAGCGGTGACGGCCGCGGAGTACGCCCCGTGACGGCGTCGCCGGTGCTCGACCTCGGCTTCCTCGGTTTCGAGCAGGGCGCCCACCTGCTGGTGCAGCGGGCGCTGCGCGACCTGCCGCCGGGCGCCGAGCTGGGGGTGACCGGCCTGGACGCCGCGCTGCCCGTGCACCTGCGGGCCTGGGCCCGCAAGCAGGGCCACGGCGTCCGGGAGTCGACGGACGGCCTCGGTGTCCGCGCCTGGGTGATCCGGGGCCGCGCCGACCTGGACCGCTGGGCGGGCGCCGTGCGCGCGGGCGGCCCGCGTCCCGACGGGATCCTCGCCCGCGCCGACCCGAGCTGGGGCCTGGCGGCGCGCGGCGCGCTGGTCGAGCCCGGCGGGCCGGCCCCGCGCTTCGACCTGGTCGACCGCGACCTGGTGTGGGCCGACATCGCGCCGAGCCTGTACGCGAGCGCGGTCGCGGCGCAGTGGAAGCCGGACGAGGCGATCGCCTGGGACGTCGGTTTCGCGCTGCCCGAGGAGATCGAGCGGGCGGTCGTCCAGGTCATGACGTACCTGGTGGAGAACGAGCAGGCGGCGCTGGTCATCCCGGCGCGGCTGCTCGCCCGGATCCACCCGCACTTCCGCGAGGTGCAGCAGTTGCTGGCGGTGCAGGCCGCCGACGAGGCGCGGCACGTGGAGGTGTTCACGCGGCGGGCGCTGCTGCGCGGCGGCGAACTCGGCACGTCCTCGGTAAGCGGGCGCGAGTCGCTGGCCACGCTGCTGACCGAGCCCGACTTCTCGCTCGCCTCGTTCCTGCTGTCGGTGCTCGGCGAGGGCAGCTTCCTCAACCTGCTCAGCTTCCTGGACCGGCACGCCCCCGACCCGGTGACCCGGCAGGTCACCCGGATGGCGCGGCAGGACGAGGCGCGGCACGTCGCGTTCGGCGTCGCGCACCTCCAGCACCAGGCCGCCGTGGACCCCGCGCTGCGCGGCCGGCTGCGGGGCGCGGTCGAGCGCCGCCACGACGCCCTGGCCGACACCGCCGGGCTCAACCAGGACGTGTTCGACGCGCTGGTCGTCCTCGCGGCCGGGGAGTGGACGCCCGAGGCGATCCGGCGCGGCCACGAGGCGGTGCGGCTGCTCCAGCAGGAGATGCACGAGGGGCGGCAGCACCGGCTGATCCGCCTAGGCTTCCCCGCCGACGAGGCGGCCGAGCTGTCCTCGCTGCACACCCGCAACTTCATGTGAGGCGGCGGGGACGGCGCTTGACCGGCGCCCGCCGCCATGTCACGGTGAGCCCGTATCACTATATATTTTATTAGTGAGGTGGCCTCATCATGACGACCATGCGGCAGACCGCCGCCACGGAGTTCGCCGGCCGTCCGGGCACGGCGCGGGAGTGGCTCGACCGGGCGCGGCGGGTGGCGCGGCTCCTCGCCGCCGACGCGGCGGAGCGGGACCGCCACCCGCGTCCCCCGCACGCCGAGGTCCGGTTGCTGAAGGACGCGGGGCTCGTGACGCTGCTCGGCCCGAAGGCCCACGGCGGCGGCGGTGAGCGCTGGACCACCGCGTTGCGCGTGTGCCGCGAGGTGTCCAGGGCGGACGGCTCCATCGGCCAGTTGCTCGGCTACCACTACCTGTGGGCGTGGGCGGTCCGCTTCTTCGGGACGGAGGCGCAGATCGCCGAGCAGGAGGCGGCCTACACGCGGGGCGGCCTCTTCTACGGCGGCGCGATCAACCCGAGGGACGCGCACGTCGTCGCGGTCGACGAGGGCGACGCGCTGCGCCTGGACGGCCGCAAGTCCTTCGCGTCCGGCGGCGCCGTCTCCGACCTGACCTGCCTGCTGGCCGGCCTCGCCGACGGCCGCCCGGTGTTCGCGGCGGTCGCCTCCGACTCCCCCGGGCTGCGCTACAACCACGACTGGGACAACATGGGCCAGCGGCTGACCGAGTCGGGCAGCCTCTCGCTGTCGGGCGTCCGGGTGCCCTGGGACGCGGCGCTCGGCTACACGGGCAAGAGCGCCAGGCCGCTGCCCTACGGGAGCCTCTCGCTGCTCACCCTCCAGCTGATCATGACGAACCTGTACCAGGGGATCGCCGAGGGCGCGATGGAGGCCGCGGCCGAATACACGCGCACCACGACCCGTCCCTGGCCCTACGGCGGCGACGTCAAGGAATCGGCGACCGAAGAATGGTACATATTGGAGGCGTACGGGGATTTCCGCTCCAAACTCTGGGCGACGGAAGCGCTGATCGACCGGGTCGGCGAGGAGCTTTCGGAACTGCTCCACGCCCCCCGGGGAGCGGTCACGCCGCAACAGCGCGGTGAGGCGGCCGTCCGCATCGCGGCGGCGAAGCAGCGGATCATCAAGGAGGGCCTGGAGGTCTGCACGCGGATCTTCGACGTGATGGGGGCGCGCTCCACCGCGTCCAGGCACGGCTTCGACCGCTTCTGGCGGAACCTGCGCACGCACAGCCTGCACGATCCGGTGGCCTACAAGCAGCGCGAGGTCGGCCGGTACGCGCTGCTCGGCGAACCGCCCGAACCGACCTTCTACTCGTGAGCGGGCAGGTCGAGGGCGCGTAACATGCGGGCGAGGGCCCGCTTCTCGGCCTCGGGGTCGACGAGCGGGCGCAGCGCCTCGCACCGCGCCTTCAGCGCCCGGTAGAGGCCGCCGTGATCCTCCTCGGCGGCGTAGAGCAGGGTCGCGAGCGCGTCGGTGTCGCCGGGCGGGAAGTAGCCGGGGTAACCGGCGCCCAGCAGGCCCGTCGAACCGGAGATGGCGGAGGAGACGACCGGCACCCCGGCGGCCAGCGCCTCCGAGACCACGTTCGCGCCGCCCTCGTGCAGGGAGGTGAGCAGCAGCAGCCGGCTCCCGGCCAGGACGCGGAGCGCCTCGTCGCGCGGCACCGGGCCCCGCCACTCGTAGCGCGGGTTGTCGCGTGTCTCGGCGGCGGCCCGCGCGGCGAGGTCCGGATCGCGCCCCTCCCCGAGGTGGACGACGCGGATCCGGGACGCGGCGGGCAGCAGCCGCACCGCCGCCGCCGGGCGCAGCGGGTCCTTCACCGGGCGGATGTGGGCGAGGAAGGCGACCTCGAAGCGGTCCGCGCGCGGCGGGCGCGGCGCGATCTCCGGGACGGACTGCACGATCACGTCGGTGCGTCCGGCGAGCGCGGGGCCGAGCTGCGCCGTCCCCTCCCGCTGGAGCACGACCAGGCGGGAGGCGATCGCGAGCACCTCCGGGTCGACCTGCGCGGACACCAGGTCGGGGTACAGATCGGTGCCGGTCATCGCGATCACGACGGGCGCCTTGGGATGGTCGGTGTGGAAGGCGCGGACCGCGTCCGCGCTCTTGCGGGCGTGCAGCGCGATGAGCGCGTCGCGGGGGGCGCCGCCGCGCCGGTAGCCGTTGCGGACCTCGACCTCGTGGCCGAGCTCCCGGAGCAGCCCGGCCCAGCGGCGCGCGGTCACGCCGTTGCCGTGGGCGCCGTCCACCGGCGCGGGGGTGACGATCAGGATCACGTCATCACCGCGCGGGGGCGCACGTGCGGAAGCCCGCCAGGACGTCCCGCCGGTCGGGGGTGAAGTAGTTGCGCAGCGCCGACCGGACGTAGCGGCCGCGCGTGGCCCACGCCCCGCCGCGCAGCACCTTGCGGCCGCCGAAGAACTGCTCTGAGTTCTCGGCGTAGGCGTCGCGCTCGAAGTTCGGGTAGGCGGTGAAGTCGCTCGCCGTCCACTCCCAGACGTTGCCGACGAGCTGCCGGCAGCCGGCGAGCCCCTCCCCCGCCGCGCAGGCCCCGACGTCCACCGGGCCGGTCGAGCGCCAGTCGGTCGCGGCGGTCGCCGCGCCGGGCGGGTCGTCGCCCCACGGGTAGGCGGGCCGCGCGCGGGCGCCGCCGGTCGCCGCGAACTCCCACTCGGCCTCGGACGGCAGGCGCCGCCCGGCCCACCGGCAGTACGCCTCGGCCTCCCACCAGGACACATGGCACACCGGCAGGTGCGGCTCCAGGTCGACCCAGGTGTCGAAGCTCCGCCGCTGCCGGCCGCCGGGGCCGCCCCGCCAGTAGGCCGGCTGCGTCGCGCCGGTCGCGGCGAGCCAGGCGCCGCCGTCCGGCCAGAGCCGGGGGTCGGTGTAGCCGCCGTCGTCGGCGAACGCGGCGAACTCCGCCTGCGTGACCGGCGCCCGCGCCATCGCGAAGGGCGCGACCACGACCTCGTGCGCCCATTTCTCGTTGTCGTAGACGAACGGGTCGGACATGCGCGCGCCGAGCGGGAACGTGCCCCCGGCGAACCCGGCGTCGCCGGGAAGCGCGCCCGCGTCCCGTCCTTCGGGCGGGCCGGCATCGGTCAGGCCGGGCAATACGGGCGGCGGATATCCGAGGTTCTGGCGCGTGTAGGTAAGGGCCTCGGTGTGCGTGTCGTAATGGTGCACGGTGTACCTGGCGAAATGGTGGACGACGTCGACCGCGTCCGCGCGCTCCACCTGCTCGGCGACGCGTTCGGCGACCGTCCGCACGTAGGCGGCGGTCTCCTCGCGCGCCGGCAGCCGCAGCAGCCAGCGGGTGTCGTGCGGGACGGCGCCCGAGTCGTAGAGGGCGTCGGCGCCGGCGATCGCGGGCTCCAGGCCGCACACGTCCCGCAGGACGAACTTCTCCTGGAACCAAGCGAGATGCCCGATCTCCCACAGCAGCGGGTTGACGGTCGGCAGCAGCGGGCCGATCATCTGCTCGTCGTCCAGGTCCGCGACGAGGTCCAGCGCGCGCCCGGCCGCCTCGACGACCCACCCGGCCAGTTCCCCCGCCGCCGGAGCATTCGGACGCACGGCGCCCCCTTACTAATTGTCACGGCCATTTCCTCAGGTCGTTCGCAGGGTATTCTCATCGGTGAATCCCGGCCAGGCCCAAGATGCAGGTGACGGCGAAACTTTCGTGATCACCCGGGCAATTCCCGTTGACGCGGCGCGGTGGTGTGATTACGCTCGCCCCCATGGAGGCCAGACGCCGATTGAGCCAGTTCAGCCACGGCGCCGGTTGAGCCTGCAAGCTCGCGCCCAGCGAGCTGGCGCAGGTCCTGCGCTCGTTGACGCCCACCGGTCATCCCGACCTGCTCGTCGGCACGGAGACCGGCGACGACGCCGCCGTGTGGCGGATCGACGACGGCCGCGCGCTGGTCGCGACCGCCGACTTCATCACGCCGCTGGTGGACGACCCGCGCACCTGGGGGCGGATCGCCGCCGCGAACTCGGTCTCCGACGTGTACGCCATGGGCGGCCGTCCGCTGTTCGCGCTGAACCTGGTGGAGTGGAACAGCGGTGAGCTGACCGCCGAGGAGTTGGCGGAGGTGCTGGACGGCGCCGCCGAGGTGGCCGCCGAGTGCGGCTACGTCACGATCGGCGGGCACACGATCGACGACGACGTGCCGAAGTTCGGACTCGCGGTGATCGGCGAGGTCTCCCCCGACCGGATCCTGACGAACGCGGGCCTGCGTCCGGGCGACGTCCTCGTGCTCACCAAGCCGCTCGGGACGGGTGTCGTCGCCACCGCGATCAAGCACGGGATCGCCGAGCCCGAGGTGGCGGCCGCCGCGATCCACGCCATGACCACGATCAACGCGCGGGCCGCCGCGGCGGCGGTCGCCGCGGGCGCCACCGGCTGCACCGACGTCACCGGGTTCGGGCTGCTCGGGCATCTCGGCCGGATGGCCGAGGCGTCCGGCGTCGACGCGCGGCTGGACGCGGCGGCGGTGCCGCTGCTGCCGGGCGTCCGCGACCTGGTCGAACGCGAGATCGTCCCCGGCGGGACGCGCCGCAACCTCGACTGGGTGGGCGACCGCGCCGACCTCACCGCCGTCGACGCGGGCACCGCGCTGCTGCTGGCCGACGCCCAGACCTCCGGCGGGCTGCTGTTCGGCGTCGAGCCGGGACGGGTGGACGCGGCGCTCGCGAGCCTGGCGGGCGACGGCGTTCCGGCGGCGGCGATCGGCACGGTCGGCGCGGGCACCGGCCGCCTCATCGTCCGCTGACGGCCCGCGCGTCACACGACCCACCTGCCGATACCCCATCGCGATACACTTCTCAAGTGTTCAATCGTCATGGGAGCGTGCGAAGGTGAAGCATCAGCGTCGCAACTACGGGCAGTACTGCGGCCTGGCCGCCGCCCTCGACATCCTCGGTGAGCGCTGGACGCTGCTGATCGTCCGCGAGCTGCTCACCGGCCCGTGCCGCTACAACGAACTGCTGGCCAACCTCCCGGGGATCGGCACGAACCTGCTCGCCGACCGGCTGAAGCTGCTCACCGAGGAGGGCATCGTCCGGCAGCGCCCGCAGGCGGGCACCAAGACCCGCATGTACGAGCTGACCGAGCAGGGCGAGGCCCTGCGGGAGGCCGTGCTCTCCCTCGCGCGCTGGGGCCTCGGGACGCTCGGGGCGCCCGACGCCGAGGAGATCGTCCGCCCCCGCTGGGGGGTGCTCGCGGTCGAGGCGATGATCGACCCGAGGGAGGCGGGGCCGGACGAGCAGTACGAGTTCCGGCTCGACGACGAGGTCTTCCACGTCGCCGTCGCCGGCGGGCGGGTGCGGGTCGCCCACGGCCCGGCGCCGGACGGGCCGGCGCTCGTCGTCCACACCGACGCGGTCACCTTCGTCGAGATCGGGGCCGGGCGGCTCAACCCGCTGGAGGCGACGCTCACCCGCCGGGTCGTCATGGAGGGCGACGACGAGGCCGTGCTGCGCTGCTCGCGGCTCCTCGGCCTGATGGGCTGACCCCGGGACCGTCACCCCTAAAACTATATTTTTCTAAAGTCAACCGTGGACGACAAGACTTAAGAAATTTATAGTAACTCCGAACCGCAGCCACCGTGGCGCCATGCCACCTGCAGGTTCGGCGAGGGGGTGACCCCGTGTCACCGACAGGAAGAGCGGGACCGGCCGCCCGCCCCCGGCGGCCCCACCGGACCGGGACGGCCGCGCTGGCCGTGACCACCACGCTGGGCCTCGCGCTCGGGCTCGCCGAGGCGCCCGCCCGCGCGGCCGGGCCCGGCGACAGGCCGCGGGGCGGGCGCGAGAACGTCGTGCTCCGCTGGAGCCAGGCCCAGCTTGAGGCCACCACGAGGACCCACCTCGGCCCGCCGATGGTGGCGCGTGCCCTCGCGGTCACGCACACCTGCATGTACGACGCGTGGGCCGCCTACGACCGGCGGGCCGCCGGAACCCGCTTCGGCACCCGGCTGCGCCGGCCCCGCGCGGAGCGCACCGCCCGCAACAAGGACCAGGCGATCAGCTACGCCGCCTACACCGCGGCCGTCGACCTGTGGCCGACCGAGCGGCCGAGGTTCGACGCGCTGATGGCCGCCCTCGGCTACCCGGTCTCGCCCGCGGGAAGGGCGGGCGAGATCGGCGTCCGCGCGTGCGAGGCGGTGCTGCGCAGCCGGCACGACGACGGCGCCAACCAACTCGGCGACCTCCAACCGGGCGCCTATTCGGACTACACCGGATACCGGCCCGTCAACGACCCGCTGATGGTCGGTCGGCCGATGGACAAAAGGACCCTCAGGGACCCGGGGCGGTGGCAGGCATTGGCGCTCATGGACGACGCCGGCGTACCGAGGACGCAGGAGTACATGGGCCCGCACATGGGCTACGTACAACCGTTCGCATTGCGTTCGTGGGACCAATTCAAGATACCCGCCCCGGCCCGATACGGCAGCCGCGCCTACACCCGCCAAGCGCGCGACATCATGCGGACCACGGCCCATCTCACCGACCGGCAGAAAGTGATCAGCGAATACTGGGCGGACGAGGGCCCCGGCTTCGTCTCGCCGCCGGGAACGTGGGCGAACATCGCGCGGTTCGTCTCCCTGCGCGACCGGAACGGCGTCGACGACGACGTGAAGATGTTCTTCGCGATGACCAACGCCGTCTTTGATTCGAGCATCGCCGTCTGGGGCTACAAGAGACATCATGACTCCGTCCGGCCGATCAGCGCGATCCGCTACCTCTACGGCGGGAAGCGGATCCCGTCCTGGCCGGAGCACGGCCGGCGGCACCAGAAGGTGATCGACGGCGGAACGTGGTGGCCCTACCAACCCCCCTTCTTCGTCACCCCGGCGTTCGCCGAGTATCCGTCCGGCCATTCCGCTTTCGGCGCGGCAGGAGGCCAGGTGTTGAAGATGTTCACCGGAAGCGACAGGTACGGGGACTCCGTCACCGTCCGGGCGGGGTCGTCGCGGGTGGAACCGGGGCGCTCACCGCGGCGGAACGTGACGCTGCGCTGGCCGACATTCTCCTCGGCGATCGAGGAGAACGGTGTTTCGCGAGAATACGGAGGTATTCATTTCAAGGACGCGGTCGAATACGGCACCAGCATGGGGCGGAAGATCGGCGTGCAGGCGTACAACGAGGCACGCCTCCTTTTCGCCGGTTTCGCCAGGCCGGCCGCCGATGAGACCGGGTCCTGACCGCCTGTTTGAGAAGAACCAAGGGAACGGAGGCGTGATGATCTACAGAAGTCGCATTTTCAGCATCGGGCTCTCCGCCGTGTGCGTGTCGGCGATGGCGGGTTACACCGCCGTGGTGCCGCCCGCCTCGGCGGCGCCCGGCGGGGAGGCCGAGCGGCGCCCCGGGACGGGTTTCACCGAGATCGCCGTCCGGGGCAGCGGGCTCGCGGACTACCGCCGCGGGCCGTCGCCCGAGCACGCGATCCGGTTGGCGAACAAGAAGAAGTCCCAGATCACGTTCGGGGACTACGCGAACGAACCGGTGCACGACCACGGCATCGCGGGCGTCGTGACCTTCGACGCCGACGGTGACGGCGACCTCGACCTTTATGTGACCAACGGCCCGGGCCGTCCTAACAGCCTTTATCGCAACACGTTGGGCAGGCGCGGACGGGTCTCGTTCACCGATGTGGGGCGCTCCTCGGGCGCGGCGCTGACCAACGTGGACTCCAACGGGGCGTGCGCGGGCGACATCGACAACGACGGGCGCACCGACCTCTACGTCCTCGGGAGGAACGCCAACAACCATTTGCTGAGGAACCGGGGCAACGGCACTTTCCAGGACATCACCACCTCCAGCCGGGCGGGGGCCGGGACGTCCAGCCATGCGAGCTGCACGATGGGCGACTTCGACGGCGACGGGCTGCTCGACATCGCGATCGCCAACAGCTTCGACATGAAGAAGGCGGCGGCGATCTTCGCCGTCCCGTACGCGCTGAACCAGCAGAACCAGCTGCTGCGCAACGCGGGCGGACGGCGCTTCACCGACGCCGGCGAGAGCTCGGGCTTCGCGAAGATCGTGGTGACGAACCCGCCGCCCAAGGAGACCGGCCCGACCTCTCGTGGGGGGACGACCCCCCACACCCCCCGGAACGGCTCATACGCGGAGATCTCCTGGGCAATAGCGGCCGTCGACTACGACCAGGACGGCGACCTGGACATCATGGACGCCAACGACCAGGCCGCCTACCCGATGAAGAAGTACGGCGGGCTCGACCGGGGCCTGCTGCGCATCCACCGCAACGACGGCCACGGCAGGTTCACCGACGTCACGCACCAGGTCGGCACCGACCAGCCGGGCGCGTGGATGGGGCTCGCCTACGGCGACTTCAACTTCGACGGGAACCTGGACGTCTTCGACAGCAGCGGCGGCGACTACATGTTCCTGCCGCTGCCGGAGATGGGGATCAAGCAGGGTGACCTGAGCAGCCGGTGGATCCTGCAGAAGCCCGACCACACCTTCGCCGACCCGCGCGCGTCCGGCCTGCGGAACCCGACGAAGGACGGGGCGGACCCGACGCTCGGCGGGCTGAACGCCACGCCGTGGGGCTGGGGCGCCTCGACGCTCGACTACGACAACGACGGCGCGACCGACATCATCTACCACGGCGCCCTGGACGGGATGTTCTGGGTGACGTCCGACAACCCCGGCGCGCTGCTGCGCAACCAGGGCCCCGGGGCGCTGCGCAAGGGCTTCTACCCGTCCTTCCGGTACGACGACGCGGTCGCCCGCGCCACCGACCACCGGCGGCGGACGGTCACCGGCGTCTCCGTCGGCGACCTCAACCAGGACGGGTTCGACGACATCGTGAGCGTGGCCCAGTCACGCAAGGCCGGCAAGCTCACGCCGTACTCCGACGACGGCCCGTTCGACTTCGGCTCGCCGTTCGACGACGCGAACTACCTGCGGACCTACCGGCGCACCGGCGGCGGGCCCTCGGTCCCGTCGATCACGCTGCAGCCGACCCCGACGAGGACGGTGGACGGCGACCTGTCGGTGCAGCTCAACGACGGCAACCGGAACCGGTCGGCGTCGGTCCGCACGTTCGGCAGCGTCGGGCTGACCCGTGGAGCGCGCGTCAACCGGGACGGCGTCGGCGCCGTCGTGAAGTTCACGCCGCGGCGCGGCCCGGCGGCGGTCCGGCCGGTGATCGCCGGGTCGAGCTTCGCCTCGCAGGACGCGCTGGAGGGCACGTTCGGCATGGGCCGGCAGCGCTCCGGGACCGTCGAGGTGCTGTGGCCGGGCGGGGTACGGAACAGGCTCTACGGTGTCCGGGCGGGCGAGCGGATCGCCTTCCCCGAGATCCCGTGCAGCTATACCGACCGCTCGGTGTCGTTCCGCCGCTACACCCGTTGCGTCCGCGGGGCGCTGGGTGACCTGGTCCAGGCGCGTCGCCTGTCGCGCGGGCAGGCCGCGCGGTTCTACAGCAGCGCGGTGAGGGCCTACAACGAGAAGCGGTAGTACCGCTGGAAACACATCGGCCGCAGCACTCGCGTGCTGCGGCCGATGTCTTTTGTTCAAGCGCCTCTAGGCGACGGTGGCGACGAGCTCCAGGTACTCGGCCTCGGCGACGAGCGTGCCGTCCTCGGCGCGGTTCTCCCCGTCGATCTCGGCGGCGGCGGCCTCGCTCACCTTCCGCCTGGCCTCGGGGTCGAGGCGGCCGAACGCGGCGTGCCAGGGCGGAAGGTGCCGGACCAGGAACTCCACCTGCGCCACGGCCGACGGCGCGCACCACTCGTTGACCCGCACCCGCGAGCGCACGGAGGCGACCCCGGCGCCGAAGAGCCCGCGGCAGTGGTCCTCGTCGCCCCACATCACCGGCGGCGGGCCGGACGCGGCGCGCGGCGCCGGGAGGAAGGCCGCCATCACCTTCTGGAGCCGGGCGGTCAGGCCGGTCGGCGTCCAGCTCACCAAGCCGACACGCCCGCCGGGCCGGCACACCCGCAGCAGCTCGGCGGCGGCGCGCGGCTGGTCGGGCGCGTACATGACGCCGAAGCTCGACAGCACCACGTCGAAGCTCCCGTCCGCGAACGGCAGCTCCTGCGCGTCGGCGACCTCGACGCCCAGTTCCAGGCCCTCGACGGCCGCCCGCCGGGACGCGGTCTCCAGCAGCCCCGGCACGACGTCGGCGGCGGTGACGCGGGCGCCCCGGCGCGCCGCGGCGAGCGCGGTGTTCCCGCTGCCGGCCGCGACGTCCAGCACCCGCTGCCCGCTCCGCACGTCGGCGGCCCGCGCGAGCAGCTCGCTCACCAGGACGTCCCGGGTGGCGATCGGCTGGTAGTCGGTCGCCTCCCACACTTTTCTGGCCCGGTCGGCCGGGGATTGCGGCGTGGTCGTCATTTCCCGCCTCCTCACAGTCTTCCGGCCCTTCGGCCGGTATTATCGAATGGCGATTCAAAGGTACCGGACCGACCAAGAGCTGGATATGCGGGAGAATTGCGCGGCCACCGCCGTGGACCAGGTCATCGCCGTTATCAACGAGCGTTTCCGTGAGCGGTTGACGGTCGAGGAAATGGCGCGGTCGGTGCGCTACAGCCGGGGGCACCTCACCCGGGAGTTCCGGCGCGTCACGGGAATGACCCCGGCGCGCTTCCTCCAGGCGGTGCGCATACGGGAGGCCAGGAAACTGCTGCTGACCAGTTCGCTGGGCGTGCGGGAGGTCGCGGCGCGGGTCGGCTACTCCAGCGCGGGGACGTTCAGCGCCACATTCAAGGACACCGTCGGGCTGCCGCCCTCCCGCTACCGGGCGCTCGTGCTCGGTTCGGGCGTCTTGCCGCCCGCCGGGCGGCGGTGAGCCCCTCTCAGTTCTCCTCGCCCTCCGGCGCGAGGCGGCGGAAGCGGCCCCCGGCGAACAGCAGGCCGCCGCGGGCGGCGGCGTCCGAGGCGCGGTCCACCGACAGCAGGCGGCCGATGACGATCGTGTGGTCTCCCCCGTCGCAGGTGCGGAACAGCTCGCACTCGAAGCGCGCGGCGGCGCCGGTGATCAGCGGCGCGCCGGTGAGCCGGCCCGGCTCGCAGCCGACGCCCTCGAACATCGCCGCGCCGAGCGGGCGGCGCGCGTCGGCGAAGTGCCGGGCCACCCGCTCCTGCCCGGCCGCCAGCACCGAGACCCCGAAGAAGCCGAGGCAGATCCGCCGGTGCATGACCGCCGTGCGGTCGACGCAGACCAGCAGCAGCGGCGGGTCGAGCGAGACGGCGGTGAAGGAGTTCGCGGTCATGCCGTGCGGGGTCCGGCCGCCGACGGTCACGACGGTGACGCCGGTCGCGAACGTCCCGAACGCCCGGCGCAGCAGGCCGGGCTCGGCGACGTCGGTGGTGTCGGCGTACTCGACGGTCACGACGCCCTCCCGCCGGACGGTTCCGCCCCGGACGGGGCGAACGGCGCCAGCGCGCGGGTCAGCGCGCCGGGGACGCGGACCGGCGCGGTGCCGCCGCCCGCGCCGCGCACGCACGCGACCCGCTGGCGGCCCCGGGCGACGAGGGTCTCTCCGCCGCCGGAGTCGAGCCGCAGGTAGTCGAACCCGAACTCCAGCTGCGTCTGCGCGAGGTCGATCAGGCGCATCCGGACGCAGATCTCGTCGAACGCGGTGATCTCCGCGTAGAACTGGCAGTCGACGTTCAAGGTGAACAACCGGAGATCCTCGCGCAGCTCGGCGAGCAACTCGGGGGCGTGCCGTCTGAGGAACATCTCGCGGCATCGCCCCTGCCACCGGAGGTAATGGGTGTAGTAGACGTTTCCGACGAGGTTGGTGTCCTCGAAGCCGACGATGTGCCGGTATTCGAAATAGTTCATGGGTCATGCCCGCCCTTCGGCCAGAACCGCGAACACCACCGGCGCGGGAACGTCGCGCAGCCGGGTCACGAGCGTCGCGATTTCGAGGGTTCCGGATGAGAGCACCAGCCACGGCCTCCGACCCGTCGTGGTCACGTTCAGCGGCGCGTCGGACGGCAGCCCCGCCTTCGCCAGGCATTCGAGGGCGGCCCATACCCGGGTGCCGGAGACCGCCGCCCCCTCGCCGGTCTCGGCGGCCGCGAGGCGGGCCACGGCGGAATGGCGGCCGAGCAGCCCGTCCCATTCCCCGGCGGGGCGCTCGGCCACGGTCTCGACGTCGCAGCCGACCGTTGCCCCGGCGACCGCGCAGAGGGTGACCCCGGCGCCGTGCGACGAGGAGAGGTGCCGGTCGGCGCCGATCTCCGGGCGTCCGTCCGGCCGGTACCCGACGGACACGCGCCGTCCGACCGTGCGGCTCGCGGCGAGCGCGGTGGCGGCGCGCCGCGCGGACCGCTTCGCGGGGTCCGGCTCGACCGTCACCGCGACCCGGGCGCCGAGCAGGTCCTCCACCGCGCGCTCGATGAACGGGCCGAGCAGCGGCGGCGCCCACGGTCCCGCGCCGTCGCCCCTGCGGACGGCGCGCAGCCGGAGCCCCTCCCAGCGCTCGACGACCCGGCCCGCCGCGTCCCGCACGGCGAGGTCGTAGACGTGGGTGTCGCCGTCGCGGCGGCGCTCGGACGCGGAGTAGCGCAGGGTTCCGGGCGCCGGGTCCGCGGCGGGGTGCAGCCGGTCGACGCCGAGGGGCAGCAGCGTCGCGTCCGGGACGCAGACCTGGTTGCCGTGCATGAGCGCGTCCCGCATGCCGGGGTCGCCGAGCAGGAGCCGCGCGGGCAGGAACGGCGCGAACCAGTCGGCGCGCCCGGCGGCCGCCACCTCGGCGTCGACGTGCCGGGCGGCGAGCCGGTGGTAGCCGCGCAGCCGCCGGAACCGGCCGCCCTGGAACAGCACGTCCCCGTACAGGTCGCGGGAGGGCTCCAGCTCGACCGGCGGCAGCTCGCCGCCGCCCGGTCCGGGCGGCCCCTGCGGCACGCCGCCGCCGGTGTAGCGCAGCCGCGCGCGGAAGTGCTCGGCGGCGAATCCGGTCTCGGCGCTGCGCACGGTCGTCTCGACGGTGTCGTCGCCGGTGACGGTGGCGGCGACGCGGATCGTCGTCGTGCCGCCGGGCGGGACGGCGACGGGCCGCAGGAACTCGACGTCCTCCAGGACGGGCGCGGACGTCCGTCCCGTGGCAGCGGAGGCGACCTGCGCCATCGCCTCCATCCCGAGGACGGCGGGGAACAGCAGGTCCCCGTCGAGCCGGTGGTCGGCGAGGTAGGGGTCGCTCCCGGCGTTCAGGTCGACCTCGGTGACCAGCTCCGCGCCGTGGTAGCGGACGAGCGGCCGGTCGGCGAAGCGCAGCAGCGGCGGCTCGGGCGCCTCCCGGCGGACGGTGTCGATGTCGCCGGTGCGCCCGCTGACGACGACGTCCACGGGCGCGTCCGGGTCGGTCACCAGCCGCCGCAGCATCCGGACGCCCTGGTCGGGGGTGATCGGGGTGATGCCGTCGCGGGCCAGGGCCTCCGCCACGTCGAGCCGCTCGCCCATGCCGACGCCGGACCAGACCGACCACTGGAGGCACAGCGTCCGGCAGCGGGGATGGCGCGCGGCGACCTCGCGGGTGAGGTCGGCCAGCCACTCGTTCGCGGTGGCGTAGTGCGCCTCGCCGCGCAGCCCGGTCAGGCCGAGGATGCTGCCGAAGGCGACCAGGAGCTTGAGCCGGGCGGGGTCCACCGCGTCGAGGACGGCGCGCAGCCCGCCGACCTTGGGGGCGAGCGTCCGCCGGAACGCCTCCAGGTCCAGGCCGGTCAGCAGGCCGGGCTCGTTGCGTCCGGCGCCGTGCAGCACGGCGGTGACCGGGCCGAGCGCGTCCGAGAGCCGGCCGACGGCCGCGCGCACCCGCTCGGGGTCGGTGATGTCCACGGCCTCGTAGCGGACGGTCGCGCCACCGCCGGCCATCCGCTCCAGGTTCGCGGCGAGTTCGGGGTCCTCGCCGGGCGCGGAGCGGCCGAGGAGTGCGAGCCGGGCGCCGCTTTCCCTCGCCAGCGCCAGCGCGGCCTCTGCGGTGATGCCCTTCCCGCCGCCGGTCACGAGCAGCACGTCCGCGGCGCCCAGCGGCTCGCTGGTCCGCGCCTGCCCGACAGGGAGTACGCGCAGTGTCGGCACGCGGCGCGTCCCGTCGGCGCCGTAGCGGACCTCGGCGCAGCCGCTGGTCGCGGCGACCTCGGCGACCGTCCGGGCGAGCGCCCACGGCTCGGGCGGGATGTCCACGACCGTGGTCGGCACGTGCGGGGCCTCCTGCCGCAGCGTCTTGGCGAGCCCGGCCCCGCCCCGCCCGTGCTGGACGAGGACGAACCGGGTGCCCGGCTCCCCGGCGGCGGCCTCCCTCGCGCCCTCCAGCGCGAACGCCAGGTCGTCCACCGCGCAGGCGGGAGGCAGGCAGACGAGCACGCCGGGGCCGAGGTCCGCGCGCTCCAGCTCCGCGCGCAGCGGTCCGGCGAGGGGATGGCCGTCCGGCGCGTGCACCCGCCACGTCCCCGGCACGGCGGGGGCCACGCGCTCGGGCACCGGCTCCTCGGCGAGGTCGACGCGGAAGGCGCGGACCCAGGACGCGGCGCCCGCGACGTCCGCCCCCGGCCGGGCGGGCGCGGGTCCGGCGGTGCCGGCGAGGCCGTCGATCGCCTCGGCCAGCTCCCGCAGCGTCGCGGTGGCGAGGTTGGTGGGCGCCCGCATCGCCGGATGCCCGAGCCGCCGCGCGACCTGGGCGACGATCTGGCCGACCGTGATCGAGCTGAGGTGGAGGCCGTCGAGCAGCCGGGTGCCGTCGGCGACCATGGAGACCGGCAGTTCGGCGCGCTCGGCGGCCAGGCGCCGCAGCAGCTCGATGCTCGGCTCGGTCGCGGGCTCCTCCGGGACGTCCGGAGGTTCGACGGCGACGCGCTCGGGCGGGTCGGGCTGGTCGGGCGGGGCCGGTGGCGGCGCGCCGGTCTCGCACGGGTTGGAGAGGAACCGCTGCGCCGCGCCGATCTCCAGGGGCTTGGCGGGCCGCCCGGCGAACAGCGCCCCGTGCCGGACGGGTGCGCCGAGCACGAACGCGGCGCCCGCCACCTGGAGCAGCCCGCCCAGCCGCTCGTCGTCGGGGTCGAGGGCGAGGACGGGCACGTCGGTGACGGCGGCGGCGAGGCCGGTGAGCACCCGTCCCGGGCCCGCCTCGACGAGCAGGTCGCACTCCTTCGCCGCCAGCTCGACCGCCTGCGCGAACAGCACCGGCGCGGTGATCTGGCGGCGCAGCAGGTCGCGGACGTCGGTGCCGGGCGCGAGGGCGGCGCCGGTCACGGTGGAGACGACCCGCCGCCGCAGCGGCGCGAAGTCCCGGCCGGCCAGCCAGGCGCCGAAGACGCGCGCGGCCGGGGCGACCTGCGGCGAGTGGAAGGCGTGCGAGACGGGCAGCGGAGTCCAGCGCGTCCCGGCCTCCTCGGCGCGGCGGCCGAACTCCGCGACGGCGTCCGGCGGACCGGCGATGACGGTCTGGGACGGGCCGTTGTAGCCCGCGACCACCACCGGCAGGCCCGCGCCGAGCCGCGCGACGGCCTCCGGGGTCGCGGCGATCCCGGCCATGGTCCCGGCGGCGGAGTGCTCGGTCATGATCTGGCCGCGCGCGGCGGCCAGCTCCAGCAGCGCGGTCTCGTCCATCGCGCCCGCCCAGCGCAGCGCGGTGATCTCGCCGAGGCTGTGCCCGGCCGCCACCGACGCCTCGACGCCGAGCGCCGCCAGCGCGGCGAGCGCGGCGGCCGACCCGGTGACGACGCGCGGCTGCGCGACCGCCGTCGCGGCGCCGTCCCCGGTCGCGGTGGTCCGCGCGGCGCGGAGGTAGACCCGGTCGACCTCCGCGAGGCGGCGGCGCAGCGCTCCGCCGCGTCCGGCGCCGCCCGTGCCCTGGCCGGGGAACAGCAGGCCGATGCGGGCGCGCCCGGCGGGATGCCCGAGGAAGGCGTGTCCGCCGGTCTCGACCAGCGACCCCTCCCCCGCGTCCAGGACGGCGAGCACCCGGCGCAGCCGCCGCTCGGCGTCGTCGGGCGAGGACGCGACGACGGCCGCGCGGTAGGGCAGGTCGCGCAGCTCCCGGTGCAGGGTTCCGGCAAGGTCGCGCAGCTGCGCACGCGACAGCGCCGGGACGAAGTCGATCAGCCGTGTGAGCCGGTCGCGGAGCGCGTCCGCCGAGGCGCCGTCGAGCAGGAGCAGCTCCGCGTCCTGGGCGGACGAGGCCAGCGCGCGCGTGCGGGCGTCGAGCGCGCCTCGCCGGGGCGCCGCGCTCTCCAGGACGAGGTGGGTGTTGATGCCGCCGAACCCCATGGACGTGACGCCCGCGCGCAGGTCCGCGCCGTCCGGCCAGGGCTCGGCCGCGCGCGGCGCCCGCAGCGGGGCGGGGGCGTCCAGGAGGGGGTGCGGGTCGACGCAGCCGACCGCCGGCGGGATCACCTGCTCGTGCAGCGCCATCGCCGCCTTGATCAGGCCCGCGACCCCCGCGGCCGCCTTGGTGTGCCCGATGACCCCCTTGACGGAGCCGATCGCGGCGGGAGCGGCGCGCGGACCGTCCGCCGTCAGCGCGGCCGACAGTGCGGCCGACAGGGCGGTCAGCTCGGTGGTGTCGCCGACCGGCGTGCCGGTGCCGTGCCCCTCGAACAGCGGCACGGTGCCGATGCCGAACCCGGCCCGCGCGTACGCGCGGTCGAGGGCGCGCCGGTATCCGGCGACCTCCGGGCGGGTGATGCCCCCGCCGCCGTCGGACGACATGCCCCACCCGGCGACGGTCGCGTAGACGCGGTGCCCGGCCGCGAGCGCGTCCCGCTCGCGCACCAGCACGACCATCCCGCAGCCCTCGCCGGGCCAGAAGCCGGTGGAGTTCCGGTCGTACACGCGCATCTCGCCGGTGGCGAGCGCGCCGGTCTTGGCGAACCCGACCAGCTCGAACGGGTCGAGGGACAGGTCGACGCCGCCGCCGATCGCGAGGTCGGCGTCGCCGTCCACCAGCGCCCGGCACGCCGTGGCCACCGACAGCAGCGAGGAGGAGCAGGCGCCGTCCACCGTGTAGCCCCCGCCGCCGAGGTCGAAGTAGTTGCAGACGCGGCCCGCGATGGTGTTGGACAGGCCGCCGGCGAGGGTGTCCTCGTCGACGCCGGGGAAGGGGCTCTTGTAGCGCCCCTCCAGGTCGTCGAGGAACGCGGCGGCGCGCGCGCCGTCCCAGCCCTGCTCCGCGAGCGCGGCGGCCACGGTGCGGCGCACGTACGGCCAGCGCAGCCGCATCGTGTTCGCGCGGGTGAACTCGCCGGTGAGCGTGTTGCCGACGATCACGCACGCGCGGTCGCGCGGCACGCCCCGCGCGCCGGGCAGGCCCGCGTCCGCGAGGGCGCGGGCGGCCGTGTCGAGCGCCAGCCAGTGGGTCGGGTCGGTCGACCGGTACGTGCTGCCCGCGATCTTGTAGCCGACGCGGTCGAACGCGTAGCCCTCGATGACGGCGGCGGTCCGCGCGTAGAACCGGTCCGGGGCCGCGGGGTCGCGGTCCCAGTAGTCGGACGGCGGGGTCCGCTCGGCGGGCATGCGGCGGAACGCGCGCCTGCCCGCGACCGTGTTCTCCCACAGCTCCCTCGGGGACGCGGCGTCCGGGTAGCGGCACGCCATGCCGATGATCGCGATCCTTGGGCCGGGCGCCGCCGGGTGGGTGCTCATGCGGGCACGACCTCCTTGCCGTCCGGGGGCTCGGTCGCCCGCGCGGGCGGCCCGGCGCCCGGCTCGCGCTCCCGGGCGGCCCGCTGGGCGATGTGCAGCGACCACAGGAACCCGCCGCGCACGAGGCAGGCCCCCGCGGTCGCGAAGAACAGCCCGTAGGCGACACCCGCGCCGGCGAGGTAGCCGTAGAGCGCGGCGACCCCGGCGCCGAAGGCGGCCTGCGAGGCGGGCCTGCTCGGGCTCGTCCCCGGATCGGTGATCATGTAGTTGGTGAACAGCACGAACGCGACCCCGGTCATCGTGCCGAGCGCCCCGAGGATCGCGGTGTCCAGGACCAGGCCGCGCACGACCGCCTGGGCGGCGAACCCGGCGAGCCATGCGCCCACCAGCCACATCCGCCCCGTGAGCCTGGCGTTCAGCAGCGTGCCCGCGGCGAGGATCCCCGCCGGGACCAGCCAGTCGGCGGGCCCCGCGATGTTCTCGGTGAACTGGTAGGGCGGGACGATCGCCGCCCACGGGTACAGCAGCAGGATCACCGCGATCCCGAGGTTGGACGGATTCATGTAGTGCCGCATCCGGCCCCGCACCGGGGCCCGGAAGACCCACTTCCCGCCCACCGCGACCACGACCCCGAACACCATCACCCAGACCTGGTCGTTGACGTAGACCAGCATGTTCAGGGCGAGCGCGGTGATCGTCGCGGGGTAGAGGAACTCCAGCAGGCCGCGCGGGCCGCCGCCGCGGTAGCGGGGCCGCCGGCCCTCCAGGCGGGCGGCGAGCGCCTCCAGCACGGTCTCCGTCGTGTAGCCGGCGGCGAGCGCGATGAACGGCCACAGCCACGGCTGCTCGAAGCCGAGCAGCGTGTAGCCGAAGACGTTGAACACCGAGATCGACACGGTGAAGTTGCGCAGCGCCTTGACGACCTTCGGGTCGTGCCGGGGCGGCCTCGCGGCCCTGTCCGCCTCCGCCATCTCCGCCATCTCCGTCACCTCTCCGTCGCGCGGGTTCCGAGGCCGATCTCGTGCCGTCCGGGGGCCAGCCGGAGGTCCTGCGTGCGGACCCGGCCCGTCCGGTCGCGCCAGCGCAGCCGCACCCGCACCGGCCCGGCGGCCCGGCCGAGGCCCAGGTGGATCTCGCTGCTGCGCTTGCCGGAGTGGCCGCTGCCGCCGTCGACCCGGGCGAGCTGGACGCGGCCGTCCGACGCCGTCGCGGTGACCTGCGCCCCGGTGGCCGGCGAGCCGGGGGCGCCGGTCGCCGGGGACGCGGCGTCGCGGGTCAGCGCCAGCGTCAGCCAGGCGCCGCCGGACGGGCTCACGTTGCGGTAGTAGACCGGCTCGTCCCACTGGCGGGCGACGGCCATGTCGACGCGCCCGTCGCCGTCCGCGTCGCCGGTGGCGATGCCCCGCGTCGGGACGCGGACGGCGAGCCCGAGCGGCCCCGCGACGTCGGCGTAGCCGCCGCCCTCGCGCCTGGCGAAGAAGCGCAGCGGCTGGTTCCCGGCGATGTCGTCCCCGGCCCGGACGTGCGGCCACCACCGCTCGTGCTCCAGCAGCCCGTCGTTGGCCGTCGCCAGCTCCTGGAGCTGCGCCCAGCGGTTGACCTCGCCCTTCACGAACCCGGTCGCCTGGACGATCGCGGGATCGCCGCTGTTGTCGAAGTCGGCCATCTTCACGTCCCACCCCCAGCCGGCCCACGCGGTGCCCTCGCCGGTGCTGCGGTCCTTCCAGGGCGCGTCCCCGCGCCGCAGGCGCGCGCGCAGGTCGGCCTGGTCGCGGGCCGTCGCCATGAACTGGAGGTTGCTCTCCTGGAGGCCGAACGTCGTGGTGATGTTGCTGACGAACATGTCGTAGAGGCCGTTGTGGTCGAGGTCGGCGAAGTCGATGCCCATGCCCTTGAAGGAGTCCGTCCCGATCCGCTTGGACTTCGGGACCATCGGGCCGCGCGCGCCCGTCACCCGCGAGAACCGGATCGCCCCCGGGACGGACCTGTTGTAGAGGAGGGAGTCCCTGCCGTGGTCCTGAGCGAGGTACAGCTCGGGGAGCTGGTCGCCGTCGAGGTCGTTGGCGCCCGCCGCGAGCACCCATCCCCGGGAGACGTCGCGGGGCAGCACGCCGCCCTGCTCCTCGTACGTGACGCCCCGCGAGGCGCCCGTCCAGCGGAAGAAGTGGTCGTCGCCGCCGTTGGAGGCGTTGGACAGGGAGCGGTTCATCGCGACGCCCCCGCCGACCCGGTCGTCCAGGACGGGGCCGTCCGGGAAGTAGTCGCCGATGTAGATGTCGTCGTGGCCGTCGCCGTCGAAGTCGTCGACGGCGGCGGTCGTGCTGTTCCACTGCGGGCCGGTGTAGCGCGCGCCGCCCGCGTTCGGCACCAGCTCCACCGGCGTGTAGGCGGCGGCCGCCGGCGCCTTCGCGCCGGGCCGCGCCAGGTAGACGATGGGCGTCCGGCCCCACAGGTAGACGAGCAGGTCGATGCGCCCGTCCTCGTTGAAGTCGCCGGGGACGCAGCCCATCGGCGCCATCACCTCGTTCATCGGCAGCGGCGCGGGGTTCAGCGCGAACGCGGCGTACCGTCCCGCGCGGGCGCCGGGGACGGGCGTCACCACGACCTGGTCGATGCGGGGGTCGGTGACGCACAGGTCGTTGGGCAGCCCGTCGCCGTCCATGTCGTTCATCGCGATCGCCGCGCCGACCGAGGAGATCCACGCGTCGATGTCGGCGTAGTCGCGGTTCACCCGCCGGATCGCCTGCTGCCGGTACCCTCCGGGCAGCTCGATCGACATCGGCGCGAACGCGTACCGCCCGGCGATCGCGTCCCGTTCGGACGCGGGCACGGACGGCGGCCCGACCGCCGCGAACATCACCACGACGACGAGCACGACGACGAACCCCGGCACCCAGCCGCGTACAGCGGTCATCCGCTAGCACCTCCCCAGTGACACGAACTCCTCGGCGATGCGGCGGCGCCACACCTCGAAGGCGGGCACCCCGCCGGCGGGGCGCTCCTCCGCTCCCGGACGCGCCCCGACGGCGATCCGCGCCGCCTCGTCCGGGGGCATGCCGCAGAACACCCGCGTGGCGACGGCGGTGTGCGGAACGTCCAGTCCGGCGCGCCGGCGCGCCTCGGCCGCGAACGCACAGCCCTGCGCGACCTGCGGCCGGAACTCGCCGGCGCGGTCCCAGAACCTGCGCAGCTCGTCCTCACCGGCGCCGCCGGCGTAGGTCGCGGCCAGCCCCGCCCCGCCGAACAGGTCGGCGCGGCGGCGGGGCGGGAACCGGTCGACCAGGTCGGCGACCACGTCCGCGTCGGCGCCGCCGACGAACCACAGCGCCCGCCCGACGCCCTGGTCGACGACCCGGGCGGCGTACCGTCCCGGCCCGCCGGGCGGCCACGGGAACCGGTCGGGGCGGTACTGCTCGCGGACGTAGCGCCCGGTGCGGAAGTAGGCCTGGTGGAACCCGTAGCCGTCCAGCACCAGCCACCGCAGGACGGGGTCGAGCCCCGCCCCCGGCCAGCGGAACCTCGGCAGCCGCGCCATCGCCCAGCCGAGCCCGACGTGCGCCATGTAGACGTGGTCGCCGCCGGGGCCGTCCAGGTAGCTCCCGAACCGCCGCCCGCCGCGGGGCGAGAGCCCGTCGAGCACGGCGAACCCCATCGCGGCGCCCTCGTGGGCGAAACCGCGGAACCTCGGCGGAACCCCGCGCAGGGCCTCCGCCACCGCCTCCGGCGACCGCGCCCGAGCGGCCCGCGCGTAGCCCGCCAGGAAAGTGCGGCCGATCGTCTCCAGCAGCTCCCGTGCCGCCGGATCCTTCACATGGAACCCGCGCTTGTCCAGACCCACCTCCGAGGTGCTCGGCGTGAGAATGCGACTCCGCAGCGCGCGCCAGACACCGGTCAATGTTCACCGCCGAAAAGTAGAGCGATATCTCTTGCTCCGGTCGTGGCCCCGATTGTGCAGGAATCCAAAGAACAATGGGTCTTTCAACTTCTTCGTATGCGGCACCCGTGCGACAGGAGGGCGCATATGAAAAGACCGCGCGCCACGCGGACTCCACGAAGGGAGAGCGCGCGGCGCGCGGCCGGGGAAAGAGGTGGCGGGTCAGCGGCTCCTGGCGGGATCAAGCTCGCTTTCGCCCGTGCGCACGGGCAGGCCGGCGGCCTTCCACGCCTGGAAGCCGCCGACCAGGTCGGTGGCGTTGCGCAGGCCCAGGTCCTGGAGTGACGCGGCGGCGAGGGAGGAGGAGTAGCCCTCCTCGCAGACCACGATCCAGGCGATGTCGTGGTCGGTGGCCTCGGGGATCCGATGGGCGCTGGCCGGGTCCAGCCGCCATTCGAGATGGTTCCGCTCGATCAGCACGGCGCCGGGGATCACTCCCCCCGCCAGCCGCTGGAACGACGGACGGGTGTCAACGAACCGGGCGCCGCCCTCGACGGCGGCGGCCGCCTCGGACGGGCCGAGCCTGCGCAACCGGGCGCGGGCATGGGCGAGCACTTCCTCGATGGTCTTCAACCGGTGTGCCTTTCTCAGCGGGAAATGGACGGGATGACGTGCTCGCGGGCGCGCCGAACACGTTCATCTACGGGTTCCACCGCCCGAGTGTAATTCTTGACTATCGTTTTCTAAAGCAGTGTTCTGGTGGGACGTCCGAGCGTGCGGACGCCACCCGTAAGGAGACGCCAATGCCGCACATCACGATGCCCCCCGAGCTCATGCCCGGTACCCCCGGCCTCATGCGGTACCGCCCCGAGACCGGCCGACCGCTCAGCCAGCTCGCCGAGGTGCTGCTGCGCGGGGAGCACTCGCTCAGCCGCGCCGACCGCGAGCTGATCGCCGCGCACGTCTCGGCGCTGAACGACTGCCGGTTCTGCCTGCACACGCACGGCGAGGTGAGCGCGCAGCAGCACGCGGAGGGCCGGACGCTCGTGGACAAGGTGCTGGCCGACCCCGCGAGCGCGCCGATCTCCCCGAAGCTGAAGGCGCTGCTCGCGATCGCGGGGGCGGTCAGCGGCAGCGGGCACGACGTGACCGAGGAGATGGTCGAGGCCGCGCGCGACGCCGGGGCGACCGACACCGAACTGCACGACGCCGTCCTGATCGCCGCCGCCTTCTGCATGTACAACCGGTACTGCGACGGGCTGGCCGCGGTGGTCCCCGAGGACCCGGCGGCCTACGTCCCGATGGCGGCGATGATCATCCGTGAGGGGTACAGCACCTGCGCCACGGGCCACTAGGGCGGGGCGGAGCGCGAACGGTCGTCGCGGCCACCGGACATCAGATCCGGTGGCCGCGACGACCGTTTCCGTGTGTGCAGGGCGGGAGGGTCAGCGCGTCCAGCGGCGGAGCCAGTCGGTCTCCTGGGCGCACTTCTCCTCGTGGAACGCGGCGGACGGCTCGGCGAGCGTGACCTTCGGCCCGGACTCGTCGAGAAAGTCCCCCTCGCCCTTGGCGGCGCGGTGGCCGCCGAGTTCGATGTAGCAGGAGCCACGCCCGTCGAACCAGGGGCGCGGCGCGCGGCGTCCGAGGTGGCGGGCGACGCCGTTCGCGACTACCTCGGCCTGCCCCTCGGCGAACACCGCCGCCTTCGGCAGCGGCTTCCCGTTCGGCAGCGTCAGCACGGTGACGTCGCCGAGCGCCCACACCCCCTCGGCGCCGGTCTCCATCGTGCGGGCCCGCACCGGGATCCAGCCGCCGTCGCCGAGCCCCAGATCCGCGACCACCCGGGGCGGACGGTGCCGGGGCACCACCGCGAGGACGTTGTAGGGCTCGGTGCCGCCGTCGGCGAAGACCGCCTCGCGGCGGCCGGGATCGACCGAGACGAGCGCGCGGTTCGGATGGAAGCCGATCTCGTGCTGTTTGAGCATGCCGACCAGCGCCTCCCCGACCGCCGGGCCCGCGACCGCCATCGGCATCGGGTCCGGGGTGAAGGCGTCGAACCGGACGGGATGGGACCGGCCGTCGGCCCGCACCAGGTCGGCCGCCAGCAGCGCCGCCTCGAACGGGGCCGCCGGGCACTTGAACGGCACGCCCGCGACGGCGAACACGACCCGGCCCCCGGCGAGCGGCCGGAGGCGCCGGCGCAGCGCGTCCGCGCCGTCCAGCGTGTAGAACTCGTGGGCGCGGCCGTCCGCGAGCGCCTCCGCGAGTCCGGGGGTGGCGGCCGGATCGAGTTCGGCGCCGAGCGCGACGACCAGCGCGTCGTAGGCGAGGGTGCCCGCGCTGGTGCGCACGGTCCGTCCCGCCGGGTCGATGGCGAGGATCTCCGCGCGCATCAACTCGACCCCGGGCACGCGCGAGGGGGCGATCGCGACCCGCACGTCCCCGGGACTGCGCCAGCCCCGCAGCACCCACAGCAGCGACAGCCCGAGCACGCTCCCGAAACTCCGGTCGACGACGACGATCCGGTCGCCGTCGGACAGCAACCGGCGCAGGTGCCGCGCGGTCATGAGGCCGCCGACGCCCGCGCCGAGCACGGCCACTGTACGAGCCATCAGGCACCCCCTCAGATGTTGATCGCCTTGTCGGCCCATTCCGTCCACGCGGCGAGTTCCTTCATGGACGACCGGTGGCATCCCTTCACAAGCCGTTTCTCGTCGATTCCCCGGGCGTCCAGGCACGTTCCGCACGAGCCGACCGACGCGCCGTGCTCCACCAGGCCCTGCACCATTCTGCCGACGTTGTAGAAGCCGTTCGGGGTGCTCTGCCCGTCCTGGACGGAGGCCACGGCGTCGCCGAACAGGAACACCCTGACCTCGTTGGACGCGCCGGTCGTCATCATCTGCGCGGCCCAGCGCAACCCGTTGTAGGTGCGCTCGGTCCCGTAGGGCGGATCGTGCAGGACGAAAAGGATTCTCATGACGGTCTCCTAGTCGGTGCCAACAACTCTTCAATGCGGTCGCGCAGAATTTCCGGTTCACCGTCGAAGACGGCGGGGGGCACCGCGACGGCCGGTCCGGTGCGGGTGAACCGCGTCTCGTGGCCGGTCCGGGGGCGGGTGACGCGAATGCGCGAGGGCAGCGTCTCCTGCCCGTCCCGCCCCCATTCGGCGACCTCCCAGCGCCGCGTCTCCTGGCCGTCGCGGTAGAGGACGCGGCGCGCCACCGCCGACCGCTCGGGGTCGATGTCCTCGCGGACGCGCAGGACCGGGGCGCGGTCGTAGCGGTAGCCGCGCGTGGACGGGCCCTCGGGCGGCTCGGGGCGGAGGCCGGGATGCGGCCACGCCATGAGGTCCACGTAGCCGACGTCGGTCAGCGGCAGGCAGTCGAACAGCAGCGCCTCGGCGACCGTGACGGGCCGCGCCATCGTCGGCAGGTAGGTGCGCACCTCGCAGGCGCCGGCGGCGCGGTCCTCCCGGATCCGGATGTAGGTGCCCGCCAGGACCTCGGGTTCCAGGACGAACAGCATGGTCAGCGCCCGGGACGGGTCGTCCGCGCCGAAGCGGCGGGCCAGCAGGTAGCGCATGGGATTGCGGCCGATCGACGCCTCCACCGCGAAGGCGTAGGACGCGAGCCGGTCCGCCCACAGGTTCGGGCGGACCGGCGGGGATGCCCGTCCCCGCGTCGGTTCGCTCATGTTCCAGCCCTTCCGTGCGGCGCCGGGCCGGGTCGCGCCCGGCCCGGCCCGGGTCAGCCGGCCAGCGACGCCATCAGCGCGTCGAGCCGGTCGATGATGTGCGCGAGGTCGATCCCCCGCTCCCGCATCCGCGTCTCGGCGATCGTGCGGCCGCCCAACTCGATCGCCAGCACCTCGACGAGCCGGTCGATGTTGTTGTGCGCGTTGCTGACCGGGAAGTGCGCCAGCGGCACGGCGTGGCCGGGGTCGGCCTCCGGGCCGCCGCTCTCCATCCGCCCGTCGGAGCCGGACGCCTCCCGCCACGCCCGCTCGACCGCGCGGTCGTAGTCGCGGAACGCGCCGAAGTAGTGCTCGCGCCAGCGTTCGCGCAGCTCGTCGGCCGAGATCCGGCGCTCCAGGAAGTCCACCGCGGCGGGCACCACCGCCGCGCGGTAGGCGGCCAGCAGCGGGCGGACGTCGGGGTTCGAGGACGCGCGCACGGCGCCGTCGGAGGTCATGGTGTACTCCGATCATCAAAAGATTACTTGAAGAAGGTATAGCTGAAGCGCGAAGGCGAGAAGCGCTCACCGGCGGGCCGGTCAGCGCCGCGCGGAGAAGGCCAGATAGGCGCCCTGGCGATCCAGCGCCGGCTCGGTGAAGCCGGCGACGGCCAGCCAGCGGCGGACGTCGTCGGCCCGCATCGGCCGGCCGAACTCCTCGCTGCGCCGGAAGTGCGCGATGACCAGGCGCGACAGCGCGTGGCCGTCGTTCACCACCGCCGTCCCCCGCAGTTCCCCGCCCGGCCGGAGGACGCGCGCCATCTCCCGGAGCGCGGCGGCCGGGTCGGTGAAGCAGTGCAGGCCGTGGAAGGAGACGCACAGGTCGAACGCGCCGTCCTCGAACGGCATGTCCACGACGCCGGTCTCGACGTACTCGATGTCTTTCAAGCCGCGCCGCGCGGCCTCGGCGCGGGCGCGGTCCAGCATGAAGGGCGAGGCGTCGGCGGCGACGTAGCGGACCGGGACCCCCGGATCGAGCCCCCGGAAGGCGACGCCGCCGCCGCACGGGACGTCCAGGACGCTCGACCCGGCCGGGACGGCCGCGAGCGCCGCGATCCCGTCGTGGAAGGACCGCACGTCCGATCCCCAGACCACCCGGCTGAGCAGCCGGTACAGGCGTTCGTGCCGGATCGTCAGCGCGTAGGCGCGGGTGCTCGCCCGGCCGGTGCTCCATCTGCGGACGACGCGGTCGGCGGTCGGGCTCATGGGACCACCACCCCCTCAGCGGACCGGGGTGAGGGAGTCGGCCATCCGGTGCAGCATCTCGGTCAGGACGGTCCGGGACGTGGCGAAGTTCAGCCGGGTGAACCCGCGCCCCTCGGCCCCGAACGCCCTCCCGGGGATCAGCTCCACGCGGGCCTTCTCGCGGAAGTGCTGGGCGGGCTCGGCGGCCAGGCCCAGCTCGCGGCAGTCCAGCCAGGCGAGGTAGGCCGACTCAGGCGGGTCGTATCCGATCGCGGGGGCGTGCTCGGCGAGGGTCGCGGCGACCAGGTCGCGGTTGGCGCGCAGGTGGTCCGTCAGCGCGGCGAGCCACGCGTCGCCCTCGCTCCAGGCCGCCTTCGTCGCCTCGACGCCGAGGACGTTGACGGGCCCGAAGTAGTCCGGCGGATAGGAGTCGAAAGCCTCGCGCACCATTTCGGGGGCGAGGTGCATCACCGCGCACCGCAGCCCGGCGAAATTGAACGCCTTCGTCGCCGAGTTCACGGTGATGGTCCGTTCGGCGATCTCCGCGCCGAGGGACGCCATCGGGATATGGCGGTGCGGGGCGTGGCAGAGGTCGGACATGATCTCGTCGGCGATGACGAGAAGGTCGTGGCGCACCGCGATACCGGCGAGCGACTCAAGCTCCGCGCGGGTCAGCACCCGCCCCGTCGGATTGTGCGGGTTGACGAGCAGCAGGACCCGGCATTCCGATTCGCGCACATCCCGTTCCAAGCGTTCTGCGTCGAAACTCCAGGCGCCGCCATCGCGTTCGAAGGGGCACGCGACCACGCGGCGGTCCATCATCTCGATGGTCTTCAGGAACGGCGGATAGCTCGGCGTCTGCACCGCGACGGCGTCCCCGGGGCGGGTCGCCAGCCGCAGCAGCACCTGGAGCGCCTGGAGCAGGTCGCTCACGTTGCGGACCCACTCGGGGCGGGGCCGCCAGCCGTGCCGGGCGTCCATGCGGTCGGCGAACGGCCCGGCCAGCGGGTTGGCGCCCGTCCAGGTCGACCAGGCCGGATAGCCGAGGTCGCCGCGCCGGACCGCGGCGTCCAGCGCCTCGCGGACGGCGGGCGCCACCGGGTAGTCCATGTCGGCGAGCGAGGCGGGCAGCGCGCCGGGTCCGCAGCCGTGCCATTTCTCGCCCCGCTTGGCGCGCAGCCAGGAAAGGTCGAGGTCGTCGAAACCGAAATCGCGGGCGGGGAATTGCCGCGCGGCTCCCCGCCCGCCGCTCTCGGCGATGTCGCAATCACTGGTCATTACGGTTCATCTCCCTGCGCTTCGGCGGGCCTGCGATGCAGGGCAATGATTGGTCCGGCCGGCGCGGGCGCGCAAGCGTTCGCGGGCGCGGGGGTCAGGGGCCCTCGGGTTCGGTGAGAAGGCTCCGCATGACGAAGGGCGCGGCCTCCATCTGAAAGTCCATCAGCGGGTAATGCTCCTTGACGAGCCCGTCGAGGCTGAGCAGGCACAGCATGGGAAAGACGAACTCGGGCTCGGCGTACAGGCCGTGCCTGCGCTGGAGGTTGAAAAGCTCGGCGCAGAAGGCCGGCAGGTTGAAATCGCGGACGGCGGCGCCCGCGTTGCGCCGGACGAGCGCGGCGACCTCCCGCCGGAACGCGGCGTCGTCCCGCCCGCCGGCGGCGCCGCGGACGGTGGAGCGGAGGATGTCGGCGCAGGACTCCCCGTCCCCGCGGATCATGCCGCCGAAGAAGGCGGTGAACCTGCGGCGCGCGAGGTCGCCGAGGCGGAACGCGAAACCGGCGTCGAGCAGCACGACCCTGCCGTCGGGCAGGAAGTAGGTGTTGCCCTGGTGCAGGTCGACGTGCACGAATCCCTCGACGAACAGCAGGTGGTACACCGCGCGCACGAGCGCGGCGACCTCCGCCTCCCGCGCCGGGGCCGCGACGCCCTCGATCGAGGCGTGGCCGAGCCCCTCGACGTACTCCATCGCGATCACCCCGTCCCCGCACAGCTCCGGCACGACGGCGGGGACGACGAGGTCGGGGAAGCCCGCGAGGTGCTCGCGCATCCGCGCGAGGTTCGCGGCCTCGGCGGCGAAGTCGAGCTGGGCGGCCAGGCAGCGCCCGAGCCGGCCGGTGATCTCGGTGAGCGGCACCCGGCGCAGGCCGGGGAGCCGCTCCGCCAGCGCCGCGAACCCGTTCATGACCGCCAGGTCCGCCGCCATCACCCGGCCGACGTCCGGGCGGCGGACCTTCAGGGCGAGGAGGCGGCCGCCCGTCCTGACCCGGTACACCGAGGCGATCGAGCCGCTGGCGACCGGCGGGCCGGTGATCGCCGCGGCGAGGCCGTCCGGCGGACGGGGGAACGCGCGCCGGACCGCGAGCCGCGCCTGCGCGGGAGGCATCGGCGGCAGGCCGTCGTGCAGGCGGCCGAGCGCGCCGGCCACGACCGGGCCGACGAGGTCGGGCCGCGTCCCGGCGAGCTGCCCGACCTTGACGAACGCGCCGCCGAGCCGTTCGGCGAGCCGCGCCAGCTCCGCCGCCGCCCGTTCGGCGCGCGCGCCGCGCGGCGACGCCGCCGCGAGGACGCCCGCGCGCACGCCCGCCAGGACGGCGGCCCCGGTGATCCGGGCCACCCGGAGGGCGAGGGCTCCCGGTCTGATCGGCTCGCTCATGTCCGCATTCGCTCCCGCCTGGCGCCGCGCACCGGAATTGGGTCTACTGATGGCTGTTTCGGCATCCGCGATCGGGCGTTAGTCAAAACGCCCGCGCAGGAAACAGTCAAGCCGACGGGACTCACCCCGGTGACGATTCAACTGGAGGAACGATGCTGCCCTGGCTCGGTGAGCTTTCCGGCCGCCTGGACGACCACGAGATCCATAGCGAACTGCTTCGCGGGAATCCTCTCGGCGACCCGCACAAGCGCCCGCTGTGGGTCTACGTGCCGCCCGGGTACGACGATTCCCCGGCACGGTATCCGACCATCTACGTATTGCAGGGCTATTTCGGGCGACTGGAGATGTGGCTCAACAGGATGCCGTTCCAGCGGCCCTTCATCGAGGCCGCCGACGCGCTGTTCGCGGGCGGCGAGGCCGAACCCGCGCTCCTCGTCTTCGTGGACGCCTGGACGACCTACGGCGGCAGCCAGTTCCTGGACTCGCCGGGCACCGGGCGGTACCACTCCTATCTGTGCGACGAGATCGTGCCCTTCGTGGACCGGCATTACCGGACGCTGCCCGAACGGGATCACCGCGGCATCGTCGGGAAGTCCAGCGGCGGCTACGGGGCGATGGTCACGCCGATGCTGCGGCCCGACCTGTTCGGCGCCCTCGCCACCCACGCGGGGGACGCCCTTTTCGAGTACACCTGTTTCTCGAAGTTCCCGCTGTGCGTCCGCCATCTGCGCGCCTACGGCGGCGACATCCTCCGCTGGTGGGAGGACTTCAGGTCCCGAAGCCCGCAACTCCGGCCCGAGGACGTCTCGCTGCACATCATGCTGGGCATGGCCGCCTGCCTCTCCCCCGGCGGCGACGGGGTGCCCGAACTGCCCTTCAACCCGGTGAGCGGGAGGCTCCGGCCCGCGGTCTGGCGCCGCTGGCTGGCCCTGGACCCCGTCCGGATGGTGGCCCGGCACGCCGCCGCACTGCGCTCGGCACGCGGCGTCTGGATCGACGGCGGAACCGCCGACGAGCAATTCCTGGATGTCGGCGCCCAGGCTTTCAGGCACGCCCTGGCCGAGGCGGGCGTGCCCTCCGAAATCATTCATTTCGAGCTTTTCCCGGGTGGGCACAACGGCATCGAACGCCGTTATCCCCTTTCCCTGGCATGGCTCACTGAGCGGCTCGCCGCGCCCTCCCACGCCAGCAATACCGAGCAGAATCCCTGACGACCTAATACGCTCGGCGCCGGGCTGTCAAGTCCTCTTGTGCATGGCTTGTGCTCAGACATTCTTTTACGCTCACCGAGATAGATATCAATACTCCATGGAGTAGCGATGGGAACCGGCGACAGCACGTACCGTGGTCGGGTCGTCGCGCATCGTCGCCGCCTCCCGCCGGGCCGTGGATCGGGGGCGCCGACGCGAGGACAGCGGCCGTATCGGCGTCCATGAGATGAAAAGAGATACGAGATGGAACGGGATGCGCACAATCCTCAACCTCGTCTCGGTCAGCAGGCCGGGACCGCGCCCGCGCCGGGCCGGCAGGTGCACAACGCCTCCATCGTCTCCATCAATTCGCTGCTGCCCGCCGATTCACCCCGGCTCGGCGGAATGGACGAGGAGCATGTTCGCCGGCTCGCCGAAATGGAGACCACCCTCCCGCCGATCCTGGTGCACCGTAGCACCATGCGGGTCATCGACGGGATGCACCGGCTGCGGGCGGCGATGCTGACCGGAAGAAAGGAGATTCAGGTCGTCTTCTTCGACGGCACCGAGGACGAGGGCTTCATCCAGGCGGTGAAGGCCAACATCGTGCACGGCCTTCCGCTGACGCTCGCCGACCGGCGGGGCGCGGCGGCCCGAATCCTCGCCACGCACCCCCAGCTTTCCGACCGCGCCATCGGCTCCTACACCGGACTCGCGCACAAGACGGTGAGTTCCATGCGAAATCGCTCAAGTGGGGAAAACTTCCAGTCGAGCACGCGGGTGGGCGTCGACGGGCGCATGCGCCCTTTGAGCAGCCAGGAAGGGAGGCGCCGCGCGGCGGAGATCATTGCCGAGCGGCCCAGTGCCTCGCTTCGGGAGATCGCGGCCAACGCCGGGATCTCCGTGGGAACGGCGCACGACGTCCGGCAGCGCGTGCGGCGCGGAGAAAGCCCGGAGAGCTCCCGGGTGCGGCTGCGGGTGGAACAGCGGCTCGGGCCCGACGAGCCGGCGGATCGAACCGAGGAACAACAGGCGGGCACAAAGGGAAAGGCCCCCGATATCGACGCGCGCTCCATATTGCACAGCCTCCTCCGGGATCCGGCTCTCAAACAGACCGACGCGGGCCGCGCGCTGCTGCGCTGGCTCCACTCCCACCTCATCAGCCAGGGCGACTGGGACCAGCTCGTGGACGCCGTCCCCGCCTACCGCCTCCAGTCCCTCGCCACGCTGGCCCGCCAGTGCGGCAGCCTGTGGTACCAGTTCGCGCACGAGTTGGAGAGCCGCGACCGCGTCATCGACCTCGCTCCCCCGTCGTGACCGCGCCGGGCCCGGCTGCGGGCGCTCCGCTGAGCGCCCCGGTGAGCGCCGCGCCCAGCCGGCCGGGCTCGAAGTCGCCCTCGGGGACCGGCACCGGCTCCCCGGCGCGGACGAGCCGCGTCCACGGGCCGTCCCGCCCGCGCGCGGCCCTGACCTGCCTGGGCAGGCCGGCCAGTCCCGGCCCACCGGGCTCCAGGACCTCCCAGCGCCGGACCACCTCGCGGCGGCGGGCGACGACCCGGGCGAGCACCGACCCGTCGGGGCCGACGGCCTCGGTGACGGTGAGGCCGGGCGTGGAGGGCGGGCCGTGGAGGCGGCGCGGCCGGGCCTGCGGCCAGCGGCTCCACGACAGGTCGGCCGCCGCGCCGTCCGCCGGGGTGAGGCCAGGGTAGGGCCAGGCCATGATGTCCAGGTAGCCCACGTCGGTGAGCGGCAGGCGGTCGAAGACGTACCGCTCCCCCAAACGCACGGGCCGCCGCATCGTCGGCACGAACGTGTGGACCTCGCACCAGCCCTCGGAACGGTCCTCCTCGATCCGCACATGCGTGCCCGCGAGATTCTCGGGGGCTTCGACAAAAAGCCCGGTGACCGCATGCGCGCCCTTTATTCGACGCCCTATCAGATAACGCGCGGCACCCTTTTCGGAGGGCGATTCGATGGCGAATCCGAAGGAGGTGAGACGTCCGGCGTCCATATTCACCACCGCCGGGATCGGACAGTTTTTCACCCCGTGGACCCCGTTCCCTGGCATCGCGGACGGAGCGGGCTCCGCGCTGTTCGTGGCGAGGGCGAGCGAACTCGACATACATATTTAAACCATCAGCTCAGCCCATGGTCAACCCCTCAGGCCGGCCGCCGCCCTGGGACCGGTATAAACGTCCCATCAGCCGGGTAATTAAACCCGATCTGATCATTGACTTCGCGGGAAAGGACGGGGGCGGCGGCTAGGCGGACGGGTCGCGCGCCTTCTCGCGAAGCGTCCGCGACAGCGTGAGCGCCGCCGTGTGGACGGCGGGTGCCACGGCGGCGAGCCGCATCCGGGTCGGGCGGCCCGACACCGACAGCGCGCCGAGGGCCTCCCCGTCCGGGCCGAGGACGGGGCTCGCCGCGCAGACGATGCCGCTGCCCGACTCCTCGCGGTCGTAGGCGACGCCCTCCTCGCGGATCCGGGCCAGCTCGCGGGCCAGCAGCCCCGGCGCCGGGACGCCCCGCCCGCTCGCCCTGACCGGCCCCGCCGCGAGCACCGAGCGCACGACCTCCGGCGGGGAGAACGCGAGGATCGCCTTGCCGACGCCCGTCACGTGAGCGGGCAGCCGCCCGCCGACCTGCGAGGGCAGCGGCGGCCCGCCCGGCGAGCCGAGGATCTCGACGTAGACGACCTCGGCGCCCTCCAGCACCGCCAGGTGGACGGTCTGCCGCGTCGCCTCCCGCAGGTCCGACATCAGCGGGACCGCCGCGTCCCGCAGCACCCGCTGCCGGGGCACCCGCTGGCCGATCTCGAACAGCGCCAGCCCGAGCCGCACCCGCGTGCCCTGCCGCTCCAGCAGCCCCGCCTCGACCAGGTCGAGCGCGATCCGGTGCGCCGTCGAGCGCGGCAGCCCGCTGCGCCGGGCCAACTCGGCCGCGCCGAGGCCGTCGTCGTCCGCGCGGAAGGCGGACAGCACCGCGACGGCGCGGCGGAGAAAGGTGTCCTCGGACGGCATTCCCCCACTGTAGGAGACGTGTCCCACGTGACGGGACGCGTTCGTTGCCGCCCCTCCGCCGCCGGGGCCAGGCTCGGTCACGACGAGGCGCCCGCCGGGTCCGGACCGGTCCGGCCCCGGCCCGCCTCACCAAGGAGGGATCATGAGCAGGCTGACGGCGGCGATCGTCGGGCCCGGCAACATCGGCACCGACCTGCTGGTCAAGCTGCTGCGCAGCGACCTGGTCGAGGTCCACTCGATGGTCGGGGTGGACCCGGCGTCCGACGGGCTCGCGCGGGCCCGCGCGCTGGGCGTGCCCGCCTCGGCCGAGGGCGTCGACTGGCTGCTGGCGCAGGCCGCCCCGCCCGACCTGGTCTTCGAGGCCACGTCCGCGAAGGCCCACCTCGCCAACGCCCCGCGCTACGCGGCCGCCGGGATCACCGCGATCGACCTGACCCCGGCCGCGGCCGGGCCGTTCGTGTGCCCGCCGGTCAACCTGGACACGCTGGCCGACGCCGCGAACCTCAACATGATCACGTGCGGCGGGCAGGCGACGGTCCCGATCGTGCACGCGGTGTCCTCGGTGGTCCCGGTGCCCTACGCGGAGATCGTCGCCTCCATCGCGTCCCGGTCGGCGGGGCCCGGCACCCGCGCGAACATCGACGAGTTCACCCAGACCACGGCCCGCGCGATCGAGCGCGTCGGCGGCGCCGCGCGGGGCAAGGCCATCATCATCCTGAACCCCGTCTCGCCACCGATGATCATGCGGGACACGGTGTTCTGCGCCATCCCCGCCGACGCCGACACCGACGCGATCGCCGCGTCGGTGGAGAAGATGGTGGCCGAGGTCGCGGCCTACGTGCCCGGCTACACGTTGCGCGCCGAGCCGCAGTTCGACGGGCCCCGCGACATCTGGAACGGCATGGCCAGGGTCGCGGTGTTCCTGGAGGTGCGGGGCAACGGCGACCACCTGCCCGAGTGGGCGGGCAACCTCGACATCATGACGGCGGCGGCCGCCCGGGTGGGCGAGCAGCTCGCGCGCGGAAAGGCGGCGGCGTGAACGGGCCGGCGGACAAGATCAGGATCACGGACTCGACGCTGCGGGACGGCAGCCACGCGATGGCGCACCGCTTCACCGAGGAGCAGGTCCGCGGCGTCGTGCACGCCCTGGACCGCGCGGGCGTGGAGGTCATCGAGGTCACCCACGGCGACGGGCTGGGCGGCTCGTCCTTCAACTACGGCTTCTCGCTGGAGGACGACATCAAGCTCGTCGCCGCCGCCGTCGACGAGGCCGCCGCCGCGAAGATCGCCGTCCTGCTGCTGCCCGGCCTCGGGACGGTCGAGGACCTGCGCAGGGCGCACGGCGCCGGGGCGTCGGTCGCCCGGATCGCCACCCACTGCACCGAGGCGGACGTGTCGCTCCAGCACTTCGCCGCCGCCCGCGACCTCGGCATGGAGACCGTCGGCTTCCTGATGCTCTCGCACCGGATCGGCCCGGACGAGCTGGCGGCGCAGGCGCGGATCATGGTGGACGGCGGCGCCCAGTGCGTCTACGTCGTGGACTCGGCCGGAGCGCTCGTCCTCGGCGAGGCGCAGGAGCGGGTCGGCGCGCTGGTGCGGGAGATCGGGCACGAGGCGCAGGTCGGCTTCCACGGCCACCAGAACCTCTCGCTCGGCGTCGCCAACTCCGTCCTCGCGCAGCAGAACGGCGCCCGGCAGATCGACGGGGCGCTGTGCGCGCTCGGCGCGGGCGCGGGCAACTCCCCCACCGAGGTGCTGGTCGCGACGTTCGAGCGGCTCGGCGTCCCGACCGGGGTGGACGTGCAGGGCGCGCTGGCCGCCGCCGACGACGTCGTCAAGCCGTTCCTGGAGCGGCTCCCGTTCGCCGACCGGGGCGCGATCACCCAGGGCTACGCGGGCGTGTACTCCAGCTTCCTGCTGCACGCCGAGCGCGCCGCCGAACGCTACGGCGTCCCGGCGCACGAGATCCTCCAACGGGTCGGCGAGGCCGGATACGTCGGCGGCCAGGAGGACATGATCATCGACGTCGCGCTCGGGCTCGCCGCCGAGCGCGAGCGCGCGTCCTGACCGCGGCGCGGGGAGGAAGGCGGGGTCAGCGGGCGGGCGCGCCGGTCGCCGGGTCGAGGAGCAGCCGGCCGGCGCGCGGGCGGCGGAAGTCGAACAGGCCGTCCAGCGTGCCCGCCCGCGCGTCGAACGAGGCGCCGCCGACGCGTCCGAGACCCCAGTTGTCCTCGATGAACCGCAGCACGGAGGTCTGCTCGGTGGGTCGGTGGTCGACGTGGTTCACCCGCGCGTACGGGGACACGACCAGCAGCGGCAGCCGCTGGCTCGGGCCGCAGCGGTCCTGGAGACCGCCCGCGGGGGGCGGGCCGCCGACGCAGTGCGGGGAGTCGACCGCCGCGTCCGCCGAGCCGTTGCGGATCGTCGGCGCGCGGTGGTCGTACCAGCCGTCGGAGTCGTCGTAGGCGAGGACGATCGCGGTGGAGCGCCACTCCGGCGACCGCTGGACGCTGTTGACGGACGCCGCGACGAACCGCTGCTCGTCCAGCGGGTCGGAGTATCCGGCGTGCCCGTCCTGGTGGGCGGGCGCCTTGAGGAAGCTGACGGCGGGCAGGTGCCCGGTCTTCAGCGCGGTGGCGAAGTCGGCCAGGTCGTACTGGTGGTTGGCGCGGTCGGTGCGCCCGATCGCGGCGGGCGAGGACGGCGGCAGGTGCTTCTCGTTCGCGGTCGACCTGTAGTACTGGAACGGCTCGTGGTGCGGGATGTAGTCGACGACCGGGTTGCCGCCGATGTTCTCGTGCGTCGCGCCGCACACCGCGTAGCCGTTCGCCTCGCCGGTCGGGCGGAACCCGCCCTGGAACCAGCCCCAGGTGATGTTCTTGGCGTTCAGCAGGTCGCCGATGTTGCGGCCGGTCATCACCGCCAGGTTGTTCTTCGCGGTGTGGTTCTTGGCGGAGCAGTCGTCGAAGGCGGGCTGCGGGTCGTTGATGACCGTGCCGACGCCGTCGGCGTCCGGGGACTGGACGACCGACGCGTCCGTCACCTTCCTGTGCGTGACCGGGTCCATCGCGTAGGCGCCGTGGGTCTGCCCGGAGGCCAGGTTGAGCGCGCCGGGCGTGGACGGCCCGAAGATGGTGTCCCAGGAGTTGTCGCTCATCGCGTAGTGCTGCGCGTAGTTCCACATCGCGGTGACGGTGTTGCCGTCGTAGTAGTCCATGACGAGGCCGGGCGCGCCGAACAGGATCGGCTGCCCGCCGCATTTCTCCCGCTCGGTGTGTTCCACGAACCTGTCCATGCGCCCGCCGTTGACGGCCTTCTGCTCGGCGGCGTAGGAGTGGTCCTGGTCGCAGGTGAGCGCCTGCTCGTGGGTGAGGCGGCGCGGGTTGTAGCGGTTGGGGTTGTGCTTGAGCAGCCGCTCCGTCAGCCCGTCGGCGCGAGGGGTGCGCCCGGCCGGGGTGAACCGCGTCCCGTCGGTGTTCGCCGCCTTGGGATAGGTGCCGAAGTAGTGGTCGTAGGAGATGTTCTCGCCGAAGATGACGACCACGTGCTCGATCGGCGTCCGGGTGCGGTGGAAGGCGCTGGACGGGCCGAGCGTCTCCGGCCGGCCGCCGCCGCCCGATCCGCAGCCGGACGCGGCCGCGAGCGTTCCGGCCGCCGCGAGGGCGAGGGCCGCCCGCCGACTCCTGGTTCCCGGGCCCATCGCCGCCTCCTCGCGCTCCGCGCCCACTCTAGGTGATCAGCCCGCGACCGAGGAAGTCCGCCGCGTCCCGGACCCCGGGCAGGACGAGGAAGTAGCCGCCGCCGAACGGGCTGACGTAGTCGGTCAGCGGCTCGCCCGCCAGCCGCCGCTGGACGGCCTCGAACTGGGCCCGCAGGTCGCGCTGGTAGCTGGTGAAGATCATGCCCATGTCCAGCTCGCCCGCGCCGTCCATGCCCCGGTCGTAGTTGAAGGCGCGGCGCAGGATCCGGCGCCCGGACGCCTGCGCGGTGCGCGGGTTCGCGCGCCTGATGTGGCTGGTCAGCGGGATGACCGCGCCGGCCGGGTCCTCGGCGTAGCGGGGTTCGTCGCGCTCGTGGACGCCGTCGAGCGGCGCGCCGGTGTCGCGGCGGCGGCCGAACATCCGCTCCTGCTCGGGCAGCCCGACCCGGTCCCAGAACTCCACCAGCATCCGGATCAGCCGGATCGCGGCATAGGTGCCGCCCGCCGCGGGGTCGCGTCCGCCGATCCACACGAGCCGGTCCATCTCGCGCGGGTCGGACGGGTCGGGGTTGGCGGTGCCGTCCTTGAAGCCCAGCAGGTTGCGGGGCGCGCCGTCCGGCCTCGGCGGGGCGCTGAACCCGCCGATCCGCCACCGGGGCTGCGCCGCGCCGCGCGTGTGCCGGGTGATGTCGCGCAGCGCGTGCAGGACGGTGTCCTCGTCGGGCGCCGACAGCTGGACGCTGAGGTCGCCGTGGCACCAGGCGGGGTCGAGGTCGTCGTCGGGGAACACCGGCATGCGGACGAGGCCGGGCGGCCTGCGCGCGGCCGGACCGAACCGGCCGTCGAACAGCGACGCGCCCACGCCGACCGTCACCAGCAGCCCGCCGCCCGGCACGTCCGGGCCGAGCACGCCGGAGTCGGCGGGCGGCCCGGCGATGCCCGGCTCGTCGGGCGCGCCGCCGGAGGTCAGGGCGCGGGCGCGCCCGGTCAGCGCGCGCATCAGGTCGGTCAGCTCGCGGCGGTCGCCCGCGATGACGTCGAACGCCGCGACGGCCGTCCGCCGCGCGGGCTCCTCCAGGACGCCCGCCTGGTGCTCGCCGTGGAAGCCCCGCGCGGGCCGGGCCGCGGAGCCGGCCGGCACCGGCTCGCAGAGGCCCGCCGCGCCGGTGGCACCGGCCGCCAGCGCGCCGCGCAGGAACGCGCGCCTGCCCGTCACCGGGTCCGCCTCGGCTGCGCGATGGTCGCCACGGACGCGAGCAGCTCGACGAGCCGCCCGACCGTCCCGTTCAGCCGCCCGCGCTCCTCGCGCGCCAGCGCGCCGAGCGAGGAGCGGCCCCTGAGCAGCGCGTCCAGGCGGTCCATCCAGGCGTCCACCTCGGCGAGGGCGGGGAACCTCGGCCGCAGGACGGGCCGGAGCACGCCGACCACCTCGCGGGTGCCCTCCAGGTGCGCCGCGACCGTCCGCAGGGCGGTGCCGCTGCCCTGGTCGGCGGCGCCGGTCAGCTCGACGCGCAGCGTGTCCTCCAGGATCTCGTGCGCGCGCAGCGGCAGGTCGGCGGGGTCGACGCGCTCGTCGCGGAAGGCCGCGCGCAGGGCTCGCACGTCGCGTGCCAGCCGGTCGGCGACCGGCGCGAGGCCGGCCATCGGCTCGCCGCGCCACAGCCCGCGCTCCAGCCGGTGGAACCCGGTGAACCCCGGGTCGCCCGCACCGCCGGGCAGCCCGGCCGGGAGGCCGTCCACGGCGTCCGCGAGGTCGCCGAAGGCTCCGTAGGCCGCGCCGAGGCGCGCGTAGGCGAGGTGCGCGGGCGTCCACGCGGCGCGCGCGGCGGCCCGGTCGCGGCGGTGGACGGCGTCGCGGAGCCGCTCCGTCCGGGACGCGAGGCGGCCGAGCCCGCCCGTGACGTAGGCGCGGTAGGAACGCGCCGGGCCGTACAGGTCGCTCTCCCCGACCGGGACGACCGCCGGTCCGCCGCGTCCGGGCCCGACGACCCGGACCACGGGGCCCGCGACCGGGTCCACGGCGTCCTCGACGGCGCAGCGGAACCGGTACGCGCCCGCGCCGAGCCTGACCCGCACCGGCCGGACGGTCCCCGGCGCCAGCCCCTCGATCTCCGCGTGGACGGCGCCGGTCGCGGCGTCGACCAGCGTGACCTCGGCGACGGCGGCGCCGCTGTTGCCGACCAGCAGCGTCCGCCGCCCGGCGCGCCCGGCCGTCCACCCCGCGCCGCACCGCCCGGCCGCCGCGTCGATCACCGGCCGCTGCGGCGGCGCGCCGCCGGGCACGACGTCACCGGACGCGGCGAGCAGCACCACCGCGCCCACGACGATCGACGACACCCGCATGACGCCGACACTCTAGGACGCCCGGCCCCTCACGGCACGCGTAGCGTGTCGTCCTGGTGACGGAACACCACCCGGATGCGAGTGGAACGGAGGCGCGGCCCGCCATGGACGACGCGATGCACGCGGGAACGACGACGATCAGCGGGCACGGGGGCGCCGAGGTCGAGGCGTACCTCGCCCGGCCGGTGGGCGGCGCCCCGCGCGGCGGCGTGGTGGTGATCCACCACCTGCCCGGCTACGACGCGGCGAGCAAGGAGATCGTCCGCACGTTCGCCGCGCACGGTCACGCGGCGATCTGCCCCAACCTGTTCTCCCGCGAGGGGGCCGGGGTCGGCCCCGACGACCAGGCCGCCGCCGCCCGCGCCAAGGGCGGCGTCCCCGACGAGCAGCTCGTCGGCGACGTGGCCGCCGCGGCGGCCCACCTGAACTCCCTCGACCACGCCAACGGGAAGGTCGGCGTCATCGGCTTCTGCTCGGGCGGGCGGCAGAGCTTCCTGGCCGCCTGCTCGCTCGACCTCGACGCCGCCGTCGACTGCTACGGCGCGTTCGTCGTCGAGGCGCCGCCCGCCGACGCCCCGCTCAAGGTCGCGCCGCTGCTCTCGCGCGCCCCCGACCTGTCGTGCCCGCTGCTCGGCCTGTTCGGCGCCGAGGACCGCTTCCCCGCCCCGGACGAGGTCGCCGCGCTGGACGCCGAGCTGACCCGGCTGGGCAAGGAGCACGAGTTCCACTCCTACCCGGGCGCCGGGCACGCGTTCTTCGCCGTGGACCGCCCGTCCTACCGTCCCGAGGCCGCCGTGGACGGCTGGAAGAAGATCCTCGCGTTCTACGGCCGCCACCTGTCCGCCTGACGTCCCCCCGGAGGCTCTCATGTGCACCTACGCCACCCACAAGGTCGAGCTGGACGGCGCCGCCAAGGGCGCGTCCGGCTGGTTCACCCTCACCGACGGCGCCGTCTACGTCGACCACCCGCAGCACGCCGCGCGGGAGCACACGCTCAACATCGACTTCACCAACCCGGCGGACGGCCCGTCCGCGCGGGCGGCGGTCGAGCTGACCGAGGAGGCGGCGCTCGCGCTGGTCGAGGCGATCCAGAAGGCGCTCGCGTCCGCGCCGCCCGGACTGGCCGCACGCGGAGGCGAACCGGCCGAGCGCGGCTGACCCGGGACGCATACGACGGTCCGCGCGTGGGGAGAGGGTGGGGAGGCGAGCAAAGGAGAACGCCATGCTGGTCCGTGAGGCGATGACGTCGCCCGTCGTGACGATCCCGCCGTCGGCGACCGTGCGGCAGGCCATCCGCGTCCTGGACGAGCACGAGATCACCGCGCTGCCCGTCGTGGACGGCGGGCGGCTGGTCGGCATCGTCAGCGAGATGGACCTGCTGCTCGGCGAGTTCGAGGCCGACCCGCGCGCGTTCGCCCGCCCCCGCACCGCCCCGTCCGGGAGCGCCGGTCCCGGGACGCCGTCGCCGCGCCACGTCGGCGACGTCATGACCCGCGAGGTGGAGACGGCGCGCCCCGGCACCGACGTCGCGGAGCTGGCCGAGCTGATGATGCGGACGCGGATCAGGTGCGTCCCCGTCCTGGACGGCCCCGCCATCGTCGGCGTCCTCAGCCGCCGCGACCTCGTCTCGGTGCTGGCGCGGGGCGACGCCCGCATCCGCGACGACGTGCTCGCCGCGATCGCCGAACTCGGCCCCGGCGCCCCCTTCGACGTCTCCGTGGACGGCGGCGCGGTGGAGCTGCGCGGCGCGGCCGGCGAGCCCGCCCGCCGCATCGCCGAGGTGCTCGCGCGCACCGTCCCGGGCGTGCGCCAGGTGTCGATCCGCCCGGTGCGCCCCTGAGGGCCTTGCGAAGTGTGGTGAGCGGCACTCCGCGGGCTTGATCTGAACCGCGCTTGAGGTTCTAGCGTTCTGATCCATGACATCCGATGACACGACGACGCGTCGGGCCGTGGACCGGGACGCTTTCGGGCGCCAGGGATTCGGCGCCATGAGGTTGGGTCGCGGAAACGCCGGCGACGCCGATCGCGACCCGGTGGCGGTCGTCCACGCCGCCCTGGACGCCGGGATCACGATGGTGGACACGGCCGACGCCTACCGGAACGAGGACCTGGTCGGCCGGACGATCAGGGGGCGGCGGGACGAGGTGCTGCTGGCCTCCAAGTTCGGGCTGGTGTGGCGGGACCGGGTCGCGGGCGGCTTCGACGTGCGGGCCGATCCGTCCTATGTACGGCAGGCGTGCGAGGCGAGCCTGCGACGGCTCGGCGTCGACGTCATCGACCTGTACTACCTGCACCATCGCAGCGGGGAGACGCCCATCGAGGAGACCGTCGGAGCGATGGCCGGGCTGGTCGCCCAGGGAAAGGTGCGCGCCCTCGGCCTGTCCAACGTCACGGCGGAGGACCTGCGCCGCGCGCACGCCGTCCACCCGATCGCCGCGCTACAGGAGCAGTGGTCGCTGGTCGAGCGCGACATCGAGCGGGAACTGCTGCCCGTGGCGGCCGAGCTGGGGACGGTCGTCGTGGCGCATTCCCCGACCGGCCACGGCCTCCTGCATCAGGCTCCGGCCGCGGCCGACGAACGGGGAGCAAGCGACCTGCGCGCCGCCCTGGACGAGATCGGCGGCGTCCACGGCACCGGGCCCGGGCAGGTCGCACTGGCCTGGGCGCATCACCGGCAAGAGGTCCATGGCGTGCCGGTGGTCCCGCTCCCGGGGACCACCAGCGTCCGGCATCTGCGCTCCAACATCGCCGCCGCCGACCTGGGACTGGCCGAAGACGAACTGCTCCGGCTCGATTCCCTCGGGGCGGCACGCTGACCGGCCCGCCGAAGGCGCGGGCGAGTGCCATCGGCCGGGCCCCGGAACATACCCCTAGGCGCCGTCGAACGCCTTTTTGACCGCGGCGATGTCGATCTTCTGCATGCTCAGCATCGCCCGCATGGCGCGCGCGGAGCGCTCCTGGTCGGCGTCGCCGATCATCTCGACCAGCCCGTCCGGGACGACCTGCCACGACACGCCGTACTTGTCCTTCAGCCAGCCGCACTCGGACTCGGCTCCGCCGCCCTCGATGAGGCGGTCCCAGTAGTAGTCGACCTCGTCCTGGTCGGCGCAGTGGATCTGGAACGAGATGGCCTCGTCGAAGGTGAACTGCGGGCCGCCGTTCAGCCCGACGAACCGCTGCCCGTTCAGCTCGAACTCGACGGTCAGCACCTCCCCGGCGGGGCCGGGGCCGGCCGGGCCGGTGCGGACGACCTTCCCGAGCGCGGCGTCCTTGAAGATCGAGACATAGTGGTGCGCGGCCTCCTCGGCCTTGCCGTCGAACCACAGGCAGGTGGTGAATCCCTTGCCGGACATCGGTACCTCCCGGTCGTTGGAGCCTTCACCGATACCGACCGGAGTCGTTCCCGAAACTCATCGCGGCACGCGAAATCCGTTGCCGGGCGATTTTCTACACTAAATCGGTAGGAATAGTTGCTTTACGGTCGCTCCGCGTGTTCTGATACCGGCATGCACTCCCGGCTCCTCGTTCGCAGGCGGCATGTGGACCTCCTCCGCGTGATCTCCGCGGGCTGTCCGGGCTGACCGTCCCCCGACCGTCCGCCGCCAGACCAGCCGCGAGAGAGGAACCACCCATGTCCCAGACCATCAGCGAGCCCGTCCACCGGACCGCGCGCCAGATCGGCGGCCGCGTCGGCGCCGAGTTCACCGACGTCGACCCGCTCACCCTCCCCCTCGAAGAGATCGTCCTCGCGCTGCGGCGGCACAAGGCGCTGGTGTTCCGCGACGCCGGGCTCGACGACGACGGCCAACTCGCCTTCGCCGCCCGGTTCGGGGAGCTGACCAGGGCGCACCCGACGGTGCCGTCCGTGGACGGGCGGCCCGACATCCTGCCCGTCCGGGGCGAGGAGGGCATCCGCTCCAACACCTGGCACACCGACGTCACGTTCGTCCGGACGCCGCCGAAGCTGAGCACGCTGCGCGCCCTCGTCGTCCCGCCCTACGGGGGCGAGACGCTGATCGCCAACACGGCCACCGCCTACCGCGACCTGCCGCGCCCGCTCCGCGAGTTCGCCGACGGGCTGTGGGCCGTCCACACCAACGACTACGACTACGCGGTGCCGAGCACCAACGCCGAGAAGGCCGCCGAGTACCGCAGGGTGTTCGCGTCCCGCCGCTACCGGACCGCGCACCCCGTCGTGCGCGTGCACCCCGAGACCGGCGAGCGCGGCCTGTTCATCGGCGGGTTCGCGCAGAAGCTCATCGGGCTGTCCGGGACGGAGTCGCGCGACATCCTGCGGATCTTCCAGTCGTATGTGACGCGGCCGGAGAACATCGTGCGCGTCCGGTGGCGGCCGGGCGACCTCGTGCTGTTCGACAACCGGATCACCCAGCACTACGCGCCCGACGACTACGGCGACCAGCCGCGCGTCCTGCACCGCGTCACGGTCGCGGGCGACGCCCCGGCGGGCGTGACCGGCGACCGCAGCTACATCCTCGAAGGCGACGCCGCCCCGCACTACACCCCGGCCCGCGCCGCCTGAAAGGACCGGCCTCCTATCACGTCACGGCCCAAGGCACTCGCCTGACGGCTGTGCTCATGAAGCCCCGGCCCAAGGCACTCGCCCGACGGCTCGGGCCCTGACCGCGCCGTGGCGGGCGCGGCACCGCTTCGCGGTCTTCCCGGCGGGGCTCGCCTCCGGCGCCGCCCCACCGCTCAGTCGGCGCGCCCGCGCGGCGGCCGAGGCCATCACGGGACCCGCCCGGGGGTGTTCCGCCACCTGACGCCCCCGGGCGCCCCCGGGCGCCCCTGCCCATCCAGCGGACCCGCGCCTCGCCGTCCGCGGCTACGCCTTGCCGTCGGGTTCGGCGGCGCGGCGGGCCCGGGCCCGGCGTTTGCCCTCGTGCATGGCCTGGACGCGGGCGATCGGGATCGTGTGCCCCTCCTCGACCAGGTCGGCGGGCAGCGCCTGCGGGTCGGGCATCAGCTCGGCCCAGGGGTCGCGGTCGGCGAGCAGCCGGACGGCCTCGCGGATGGTGAAGGCGCGCGGGTCCACGTCGTCCAGCTCCTCCCACGGCACCGGGAACGAGACCGGCACGCCGGGGCGGATCCGCGGGCTGTAGGCGGCGGCGACGGTCGCGCCGCCGGCCCGGGTGGAGTCGAGGAAGACCTTGCCCGCGCGGTCCTCGCGGATGAACGCGGTCGTCGCGAGGTCGGGGTCGAGGCGCTCGGCGCGGGCGGCGAGCGCGCGGGTCGCGGCCGCCACGTCCTCGACCGGCGCGCGGCCGTCGAGCGGGACGAACACGTGCAGGCCCTTGGCGCCGCTGGTCTTCACCGCGCCGTCCATGCCCAGGTCGGTGAGCGCGCGGCGCACCAGGTGCGCGGCCCGGGCCACGGACGCGAACGCGCCGCCGGACGGCGGGTCGAGGTCCATGACGAGGTGCGTGGGGTGGCCCGGGTCGGCGGCCAGCGCGAGCGGCGGGTGGTACTCGACCGCGCGCTGGTTCGCGAACCACAGCAGCGTCCGGCGGTCGTCGCACAGCGCGTAGGACACCTCGCGCTGGGACGTCTCCGCCCAGATCGTCACAGTCCGGACGAACGGCGGTGTGTACCTTGGCACGTTCTTCTGCATGAACGGCTTCTGGCCGCGCAGCACGCGGACGACCGACAGCGGCCGCCCCGCGAGCTGGCGGACGAGCCGCCCCGAGACGGCGTCCAGATAGTCGACGAGATCGCGCTTGGTCGCCTCGGCCCCCGCGAACAGCGGCTGGCCGAGGTTGGTCAGCGCGACCCCGTCCCGTTCCTCATCGGCGCTCACGTTCCCAGCTTCGCACGCACCCCCGACAGCACCTCGTCCCGGTGTCGGGCACTCTTGTAGCGTCACGGTCCACGGACGAGGGAGACGCGGGTGTACGTACCGCCCCGGCTGGTCGGGCGCGTCCGGGAGTCGGGCGAGCTGGACGCGGCGTTCCGCGCGGCGCGCGAGGGGACGCCCTCGGCGGTCCTGCTCGGCGGCGAGGCGGGCGTCGGCAAGTCCCGGCTGCTCGGCGTGTTCGCCGACCGGTGGCGGGCGCAGGGCGCGCGGTTCCTGGCCGGCGGCTGCCTGGAGCTCGGCACCGAGGGCCTGCCGTTCGCGCCGTTCACCGCCGCGATGCGCCAGCTCGTCCGCGACATCGGCGTGGACGGGGTCGGCGCGCTGCTGCCCGCCGGGGCCGCCCCCGGGCTCGGGCGGCTGCTGCCCGACTTCGGGGAGGCCGACGGGGACGCCTTCACGGCCGAGGCCAGGGCCCGGCTGTTCGAGCTGGTCCTCACGCTGCTGGAGCGGCTGGCGGCCGACGGCCCGGTCGTGCTGGCCGTCGAGGACGCCCACTGGGCCGACCGGTCGACCCGCGACCTGCTGGTGTTCCTCGTCCGCAACCTGGGCGCGGGCGTCCCGCTGCTGATCGTCGCCACCTACCGGACCGACGAGGTGCACCGGTCCCATCCGCTGCGGCCGCTGCTGACCGAGCTGGACCGGGTGCCCGGCGTCCGGCGCGTCGAGGTCGCGCGGCTCGGCCGGGAGGAGGTGCGCGAGCTGGTCCGGGGCGTCCTCGGCGCGGAGCCGCCCGCCGCGAGGCTGGAGGAGGTGTTCGCGCGCAGCGAGGGCAACCCGCTGTTCGTGGAGGCGCTGCTCGGCTCCGGCGGCGACGCCGACCTGCCGGAGTCGCTGCGCGACCTGCTGCTCGGCGCCGTCCACCGGCTGCCGGAGGAGACGCAGGAGATCCTGCGGGTCGCGGCCGGGGGCGGCGCCCGGATCGAGCACGAGCTGCTCGCCGCCGTCACCGGGCTGGACGAGCAGGCCCTCACGCGGGGGCTGCGCCCGGCCGTGGCGTCCAACGCGCTCGTGGTGGACGGCGACGGGTACGCGTTCCGCCACGCGCTGATCCGCGAGGCCGTCCACGACGATCTCCTCCCCGGGGAGCGGACCCGGCTGCACGCGCGCTACGCCCGGGTGCTGGAGGAGCGTCCCGGGCTGATGCCCGCCCGGCAGCGCGCGGTGACGCTCGCCTACCACTGGTACGCGGCGCACGACGTCGTCCGGGCGCTGACCGGCGCGTGGGAGGCGGTCGGCGAGACGCGCAAGGCCCTCGCCCACGCCGAGTCGCTGCGGATGGCCTCGCGGGTGCTGGAGCTGTGGGACCGGGTGCCGGACGCGGCGCACCGCATCGGCGTCCCGCACGCGGAGGTCATGGAGCAGGCCGTGACGTTCGCCTGGCTCGCCGGGGAGTCGGAGCGGGGCGTGCGGCTGGCGAACGCCGCGCTGGCCACGCCGGGCCTGGAGGCCGAGGACCCGATGCGCGCCGCCCGCCTGTACCAGCGGCGCGGGCTGATGGGCATGAAGCTCGCCCGCGACGACGCGGTGAACGACTTCCGCACCGCCGCCCGGATCGTGCCCGCGGACCCGCCCAGCCGCACCCGGGCGCGCGTCCTCGCGACGCTCGCGCACCAGACCGCCGGGCTGCACGGCACCCGGGACGAGTCGCGCGCGGCGGCCGAGGAGGCGATGGAGGTCGCGCGGGCCGTCGGCGACGTGGAGCCCGAGATCGAGCTGGGCCTGCGGCTCGCCTGGGACCAGGTGCTGCGCGACGGCGACCTGGAGGCGTGCCTCGCCCGCATCGACCGGGTCGCCGAGCTGGCCGGGGAGGTCCAGGCGATCGATCCACTGATGCGCTCGCTGGTCAACCGGGCCGACGTCCTGGAGATGTTCGGCCGGCACCGGGAGGCCGCCGCCGTCGCGGCGGAGGGGATCGCCAGGGCCGAGCGGTACGGGGTGGCGCGCACCACCGGGGCCTACCTGGCGATCAACACGGCCGAGCCGCTGGTCTCGCTCGGCCACTGGGACGAGGCGCTCGCGGTGATCGGCCGGGCCCTCGCGCAGGACCCGCCGAACGTGATCCGCGGCGGCCTGGTCTTCCTCGCGGGCGGGGTCGCGGTGGCCCGCGGCGACCTGGACACGGCGGCGGCGGAGGCGGCGGCCGCGCGCGAGCTCATCGCCCTCGGCGCCGCGCGCCGCGCGCAGCACCTGTTCCCCGTGTGCCGCCTGGAGGCGCTCGTCGCGCTCGGACGCGGCCGGGCGGCGGACGCGCTGGCCGCGCTCGACCCGGTCATGACCGACGAGGACCTGCCCGACGGCCCCCGGTACGCGCTGCCCGCGCTGGTGACCGCCGCGACCGCCTGCGCCGCACTCGGCGACACCGGCCCGCTCGCGGCGATCCGGGCGCGGGTGGCGGGGATGAGCGTCCACGGCCCGGTGCAGGAGGCCCACCGGCTCACGTTCGCCGCCGAGGCGGCGCGGGCGGAGGGCGTGCTCGACCGGGCCGCCTGGGAGGCGGCCGTCGCCGCGTGGGACGCGCTGGAGCAGCCGCATTCGACGGCGTTCGCGCTGGTCCGCACGGCGGAGGCGGCGATCGCGGACGGCGACCGGAACGCGGCGGGCGCCCGGCTGCGGCGCGTGGACCGGCTCGCGGCGGATCTGCGCGCGGCGCCGCTGCGCGACAAGGCGGCGCGGCTGGCCCGGCGGGCGCGGATCGCGCTCGGCGGCGCCGAGCCGGAGCCGCCCCGGCTGGGGCTCACCCCCCGCGAGGCGGAGGTGCTGCGGCTGGTCGCGGCGGGGCGCAGCAACCGGGAGATCGCGGCGGCGCTGTTCATCTCCGCCAAGACCGCGAGCGTGCACGTGTCCAACATCCTGGCCAAGCTCGGGGTGTCCGGGCGCGGCGAGGCGGCGGCGACCGCGCACCGGCTCCACCTGTTCGACGACGGCTGAGGCCACGCCGTCAGCGGGGGCGCCAGGGCGAGTCGGGGTCGGTCGGGCGGGCGTCCTCGACCACCTGGAGCGCGTACGCCGGACGCCCGTCGGGGGACGCGGCGGGCCCCAGGTAGGTGTGGCCGGTGAGGTGGCACCAGGCGGGCAGGTCGATCGGCGCGGCGGGGTCGGTGGCGATCAGGTGGACGACCGTCCCCGGGCCGAGCCCGGCGATGTGGCCGCGCAGCTCCAGCAGCAGCCGGACGCACGACCTGTCGCCCCCGTCGATCAGCGCGGGGGCGTGCAGGGTCGCGCGGGCGATCTCGCCGGTGCCCGGGCCCGCCTGGGCGATCACGGGCCCGCCCGCCGCGCGGACGCCGGAGCACCCGGCCGCCGGAAGGTAGGGGCCGGTGTTCCCGGCGAAGCTCGCGACCGCCACCCACACGTCGTGCGTCGTCGCGACGCGGTGGGCCCGCTCGGCGAGGACGGACGCGTCGTGCTCGCACACGCCCGCGACGTAGGCGTCGATGCCGAGCGCGGCGGTCCCGGCGGCGTGCTCGGGGACGCCGAGGTCCTTGCAGATCGCGAGGCCGAGGCGCCACCCGTCCACGGTCAGGACGGACGGCCCGGACCCCGGCGTGAACCGCTCCGCCTCGGCGCCGCCCAGGTTCAGCTTGCGGTAGGCGATCGCCGCCTCGCCGCCGACCGCGAGCGTCGCGATCGCCTCACCGGCGGTGTCGCCGGCCACGGGCGCCCCCGCGAGCGCGAGGGAGCCGGTCTCGCGGCAGGCGTCGAGGAGGGGCGCGAGGCGCGGGTCGTCCGGGGAGAGGGCGGGAGCGTCCAGCTCGTAGCCGGTCAGCGAGAGCTCGGGAAAGACCACGACCCGGGAGCGCGCGGACCGGACCGCCGCCGCGTGGGCGCGCGCGTTGACCTCCACGTCGTAGGGCACGCAGACGGGCTGCGCCACGGCGACGGTGAGCGGTTCGCGCATGCGTTCTCCCAAGACGGCAAATCCGGATCAATCGTAGTAAACGTGGGACAGGCCAGGATGGTGGAGGGAGTCCCGAGACTTGACCATCTCTTTCAGGTTTCGTCCAACTTTGGGGCTTACAGTCGCAGTGAAGTACCCCCGGCTGCCGTCAGGTGAGGACTGGACTTTGGGGCTGGCGATGGATCTCGGTGTAGCGCGAGTGGAGAGCACGGAGACCTGCGGCGTACTGGAGTTTCCCGCCGAGGTCGATCTGAGCAACGGCGAGGCGATCCTCGCCCAGGCCCTCGACGTGCTCGACGCGGGGGCACCCGGCCTCGTGCTCGACCTGACCGAGTGCGCGTTCTGCGACTCCAACGGACTGAACGTGATCATCCGGTCGCAGGCACGGGCGAGCGAGTTGGGCGTGCCGATGTGGGTCGTGCTGCCCCAGCGGGGGATCGTCCGCCGGGTGTCGGACGTGGCGGGCCTCCAGCGCCGCGTCGCGATCGCCCCGGACGTGGCCACCGCGATGGAGGCGCTCGCCGTCCCGCAGCGCTGACCCCCTCGCGGCTCCCGGTCCCCCGGTCCTGATCCTCGGGGTGAAATCTCCCGAACACCTGGTGTTCACGGGGGCGCCCCGTCCGTGCGCCACCCTGCTCTAACGTGAACACACCTCGCATGGGTGCTCCCGACCACCTGAGCATGGCGGAGCAGCACGACCACCTCCGCGCCAGGTTCTCCCGCCGCGGCCTCCTGCGCGGCGGCGCGGTCGCCGCGGGCGCGCTCGCGGCGGGCGGCGCGGCCACCGGCACCGCGCGGGCGGCGGCCACGCCCCATCTGAAGCCCGCGCCCGTCCGCGTCGAGGGCGCGCTGGTCGCACCGATCGGACGGCACCTGACATTCGGCGAGGACCCGTCCACGCAGATGCGGGTGTCCTGGCAGGTGCCGGTCGCGGTGCGCAAGCCGTTCCTCCGCGTCGGGACGCACCCGTGGAGCCTCTCGCAGCGGATCCCCGCCGAGGTCCGCGCGCTGCACACCCCCGCCGGGGTCGGCTCCAGCCCGGACGTGACGCAGTACTACCTGCACGTCGCGCTCGACCGGCTCCGCCCGGGGACCACCTACTACTACGGCGTGGGCCACGACGGCTTCGACCCCGCCCACGCCCACCTCGCCGGGACGATCGGGACGTTCACCACCGCGCCGCGCGGCCCGCGCGCGTTCACCTTCACCGCGTTCGGCGACCAGGGCGTCAGCTACCACGCGCTCGGCAACGACAGCCTGATCCTCGCGCAGAACCCGGCGTTCCACCTGCACGCCGGTGACATCTGCTACGCCGACTCCTCGGGCGCGGGCAAGCCGACCGACACCTTCGACGCCCGCCTGTGGGACCAGTTCCTCGCCCAGACCGAGACGGTCGCCAAGCAGGTGCCGTGGATGGTGTCCTACGGGAACCACGACATGGAGGCGTGGTACTCCCCCAACGGCTACGGCGGCGAGGAGGCCCGCTTCCCGCTGCCGCGCAACGGCCCCGACCCGGAGAACCTGCCGGGCGTGTACTCCTTCGTCTACGGCGACACCGCCGTGATCTCGCTGGACGCCAACGACGTCTCCTACGAGATCCCCGCGAACCTGGACCTGTCCAAGGGGCGCCAGACCGCGTGGCTCGACGCGCGGCTCAAGGGGCTGCGGCAGCGCCGCGACATCGACTTCGTCGTCGTGTTCTTCCACCACTGCGCGTTCTCCACGACGAACCAGCACGCCTCCGAGGGCGGGGTGCGCGACGCGTGGGTGCCGCTGTTCGAGAAGTACCAGGTCGATCTCGTCATCAACGGGCACAACCACGTCTACGAGCGCACCGACGCCGTCAAGGGCGGCGCGGTCGGCCGGGAGGTCCCGATCGGCGGGACGGCCCGTCCGCAGACCGACGGCGTCGTCTATGTCACGGCGGGCGGCGCGGGCAAGAGCCTCTACAGCTTCCCCGTGCCCGACTCCTACGAGGGCCACGAGAAGCCCCTCGACTCGGTGGCGACCTACGCGTGGGACAGATCCGGCCACAAGGTGCCGGAGACGGTCCACTGGTCGCGCGTCCGCTTCACGGGCTACTCCTTCATCCGCGTGGACGTGGACCCGGCCCGGCGCGGGCGGACGGCGACGCTGTCCGTCCGCGCGCTGGCCGAGAACGGCACCGAGATCGACCGCTTCACGATCGCCCGCCGGACGCGCGCCTGACCCGCTCTCGCCGGGGGGAGGCGGCCGCACCCGCGCGGGGACCTCTTCGCGTGATCTTCTCGTCCGGGAGACGCCCGGGGCTGCGGGCGGGGCATGGACGGGGGCGGGTGCCGGGCGCATGCGGGGGAAACCGGAGCCGGGGCGACGCCGACCGGAGACGGGAACGTGGTCGTTCCGGGCCGAGGCGTGGGACGGCCCGGTCGCGCGCGACCGGGACGCCGAGTTGATTTCAGGCGGAAGGACGGAGAACACGCGCGGGGCGCACGCCCTTAGGCGAGTGCCGTTCCGCCCCGGCACGCGGTGAAGGCCGAGCCCAGGCCCTCGCGGTCGATGATCTCGCGGAGGCGGGCCGGCAGCGCGGGCAGCGACAGGCAGCCGCCCTCGGCGGCGACGCGCCAGCGGATGCCGAGCAGCACCGGCAGCGGGTCGCAGCGCAGCCCGAGCCTGTCGTGCATCCGCACCATGAGGTGCCGCAGGTCGCCCTCGACCAGCGTGGTCAGCGCCGCGCCGAGGCGCCGCACCGTGATCTGGTCCAGGACGCCCGACAGGTGCACGACCGTGTGGTCGCCGTCGCCGGCCCCGGTCGTGGTGATCGTCAGTTCGGACGCGGGCGCCGGCGCGGGCGGCAGGTCGCCGTCACCGGGATGCATCGCCCGGATCGCGTCGAGCACGTGCGCGGTGTCCACGGCGGCCGGGGAGCCGTCGGGGGGCGGCGCGGCCGTCGCCGCCGCCACGTCCGGATACACCGGGACGATCCGGTCGAGGCCGGTGAGCCGCAGCGCCCGCCGCACCGGCCCGTCGACCGCGGGCACGACGGCGCGCAGCGGGCAGCCGAGCAGTTGCGCGCGGGTCTCGGTGCGGGCCAGCAGGACGAGGCCCGACGCGTCCAGCAGCACCGACTCCCCGAAGTCGACGACGACGCCCGCGCGGCGCCGTCCCGTCCCGGCCGTGCGCGCCGCCGGGGCCAGCGCCCGGCACACGCCCTCCCTGATGCCCGCGTAGTTCTGCCAGCTCACCTGCGCGGGGAGGCGCAGCACGGTGAAGCCCCGCCGGGTCCCGATCTCCAGGCCCGGCACGGAGGTGTCTCGCATGGTCACATCCCGATCGGAGTTCTCACGGCCGCGCGGGCCAGGGTGGACGAAGCGGTCCCGCCGCCGTCCGGACAGGGCGGAGGATCGGGATAGGGCGGGCGGGCGCCTCGCACGACGCCCGTCAGCCGGGACTCCGCGAGGCGCTCGATCGCCTGCTCCTCAAGCCGCACTCCGAGATGCGCGCAGCAGCACCACAGGTCGTCCACGCAGCGGCGCACGCTCTCGGCCGGGACGTCCGCGAAACGAACGCGCAGCCGCGCCACGAGGCCCTCGCGCGCCGGCACGACCGATGGCGACTTCTCCCAGCGCTCCACTGCCCCTCCGATCGCCGCGGACGAAGATCCGTTCCGTCCGGTGGTCATTTGGCCGCCCGCCGGCCCGCATCGGGCGGCGGGTCGTGAGCATGGAGGCGATCTACCCGGGCGCCAGGACGGAAAAAGCGACGAATCTAAAAACACGGACATGACACAGCCGCCGCGCGGCAAGCAGCGTCACGACGCAACGCCCCTGACACGAGCGGAAATGGCCGTGATTTTGCATCGCCTTTCTCCGGTGACACCAAGGCTCGGCCATGCGATGACCGTTTCCTGGTGAACCTCGCGCCGAAGCGATGGTGGCGTGGATCCCGGCACCGCGCCTGCCGCCTGGTGTCCCCCGGATGGGCCTGGACAGAAGGGAGGCGCCGAGAATCTCGGAGCGTACTGAGAATTTACGAACGGTTGGACGTCGCGCACGTCCCGGACCGCGGCACCGGGGAATTGCTGATCTAGATGTCTCCAACACTCCGGGGTGGCCCATGCCTGTCCAGAAGAACACCGGCGGCGACGCGAACGCGGGCGCGGATGTCGCCGATCCGCTTCTTCTGGAGGCCGTGGAGGCCCTGGAGCCCGCCCCTTCGCCCGCCGCCGGGCCACCGCCGGAGCCGCCCGAGCCTTTGGCGCAGCCGGTCGCCGATCCCTTCCGCACCGAGACGCCACGGCAGCCGCATTGGTTCAAGACGGCGGTGTTCTATGAGGTGTCGGTCCGGGGCTACGCCGATTCCAACGGCGACGGCTACGGCGACCTGCGCGGCCTGATCAACAAACTCGACCACCTGCAATGGCTGGGCATCGACTGCCTGTGGCTGCTGCCCATCTACCAATCACCCCTGCGCGACGGCGGCTACGACATCGCCGACTACACCACCATCCTCCCCGACTTCGGCGACCTCGGCGACTTCGTCGACCTCATCGACCAAGC
>NZ_JAHFZY010000008.1:0-338998 GCF_018603865.1 Actinomadura sp. NEAU-AAG7
GAGACGCTCCCACCGGTTCGTATTGGGGGGCGGGGCGGCGGCCCTTCGACCGCCGCCCCACGGCCGGTGACGTCCACAGCCGGGGTGGGGGGACGAGGCCACGGCGGCGCGGTAGACGGCGCGCACCCGCCGCCGTGGCCTCCTCGGCCCCCGGTTAGGGCGCATGGATCGCGGGGACGTGATCCTGCGGCGGCACACCGACCCGGAGGGACGCGCCCATGACCGACGACCTCGCGACGGCCCGTGGTTCGACTGATCGTGGTTCGACTGACCGCGGTTCGGCGGCCCGTGGTTCGTCAGAACGTGGTTTGACGGACGACGAGGCGCGGCGGGTCGACGCGTACTGGCGGGCGGCGAACTATCTGTCGGCGGGTCAGATCTATCTGCTGGGCAATCCGCTGTTGCGGGAGCCGCTGCGGCCGGAGCACATCAAGCCCCGGTTGCTGGGGCACTGGGGTACCTCGCCGGGGCTGAACTTCTGCTACGTCCATCTGAACCGGACGATCAGGGCCCGCGACCTCGACATGATCTACATCATGGGCCCGGGGCACGGCGGTCCGGCGGCGGTGGCGAACGCGTGGCTGGAGGGGACCTACAGCGAGGTCTATCCGCATGTGTCGCAGGATGGGCCGGGTATGGCGCGGTTGTTCCGGCAGTTCTCCTTCCCCGGCGGTATTCCGAGTCATGTGGCGCCGGAGACGCCCGGGTCCATTCACGAGGGCGGTGAGCTGGGGTATTCGCTGGCGCACGCTTACGGCGCCGCCTTCGACAATCCGGATCTGGTGGTGGCGTGCATCGTCGGGGACGGGGAGGCCGAGACGGGGCCGCTGGCGGCGAGCTGGCATTCCAACAAGTTCCTCGACCCGGTGCACGACGGCGCCGTGCTGCCGATCCTGCACCTGAACGGCTACAAGATCGCGAATCCGGCGGTGCTGGCGCGGCTGCCGGAGGAGGAGCTGGTCCAGCTCTTCGACGGCTACGGCTACCACCCGGTGCTCGTGAGCGGCGACGAGCCCGCGTCCATGCATCGCAAGATGGCCGCCGCGCTCGACCAGGCGCTCGACGAGATCGCGGCCATCCAGTCCGCCGCGCGGGCCGCGGCGCGCGATGGGCGCGCGTTCGAACGCCGCCGCTGGCCCATGATCATCCTGCGGTCGCCGAAGGGGTGGACGGGGCCGAAGGAGGTCGACGGTCTGCCGGTGGAGGGGACGTGGCGCTCCCATCAGGTCCCGCTCTCCGGGGTTCGGAACAATCCCGAGCACCTCGCGCAACTGGAGGCGTGGCTGCGCTCCTACCGTCCGGATGAGCTGTTCGACGACGAGGGGCGTCCGGTCGCGGAGCTTCTCGCATCGGCGCCTCAGGGCGAGCGGCGGATGAGCGCGAACCCGCACGCCAACGGCGGTCTGCTGCTGCGCCCGCTGACCCTGCCCGACTTCCGCGACTACGCCGCGCCCGTCGGCGAGCCCGGCACGACGGCCACCGAGCCGACGCGCCTGCTCGGGGCGTTCCTGCGCGACGTCATGAGGGCCAACCCGTCCAACTTCCGGATCATGGGCGCGGACGAGACCGCCTCCAACCGCCTCCAGGACGTCTTCGAGGCGACCGACCGCGTGTTCCTCGGCGAGCGGTATCCGACCGACGTGCACCAGGCCGCGCACGGACGCGTGATGGAGGTGCTGAGCGAGCATCTGTGCCAGGGATGGCTGGAGGGCTACCTCCTGACCGGACGGCATGGGCTGTTCAACAGCTATGAGGCGTTCATCCACATCGTGGACGCGATGTTCAACCAGCACGCGAAATGGTTGAAGGTCACGCGCGGGCTGCCGTGGCGGCGCCCGATCGCGTCGCTGAACTATCTGCTGTCCTCGCATGTGTGGCGGCAGGACCACAACGGCTTCACCCACCAGGACCCCGGCTTCCTGGACGTGGTGATGAACAAGAAGCCCGAGATCGTCCGGGTGTACCTGCCGCCGGACGCCAACACGCTGCTTTCGGTGGGCGACCACTGCCTCCGCTCCCGCGACTACGTCAACGTCATCGTCGCCGGAAAGCAACCCGCGCTGAACTGGCTGTCGATGGACGCCGCCATCGCGCACTGCACGCGCGGCATCGGCATCTGGGAATGGGCCTCCACCGACGAGGGCGCCGACCCCGACGTCGTGCTGGCGTGCGCCGGCGACATTCCGACGCTGGAGACGCTCGCCGCGGCCGCCCTGCTCCGCGACCTGTTCCCGGAACTACGCGTCCGCGTCGTGAACGTCGTCGACCTCATGCGCCTGCAACCCGACTCCGAACACCCGCACGGCCTCCCCGACCGCGACTTCGACACGCTGTTCACCACCGACAAGCCCGTCATCTTCGCCTTCCACGGCTATCCGTATCTCGTCCACCGGCTCACCTACCGCCGCAACGGGCACCACAACCTGCACGTCCGCGGCTACAAGGAGGAAGGCACCACGACGACGCCGTTCGACATGGTCATGCTCAACGACCTGGACCGCTTCCACCTCGTCATGGACGTCATCGACCGCGTCCCCACCCTCGGCGGCCGCGTCGCCCACATCCGGCAACGGATGGCCGACGAACGGCTCCGGCTGCGTATACACACCCGCGAACACGGCGAGGACGCCCCCGAGATCCGCGACTGGACCTGGCCCCGGTGAGGACCCTGTTTCATGCGTGCTCTGAGTTCCATGCGTGTTCTGACGGTCAACCCGGGGTCCAGCAGCTTGAAACTGAGCCTGGTCGACCCCGACGGAACGGTGATCGCCGAAGAGTCCGGCGCCGGGCACGAGATGGCGCCGCTCGTCGCCGACATGCCTCGGCCCGATGCGATCGGGGTTCGGTTCGTCCACGGCGGAACTGAGTTCACCGGTCCTGTGGTGATCGATGATGGTGTGGTTGAGCGGCTGCATGCCCTTGCGGATCTGGCGCCGCTCCATCAGCCCGCCTCGCTGCATGCGTTGTCGGAGATCAGGGCCGCGCTGCCGGGAGTTCCCGCCGTGGCGTGTTTCGATACTTCCTTTCATGCCACCCTGCCGGATGCCGCCGCGACCTATGCCCTGCCGGCGCGGTGGCGCGAGCAGTTTGGCCTGCGGCGGTACGGGTTCCATGGGTTGTCCTTCTCCTATGCGGTGCGGCGGGCCGGTGAGATGCTGGGGAGCGATCCTGCCGGGTTCCGGATGGTGATCTGTCATCTGGGGTCGGGCGCTTCTCTTGCCGCGGTCGCGGACGGGGTCTCCGTCGATACGACGATGGGGTTCACTCCGCTGGAGGGGCTGGTAATGGCTTCCCGGGCGGGGAGTGTCGATCCCGGCATTCCGCTGTGGCTGATCAAGCATGGGCTGTCCGTCGGCGAGGTCAACGAGGGCCTTGAGCGCGACTCGGGGCTACGAGGACTCACCGGCACCGGGGACATGCGCGAGATTCGCTCTCGGGCCGCTTCTTATGATGTCGATGCGTTGGCCGCACTGGATGTTTATCATCATCGGCTTCGCGGGTGCGCGGCTGCCATGGTCGCCTCGCTCGGCGGGCTGGACGTTCTTGTTTTCACGGGGGGCGTGGGAGAGCACGATCCGTCCGTGCGCATGCGCCTCGCCGGGGATCTTGAGTTCTTGGGGGTTGGTATTGATCACGAGCTAAATGAGGGGGTGGACGGGGACACTGATGTTACTTCTGGGGACGCTAGGGTGCGCTCTTTGGTTGTCACCGCCCGGGAGGATCTGGAGATCGCCTCCGGGGCTCTCCAGGTTCTTGGCTAGTCATTGACGTTTGGGTTTCTTCTTTCGGGTTTGGGTTTCGGCTTTCGGCTTTCGGTTTTGGGTTTTGGGTTTTACTGTTTATTCTTCATTGGGCACTCGCGGTGGGGGCGGCGCTGCGTACGGGGCCGCCCCTCCAAAGTCAAGGGCGCTTCGCGATGGGACTTCGTCCCACCCTTGACTTCGGAGCCTCTGCGGCCCCTGGGTGCAGCTTTCGTCGGGCAGGCTCCGCCTGCCCCCCGCCCGACGCGCCGCCCCCACCGCCTCTTAACGACAGGGTGTCGTTTCCCCCTTTTTGCCTTTTGCCCCTTTCGGGTTTGTTGTGAGGGGCCTTTTGATCACCACAAGGTTCTCGAATTTCTGGCCTCAAGTGGCTCAATTAGCGGCGGGAGTGAGGTATGATATAAATATGCGTTCGATGATGATCGACCTCGACGAGGCGTCCACCGGAGAAATGGTGAACGCTCTCTCGGTCATCGTCGCCGAACTTGCGCAGCGGCCCACGCCGGATTCCTCAGCGGCATGCATGGAGCTCAGCGAAACCCTTGCGGCCGCCACCGACCAATGTGAGAGCGCGCTTGCCGGGCTCATCGCCCGTGTTGACACTCACGGCGAGGTGCAGCGCTGGGGGCTGCCGTCCACTCAGGCGTGGCTGCGGTCCCGGTTGGGAATGCGCGACTCTCGCGCCAAGGAACGACTCACACTCGCCCGCCAGCGCCACCGCCTGAACCAGGTCACCGACCGGTGGGCCAACGGCACATTGTCCTTCGGATACGCCGCCACCATCGCCGGGGCCGTCGCCCGCCTTGACGACGATGACTGCAAGGCCGCCGAAGAGCTGCTGCTCGACATGGTCGACAAGGAGTTCTCGGCCGGAAAGGTCGCCTCCTTCGGCAAGCGCATCCGCGAAGTGATCGCCGAACGCGACGGCACCGAGACGCCCGACGCCGACTCCCGGCGCGGATACGAGCGGTCGTGGATCGACTCCACCCGTTCCCTTGACGGTGGCCGGTACATCAAAGGCTGGCTCAACCCTGAGGACGCTGCCATCTGGGAGGGCACACTCGGGCCGCTGGCCAAGCCCGCCGGCACCGACGACCGCCGCGACCTGTCGGAACGGACGGCGGCGGCACTGACCGGCGTCCTGGCGGGCGGGCACACCGCGACGAAGGTCACCGTCATCTGCGACCTGGAGACCCTGACCGGCGGCGACGCTCCCGCCCGCCTCACCGACGGCACACCGATCCCCGCCGAGCAGGCCCGCCGCATCGCACTGAACGCCGGGGTGTCTCCGCTCCTACTGGGTCGCGGGAACCTACCCCTGTATCTCGGCCATCGACGACGATTCGCAAGCCCAGCACAACGCCAGGTCCTCGAAACCCTGTACTCGACGTGCGCGGTACAAGGCTGCGAGGTGCCCGGCACCCTGTGCGAGGTCGATCACGTCGACGGCTGGGCGCTCGGCGACAGCCCCACCGACATCGACAGGCTCGCGCTGTGCTGCGGCTGGCACAACCGCTTCAAGCACGCCAACCCGGCGCAGCTTCAGATCACCAAGAATGAGAGCGGGCGCTACACCTACCGCCTCCTCCCGCCCAACACGGCGACCACGTCCACGGGGGCGTCGGATGTCGCTTCCCCGCCCACCGGCTCCTCCCCCATCGGAGCCACGGCCGGTGGCACCGCCGTCCCGGCCCCCACTCGGCCGCAGGACGACAACGCTCCCTCCGCCCCGGTTCCCGCTGCGTCCCTCTCGTCGAATCCGTGGCAGGAAGCGCCCGCGACGACGGCTGCGATCTCAGTGCCACATCGGGTCCAGTTCCGCTCCCGCTCCCGCGCCCAGGCCGTCCGCTCCACCCGAACCAGCAGCCGACCCCCCGGCCAGCAACGCCAAACCGGCGCGCCGTAGCCCATCCCCCGAACATCCCCACCTCCCCGGAGCGTTCTGCCCCAGGCACCCGAGGCACATCTGCCGCGCCGCACTTCCGCCCCCATTGCCACGGCCGGTGCCGTTTCATCCCCATCGGGATATGTGGCCCCAGCGCAGCACCACCACTGCTGCTGCTGCGAGTTCAGGGAGGGCGGCTCCTGCTAGGACTCTGCGGAGCCATTAGGAGATCGTGGGTGGAAGGGGAGGGTGTGTCCGGACTGAAGGGGCGGTGGGGGCGGCGCGTCGGGCGGGGGGCAGGCGGAGCCTGCCCGACGAAAGCTGCACCCAGGGGCCGCAGAGGCTCCGAAGTCAAGGGTGGGACGAAGTCCCATCGCGAAGCGACGCGAAGCGCCCTTGACTTTGGAGGGGCGGCCCCGTACGCAGCGCCGCCCCCACCGACGATTAAGAATGCCGGTGGAGAATGCCGGTTGGAGAATGCCGGTGGAAGAACGGCGGTTGGAGAACGGCGGCTGAAGAACGGCGGTTGAAGAATGGCGATGAGGAACGGCGATTAAGAACGGCCTAGGCTCCTGAGATCTTGGCCGGAACCCACAACTTCACCGCCCGGGACGACGGTCCTCACCGCGTGCGCGGTGTTCTTCGTCCTCCAGGAGAGGTGCGATGCGGAAAGGAACCTGGTGTGTCAGGACGATCGACGTCGTGCTGCGCCGGACCCCGGGGCAGGCGAGGATGGAGTCGATCACTTCGTGCAGTTGCTTGCCGTTCGGAGCGACGGCGCGGACGAGCAGGTCGCCCTGGCCCGTGATTCCCAGGACTTCCAGGACGCGCGGGATGGCCGACAGCGCGCCGGCTGCCTCTCGTAGGCGCCCCTGCGCCACTTCCAGCGTCACGAAGGCGGTGAGTTCGAAGCCGAGGGCGCCGAGGTCGACCTCCCGGCCGCGGTGGCCGATCACGCCTTCGCGTTCCAGGCGTTCGACTCGTGCGTGGGCGGTGTTGCGGGCTATGCCTAGTCTCGCGGCGAGTTCGGTGATGCCGATGCGGGGCTGGTCGACGAGGCGGCGCAGGATCTGGATGTCGAGCAGGGTGGGGCGCGTCACATCGCTCACCTCCGACGGGTGACTCGGCTCACACTTGAGCAATCCGCTCAATCTTCTCTCTCACATCTTGCACCCTGCTCAGCGGCGGATGCTCAATGCACGCATGACCCCCATCATCACCTCAGGAAATCCGCTCCGCGACCGGCTGGAGCTGGAGCGGGGACGGATCGCCGTCGGCGGTGTGCAGGCGCTCGTCCGGCTTCTGCTCGACCAGCGGCGCGCGGACGCGCGGCGCGGGTGGGCGACGGCCGGGTTCGTGTCGGGGTATCGGGGGTCGCCGCTCGGAGGGCTCGATCAGCAGCTCGTCCGGGACGCGGCGCTCCTTGAGCGGCATGGCATCCGGTTCGTCCCCGGCGTGAACGAGGAGCTGGCGGCGACGGCGGTGTACGGGTCGCAGCTCGTGGAGCATCTGCCGGGGCCGCGGTACGAGGGCGTGTTCGGGCTCTGGTACGGCAAGGCCCCCGGCGTGGACCGCTCCATGGACGCGTTCAAGCATGCCAACTGGCTCGGGACGAGTGAGCGCGGCGGCGTCCTCGCGGTCGTGGGGGACGATCCGTCCTGCAAGTCCTCGACGCTGCCGTCGGCGACGGAGGGCGCGCTGGCCGAGGCGTTCATGCCGGTGCTGGCGCCCGCGTCGGTCGCGGACGTGCTGCGCCTCGGCCGCGCCGGGTTCGAGATGTCGCGGTTCAGCGGCGCCTGGACCGGCTTCAAGGTCGTGACGGACGTGGCGGACTCCCACGAGGTGGTGGACGTCGAGCCCGTCCCGGACTTCGCCGTTCCCGAGTGGGAGTGGCGCGGGCGGCCCTGGAAGCCGACGCGCAGGCCCGGCGTCGACCTGAAGGACACGACGTCGCTGGAAGCCGAGGTGCTGGACGGGCGTCTCCAGGCCGCGACCGAGTTCGCGCGGGCGAACGGGCTCGACGCCGTCGGCGGCGCGGTCGGGGCGACGGTCGGGCTGGTCGCGGCGGGCCGCACCTACATCGAGTTGCGGGAGGCCCTCGACCGGCTGGGGCTGGACGACGCGGCGCTCGAACGGCGCGGCGTCCGGCTGCTGCGGCTCGCGCTGATCCATCCGCTCGACCCGGCGAGGACGAGGGAGTTCGCGCGGGGGCTCCGCGAGATCGTGGTGGTGGAGGAGAAGCGCGCGTTCGTCGAGACGCAGGTCAGGGACGTCCTGTACGACCTGGCGGAGCGTCCGGCCGTGCTCGGCAAGAAGGGCCCGGACGGCGCGCCGCTGATCCCCGCCGACGGGGGCCTGGACGCCGACCGGATCGTCAAGGCGCTCGCGCGGTTCCTGGCCGACCGCGTCGGGGAGGAGCACCTCGACCTGCGCGACCCGGCGCTGACGCCGCGCAAGCCGACGCTGAACCTCATCTCCGCCGCGCGGACGCCGTTCTTCTGCTCGGGCTGCCCGCACAACCGGTCGACGGTCGTCCCGGACGGGTCGGTCGCGGCGAGCGGCATCGGCTGCCACGTCATGACCGTGTTCAACGACCGCGGCATCGGCACGACGCAGATGGGCGGCGAGGGCGCGATGTGGGTCGGCGCGGCGCCGTTCAGCGGGACCGCGCACATGTTCCAGAACCTCGGCGACGGGACGTTCTTCCACTCGGGCAGCCTCGCGGTGCGGCAGGCGGTGGCGGCGGGCACGAACATCACGTTCAAGCTGCTGTTCAACGCGGCCGTCGCGATGACGGGCGGGCAGGACGCCGACGGCGGCGCGGACCCGGCGGCCGTCACCCGCATGCTGCACGCGGAGGGCGTCGCGCGGATCGTGGTGGTCGCGGACGACCCGTCCCGCTACCCGCGCGGGACGGACTGGGCGCCGGGCGTCCGGGTCCGGCACCGCGACGACCTCGACGCCGTCCAGCGGGAGCTGCGCGAGGTCCCGGGCGTGACCGTGCTGCTGTACGACCAGGCGTGCGCGGCGGAGACGCGGCGCAAGCGCAAGCGGGGGCTCGCCCCCGACCCGGCGGCGCGCGTGCTGATCAACGAGGGGGTGTGCGAGGGCTGCGGCGACTGCGGCACCGCGTCCAACTGCCTCAGCGTCGAGCCGGTCGAGACCGAGTTCGGACGCAAGACGCAGATCAACCAGACGTCCTGCAACAAGGACTACTCGTGCCTGGACGGCGACTGCCCGTCGTTCCTCACCGTGATCCCGGGTGAGCGGAAGGCCGCCGCGCCGAAGCTCAAGCCGATCGGTGAGCTGCCGGAGCCGCCGGCGCGCCCCGAGGCGGCGGACGTCCTGCTCGTCGGCATCGGCGGGACGGGCGTCGTCACCGTCAACCAGGTGCTCGCGACCGCCGCGCTGCTCGACGGCCGGGACGCCCGCGCGCTCGACCAGACGGGGCTCAGCCAGAAGGCGGGCGCGGTCGTGTCGCACCTGCGGATCGGCGCCGGGAAGGGAAAGGGCCGCGACCGTCCGGGCATGATCGGCGCGGGCGGCGCGGACGCCTACCTGGTGTTCGACTCGCTCGCCGGGACGTCCGAGCAGAACCTCCGCCGCTGCGCGCCCGGCCGCACCGGCGCGGTGGTCTCGACCAGCGAGGTCCCGACCGGACGGATGATCACCGACACGTCGGCGGCGCTGCCGCCGGGGGCCGCGCTGGTGCGGCGGATCGCCGAGCGGACCGACGGCGACCGGCTGGTCGCGCTGGACGCGCTGGGCCTCGCCGAGCGCTGGTTCGGCGCGACGACCACGGCCAACTTCGTGGTGGTCGGCGCCGCCTACCAGTCGGGGCTGCTGCCGGTCCCGGCCGCCGCGATCGAGGAGGCGCTCGCGCTCAACGGCGTCCAGGTCGAGGCGAACGTGCAGGCGTTCCGCGCGGGCCGCCGCCTCGTCCTCGACCCGGGGTTCGCGGACGACGCGCCCGAGGCGGTGAGGCCGGTCGTCCGTCCGCTGGACGCGACCGCGCCCGCCGCGCTGAACCTGGTGGCCGCGTCGGGCGCGGACGGCGAGCTGCTGCGCGTCCTGCGGATCCGCGTCCCCGACCTCGCGGCCTACCAGGACCTCGCCCTGGCCGAGCGCTACCTGAACGCGGTGGTCCGCGTCGCGGAGGCCGAGCGCGCCGCAGGGGTGGAAGGGCAGCGGCTCGCGGTCGCCGTGGCGCGCAACCTGTACAAGCTGATGGCCTACAAGGACGAGTACGAGGTCGCCCGCCTGCACCTCGACCCCGAGCTGGCGCGGCGGGTGGAGGAGCGGTTCGGTCCCGGGTCGTCGGTCCGGTACATGCTGCACCCGCCGGTGCTGCGGGCGCTCGGCATGGACCGGAAGATCGCCCTCGGCCGGACGGCGCGTCCGGCGTTCCGGGCGCTGCGGGCGATGCGGCGGCTGCGCGGCACCCCGCTGGACCCCTTCGGCGCGACCGCGCAGCGCCGCGAGGAGCGCCGCCTGGTCACCGAGTACCTCCGCGTCATCGCCGAACTGCTCCCGCAACTGGACGGGCACCGCCACGACCTGGCCGTCCAGATCGCGGAGCTGCCGGACATGATCCGCGGCTACGAGGACGTCAAGTCCGCCAACGTCGCGCGCTACCGGGAGCGCCGCCGCGAGCTGCTCGCTTCCTGGCGCGGCGCGCGCCGGGCGACGCCTCAGGAGCAGCCCTCGAACTGAGGGATCTTCATGTAGGTCAGGTCGAGGCCGGTGCCGCTGAACCACTTGGTGATCAGCTTGGCGGCGGTGCCGTCCTGGTACATCTTCGTGATGGCCCGGTTCAGCGCCTCGCAGCCGTCGACGTCGCCGCGGCGCACGCCGATGCCGGTGTTCTGCTCGCTGATCCGCGCGTTGAGCAGCCGGTACCCGGTGCCCTCCCGCCGGATGAGCCCGGCGAGGATCACGTCGTTGGTGGTGATCGCGTCGACGGCCCCCGTGCGGATCTTCGCCATGCAGGCGTCGTAGTCCGCGGCGGGGATGACGTCCGCGGTCATCCCGTGCACGGCTTTCAGCCGCTTGACCGGGTCGGAGCCCTCCACGCCGCAGAACCGGCGTCCCTTGAGGTCGCGGACGCTCTTGGCCCGCTCGTCCGACCGGACGAGGATGTCCTGGTAGGACGCGTAGTACGGACCCGCGAACGAGATGTCCGTCTTGCGCTCGGGCGTCACCGACAGGGTCGCGAGAACCATGTCGGCCTTCCCCGCCGTCAGCACCGTGAGCCGGTCCTTCGAGAGCACCTGGATGAAGCGGACCTTGCGCTTCAGCTTGTCCGCGACGTAGCGGGCGACGTCGATGTCGAAGCCCTCGAAGGAGCCGTCGGAACGGCGCAGGCCGAGGCCGGGCAGGTCCGGGCGGACGCCCACGACCAGCGTGTCCTTGTCGAGCAGCGACTTCCCGCCGCCGACGTCGCCGACATCGGCGCAGGCCGTCAGCAGCCCACCCAGCAGCACCAGCGTCGAGAGCAGCCGCATCGGCCTTCGGTTTCGCACAGGGAAATGATCCCTGGTCCGCCGCGTCAGTCAAGACGGGTGCCTTGGATTCCGCCGCGATCGCCCCGGTTCGGTACTGGCTCAACCCGGCCATCGCCGAACATCCGCAGGTCAACACCCTTCTAATCCTGCGTAACCGGAAGATGCCCGGTACCCCACCCCCCGGAAGGAACCCCATGAAGGTCAAGCGGATCGCCGTCACCGGTCTCGTCGCGGCCGCCGTCGTCGCGGGCGGGACCGCGCTGCCCTCCCCCGCGTCGGCCGACACCGTTCCCTACGCCTCGCCGTACGGGTACTGGCCCGTCCTGAAGCAGGGGCAGGTCAGCGAGAACGTCCGCGCCCTCCAGTGGTTTCTGAGCTGCGACGGCTACGACCAGCCGGCCCCCTCGCACTTCGGTCCGAAGACCACCGCGAACGTGCGCGCCTTCCAGCAGCGCTACCTGACCTCCTTCGACGGCAATGTGGGCGCGCTCACCTGGACGGCCCTGCTCACGCATGCCGCGCCCACCGGATACGGCCAGAAGAACAACTGCGTCAAGGCGTTGCAGGTGCTGCTCAACAAGTGGCGCTACAACGACGACCTGCCGATCACCGGTTTCCACGGCCCCCGCACGAAGAAGAAGCTGGTGCGCTTCCAGTCCGAGCACGGCCTGCCCGCGACCGGCGTCCCGGACGTGCGCACCTACCACAAGCTGATCGCCGGCAAGTGACCGTCCGTCCCCGGGGGGACGCGGCACGGGGGCGTGCGGCGCGGGCGCGCCGCACCGTCGCCGGGGGTTCACCCGCTGGACGAGAACGGCTCCTACGCTGCACCGATGGACAAGATCGACAAACCACAGCCGGCACGAAGGGCGGTACTGGGCGGTGCGCTGGGCGGTCTGGCCGGGGCCGCCGTGCTGGGGCTCGACGCCGCGCCCGCCGACGCCGCCGCCCCGCATCCGTCGCACCGCCCGTCGCACCGCCTGCCGCACCGCCCGCACCACCGCCCGCTCCGGGTGCTCGTCGCGACGAACGAGCCGTGGGGCACCTACCACGTCGCGCCGCTGCTCGCCGAGGCCGCGCGGCGGGGCGTGCGGCTGACGCAGCTCGTGCCCGACCACTCCCAGATCAAGCCGGACGACCCGGTCCCGGTCGCGGTTCCCGGGCGGGCGCCGCGCGCGGACCTGCTGGTCGTCGCGGGCGCGGGCGACTGGCCGCTGGAGTGCGCGCGCCGCTTCCGGCATCTGCGGCTCGCCGCGAGCTCGCTCGCCTACCTGGGCCCGGACGAGGCGCCCGGCGCGTGGTGGCTGCGGCACCGGCTGCGCGCGATCACCTCCTCCTCCCCGGCGGAGGCCCGCGCGTTCGCGGGCTACCTCGGCACGCACCGCCGCGTCCGTGTCGTCGGGTCGCCGCAGACCGACGACCTCCCGGTGCGCGCGCCGGAGCAGGGGCTGGTCCTGGTCGTCACGAGCGTCACCCGCCCGGACGGGACGGGCGGCGCCGCCCCCGGCACCGAGCTGCTGCTCAAGGCGGCCGAGAACCTGCGGAGCGCCGGGAAGCGGATCCTGGTCGGACTGCACCCGCGCGAGGACCGCCGCCTGTGGGAGAAGTACGAGATCAGCACGGTCCCGACGCTGCGGGCCTCGGCCCGCGCGGAGGCGGCGATCGGCATCCCGGGGACGGTCTTCCCGCTGATCGCGGCGGTGGGGACGCCGCTGGTGGGCTGCACCGACCCGGCGCTCAAGGTGCCCGCCTACCTGCGGTCGGTCTGCTCGGCGACGATCGAGGACGCGGGGGCGGCGGTCAAGGCCGTCCAGGACGCGCGGCCGGCCGACCCGCGCACGCTCGCCGACGCGGTCGGCCCGATCGGCGGCTCGGCGGCCCGGCTGCTGGAGGTCTGGCGCCGCGCCTGACCGTGGGCGGAGCGGGGGAACCGGGGGAAACGGGCGCCCAGGAAGGCAGGGATCAAGCCTGGCCCGGGCGCCCGCCCCCAGCACCGGACGCCGCGTCCAAACGCCCGGTGGGCCTGTACCGGCGCGTTTCCGGCCGATGACCGGCTCACTCGTCGCCGAGGGCCGGTGGCGGTTCTTTCGCCCGCCCGAGTCGTTCCACCGTTTGCCGGATACGTGCCACGCGGGACGATATCCCACGATCGCGGGAGTATGCGCGGTGGTTGCGCAGACGGCATGCCGAAATTCCGGCACGTGCCGAATCCGCCCCGTCCGACCAGCCGTTATGCGAATTCAACTGCGCGAAACCGAAATGGTGGAGCGCGGCGTTCCGTTCCTCACATCGTGACGACGAGCTTCCCGGTCGTGTGGAGGCGGGCGAAGTCGACGCAGGCCCGCGCGGCCTCGGCCAGGCCGTACTCGCGAGTGACCGTGGCGGGCAGCACGCCGCTCGCCGCGCGTTCTCCCACCTCGCGCATTCCGCCGAGCTCGCCGTCCATGTCGAGGACGAAACTCAGCTCGACATCGTCCCGGCCGAGCCATTCCGGCTGCGGCACGGGGAAGGTGATCGTGAGGAGGCGTCCGCCCGGACGCAGCGCCGCCGCCACCCCGGTCAGATGGTCGCCGGGAAAGGCCAGGTTGAACGCCAGGTCGACGCCGGTCGGATAGTCCGGCTCGGCATAGCCGATGATCTCTTGCGCGCCCAGGTCCCGCAGCACGTCCGCGTCGTCGTCGGTGGCGGTGGCGATCACCCGCACGCCCGCCGCGGCGAGCACGGGGACCAGCGCCGTCCCGACGCCGCCGGTGGCGCCGACCACCAGCGCGGTCTCGCCCGCCGCGACCCCGGCGGTGGCCATCAGCGCCCCGGCCGTCAGGCCGGTGGTGGCGAGGGCCGCCGCGTCCCGCGCCGCAACACCGGGCGGGCGGCGCGCCAGCAGCGGGGTGTCGGCCTCGAAGACCGCGTACTCCGCCATCGTGCCGGTGCTGAGCGAGGGCCGCGTCGCCCCCGCCATCGGCCGCAGCGCCCGGGGCAGCGCCTGGCCGAAGATCTCCTCCCCCACCGCGAACGCGGTCACGCCCGCGCCCGTCTCGGTGACCGTCCCGGCGAAGTCGATGCCGAGGACGTGCGGGAACTCCAGCGGCGCGACGTCGCGGTACTCCCCGTTGGGCAGCCGGATGTCGCTGGGGTTGACGGACGCGGCGGCGATGCGGACCTGGATCTGCCCCGGCCCGGGTGACGGCACCGGCAGTTCCTCCACCGTGTACCGCTCGGGCGGTCCGTATCCGGTGGCGACGGCAGCCTTCATGAGTCCTCCCAGAGGCGGGCCCGCAATAAGCGGACCGCACGGTCATGTTAGCCGCGACGCTAGCGCTAAACGGACCGCGCGGTCAACTTGGTAGGCTCGCGGGGTGACCGAGACCCCGTCCCGCCCGCTGCGCGCCGACGCCGCGCGCAACCGGGAGGCGCTGCTGGCCGCGGCGGCGGACGAGTTCGCCGAGCACGGCATCGACGCCTCGGTCGCCGACATCGCCCGCCGGGCGGGCGTCGGGAAGGGCACGCTCTTCCGGCACTTCCCCACCAAGGACGACCTGATCTCCGCGATCGTCCTTGACCGGCTCGGCGGCCTCAACGAGGCGGGCGAGCGCCTCCTCCGGCGGCCGGACGCGGGCGACGCGCTCCTGGAGTTCCTCACCCTCGCCGCGCACCGGCGCCAGCAGCGCGACATCTCGTTCCTGCACAACGTGGGCGAGACCGGCACCGGGGTGGCGGCGGCCCGCACGCGGCTGTTCGAGATCGTGCAGGTCCTGGTCGACCGCGCGCGCGAACAGGGCGTCATCCGCGCCGACGTCACCGGCGCCGACGTCGTCCTGCTGATGTGCGCGCCGAACCATGTCGCCGAGTACCTGCCGGACGGCGCCCCCGACCTGTGGCGCCGCTACCTCGCCATCATCTTCGACGGGCTGCGCCCCGACGGCGCGCACCCGCTCCCCCACCCCGCACCGGACGTCCTCTGACACCGGCGTGACGTGCTTCGCGCCCGGCCCGGGTACGGGCGCGAGCGCGAAGGGGGTCGAGGACGGACGCGGGGGTCAGGAGGCGGGCCGCTCCGGGAAGAAGAAGCCCTGGCCGACGACCGCGTCGAAGCCGGGGATGGGCCGGCCCGGGTTGAACATGGACACCCACGGGAACGGGGTGCCGGTCAGGAACAGGTGGCTGTCCCAGAAACGGCCGTGGGACATGCCGACCTGGCAGTCGCACTCCTCGGCGGTCGGCCACGTGGCGCCCGGGTCCTCGCCCTTCCACGCCTCGTTCTTCGGCGGGACGCGGGTGTTGAACCAGGTGTCGGCCGGGTGGACGCTGCGCTCGTGGATGAAGGAGTCCTTCGGCTTCAGGCAGCGCAGGCCGGGCTCGCCCGGGAAGGAGGGCGCCTTGCCGGGGGTGTAGGGGCTGACGTAGCCCCAGCCGACGAGCCGGTAGGGGAAGTTCGGCTCGAACGCGTGCGTGGGGTCCTTCACCCGGGGGTCCGGCTTGTAGAACACCAGCGTCGGCTTGCCCGGCCCCTGGGCGCCGTCGTTGACGATGGTCAGCCCGATCCCCTTCATGCTGTTGTACATGTGGGAGAGCAGCGCGTAGTGGGTGCCGTACTGGGGGTTGACCTTGGCGAGGCGGTCCATGTCGGCCTGGTTCCGCAGCACCTCGAAGCCCTTGAACAGCTTCAGCACCCGGCGCTGCTCGACCGCCAGCGTGGACAGCCGCTCCCAGGTGGTGCACGCGGCCCCGACGTGCGGTGTCCGGGGCGGCCGCGCGGCGGTGCCCGCGGAACCGGCGGCGGCGCTGGCGGCGCTCGCCCCGGCGGGCACGGCCAGCGCCACGACGCTCGCGGCCGCCGCGATGACGTGGCGCCGCCTCAACTTGTGTAGAGCCACGGAACTTCCTCCTTTGGTGGCTGGTCCGTAGACGACGCTAGGGATCGGCGCCGGGCGGCCACATCCGCCAACGTGCGGTTCGTGATCCACTACGCGGCCCCCGCCGGTCGCGGCCTGCGCAATCGGGAGGATGTGGCGCGCTCCCGCGGATGTGAGCCTTCGGGTGTGACCGGAGGAGACGGTCGCGTGCCGCCGGCGGACCGGTTCCGCCGGCCATGGGCGAACCGGCGGTGACACGCGGTCCGCCCCACCCGAACGGGCCCTGGTGGCCCCTTTTCCTGAAGGTGGGTGGCCGATGAGCGGGAATCTCGGTGAACGGGCGGTCGTCCTCGGCGGGAGCATCGCGGGCCTGCTGGCCGCCCGGGTGCTCGCCGAGTCCTACGGGCAGGTCGTGGTCGTCGACCGGGACGAGCTGCTCGGCGTGCGGGTGTCGCGGCGGGGAGCGCCGCACACCGTCCACGCGCACGGCCTGCACGCGCGCGGGCATCTGATCATGGAGGAGCTGTTCCCCGGGTTCACCGAGGAGCTGCGCGCCGGGGGCGTGCCGACCGGCGACCTCGGCGAGATGCGGTGGTACTTCAACGCGCGGCGGCTGCGTCCGGCGCACACGGGGCTCGTGTCGGTGACGGCGCCGCGTCCGGTGCTGGAGGGCCACGTGCGGGACCGGGTGGCGGCGCTGCCGAACGTCACCTTCCTGGAGCGGCACTACATCGAGGGCCTGACGGCCGACCAGGCCGGGGGCCGGATCGTCGGTGTGCGGGTGCGGCGGCGGGTCGAGGGCGCCGAGGAGGAGCCGCTGGACGCCGACCTCGTCGTGGACGCGACCGGACGCGGCTCCCGCACCCCCGCGTGGTTCTCCGAGCTGGGCTACGACCGTCCGGCCGAGGACAAGGTCAAGATCGGTCTCGCGTACACGACCCGGCACTACCGCACGAGGCCCGAGTGGTTCGACGGGGTCCAGTCGATCAACCCGGTGGCCTCCCCCGCCCATCCGCGCGGCGCGTTCTTCGGGCAGGTGGGCCGGGACGTCTGCATCCTGTCGCTGACCGGCGTCCTCGGCGACCACCCGCCGACCGAGCACGAGGCGTTCCTGGAGTTCACCCGGACGCTGCCGGTCCCGGACGTCTACCAGGCCGTCCGCGACGCCGAGCCGCTGGACGAGGCGGTCTCGTTCCGCTTCCCCGCCAGCGTGCGGCGCCGCTACGAGAAGCTGACCCGGCTGCCCGAGCGGCTGCTCGTGATGGGCGACGCGGTGTGCAGCTTCAACCCGGTCTACGGGCAGGGCATGAGCGTGGCGTCGCTGGAGGCGATGAAGCTGCGCGAGCACCTGCGCCGCGGGTACCCGCCCGCGCCCGGCGCGTTCCTGGCCGACATCGCCAAGATCATCGACGTGCCGTGGGAGATCTCGGCGGGCGGCGACCTGGACTTCCCCGAGGTCGAGGGCGACCGCACGCTGAAGGTCAGGATGGGCAACGCCTACATGGCGCGGCTCCAGTACGCCGCGTCCAAGGACCCGAAGGTCACCGAGGGGTTCATGCGGGTGGCGGGGCTGATGGACCCGCCGCAGGCGCTCATGAGGCCCGCGATGATGGCCCGCGTGCTGCGGCACGCGATCCGGCGCCCGCCGGCGGCACCGTCCTGGCTGGCGGGCCGCCAGGAGGCCGGGGCGCGCGCCGGGCAGCGGAGCTGAGCCGAAGCCGCCTCCAGCACGGCGATGGGCCGGTCGATGACCGGCCCATCGTCGCGTCCGGGGAGGTTCGGATCAGGCGGTCGGCTGCTCCGCGGGCTCGGCCTCGGCGTCGGCGGCGGGCTCGGGGGTGCCGGTCGGGGGGAGGTCGCGCAGGCCGATGTAGGCGATCGCGGCCAGGGCGATGTAGAGGACGATCGTGGACAGCGCGACGACGTGCAGGCCGCTGGTGAACGCCTTCTCCGCCGAGTCCAGCAGGGCCGGGCCCGTGGGGGTGCCGGGGGTGCCGTAGACCGCGCCCGCGATGCTGCTGTGCGCGGCGTCGGCGACCGGGCCCGGGGTCCCGGACGGGACGTCCAGCTCGTGCCGGTAGACGCTGGTGCCGACGACGCCGAACACCGCGACGCCCAGCGCGGCGCCGAGTTCACCCGAGGTGGAGGACAGCGACCCGGCCGAGCCCGCCTTGTCGGGCGGTGCGGCCTGCATGACCAGGAAGCTGTTCATCATGCCGACCGGGGACGCGCCGATGTAGACCAGGATCAGTCCGGCCAGCAGGACGCCCATCCCGCCGTGCACGCTGACCTGGGTGAGGACCAGCAGGCCGGCGATCGCCACCACCGATCCGGCGGCCAGCACGACCGCCGGGCGGATCTTCTGCGACATCCCGAGCGCCATGTTCCCGAACACGACCATCGCGATGGACGGGGCGATCAGCCACAGCGCGACGTGCACCGGCGTGATGCCGCGGACCATCTGCATGAACAGCGTCACGGTCAGCCCGGTGCCGCCGGTGATCATCGCGACCAGCAGGCCGAGCGCCAGGCCGGTGGACAGCGACCGGATGCCGAACAGGTTCAGGTCCAGCAGCGGGTTGCTGATGCTGCGCTGCCGCCGCACGAAGACCGTGCCGAGCACGAGCCCGACCACGATCGCGACCACCGGCAGGACGGCCCAGCCGTCGCGGCTCAGCTCCTTGATCCCGTACACCACCGGCATGATCATCCCCAGCGAGAGGACCACGCTGACGAGGTCGAGGCGGCGGGCGTCGGGGTTGCGGGACTCGGGGATCAGGAACGGCCCGGTGATCAGCAGCACCGCCATCACCGGGATCGCGATCAGGAACACCGACCCCCAGTAGAACGGGCCGAGCAGCAGGCCGCCGACGATGGGGCCGCCGATCAGGCCCAGCATGATCGAGGAGCCCCAGGCGCCCATCGCGATCGAGAGCTGCTTGGGGTCGCGGAACATGTCGGTGATGATCGCCAGCACCGACGGCATCAGCGTCGCCCCGGCCAGCCCGATCACCGCCCGCGACGCGATCAGCGCGCCGGTCGACCCGGCCGTGGCGGCCAGGACCGAGGCGACGATGAACAGCGCGGCGCCCGCCAGCAGCACCCTGCGGCGCCCGATCCGGTCGCCCAGGGTGCCCATCGTGATCAGGAAGCTCGCGATCACGAACCCGTAAACATCGGTGATCCACAACTGCTGGATGTCACTGGACCCGAGGTCCTTGGCGATGTGCGGCAACGCCAGCAGGGTCACGTTGATGTCGACCGTCGCCAACATCGTCGGCAGGCACAACATCACCAGCCCGGCCCACTCGCGCCGCCCCGCCCGCGGCGCCGTCCCGGCCACTGCGCTCATCCTCGTCCTCTCGTCGAACGACCGCGCCACCTCCACGGCTCGGTTATGTGACGACGGCGCGGAACGAAACTCACCGCGGACGATCGGCCCGACCGGTCGCGGGAGCCTGCATCAGGCATCGCCCACGAGCCTCGCAGCGGCCGCCGGCCCCTACATCTCCCCGAATGCGCAGCCGGGCCGCCGCTCGGGCGCCGCCATCAGGTACAGGAGCGCGGCCATGGTGGTCCCGCTGACGATCTCCCCGGCCGCGATGAGGCCGGGGACGTCGGCGAGCGGCACCCACCCGCTCCGACTCCGACGGGTCCGAGGGCGGCCCGGCGGGCGTCGCGCCGTCGGCGCGGAAGACCTCCTGGCGGGCGTCGGTGATCCCGTTGTTCGGTTGCAGGCGCAGCAGCGGGCGCAGCGGCGCGGCGCGCCAGCCGGTCTCCTCCCGGAACTCGCGGGCGGCGGCGTCGATCGCGTGCTCGCCGCGCTCGACCCGCCCGCCGGGGATCTCCCAGCCCCACGAGTCGGTGATGAACCGGTGCCGCCACAGCAGCAGGACGCGGCGCCCGGGGCCGAGCGCGACGACCCCCGCGTACGGCGGGGTCTTGATGATCCGGTGGCGGAGCCGGTTCCCGTCGGGGAGCTCGACGTCGGCGACCCGGATGTCGAGCCAGTCGTCGCGGTACAGCTCGGCCTCGGAGGTGACCCGCCAGCGCGTCACCCGGCGCCGTCCGGACGGGCCGCGACCTCGACCCCGGCGTGGTCGCCCACGACGAGCCGGTGGGCGGCGCGCCCCCCGGCGCGGGCCCCGGCGGGGCCGACCGTGGCGGACCGGCCGATCACCGAGCGGGCGAACGGGCCCGCGAAGGAGATCGACGCGCCGTCCAGCACGACCGAGTCCGCCAGGGACGTCGAGCGCAGCAGGCAGCCGCGCCCCACGGCGGTGCCGGGGCCGATCTCGGCGTCCTCGACCAGCGTGCCCGCGCCGATGACCGCCGGGCCGGTGACGCGGGACCGCACCACCCGCGCACCGTCCTCGACGACGACCGGGCCGCGCAGCTCGGCGCCGCCCTCGACCGTCCCGGTGACGCGGTGGCGGAGGTCCTCCAGCAGGCGGCGGTTGCAGTCCAGCACGTGCTCGATCTCGCCGACGTCCCGCCAGAAGCCGGTGTACTCGCGCGCCCGCACCGGCGCCCCGTCCGCCACGAGCCGCTGGATCGCGTCGGTGATCTCCAGCTCGCCCCGGGCGCTGGGCTCGATCGCGGCGACGGACGCGTGGATGGCCGAGGTGAAGAAGTAGACCCCGACCACCGCGAGGTCGCTGCGCGGCCGCTCGGGCTTCTCCACCAGCCGCAGGACCCTGCCGTCCGCGTCCACCTCGGCGACGCCGTAGGCGCGGGTGTCGGCGACCTTGTGCACGACGAGCTGCGCCGCCGGACGCGTCCGGCGGAACTCCTCGGCGATCTCGGCGACGCCCTCGCGCAGGACGTTGTCGCCGAGGTACATCACGAAGTCGTCGTCGCCGAGGAAGGGCCCGGCCCTGCGCAGGGCGTCGGCCAGGCCGAGCGGCAGATCCTGCCGCAGGTAGGTGAGGTGCACGCCGAAGCGGGATCCGTCGCCGAGCGCCTGCTGGATCTGCGTCGCCCAGGAACCCACGACGATGGCGATGTCGGTGACGCCGAGGCGCCGGATATCGTCGATCACATATTCCAGTACCGGGCGGTTGGCGACGGGAATGAGCTGCTTGGGCATGGAATGGCTGATGGGCCGGAGACGGGCGCCGGACCCACCCGACAGCACCAGAGCCTTCACGGCGGACCCTTTCGATAGCGGACGGGCGTTAGTGGCGAACCCGCTGAAATCCATCGTCGATCTCGCGCGCCGCGTCCCGCCACTCATGAATTGCCGTGCGGCCATTCATGAAAAGGCGGGCGCCGCCGACCCGGAGCGGATCGGCGGCGCCCGGTGGACCCGGGTGCTCAGCCCGGCGGTCTCCCGTCCGGACGGTAGGTGAGGGCGACGGTGCCGTTGCCGAACGTCCTGGACGCGACGCACCGCAGCGGGAGCCGCGTGGTGAACAGCGGGACCCCGGCGCCGAGCGCCACCGGATAGACCATGAACCGGTAGAGGTCGACGAGCCCCAGCTCGACGACCTGCCGGGCGAAGCCCACGCCGCCCGGCACGAGGATGTCCCGGCCGGGGCGCTTGCGGAGCAGCTCGACCTCGGTGGCGATGTCGTGCTCCGCGATCCGCGCGTTACCCCAGGTCACCTCGGTCAGCGTCGAGGTGAAGACGACCTTCTCCGCGTCGTGCAGCAGCGGGGCCTGCGGGTCGGCCACGGTCGGCCAGTACGCCGCCTGCTCCTCGTAGTTCACGCGGCCGATGAGCTGGGTGTCGGCCTCCCCCACGTACTCCATGATCCACTGCTCGACCTCGGCGTCCAGGTAGGGGAAGAGCCAGTGGACGGCGCCGTCCTCGGCCGACACGAACCCGTCGACGGAGGTGGCCATCGCCAGCACGACCCGCCTCACCGGCCCTCCTCCAGCGTCAGCGACAGCCCGAACCGGGGGAACAGCCGCCCCTCGAACGCGGTGATCTCCTTGATCGTGCCCTCCTCGACCCGCAGCACGTCCAGCACCTGCGCCCGGAACACCTCGCCGCCCGGCGGCCTGATGTAGTGCGCGACGGCGGGCTGGAGGTTCGCGTGCACGGGCACGCTGCGCCACTGCCCGGCGTAGGTGGGCGAGTCCGGGTCGAGGTAGGCGCTGACGCCGAGGTAGAAGTCGTGGCGGCTGCCGTAGTACAGCGGCTGAGGCGGCATGGACACCCGGATGTCCTCGGCCATCAGCTCCGCCATCGCCTGCGCGACCGTGCTCAGATCGCCGCGTTCCATGACCGCGATGTAGCGCTGGACGAGCCGGCGCTCGGCCGCGTTCGGGTCGTCCCCGGCCCCCCACTCCGCGCGGCGCGGGGGCAGCCGCTCCTTCAGCGTCGCCCGCGCCCGCTGGAGCGCGCTGTTCACCGAGATGACGCTGGTGCCGAGAATGCCGGAGGTGTCCCGGGCCGGATATCCCAGCACGTCGCGCAGCAGCAGCACGGCGCGCTGCTTGGGCGACAGGTGCTGGATGGCGGCGATGAACGCCAGCTCGATGGTCTCCTTGGCGACCACCACCGCGTCCGGCTCCGCCGTCCCCGGCATCAGCGGCTCCAGCAGGCCGTCGGGGAAGGGCTGGAGCCAGGGGATCTCGTCGCCGGCCTTCACGGCCTCCGGCTTGGCGGTGCGGCGCGGCAGCGGGGCGCGGGGATGGGCGGAGAGGAAGTCCAGGCAGGCGTTGGTGGCGATGCGGTACAGCCAGGCGCGGAAAGTGGCCCGGCCCTGGAAGGTGTCGCGCTTCTTCCAGGCGCGCAGGAACGTCTCCTGCACCAGGTCCTCGGCGTCCTCTATGGAGCCCAGCATCCGGTAGCAGTGCACCTGCAACTCGTGCCGGTGCTTCTCGGCCAGTGCCGTGAACGCGGTCTCGTCGACGACGGGGGACTCGTCTTCTCGCATAGCTCAGATTGTCACCACACAGCCGCGCGGATGGCGAGGTCCCGACAGGTCACGACATGCAGGATTTTTCCAGATGGCCACCGGTGGACGGCATCAGATGTAGAGGGTGTTGGGTTCCTGGTCGCACAGGATCCGCCCATGCAACTCGGCGTTGGTCTCGGGGTTCATCAACGCGTGCAGGTTCACCGCCTGCACATCGGCCAGGATCTGCCCCATCGACACCCCCCGATACACCGACGACCCCCCACTGGCCTGAGCGAACGTCTCCACCACCTCACGCGCCCGACCACACGCCGCACCCAACATCCCCCGCGCCGCCACCCGATCGGCCACCGACCACGCCGCACCCGAAGCCGCACCCCCATCCACCAGATCCGCCAGACGACGGGCGTGGAAAGACGCCTCCTGCAACAACTGCTCACCCCGCGCCGCCCGCAGATGCGTCACCGGCGCCTCCCCCTGCCGGTCATACCCCGTGTAGGTGATCTTCCGGTTCGGCAACCGCTCCCCGAACAGATCCCGCGCCGCCCGCGCCAACCCCACCACCACCCCCACCGACGACGCCGAAGCCACCGGCACCAACGGCGCCCGATACATCGCCGCGCCCTCCGTGCCGGTGCGTCCCTCCAACACCGCCCCCAACGGGACCACGCGCTCGGAGGGGATGAACAGATCGGTCGCCGAGGTACTCACACTCCCCGTCCCCCGCAGACCGTAGGTGTCCCAGTCATCGGCCACCTGCAAATCCGACATCGGCACCAACGCCATCACCGGCTGCGGCTCGGCCTCCGCACTCACCACCACCGCGATGATCTCCTGCCACTGCGCATGATGCGCCCCCGTGATGAACCCCCACCGCCCATTCACCACGATCCCGCCATCCACCCGCGTGGCCATCCCCGAAGGGCTCAACGTCCCGCACACCCGCACATCCGGGGTCGAGAACACCTCCTCCTGCACCTTCTCCGGGAACAACCCCACCATCCACGTCGGAATCCAATACACCTGCGCCGTCCACCCCAACGACCCATCCACCGCCCCCAACTCCGCACCCACCCGCACCAACGTCGAGGTATCCGCCTCGAAACCCCCGAACCGGGCCGGGACACGCAGCCTGAACACCCCCGCCTCCGCCAGCAACCCGATCTGCTCATCGGCCAGCCGGCCATGCCGATCCGACCACCCCACGAACGCACCCGCCGCACGCGCCGCCTCCCCGGCACGCCCGACCAGCTCCTCCTGACCCACCACATCCCTGGCCAACATCGCATCCTCCTCGCACGACCCCGACGAACGACGACGCCCCGACGCTGCCAGCCGCCGGCCGGGCCCGGCATCCTCCCGAATGCGCTCGGGCGCGCCGTCCAGCCGGAAAGGGCAGCGCACCCTGGAAGATGGTCCGCCCCGCGCGCCGCTGCGATCGTCTGGGAAAACCCACCGAGACTAGGAGCGAAGGTGACGATCTCCTCGACCCGTTCGACGCGCTCGGCGGCCATCCTCGAAGACCTCGACCGGCGCCATGTCCTGCATTCGCACGAGCGGGGGCACCGCCGGGAGCGGCGCGTCATGGTCCGCGGCGAGGGCAGCACGGTGTGGGACGCGGCGGGCCGCGAGTTCCTGGATGCCCTCGGGGGCGGCATCTGGGTCGCGCAGGTCGGCCACGGCCGCCGGGAGCTGGCCGAAGCGGCGGCCCGGCAGATCTCCGAGCTGGCGCACTTCACCAGCTTCTTCGAGTACGGCAGCGACCAGGCCGCGCTGCTCGCCGAGCGCCTCGCCGCGCTCGCGCCGGGCGACATCAACCGCGCGTACTTCACCTGCGGCGGGTCGGAGGGCGTCGACACGGCGCTGAAGCTGGCCCGCCTCTACCACCACCACCGGGGCGAGACCGACCGCAACTGGATCATCGCGCGGCACTACGGCTACCACGGCGCGACCTACGGCAGCGGCACCGCCACCGGCATCCCGGACATGCAGGTCGCCGTCGGCCCGAACCTGCCGCATGTGGAGAAGGTGCTGCCGCCCTACCCATACCGGGCGGAGTTCTACGGCGGCCAGGACCCGACCGACTTCCTGCTGAACGAGCTGTCGGAGACGATCGAGCGGCTCGGCGCGCGCAACATCGCGGCGATGGTCGGCGAGCCGGTGCTGGGCGGCGGCGGCGTCATCGCCCCGCCCGCCGACTACTGGCCGCGCGTGCGGGAGCTGCTGCGCTCGCACGGCATCCTGCTGATCGCCGACGAGGTCATCACCGGCTACGGCCGGATCGGCACCTGGTTCGACTCGGCGCCGCGCGGCATGGACCCCGACATCATCACGACCGCGAAGGGGCTGACCAGCGGCTACGTCCCGATGGGCGCGGTGCTGATGCGGGACGAGATCGCCGAGGCCGTCGCCGGCGGGGACCGCAACTTCTTCCACGGCTACACCTATTCGGGGCACCCGGTCAGCGCGGCCGTCGCGCTGGCCAACCTGGAGGTCATCGAGAAGGAGGGGCTGCTCGCGCGGTCCCTGGAGATCGGCGAGTGGTTCCGCGGCGGGCTCGTCACCGCCGCCGGGCTGCCGTCGGTCGGCGACGTCCGGGTCGAGGGCGCGATGGCCGGGATCGAGCTGGTGGTGAACAAGGAGACGCGCGAGCCGCTGTCGATGGAGCTGGCCCTTGAGGTCGCCGACGACATCTATGAGACGCACGGCGTGATCACCCGCAACTACGGGCCCACGCTGGTGCTGTCGCCGCCGCTGGTGTTCACGCGCGCCGAGGCCGAGCGGACGACCGCCGCGATCACCGAGGTGCTCGGCCGCCTCGACGTCGAGGCCGGACGCCTCGACTCCCGCTGACCGCATCTCCGTGACGGTGGAGCCGCGCCCGTGACGGCGGGCCGGCTCCCCGTCCGTCGTTCCGCCCGCCCACTCCTACCTCTAGGTGGTCGATCTCATGAAGGCAGCCGTCATTCCCGAAGTCAACGCCGCGTGGCGGATCCAGGACGTTCCCACGCCGGAGCCGGGGCCCGGCGAGGTGCTGGTCAGGGTGCACGCCTCGGGCATCTGCTTCAACGATGTGCTCGCGACGCGCGGCATCATCCCCTTCCCCCCGTTCTCCCCCGCGATCGCCGGGCACGAGGCGGTCGGCGAGGTCGTCCAGGCCGGCGCCGGGGTCGTCTCGCACGACGCCGGTGACCGCGTGGGCATCCCCTGGATCCAGGGGACGTGCGGGCGCTGCGCCTACTGCGTCCAGAACAGGCCGCTCTCGGGGCACGCGGCGTTCGCGTGCCCGGCGCCCCGGATGACGGGGATCACCGTCCCCGGCGGGCACGCCGAGTACGTGGTGGCGCCCGCCGCGAGCGCCGTCATGCTGCCGGACGGGCTGGACTACGAGCTGGCCGCGCCGGTGCTGTGCGCGGGGTACACCGCGTGGGGCGCGCTGAGCAAGGCCGCGCCGAAGCCCTACGAGCGGGTCGCGGTGCTCGGCATCGGCGGGCTCGGGCACCTGGCGCTCCAGTTCGCCGCCGCCGCGGGGCACGAGACGATCGCGGTGACGCGGTCCCCCGACAAGCACGCGGTCGTCCGGGAACTCGGCGCCGACCTGATCGTCGCCGGCGGCGAGCAGCTGGAGGCGGCGGGCGGCGCCGACGTGATCGTGGTGACCGCGCCGTCCTCGACCGCCGCGTCCGAGGCGATGCGGGGGCTGCGGCCGGGCGGGCGGATCGTGATGGCGGGCATCGACGGGCTCGCGCCCTTCACCATCGCCCCCGACATGGCCCGGCCGTTCTTCGCGCTCGGGCAGCAGGTGCTCGGCGCCACCCACGAGGGGCCCGACGTCCTGCGCGAGGCGCTGTCGATCGTCGCGTCGGGCAGGGTCACGCCGCGCGTCGAGGTCTACGACAACGCGCGCGTCGCGGACGCGTTCGACCGTGTCGCCAAGGGCGAGGTGCGGTTCCGCGCCGTCGTCACCTACTGACCGCCCGCTGGAGGCCCGGATCATGAACGGCGAATGCAGAGTGTGCGGTGGCGTGGTCGAGGAGTTCATCGACCTCGGACGGCAGCCGTCGGCCAACGCCTTCCCGCTGCCCGAGCAGGTCGGCGGGGAGTTCCTGTTCCGGCTCGCCGCGGGGGCGTGCGGGCGGTGCTCGATGGTGCAGTTGCTGGAGGAGGTGCCGCAGACCGTCCGGTACCACGAGGGGTACCGGTACCGGGCGTCGGGTTCGAAGGGGCACCGGCGGCATTTCGAGGAGGACGCGCGCCGTTTCCTGCGCGACGAGCTGACCGGACCCGGCGCGTTCATCGTCGAGATCGGCTGCAACGACGGCGTGATGCTCTCGACCGTGGCGGACGCGGGCGTCGCGCACCTCGGCGTCGAGCCGTCGGCGAACGTCGCGGACGAGGCGCGCGCGAAGGGCGTCAGCGTCCTCAACGCGTTCTTCGACGAGGAGACGGCGACGGCGGTCCGCGCCGAGCACGGCCCGGCGAAGGTCGTGTTCGGCGCCAACACGATCTGCCACATCGCGCACATCCGCTCGGTGTTCCGCGGCGTCGGCGCGCTGCTGGCGCCGGGCGGGGTGTTCGTGTTCGAGGAGCCCTACCTCGGGACCGTGCTTGAGCAGGGCGCCTTCGACCAGATCTACGACGAGCACGTCTTCTACTTCAGCGTGACCTCGGTCGCCGCGATGGCGGAGCGGTTCGGGTTCGAGCTGGTCGAGGCCGAGCCGATCCCGCTGCACGGCGGGGAGATCAGGTACACGGTGGCGCGGGCCGGCGAGCGGCCGGTCGGCGGGTCCGTGCGGCGATTCCTCGCCGAGGAGCGCGAGCGCGGCCTGTCCTCGCCGGAGGCGCTGCGCCGGTTCGGCGACAGCGTCCGGCAGGTGCGGGACGACCTGCTGGCGCTGCTGCGGGAGCTGCGCGCGGACGGCAGGCGGGTCGTCGGGTACGGCGCGCCCGGCAAGGCCACGACGATCACGAACTTCTGCGGGATCGGCACCGACCTCGTCCCGTTCGTGTGCGACTCGACACCGGACAAGCAGGGCAGGCTCGTGCCCGGCTCGCATCTGCCGGTGCGGCCGCCCGAGGCGTTCAGCGACCCCTACCCCGACTACGCGCTGCTGTTCGCCTGGAACCACGCCGAGGAGATCATGGCGAAGGAGCAGGGGTTCCGGCACTCGGGCGGGCGCTGGATCCGGTACGTCCCGACGGTCACCGTCGACTGAGCGGGAGATGAGGGACGGGTACCCGGGGCCGAGAGAACCGGGTACCCGTCGGCTCATGCGGTGCCGCGCGCCTTGTCCACGGCGGCGGCGAGCGCGTCCACCTCGGCGGTGGTCGTGTAGATATGAAACGAGGCTCGGGCCATCGAGGGCACGCCGTAGCGGGTGCAGGCCGGGGCGCAGCAGTGCCGGCCCACCCGCACCTGGACGCCCTCGCCGTCCAGCACCTCGCCGACGTCGTCGGGTTTCACGCCGTCGAGCGCGAACGACACGAGGCCGCCCCGCAGCGCCGCGTCGGCCGGGCCGAACACGCGCACGCCGGGGATCGCCGACAGCGCCTCCAGCGCGTAGGCGGTGAGGGCCTGGCCGTGCGCGCGGACGGTGTCCATGCCGAGGGCCGACAGGTAGTCCACGGCGGCGCCGAGGCCCACGGCCTGCACGATCGGCGGCGTCCCGGCCTCGAAGCGCGCGGGCGGCGGCGCGTAGGTCGCGCCGGTCATCTCCACCGCGTCGATCATCGAGCCGCCGCCGAGGAACGGCGGCATCGCCTCCAGCAGCTCCCGCCGCGCCCACAGCGCCCCGATCCCGGTCGGCCCGCACATCTTGTGGCCGGTGAAGGCGAGGAAGTCGACGCCGAGCGCCGCCGCGTCCACCGGCATGTGCGGGACGGACTGCGAGGCGTCCAGCATCACCAGCGCCCCGACCTCCCGGGCCCGGCGCAGGATCGGCTCGACCGGGTTCACCGTGCCGAGGATGTTCGACACGTGGACGAACGACACCAGCCTCGTGCGCTCGTTGAGGTGGCGGTCCAGGTCGCTCAGGTCGAGGAGGCCGTCGGCGGTGAGCGGGAGCCAGCGCAGCTCCGCGCCCGTGCGGTCGCTGAGGAGCTGCCACGGGATCAGGTTGGAGTGGTGCTCCATCTCCGTGACCAGGATCTCGTCGCCCGGTCCGAGCCGGAAGCGCGGGTCGTCGTACCCCGCGACGGGCCGGCTCGCGAACGCGTGCGCGACCAGGTTGATCGCCTCGGTGGAGTTCTTGGTGAACACCACCTCGCCCGGCGCGGCGGCGCCGACGAACGCGGCCACCTTCGCGCGGGCGCCCTCGTAGGCCGCGGTCGCCTCCAGCGCGAGCGTGTGCACCGAGCGGCCCACGTTCGAGGTGTGCCGCTCGTGGTGCCGCCGCATCGCCTCCAGGACGGGCAGGGGTGTCTGGGAGGTGTTCGCCGAGTCGAGGTAGACGAGGCGGCGCCCGTTCACGCGCCGCCGCAGGATCGGGAAGTCGGCGCGCAGCCGTTCCACGTCGAAACCGGTCGCTCGTGCCACGAAGTCCTCGCAATGAAAGAGGGGGGCCACGGTGTGGCGCCCGTGATCGAACGTTTCCACGGCGCCGGGCGCGCGGCATCTCCGCGAATGCCCTGCTCGATATGGCGCCGAAAACCCCGCTCGACGCGGCACATCCGAAGATGCCGGGGCGGTGCCCCCCGCCTTTACCCTGCGACTGAATCCCTCAGGAAGGGCGGGCTGACGTGCGCACGCACACTCCTACCAGCGGCATGCTGGGCGTTACCGGCGCCCATCTTTACTACGAAGTCAGGGGCGCCGGGCCGGCCCTTCTGGTGATCTCGACGGGGAACGGCGACGCGGCCCCGTTCGGGCCCATGGCCGACCTTCTCGCCGAGCGCTGCACGGTCATCACCTACGACCGGCGCGGCTTCTCCCGCAGCCCGCAGCACGAGGACGTGCCCGACGGGGAGCGCGTCGAGGTGGACGCGCGGGACGCCCGCGCCCTGATCGACCATCTCGTCGGCGGGCCCGCGCACGTGCTCGGCACCTGCTCGGGCGCCATCACCGGGCTCGCGCTGCTCGCGCGGTATCCGGACCGGGTGCGGACGCTCGTGTCGCACGAACCGCCGCTGACCAGCCTCCTCCCCGACGCCGACGAGCTGACCGCCTTCTACGACGAGCTGTACGACCTTTACCGGAACTCGGGCGTGGACGAGGCGAAGACCCTCTTCAAGGACCGGATGGGGCTCGGCGAGACCCGTCCGCCGAAGGGCATGGAACTGCCGCCCGACAAGCTCAAGGAAATGCTGGACCGGCTCCGCGTGAACCAGGTCTTCTGGTTCGAGCACGAGCTGCGCAGCTATCCCAACTACACGCTGGACGTGGAGGCGCTGCGGCCGGTCGCCGACCGCCTCGTCCTGGCCGGGGGCACCGCTTCGCGCGAGGACGTCAACTACCGCCCCAATGTCGCGCTGGCCGAGCGGTTGGGCCTTGAGGTGGTGGACTTCCCTGGCGGGCACCTCGGTTACGTGACGCAGCCGCACGCGTTCGCCGACACGCTCGCCACCGCCGTGTTCGGCGCCGAATGACACCCTTCTCACCACCTGCTCCGCACTATGAGAGTGGGCCGCGGCGGCGCCCCGCTGATTAGGCTCGTCGCAGATTGTCACCAAAGTGCGGCGGCGGAATCCAGAGCGGGTCACAACTGCTTCGTCGTGCCCGATTCCGTGCGCCGCATCCGAGAAGGGACCGATCGCCATGAGCGCTGCGCTCTCCGACGCCTCGTCCACCACGAAGACCACCAAGCGGCGCCGCCGCGCGGTGCTGATCCTGCTCGTGCTCGGCGGTCTGACGGCGGCCTACCAGGCGCGCCGGCGGCAGGCGCGGCACTGACGCGGCAGTGACGCGGCAGTGACGCGGCAGTGACGCGGCACTGACGCAACACCGACGCGGGGCGTTTCCGGCGGCCGGTGGTGAACATCCACCACCGGCCGCCGGCGCCTTTCTCCGGACGCGCGCTGCGGGCCGCGGAAATGACCGGGCGAGCCGGTAGCACGCTGGAAGTTGGCGCCGCCCGCGCCCGCCGGAAACGATGACCCTTAATTGCGCTGACGCACCACACTCGGTGGAACCGGGAGGACAAATTGGCGGGTAACCTGCGGTCACTCAGACGTCGCGTTCTCACCCCGAACGTCTCGGAGACCAAGCTGCGCACCCGCGGATTCCATGAGAAAGACGCGGAGTCCCGGGATCTGCTGGAGAACGTCGGGGCGAGCTTCCTCACGGGATACGGCCACGCGGTCGAGGCGCGCACCGTCGCCGAGGCCGAGGAGCGGCTGGAGGAGGTACCGGTGCGGTTCCGCGGTTTCGCCTACGAGGGCGCCGCGATGGGCCTGACCGTCCTGGACGCGCTCCCGGGCGGCGGCAGCCGCCGGCTCGCGGGGTTCCTCGCGGGACGCGGCAACGCCCACATCTACATGGCCTACATCGGCGCCGGCTGGGCGATGGCCCGCGTGCCCCGGTTCCGCTGGTCGAAGATCTCGCTTCCGGACCCGGTGCTGCGCTGGCTCGCGCTGGACGGCTACGGCTTCCACCAGGCCTACTTCAAGACGGACCGCTACGTCCACCAGCACCACGAGGAGCCCGGGTTCCCCTGGCCCGCCGACGACCCGCACGGGTACGCCCGGCACGCGATCGACCAGGGCATCGGGCGGGCGCTGTGGTTCGTGGGCGGCACCGACGTCCGGGTGGTGTGCGACCTGATCGACGGGTTCGCCGAGTCGCGGCAGGCCGACCTGTGGGCGGGCGCGGGCCTCGCGGCGACCTACGCGGGCGGCTCGCGGGAGCAGGAGCTGCGCGAGTTCGCGCGGCGCGCCGGGCCCTACCGCGTCAACGTCGCCCAGGGGTCGGCGTTCGCGGCGAAGGCGCGGCTGCGCGCCGGCCTCTCGGTGGAGCACACCGCCGTCGGCACCGGGGTGCTGTGCGGGGTGTCGCCGGAGGAGGCGGCCCAGATCTGCGACGACACGAGGAAGGCCGCGGCCGACGCGGGTGACGGCGAGATGCCCGCCTTCGAGCGGTGGCGCCGCGACATCGCGCTCGGCCTGGTGGCACGTGGGGGTGTGCGATGACGGAGACGAAGGCCGCCGGGACGAACACGGGCGAGACGATCACGGGCGAGACGAACACGGGCGGCCGGAACACGGGTGTCGCGGTCGTCGGGATGGCGTGCCGCTATCCCGACGCCGCCTCGCCGGAGGAGCTGTGGGAGAACGCCGTCGCCGGGCGGCGGGCGTTCCGCCGGCTGCCCGACGAGCGCATGCGGCTGGAGGACTACTGGGACGCCGACCCCGCCGCCCCCGACCGGTTCTACGCCCGGATGGCCGCGGTCATCGAGGGCTATGAGTTCGACCGGATCGGCTACAAGATCGCCGGGAGCACGTACCGGTCGACGGACCTGACGCACTGGCTCGCGCTCGACACCGCGACCCGCGCGCTCGCCGACGCCGGGTTCCCCGAGGGCGAGGGGCTGCCGCGCGAGCGGACCGGCGTCGTCGTCGGCAACACCCTGACCGGGGAGTTCACCAGGGCCAACACGATGCGGCTGCGCTGGCCCTATGTCCGGCGGACGCTCGCCGACGCGCTGTCGGGCGAGGGCTGGCCGGACGAGCGGATCGGGGAGTTCCTGCGCGAGGTCGAGGGGCGCTACAAGGCGCCGTTCCCCGCGATCGACGAGGACACGCTCGCGGGCGGGCTGTCGAACACGATCGCCGGGCGGGTCTGCAACTTCTTCGACTTCAAGGGCGGCGGGTACACCGTCGACGGCGCCTGCTCGTCGTCGCTGCTGTCGGTGACGACGGCGTGCCGCGCGCTGGTGGACGGCGAGCTCGACGTCGCGGTCGCGGGCGGCGTGGACCTGTCGATCGACCCGTTCGAGATCATCGGGTTCGCCAAGACCGGCGCGCTCGCCCGCGGCGAGATGCGCGTCTACGACCAGGGGTCCAACGGGTTCTGGCCCGGCGAGGGCTGCGGCATGGTCGTGCTGATGCGCGAGGAGGACGCCGCCGCGCTGGGCCGCCGCCCCTACGCCCGGATCGCCGGGTGGGGCATCTCCTCCGACGGGAAGGGCAGCATCACCCGTCCCGAGGTCAGCGGCTACCGGCTGGCGCTGCGGCGCGCCTACGAGCGCGCCGGGTTCGGGATCGAGACCGTCCCGCTGTTCGAGGGGCACGGCACCGGCACGGCGGTCGGCGACGCGACCGAGCTGTCCGCGCTGTCGCAGGCCCGGGTCGCGGCCGACCCGGCGGCGCCGTCCGCCGTGATCGGCACGGTCAAGGGCATGATCGGGCACACCAAGGCGGCGGCGGGCGTGGCCGGGCTGATCAAGGCGGTCATGGCGCTGCACCACCAGGTGCTGCCGCCCACCGTCGGCTGCTTCGACCCCCACCCGGTGATCACCGAGGAGGGCTCGGGGCTGCGGGCGCTGCGCAAGGCCGAGTCCTGGCCGCGGGACGCGGCCGTCCGCGCCGGCGTCACCGCGATGGGCTTCGGCGGGATCAACAGCCACATCGTCCTGGAGGGCACCGGCCCCCGGACCCCGGCGTTCCCCGCCGCCGAGCCGCTCGCGTCGTCCGTGCAGGACGCGGAGCTGATCCTGCTGGACGCGGCGTCCTGGCCGAAGCTCCGCGAGCGCCTCGCCGAACTCGCCGACTGGGTGCCCGCGCTGTCCTACGCGCAGCTCGGCGACCTCGCGGCCACCGCGCAGCGGTCCCTCCAGGGCCTCCCCTACCGGGCCGCCGTCGTGGTGTCCTCGCCGGAGGAGGCCGAGCGGCGGCTGCGGCAGCTCGTCGAGGCGGTGGACGCGGGGACGACCAGCGTCCTCGCCCCCGACGGCCGCGCGTTCCTCGGCCACGCGGCCAAGGCGCCGAGGATCGGCTACCTGTTCCCCGGCCAGGGGTCGGGCCGCGGCACCAGCGGCGGCGCGCTGCGGCGGCGCTTCCCCGAGGTCGCGCAGGTCTACGACCGGGCGGCGCTGCCCGGCACCGGCGACATGACGGCGACGGCGCTCGCGCAGCCCCGCATCGTCACCGGCTCGATGGCGGGGCTGCGGGCGATGGCGCTGCTCGGGCTGGAGGCGGGCGTCGCCGTCGGCCACAGCCTCGGCGAGATCTCCGCGCTGCACTGGGCCGAGGTCATGGACGAGCCGACGCTGCTGAAGGTGGCGGCGACGCGCGGGCGGACGATGACCGAGCACAGCGCGTCGGGGACGATGGCGGGGATCGCCGCGTCATCCGAGATCGTCGCGGGCCTCCTGGACCGCACCGAGGTGGTCATCGCGGGGTTCAACGGCCCCGCGCAGACGGTGGTGGCGGGCCCGGTCGCGGCGGTCGAGGCCGTGCGGGAGCGCGCCGCCGCCGCCGGGATCGGCTCGACGGCACTGGCGGTCTCGCACGCGTTCCACTCGCCGCTTGTCGCTCCAGCCGCTGATGCGTTCGTCAACAAGCTCACAGACGAACATTTCAGCGATGTCGGGCGCCGGGTCGTGTCCACGGTGACCGGGGAGGCGCTGCCGCCCGGCACCGACGTGAACGGGCTGCTGCGCGAGCAGATCACCCGTCCGGTACTGTTCGCGCAGGCGCTCCAGCTCGCCGCGAAGGAGACCGACCTGTTCATCGAGGTCGGCCCCGGGCGGGTGCTGAGCGGCCTGACCCAGGACATCGCCGACGTCCCCGCCGTCGCGCTGGACACCGACGAGGAGTCGCTGGCCGGGCTGCTGCGGGTCGCGGCCGCCGCGTTCGTCGCGGGCGCGCCCGTCCGGCACGACGCGCTGTTCCGCGGCCGGTTCACCCGTCCGCTGGAGATCGGCGCCGGGTTCTCCTTCTTCGCCAGCCCGTGCGAGCAGGCCCCGGAGTCGGCGATCGGCGCGGAGGTCAGGCCGGAGGCGCCGCCGGCCGCGTCCGAGACCGCGGCCGTGGGCGCGTCCGAGGCGGCCTCCAGCGTGGAGCTGCTGCGCAGGCTCGCGGCCGAGCGCGCCGAGCTGCCGCTGGAGATGGTCCACGAGGACAGCCAGCTCCTCGACAGCCTGCACCTCAGCTCGATCTCCGTCGGCCAGGTGCTCAACCAGGCGGCGCAGGCGCTCGGCCTGTCGGTCGCGCAGGCGCCGACCAACTTCGCCAACGCCACGATCCGCGAGCTGGCCGAGGTGCTGGACGCGCTCGCCGACGGGCGCGGCGGGCAGCGGCCCGAGCCGGTGGTGGAGGGCGCCGCGTCCTGGGCGCGGGCCTACGCCGTCGACCGCGACGAGATCCCGGTGGCCGCCGCGCCCCGCGACGAGGGGAACGGCGGGTGGAGCCTCACCGGCACCGGTTCGGAGCTGGCGAGGCCGCTGCGCGACGCCCTGGAGAGCGGCGGCGTCGGGTCCGGTGTCCTGGTGTGCGTCCCGGCGGACGTCGCGGAGGCGTCACTCGGCCCGGTTCTGGACGCGGTCAAGGCGGCGGCGACGGCGCCCTCCGGTCAGCGGTTCGTGCTCGTCCAGCACGGCGACCGGGGCGCGGCGGGCATGGTCAGGACGCTGCGGCAGGAGGCGCCGCAGCTCAGGGTGACGATCGCGCACGTCCCGGACACGCCCGAGGCCATCGGCTGGGTGCTGGACGAGGTCGCGGCGACCACCGGGTTCAGCGAGGCCCACTACGACGCCGCCGGGGCGCGGCGCGTGCCGACGCTGCGGGTGCTGCCGGTCGAACCGGCCGCGCGCCGGGAGCCGCTCGGGCCGGACGACGTGATCCTCGTGACCGGGGGCGGCAAGGGCATCACCGCCGAGTGCGCGCTGACGATGGCGCTCGACGGCGGCGCCCGGCTCGCCGTCCTCGGCCGCTCCGACCCGGAGCGCGACGAGGAGCTGGCCGAGAACCTGCGGCGGATGGAGGAGCGCGGCGTCACCGTCCGGTACGCGCGCGCCGACGTGACCGACTCGGAGCAGGTCCGCCGCGCGGTGGAGGAGACGACGGCGGCGCTCGGGCCGGTGACGGCCGTGCTGCACGGCGCGGGCCGCAACGAGCCCGCGTCCCTGGCCGGGCTCGACACCGCCGAGCTGGCGCGGACGTTCGCGCCCAAGATCGGCGGCCTGGCGACGGTGCTCGACGCGCTCGACACCGGCGGGCTGAAGCTGCTGGTCACCTTCGGCAGCATCATCGGCCGGGCGGGGCTGCGCGGCGAGGCCCACTACGCGACCGCCAACGAGTGGCTCGCGGCGTTCACCGAGGAGTTCGCCGGGCGCCACCCCGACTGCCGCTGCCTGTGCATGGAGTGGTCGGTCTGGTCGGGCGTCGGGATGGGCGAGCGGCTGTCGGTGGTCGAGGAGCTGGCCCGCGACGGGATCACCGCGATCCACCCCGACGAGGGCGTCCAGATCATGCGGCGGCTGCTCGCCGACCCGGAGGCGCCGGTCACCGTCGTGATCAGCGGGCGCACCGGGACGATCGACACCGTCCGCTACGACGAGCCCGAGCTGCCGCTGCTGCGGTTCGTGGACCGGCCGCTCGTCCGCTACCACGGCGTCGAGCTGGTCGCCGAGACCACGCTGAGCGCGGGCACCGACCCCTACCTCGCCGACCACCTGCTCGACGGCAACCTGCTGCTGCCCGCCGTGCTCGGCATGGAGGCGATGGCGCAGGTCGCGGCGGCGGTCACCGGCCGCGCCGGGGCGCCGCTCATCGAGGACGCCCGGTTCCCGCGCCCGATCGTCGTCCCGCCCGAGGGCAGCACGGCGATCCGGGTCGCGGCGGTCGTCACCGGCGCGGACACCGTCGAGGTCGTCATCCGCAGCGCCGAGACGGGGTTCGCCGCCGACCACTTCCACGCCCGGCTGCGCTACGCGGGCCCCGCCGCGCCGGACGGACCGCCCGAGCAGGTCGGGGACGGCCTGCCCGCGGTGCCGATCGACCCCGCCCGCAGCCTCTACGGCGACGTGCTGTTCCAGGGCGCGCGGTTCCACCGGCTGCGCCGCTACCACCACCTCGCCGCACGGCGGGTCGACGCCGACCTGGCGGTCGCGGGCGAGGCCGGCTGGTTCGCGGCCTACCTCCCCCAGCGGCTGCTGCTCGGCGACCCCGGGATGCGGGACGCGCTGATGCACGGCAACCAGGTCTGCGTCCCGCACGCGACGCTGCTGCCGACCGGGATCGACCGGATCCACCCGGCGGGCGAGGCGCTGCGGGGGCTGGAGCAGGTCCGGTACTGCGCCACCGAGCGCTCGCAGGACGGTGACGGCTATGTCTACGACGTCGCCGTCCGCAACGCGGACGGGCGGGTCGTCGAACGCTGGGAGGGGCTGCGGCTCCAGGCCGTCCGCAAGCACGACGGCCCCGGGCCGTGGGCGCCGTCCCTGCTCGGCCCCTTCCTCGAACGCACCGCGGAGGAGCTGCTCGGCGGTCCGGTCGCGGTCGCGGTCGAGCCGCACGCGCGTCCGGCGGACGTCCGCGAACGGCGGGAGTGGACGGCGGTCGCGCTGGGCCGCGCGCTCGGCCGGACCGTCGCCCTGCGCCACCGGGCGGACGGGCGCCCCGAGATCGACGGCGGGCGTCCGGTGTCGTGCTCGCACGGCGCGGGCCTGACCATGGCCGTCACCGCGGACGGCCCGGTCGCCTGCGACCTGGAGCCGGTCGTCGCGCGCGCGGCCGCCGACTGGGACGCCCTCCTCGGCCGCCACCGGGTGCTGTGCGACCTGATCGCGGCGGAGACCGGCGAGGACCCGCAGGCCGCGGCCACCCGCGTGTGGGTGGCGATGGAGTGCCTCGCCAAGAACGGGCTGCCCGCGACGGCCCCGCTGACGCTCGGCGCGGCGCGGCGCCCCGGCTGGGTCGTCCTCGCCTCGGGCGAGCTGGCGGTCGCGACGTTCGTCACCACGCTGCACGGCGCGCCTGGGCCGGTGGCATTCGCACTTCTCGCCGAAGGGCGGTCCTGAATTGTCGAACTACTACGAGTACCTGCACACGGTCGGTTTCGAGGAGACCAACCTCGTCGGCAACGTCTATTACGTCAACTACCTGTCCTGGCAGGGCCGGTGCAGGGAGCTGTTCCTCAAGAGCAAGGCGCCGGATGTCCTGGCCGACCTCCAGGACGACCTGAAGCTGTTCACGCTGAAGGTCGACTGCGAGTTCTTCGCCGAGCTGACCGCGTTCGACGAATTGTCGATCCGGATGCGGCTGATCGAACTCGCGCAGACGCAACTGGAATTCGGTTTCGACTACTACCGGCTCGACCCGCACGGCGAGTCGCTGGTGGCGCGGGGGCGGCAGCGGGTGGCGTGCATGCGCGGCCCGAACACCCGCACCGAGCCGTCCCGCGTCCCGGAGGCGCTGCTCAGGGCCCTGGAGCCGTACTCGCTCGGGACCGCAGAGGTGGGGAGGGTCGCATGACCGCCGCACCGGACGGAGCGGGGACCGAGGCGAAGGCGCTGCGGGAGGCGTTCGGGACGTTCGCGACCGGCGTCACCATCGTGACCGTCGGCGGCGCGATGCCGCACGGGATGACCGCCAACTCCTTCTCCTCGGTCTCGCTCGACCCGCCGCTCGTCCTGGTCTGCGTCGACCGGACCGCCGTCATGCACGGGGTCCTCGGCGCCGCCGAGCACTTCGGGGTCTCGGTGCTGGCCGGCGACCAGGAGGGCGTCGCCCGCCACTTCGCCACCCGGCGCCGCGGCCTCGGCGCCTCGCAGTTCGAGTCCGTGGACTGGTGGCCGGGGCCGCTCACCGGCGTCCCGCTGATCAGCGGCGCGCTCGCGAGCCTGGAGTGCGAGCTGTGGCGCGGCTACGACGGCGGCGACCACACGATCTTCGTCGGACGGGTCACCGCGCTGCGGCGCGGCGCGGGCGCCGACGCGCTGCTGTTCCACGGCGGGAAGCTCCGCCGGATGGCCCCCCTGATCAGTGAGGTGCGGACGTGAGCGTGCTCGGTCGCCGAACCAACCCGCGGGGAGCGCCCGCGCACGGGCGGCGCGTCCCGCCGGGGCCGCCGCGCAGCCGGACGCCGGTGCTGTTCGCCAAGCTGATCCGCGACCGGCTCGGCCTGATGTCGCAGGCCGCCGAGGAGTACGGGGACGCGGCGCGGGTCCGCATCGGCCCGAAGACCCTCTACATCTTCAACCACCCCGACCACGCCAAGCACGTCCTCGCCGACAACAGCGCCAACTACCACAAGGGCATCGGCCTCATCCAGGCCAAGCGCGCCCTCGGCGACGGGCTGCTGACCAGCGAGGGCGAGCTGTGGCGCAAGCAGCGCGACGCGATCCAGCCGGTCTTCCAGCACAAGCGGATCGCGCGGCAGGCCGGGGTGGTCGCCGAGGAGGCGGGGCGGCTCGTCGACCGGCTCCGCGACCAGGCCGGCGGCGCGCCGGTCGACGTCGTGCACGAGATGACGGCGCTGACCCTCGGCGTGCTCGGCCGGACGCTGCTGGACGCCGACCTCGGCGGCTTCGGCTCGGCCGGCGGGGCGTTCGAGGCCGTCCAGGACCAGGCGATGTTCGAGATGGTCACGCTCAACATGGTCCCGACCTGGGTGCCGCTGCCCAAGCAGCTCCGCTTCCGGTGGGCGCGCCGCTACCTGCACCACGTCGCCGACGACCTGGTGATGCTCGACCGCGCGCAGGGCGGCGACGACGTCGTGTCCCGGCTGATGGGCTCGACGCTCCAGGAGAGCGACGGGCGCGTCCGGCGGCAGCGGATGGACGACGAGCTGATCACCCTGCTGCTGGCCGGGCACGAGACGACCGCGTCCACCCTGAGCTGGGCGTTCTACCTCCTCGACCGGCACCCGCAGGTGTGGGAGCGGCTGCACGCCGAGGCCGTCGAGGTGCTCGGCGACCGGCCGCCGCAGTTGGAGGACCTCCGGCGGCTCACCTACACCGACATGGTGATCCAGGAGGTCATGCGCCTCTACCCGCCGGTCTGGATCCTGACGCGGCAGGCGCAGCGCGACGACGAGGTCGGCGGCTACCACGTCCCGGCCGGCTCCGACGTCCTGATCTGCCCCTACACCCTGCACCGCAACCCCGCCTTCTGGGACGCGCCGGACGCCTTCCGGCCCGAGCGGTTCGAGCCCGAGGCGACCACCGAGCGGCCCCGCTACGCCTACATCCCGTTCGGCGCGGGGCCCCGGTTCTGCGTCGGCAACCACCTGGGGCTGATGGAGGCCACGTTCGCGCTCGCCCTCGCCTGCCGCGACCTGCGGCTCCGCCTCACCCCGGGGCGGCAGGTCGTGCCCGAGCCGATGCTGTCGCTGCGCGTCCGCGGCGGCCTGCCGATGACGGTCCACCCGGTATAGCAGACCTTCCGCCACGGGTGTGGCCGAACCTGGTCGAAGGGCCACACACGTACAGAACAAGCACGCACGTACAGAACAAGCAGGTACGGAACAAGAAGGGCCGGGCCGCTCACGCGGCCCGGCCCTCATCCGTCTCAGGCTCTCGCCTGCTCCACCTGCCCGGTCTCCGCGCGCCGCGCGGCGGCACGGTCCGCCGACGCCCGCGCGCGGTCCTGCTGCGGCGCGCCGCCCAGCGCCTCCATGCGCACCTCGAACAGCGCCAGCAGGACCGGCGGGTCGAGCACCCGCATCGGACGCAGGCAGAGGTCGGCGCGGCGCTGCCCGGCCCCCGACCGGATCGTGATGGGGCCGTTCGCCCCGACGATCAGGGGTTCGTCGCCGGGATGCTGGTAACGCTCCAGGCCGGGCGGCATCGCGTGGGCGAGCACGTGCCAGGTGCCCGGGGGGACCTTGTCGAGCTGGTAGGGCCCGGGGCGCCGCAGGACCGTGCAGCTCACCGGTGAGCCCTGCGGGATCCAGTCGGGGAACAGGCCGACGAAGACCGGTCCGACGGCCCCGGTGTCGGGCGGCCTGACCTGCCCGCTGACGGTGGTCGTGGCGACCCCGAGGCCCCGGCGGCGGCAGTCCCGGGAGATCGTGTCGGTGAAACCGCCGAGCCGGCGGTAGTCGGTCGGGGGCAGCCCGACCGCCTCCTTGAACCGGGTGCTGAACGTGCCGACGCTGGAGTAACCGACCAGATAGGTGATCTCCGTGATGGTGAGAGAAGTGGTCAACAGCAGCCGTTTCGCCTCCTGTAGGCGCATGGCGGAAAGAAATCTTCCCGGTGATACCCCGGTAATCCGCTGAAAGATTCGGGAGAAGTGGAATTTGCTGAACATCGCCGCACGTGCCATGTCATCGACGGTGATGCGCTCCCCCAGATTCTCCCGCATCGTCTCGATCACTCGCACGACGGCCTGCTCCATGGCGGCGTTGGCGGGATCCCCGGCCCCTCGGGCCCGGTAGGGATCCCTCATGTCTTCCAGCGTGTCGTCCAACTTCTTTCCCCTCCTTGACAGGCCACTCCACATCTTCCTGAAACAAAATGGGTCAATGCCCAGGGCGGCTGTCCGCCGGGAAACGAACGCGCGTCGGCCCGCGCTCGGCCGGGCCCCGGCGAGGGGCCGGCCGGTCGGCGGGCACCGGCCGACGGCGTCAGGGAGCGATCAGGCGGCACGACCTCTGGGTGGGAGCGCCGGGGCCCGTGGCGCACGGACCCCTCCTGGCAGGGAGCGTGTGGGCCGCGTCCGCCGCGGGGCGCCCCTCCCGGGGCGCCCGCCGGCCGCCGCGACCGCGTCCTCGCGCGGCGTGCAACACAGACCACACATGGTTCAAATCCCCCCGTGCTTACGCACCAGATCTTCGGGAGAAGTGGCATTCATTCGCGCGGACATGACATCTGCAATCGCCACCTCACCATTCGTAACATCACATCGTAATATTACGTTGTAATGCTTCCTCGCAAGGCCCCGTCCAGGCCCTGACGGGCGCAGACATGTCCGCCTGCCCCGTTTTCTCCCACAAGATACATCCATACATCGGCGCTTCCGCAACCATGGATCTGAGCAATTCACAACAAAACAAAACGCTTCTATCGCCGAGGTCACAGTCCCATAACCGAGACTTGACGGTGGCATGCGGCTATGCGGTTATGCGGCTTTCACGCACTGTTCCCGATCGCATCCGCCGGGCTCTCACGGACGGACCGATTCCCGTTACCGGGCGGCCCGATTCTCGGGTGCGCCCGGGTGCGGCCCCGGGCGGCGACCGGACGACGGCCAGGTCGGGCCCGCACGGGGGCCCCGCGCACTCTGGAGGATGAAGGCGGCCACGGGCCGGACCGACGATGAACGGGGGCGACCGCGCGCCTGCGGCGCGACCCCCGCATCCGCCCGTCGAAGTGAGGCATTGATGATCAAGATCATGGTTCCCTCGGTGTGGAGCCCGGACGGCGACACCGCCTTCGAGGGCACCGAGGGCCCGCTGCCGGAGGTCATCCGGCGGTTCGCCGACGACCACCCGTGGATCGGCGGACGCCTGTTCGGCCCGGACGGCGAGCCGCTCGGCTACGTCAACCTGTGCGTGGACGACGAGATGATCCCCCGGCGGCGCAGGGACGCCACCGTGGTGGAGGCCGGGAGCACGGTCACGATCCTCGCGCCGATGGCGGGGGGCTGAGCGGTGCGGCGCGTCGTCCTGGGCCGGCAGGGGCCGCCCGACGTCATGCGCGTCGTCGAGGCCGCCGAGCCCGAACCCGCCGGCGGCGAGGTGCTGGTGCGGGTGGCGGTCGCCGGGGTCAACGTGGTGGACCTCTTCCAGCGGTCGGGCGCCTACCGTGTGGCGCTCCCGTTCACGCCCGGGATGGAGGGCGCGGGCGAGGTGCTGCGCACCGGCGACGGCGTCGAGGGCGTCCGTCCGGGCGACCGGGTCGCGTGGATGGGGCCGTCGGCCTCCTACGCCACGCACTGCGTCGTCGCCGCCGACCACCTCGTCCCGGTTCCGGACGGCGTCTCCGACGAGGACGCCGCCGCCGTGCTCGTGCACGGGATGACCGCGCACATGCTCGCCACCGACGTGGTGCCCCTGGGCGGCGGGGACACCTGCCTCGTGCACGCGGCGGGCGGCGGGGTCGGCGGGCTGCTGTGCCGCCTCGCGTCGCTGCGGGGCGCGAGGGTGATCGGCACGGCCTCCACCCCCGCCAAGGCGAAGGCCGCACGGGAGTCGGGCGCCGACGAGGTGGTCGACTACTCCGGCGGGCACTTCGCCGACCGCGTCCTGGAGCTGACCGGCGGGCGCGGCGTCGACGTCGTCTACGACGCGGTGGGCCGGGACACCTTCGCGGAGGGGCTGACCTGCCTGCGTCCGCGCGGGACGTTCGTCTCCTACGGCCAGACCGGCGGCCCGGTCGGCGCCGTCGACCTCAACGCGCTGGGCGGCACGCTGTTCCTCACCAAGCCGTCGCTCGGACGCTACGACCCCACGCCCGAGCTGACGCGGCGGCGCGCCGCGGCCGTGCTCGGGATGGTGGGGGAGCTGCGGCCGCGCGTCCATGCCGCGCATCCGCTGGCCGAGGCGCCCGCCGCGCACCGCGCGATCGAGTCGCGCGAGGCGGCGGGCAAGGTGCTGATCCGCCCCGCCGGCTGACCCTCGCCCCGCTGATCCTCCGCCCCCCGGCCGTCGAGGCCGGGGGGGTTCAGCGGGCGGCGACCAGGTCGATCCGCCCCGACAGCAGCGCCAGGTGGACGCGGGCCTGCCAGGAGTCGCCGTCGGCGTCCAGGCCGGGGCCGTCCCTCCAGTCCGCGGGCACCCGCACCGCGACCGGGCGGCCGGTCCCGGCCCGGACCGCCCCCGCGTACCGGACGGTCTCGTGCCACCGCTCCCATTCCCGCCCCTCTTCCGCCCGGACCAGGACGGCGCACCCGTCCTCCACCTTGGGCAGCGGGGGGTCGAGTTCGCTCCAGTCCGGGTCCGCGGGGCAGGGGACCTCCACGAGGCGCGGCACCGCCTCGGAGACGACGCGGTGCGGCAACCGGATCGAGCCGTGCTCGAACGGTGCCTCGGCCGCGTGGCGGTCGGCGCGGCCGCCGAACAGGACCGCGGCCTCCGCGAGGCGCTCCGGGCACCGGCGGCGGAGCGCGGCGTAGGTCATCGCGGGGGTGCGGGTCAGGAAGTGCAGGCCGAACTCCTCCGGCGGCAGGTGCAGGCGCCGGCCGTAGCTCTCCCACCAGCGCATGCTCGGGGCGGCGAGCCGCTGGGTCCGGGTGACCGGCCCGCGCCGGGCCTCCTCGTAGGCGCGGAACGCCTCGGCGCGGTCCGGGTGGGCGGCGAGCGCCGTCGCCAGCGCCATCGCGTCCTCCAGCGCCAGCTTCGTGCCCGACCCGACGGTGAAGTGCGCGGTGTGCGCGGCGTCGCCGAGCAGCACCGCGTTCCCCGCCGACCAGCTCCGGTTCGCCACGACCGTGAAGCGCCCCCACCGGCTGCGGGCGCCGACCAGGCCCGCGCCGCCGAGGTGGTCGGCGAAGACGTCGCCGAGCCGGGCGAGCGCGGCCTCGCCGACCGTCTCGGCGCCCGTCGCGCCGACCGTCTCGGCGCCCGCGAGGCCCGCGGCGCGCCAGGTCGCCTCGTCGGTCTCGACCACGACCGTCCCGCCCGCGTCGGCGTGCGGGTAGCAGTGCGCCGCCATCGGCCCGTGCGGGGTGCGGACGAACGCGAACGACGTCCGGCCGCCGAGGTCGGCGGGCGTCCCGAGCCACACGAACCGCGCCGCCCCGGCCCGCGCCGTCGTGCCGAACCCGGCGGCGCGGGCGCCGCGGTGCGCGGACGCGGCGCCGTCGGCGAACACGGCGACGTCCGCCGCGGGCACCGCCCCGGGCGGGACGGCCGCGCGGTACCGGACGCGCGCGCCGACCGCCTCGGCCTGCTCGCGCAGGATCGCCAGCAGCGTGCTCCGGGAGATGCTCGCGACCTCGAACCCGTCGTAGCGGAGCGTGGCGGAGGGCAGCGCGATCTCGATCCCCGACAGGGGCAGGCTCGCCGCCGCGATCCGCCGATGCGTGTCCGGGTCGGCCTCGGCGATCCCGCCGAGCGTCCGCGCGGACAGCGTCACGCCGAACCCCGACACCTCGTCCGGGCCCGCGCGCTCGAACACCTCGACCGCCGCGGCCGGCAGCAGCAGCCGCACCATGCGCGCCGCGAACAGCCCCGCGGGCCCGGCTCCGACGATCACCACGTGCCTCACGTCCATGGCGCCTCCCGCTCCCATGATCGGTGCCGGACGCGGCGCCCGGTACCGCCGGGGCTCCGCACTTCTCAAGGTGCCGGGGGCCGGGCGGCGAACCGACGATGGGGACCATCCCGGGTCCGCTGTGAAGGAAAGGTGGGCGCGATGCACTCGCCCGAACCCGTCGCCATCGTCGGGATGGCCTGCCGCTTCGCCGGAGGGGTGAACTCGCCGGACGGGTTCTGGACGCTCCTGCGCGAGGGCCGGACCACCGCCGGCGAACTCCCCGAAGGACGCTGGGACTGGTACGCCGAGCGCGGCCCCGACCACGCCTCCGCCGTCCGCGACGCGCCCCGCACGGGGTCGTTCCTGGACGACGTCGAGGGCTTCGACGCCGACTTCTTCGGCATCACCCCGCGCGAGGCCGCGCTGATGGACCCGCAGCAGCGGATCATCCTGGAGCTGTCGTGGGAGGCGCTGGAGCACGCGGGCATCCCGCCGCACTCGCTGGCCGGGACCGACGCCGGGGTGTTCATGGGCGTCGGCTCCGACGACTACGGCCGCCGGCTGCTGGAGGACCTGCCGAGGATCGAGGCGTGGTCGGGCATCGGCGGCGCGTACTGCGCGGTGGCGAACCGCGTCTCGCACGTCCTCGACCTGCGGGGGTCGAGCATGGCGATCGACACGGCCTGCTCGTCCTCGCTGGTCGCGGTGCACCTGGCGGCGCAGGCGCTGCGCGCGGGCGAGTGCCCGGTCGCGCTCGCGGGCGGCGTGCTGGTCGTCGCGGCGCCGGGCCTGTCGATGGTGCTGGACGCGGCGGGCGCGATCGCGCCGGACGGCCGCAGCAAGTCCTTCCAGGCCGACGCGGACGGCTACGGCCGGGGCGAGGGCGGCGGCGTCGTCGTCCTGAAGCTGCTGAGCGACGCGCGCCGCGACGGCGACCGGGTCCTCGCGGTCATCCGCGGCAGCGCCGTCCACCAGGACGGCAGGACCAGCGGGATCATGGCGCCCAACGCCGACGCGCAGGCCCACCTGCTGCGCCGGACGTACGAGGGCGCGGGCATCGACCCGGCCTCGGTCGGCTTCGTCGAGACCCACGGCACCGGCACGCGGGTCGGCGACCCGCTGGAGGCGGCGGCGCTCACCGAGGTGCTCGGCGCGGCCAGGCCCGCCGAGGACCCGCTGCTCATCGGGTCGGTCAAGCCGAACGTCGGCCACCTGGAGGCGGGCGCGGGCATGGCGGGGCTGATCAAAGCCGTCCTCGCGCTGCGGCACGGCGAGATCCCGCCCAATCCCGGGTTCACCGAGCCCAATCCGGCGATCCCGTGGGAGACCTCCGGGCTGCGGGTCGTCGCCGAGGCGTCGCCCTGGCCGTCCGGGGACGGGCCGAGGCGCGCGGGCGTCTCCGGCTACGGGTACGGCGGCACGATCGCGCACGTCATCCTGGAGGAGGCCGACGCGCCCGGCGGCGCGGGCGACGACGGCACCGCGCGCGTGTTCCCCCTGTCGGCCGCGTCGCCCGAGGCGCTGGCCGAGCGGGCGGCCGCGCTCGCCGACCACGTCGAGAACGCGCCGGACGTCCCGCTCCGCGACATCGGCCACACGCTCGCGCTCGGCCGCACCCACCTCGCCCACCGGGCCGCCGCGGTCGCCTCCGACCGGGCCGAACTCGCGGCCGCGCTGCGCGGGGTCGCGGCGACCGAGGCGCTCGCGCCCGGCGCGGGGCTGGTGTGGGTGTTCTCCGGGCACGGCACGCAGTGGCGGGGCATGGCCAAGGAGTCCCTCGCGGAGGACCTGGAGTTCGCCGCCGTCATGCGGGAGATCGACCCCGTGTTCCGGGAGGAGATCGGCTTCTCCCCCATCGAGGTCATCCGGCGGGACGCCCCGCTCCCGGTGGACGTCGCGCAGCCGATGATCTACGCGGCGCAGGTCGCGCTGTCGGCGTCGTGGCGGGCCGCCGGGGTGCGGCCGGACGCGGTGATCGGGCACTCGGTGGGCGAGATCGCCGCCGCCGTCGCCGCCGGGGTGCTCACCGTCGAGCAGGGCGCACGGCTGGTCTGCCGCCGGTCGCTGCTGCTGCGGCGGGTGGTCGGGCAGGGCGCGATGCTGATGGTCGCGATGCCGCCCGAGGCGGTCGCGGAGATGCTCGGCGACCGGACCGGCGTCGCGGTCGCGGTCGCCGCGGCGACGAGGTCGACCGTGGTGTCGGGCGACCCGGCGGCGGTGGAGGCGTTCGGCGGGCGGCTGAAGGCCGAGGGCGTCGCCGTGCGGAGGGTCGACTCCGACGTCGCCTTCCACAGCCCGGCCATGGACCCCCTGCTGGACGGGCTGGAGGCGGCGGCCGCCGACCTGGCGCCGCGCCCGCCCGAGGTGCCCCTCTACACGACGGCGCTGGAGGACCCGCGCGACGGCGCGGCGCGCGACGGCGCCTACTGGGCCGCCAACCTGCGGCGCACGGTCCGGTTCATGCACGCGGTGACCGCCGCGCGCGAGGACGGGTACCGGATGTTCCTGGAGGTCTCCCCGCACCCCGTCGTGGAGCACTCGATCATCGAGACCCTCGACGACCTGGGCGGCTCCGCCGACAGCTGCGTGGCGCACTCGATGCGGCGCAACCGCCCCGAGCGGCGGACGCTGCTGGAGAACCTCGCCGTCCTGCACTGCCACGGCGCTCCGGTGGACTGGTCGGCGCTGTGGCCCGAGGGCGGCCCCGCCGACCTCCCCCCGGCACCGTGGCGGCACCGCCCGCACTGGATCGAGGAGTCGGCCGCCCGGCCGCAGGTGCTGGAGCGGCACGACCCCCGCGGCCACACCCTGCTCGGCGGGCGGACGAGCGTGAACGGCTCCACCCCCGCCACGGTCTGGCTGACCTCGCTCGACCGCGAGACGCGCCCCTACCCGGGCCACCACCCCGTCCGCGAGGTCGAGATCGTGCCCGCCGCCGTGCTGCTCAACACCTTCCTCACCGCCGCCTCGTCCGGGGGCGAGCGGCCCGACCTCACCGGCGTCGGCCTGCACGTCCCCGTGACGGTCACCCGTCCGCGCGAGGTGCAGATCGTCCTCCAGGACGCGATGCTCCGCCTGTCGTCGCGGATCGCCGACAGCACCCCCGACGACCGGGCCTGGGTCACCCACACGACGGGCACCCGCGAGGTCCGCACCGAGCCCCTTCCGCCGGGCGGGCCGCTCCCCGAGACCGGCACCGACCTGCCGCCCGGGTACGTGGTCGACCGGCTCGCGACGCTGGGCGTCGCCGCGATGGGCTTCGCGTGGGAGCTGCCGCGGGTGCGGGCCGGCGGGGGCGCGCTGGCCGTGGACGTCCAGGTCGGCGACGGCGCGGAGCCGCCGCACACCTGGGCGCCGCTGCTGGACGCGGCGCTGTCGGCGGCGTCGGTCGCCTTCGCCGGGGACCCCGTCCTGCGGATGCCCGCGCACGTCCACCGCGTCGCGCTCGACGGCCCGAGCCCCGCGCGGGCGCTGGTCCTCGTGCGGGTGGTCGGCGAGGACACGGTCGACGTGGAGATCCGCGACACCGGCGGCGCGGTGGTCGGCAGGCTCGACCGGCTCCGCTACGGGGTGCTGGAGGGCGACACGGCCGTGCTGACCAGCCCGCGCCGGCTGGTGCACGAGCTGGTCTGGCGCCCGCTGCCCGAGATCCCCGCCGCCACCCGGACCTCGGTGGTGCTCGTCGGGCCCGACACCGCGCTGCTCGGCCGGCTCACCGAGCGGCTCGGCGCGGCCGACGTCCCGTTCCGGGTCGCGGCGGCGCCCGAGGACCTGGCGGAGTCCGAGCTGGCCGGGGGGCACACGATCGTGGTCGTCCCGCCGCTCGGCCCGTCCGTCGACACCGGCGAGGCGGCCGTGGACGCCGCCTGGCTGCTCGCCCGGACCGCGCGGCGCCTCGCCGACTCCGGGCTCGCCGCGCCCGCCCGGCTGTGGTGCGCGACCCAGGGCGTGCGGGAGTGCGCCGAGGAGGGCTCGCTCGCGCACAGCGCGCTGTGGGGGCTCGGCCGGATCATCGGCGGCGAGCACCCCGAGTTCTGGGGCGGGGTCGTCGACGTCGGCTCCTCGCCCAAGGACGCGCCGAGCCTGGTCGAGATCGTCGGGTCGGCGCTGGAGGACGACGTGGTCGTCGTCCGCGACGGCGAGGCGTCGGTCGCGCGGCTGCGCCCGCTGGAGGGCGAGCCGGTCCGCGAGCCGCTGAGTTGCAGCCCCGACGGCACCTACCTGATCACCGGCGGGCTCGGCACGCTCGGCCTGGAGGTCGCGCGCTGGCTGGCCGACCGGGGCGGGCGGCGCCTCGTCCTGGTCGGCCGGCGCTCGCTGCCGCCCCGCGACACCTGGGACGACCTGACCGACCCGGCGGAGGCCGCGCGGGTGGAGGAGATCCGCTCGCTGGAGCGGCTCGGCGTCACGGTCACGACCGTCGCGCTCGACATCGCCGACGCCGAGGCCGCGCGCAAGCTGCTCTCGCTCGCCGCGCTCGGGCTGCCGCCGATCCGGGGCGTCGTGCACGCCGCCGGGGTCCTGGACGACCACACGCTCCGCACGCTCGACGAGGAGTCGCTGCGCACCGTCATGCGGCCCAAGGTGAACGGCGCGCTCGTCCTGCACGAGATGTTCCCGCCGGGGACGCTGGACTTCTTCGTGCTCTTCTCCTCCTGCGGGCAGCTCCTCGGCCTGCCGGGGCAGGCGAGCTACGCGGCGGGCAACGCCTTCCTCGACGCGCTCGCCGCGCACCGCCGCGCCGCCGGCGACACCGCGACGACCAGCTTCGGCTGGACGTCCTGGCGGGGGCTCGGCATGTCCACGTCCTCGGCCGTCATCGACGCCGAACTCGCGGCGCGGGGCACCTCCGACATCAGCGCCACCGAGGCGTTCAGCGCGTGGTGGCTCGCCGACCGGCACGCGCTGCCCTACGCCGCCGTGCTCCGCACGATCCCGCCCGGCCCCGGCGACCGCAGGCCGCCCCTTCTCAGCGACCTCGCCGACGCGCCTCCCGAGTCCCAGCGGGACACGGCGGACGCCCCCTGGCAGGGCCTCGATCCCGAGAGCCTCCGCGACTTCCTGCTGACGGAGGTCAGGGACCAGGTGTCGGCGGAGACCCGGCTGTCGCCGGACGAGGTCGAGGCCGCCCGCCCGGTCGCGGAGATGGGCGTCGACTCGGTCATGACCGTACGCATCAGACGCGGGCTCGAACGGCGGTTCCGCCTCCAGCTCCCGGCGACGCTGTTCTGGGACCGTCCCACGGTCGAGGCCGTCGCCGGGCTGCTGGCCGAGCTCCTCACCCCCGACCCGGACGGAGTGCCCGGATGAGTGCCCCGACACACCACCGCATGGTCCGCTGGCCCGACGACAGGGCCGCCTTCTACCGGGAGGCGGGGTGCTGGCGGGGCCGCCCCCTCGGCGCCTACCTGTGGGAGTCCGCCGACCGCGGGCCCGACCGCACCGCCGTCGTGGACGGCGGGACCCGGCTGACCTACCGGGCCCTCGCCGAGCGCGCGGACCTGCTCGCCGAGCGCCTCGCCGAACGCGGCCTCGCGCGCGGCGACCGCGTGCTCGTGCAGCTCCCCAACTCGTGGGAGTTCGTCGTCGTCACGATGGCGTGCCTGCGGCTCGGGGCCGCGCCGGTCATGATGCTGCTGCCGCACCGCGAGTACGAGCTGACCTCGATCGCCGAGCACGTCGGGGCGCGGGCGCTGTTCGTCCCCGCCGACTGGCGGGGGTACGACCACGAGGCCCTCGCGCACCGTGTCGCGGACCGCGTCGCGGACCGGCTGGACGCGCGCCCGCTGGTGCTGGTGTCGGGCGAACCGTCGGCGCGCGGGAGCGTCGCCCTCGCGGACCTGTGGGAGGGGCGCGGCGGGGAGGCGGAGCGGCGCGCCCGGCTGGACGCGAACGCCCCGTCCCCGTCGGACCCCGCGCTGTTCCTGCTGTCCGGCGGGACGACCGGGATGCCCAAGCTCATCAGCCGCACGCACGACGACTACGAGTACAACATCCGCCGCATCACCGAGATCTGCCGCGTCGGGCCGGACAGCGTGTACCTCGCCGTCCTGCCCGCCGGGCACAACTTCCCGCTGGCCAACCCCGGCATCCTCGGCACGCTGATCGCGGGCGGACGGGTGGTGCTGCTGCCCTCGCCGCGTCCCGCGCCGGTGTTCGCCGCGATCGAGGCGGAGGGGGTGACGGTCACCTCGGCCACGCCCGCGATCGCGCTGCGCTGGATGGAGGAGGCCGAGGGCTGCGGGCGCGACCTGTCCAGCCTCCGCTTCGTCCAGGTGGGCGGGTCGATGCTGTCGCCCGAGGTCGCCGCCCGCATCGGGCCCGCGCTCGGCTGCCGCCTCCAGCAGATGTACGGGATGGCGGAGGGCCTCATCTGCTGCATGCCGGTCGACGCCCCCGACGAGGTCGCGCACTCCGCGCAGGGCGCGCCGATCAGCCCCTACGACGAGCTGCTCATCGTGGACCGCGACGGGGCGCCCGTCCCGCCGGGCGGCATCGGCGAGCTGCTGACCCGCGGCCCCTACACGCCGCGCGGCTACTTCGGCGCGCCGGAGCAGAACGCCGCCTCGTTCACCCGCGACGGCTGGTACCGCACCGGCGACCTCGTCGAGATCACCCCCGAGGGCATGGTCGTCGTCCGCGGCCGGGTCAAGGACCTCATCAACCGGGGAGGCGAGAAGGTCGCGCCGGGCGAGGTCGAGGTGCTCGTCCAGGAGCTTCCCGCCGTGGCCGAGGCCGCCGTGCTCGGGCTCGCCGACCCCGCCCTCGGCGAGCGGGTGTGCCTGGTCGTCCGGCTCCACCCCGGCCGGCGGCTGACGCTCGACGGCGTCCGCGCGGCGCTGACCGTCCGGGGCATCGCCGCGTTCAAGCTCCCCGAGCGGCTGGAGGTCCTCGCCGACCTCCCCCACACCCCGCTGGGCAAGCCCGACAAGAACGCGCTGCGCGACCTCCTCCAGACCGGCGACCGCGGAACCGCCGCCTAGCCGGCCGGGAACACCTCAGCCGCCGCGCTTCCCGCGCGGCGGCTGAGGCGTTCCGCGCTCAGGGGGCCGAGGTCGCCTTCAGCGGCGGGGCCGTCCGGACGCTGTGCTCCGGCGTCAGGACGGCCAGCAGCGGCCCGGTGATGAACGTCGTCACCAGCGCCATCAGCACGAGGACCGTGAACAGCTCCGCGTTGATGATCCCCGCCTCCAGCGCGACGTTGAGCGCGATCAGCTCGGTCAGCCCCCGCGCGTTCACCAGCGCGGCGACGACCGCCGACTCGCGCGGCCGCAGCCCGTTGAGGCGGGCGCCGAGGTAGCCGGGGACGAGCTTGCCGCCGATCGCGACGACCAGGATCACCGCCAGCAGCGCGAGGCCGCCGCCGTCCACCGTGCCGATGTCGAACGACAGGCCGGTCGTGACGAAGAACAGCGGCAGCAGCAGGCCCGCGCTCTGCTCCATCGGCTCCAGGATCTCGGCGTCGGGCACCCCGTCGCGGCGCGGCATCGCCAGCCCCGCGACGAAGCCGCCGAAGACCGGGTGCAGGCCGAGCCGCGAGGTCGCCCACGCGGCCGTGAGCGCGAGGACGAGCGCGAGCGGCAGATGGTTCGCGGCCAGCGCGCGCGGCCGGTCCATCCAGCGCGCCACCAGCGGCCGCACCACCCCGAACATGACCGCGAGGAACACGATCAGCATCGCCAGCGTGACCTGCCACGGCCGGTCGGAGGCGTGGCCGGTCCCGGCGAGCGCGGCCGCGAGCAGCAGCCAGGCGGCCGCGTCCATGAGCCCCGCGGCGGCCATCGACACCGTCCCCGGGGCGGTGGCCGCGATGCCCCGTTCCCGGACGATCGCGGCGAGCACGGGAAGCGCGGTGATCGACGTCGCGACCGCCAGGAACAGCGTGAAGGCACGCGTCCCGGCGTGGTCCGGGTCGACGTTCGCGAACGTGCCGTCGAACAGCGACAGCGCGCCCAGCGTCAGCGCCATCGGCGCCACCAGCGCGAGCACCCCGACCGTGAGGGCGCTGCGCCCCTCCCGCCGCAGCAGTCGAAAGTCGATCTCATATCCCGCCACGAACATGAAAACGACGATGGCGATCTGCGAGAGCACAGTGAGGAATGGCTGCACCTCCCCGGGGAAGAAGCGGGACGTCGGGTCGCCGGGAAATCGTCCGAGCAAGGTGGGCCCGAGCGCGATCCCGGCGAGGATCTGCCCGAACACGGTCGGCTGCCCCAGCCGGCGCGCGACCGCGCCCAGCAGGGTGGACGCCGCCACGATCAGGGCGACGTCGCCGACCACGATGGTGGTCACCGTTTCCGTCCGCACGGTCAGTTCCGTCCGGTCATCTCTGGGAATCCCTTCGGAGCGCTAGTTCGGGCGTCGCCGCGTCGCCAGAAAGGCGGCGAATACAGCGGCGGTGAGAATGAGAAGGCCGATCTCCGCGGCCCTTCCGGCGAGGATCCCGTCATCGGGATCGGACGTCGCGGCGGCCGCGGCCTCGTGCCGGTGCACACCATGGTGCGCCGGTGCGGCGGCCAGGCCAACGACCGAGCCCGGTGTCCGGTTGAGGGGTTTCACCGTCCCGTCGCCGAGCTGACCGGCGGTGTTGAGCCCCCAGCAGTCGATGGAGGAGTCCCGGTAGGCGAGGCAGGTGTGCCGGCCGCCGCCGACGAGGAGCGCGGGGTCGAGCCGCACGTTGCGCACCCGCACGGGCCTGGAGGCGTCCGCGGTCGTCCCGTCGCCGAGCTGCCCGAAGTCGTTGCGACCCCAGCACCACAGCGTGCTGTCGCCGAACACCGCGCAGGTGTGGTCGCCGCCCGCCGCGAGCTGCGTGGGTCCGCGTTGCAGGCCGACGACCCGCCTGGGCACCGGCGAGGGCTTCGTGGACCCGGTGCCGAGCTGCCCGTGCCTCCCCTCGCCCCAGCACCAGGCCGAGCCGTCCTTCACCAGCGCGCAGGTGTGGGAGTCCCCGGCGGTGAGCCGGACGGGCGCCGAGGGCAGCCCCTTCACCTCGACCGGCGCGCCGGAGGACGGCCCGCCGCCCCCGTTCCGCCCCCAGCACCAGGTGGACCCGTCCCTGAGCACGGCGCAGGTGTGCGCCGCCCCCGCGACGAGCTGCGCGGGCGGCGACGGCAGCCCCCTGACCTCGGCCGGACCGGACGGCCCGCCGCCCCCGTCCCGCCCCCAGCACCAGGTGGCGCCGCTCTCGTAGGCGACGCAGGTGCGGTCGTCCCCGACCGCCAGCAGGCGGACCTTGCCGGTCAGCCCCCTGACCGGAACGGGACGGGTGGAGTCGGCGCGCGTGCCGTCCCCGAGCTGCCCGTACCCGTTGCTCCCCCAGCACCGGACGGTCCCGTCCCCGAGCAGCGAGCACGTGTGCCCGCCGCGCGAGAGCGTGGTGGTGGGCGCCGCCACCGGCCCCTTGACCTCGACGGGTCTCGCCGAGGAGACCGTGGTCCCGTCGCCCAGCTCCCCGTGCCGGTTCCCGCCCCAGCACCGCATCGTCCTGCCGCCGAACAGCGCGCAGGTGTGGTCGGCCCCCGCGACCATCGCGGTGACCTCCTCCCCCGCCGGGACCGCGCCGGGTGCCGCGGCCGCCTGGGCGGGGGCGCACGACATCGAGGCCACCAGGAGCCCCAGCCACGCCAGAAGCGGGATCGACCGCGGCCCTCTCACTTGTCCTCCGCGGATGCGCGGCGGCCGAGGCGGGCGCCGGTCACGCCGAGGGCGGCCAGCACCAGGAGCCCGGCGGCGGCGATCACGAACCAGCCCTTCCCGCCCGAACCACCCGAAGCGCCGTGCTGCGTATGCACGGAGGCGGCTCGCGGCGCGGGCGCGGAGGCGGATGCGGAGGTGCCGGGCTGCTCGAAGCGGAAGGTCCCCGCTTCCGGATTGCCGTCCGCCCAGGTGAGCGTCACGACATTCCACTCGCCGATCAGGTCGCCGTTCGCGTCGAGCGGGAAGGTGTACCGGCCCCCGCCGGGCTTCGCGCACAGCGCGCCCAACAGGTAGGTGCCCGACCGCAGCGCCGCCGTGATCGGGACGCCGGCCCGGCCGTCGCGCGTCCACCGCGCGTCGAGCCTCATCGCACCGCCGGACCGCAGGTCGCCGAGCGAGCGGTACCACAGGGACGAGCCGTCCGGCATGTTCGCGGCCTGGCGCGGGTCGAGGCTCCCGTTCGGCGCCCCCCGCGCGATCGCCACCTCGGCCGGCACGATCATCGGCGACCACGTCGTCACCCCCCGGGGGCAGCGCAGCGCCGCCCCGTCCGCGACCGTGAGGCCGATCTCCGGAACGCTCCCGGAGACCACCGTCGGCCGCACCCCCGGCGACGCCGACGCCGGCGGCGCCCCCGCCACCAGCGCCGCGGCCACCACCCCGGCGCCGCACGCGGCCCACCCCCACTCGCGAAGGCGCACCCTCATGGACACAACCCCTCAGTTCGGGGCCGCCGGTGACCGGACGCCACGCCCGCGGCCGACGGCGCATACGGTCCTCATCCAGGACTCATGCTCGTGGCCCGAGGTCAGTGCCGCTTCTTCCCGAATGCGACCTCCGTTCCGGCCGCCCCGGGACGCGGGAACACCGGGACACCGCGAGGAGAACGTCCGGCCACCGCGCGCCGAACACCGGCCATTCCCCCCGACTGGCACGAGTCAGACGGGGTCCGCGTTCGCATGACAGTGCTGGGCACGACGTGGTTTGCTGAGCCGGCGCCGATCCGACCGACCGGATCGGCGCGTCCGTGTAAGGAAAACAATCGCGTTGGCGAAAGGACGTCCGGCCCATGGACCTCAGACTCGAACTGCTCCCGATCCCCGTATCCGACACCGATCGGGCGATCGCTTTCTACTCCGAGAAAGTCGGATTCAAGCTCGACCACGACATCACGCCCGGCGGCGGCATGCGGATCGTGCAGATGACCCCGCCCGGCTCGTCCTGCTCGATCGGCTTCGGCGACGGCTGGGTCGGCACCCCGCCCGGCTCGATCCAGAACCTGCACCTCGTCGTCGACGACATCCGCGCCGTGCACGCCGAACTCTCCGGCCGCGGCCTGGAGATCAGCGAGATCAACGACATGTCCGCCCCCGGCAAGCCCACGGTCTCCTACGCCTACTTCGCGGACCCCGACGGCAACAGCTGGGCCCTCCAGCAGATGGCCCGCCGCACCTGAGGCCCCCGCCGGCACGCGGCGCCGGCCAGGGTCCACGAGACGCCGCTCCCCGTCTCGTGGACCCTGGAACCACCGCACGGTCGGCTAGCCGGCGAACATCTGGGTGGCGTTGACGAAGGTGCCGGTGATCGCGGACGCGCGGTCGGAGGCCAGGAAGACCGCGACCTCGGCGACCTCGGCCAGGGACGGGGAGCGCTTGAGGATGCGCATGCCGTCCAGGTTGTCGAGGATGCCCCGGAGCGCCGCGCTGTCGACCCGCATCTCGCTGTTCACCGAGCCGAGCAGTTCCGGTGTCAGGGTCTCGGGGATGCCCGCCGCCCACAGGCCGAGGACGCGGACGCCGCTCGCCCCCACCTCCTGGGCCAGGTTGCGGATGTAGGCGTCGATCGCCGCGTCCGCGGGGCCTGTGCTGCCCATCATCGGGCTGCCGTGGGCCGAGCCGCTGTTGAAGGCGAGGATCACGCCGGAGCCCTGCTCGGCCATGTGCCGGACGGCGGCGCGCGAGGTGATGAACGTCGTGGTGATCCCCTTGGTGATGGCCCGGGTGAAGTCGGCCGTCGCCATCGTGGCGAGGGGCATGCCCTGGGCGTCGCCCCGGTTGACCAGGTTCAGCGAGATGTGCAGGCCGCCCCGGCCCGCGACGGAGCGGGCGTGCGCGTCGACGGCGTCCTCGTCGAGGGCGTCGACGACCGCCGCGTCGGCCCGGCCGCCCTCGGCGGCGATCTCCTTGGCGAGCCGGTCGAGCCTGTCCCGCGTCCGTCCGGTGAGGAAGACGTGGGCGCCCTCGCGCGCGAACGCCTTCGCGATGCCCGTGCCGACCGCGCCACCGGCCCCGTAGATGACCGCGTTCTTGCCGTTGAGCATCATGTTCTCCTCCAGCGGTTGTGTGCCGTCTGTTGAGACGGGTGGTGGCCGTGAACCTCATCGCGCTGTTTCCGCCGTGCTGACCTGCGGTATCCGGGGACGCGGTGAGTTTTCCGCGGGGGTGCCGTCATACAGGTACCGCCGACCGCGGAGCCCACTCGACCGTCAGGAGCACGGATGGACAGCACGCTTGGAATCACCCGGTTCGTCAGCGGGCGACGAAGCAAGTGGGTCGTCCTCGTGGTCTGGCTGCTGCTGACGATCACGGTGGCCGGGCCGCTGGCCGGCAGGCTCACGGGCGCCGAGGACAACGACTACACCCAGTGGCTCCCGGGGAACGCCGAGGCCACGAAGGTCCTGGAATTGCAGAAGAAGTTCCAGCCGGGTGACAACGTGCCGGTGGTGGTGGTCTACGAGCGCGCGTCCGGGATCACGGCGGCCGACCGGGCCAAGGCCGCCGCGGACGTGCAGGCGTTCGCCAAGGACGAGGGCGTCCTCAACCGGATCGTGGGGCCGATGCCGTCCGCCGACGGCAAGGCGCTCCAGACCGTGGTGCCGATCCAGATGGGCTCGGACGGCACCACCAAGATCGTCAAACGGGTGGACGGGGTGCGCGACACGGCGGGCCCCGGCGCGAACGGGCTCGCGGTCCACATCACCGGGCAGGGCGGCTACCTGGCCGACACCACCGACGCGTTCTCGGGGCTCAACTCGACGCAGCTGCTGTTCACGGTGCTCGCGGTCGTGATCATCCTGCTGTTCGCCTACCGGAGCCCCGTCCTGTGGATCCTGCCGTTCCTGTGCGCGATGCTCGCGCTGACCAGCTCGCAGGCGTTCATCTACCTGCTGGCCGAGCACGCCGGGCTGACCGTGAACGCGCAGGACACCGGGTTCCTGCTGGTGCTGGTGTTCGGCGCCGGCACCGACTACGCGCTGCTGCTGCTCTCGCGCTACCGGGAGGAGCTGGCGCGGCACGAGGACCGGCACGAGGCGATGGCGATCGCGCTGCGCCGGGCCGCGCCGGCGATCATCGCGAGCGCGGCCACGGTCTCGGTCGGGCTGCTGTGCCTCCAGTTCGCGCAGATGAACAACACCAAGGGGCTCGGCCCGGTGCTGGCGATCGGCATCGCGGTCGGCCTGGTCGTGACGCTGACGCTGATGCCCGCCCTGCTGGTGATCTTCGGACGGTGGATCTTCTGGCCGGTCAAGCCCCGGGTGGACGCCTCGGAGGCCACCAGCGCCCGGCTGTGGGCGCGGATCGGGACGCGCATCGCGGCGCGCCCGCGCATGGTCTGGATCGGCACCGCGCTCATCCTCGGCGTCCTCGCCCTCGGGAACCTCCAGCTCCACAACACCGGCCTTGAGTCGCAGGACGCGTTCACCAACGACCAGCCGTCGGTGACCGGCCAGGAGGCCCTCGCCCGGCACTACCAGGCGGGGCAGCAGGGCCTGCCCGTCGTGGTGATCGGCAACGCCGCGGCGGCGCAGGAGCTGCGGCAGACGCTGAGCTCCTCGGACGGGATCGCCTCGGTCAACACCCCGGTGACCAAGGACGGCCTGGTCTACATGGAGGGCACGCTCAAGGCGCAGCCCGACAGCGACGCCGCGCTGACGACGGTCTCGCGCCTGCGCACCGCGCTGCACGCGGTCGACGGCGCGGACGCGCGGGTCGGCGGCCAGACCGCGCTGACCAAGGACACCAACAGCGCCTACGACCACGACACCAAGCTGCTGATCCCGCTCGTCCTGGCGGCGGTCCTGCTGATCCTCGTCGTGCTGCTGCGGGCGCTGGTGGCGCCGCTGGTGCTGATCGCCACCGTTGTCCTGTCGTACGCGGCGGCGATCGGGGTGAGCGCGGTGCTGTTCCACAGCGTGTTCGGGTTCGCGGGGACCGACACCTCGTTCCCGATGCTGGTGTTCGTGTTCCTCGTGTCGCTCGGCGTGGACTACAACATCTTCCTCATGACGCGCGTGCGCGAGGAGGCGCGCGAGCACGGCACCCGGCAGGCCACGCTGACCGGGCTGACCGCGACCGGCGGCGTGATCACCTCGGCCGGGCTCGTGCTGGCCGCCACGTTCGCCGTCCTCACGACCGTGCCCGTCGTCTCGTTCGTCGAGATGGGCACGGCGGTGGCGCTCGGCATCCTGCTCGACACCTTCGTCGTGCGGTCGGTGCTCGTGACGTCGCTGACGATGGACATGGGCCGCCGCATCTGGCTGCCGAGCGCGCTCGCGAAACGCGAGGACGCCCCCGTCCGCGACGCCGAGGCGAGCCTGGAGCCCGCGCCGCGGACCTAAAACCACTCCTCACCCCCTGTGCTCCGGGGCGGCCTCGACGACGAGGCCGCCCCGGAGCGATGTCCAGGGGGTCCGCTGAGCAATCCACGAGGTGCCCGGGGCGCGCGCCGCGGCGGACGATGCTCGTGACCGCCAGTGTCCGAAGGAGATCCGATGCGCGTTCTGTTCACCATCTACCCCAACTCGCTCGCGCACCTCTACCCGGTCGTGCCGCTCGCGTGGGCCCTCCAGAGCGCCGGGCACGAGGTCCGGGTCGCCTCGCACCACAGCGCCGCCGAGCAGATCATCAGCACCGGCCTGTCCCCCGTCCAGCTCGGTGACACCGACGTCCCCGAGGTGCGCCTCACCGACGAGGCCAACCCGCCGAAGACCCCGGAGGAGGTCGACCGCTACACCCGCGCGCTCGGCCTGGACGACCGGGAGCGCGAGTTCTGGATCACCTTCTACCAGTACCTGTTCGTGCCGATGTCGGACTACGTCCGGGTCGACCGGTCCGAGGCGGAGCACCTCGTCGACTTCGCCCGCGCGTGGAAGCCGGACCTGGTGCTGTGGGACGTGACGGTCCCGGCCGGCGCGGTGGCGGCGCGGGCCTGCGGCGCGGCGCACGCCCGGCTCGGCAACGGCGAGGACGTCCTGTCCTTCAGCCTGGAGAAGCTCGCCGAGCGCGAGGCGCAGGTCAGGGCCGCCGGGCTCGACCCGAACCCGCTCGCGACCCTGATGGCGCCGCTGGCGGCGGAATACGGCATGGAGGTCGACAGGGAGCTGCTCCTCGGCCAGTTCACGGTGGACTCGATCCCCGAGGGCATGCAGCTCCCCACCAACATCACGCGGGTGCACATGCGGCACGTCCCGTACGCGGGCGCGCAGGAGTTCCCGGAGTGGCTGCGCGAGCGGCCGGAGCGCCCCCGGGTGGCGATGTCGCTGGGCGAGTCGACCCGCCGGTTCATCCGCGGCGACTGGGACCGCACCCCCAAGATCATGAAGGCGCTGGACGGCCTGGACGTCGAGGTCGTGGCCACGCTGAACGACCTCCAGCTCGACGGCGTGGAGAAGATCCCCGAGAACGTCCGGCAGATCGAGTGGGTGAACCTGACCCACCTGCTGCCGACCTGCTCGGCGATGATCCACCACGGCGGCATCGGGACCTACTCGGCGGCGGTCCCCGCGAAGGTCCCGCACCTGGTGTGCGACATCGAGGGCGAGTCGCTGATGCTGAAGCCCGTCCAGGAGAAGGACGCCTCGCGCACCGGCACGCTGCTGCCCGGCCTGGAGATCGGCAAGCGGGAGGACCGGGAGGCCGACGGCCCGCCGCCGGTGTTCGAGCTGCCCGCCAAGAAGGTCGAGGCGACGCCCGTCTCGAACTTCGTCATCGCGCAGGGCTCGGGCGCCCGGCTGGACCACCGGGCCCAGTCGGTCGAGGAGATGCGGGAGCTGATCCGCGCGGTCGCGACCGACGAGTCCTACCGGCGGGGCGCCGAGGCGGTCTACGACCAGTGGCTGGCGACCCCCAGCCCCGCCGACGTCGTGCCCGTCCTGGAGCGGATGGCCGCCGAGCGCCGCGGACGCGCCTGACGAGGGCCCGGCCGGCCGGTGGACGGGGTCACCGCGTCCACCGGCGCCGGCCCCCGCTCCCGCGCTCGGGTTCGGCGACGCGCAGCAGCTCGTCCACGGCGTCGTCGAAGGAGGCGAGCGCCCGCCGCGCCCGGTAGGCGGCGAGCCGGTCGAAGCGGTCCTCGTCCAGGCGCAGCCAGCGGGCCGAGCCGTAGTAGCGGTCCATGAGGTCGCGCCACAGGCCGATCGTCAGCTCGCCCGTCGCCTGGTAGTGCCAGGAGATCTGGCCGGTGCGCAGCGCGCCGTCCGCGTCGGGGTAGAAGACCGTGCCGCTGAAGGACAGGTCGATCGGCACGTCCCCGTCCCGCAGCGCGTTCAGGTACTGGTCGGCGGCGACCTGCATGTCGTGGCCGCACGGCAGCCCGAGCGTCAGCTCCGTCGCCCCCCGGAACGCCGGGACGGTCGCGGTGATCCGCGCCCAGGTCAGCCCGTGCAGCGACCGGTCCCACAGCTCCGGCGCGCCGAACACGCCCGCGAGCCGGTCCTGGTCCTCCCCGTCGTAGCCGCGCCGGGCCGCCGCGATGCTCACCACCGTCGTTAGCAGGACGCACTGGACGGGCCCGCCGTCCGCGCGCCGCAGCCCGACCAGCAGGTTCAGCGTCGGCGTCGCCGCGCACCGCTCGGGCTCGATGCCGAGCAGGTCCAGGGCCAGGTCGGGAGCGCTCACGGCCGCGGCCCGGCCGAGCGCACCTCGACCCGCTCCAGCTCGGGCGCCGCCGCCCGCACCGCCCGCACGACCGCGGCGGCGACCGGCGCGGGCACCTCCCCGCCGGCGGCCCCCTCGCCGGCCACGACCAGCTCCACCGCGGCGCCGTCGATGCCCGCGACCTCGGCGCGGGCGCGGTGCCCGGCGAGGAAGGCCTCCATCGCGCCGAGCGCCCGCCCGACCCGCACCTCCGGCGGGTCGGGATGCAGGCCGTGCGCCATCAGCAGGTGGCGGATCAGCTCGTCGCCGGTCAGCGCGGCGTCCGCGCCCGCGTTCGCCGCGATGCGCTGCACCCGCTCCAGCGCCTCCCCGTACAGCTCCACGAGGGCCCGGACGGTCCGCGCGGCCTGCGCGTCCAGCCGTCCGAGCAGCCCCTCAAGGTCCTGTACGTGCTCGCGGACCCGCGCGTCGTCCCAGCTCATCGCGTGATCGAACGCATCGCGCGGACGAACGGCCCGTAGGAGAGCAGGACGCCCGGCGGGTCGCCCCCGGCGCGCTCAGCGCGCGGCGCCGGGCCCGGCGGGGCGTCCGCGGCCGCCTCCCCGTCGTGCCTCGTTCGCTCGGACGTCCACAGGGTGCTCCCCTCGTCCACCCCGGACGCCGTCGGCGCGGCGCTCGCCATCGATCCCCTCCCACCGGACAGGTCGGCGTCTCCGTCTTCGGGGGGGTCGATCTCCCCCTGCCCAGCGGAAACCCCGTAAAACACCCCGCGATCTCAGGTGAGGCGCTCGGAGAGGGCCCAGAGGCGGTCGGCGGTGCCCGGGTCCAGGGCGTAGGGGAGGTAGTGGCCGGTCGGGGGGTCGCCGGGGCCGGTCCAGGGGGTGCCGATGGCGCAGTCTTCGAGGTATCTGCCGCCGACGCCGTCCAGCTCGGGGGCCACGGCGGCCCAGACCGAGGTGGCCGCGCCCTGCTCCGGGGTCTTCCAGCCGCGCGGGTCGAGCACGCCCGACCAGCCCATGTCCGCCAGCTCCTGGCGGGGGATGTGCCGCTGGAGGCCCGTCATGATCGCGCCGGGCATCACCGCGTTGGCGGTGATCCCCTCGGCCGCTTGGCGGGCGGTGAGGCCGACGGCGAACAGGGCGTTGGCGGTCTTGGACCGGCCGTAGGCCTGCCAGGGGTCGTAGGGGCCGCGCTCGTAGTTGGGGTCGTCGAGGTCGACGTCGCCGCGGCGGTGCGCGCGCGAGGACAGCACCACCACGCGCGCTCCCCCGGCGGCGCGGAGGGCGGGCAGCAGGCCGGCCGTGAACGCGAAGTGGCCGAGGTGGTTGACGCCGAACTGGGACTCGAACCCGTCGGCGGTCCTGGTCAGGGGCGTGGCCATGATCCCCGCGTTGGCGACCAGGAGGTGCAGCGGCCTGCCGGTCTCGACGTGGCGGCGGGCCCAGCCGGTGACGGAGGCGAGGGAGCCGAGGTCCAGCGGGCGGAACACCACCTCGCCGCCGGTCTCCGCGCGCAGCCTCGCCGCGGCGGCCTCGCCCGCGCCGGGGTTGCGGGCCGCGAGCACGACGCGGGCGCCGGCGGTGGCGAGGGCGCGGGCCGTCTCCAGGCCGAGGCCGGACGCCCCGCCCGTCACGACCGCCTCCTTGCCGGACAGGTCGTGCCCGGCGATCACGTCCATGGCGGTGGAGTCCGCCCCGAAGGTCGTAAAGGTCATGCCGCCGAGGCTGGCCCACCCGGCGCCGGGGTGTGAGCACCCCCGCGTTCCTGGCAGTGACAGGGTCACCCGCGCGCGGGGCGGTGCTGGGACACTGGTGCGGTGTCGAGTGAGCTCGGCGTGTTCCTGCGCGCCCGCCGTGCCCGTGTCCGGCCGTCCGAGGTGGGGCTGCCGCCGGGTCCAGGCGCGCGGCGGACGCCCGGCCTGCGCCGCGAGGAGCTGGCGGCGCTCTCCGGGGTGAGCATCGACTACTACATCCGGCTCGAACAGGGCAAGGAGACCAATCCGAGCGGGGCCGTCCTGGACGCGCTGGCCCGCGCGCTGCGGCTGGACGAGGAGGAGCACGCCCACCTCTACGCGCTGGCCGACCACGCGGCCCGCCGGACGCCGCCCGGACGCGGCGCCGCCGACCCGGCCGTCCGCCCGGCGGTGCGGCTGCTGCTGGAGAACCTCCGCCCGTGCCCCGCCTACGCGCTGTCGCGGACCGGCGACGTCCTGGCGGCCAACCCGGAGGCCCTCGCGCTCTACGCGGGCCTGGCCGACTGGCCGGAGGAGCGGCGCAACACCGTCAGGTACGTCTTCCTGCATCCGGCGGCGCGCCGCCTCCTCGCCGACTGGGACCGCTCGGCCGCCGGGTGCGTGGCGAACCTGCGCGGGGTCGCCGCGGCCGACCCCGACGCCCCCGACCTGGCCGCCCTAGTGGACGAGTTGGACGGGCGGAGCCCGGAGTTCGCGGCCCTGTGGCGGCGCTACGACGTCCGGCACCGGCGCGGCGAGGAGAAGACCTTCCGCCATCCCGAGGTGGGAGAGCTGACCCTCCAGGTGGAGTCCCTCCGCCTCACCGGTACCGGACAGCGCGTCACGGTCTACCAGGCGTGGCCCGGCACCCCGTCCCACGACGCCCTGGCGCTGCTGTCCATGGCCGCGGGGACGGGGCGCACCGCCCGCTAGCAGTACTTGCTGGACCCCTTGCTCCCCCACGAGCACGAGTCGGCCGTGCTGCCGTTCGGGTAGCGGAGGTAGGCGGTGTCACCGTTGTTGTTCCAGACGTAGCTCGTCCGGCCCCAGTAGCGGTGGGTCGCGCTGTTGCGGCCCTTGCCCGTGTGGATGTAGACCGACTTGCGGCCGCCGAGGGTGAACGTCCCGAAGGTGTAGGTGTAGCCGGTCTTGTCCCGCAGCTTGTAGCCCCTGAGCTGACGCGACGACCTGGAGGTGTTGGAGAGCTGCACCCACTCCCCGTTCAGCGAGGAGTTCGAGCGGTTGTCCTTGCCCGGCGAGTCGAAGTAGACGCGGTGGATCCGCACCGCGCTCGCGGCCTCGGCCGGCGCGGCGGCCAGCAGCGCCGCTCCGGTCGCTCCGGCGATGGCGACCGCCCCCATGACGACGATTCTCTTCACCCCGTGGGTCCCTTCTGTAGTGGATCCCCAGATGTACCGGTAAGTGGGGATCGGTACCTGGGTTATCGCGGGTCATGGCCATGTGCGGGCCTCGTGGCAACCGGAGCGGGCGGTGGGGCGTCGCCGCTGATCATGCGGCGTCCGGTCAGGGGCGGGTCATGTCTTGGATGTGCAAACCGTGGCGTCTGCCACACGAAAGACGGGGACCGGCAGAACGGGGTTCACTCGCCGCAACGAGAGGAGCCGTTCACATGCCCGAAACCCCTGGTTCTGAGTTCTGGAAGAACCTCAAGCCGATCGAGAACTCGTTCAAGCCCGACGCGCTGCCCGAGGTGTACCTGTCCAACGTCGCGACCGACGACGACCGGTACTACGTGCCGTTCACCGACACGGTCGGGTCCCGGCCGCTGTGGATCAACGTCAAGGACAACACCTGGTCCGACATCCTGCGGTCCAAGGAGGCCGGGCTCGTCAACCGGCACTACCACCCGCACGAGGTGTTCGCCTACACGATCTCCGGCAAGTGGGGCTACCTGGAGCGGCCCTGGACCGCCACCGCGGGCGACTTCGTCTACGAGGCCCCGGGCGAGGGCCACACGCTCGTCGCCTACGAGCACGAGGAGCCGATGAAGACGCTGTTCATCGTCAAGGGCCCGCTGATCTGGCTGGACGAGAACGGCGAGACCGAGGGCTTCTTCGACGTCCACGACTACATCGACATGTGCCGCAAGCACTACGAGAAGGTCGGGCTGGGCGCGGACTACGTCAACTCGCTGTTCCGCTGACGACCGTCCGCTGAACATGGGCCCTGGGGCGCCGGCCCAGGCCGGGCCCCCCGAGAAAAACCTGGACCCTGACATGACCCAGATCCTGACGCGCACGGCGCGTGGGGCGGCCGACCGGTACGAGAACCGGCTGCTGCTCATCCTGTTCCTGGCGTTCGGCTTCGTGTTCTTCGACCGGCAGGCGCTGGCGTTCCTCGCGCCCTACATGGACGACGACTTCGGACTGTCCAACTCCCAGCTCGGCATCCTGTCCGGCGTGCTGGCGCTGACCTGGGCGCTGGCCGGGATGTTCGCCGGGAGCCTGTCGGACCGGCTGGGACGGCGCAAGCCGATCCTCGTCGGGGCCGTGCTGCTGTTCTCGGTGTTCTCCTCCGCTTCCGGGCTGATGACCGGGTTCATCGGGCTGCTTGCCGCGCGGGCGTTGATGGGCACCGCCGAGGGCGCGGTGCTCCCGATGTCGCAGTCGCTGATGGTGGAGGCGTCCCGCGAGTCGCGGCGCGGCCTGAACATGGGGCTGCTCCAGGGGTCCTCGGCGGGCCTGCTCGGCGGGATCGTCGCGCCGGTCGTGGTGGTCTGGATGGCCGACACGTTCGGCTGGCGGACGGCGTTCTTCGTCACGATCATCCCGGGGCTTATCGTGGCCGGGCTGATCGCGAAGTTCGTCCTGGAGAAGCCCCCGGCGGGCCGGGAGCCCGAGGAGGCGGTCGAGGCCGCCAAGGCCGCGCCGAAGGTGCCGGTCAAGGAGGTCCTGAAGCTGCGCAACGTGGTGATCTGCATGCTGATCGCCCCGTGCTACCTCACCTGGTTCGTCACCCTGATCACCTTCACGCCCAAGTACCTCACGGACGAGAAGGACTGGAGCTCGGGCACGATGAGCGCGGTCATGACCTGCCTCGGCGTCGCCTGGGTGGTCTGGGGCTTCGCGACCCCGGGGATCTCCGACCGGATCGGGCGCCGGCCCGCGCTGATCGGGTTCACCGCGCTCGCGGTGTGCTGCCCGATCGCGGTCGTGTACGTGAGCAGCCCGGTGCTGCTGGGCGCCCTGATGATCCTCACCTACACCGGCCTCGGCTGCTTCACGCTGTTCATGGCGACGATCCCGGCCGAGACCGTCCCGCGGGCGGCGCTGGCCACCGCGCTCGGCGTGATCATGGGCGTGGGAGAGCTGGCGGGCGGGTTCCTCGGCCCGCTGGTGGCGGGCTGGGCGTCCGACACCTGGGGATTCCAGGCCGCGATGTTCATCGCGGCGGGCGGCGCCGCGCTGGTGGTCGCGCTGTCGTTCGGGCTCCGCGAGACCGCGCCCGCGGTGCTGCGCCGCTCAGGGAAGACGGAGGTGACCGCGTGAAGGCGGCCGTCTGGTACAAGGCCCGGGACGTGCGGGTGGAGGACGTCCCGTCCGCTCCCCCGGGGCCCGGCGAGGTCGCGATCACGGTCGCGTACTGCGGGATCTGCGGCAGCGACCTGCACGAGTACGCCGACGGGCCGCACGCGATCCCGGTCGGTGAACCGCACCCCGAATCCGGACGGCGCGCCCCGCTGACCCTCGGGCACGAGTTCAGCGGGACGGTGGCGGAGGTCGGCCCCGGCGTGGAGGGCCTCTCCCCCGGCGACCGGGTCGCGGTCGAGCCGCACTACCGGTGCGGCGAGTGCGCCCGCTGCCTGGCGGGCGAGTACAACCTGTGCCGCCACTTCGGGTTCGCCGGGCTGATGGGCGACGGCGGGCTCGCCGAGCGGGCCGTCGTGCCGTCCTACATGCTGCACCGGCTCCCGGACTCCGTCTCGCTGGAGCAGGCGGCGGTCTTCGAGCCCGCCGCGGTCGCGCTGCACGCCGTCCGGCGGTCGGGGCTGGTCCCCGGCGAGAGCGTCGCCGTCGTCGGGCTCGGGCCGATCGGGCTGCTGATCGTCCAGCTCGCCGCCCGGTACGGGGCGGGGCGGATCACCGCCTCCGACCCGTCGGAGAAGCGGCGCGCGCTGGCGGCGCGGCTCGGCGCGTCCGAGACCGTCGGCATCGGGGCCCTGCCGCCCGGGGACGCCGACGTGGCCTTCGAGGCCGTCGGCACCGAGGGGACGCTGCGCGACGGCCTCGCCGCCACCCGGCGCGGCGGCCGGGTGGTCCTCGCCGGGCTCGGCGGGATCTTCGAGTTCGACGCGTTCGCGCTGGTCAACAACGAGCAGTCGATCATCGGGACGGTCGGCTACCGGGACGCCCACCCCGAGCTGATCCGCCTCGTCGCCGAGGAGGGGATGGACTTCACCCCGATCGTGACCTCGACCGTCCCGCTCGCCGACGTCGTCGGCGGCGGATTCGAGACCCTGCTGGGCGCGGGCTCCAAGGAGGAGATCAAGGTGCTGGTGCGGCCATGACCAACGACACCGAGGGGCTCGCCCCGGGCCTGTTCGCCGGGCGGCGGGCGTTCGTGACCGGCGGGACGTCGGGGATCGGCGCGGCGACCGCCGTGCTGTTCGCCGAGCTGGGCGCCGAGGTGACCGCGCTCGGCCTGCGCCCCGCCGACGAGGGCGAGCTGCCGGGGCATCCGGCGGTCCGCGTCGTCGAGCACGACGTGCTGGACGGCGGCGGCCTGACCGGGCTGATCTCCGAGGCGGGACGGCTGGACGTCCTGGTCAACTGCGCGGGCGTCAGCCACGACCGCGACGAGTACGACCTGGAGCGCTGGCGGCGCGTCCTGGAGATCAACCTGACCGCCACGATGATCGCCTGCCAGGCCGCGCGGCCCGCGCTCGCGCGCGCCGAGGGCGGCGGCTCGATCGTGAACGTCTCCTCGATGTTCTCCTTCACCGGCAGCCGCGACCGGCCCGCCTACAGCGCCAGCAAGGGCGCGGTCTCCCAGCTCACCAAGTCGCTGGCCGCCGAGTACGCGGCCGACGGCGTGCGGGTGAACGCGGTCGCGCCCGGGTTCGTGGTCACGCCGCTGGCCCGGGGCCTGCTGGACGACCCGCCCGCCGCCGAGGCCGTCCGCGCCCGAATCCCGTTCGGACGCTACGGGCGCCCCCGCGAGATCGCCGCCGTGAACGCGTTCCTGTGCTCGCCCGCCGCGTCCTACATGACCGGCGCGGTCCTTCCGGTGGACGGAGGTTACCTGGCCGTATAGCGGCGAACACGACATAGGCTCCTATTTCAGGACCGCCCGCGCCCGGGAAGGAGCCCCATGCCGGCACCCGCACTGATGACCAGCCACGCGACCACCGAGGACATCGATCCGCGCGAGCGGATCGGGTTCTGGGAGGAGTACAACCGCAGGGCTCTGGTCGGGCTGTCCTGCACCTCCTATTCCGAGCGCGGGCTGCTCGCCCGGCAGGCCAACTTCCAGCTCGACGACGTGCGGCTGGCCGAGATCAGCGGCAACGCGCACGCCGTCGAGCGGACCCCGGAGGTCGCGCGGTCCGCCCCGAAGGACTCGGTGTTCGCGACGCTGCTGGTCAAGGGCGAGGCGGTGTTCCTGCACGAGCACGGCTGCCTGTCGGCCACCGCGGGCGACCTCGTCGTCTACGACACGCGGCGGCCCTACCTGTTCGGGTTCTCCTCGTCCATGCGGCAGTTCCTGGTCGACATCCCGCGCGAGCTGTTCGTCGAGGCGTGCATGGCGGGCGGGGTGCCCGCGCCGATGCTGTTCGGCCGGGGGACGGCCCGCGAGGGCGAGCTGGTCGTGGCGCTGCGGTCGGTCCTGGAGAACCCGGGCGAGCGGGCGCGCGGCACGGTCCTGGACCTGATCAAGCTGCTGGCCGCCGGGCGCTCGGGCGACCGCCCCGCCCCCGCCGCCTACCAGACCCAGCTGATCATCGCCAAGGACTACATCGAGCGGCACCTGCACGACGCCTGCCTCACCCCCGGCCAGGTCGCGGGCGTGATGGGGGTGTCGGTCCGGCACCTCGGCCGGATCTTCGAGTCCGCCGGGACCACCCCCGCCCGGCACATCCTGGAGCGCCGCCTCCAGCGCGCCCACGACGACCTCACCGCCCCGGGCGCCGCCGCGACGACGATCGCGGACGTCGCCTACCGCTGGGGCTTCTCCAGCCAGGCCCACTTCGCCCGCCACTTCCGCGCCCGCTTCGACCGCACCCCCACCGAGGCCCGCGCCGCCGGCTCCTAACCGCCGAAGGCCGTGAGGAAGCGGTCGCGGAAGGCGTTCATCGGCCAGACCGGGGCGTTCGGGCCGGGGCGCAGGCCGTCCTGCCAGCCCCATCCGGAGATCCTGTCCAGGACGCGGGGGTCGCGGGCGACGATCGTGATCGGCACGTCCCGTCCGGCGCCCGGCCCGGTGATCGTGGAGGCGGGCTGGTGGTCGCCGAGGAAGACCATCACCAGGTTCTCGTCGCCGTAGGTCTTCGCGTAGGAGATCAGGCTGTTCAGCGAGTACTCGATCGACCTGCGGTACTCGGTGCGGATGTGCGCGGGCCACGGCGGGTTCTCGTCGGTGACCATGGGCCGGTAGACCGACCCGTCGCCGACGGCGCTCCAGTCGACCATCCTCGGGATCGACGCCCACGGCGCGTGGCTCGACACCAGCGCCGTCTCGACCATCACCGGCTCCGGCCGCGTCCGCTCCGACCGCTGGATCGCCGAGAGCGTGAACTGGTCGGGCATGGTCGCGTAGCTGAACCGGGGGCCCCGGTAGCCGATGTTGCGCGAGTCGTAGACCTTGTCGTAGCCGAAGAAGCGGCCCTCCGGCCAGGCGCGGACGTTCGCGGGCATCGCGGCGGCCGTCCGCCACCGCGCCCGCCGGAACGCCCGGTTCAGCGTCAGCCGGTCGCCGCCGACGAGCGTCCGGTAGCGCTGCTGGTTGTCGATCCACAGCCCCGACAGCAGCGTCGCGTGCGCGAGCCAGCTCCCGCCGCCCGCCGTCGGCGAGGTCAGGAAGCCGCTGCGGGACGAGAGCCCCGCGGCGCGGAGCTGCCTGGTCCCGGCGTCGAGGACCGCGTCGACCTGCGGGGCGAACTGGGGGTCCTCGATCGCGTCGCGACCGTAGCTCTCGACGAAGGCGAGCACGACGTCCTTGCCGCGCAGGCCGGTCAGCAGCCGGTCGCCCGGGGTGTCGCGGAAGGCGTCCACGGCCGCCTGCGCGGCGAAGACCCGCTCGTCGCGGAGGCTCGTCCGGACCTCGCGGGCGTGGTCGTAGGCGAGGGCGGCCGCGCCGCCGGAGGCCACCGGCAGGCCCGGGACGACCTGCGCGCCGAGCGCCGCGCAGGCCAGCCACGCCGTCCCGGCGACCCCGGCGCCCGCCAGCGCCTCCCGCCGGTGCGCGGCGGCCAGCCGCGCCAGCCGCAGCACCGACAGCGTCATGAGCACCGGCACCGCGACCGCGAGGGCGACCACGCCGATCACCGCCGCGACGGCCCCGGCGCGGCCGAGCGAGGCGTCCAGGAACTCGACGGCGGGCCTGAGCAGCACCCAGTCGAGGACGAGGTCGAACGGCCGGACGAGCACGGCGTCGAACCCCACGTCCAGGACCTTCACGATCGTCAGCAGCCCGAGCGCGGCCCCGGCGGCCGCCGCCGTCGCCGTCCGCACCCGACCGGGCAGGACGGCGAGGACGGCGGCGCCGACGACCGCCTCCGCGGGGACGCGTAGGAGCGCCCCGGGCGCCAGCCGCGCGAACTCGTCCGGGACGACCAGGGCGAGGTGGACCAGCGCGCACGCCAGACCGGTGACGACCCACCCGAGGACGCGGCGCGCCTGTCCATGTGCGGGGGCGACCTCCGCCGTCTCCGGCCCGGCGTCCAGGCCGTCGTCCGTCGTCGTCACCGAGCCCCCCGCCGCGCCGCGCCGCCCTCCTTACCCTCTCTTGAACGTGCGGAGCCCGCATCCGGTTCACCCGGATATGCCGGGAGCGTCAGCCGAGCGCGAGGTCCCGGCGGCGGAAGCCGGCCAGCCCGGCCGCCCCGAGCGCCGCCGTGACCGCGAGCAGCCACAGCAGCGGCGTCGCGCTGAAGTCGTGCCCCGGCAGCTTCGGGACGTGCGTGAACGGCGAGACGTCCAGCACGATCTGGGCGAGGTCGAGGCTCGTCCCGAACAGCGTGATCACCCCGGCCACCGCGACGACCGCCCAGCCCGCCGCGCTGTAGCGGGGCGCCAGCCCGTAGATCGCCATCGCGACCGCCGCGACCAGCCACACCGCCGGGAGCTGCGCCATCGCCGCGCCGAGCACGCGCGGCACCTCGCGGCCGGGGTCGCCGTCGTCCACGCCGTGCGCGAAGCCCGCCATCAGGCCGCCCGCGGCCAGCACGGCCGCCGACCCGAGCAGCGTGAACACCAGGTGGCTCGCGGCCCAGCGCAGCCGCCCGACCGGGGTGGCCAGCAGCGGCTCGGCGCGCTGCCCCGACTCCTCGGCGCGCAGCCGCAGCGTCGCCGACACCGCGTAGGCCGCGGCGAACAGCCCGAGCATGCTCATCACCGAGGCGAAGTAGGCGTCCACGATCGCCGACTCCCCGCCCAGCTTCGTGAAGATCTCCCTCAGGTCCGGGTTGTCGTTGACGAGCTGCTCGACGCTGCCCGCCACCCCGCCGTAGACGAGCCCGAGCGCCGCGAACCCCGCGAGCCACCCGTACAGCGCGCGGCTCTGCAACCGCCAGCCCAGCCCGAACGCGCCGTTCAGCCGGGGCGAGGCGTCGGGCGGGCCGAGCCTCGGCGCCATGATCCCGGCGCCGACGTCCCGCCGCGCCGACAGCGCCGCCGCGGCCGCGACCAGCGCCGCCGACAGCGCGACCACCATGGCGAGCACCCACCAGCGCTCGCCGGCGTAGGGCCGGATCCGCTGGAGCCAGCCGAGCGGCGACAGCCAGCCGAGCCACGACAGCCCGTTCCCGGCGCCGCCGACGTCGGCGGCGAGCCGGACCGTGAACGCGGCGCCGAGCGCGGCGACCGACAGGCCCCGCGCCGCCCCGGCGCCCTCGGTGAGCTGCGCGGCCACGCCCGCGACCGCCGCGAACACGCACACCGCGAGGCCCAGCTCCAGCCCGAACGCCAGCGACCCGGCCAGCGGCAGACCCTGCGCGGCCATCCCGGCGGTGAGCAGCGCCGCGATCACCAGGCCCGCGGCGCAGGTGACCGCGAGCGCGGCGGCGAGCGCGGCGCCGCGTCCCATGATCGTCGCGCCGAGCAGCTCGCGCCGCCCGGCCTCCTCCTCGGTCCGGGTGTGCCGGACGACGGTCAGCGACGCGATCAGGCCCAGGACGACCGGGATGAACCCGGAGCGCTGCGCGACGATGCTGCCGAGCCCCGAGTCGAACAGCGGCCCGTAGAGCGCGAGGAAGGTCGCGTTCGTCCCGCTCGTGTTGGCGTACTTCAGCCGTTCGGCGGCCGTCGGGTACAGCTTGTCGGTCGCCGCCACGAAGTTGACCGGGATGAGCACCGCGACCAGCATCCAGGCCGGCATGAGGAACCGGTCGCGCCGCAGGATGAGCCGGATCATCCCGCCGGTGCCGGCGAGCGCGGTCATGACGCGCGGCCTTCCCGGTCGGCGGACGCGGCGGCGTGCGCCGCCTCCTCCGCGGCGAGATCGTCCTTGTAGTGGCGCAGGAACAGCTCCTCCAGCGTCGGCGGGCGGATCGACAGGCTCTGGACGCCGCCGTCGGCGAGCAGCCGGAGCACGCCGTCCAGCCGCGTCGTGTCGATCTCGCAGCGCACCCGTCCGCCGTCCACCCGCAGGTCGTGGACGCCGGGCAGGTCCGCGAGGCCGCCGGGCGAGCGCGTCAGCTCCGCGTCGATGGAGGTGCGGGTGAGGTGGCGCAGGTCGGCGAGCGTGCCGGTCTCGACCGCCGCGCCGTTCCGGATGATCGTCACCCGGTCGCACAGCGCCTCGACCTCCGACAGGATGTGGCTGGAGAGCAGGACGGTGCGCCCCCGGTCCCGCTCCTCCCGCACGCACTCCTGGAAGACCTCCTCCATCAGCGGGTCGAGGCCGGACGTCGGCTCGTCCAGGATCAGCAGCTCGGCGCCCGACGACAGCGCCGCGACCAGCCCGACCTTCTGCCGGTTGCCCTTGCTGTAGGCGCGGCCCTTCTTGCGCGGGTCCAGCTCGAAACGCTCCAGCAGCTCCGCCTTGCGCCGCTGGTCGGTGCCGCCGCGCATGCGGCCGAGCAGGTCGATCACCTCGCCGCCCGACAGGTTCGGCCACAGCGTCACGTCCCCGGGGACGTAGGCGAGGCGGCGGTGCAGCTCGGTCGCGTCGTGCCAGGGGTCGCCGCCGAGGAGCCGGGCGGTGCCCTCGTCCGCGCGGAGCATGCCGAGCAGGACGCGGATCGTCGTCGACTTCCCGGCCCCGTTCGGGCCGAGGAAGCCGTGGACCTCGCCTTCCCGGACGGTCAGGTCGAGGCCGTCCAGCGCGCGGGTCCGCCCGAAGGTCTTGACCAGGCCGCGGACGGATATGGGGATCGAATCTGTGGTCACTCGTGGCTCCTTGTGGGGGGTCGGAAGGCATGCGGCGGCCGACCCCTGCACTGTTCAGCGGCACTGTTCAGCGGGGCCGGAAGGCGGGTTCCCTCATTCGCGCGGCGGGTCGGGATCGGTTTCGCGCGCGGCCGCGTCCGAGGTGGGGATCCGCCGCGGCGAGGCACGGCGGGCACCGGCGGCGGGAGCGTCACGCATCGTCGTCGGGGTCCTCTTGGGCGGCGGCCATCTGCCGCAGCGCGGCGCGGGCCTGTTCGAGCAGTTCCGGCGAGAGCAGGACGTCGGAATGGACGTCGAGCGCGGCCATGACGAGCCGCGGATATCCCTCCCGGGTCAGGGTGTTGGCGCCGAGGGCCCGCGAGAGGTGGTGGTGCATCACGACCAGCGAGAAACTGATCGCGGTCATGACGGCCGCGTATCCGTGCAGGTCGTCGGTGTTCGGCTTGGCCAGGCCCGGCAGATCGCGCTGGAGCAGTTCCTCGCTGAGCGCGACCGCGTCGTCGAAGAACCTGTCGGCCGCCTCCGAGCCGTCCACCAGCGCCCGCGCCAGGTACCGCTGGACGGGCATGCCCGCCCGGAACGCCACCTCCATGAACCCCGGCTCGGCGAGCCCGCCGCTCATCGCGTCCTGCTTGGTGGTGCGGAACAGCTCGATGGCGTACTCGTCGCACGCCCGGCGGAGCCCCTCCTTCGTCCCGAAGTAGTGCTGGACCAGCGCGGGCGACACCTCGGCCGCCCGCGCGATCCCCCGGATCGTGGCGCCCCGCTCGCCGTGCTCGGCGAACTGCTCCAGCGCCGCGTCCCTGATCCGGATCCGCGCGGTCTCCTCGGACTCGTCCGTGCCCACGTCCACCAGCCTGTACAAGCGTTCAATAACTTAGCGACGGCGCTATCGTACGCTTGTACAGTGGGGCCGACAAGGCGTCCCCTGAAAAGGCTCGGAAGAGGGTCGCTCAGAGGTAGCGAAGCCACAGGTAGGGCACGCAGAGCGCGACCGTGACGAGCGTGACGACCAGCCCGTACCTGGTGAAGTACCAGAAGCTGATCGGGGTGCCGTTGCGCGCGGCGATGCCGAGCACCACGACGTTCGCGCTCGCGCCGATCGCGGTGGCGTTGCCGCCGAGGTCGGCGCCCAGGGCCAGCGCCCACCACAGCACGTGCCCCTCGGTGCCCGGCTGCCGCTGCACCAGGTCCGACACGATCGGGCTCATCGTGGCGACGTAGGGGATGTTGTCCACGATCGCCGACAGCCCGGCCGAGGCCCACAGCAGCAGCATGGCCGCGAAGGCGGGGCGCCCCTCGGTGGCGTCGGCGGCGGCACGGGAGACGTCGGCGATCACCCCGGTCTCGACCAGGCCGCCGACCATCACGAACAGCCCGGCGAAGAAGACCAGCGTGGGCCATTCGACCTCGTCCAGCGCCTGCTGGGTGGTGACGCTGGTCGCGGCGACCAGCAGCCCGGCGCCGAGCAGCGCCACGACCGACGGCTCGTAGTGCAGCACCGGGTGCAGGACGAACGCGACGACCACGAGCGCCAGCACCGACAGGCCCTGCCAGAGCAGCCGCCGGTCGGTGATCGCCTCCCGCTCCTCCAACTCCATGATCTCGGCGGCGAGCTCGGGGTCGTAGTGGAAGTGGGCGCGGAACAGCCACCGGCACAGCACGCAGAACACGACCATCAGCAGGACGATGAGCGGCGCGAGGTTCAGCAGGAAGTCGTTGAACGACAGCCCGCCCCGGCTGGCGATGATGATGTTGGGCGGGTCGCCGACGAGCGTCGCCGTCCCGCCGATGTTGGACGCCATGACCTCGGCGACCAGGAACGGCTCCACCCGCAGCGCGAGCCGCTCGCAGACGAGGAAGGTGACCGGCGCGACCAGCAGCACGGTCGTGACGTTGTCCAGCAGCGCCGACGCCGCCGCGGTCAGCACGACCAGCATCACCATCAGCCGGTAGGGCCGTCCGCGCGCGCGTTTGGCGGCCCAGATCGCGACGTACTCGAAGACCCCGGTCCGGCGCAGCACCGAGACGATCACCATCATGCCGAGCAGCAGGAAGACGACGTTCCAGTCGACGCCGGTCTCCTCGGAGAAGAACGCCCCGTGGCCGTCGGTGATGTGCAGCAGCAGCATCAGCCCCGCGCCGCCGAGCGCGACCGCCGTCCGGTGCACCTTCTCCGACGCGATCAGCAGATAGGCGCCGACGAAGATCGTGATCGCGGCCACGGCGGTCAAAGGGCTCCCCTTCCCGAGGGGTCGCTGAACAGAACCGCCGACCAGCCTTCCCGGCACACCAGCACCCGACCCTAACCGGAACCGGCCGTGTTTCGCACGCGAGAAGCCCCAGGTCGGCGGGTTCGCCCGGCTGCTACCGTCGAGGGGTGCGCGCCCGAGACCTCGCCGTCGACCACCCCACCGTCACACCCGGGACCAGCGCGCTGGACGCGGCGCGGCTGCTGGCCGCCGGCCGCCTGCCGGGGCTGATCGTGGTGGACGCCGAGCGCCGCCCGACCGCCGTGCTGCCCGGGTCGCGGCTGCTCGGATCGATGATCCCGCGCTACGTCCAGGACGACCCGGCGCTCGCCCGCACCTACGACGAGCGGCACGCCGACCAGTTGTGCCGGCGGCTGGAGGGCAGGCGCGTCGCCGACCTCCTGCCCACCGACGGGACGCCGCCGCCGGTCGTGGACGCGCGGGCGACCGTCATGGAGATCGCCAGCGTCATGGCGGGCGCCCGCAGCCCGGTCGTCGCCGTCGCCGACGACCCGCGCGGCACCGACGCCCCCATGCTCGGCGTGATCACCGTCGCCGACCTTCTGAGCCGCCTCCTGCCGCCGGAATAACCCGGGGGTATTCAACCCGGGCGTGGCTTTTCTGGCTGCGCACGACCATTCGCCGCGCTACCCTGATGATCAACTTGTACCGATCCATACAGGGAGTCCCATGCTGCGAAACGCCGCGTTGACCACCGCGTTCGGGGCCGCTCTCGCGGTCACCCTACTAGCTCCCGCGGCCGACGCCGCGCCGTCACCGGACTGCTTCGACCGGCACAAGAGCCCCTATACCTCCGTCGTCGACAGCCATCTGCACTTCCAGCCCTTCGGCGGGCCCGCCGTCCCGTTCACCGAAATGCTGGGCTACCTCGACAGGACCGGCGTCCGCTACGCCAACATGTACGGCATCGGCCAGACGCTTCCGGCTGCCTCGACCTGCACGTACTACCTGAACTGCCCCGGCACCCCGGTCACCCCGAGCCTGCGCAACGACTTCGTCAACGCCGCCAACTACGCCGCGTTCAAGCCGAAGACGCCCCGCCTCACCCTCTCGATGACCTTCCCCGACCTGGCCAACCCCGAGGGCATCGTCGACCGGATCAAGCTCCTCGACCAGGAGTACCCCGGCATGTTCACCTGGATGGGCGAGGTGAACCTGATCAAGCAGGCGCTGCTGCCGAACAAGCACGACCCGGCCGACATGAAGGACATCGGCCGCTGGGCGCCGTTCATGAAGATCCTGCGGGAGCGCTCGATCCCGCTCACCCTCCACTCCGACCTCGGCAGCGACGCCGAGCCGACGAAGTACCTCCCGCTGATGCGCGAGGTCCTGCGCCGCTACCCGAACAACAAGATCGTCTGGGCGCACATGGGGCTGTCCAAGGAACTGAAGACGATGCCCGCCGAACAGCACATCGAGACCGTGGAGCAACTGGTCGAGGCGCACCCGAACCTGACCCTCGACATCAGCTGGCGCGTCCTCTACGACCAGTACTTCAAGGACCCCGCCAACCGCAAGCTCTACGTCGAGTTCTTCAACCGGCACCCGACCCGCGTCATCCCCGGCACCGACTTCGTGGCCTCGCGCGACAAGAACTTCGAGGTCTACAAGGAGGAGCTGGAGATCACCAGCGACGTCAACAAGGACCTCGACGACGAGGCCTTCCGCGACATCGCCCTCGGCCAGAACTACTTCCGCCTGCTGTCCATCAAGGACGAGGCCCCGGAGATCTGCTGATCGAAGTCCCTTTGGAGGCGAGCCATGTCCAGTCCCGCGCTTCCCCCGACGGAGGCCGGCGAGGTGCTGCTGCTCTGCACGTACTACGAGGACGGGCAGGCGGACTGGGGCGGTGTGCTCGGTGACGTCGGCGGCCGCCGGGAGGGCGACGTGCTCGTCCTCGGCGAGGGCGGGGCGCGGCTGCGCGTGGTCGAAGGGGCCGGCTGGGACTACCTGCACGGCGGCAACGTTCCGGCGCTCGTCCCGGACGGTGGTCGGGCCGCGCCGGTCGCCGTCCTGGTCGACATTCCGGTGGTGGCCGGCGGAGGGGATCCGCTGCTGGTGGACCTGGTCGCGGTCCCCGGACGCGGCGTCCGGGTGCCGGTGTCCCGGCTCGGCGAGATCCTGGCCGGTCTGCTGCGCGGCGAGGTCCGGTTCGAGGATCTGGTGCGCGAGATGGACGTGTTCGGCGTGTACCGGGGAGAGGGAGGCCGTCCGGCGTTCCCCGCGCCCGAGCCGTCGGAACGGCGGAGCCATCCGCCGCTTCCCGCCTCGTCCGGCGCCCTGCTCGTCCGCACCTGCTTCGACGACGAGGAGGGCTGGCGCGCCCTGCTCGACGACTTCGGCGGTATCGACGAGGACGGCTGGGTCGGCGCCGATCTGGACTGGGACGAGATCGACGTGGACGACTATCCGCTGACGGCGGAGGTCGTCGAGGACCGGCGGTACGAGGGGCTCCTGCCCGGTGAGGTCCCGGCGCTGGTCCCGCCCGAGGAGCACGCCACGCTGGTCGCGCTCGCCGACGCCCGGACCTTCGCCGAGGCCGACCGGCCGCTCACCGCCGTCGACCTGTACGACACCCCGGGGCAGCCCGCCGTCGTCCCCCGCCGGGTGGTCGGCTCGATGGCGGCCAACCTGGAGATCAGCAACATGGACTTCCACGATTTCGTCCTCGAAGAGGGCTGCGACCCGTGGTGGTAGGCGACCCGTGGTAGGCGACCCGTGGTGGTAGGCCATGCCGAAGGGGGCGGAGCCGCGTCGGCGGTTCCGCCCCCTCGGACGTGTCAGGCGATCGCGTTCGCTGCCCCGGGGGCGGGGACGCTCTCGTACTGGCGGTTCCTGCGCTCGGCCCGCCAGTGGGCCACCCACCAGCCGAGGCCGCGCAGGCCGCAGACGATGGCGGTCGCGAAGAACAGCGTGTAGACGACGTTCGCCACCATCAGGACGCCGTACACGGTGGCGACCGAGCTGCCGAAGATGAACTGGGCGCGGCCGCCGTGCGGGGTCGTGCCCGGGTCGGTGATCATGTAGTTGGTGAACAGGACGAACGCGACGCCGGCCATCACGCCGAGGGCCGAGACGAGCGCGACGTCCCAGATCCAGTGGCGGATGAGCGCCTGGATCGCGAAGCCGCCCATCCAGCCCATGATCAGCATGACGCGCTTGGTGAGCATCGCGTTGATGACGGTGCCCGCGGTCGCGATCACGAGCGGGATCAGCACCCGGAACAGGCCGTTCGCGTACTCGGTGAACTGGTAGGGCGGCGCGATGCTGACCCACGAGCCGAAGGCCAGGAGCGTGACCGCGATGCCGAGGTTCGAGGGGTTCATGTAGTGGCGCATCCGGCCGTTGATCGGCGCCCGCAGGACGTGCTTCTGCCCGACGGCGACGACGACGCCGAACATGACCGGCCACCACTGGTTGTTGGCGTACAGGAGCATGTTCACGGCGAGGCTGGTGATGTGCGACGGGAGCATGAACTCAAGGACGCCGCGCCAGCCGCCGCCGCGGAAGCGGACCCGCCTGCGCTCGGCCCAGGCGCTGATGTACTCGAAGACGATCTCGGTGGTGTAGCCGGTCGCGAGCGCGAGGAACGGCCACAGCCACGGCTGCTCGAAGCCGAGGATCGTGTATCCGAGGATGTTGAAGACGGTGAGCGAGATCGCGAAGTTGCGCAGCGCCAGATACCGGACGTTCGGCGCCGCCGGCGGCGCGCCGCGCGGCGGTTCCGCCGCGGGCGGTGTGTTGACCGTTTCGACCGTCGTGCTCATGACGTCGGGACCTCCGTGGCAGTGTTGGTCAGGAGCAGGGTGTGGGCGCCCGGCGCCAGGTTGAGGTCCTGCTGCCGCATCGATCCGGTGCCGTCGGGCCAGCGCACCCGGGCCTTGACCGGCGCCTGCGAGGAGCCGAGCCCGAAGCGGACCTCGAAGCTGCGCTTGCCGGTGCCGCCCCCGCCGCCGTCCAGCCGGGAGATCTGCGTGCGGCCGTCGGCGGTCCAGATCTGCACGGTCGCGCCGTAGGCGGGCGTGCCCGCGCCGGACAGGCCCTGGCCGGGCTTGGCGCCGTTGACCGGGCGGAACAGGTGCAGGCTGAGCGCCTTGCCGAGCTTGGGCGAGCTGTTGGCGTAGAACGCCGGCGGGCCCCACTGCCGCGCCACCGCGAGGTCGAGCGCGCCGGTGCCGCGCGTGTCGGCGGTGGCGATGCCCCGGGTCGGGATCGGCACCGCGAGGCCGAGCTGCTCGCTGACGTTGCTGTACTTGCCGTCGGGCTTGGCCGCGTAGAACGCGAGCTTCTCGCCGCCGGACAGGTCGTCACCGGGCTGGACGTGCGGCCACAGCTTCGGGTTGCTGAACACCGAGTCGTTGTTCATGGCCATCTCCTGCAGCCACGGCCAGCGCTGGATGTCGCCCTTGATGAAGCCGTCGGCCTGGACGACGTCCATCCGCCCGCTGTTGCTGAAGTCGCCCATCTTCACGTCCCAGCACCAGCCCGTCCAGGCGAGGCCGAGCTGCTGGGCGCGCTGCTCGAACGGCGCGTGGCCGTCGGCCATCTCCCGCGCCATCTCCGCCTCGCTCTTGGCCTTGTTGAGGAACACGAAGTTGCTCTCCTCAAGGCCCCACGCGGCGGTGATGTTGCTGACGGCGAGGTCGAAGCGGCCCTTGCCCTGGAGGTCGCCGAAGTCGACGCCCATCCCCTTGTTGGAGTCGTGGCCGATCGCGAACGACTTCGGCGTGATCGCCGAGCGCTTGCCCGTGACGTTCTTGAACTTGATGTGCCCCGGCGTGGAGACGTTGTAGAAGATGCGGTCCTTGCCGAAGTCGTTGGCGACGTACACCTCGGGCTTGCCGTCGCCGGTCAGGTCGGCGCTGGAGATCGCGAGGGTCCAGCCGGTGGCCTGCTTGTAGGGGACGGCGCCGGTCTGCTCCTCGTAGGCGGCCGAGGGGCGCGCGCCGGACGTCCCGCCCGTCCAGCGGTACACGTGCGTGCCGCCGCCGTTCTTGGCGTCGGAGAACGAGCTGGGCATCACGACGTTCGGCTGGCCCTTGGGGTCGAGCACGTCGGAGTCGGGGAAGTAGTTGGAGATGAAGATGTCGGGGTGGCCGGTGCCGTCGAACGAGCCGACGTCGAGCGCGTCGGTGTTCCAGCGCGGCCCGGTGTAGCGGCCGGTGGTGGAGACGCCGGGCAGGAGTTCGACGGGCTGGTAGGCGGTCGGCGAGAGCGTCTTCGCGTCCGACCTGGCGAGGAACAGGATGGGCGTCCGGCCCCAGAAGTGGACGAGGAGGTCGGCGCGCCCGTCGACGTTGAAGTCGCCGGGGGTGCAGCCCATGGGCGCCATCCGGTGGTCCATCGGCAGCGGCGCGGGGTTCAGCGCGAACGGCGTGAAACGGTCGGCCGCGGGGGCGGTCGGCGCGTAGGTCACGACGATGTCGTCGGTGCGCGGGTCGACGATGCAGATCCCGTCGTCCCTGCCGTGGCCGGTGAGGTCGGCGGTGGCGACGCCCGCGCCGACCGAGGAGATCCAGGAGCGGATCTTGTAGTAGGCGGGGTTGACCTGCCGGATCGTCTGCGTCTGGCGGTAGCCGGGCGGCATCGCGAGCGGCATCTCGGTGAACTTGTAGGGCGCCGCGACGGTGGACAGCTCCGATCCCGACGACCCCGGGATCCGCGCGACGAAGAACAGCGCCAGCGCCAGCACCACCGCCAGGGCAGCCGGAACAGATCTTCGGACGCGCTCATGCGAATTGGGCATCGCTCCCCCTTGAAAGGTTGCGTGGACGGTCGCGCATACTTCGCTCCATGAGTTTCCGCTCACATTTGCTCGGCACGCGCGGGTCGCGGCCTGCCGACTCAGCGAAAGTCTAGGCAGTGTTATGCCATGGACTTACTTCCTGGTTGCTTAGTTGGCGACGCTTTATCACATGCCCGAATCCCGGGATCGCCGCCATTTTGGCGAGCGAATTCCCGGGTTTCGGGTGGCGGCCGGGCCGCCTTATGCGGCGGGGCGGTTGCGCGTCCCGGTGAAATGGTGGCGGATGGCGGCGCGCCACAGTTCGTAGGCGGGCGCCGGGCCGGAGGCGGCGGCGGCGCCGCCGGTGTCGTCGGCGAGCCGGACGGCCGCGCCGGCCGGAAGGCCGGTCAGCGCCGTCAGCGAGGCCCGGCTGTGCTCGGGCAGGTGGCCCGAGTAGTCGCGGGCCTTGGCGGCGAACACCGCGCCCTGCGCGAGGTCGGGCGCGCTCGTCCCGGCCGCCGCGCGCAGCGCCGCGAGGCCCTCGTGGTCGCAGCCGCCCGCGAACGTCGCCGCCAGCCCGACCCCGCTCCACAGGTCGGCATGGCGCCGCTCGGCGAACGCCTCGACGGCGGAGGCGACCGCCTCGGGGCGCGCGCCGTGCACGAACCACAGCGCGCGGCCGATCCCCTGGTCGACGGCACGCGGGAAGTAGTCGGGCGCGCCCTGCCAGGGGTAGGGCTTGAGCGGCTCCTGGCGTCCGATGTGGCGCGGGGTGTCGAAGTAGGCCTTGTCGAAGCCGTAGCCGTCCACGGCGAGCCAGCTCATCGTCGGGTGGTAGGGGGAGCCGGTGAGGTCGGGCAGCACCTTCTTCCACAGCGGCCGGGGCAGCCGCGCCATCGCGAACCCGATGCCGATGTAGGCGAGGAAGATGTGGGGTTGGCCGGGGCCCATGAGCAGGTCGCGGGTGCGGGTGCCGCGCGGCCCCATCGCGTCCAGCACGGTGAACGCCATCGTCGCGCCCTCGTAGGCGAACCCGCGCAGTTCCGGCTCGACCATCGCGAGTTTGCGCTCGACCTCCCATTGGCCGCGCGCGTCGATTCCCCATTCGAAACCGCAGACGACCGCCTGCGGTACCGCCTCCAGCCGTTCGGTGACGGGGGACGGCGTGACCGGGAACCCCCTTTTCTCGAAGCCGACGTCGGCCAGCTTCGGGGTCAGCACGAGCCTGCGCAGCGAGCCGAGGACGGTCGGCATGGAGGTCCCCTCCCTCGTTCTCCCACCGGCACACCGCCGGTGCGTCAACCGTCGCCCCGCAACGGCGGGCGCGCATCTTTCGGAGTGCGCTCCGGGCCGCCCGGAGAAAAACCCGATGGCAATCGGAGAGATGCGCGCGCCCACCGGTCGGCGCAAGCCTGGAAGCACGAGTCACCGCGTTTCCCAGGAGGTCCCGGCGGCGCATGCCCGGACCTCATTCCCCGCCGTTCTCGTGAAAGGGACGGAACATGACCGATGACGCCGCACCCGACGGCGACGACACCACGACCCTGACCCTGGAGGCGTTCGCCGACACGATCGTGCCGGGCGAGAAGCGCGGCCCGGACGACGTCGCCATCGCGGGCGCGGCGCCCGGCCCCGGCGCCGTCCAGGCGGGGGCGATGGAACTGCTCGGCATGTTCGCGCCCGGCATCTCCGAGGCGCTGGACGGCTACGCGCAGGGCGTCAACGAGCACGCCCTCGGGTACGCCCGCGAGCGGGGCCTGGACCTCGACGCCGCGCTGCCGCCGTTCGTCGCGCTCACCTACGCCGACCGGGCCGCGCTGGTGCGGACGCTGACGACGCCCGGCCACCCGGAGAAGGACTTCTGGGTGCTGCTCGCCCTGTTCTGCAACATGGCCTACGACACCGCCGCGCACATGCACACGACCGACGCCCTCGCGACGGGCCATCCCGGGCTCACGGCCATGGGGTTCATGCCGCCCGACGCGGACGGCCTGTGGCGGTTCGGCGCCTTCTCCTACGGCCGCGAGCTGGCCTCGATCCACCCCGACACGACCTCGACAGGGAGCCCGTCATGAGCAGCCCCGAGCGCGCCGACGTCATCGTCATCGGCAGCGGATTCGGCGGCGCGATCGCCGCCTACCACCTCGCCGCGGGCGGGGCGAAGGTCGTCGTGCTGGAGCGCGGCCCCTGGGTGAAGACCGACGAGTTCGAGCACGACTTCCTGCTCGGCTCGTCCTACACCCGCGTGTTCGACTTCGTCGTGGGCGACGGGATGAGCCTGCTCGGCGGCAACTGCGTCGGCGGCGGGAGCGTCGTGTACTTCGCGACGATGCCGCGCGCGCCCCGGTTCGTGTTCGAGCGCAAGGGCTCGATCGGCCGCCGGATGTGGCCGGCGGCGATCGACCGGGACTCCCTGGAGCCCTGGTACGACCGGGTCGCCGAGGCGCTGCCCGTCCGCCGGCAGGGGTGGGACGTCGTCACCTACTCGGGCGGGGTGTTCGCCGCCGCGTGCGACCACGCGGGCCGCACCGCCAACCCCGCGCCGACCGCCATCGACAACGACCTGTGCACCAACTGCAACTGGATGATGTCGGGCTGCCGGTTCGACGCCAAGCGGTCGCTGCTGCTGAACTACCTGCCCGCCGCCGTCGCGCACGGCGCGCGGATCCGCCCGCTGCACGAGGTGCAGTACCTCTCGCGGACCGACGACGGCGGCTACCAGGTGCACTACAACGTCATCGACGAGGAGGACTACCGGGTCACCGCGGGCTCCGGCACGCTGGAGGCCAAGATCGTCGTGATGGCGGCCGGGGCGGGCGCCACCCCGGTGATCCTCCAGCGCTCCGAGCCGCACCTCGGCGAGATGCCGCACGCGGTCGGCCGCTACTTCTCCGGCAACGGCGAGCGGCTGAACACGGCGGTGCTGAACGAGGACAAGGTCGCGGAGGTGCTCGGGCTGTCGCGGCCGGACGGCCCGGCGTACGGCGCGTCCCAGATCGGCAAGGGCCCGTGCGTCGCGAGCTGGGACAACCTCGACGGGTCGCTGCCGGAGTACGACCGCTTCTCGCTGGAGCAGCTCTACTTCCCGCCGGGGCTCGGCACGATCCTCGCGCAGACGCCCACGGCCGACGGCAGGACGTGGTTCGGGCCGGAGAAGAAGGAGATGCTCCGGCGCTGGCAGTCCTGGCTGACGATCTTCACGATGAGCGAGGACGACAACGAGGGCGTGTTCGGCCCGCCGCCCGCGACCGGCAACTCCGTCCGGATCTCGCAGCAGATGCTCGGCCGCGGCAACCTCGGCTACGTCCCGACCGCGAACACGCTGCACGGCTGGGAGATCTCCGACGCCGAGGCCAAGCGGGTCATGGAGAAGGACGGGCTCGCCACCGTGCTGCCGTGGACCAACGACCTCGTCGGCGCCTACACCGTCCACCCGCTCGCGTCCTGCCGGATCGGCGACGACCCCGGCACGTCCGCGCTGGACGACCGGCACGAGCTGCGCGGCCACCCCGGCGTGTTCGTGACCGACGGGTCGGCGGTGCCGGGCGCGCTCACCGTGAACCCGGCGCTCACCATCGCCGCGCTCGCCGAGCGGTCGATCCCCGGCATCGTCCGCGCGCTGCGCGACCGCGGCGTGGACGTGGGCTACGGGGCACCGGCGCCGGACGGGGACACCGCCGCCCGCGACGCCGTCCTGCCGCTGGTCCGCGACCTCGTCCGGGAGTAGCGGTGGCCCCGCTGCGTCAGCCGCTCAGCCGCCCGCTGCGCCGGGCGCTGGCCAGGGTCGAGCATGTCAGCCCGGTCGCGCCCGGCGCGGCGACCGGGCTGGTCGCCGCCGTGTACGGCCAGGTCGAGCGCGACTTCGGCATGCTCGCCCCGCCGGTCGCGCTGCACTCGCCGCTGCCGGACGTGCTCGCCGCGTCCTGGACGATCCTGCGCGAGAGCCTCGTCGTGCCGGGCCTGGCCGGGCGGGCGGCCAAGGAGGCCGTCGCCGCCGAGGTCTCCCGCCGCAACACCTGCCCGTACTGCGTCGCCGTGCACGCCGCGGCGGCCCCGGCGGCGACGCCGCTCACCGGCTGGGTCCAGCGCGGCGGAGCGGGCGAGTCGCCGTTCCCGGACGAGCACGCCCCCGAGTACATCGGCGTGCTGGTCACGTTCGAGTACCTGAACCGCATGGTCAACCTGTTCCTGGACGACTCGCCGCTGCCCCCGTCGGTCCCCGGCGCCGCGCGGGACCCGATGATGCGGCTGCTCGGCCGGATGACGCGGCGCAGGATCCGCTCCCCCGGCGTCTCGGCGGCGCTGCTGCCCGCCGCGCCGCTGCCGGGCGACCTCGCCTGGGCCGCGCGCACCCCGCACGTGGCGGAGGCGTTCGCGCGCGCGGCCGCGGCGTTCGCGCGGGCGGGCGCGGCGGTGCCGCCGCCGGTGCGCGACCTCGTCCGCGCGCAGGTCGCGGCCTGGGACGGCTCCCCCAAGGGCCTGTCCAAGGGGTGGGCCGAGGAGGCCGCCGCCGCGCTGCACCCGGTGGACCGTCCCGCCGGGCGGCTCGCCCTGCTCACGGCGTTCGCCTCGCACCAGGTGGGCGCGCGCGACGTGGCGGCGTTCCGCGCCGTCCGCCCCGATGACGGGACGCTCGTCGGCCTCGCCGCGTGGGCGTCCTTCACCGCCGCCCGCGCCGCCGGAGCGCGCGTCCACGCGGCCGGACCATCCGCTGAGAGAGGAACACAGACATGACCGACCCAGTGGTCACCGCCCTGATCGCCGAGGGCGACGCCCTCGACCGGATGGTGACGGGCATCGCCCCCGACCAGTGGAAGACCCCGACCCCGGCCCCCGGCTGGTCGGTCTCCGACCAGATCGCGCACCTGACCTTCGTCTACGGCCTCGCGGGCATGGCCGCGTCCGACCCGGACGCGTTCAAGTCCGTCACCGAGGCCGCCGCGAAGGACTTCCAGGGCGCCGTCAACGCCGCCGTGAAGCAGCACACCGGCGCGCCCGACGACATGCTGGCCGCCTTCCGCGCCCAGCGGACGGCGACGGAGAAGGCGCTGGCCGCGCTGCCGGGCGACAGGCTGGTGCCCTGGCTCGTCCGCCCGATCCCGGCGGCCGTGCTCGCGGCGGCGGGCATGATGGAGCTGTTCGCCCACGGCCAGGACATCGCCGACGCCGTCGGCGTCCGCCGCGAGGCGACCGACCGGCTGATGCACGTGGTCGTGTTCGCGATCCTCGTGCAGGAGTTCGGCTACCAGGCGCGCGGCGAGACCCAGCCCGACACCCCGTTCCGCTTCGAGATCACCGCCCCGTCCGGCGCGGTGCACGCCTACGGCCCGGCGGACGCCGAGCAGCGCGTCTCCGGCCCCGCCGAGGACTTCTGCCTGCTGGTCACCCGCCGCCGCCACCGCGACGACCTGAAGGTCGTCGCGGTGGGCGCCGAGGCCGACCACTGGCTCGACATCGCCCAGGCGTACCGGGGCCCGGCGGGCGAGGGCCGCCGCCCCGGCCAGTTCGCCTGACCCCGCGTCCGGCACGTGGCCCGGCCGAAGATCTTTTCGGTCGGGCCACGCGCCGTTGTTTGTTAGCATGTCGATCGTTCGGTGTCGGTTCCGGTCGGATGGGAGGTGGGGTTCGGTGGTCGCGGTGATTCACGCTGCCCTGGGCAGCGTCCCGGCAATCCCCACGTCCTGGGCTTCGGCCTGACCCACCGCTTGCGGCCCGGGTCGGGCATCCGCCCTCGATGAGCGCGGCGCCCACGGCACGGGCAGTGATCTCTCAACGGTCCCCTCGTTCCGTTCGCCCGTGGCGTCGCGTCCCCACCGAACACAGAACGGACTTCACCACCGTCATGATCAATTCCTGGATCGCCCGCGCCGAGACGACCGCCGATCTCACCGGGATCCGCGACGTCAACCTCGCGGCCTTCCCCACCCCGCACGAGGCCGACCTGGTCGAGGCCCTGCGCGCCGACCGCGGCGCGTGGATCCCCGGCCTGTCCTGGGTCACCGAGACCCTGGAGGGCACCATCGCCGGGTTCGCGCTGCTCACGCGCTGCCACGTCGACGGCGCCCCGGCGCTCACGCTCGGCCCGTGCGCCGTGCGGCCCGAGTTCCAGCGGCACGGCGCCGGTTCCGCCGCGATCCGCGCGGCGCTCGACGCCGCCCGCGAGATGGGCGAGAACCTCGTGCTCGTCCTCGGCCACGCCGAGTACTACCCGAGGTTCGGCTTCGCCCCGGCCTCGCGGCACTCCATCCGCCCGCCCTTCGACGTCGAGGACCGCTACATGATGGCGCTGGCCCTCGACCCCGACCGACCCGTCCCGTCCGGGACGATCCGCTACCCCGAGGCGTTCGGGGTCTGACCCTCTGAGGCGCCCCGGCCGCCGGCCTCAGCCGGCGGCCGGGGTGAACGCGGAGGCGTGGTCGCGGACGAAGTCGGCGATGTCGCGCGGCGGCCGCCCGAGCAGTTCGGCGACGGTGCCGGTGGTGAGGTCGCCCCAACCGGACGCGTAGGCCCGCGCGTACTCCTCCAGCATGTCGACCATCCATTCCGGGACGCCGTGGCCGAGGAGCTCCTTGCGCTTGGCGGCGTCCCCGACCGGCAGGTACGCGACGGAGCGGCCGAGGACGTGGCCCAGGTGCCGCGCGACCTCGGCGAACGACACCGAGCGCGGGCCGGTGAGGGTGTAGGTCGCGCCGTGGTGGCGGTCGGGGTGATCGAGCAGGACGCGGGCGGCGCAGTCCGCGATGTCGCGCGCGTCGATCATGCCGACCCGCGCCGAGGCCATGTTCAGCGAGAACGTGCCGGTGGCGGAGATGTCGCCCGCCTCGTTCAGCAGGTTCTGCATGAACCAGTGCGGGCGCAGGATCGTCCAGCGCATGCCGCACAGCTCGGTCTCCCGGTCGGACAGCGCGTGCAGCCTGCCGCCGCGGTTCGGCGCGTCGTGCGCCGCGCCGACGACCGAGAGGCGCACGACGCGCTCCACGCCCGCTTCGCGCGCGGCCCACACGGCGTTCATGCTGTGCTCCGGAGCGCGCGGGCCGTTCGGCGTGAGCAGCCACACGTCGTGGACGCCCTCGAACGCGGCGGGCAGCGACCGGGCGTCCCCGAGGTCGCCGGCGACGACCTCGGCGCCCCGCTCGCGCAGGCGCTCCGCCCTCGACTCGTCACGGACGAGGGCTCGGATGCTCCTCCCTTTCAGGGAGTCCATCAGCGCGGTGGACACGGTTCCGGTGGCGCCCGTGATCAGAACGGTGCGTGGCATGCTCATTCTCCTTGTTCATCGAAAGGCGTTCCAGGCCCCAGAGGACGAAGGTCGCGACCGAGAGGGCGGCGCCCAGGACGCACACCCCCGTCCAGCCGCCCCGCGCCCAGACCAGCGAGGTCAGCGCGGAGCCGGCCGCGCCGCCGGCGAAGAAGGCCGTCATGAACGCGGAGTTGATCCGGTTGCGGGCCTCGGGCCGGAGCGCGTAGACGACGTGCTGGTTGCCGTTGAGCACCATCTTGTGCGCGAGGTCCAGCACGATGACGCCGACCAGCAGCCAGAGCAGCGAGGTCGATCCGGCGGCGAGCGCGATCCAGGACGCCGCGAGCGCGAGCGCCCCGGCGGCGGTCAGCAGCTGCGCGTGCCCGCGGTCGGCGAGCCGTCCCGTCAGCGAGGCGGTCAGCGCGCCCGCGGCGCCGACCAGGCCGAACAGGCCGATCGTCGACTCCGACCAGCCGTAGGGCGAGCGCACCAGCAGGAACGTGAGCGCCGTCCACAGCACGCTGAACGCGGCCATGCTCAGGGCGGCGATGCCCGAGCGCCACCGCAGCAGCGGCTCGTCCCGGAGCAGCAGCGCCGTCGAGCGCAGCAGGCCCGGGTAGGACAGCCGCCGCCCCTCGCCGCCGAGCCGGGGCAGGTAGATCCGCAGCAGCACGGCCATCGCCGCCATCAGCGCCGCGTTCACCCAGTAGACCGTCCGCCAGCCGCCCACCTCGGCCAGCGCGCCCGCCGCCGTCCGCGCCAGCAGCGCGCCGAGCAGCAGGCCGGTCATCACGGTGCCGACCACCCGGCCGCGCTCGGCCGGGGCCGCCAGCGTCACCGCGAACGGCACCAGCACCTGCGCGCCCACCGAGGTCAGCGCGGTCAGGCCGGTGGCGGCCAGCAGGATCGTGCCGCCCGGCGCGGTGGCCGACACCAGCAGGAGCAGCGCGGTCACCGCGTAGAGCGACACGGCGAGCCGCCGCCGCTCCACCAGGTCGCCGAGCGGCACCAGCAAGATCAGCCCCAGCGCGTAGCCGCCCTGGGCCGCCGTCACCGTCAGCGCCGCGAGCGAGGGGCCGAGCCCCAGCTCGCGGCCGATCAGGTCGAGGAGCGGCTGCGTGAAGTAGTTGCCCGCGACCGCCAGCCCGGTCGCCACCGACATGAGCAGGAACAGCCCGCGCGGCGCGGCGCCGTCCGGATGAGGTCTCGTCATGCGCCCACCCTCGGTGATGGGCGATCAATGAGTCCAACACATGTTTGTCATCGGATCGATCGTGCATCACGATGGACGCGTGGAGCTTCAGCAGATGCGCTACGTCGTCGCCGTCGCGGAGACGAGCAACTTCACCCGCGCCGCCGAGCGCTGCCTGGTCGTCCAGTCGGCGCTGAGCCACCAGATCGCCCGGCTGGAGCGCGAACTCGGCGCGCGGCTCTTCGAGCGGACGAGCCGCCGCGTCCGGCTGACCGCGGCGGGCGAGGCGTTCCTCCCCGCCGCCCGCCAGGCGCTGGAGGCCGCCGAGCGCGCCCGCGCCGAGGTCGCGGCCGCGGGCGGGGTGATCCGGGGACGGCTCGCGATCGGCGCCATCTCCACGGTCGCCGCGGTCGACCTCCCGGCCGTGCTGAAGAGGTTCCGCCAGGGCCACCGGGAGGTGCGGATCAGCCTCCGGACGAGCCCCAGCGAGGAACTGGTCGAACGGGTGCGGCAGGGCACCCTGGACGTCGCCTTCCTGGGCCTGCCGCTGGGCGTCCGCCCCACGGGCGTCCACGGCCGGGAGATCGCGCGCGACGACCTCGTCGCCGTGGTCGCGCCCGACCATCCGCTCGCGGACCAGGAGGACGTGGACGTGCGCCGGCTGGCGGAGGAGACGTTCGTCGACTTCCCGGCGGGCACCGCCGGGCGCGCCCACTCGGACGCGGCGTTCGCGGCGGCCGGCATACGGCGCGAGGTCGCCTTCGAGGTGACGGCCGCCGCCCTCATGGCCCGCCTGATCAGGCAGGGCCTGGGCATCGGCATGCTGCCGTCGGCGTTCGTCCCCGAACTGCCCGACCTGCGCGTCGTCCGCCTCCGCGACGCGCCCGCCCGGATCGAGCACGTCGTCTGGAGCCGTTCCCAGCCCTCGCCCGCCGCGACGGCCTTCCTGTCCGCCCTGGACATCTCCCCGGCGGAGAGGTGAACCGCGCGGCTACCTCACCATTGCGGGGTGGTCCCGTCGCGCTGGATGAATTCGATGCGGTTGCCGAGGTTGTCGGCCACGTAGAAGCGGCGGTGGCCGGGGAAGTTGTCGTCCCAGGTGACGGCGACGCCGTGCTCGGTCAGGCGCTTTTCCAGGGCGTCCAGATCCGCCACGCGGATGCCCGGGTGGGCTTTGCGGGCGGGCCTGAAATCCTTTTCCACACCCAGGTGGATTTCGAGGCCGTCGGCGCGCACCCACAGGCCGCCGCGGGCCGCGAGCACCGGCGGCTTCTGGATCTCCAGCATGCCGAGCGCGCCGACGTAGAAGGCGCGGCAGTCGTCCTCGCTGCCCGGTGGGATGGCGATCTGCACATGGTGCAGGCCGTAGCCGAATTCCGACTCGTGGTCAGGGCCGTAGCCCTGGGACGAGATCTCCGTCATGAGCGCGCGCACTCCATTCCGTTCGTCTCCCCTTCAACCTTGGCACAGTTCCGCTCTTAGCGGCCCACCAGTTCGGCGAGGCGCTTCATGCATTCGACGCTCGCCTCGTAACCGCCGTCGGTGAAGTCGTCGCACCAGGGATTGTCCCGCTGGCTCTGGTCCAGCACCCGGCCGATCCGCCAGTGGGTCTCCAGCGAGAGCCAGCCCGCGTAGCCGTCCGCGCGGAGGGTGTCGACGATGTCGCCCCAGGGCAGGTCGCCGTCGCCCAGCCTGACGTAGGCGGTGCTCCCGGCCGGGTCCTTGACGTGGACGTGCCGGATCAGCTCCTTGCCCATCTCGTACTCGGCGGGGAACGGCTCGGGGTTCATTCCGGCGAAGACCGAGTTGCCCGGGTCCCACAGGATGCCGAGGCCCGGGATGTCGACGGCCTCCAGGAAGCGCAGGACGAGCGCGATCGTGGGCGTGTTCGTCCGCATGCCGGTCTCGACGAGCAGGTCGACGCCGTCGAGCGGCACCCCGTCCAGGACGCGTCTGGCCTGCTCGGCGGCGGCGAGCGGGGCCGGGCCGCCGTCGCGGTAGAAGGTGAAGATCCGGATGTGCGGGGCGCCGAGGATCCGCGCCTGCTCGACGGCGCGGACCACGATCGCGCGGGCGGCCGCCACGTCCTGCTCGGTGCGCGGCATCGGCACCTTGAGCGCGGGCGGGCAGAACCCGGCGACGGCGAGGCCGCGGGCCGAGAGTTCGGCGGCGATCGTCTCCAGCCGCCCGTCGGTCAGCTCGTGGGGCGGGACGTTGCCCACGGACCTGACCTCGATGCCGCCGAACCCGCAGGACGCGGCGGCGTCGGCGGCCCGGCCGAGGTCCTGGTCGACCTCGTCGTTGATGATGGCTAGGCGCATGCGATGGCCTCCCAGACCGTGCGCAGGGTGGTCAGGTCCTCGTGCGGGGTCCCGGAGCGGGACTCCACGGTGATGTCGGTCCCCGGCGCCGCGACCGCGCCGAGCCAGCCGAGGTCGGTCGCCCTCAGGGGGCGGTGCGGCGGTCTGCCCCCGCCTTCCGGGCGGTCGTACCCCTTGACCTGGACGGCCGCCGTCCACGGCGCCAGCGGCGGGACCGCCGAGGCGAAGTCGTCGGCGATGTCGTCCAGGCCGAGGTTGTCCAGCACCAGGCGGCAGCCGTGGCGCCGGCACAGCGCCACCAGCTCGTCGGGCGAGGCACCGCCCCGGTGGGTTTCGACCAGCACCCGCTCGGGCGCCCGCTGCTTCGTGAGCGCCGCCATCTGCTCGGCGGTGGCCGGGGCGTCTGCGCACCCGGGCGCGGCGAACACCTTCACGCGGCGGTCGGGGTAGCGCTCGGCGGCCGACAGGTCCTGGCCGTCCGCGCCGAGCACGGCCGAGATCCCGACGAAGGAGACCGCGAGGCCGTCCAGCCCGGCGATGCCCTGCTCCTCCCAGCGGTGGCCCTTGCCCGCCCGCAGGTCGGCCACCGTGCCTCCGGCGGCGCGCACCAGCGCGGCCAGCTCGCCGGCCGCGAGCCCCGGCACCGATCCCGAGGACAGCCCGACCCTCACCATCCGGTCCCCGCCTTCCGCACCTCGTCCAGGATCCGGGTGACCGGCCTGGTCCGCTCCAGCGACGACAGCCCGGGGCCGCGCGCGAAGTCCTCGTACACCTTCGTCCGCATCTCGCTGGTCGATCCGGCCGGGAACGTCCGTTCCGCCCGTCCCTCCCGCAGCGTGACGGCGCCGTCGGTGACGGTCACGCAGCGCTCGTCCCCGGCGATGACCAGCTGCTCGATCCGCGCCGGGACGTCGGCGGCGACGGTCAGCGCCAGCGTGGAGCCCGAGGCGAACCGGACCAGCCCGCTGACCCGGGTGTCGATGCCGGGCGCGCACGACCGGTAGTCGTGGACGTCCACGGACTCGACCGCGCCGAGCAGCTGGCAGGCCATGTCCAGGTAGTGGACGCCGAGATGGGCGGTGATGCCGCCGAGCGCCTGCCCCGAGTCGGCCCGCCAGCCGGTGTAGTGCGTGGCCGGGTCGCGGAACCGGCTCACCAGCAGCGTGCCGGCGGCCGCGGTGAACGGCGCCGCCAGCACCTCGGCGGGCAGCCGGAACCGGTGCTGGAGCATGACCCCGACGGTGCCGCCCGCCCCGGTCAGCCGGTCCAGCTCCTCGACCGACATGCACGGCGGCTTCTCCAGCAGCACGGCCTTGCCCGCCGCGATCGCCTCGGCCGCCAGCTCCGCGCGCCCGCCCGGCGGCAGGCACAGCGCGACCGCGTCGATGTCGCGGTCCTCCAGCACCGCGCGCCATCCCACCGACCTGGTGAAGGACCCGGTCGTAACGGCCGTGTCCGGATCCAGCACCGAGTGGACGGCCACGCCCGGCAGCCGCTCGATCGCCTCGGCGTGCTGCCGCCCGGCGGAGCCGAACCCGCAGATGGTCACCCTCATCGCTCTCCCGATCTCAACGCGTCGCGGGCCCCGCCGAGGATCCGCAGTCTCTTCAGGGCGTCGCGGACGGCCAGCGCCTCCGAGCCCAGCTCCGGCACCGGACGCTCCGCCGGCGACCGCCGGAAGTCCTTCAGGAACGGTTCGGTGTCCGCGCCGAGGAGCTCCGACAGCGCCTCGGCCCGCGCGCCGGACGGGTCGTCGCACAGGCCGCCGTAGTCGAGTTCGCAGCGGCGCTCGGGCGGGACGGCGTTCCGGAAGGCGAGCCAGCGCGCCGTCCAGTACGCCCATTTCGCCGAGGCCGCCGCCACCTCGCGCGGGTTCCACGGCTTGTCGTGCCGCCAGGCGAGCATCGAGGCCACCGCCTCGGCGGGCTCCCTGGTCAGGAACACCCAGCGGGCCCGGGGGAACACCGCGTGCAGCCAGGGCAGGTCGAGGAGGTACTCGTTGTACTTGTCGCCCCACGGGCGCCCGTCCCCGCACAGGCCGTACGCCTCGGCGCACACCCGCCCGACCTCGTCCTCGACCCGCTCGGCGGCCGTGCCCGACGCGGCCCTGCGCGCACCGGCGAGCAGCGCCGCGTCCGCGCCGGCGAGCCAGGCGTCCGCGCCCGGCCCGTACGGCGGGACGCGGCGCAGCGCGTGCGACACCTCGTCGGAGCGCAGGTGGCCGGCCGTCACGTCGGGCCCCGTCCACCAGCGCCGCAGCAGGTAGGGCAGCTTCCCGTTGACGGTGAAGCAGCCCCCGGCGGCGGCGGCCGCCCGCGCCATCGCCGCGCCGAGCGCCGTGGTGCCCGACCGCTGCGCGCCGACGAGCAGCACGGGATCGGCGCGGGTCATCGCTTCGCCGTGGACGCCCTGGGCACGACGCGCGCGCCGCGGGCGCGCCACTGCGAGCGCCGCGCCCGCTCCCGGCCGCCGAGGTAGACGGCGTCGAGCGCGACGTTGAGCAGCGCCGCCGGGGCGTGCTCACCGGCGACCGCCGCCCTCATGCCGCCGCTCAGCCGCTCGGACGCCGTGCCGGTCAGCGGCGTGTCGTCCAGCAGACCGGCGCGCCACGCCTCCCGCACCGCGACCCGCAGCCCCTTGGAGTTGCGGTGCAGCACCACCATGTCGGGGACGAAGTGGGTCATCCCGCCCGCCGCCTCCAGCCGCCGGACGAGGAACCGGTCGCTCATCGTCCGCGTGTCGGGGAACCCGCCCGCCTTGACCAGCAGGTCCCGCCAGACCATCGCGTTGCCGCCCGCGAGGAACGGGACCGCCTGGCCCGGCTCCAGCGGCGCGTAGCGGTCGTTGTACCGGAGCTGCCTGGCACGTGACACGATCCCGCGGTCGAACCGCAGGACGGGCCCGGTCACCGCGCCCCGCGCGCGGGTCAGCTCCCTGCGCGCCGCCTCCAGCCAGCCGGGGGTCAGCCGGGCGTCGTCGTCGAGGAAGCCGACGGCGTCCACCTCGTCCGCGAGCACCTGGAGGGCCAGGTTCCGGCTGTAGGCGGCGCCCCGGCGGACGGCGTTGCGCCGCTTCACCACCGGTACGCCGCCGACCTCGGGCGGCACGACCACCAGCTCGTCGGCGCCGTCGTCGATCACGATCACCTGCGCCACCGAGCCGTCGGCCTCGCCGGCGATGGAGCGCAGGCAGGCCGCGAGGTCGTCGGGCCGCCCGCAGGTCGGAATGATCAGTGCGATGTGCTGGGCGTCCACGCCCGCCTCCATTCGGTCATGCAGCTTTCCCACTGGCCCTGCTCGTCCGCCGGAAGGTAGGTCCGGCGGATCTCCCGCGGCGCCGCGTCCCAGGCCAGGGCGGGCGCCTTGACCGATCCGAAGCACAGCGGCGGCAGCCCGGCGACGGGGTCGCGCGGCGGCTCGCCGAAGGGGTAGGCGAGCCAGTCGCGGGCGCCGGGGAGGCGCTCGGCCAGCACGCTCCGGGCCCGGTCGACCTCGCGGCGGACCTCCTGCGCGCCGAGCCCGCTGAAGGGCCGGTGCGTGCTGGCGTGGCTGGCGACCACGTGCCCGCGCCGCTGGAGTTCGGCGAGGTCGTCCCAGGTCATGTGCCGCAGCGGGCCGCGCACGGGATGCTCCTCGACGGTGCCGACGAGGTCCACGCTGACGAAGTGGACGGCCCGCCACCCCCGCCGCTCCATGATCGGCAGCGCGTGCTCGAAGACGTCGGCGTACCCGTCGTCGAAGGTCACCAGGCAGGCGGGGCCGGGATGCCCGCCCCCGCCGAGGACGCCGTCCACCGCCTCCGGCGCGAGCGCCGCGAAGCGCTCGCCGAGCCGGGCCAGCGCCGCGTCGAAGGCCGCCGGGGTGACGGAGGTGTAGTGCCTGATGTCCGGGTCGACATGGTGGAAGTACAGGACGACGGGCCACCCGGGAGCGGAACCCACCTGGGGTGGTGGAAATAACGATGCTCGGGAAGGTTCGCTCACCATCGAGAAGGCCCTTTCGCTGGGTGCCGGGGTGGTTACTTCGATTCCGTCCAGGGATGCATGGCCTGGGTCATGCCGGTGTCGAGTTCCGCTGGGGACGCGCAGCCGACGAGCCGCATCACGCGGACGAGCTCGGTCTGGAAGACGGACAGGACCTGCTCGACCCCCGGCTGCCCGGCGGCCGCGAGGCCGTAGACGAACGGGCGCCCGATCAGCACCGCCCGCGCGCCGAGGCACAGCGCCTTGACGACGTCGGCGGCCCGCCGGACGCCGCCGTCCAGCAGCACCTCGGTCGTGTCGCCGACGGCGGCGACGATCTCGGGCAGGACGGTCAGCGTGGCCGGAGCCCCGTCGAGCGCGCGGCCGCCGTGGTTGGAGACGATGACGGCGTCGGCGCCCGCGTCGCGCGCGGCGATCGCGTCCGCGCCGACGAGGACGCCCTTGACCAGCAGCGAGCCGTCCCACTCCGCGCGCATCCACGCGATGTCGGCCCAGGTGAACCGGGCCGAGCGGTGCAGCCCGCCCGAGCCAAGCACCCGCGTCGCGCCCTGGACCGTCGCCTTCTGCTTTCGGGCGGCCAGCGCCATCGCGGCCGCCCAGCGCGGGCTGGCCAGCAGTTGCCCGGCGAACCGCGCGGCCAGCGCCGGGCGCGGCCGCACCGGCGGGACGACGCCGTGCCGCAGGTCGCGCTCGTGGTTGCCGGGCGGCGGGCCGTCCATCGTGACGACGAGGCCGTCGAAGCCCGCGTCCCGCGCCCGGGTGATCAGCCGTTTGACCTCCTCGCGGCCGCCGGCGGAGTTGAGCTGGAACCAGTGCGGGCCCGGCGCGTTCGCGGCCAGCTCCTCGGGCGAGCACAGCGCGATCTTGCTCAGCACCGCGAGCGTGCCCGCCGCCGCGGCGGCGCGGGCCACCCCGACCGCCCCGTCCGGGTGGACGAGCTGCACCATCCCGGCGGGCGCGAGCAGCACCGGCATGGCCAGCTCGCGGCCGAGGACCGTCGTGGTGAGGTCCACCTCGGGATCGACGCCCATCCGCGGACGCAGCGCGACCTCGCGGAACGCCCGCTCGTTGGCGGCGAGCGTCACCTCGCCGTCGGCGCCGCCGTCGATGTAGTCGAACAGCGCCCTGGGCAGGACCCCCCGGGCCCGCTTCCTGGCGTCGGCGACGGTCAGGATCGGCGATGGCATGGCTACCTCCTCGCAATCGTGAGCGGGCCCCTGGCGACGACCCCGTCCCGCCAGGTGGTGGTGAACCCGCCGAGCACGTCGGGCGGGATCCGCCGCAGGGCGGCGATCAGGGCCCGGCCCTCCAGGCGGGCCAGGGCCGCGCCGGGGCAGACGTGCCGGCCGTGCCCGAAGCTCATGTGTCCGCGCTTCCGGGAGAAGTCCAGGTCATGGGGCTGGGCGAAGCGGTCCCCGTCGAGGTTGGCGCTCTCCAGGTCGACCCAGGCGAACTGCCCGCGCCGGAACCCCTCGCCGTCGGCGGCGGCCCAGCGCGCGACGAGCCGCACGGGCGAGTACACCCGCAGGACCTCCTCGACGAGCACCGCCGGAGCCTCCTCCGCCACCCCGGCGAACCGCTCCGGGTTCTCCACCGCCCACGCGACCAGGCAGCCGAGCTGGTTGAGCGGGTTCTCGTAGCCGCCGTGTAGCATGACCACCGGCGTCGACCTGGCGGTCTTGACCGGGATCTCCCCGGCCTCCGCCGCCGCCTCCAGGGCGGCGTGGAATCCGGCGGCCCGCCCCGCCTTGGCGTCCCGCTCGAACAGCAGCGTCGCGCGCATCCCGGCGTTCACCGCCACCCGCCGCCGGTCGGGCGGCAGATCGGGTTCGAGCAGGCCGAGCATCTTCCTGGTCAGCTCGCCCAGGCGTGCGCGCCGGTCCGCGGGGATCCCCAGCACCGACATGATCGCTTCGAGCACCAGCGGCTCGGCGAGGCCGGTGACGAGGTCGGCGTCCGGATCCGTCAGGACGCTTTGGAGCAGTTCGTCCGCCACCGCCTCCAGCCGGACCAGCACCGCGTCCAGATGCGCCTTCGTCAGGTGGGACCGGACGAGGCGCCGCAGCGTCTGGTGCGGCTCGCCTTCCATGAGCAGCAGGTTGTTGCTCTCCGCCTGCCCGAGGCCGGCGAGTGAACCGTCCGACACCAGCGCGTCCTCGGCCAGCTCGCTCCTGCACCGCTCCCAGCCCCGGACGTACGCGGAGCCGGTGAGCAGCGCCGCGCCGTCGCCGACGAACTCCATCAGGTCACCCGCACCTTCCGCTCCGCCCTGATCACCAGGATCTGGGTCAGCGCGCCGAGCACCGCGATCTCCACCGCGCTGCGGAGCACGGCCGACCCCTCGAAGTGCCCGGCGGCCGCGCCGCGGATCGCGTCGCAGACGGCCGACAGGGGGTTCCACTCCACGGTCGTCCGCAGCCATTCCGGGATGAGCTGGAGCGGGACGAACGCCGTGGACAGCAGGAGGAACGGCAGGAACAGCGGCGTCACCGCCTGCGCCGCCTCCGCGCTGCCCGAGCGCAGGCACAGCGCGAACGCGAGCCCGCCGTAGGCCATGCCCAGCCCGGCGGCCAGCGGGATCGTCACCGCCAGCGCCAGCGGCCAGTTCGCGATGTGCGCGCCCGACCCCCAGGCCACGAAGGTGAGGATCAGTACGAACAGCGCGATCCGGGTGCCGTCCCCGAGCCTGCGGCCGAACTGGCTCTGCGAGGGGCCGAGCGGCGACAGCTCCATCCGGTCGTAGAAGCCGAGCTGGCGCTCGACCGCGACGCCGATCCCGGCCGAGGCCGTGCCGAGCATCGCCGACATGACCATCGGCCCGGCCAGCACGTACTGCGCGTAGTTGACGTCCCCGTCGAACCCCGGCGTGCCGGGGATGCGCGTGCCCAGCGTCTCGAAGACCTCCGAGAACAGCACCGAGTAGACGACCAGCACGAACGCCGGCACCACCAGCGGCGCGACCAGCGTCTGCGGGCCGAGCGCCACCAGCTCGCGGATCGACCTGCGGTAGAGCACCCAGGTCGCGCGGAGCCTGACCGCGATCATTTGCGTCCTCCCCGGCGGGCGAGCGCGCGGTGCTCCTTCGTCACCGGGGAGAGCTGGCTCTCCCCGGTGGTCGACTCCAGCTGAGCGAACACGTCGTCGAGCGTCCCGTGGCCCCAGTGCAGGTCCACGACCTCGACGTCGAACTCCGCCAGGAACGGGGCGAGCGCGTCCAGCGAGGCGTCGCCGAGCTTGGAGGGGATCTCGACGAGCTGCCCCTCCACGGTGGCGTTAGCGCCGATCAGGCCGCGCGCCGCCGCCGCCGCGACCGCCTCCTCCGCGCGGCCCGCGTCGTCGCGGACGCGCAGCCGCAGCACACCGCCCGCCATCGCGGCCTTCAGCTCGTCGGGCGTGCCGGACACCACGATCCGGCCCTTGGCCATCAGCTCGATCCGCTGGCAGAGCCGGTCGGCCTCGTCCATGTAGTGCGTGCTGAACAGGACGGCCAGGCCCTGCGCCCGCAGGTCCTCCAGGAGTTCCCAGACCGTCCTGCGCAGGTTGGGGTCGAGGGCGACCGTGGGCTCGTCGAACACGATCGCCTTCGGGCCGTGCAGCAGCGAGAGCGCGAGCCCGAGCCGCCGCTGGGTGCCGCCCGACAGGTCACCGACCCGGCGCCCGCGCATCGAGCCGAGTTCGAAGACCTCCAGCAGCTCGGCCTGCTTGGCCGCCACGTCCCTGGACCGCATGCGGTACAGGGCGCCGTGCACGGCGAAGTGGTCGGCGACGGTCATCAGCGGGTCGAGCCCGGTGGCCTGCAACGCGACGCCCAGCAGCGGCCGGACCGCGGCCCGCCTGCGCACCGGGACGCCGTACACGTAGGCGTCTCCGCCGGTCGGCGCGATGAGCGTCGCCAGCATGTTGAGCGTCGTGCTCTTCCCGGCGCCGTTCGGCCCGACCAGCCCGACGATCTCCCCGGCCGCGACCGTGAACGACACGTCGGTGACCGCGTAGGTGCCGTCGGCGTACCGCTTGGCCAGCGAGTCGACGACGATGGCCTCAGCCGCCATGTGTCCCGCACGCCTTCACGATCAGGTTGGCGAGGTCGGCGACCGTCTGGCACTCCTCGAAGTCCAGCATGTCCTCGGGGACGTACCACTCGTTGTGGTCCTCCAGGTAGACCACGAGTTCGAGGAAGTCCAGCGAGTCGAACGCCAGGCTGTGCTGCCCCGGATCGGCGGTCGGCCAGAAGCAGGTCGACTCCAGGACGGTCTCACCGGCCCGCGCGCCGCCCTTGACGTTGCGGACCGCCACCCGGATCCCGTCCACCACGGCGTCGTAGGTCATCAGCACCGGCTTGCACCCCTTCCCGTTCAGTCCAGCGCCTTGGCGAGACGCGCCCAGACCTGGTCGTTGCCTTGTTTGACCTCGGCCCGCAGCCGCGGGGATTCTCCGAGGACCGCGTACCACTCCAGCCAGTGCGCCGGGTTCGCGGTGATGAAGCCGGACTGCGTGTCGACGAAGTCCTGGATGAGCCGCTCCTCGGCCTTCTCGGCGTCCGTGTCGGCCGCGATGGGGATCGGGTCGCCCGCGTGGAGGGTCACGGCGGGGCCGGTCATCCTCCAGAACAGCGGCGTGCACGGTCTGCCGGACAGCCTCGCGATCGCGCCCAGCCCCGCGCCGACCCGCATCCGCTGCCCGAGGAACGCCGCGTGCGTGACCCGCACCGAGGGCAGGACGACGTCGAGCATCACCCAGACCGAGCGCCCCTTCTTCAGCGCGCGGGTCATCCGGATCGCCGCCGACCGGTCGGACATGTAGACGACGTGCTCGCTGTGCTTCTCGCCGCCGGCTCCTTCGAGGACGTCCACCCTTGCCTTGGAGATGAGCGGCGCGATCGGCGACATCGCCACCGCGAGCGCCATCAGCGGATAGCCGGTGTAGTGGAAGCCGGACAGGATCGCCGCGCCGCCGCCCTCGACCGAGGCCGTCAGCTCGGAGAGGTCGATGTGGGCGAGGGCGTGGTCGATGACCGCGCCGGGGTCGGCCGTCATGAGCAGCTTGCAGACGAAGTGCGTCCAGACGAAGTTGCCGTAGACCTCGTCGGCCACGTCCTCGGGGATCCCGCACGCGGTGAGCGCCTCGGCGGTGGCCTTGACGTAGAGGTCGCGGGACGGGTGCTCGCGGCCGACCTCGGCCGCGAACTCCTCCATGCCGGGCCCGGAGAGGCCGTCCGGGCCGAGCCTGACGAGCGCGCGGGCCGCCTCGGCGAGCGGGTCGGTGCCCACGCTCACACCTGCGATCCGTCGAGGATCTTCAGATCGTCGGACTCCAGCGCGGCGACCAGCGGCCTGCGCCGGATCTTGCCGCTGGAGGTCAGCGGCAGGATCCCGCGCCGCGCGAGCAGCACCCGCCGCGGCGCGACCCCGACCCGCGTGACGATCTGGTTGCTGAGCTCCCGGACCAGCCGCTGGACCTCGCCCTCGCCGGTGAAGCCCGGTTCGCACTCGGCGACGACGGTCAGCTCGCCCCGCTCGGGCACGGCCACCACCCGGCCGGTGCGGATCCCGTCGACCTCGCTCGCGTAGGCCTCGACGTCGATGGCGTAGATGTTGCGTCCGGCGACCTGGAAGACGTCGTCGGTCCGTCCGAAGACGTAAAGCTCACCCTCGTGGACGGCGCCGATGTCACGGGTGTGGAACCAGCCCTCGACATCGGGAAGCCGCGCGCCATCGGCATAGGAGTCGGCGATCGAAGGGCCCCTGACCAGGATCTCCCCGACCCCCTCGCCCTCGATGCGCACCTCGTACCCGGGCAGCGGACGCCCCGAGGACACGATCCGGTGCCCTTGCGCGGCGGCGAACTCCGCGCCGCCGGGGATCGCGTCGAGCTCGGCCGTCCGCCAGCGCTCGTCCTGCGGCGTCCCGGTGACGGCCAGCACCGCCTCGGCCATCCCGTAGGCGGGCGCGAAGGCCGCCGGATCGAAGCGCATCCCGGCCATGACCTCGGTGAACCGTTCCAGCGAGGCCGCCCTGATCGGCTCCCCGCCGGCGATGCAGCACCGCAGGCGGCTCAGGTCCGACACCGTCCCGCGCTTGCGGGCGACCATGTCGAAGGCGTAGTTGGGCGCGGCGGTGAACGTGGAGCCGAACTCCTCGCACGTCGCCAGCCAGCGTCCCGGGCCCCGCAGGAACCCCTGCGGCGTCATCATGACCAGGTCGAAGTCGCGGACGAGCCGCCGCCCGACCGCGGTGAGCGAGCCGAGGAACATCCCGATGAGGCCCATGTCGTGCGACAGCGGCAGCCACGTGCAGGTCCCGTCGCCCTGCTCCGGCCCCAGCCACTCCATCAGCGCCAGCAGGTTGGCGGTGATCTTGTGCCCCGGCAGCACGACGCCCTTGGGGTCGGCCGTGCTGCCCGAGGTGAACTGGGTGAGCGTGAACGACTCCGGGCTGAGGTCGCGCGGGCCGGTCAGCGCCACCGCGTCCTCGTAGGACAGGAACTCGATGCCGTCCATCGGCGGGATCATCGGCAGGAACGCCGCGTCCACGACCAGGGTCGCCGCCCCCGAGACGGCGCAGATCCGCCGGATGAATCCCGCGTACCAGTCGAGATCGGATCCGCGGGGCGGCATCGGCACCGAGACGAGCGGCACCCCGGCCGCGATGGCGCCGACGAGAACGGTCACGCACGCGCGGGTGTTGGACAACGCGACCGCCACCGGGCGGCCATCGGACCGCGCGCGCAGACACCCCATGGCCTCGCCGCTTTTCCACAGCTCACCGTAGGGAACCGAGACTTTCTCGCTCGGGAAATGAAGCCGTACCCCACCCGGCCCCGGTGCGATCGTTTCCGCCAGCGTCATGAGCCGCCTCCCGATTCTCGACAAAAACGATGGGTTTTATTCTCTTCGGTATCCGGGCGCACGCGTCGCGTATTTCCCATCGAGACACGGCGACCGAATGAAGTGGTGCGAAGATCACGCGACAAGCCGGCACACGGCCTGCGAGGCGCCCCGACCAGACCAGGTCGACACACCTGTGACCTGCGCAAATGAGTTCAGAACGGGAGCCGCGAGGGGCGCGTCAGCGTGGGATCCCGAGGACCCGCACGACGGAACCCTGCGAAAACAACCTGGAAAGAAAAACTTTCATGTTTGCCCCCTTCACGTACGCAGGCCGCGGAGTGCGAGCCGACCACCGGGCTTTCCCCGAACCGCGCCAGTGATCGTCTTTGCGAGCGCTCCGTAACTTTATAGGCCGCTTCTAAATTGGCAAGGGCTACGTTGCGCGCCGAATCATGCACCGGACGCGATGGGCGCTGGTTGCCATACTCGAACTGTCGAAAGTTCATGATCCACACTGTCCGCATGCGGACATTGGGGCGCCCAATGTGATTAACATCACATCAATCAATCGCCGGGCCCGTAACCTTTTGAGGACCCATGAGTTAGATGACCTAATCTCTTGCCCTCCGGGCCCACTCACCCGGCGCCACCGCTGCCGGCAGACCCATCAGCCACCGGTGCGGGGCACCCCCACACCGCACCCCGACGAACGAGGGTGCGCCGCGCCCCCCGTGGCACGGCCCCGCCCCCTCCCGACCGTCCCGGGCGGGCAGGTCCCCGCACGAGTGGGCGCAGGCGCCGAACTACGCTCCGACGCCTTCCAGCACCTGTCGGTAGAGCCAGGCTGCTGCTGGAGCGCGACTACCGGAAGCCGGGGAGGCACGCCCATCTGCCCCCCTTGATTCTTTTGTGCGCTTTGGCCACCCCGCACAATTGATCTTGCATCACCCTTAGCCGGCGGTGCGCCGAGCAGAAGGATCTTTCTCGAACCGGCGGGTGGTGCCGCGACTTTTGCACGTGTACTTGATGACCATGAAAGGGCGATCGGATGCGATATTCCACTCGCTCCCTTAATCTAAGCGGTGCAGGATGCCCGCCGTTGGGCGAAGATCTAGGACATTGACGTTCCTGACGGAACCCGGGGAGCACATCCGATGTGGGATCTTGTGCGGCGGCACGGCGAATTACGGCTGCCACAGAGGGGGATATGCCGGGTATCGGGGATTCTGCTACCGACACCTGGGGAGGTAGTGCTGGTCGAGGCCGCCGGGGGCGCGAACGGCGCCGGACCGGCGTCCGATGAGGCCGAGCAACTATGGGCACTCGGACAGACCCACAAACCCGGCCGCCCCCATCGGAGGCGTCCCTACCGGAGAGGTCCATCACGATCCTCGCCAGTACCAACAACCTCACCGAGGAGGAGAGCCGGTGCCTTCCACACCAGCCCGTTCCCGCCACCCCGGAGATCACCCAGGTCAACACCCGAACGCGGCGGGCAGCCCTCCGCGCGTCCTGATCCTCGTCGTGCTGCTGGGTCTGGGCCTCTCGTCGTGCGCGAGTTCGGATTCCGAAACTGGCAGATCATTTTCCTACGCCATTCTGGAGCCGACCCACCTGACTCCCGGCCGCGAAACCAGCATCCAGGGGCTCTATGTTCTGGACGCGCTGTTCGACACCCTGACCCGGACCGACCCGAAGGGCCGCGTGGCGAACGACGAGGCGGAGTCGATCACCAGTCCCGACCGGCGCACCTGGACGATCAGAATCAAGCCGGGGCTGTCGTTCCACAACGGTGAACCCGTCACCGCCGCCAGCTACGTCGACGCGTGGAACACTGCGGCTTACGGCCCCAACGGATGGGTGAACGGCTTCTACTTCGCCCATATCGACGGCTTCGAGGCGATGAACCCGCCCGACCCTGACGGCGGCGGCCCCAAATCAGTGCCCCCGCCCAGTGCCGACCGGCTCGCCGGCCTGAAAGTGCTCGACCGGCGGACCTTCCGGGTGAGTCTCACCGCGCCGTTCAGCCAGTTCCCCACGACACTGGCGTTCGTCGGATTCGCGCCGCTACCGCGAGCGGCGTTGGCTAACATCCGGCAATTCGACCGCGCACCCATCGGGAACGGGCCGTTTCGGATAGAAGGGCAGTGGGAGAACAACCGGCAGATCAAACTCAGGCGATACCCCGGCTACCGCGGAATCCGGCCCGCACGCAGCGACGGGCTCACCTTCAAGATCTACGCCACCTGGGAGACCGGCTTCACCGACCTGCGCGCAGGCAGGGTCGACGTCATGCGGTCCATCCCGGCGCCGCTGATCCCCCAGGCACGCCGGGTGTTGGGCGGCAGGATCCGCTCCATACCCAGCAGCACCATGGAGTACCTGGAGTTCCCGCTCTACGACAAGCGGTTCCAGAACCCGGACCTGCGCAAGGCGATCTCCATGGCGATCGACCGGCAGGGCATCGTCAACGGCGTCTACGACGGGGCCTACCGGCCGACCGGAACGATCCTCGCGCCCATCATCCCGGGATTTCGCCCGAACGCCTGCGGGCAGACCTGTACCTACCAGCCGGACAAGGCCAGAGAACTGCTCCGCCGCGCCGGCGGCTGGCAGGGGCCGCTGCAACTCAGCGTCGCCGGCAACGACTCCACCGACCGGCAGTGGATGATCGATGTGGCCAACCAGTTGCGGCAGAACCTCGGCATCACCGACGTCCGCGTACGGGCGATCCCCCAAGCCTCCTATCTGGGCCTTCTAGGAGACCGCAAAATGTCCGGGCCCTACCGGGCCACCTGGATCATGGACTATCCCAGCGCGGAGAACTACCTGACCTTCCGATGCACCCCGGACAACCGGCAGGGCTACAACGGCGCCGCCTGCCGCGACCTGCTCGCCCAGGGCAACCGGGCCCCGTCCCCGAACAAGGCGGTCCCCTATTACCAGCGGGCCGAAGACATTCTGCTCACCGACCTGCCGGTCCTGCCGCTGTGGAACCAGCAGGACACCATCGCCTATTCCAAACGCCTCAGCAACGTCAACACCGACCCCTACGTCGCCCCCCACGTCCGCCTGGACGAGGTGACCGTCAAATAGACCGGCGCATCCAGCGACGGCTGACCGGATGGTTCGGGCTGTCGATGTGGGGCGGCCTGTCCGCCGGCCCCGTGCTGGCCGTCCTGGCCCACCGGTTCGGCGGCGCCGACGCCGTCTGATGGACGGTCGTGGCATTGCCGCTCGTGTCGAGCGCCCTGGTCGCCACCACCCGTTCGCGGCAGGAGCGGAGGCCGGGCTCCTGGCACGACATCCTGCCCGGCGGCGCCGGGCTGCCAGGGGTGTGCCTCGGCCTGGCCGCCTACGGCTACGGCACCCTGACCGCCCTCCTCGTCCTCTACCTCGGCGGCTGGCAGATGGGGCCGGCGATGTTCGCGGTGCCGTTCCTGCTGTCGCGCTCGGCGGGCAGCCCTCTGGTGGACCGGTACGGTGGCGCCGCCGTCGTCCGGGTCCCTCTCGCTCACCGGCGTCGCTGTCACCGGCGCGGGGCTCGGCCTCGTCTACCCTGCACGACCACGATCACCCTCGGCCGCGTCGGGCCGCTGCGGTCGGCACGATGACGTCCTTCTGGGACCTCGGCATCCTCGCCGCCGGACCGCTCGGCGCCCAGATCGCCGCGAACCTCAGATACAGAGCCGCCTTCGCCACCGCCATCGCCGCGGCCCTCGGGGCCCTCGCCACGGCCGCGGTCCTGGGCCCCCGCCGGACGCTCAACCCGGCGGCCTAGCCTGGTCCGGCAGGGGCCGTGCGGCCCGGCGCCCACGATCGCGCTGTGCTCCCTCATCGTCCGCGTCGACGACCCTGACCTGATACGGCCAGGCGGCGCGCGGTTATGGTCCGTGCAGGTCAGTCCCGGGGCCGACGCGGCACCGTGTCCGGCCGCCGCCCCTTCTCAAGAGCGCCGGATGGTCGCCTTGCTCGGCGACGTCGGCCGTGGAAGGAACGAGATGTGCCGGTACCAGAGTCGCCACGGCGTCGTGTGCCCGGTCCAGGAGGCGGGGCCCGGGGTCCACCAGGGGCCCTCCCTCCCCAGTTTGCGCTGCGTTTCGGCGACCAGTTCGTCGGTATCGCCCGCGAGCTCGTAGACGACGAGGAAACGCGGGCAGCCGGGGGCCGGGTGAGCGAGTTCACGCCGCACCTTGTATCTCGTCCCGCGGCTGAAGCCGGCGTTGGCCACGGCCTCAGGCATATGGGTATCGGTGTAGAAGGCGTCGAACTCGGCCAGTTCGCCATCGCCGATGCCGGCGGGCGGGTCGATCCCGATGATGTAGATCAGATCCGGCGTGCCCGTCGAGGGAGAGGTCTCCGCGATCTTCTCGTAGACCACCCGCCACCGGTACGTCAGCAGGTCCGGCCAGAGCGGCGGGTCGGCGGAGTAGCGGGGTCGGCGGCTCTCGTCGGCGAGGTAGGCGTTGACCGCCCGCTCGTCCTCGACCTCGTAGGCCGCCAGGTACCCACCGCCGAAGTCGCCCCGCGGGTCCGGCCGGTGGAGGGCGTAGCGGTGCGCGGCCGCGAAGCCCGGATATCTCGCGAGGACCTCGGGGATGTGCGTCTCGTCGAAGAACCGGTCGAACCGTTCGACGTCCGCCGGGGCCGAGCCGCCGAAGTCGAGAGCGACCCAGTAGAGGAACTCGCTTGAGAAGGGTGTCGCGGTCATTGCGCTCCGTTCGTGCGAACAGCCCGGCGGTCGGGGCGTCGCCGGGAGCCTCGTGGGGACGAGCGGTTCGCCAGCGCGCCTGCTCATACGACACATGTACTGGACGGTCGTACGCCCGGTCCACCAGCCGGGCACCCGCGTCGCACTCCATCAGCTCACGCTCGGTGAACCTGCGCCCCGGCGGCACGCCTTCGAGGATGGCCCGAACCTACGCACGACCGACCGCGGCACGGTCTCAGCGAGGCGAACGATCCGCAGGTCTGGTCCCGTCTCCGACAAGCCGCCTCCTCGCTTTTGTATGACATAACATAGTCATACGCTAACTTCAAGGCCAGCCTCACAACGAATGTGCCCATACCGTGGCCGCTCGGCAAAATCAATGGTCACAAGCGACGATGTAACCTTCCCGACCATCCACGTCCAGTCTCGTCATTGACGTGGCATAGTACGTCTGCTTTCGTACGTCATACAAACTAGCCTCATCCGGCCGGACAGGACGATCTTCTGTTCGCGCACGTTCGCGGAGCACGGCACCAACGGACACCCCCCGTCCCCGTTCCGAGCGAAAGCTCCCATCCCACCCCCACCAGCGTCTTTCTAAGGAGGAAGGATGTTGAGTCGATCGGTCGGCAAGGGGCACAGGGGACGTCCCCGGATGCTCGCGCCCATGGTGGCCGCCGCCATGGCCGCCGGTCTCGCGACCGCATGTTCCACGGGCTCGTCGGGAGGAGAGGGGGGCGGGTCCGGGGGCACGCTCCGCGTCGGCGTGGTCGCCAGCACGATCTCCACTCTCGGCGCCTACTCCAACCTGAGGTCGCAGGACTTCTACGTGCGCAACGCCGCGATGTTCGAGCCGCTCGCGCACCGGACGAAGGGCGGCGGCTACCAGTGGGCCCTCGCCACCGGCATGACGCACAACAAGGAGAACACCGAATGGACGGTGAAGCTCCGCCCGAACGTCAAGTTCCATGACGGGAGCCCGTTCAGCGCCGACGACGTTGTCGCGGTCTTCAAACGGGTCCTCGACAAGAAGAACGCGCTCATCGAGCGCAACTACATCGACGAAATCGACCCGAAGGGCATCGAGAAGGTCGACGACCTGACGGTGAGGTTCAAGCTGCCCGAACCGTACGGGGCGTTCCAGTTCGCCGTCACCAACAGCAACATCATCTTCGACAAGAAGGGCTCCAAGCCCGAGCAGGCGATCGGGACGGGTCCGTTCATGCTCTCCAAATTCACCCCCGGGCGGGAGACGGAGGTCAAGAGGTTCGACGGCTACTGGGGGGCGAAGCCCAAGGTCGACAAGGTCAGGGTCATCAGCTTCAAGAGCGTGGAGGCGACGACCAACGCACTGGTCGGCCACCAGATCGACGCGAGCTCCAACATCCTCCAGACCTCGCTTCCGACGATCGAGAAGACGCCGAGCCTGAAGATCATGAAGGGCGACAACGTCCTGAAGGTCAGCATCAACATGCGCGTCGACGTTCCGCCGTTCAACGACGTGCGCGTCCGCCAGGCGATGCAACTGATCATGAACCGCAAGCTCGCGCTCACCAACGCCTTCGACGGCCTCGGGGTCCTGGCGAACGACCACATGGGCATCGACGCCTGCCTGCCGGACGTCCCCCAGCGAGAACAGAACCTCCCCCAGGCCAAGAAGCTGCTCGCGGACGCGGGCAAGTCCAATCTCAGCGTCGATCTGGAGACCGCAGCGAACAAGCCCGGCATGCTCCAGCTCACCCAGATCCTCGCCGAGGACGCCAAGAAGATCGGCGTCACCATCAACGTGAAGAAGATGGAGCTGGGCGCCTACCTGGAGAGATGGGGCAAGCGGACGTTCTACACCGGCTATGACACCCGTCCCTACCTGGAGGCCGTAGACGAAACGACCAGCACGGACGACGTGTTCAACCACCAGCACTGGCACGACCCTGAGTTCGAATCGCTGGCCAAGAAGCTCTATGCCACCGCCGACGCGCAGGAACAGTGCGGGATCCAGAAGAAGATGAAGCAGATCGAGTACGAACGGGGCGGGAGCCTCCTCGCCGCGTCGAACCCCACGGTGAGCGTGTACTCCTCCAAGGTGCACGGCCTCGTCCCGGAATACCCCTCCGGCAACCTGTACGACTTCACCAAGGTCACCATCGACCAGTGAGCAGGCAGGACGACGGCACACGAACCGGAGCCGCTTCCCACCGACCTGGACGGACGAGAGGACACCTCCGCACTCCGGCGAACACGGAGTCGGCTCTCAGGGTCCGGGTGGACGTCGGCTATCGCGCACGCCCGAACCTGACCGCAAGCGCGTGACCTTCATAAAGACCGCCCGAAGCTGACAGCAACAGCAGGCCCCAGAGCCAGCCACGGGCGCACGCCGAGAGTGGGCAATTCGCTGGTTCCGGATGGCCTCTGATACTTGAGCGACGTTTCTAACATTGAGGTTGTGGACGAGGACGAGACGGCGCCGGAGCATCGGCCGGTCAAGGACGCACACAAGACGCTAGGGCTCTGGTCGATTCGTCGCGCGCTGACGTTCGCCTTCGCCGCCGCGGTTGTGTTGCTGGTCGCTGCGTGGTTCTTACTGTTGTGGCTCCTGGGCTCACCGCCGCACGCCAAGCCCAAGCCATTGGAAACCAGAGACCTTCTGGAACTGCTCAAGCTCGTCTTCGCCCTGGTCGCCGGCGTTGGCGCGTTGGTTGCTCTGGTGACCGCCTATCGCCGGCAACGCGTTGACGAGGCCGCCGGGGAGCGCGCCGAACGCGTCCAAGCCCACGTCGAGCAAGTAGCGCGGGACGCAGCACACGACGCAACCGAGCGTCTGGTCACCGATCTGTACGGTCAAGCCGTCGGGTTGCTCGGCCACGACAAGGCCGCCGTCCGGCTAGGCGGCCTGTACTCCTTGGAACGTCTTGCCCAAAACCACCCTCAGCACCGCCAGACTGTCACCGATGTCGTGTGCGCCTATCTACGCATGCCCTTCCGGCCCCCGTTGCCCAACACCTCCCAGCAGGAGCCCGAGTCCAACACTCACCAGGATCCCGCTGATGACGATGCCCGGCAGGAACTCCAGGTCCGGCTCACCGCGCAACGACTCCTACAGCGCCACCTGACCATCATTCAGCTGGCCAGCAACCCTGCCATGTACTGGGAAAATATCGACATCGACCTCACCGGCGCCCATCTCATCGACTTCGACTTCACCAACTGCTGCCCGGCAGGCGCCACGTTCACCAACGCCTACTTCATCGGAGACACCAGATTCGGCGCAGCGCGGTTCGCCGGGCGCACCGTGTTTGGCGGGGCAAGGTTCAACGGAACCTCCTACTTCAGCGCGGCGCAGTTCAGCGCGAACGCCGATTTCCGCGGAACGCGGTTCGACGGGTACATGAGGTTTCGCACCGTAGAGTTCGACGGGGATGCCGACTTCGGCGCGGCGCAGTTCAGTGGAGGCGCCGACTTCCGCGCGGCGCAGTTCCGCGGGGACGCCCTATTTGAGGGGGGACGGTTCGGCGGGGACGCCATGTTCAACGAGGCGAATATCGGGGGGCTCACCGTGTTCTGCGGAACACGGTTCGACAGGCGCGCCGAGTTCTGCTGGGCGCAGTTCAAAGGGCGCGTCAGGTTCGATGGGAACGCCGTGTTCGGCGCGGCGCAGTTCGGCGGGGATGCCGACTTCCACGCGGCCAAGTTCGGCGAGGAGGCCGACTTCCGTGGGGCGCGGTTCGGCGGGAAAACCAAGTTCAACGCGGCGCGGTTCGTGCATGCTCCCACCTTCCGCGGAGCCACGGTGAAATATCCGAACGATGCGCACGAATGGCCGAGCCCCTGGCACGCGGAGGCCAGTGGTGCCGGTACGGCTCGGCTCATCGATGGGAACTGACAGCGGGCCGCAACACCAACACCAGCGGAGGTCGCCACGCGTGATCAGCCCCCCACGGCCTAAGCGCGATGAAGCAACTGATCGCCTTGGTCATGACCAAACCGCAAAAATACGGTCAGCCGGGCTCAGTTCCTGGCCCCGGGAGCCGCGCGGCCAAACGATCTTTGAGAGTGCCGAACGAATGCGGACGACCAGAGGCAGCGCCCCCCGAGCGTGCGGACCAGTCTGAACAGGGTGCGGTGATTGCTTGGGGGTCTACGGATCAGAAATTTGAGCGCTTATAGCAGTTTGGGTGGCATGCGGCCTAGTAGTGGGTGATGCTGGACCGCAACCAAGCTTCGGACAGGGAGACGGTGCATGGACGAGGGTGAGCGCGAGTTCCATCAGGCCATGGTCGCGATCTACCAGACGGCCAAGCGAGAGCTGGGCTATAACGCGACCCGGTTTCTACAGATGGTCAGCCACGAGGGCGGCGTTGCCACAGCCAAACGGCTTCTCTGGTCCGACGCGCCCTCAGACGGGTTCACAACGCTGCGGGACCACGGTCGGCTGGATCTCACTGTGGAGGCTCACGTCCTGCGTCCAGAGTATGAACGACTCTTCACCGACGAGGACCGCCAGAAGGCGCGTGAACGGCTCGAACAGTACGGCTGGGTCGAGCGATCGACCTGACGGCAACCGTGACAGCGACGTCGGCTCACGACCACCACCACGCGCACATGGCGAGCACCGTCTCACCTCGGTCGGCGAGGTGATCGCAGGGTGGTTGCTACTTCTGAAAAGCAGCCGGTCACTGGTCAGCCGATCTTGGGCCCGGGGGAGCAGGCGGTCCGCGGACGGGGGCAGGGCCATGCTTCTGCACTGCTGACAAAGTGTTTGGCGCGTACGGTCGGCATGTCTACTCTGTCGGTTCATGAGGTACGTACGGCGACACTCGCTGCTGGGCAAACGGTCGTCGTCGCGAATCTGGTCGGGTCGCTCCCCCGGCCGTGCGCCAAGATGCCCCCAGAACGTGCTCAGCGGAAGCGGCGTTCTTGTCGCCGGGCTCTTTTCGGCGAAGCAGAAGGACTATGCCGAGACCATGAGCGTTCTGGTGGGCGAGGTAGAGCGGTTGGGCGGTCGGGTCATGGGGCAGTTCGTACAGCGTCGAGGGGTCTCGGGCGGTAAGAAGGGCCATGCGCCTGGGGGCAGGACGAACATGGACCGGCCCTATTCCTCACGGACGCTGATGAGCACAGGCAAGGTGCGTGAGATAGCCGCCGTGCGGGTCGAGACGGACGCCAAGGCGGTGGTTTTCGCTAATGAGTTGACCACCAGACAGCGAACAGTCCTGGCAGAGCTGCTCGGCTGCCCGGTCCTCAGCTACGGTGACCTCGCCAACGGCCGTGCTAACGACGGGGGTCGATGATCTCGGGCCAAGGCGGCGTCCGGAACCATTCGGAACCCCTTGGTGCTATAGGTACGCGAGTGGACGGCATGCAATCGGCCGCGATCAGCCAGGGTGATCAAGGGGCGGTCGCGGTCACACCTGTGGTACGAGCGGAGGGCAGCTCAGCCGCCATGACGGCCGTGATCGGTTTTACTCCCGAGCTGACAGCGCGCATCTATCCCCCTCATCCGTTCAGGTCATTGAATTGACACCAGTCATCTGATTTTCGAGCAAGATCTTGCTCATATATCACTCGGAACTCCATGCAAGGAGTGCGTTTGGTCCGTCCATGCGGGTTAGGTCGTGTCGGCTGGGATGGTGGAGGCGAGTTGTCACGGACGTTCGGTTCCGCGCTCACGGCAGCCTCATGCGATGCCGAGTTATCGGGTCGTGGCGATCTCTCCCTGTTACTCATCGTGGCTCAACTCAGCCCGGATGTTGCCCCTGGGCCCCAAGACTGGGCGGCGAGGCCACACCTTCCGTGGCAGGGTCAGGCGTCTTTTCAACCGGTCCACCACGCCACGATCCTCACGTGACCGTCGATCGCCTTGGCCGCCGCTGAGTCGGTAGGGAGCGGCCCGGTTGGAACGCTGGACCCTCCGGAGTACGTCCCGAGGAGCATGATCGGCGGGTCGTGACGGCGGGGAGTTCGCTCGTGCCGTTCACCGCCGAGTCCGCGCTGTATGCGACGGTCGCGGAGTGCCCGGCGGTGGAGATCGCTGCTGTCAGCTGAGGTGATGGCGCGGGGTGTGCCTTGAAGGTGTGGCTTCGGGACCCCGGGTCGGGCCGGTTGGTGTCGCCTGGTCTTGGTGGCGACGGGGTGGCACATGATCAGAGGCCGGTCTGGGATTTCTCCTGAACCGGCCTCTGACCTGCGAATCCTGGGTGGAGCTGAGGGGATTTGAACCCCTGACCCCCTCGATGCGAACGAGGTGCGCTACCGGACTGCGCTACAGCCCCAAGGACTCCGTAAGGTTAGCAAACATCGGGACATGCTCGCGCACGGGTTATTCGCCTACGGCGCGGCGGTCGTCGGCGTACTGGTCGAAGACCTCGTCGGCGGGGACGAGTTCGATGACCTCGGCGGGTTCGGCGGTCTCGGCCGGTTCGGTGGGCTGTTCGGCCTGGCGGGCCTTGGCGCGGGCCTCGGCGGCGGCCTGGGCGCGGGCGGCGTCCATGCCGACGGCGACGCGGAGCAGCGCGAGGTGGCCGGCCAGCAGGGCGACCGGGGGCAGGACGGCCCACCACGGCGCGACGCCCGTCGCGGTCAGGACGATGGTGGTCATCGCCAGCAGGGACAGGCCGGCGGTGCGGCGGCGGCGCCGGGCGATGACGGCGGCGCGGCCGGGACGGGCCGGGCGGGCCCCGTGTTCGGGCTGGGGGGGTTCCGGGGCCTCCTCCAGGGTGTCGGGAGGGGTCGTGTCCGCGGTGGGCTCCTCGGCGCGTTTGTGGAGGAGGCGGGTGATCCCGGCCTCGGTGTCGCGGCGCAGCCACATGGGGACGAGGACGACGGCCCAGACCGCGACGATCGCGAGGTACAGGACGGCGCTGCTCACCGGCTCACCGCCGTTCCCAGGGCACGCTTGACCGGCGAGCCGACTTTCGGCGCGCGAACGTGCAATGGGAGCAGGGTCACGCCCCGCACGGTACGAGCCGGTGTCAGAGGTTGACGAGCATAAGGGGCGGTGTGTCGCGAGATCGATGCCGCCGTTACTCTCCGTTTGCCGAGCCTTCTCGATCGCAGGATTCTTACGGGCGGAAAGTCAGCCCGGCGTCATGAGGTCGAGCGGGGAAAGGCCTGCTTGCGTCCGGCGAGCCAGCGGGCGCGCAGGCCACCGGGCACGTCCTCGACGGTGAGGGCGTAGCAGATGTGGTCGCGCCACGCGCCGTCGATGTGCAGATGGCGGCGCCGAATTCCCTCTTCCCGGAATCCGAGTTTCTCGACGACGCGGCGGCTGGCGGTGTTCTCCGGGCGGATATTCGCCTCGACCCGGTGGAGCCCGACGGTGAAGAAACAGTGGTCGACGGCGAGGGCGACGGCGGTGGGAATGACCCCGCGCCCGGCGACCTGGCGGTCGACCCAGTAGCCGATCTGGGCGGAGCGGGCCGAGCCCCAGACGATCGCGCCGATCGTGAGCTGGCCCGCGAAGTGGTCCTCGTGGGTGACGACCCAGGGGAGGGCGAGGCCCTGGCGGGCCTCGCGGCGCATGGTGTGGACCATGCTGACGTAGGGGCCGAGGCCGCTGCGGAACAGCGGAGTCTCGGGGTTGGTGGGCTCCCAGGGGCGGAGCCAGTCGGCGTTGCGGACCCGCAGGTCGCGCCAGGTGGCGGCGTCGCGGTGCCGCAGCGGGCGCAGCCCGACAGGGCCCTCGGTCAGGGTGACCGGCCATCCCCGCAAGCGTTCCACGGTTCCCATGATTCCCTGGTAGCGGGGGTGGACGCCATCAATTGTCACCGAGAATTCCGCCGCCCAGCACGTCGAGGAGCCGGGTCACCTCAGCGGAGACGGCGTTTCGGGCGGGTTTCAGGTATTTGCGGGGGTCGACGAGCGCCGGGGCGGCGTCCAGTGCCCGTCTGACCTCGGCGGTGAGGACCGCGTTGAGGTGGGTGGCGATATTGATCTTCGCCATGCCGTGCCGGACGGCGGCGGCGAGCGTCGCGTCCGGCACCCCCGAGGAGCCGTGCAGGACGAGCGGGACGGGCACGGCGGCACGCAGTTCGGCGATCAGGTCCAGGTCGAGGACGGCGTCGCGGGTGAGCATGGCGTGCGAGGTGCCGACGGCGACGGCGAGCGCGTCCACGTCGGTGGCGGACACGTAGGCGGCGGCTTCGGCGGGGTCGGTGCGGGCCCCCGGGGCGTGCACGCCGTCCTTGCCGCCCACCTCGCCGAGTTCGGCCTCCACGAAGACCCCGCGGGCGTGGCACCAGGCGGCGACCCCGGCGGTGGCGGCGACGTTGTCGGCGTAGGGAAGGGTGGACGCGTCGAACATCACCGACCCGACGCCCAGCCCGACCGCCTCGTGGACGAGGTCGACGGACGTCGCGTGGTCGAGATGGACCGCCACGGGCACGGCGGCGGCGCGGGCGGTCGCGAGTGCGGCGGCGATGATCGGGGCCGCGGCGCCGTGGTACCGCACGCAGTTCTCGCTGATCTGGAGGACGACGGGCGTCCCGGCGGCCTCCGCCCCCGCGACGATGGCGGTGGCATGCTCCAGCATGACGACGTTGAACGCGCCCGTGCCGCGCTCGGCCTTCAGGATGTCGCCGGTTCCTACGAGGGGCATGGGAGTCCTTCTATGGCGATCTCGGGGAGGAGGCGGGCGTAGGCGGCGGCGTCGAAGTCGCCCGCGACGGGTGCGCGCACCGCGGCGGCCGACAGCGCGACCGCGTCCCGCAGGAGGGAGGGCCAGGGGGTGGAGGAGATCAGGGCGCGTGCGGTGGCGGCCACCGCCGCGTCCCCGGCGCCGGTGGGGTTGCCCGCCATGGGCGCCGGCGGTCTCGCCTGCCAGGCACCGTCCGGGGTCACGGCCAGGAGACCTTCATGGCCGAGTGACACCAGTACGGCGTTCGCGCCCGCGTTCCGTAGCGCGCGGGCGCCGGGGACGGGCCCGCGCCCGGTGGCGCGGCGGAGTTCGTCCGCGTTGGGTTTCACGACCGCGGGACCCGCTGAGACGCCCAGGGAGAGCGCGTCGCCGTCCGCGTCGAGGATCACCGGACGGCCCGCCGCCAGGGCCGTCAGCGTGGCGTAGGCGTCGCGGGGGACGCCGGGCGGGAGGCTGCCCGAGAGGACGATCACCTCCGCTCGGCGGAGACGTTCCCTGTAGTGCTCTTGGAACGCCTCCCACTCCCCTAGGGAGATTTCCGGGCCCGTCTCGTTGAAGACCGTTGTCTCCTCGGGGGTGACGACCGTCAGGGTGCGCCGGGACGTCCCCTGGACGGGGCGGAACGCATGCGGAAGGCCAACCGCGTCCAGGTCCGCGCGGACGAGGTCGCCCGTCACTCCCCCGGCGAGACCGATGGCCAGGACGTCCTCGCCGAGCGCGGCGGCCACCCGGGCGACGTTGACGCCCTTGCCGCCCGCCCGCTCCCGCACCGCGCCCACGCGGTTGGACCCGCCCCACGTCACGGACGGCACCTCGTAGGTGACGTCCCATGCGAGATTCAGCGTGACCGTGAGGATCACAGCCAGCGGCCGCCCTTCATCACCCTGGCCACGGTCAGGTCGTCGTCCAGGACGAGGAGGTCCGCGTCCTTGCCGGGCTCCAGGGACCCGACGCGCGCGTCGATGCCGAGGGCCCGCGCCGGGGTCAGCGCGGCGGCCTCGGCGGCCCGCTCGATCGGCAGGCCGACCTCGGTGACCGCGCGGCGGAAGCCGTCCGCCATCGTGATCGTGCTGCCCGCGATCGACGACCCGCCCGCGAGCGTCGCGCGGCCGCCGCGGACCTGGACGTCCATCACGCCGAGCCGGTAGTCGCCGTCGCCCATCCCGGCCGCCGCCATCGCGTCGGTGATCAGCGCGACCCGGCCGGGGCCCGCCGCGTCGAAGGCGAGCCGCGCGACGGCGGGCTCCACGTGCACGCCGTCGTTGATCAGCTCGACGGTGACCCGGGGGTCGGTCAGCGCGGCGGCGATCGGGCCGCCCTCGCGGTGGTGCAGCGGGCGCATGGCGTTGAACAGGTGCGTCGCCACGCGGGCGCCCGCGTCGAACGCCGCGCGGGCGATCGCGCCCGGCGCCTCGGTGTGCCCGACGGCGGCGATCACGCCCGCGTCCCCCGCCGCGCGGACGAGGTCGAGCGCGCCCGGCAGCTCCGGCGCCACCGTGATCATGCGGAGGTGGCCGCGTCCGAGTTCGGCCAGCCTCCGGAACTCGTCGAGGTCGGGGGGCCTGAGCAGCGCGGGGTCGTGCGCGCCGCACCGCTCCCGCGCGAGGTAGGGGCCTTCGAGGTGGACGCCCGCGAGCACCCCGTCGGCGGCGAGGTCGGCCAGCGCCGCGACCGCGTCGGCGAGTTCGCGCGGGTCGCCGGTGACCAGGCTCGCGATCGTGGTGGTCGTCCCGGCGGCGAGGTGGAAGGCCGCCGCCCGGCGCGCGTCCTCCGCCGTCCCGGCCTGGTAGGACGCGCCCGCGCCGCCGTGGACGTGCATGTCGACGAACCCGGGCACGACGTACCGCCCGCCCAGGTCGATCACTTCGGACGGTGCGGTGTCGGAGCCGCCCGCTACGCTCGGCGACGAGGGTCCCGGGACGATGCGGGCGTCCCGGATGTGCAGGTCACCGCGCCGGACACCGCCGGGCAGCACGAGGCGCGCGTCGCGCAGGACGGTCACGACGCGTCCAGGATGACCGAGCGGGTCAGGTTGCGGGGCGCGTCCGGGTCGGCGCCCTGGGCGCGGGCGAGCCGCACGGCCAGCCGCTGGACGCGGACGAGGTCGGCGAGCGGGTCCAGCCCGCTCGTGATCATCGTGCCGCCGACGCCGTCCACCTGGGCGGCCAGCCCGGCGGGCGGGTCGCCGAGCATCCAGGCGACGCGTCCGGGGCCGGTGATGCTGATCGGGCCGTGCCGGTACTCCATGGCGGGGTACGACTCGGTCCAGACCCGGGCGGCCTCGCGCATCTTGAGCGCCGCCTCGTGCGCGAGGCCGACGCTCCAGCCGCGTCCGAGGAAGGTGAACTGCTCGGCCTGGGCGGCGGCCTCCGGGAGCGGCTCGGCGAGGGCCCGCTCGACGTCCGCGAGCGCGTCCGCGACGCCCTGCCCGAGGTGGGCGCGCAGCAGCATGAGCTGGGTGGTGGCGAAGCGCGTCTGCACCACCGACCGCTCGTCGGCGTAGTCGAGCACGACGACCTCGTCGGCGAGGGTCATGACGGGCGTCGCCGGGTCGGCGGTGATCGCGACGGTCGGCACGGCGCCCCGCACGCGTCCGAGGACGTCCAGGACCTCGGTCGTCGTCCCCGACCTGGTCAGGGCCAGCAGGCGGTCGTAGGGGCGCCCGTCCGGCATCTCGGACGCGGCGAACGCGTCGGTCTCGCCCTGCCCGGCGGCCTCGCGCAGCGCCGCGTACGCCTGCGCGATGAACCACGACGTCCCGCAGCCCACCACCGCGACGCGCTCGCCCGGACGGGGCAGGACGGGGGCCAGGCCCGGCGCGGACTCGGCGGCCCGGCGCCACAGCGCGGGCTGGGAGCCGATCTCGGCCTCGGTATGGGCACCGGCCGTGTTGTCCGGCATGTCCGCCATTGGCGACCTCCTTGCACACTCATGCTTGTTAGTGCTTGTTTTATAGCAAAACAGAGCAAAAAGGACCATGTCCGCGCATCGCTAGAATCCTGGGATGACCTCGTCACGCCTGCTGGCACGCGCGAACGGGGGCCGCCGTGTCCCGTCATGAGCGCTGGAACGCCTTGCTGGGTCTGCTCGCGGAGGAGGGGCGGCTCACGGTCGAGGAGGCCGCCGCGCGGATGGAGGTCTCCGCCGCGACGATCCGCCGCGACTTCGACCAGCTCGCCCAGCAGCAGATGCTCACCCGCACCCGGGGCGGCGCCGTCGCGCAGAGCGTGAGCTATGACCTGCCGCTGCGCTACAAGAGCGCGCGGCACGCCCCGGAGAAGCAGCGCATCGCGGCGGCGACCGCCGAACTCGCCCGGCCCGACTCGATCATCGGGCTGAACGGCGGCACGACGACCTCGGAGGTCGCCCGGGTGCTGGCCACCCGCGCCGACCTGCACGCCGAGGGCCCCTCACCCACGATCACGATCGTGACGAACGCGCTCAACATCGGCAGCGAGCTGGCCGTCCGCCCGCATGTGAAGATCGTCCTGACCGGCGGGGTGCCGCGCCCGCAGTCCTATGAGCTCACCGGCCCGCTCGCCACCGGGATCTTCGACCAGGTGACGCTGGACGTCGCGATCCTCGGCGTGAACGGCGTGACCGTCGAGCACGGCGCCACCTGCCGCAACGAGGGCGAGGCCGACGTCGGGCGGCTGATGGCCGAGCGCGCCGACCAGATCATCGTCGTCGCGGACGGCTCCAAGATCGGCCGCCGCGCGTTCGCCAAGATCTGCGAGACGTCCAGGATCGATGTCCTGGTGACCGACGCCAGCGTGCCCGACGCGGACCTCGACGCCTTCAGGGAGGCCGGCGTCCGGGTGATCCGCGCCTAGTGGTCGCCGCCGGCGATCTGGTCGACGGCGTGCGCCAGCACGCGCCCGAGGACGGTCATCCCGTCGCGGACGCCGCCGGTCGAGCCCGGCAGGTTGACGATCAGGGTGCGGCCCGCGACACCGGCGAGGCCGCGGGACAGGATCGCCGCGGGCACCGCCTCCCGCCCCTCCAGCCGGATCGCCTCGGCGATGCCCGGGATCTCGCGCTCGATCACCAGGCGCGTCATCTCCGGCGTCCGGTCGGTCGGGGTGAGGCCGGTTCCGCCGGAGGTCACGACGACGTCGTAGCCGCCCTCGACCGCGTCCCGCAGGACGCCGGCGACGGGCTCCCCGTCGGGGACGACCACCGGCCCGTCCACCTGGCAGCCGAGGTCCTCCAGCATCTCGACCAGCACCGGCCCGGACTTGTCGGCGTACACCCCCGCCGAGGCCCGGTTGGACACCGTGACCGCCATCGCCCGGATCATCGCGCCTCCCCCGTGCCGGTCCCTCATGCCCGTCCTGCGGGGCGGCGCCAGACGCCGGTCTTGCCGCCGGTCTTCTCCTCGACCCGGACGTCGGTGATCACGGCCGCCGGGTCGACGGCCTTCACCATGTCGACCAGCGCCAGCGCGGCGACGGTGACGGAGGTCAGCGCCTCCATCTCCACGCCGGTGCGGTCGGCGGTCCGGGTGGTGGCGGTGATCGCGACACCCGCGTCCTGGACGGTCAGCTCGACCGTCACGCCGTGCAGCGCGATCGGGTGGCACAGCGGGACGAGGTCGGGGACGCGCTTGGCGCCCATGATCCCGGCGATGCGCGCCACCGAGACGGCGTCGCCCTTCGGTATGTCGCCCGCGCGCAGCAGCGCCACGCACTCGGCGGACAGCCGGACGAAGCCCGTCGCGGTGGCCGTGCGGGAGGAGACGTCCTTGGACGAGACGTCGACCATGCGGGCCGCGCCCTTCTCGTCCAGGTGGGTGAACTCGGTGCCCATTGCGCTCATGCCGGCAACCTCATGACATCGACGTGGGAGCCGGCGGGCATGGCCTCGGCCTCCTCCGGAAGCGTGATCAACGCGTCCGCGGAGGAGAGCGAGCCGAGCTGGTGGGAGCCCTGCACGTCGGCCGGGGTGACGGTGTAGAAACCGCGGTTGTAGGACAGCCTGCCACGCACGAAGTGGCGCATCCCCGCCGGGGACCGCACGTCCTGCCCGAGGACGGCGCTGACCGTCGGCAGCGGTTCGGGATCCAGCCCCTGCATGGCGCGCAGCGCGGGCCGGACGAAGACCTGGAAGGAGATGTAGGCGCTGACGGGGTTGCCGGGGAGCGTGAACACCGGCGTCCCCTCGAACAGCCCGAAGCCCTGAGGCTTGCCGGGGCGCATCCGGACCTTGTGGAACTCCACGGTCCCGACCCCGGTCAGCACCTCCTTGACGACGTCCCGGGTGCCCATCGAGACGCCGCCGGAGGTGACGATCGCGTCGGCGCGGACGAGCTGGTCGCGCAGGGCCTCCAGCACCTTCACCGGCTCGTCCTCGACGGTCGCCTGCCGGAAGCCGACGCCGCCGGCCTCGACGACGGCGGCGGTGAGCATGAACGAGTTGGACTCCCAGATCTGCCCGTCGCCGAGGCGTTCGCCGGGTTCGCGCAGTTCGGTGCCGGTCGAGAGCACGACGACGCGGGGCCTCGGCCGGACGACCACGCGCGCCCGCCCGACGGCCGCGAGCATGCCGATCTGCGCCGCGCCCAAGCGGGTGCCCTCGTCGGCGACGATCTGGCCGGCGAGGACGTCCTCACCGGCGCGGCGAATGTAGTTGCCGGCGGGCGCCGGGCGCGAGATCCGCACCGTGGCGGCGCCGCCGTCGGTCCACTCCACCGGGATCACCGCGTCGGCCCCGGCGGGCAGCGGCGCGCCCGTCATGATCCGGGCGGTCAGCCCCGGCCGGATCGCCGACACCCCGGGATCGCCCGCCAGGATGTCGCCGACCACCGGCAGGACGACCGGCTCCGCCTCCGAGGCCCCCGCGATGTCCGCAGCGACCACGGCGTAGCCGTCCATCGCGGAGTTGTCGAACGGGGGCAGCGGCACGGGCGCGGAGACGGGCTCGGCGAGCACCGTCCCCTGCGCCTCCAGCAGCGCCAGGTCGAGCGGCGGCAGCACGGGAACGCTGCCGAGGATGTCGGTCAGATGCTCGTCGACTGATCTCATGCCCACATCCCCAGTGTGACGCGTACCCGCGCGTCGCAGGCGCTCCCCACGCCGACCGCCGCGGCGCCGTCCGTCACCGCGCGGTCAGGAGTCGTGCTTCTGGACGAACTCGCGGAGCCACGGCATGAACTCCGGGGCCAGGTCGGGCCGCTCGGAGGCGAACTGGACGACCGTCCGCAGGTACTCCAGCTTGTTGCCCGTGTCGTAGCGGCGGCCGCGGAACTTGACGCCGTAGACGGTGCCGCCCTGGTCGGCGGGCATGTCGGCGAGGGTGCGCAGCGCGTCGGTGAGCTGGATCTCGCCGCCGCGCCCCGGAGGCGTCTTCTCCAGGACGTCGAAGACCGCCGGGTCGCAGACGTAGCGGCCGATGATGATCCAGTTGCTCGGCGCCTCCTCGGCGGCGGGCTTCTCGACCAGGTCGCTGATGCGGACGACGTCGTCCTCGTCGGTGGCCTCGATCGCGGCGCAGCCGTAGGCCGAGACCTGGTCGGGCTCCACCTCCATGAGCGCCACGACGCTGCCGCCGTACTGCCCGCGCACCTCGATCATGCGCCTGAGCAGCCGGTCCCGGGCGTCGATCATGTCGTCGCCGAGCAGGATCGCGAACGGCTCGTCGCCGACGTGCTGGCGCGCGCAGTGCACGGCGTGCCCGAGCCCGCGCGGCTCGCCCTGCCGGACGTAGTGCATGATCGCCAGCTCGCTGGACTCCCGGACGGCCCCGAGCCGCTCGTCGTCGCCCTTCGCGCGCAGTGCCTCCTCCAGCTCGTACGCGCGGTCGAAGTGGTCCTCGATGGAGCGTTTGCTGCGCCCGGTGATCATCAGCACATCGTTGAGGCCGGCATCGACCGCCTCCTCGACGACGTACTGGATCGCCGGTTTGTCGACGATCGGCAGCATTTCCTTTGGCGTCGCCTTGGTGGCGGGCAAGAATCGGGTACCGAGACCGGCCGCCGGGACGACCGCCTTGAGCACAGGTGCAATGTCGGCCATGTAGAGACCCTAGTCATGCGTGAGGACCACAGCGTGCACGACATAGTGACGAAGACCCGCCTACGCGCGGAACTACTGGGAAAGCGTGCGACCATGTCGTCTGACGTGCGCTCCGACGCGGCACGGTCCATCCGGGACGCGCTGCTGTCGGAACCCGAGATCGAGATGGCCGGGACCGTCGCGGCGCACGTGTCGCTGGACTCCGAGCCCGACACGCGCGGCCTGCTGTTCGCGCTGTGGAAGCGCGGCACCTACGTCCTGCTGCCCAGGCTGCTGCCGGACGGCGACCTGGACTGGGCGTCCTACGAGGGGCCGGACTCCCTGGCCCCCGGCCCCCATGGCATCCTCGAACCGACCGAGCCTCCACGCGGTCCCGGGGCCGTGGCCAGCGCGGATGTGGTGCTGGCACCGGCGGTGGCCGTCGACCGCGCGGGCATGCGCCTGGGACGCGGCGGCGGGTCATACGACCGCGCGCTGGCGCGTGTCGGGCCCGCGATCTTGACCGTGGCCGTGCTGTACGACGGGGAACTGCTGCCGGAGGTGCCCGCGGAGCCCCACGACCAGCGGGTGCGCGCCGCGGTGACCCCGTCCGGCGGGCTGCTGCGCCTGGGCTGACCCCTCGCGCGGGGGCGCCCAGGGGTGACCGCGTGGCGATTGTGGCCGCAATGGGCCATTTGTTGCCGTGTGGTGCCTGGTGCCGGTCTCGGCGCCGCCGGGGGCGGCGCCTAGGGTGTGGGACGGCAAGATCGAAACCGGGAGGAAGCGGCGCCCCGGCCGCCGGGGTGGCGCGCCTCCCGGCAACGCGGACCTGGGAGGTTCGAGATGACGGACCCGTGGCGGATCCTGTCCCTGCCCCCGCTCGGCGAGGACCTCGTGCGCGGCCTGTTCGCACCCCTGGGCGACGCCGTCGATGTGACATTTCCCCGGAGCAGGAGCCAGGACGGCCTGCACTCGGCTCTCGCGGACGGCGCCGAGGTGGTGATCGGCGACTTCACCGGCGAGATGGTGCTGGACGCCGCCGCCGTCGCCGCCGGGCCGCGGCTGGCGTTCGTCCAGATGCCGTCGGTCGGGACGGACAGCATCGACGTCGCGGCGCTCACCTCCAGGGACGTCCCGGTGGCCAACACGGCGGGCGCCAACGCGCGCGGCGTGGCCGAGTGGGCCGTCGGCGCCGCGTTCGCCCTGTGCCGCCACCTCGTGTGGGGCGACCGGCGGGTGCGCGCCGGGGAGTGGCCGCAGATGGAACTCGCCGCGCGGCAACCCCGCGAACTGCATGCGCAGCGGGTCGGGATCGTGGGTTTCGGTGCGATCGGCTCCGAGGCGGCGCGTCTCTTCGCGGCGCTCGGCTGCGCCGTCTCGTACTGGACGCGGCGTCCGCGCCCCGAGGCGTCCGCCACCTACAGGGAACTCGACGATCTGTTGGCGACGTCCGACATCGTCGTGCTCGCGCTGCCGCTGGCCGACGGGACGCGGGGGCTGATCGGCCCGGAGCGCCTCACGCTGCTTCCGGACGGCGCGCTGCTGGTGAACGTGGCGCGCGGGAGCATCGCGCCCGATGACGCCGTCCTCGCCGCCCTGGAATCGGGACGGCTCGCCGGAGCGGCGCTGGACGTGTTCGACGAGGAGCCCCTCCGGGCGGGGCATCCGCTGCGCTCCCACGAGAACGTCCTGCTGTCCCCGCACGCGGCGGGAGGGTCCTCGCAGTCGCAGCTCAACCTCGTCGCGATCGTGCGGGACAACGTCACGGCGGCCGTCCTGGGACGCGAAGTGCAGAATATTGTGAACGGGGTAAATCCGCAGGTCAGACGTCGATAGCGGGCACCTGCGACATCACGTCCCTCAACCACAAGTGTGCGATACGGCCATGAATATGTAGAATTCCTAAACGTTCAACTTTGACGACCCCGAAGGGTGGGATGTGCACCTCGACATCTGGCTACTCCTCGGGGCCGTGCTCGTACTCAGCGCAATCGTGGCAGTCAGGCTGTCACACCAGGCGGGGCTTCCCACCCTCCTGGCGTACATGGGCCTCGGCCTGCTCGTTGGCGAGTCCGGTCCCCTCCACATCAACTTCGACAACGCCGAGCTCGCCGAGACGCTCGGCCTCGCCGCCCTCGTCCTGATCCTGGCCGAAGGCGGCGTCACCACGAACTGGCGGCAGGTCCGCCCGTCGGTGCCCGCGGCGCTCAGCGTGTCCACGATCGGCACGCTGATCAGCATCCTCGTCGTCGCGCTCGCCGCCATGTGGCTCATCGACCTCGACTGGCGCCCCGCGTTCCTGCTGGCCGCGGTGCTCGCCCCGACCGACGCGGCCGCCGTGTTCTCGGTGCTGCGCCGCCTCCCGCTGCCCGCCAGGCTGAGCGGCCTGCTGGAGGCCGAGTCCGGCTTCAACGACGCACCCGTCGTGATCATCGTGGTCACGCTCAGCGCGCACGCGAGCGTCCCGAACCCCGCCGAACTGCTCGCCGTGATGGTCTACGAGCTGATCGCCGGCGGGGTGATCGGCCTGATCATCGGCTGGCTCGGCGCCCAGGCGCTGCGCCGCATCGCGCTGCCCGCGTCCGGCCTCTACCCCATCGCCGTCCTGTCGCTCTCCGTCGGCAGCTACGGCGCGGCCACGCTGCTGCACTCCAGCGGGTTCCTCGCGGTGTACGTCAGCGCGCTCGTCCTGGGGAACGCCAGGCTTCCGCACCGTCCCGCCACGCGCGGCTTCGCGGAGGGCATCGGCTGGCTCGCCCAGATCGGCCTGTTCGTCATGCTCGGCCTGCTCGCCTCACCCGGCGACCTCCCCGGCCAGATCGCCCCGGCGCTCGTCATCGGGTTCGTCCTGCTGCTCATCGCGCGGCCGGTATCGGTCTTCCTGTCGACGATCGGGTTCCGGCTCTCCTGGGGGGAGAAGGTCTTCGCGTCCTGGGCCGGGCTCCGGGGCGCGGTCCCGATCGTCCTGGCCACGATCCCCATGGTGCAGGACGTCCCGGACGCCGACCGCCTCTTCTCCATCGTCTTCACCATCGTCGTCGTGTTCACGCTCCTCCAGGGCCCGACGCTGCCCCTGGTCGCGCGCTGGTGCGGGCTCAAGAGCGACGAACAGACACGCGAACTGGACGTGGAAGCGGCGCCCCTGGAAGAACTCCACGCGGACCTGCTGGAGGTCCGGATCCCCCCCGACTCCCGGCTGAGCGGCGTGGAGATATTCGAGCTCCGGCTGCCCGCCGGCGCGTCCGTCACCCTGGTCGTCCGGAACGGGGCGAGTTTCGTCCCCGAACCCACGACGCGCCTGGAAGCAGGGGACACGCTCCTGGTCGTGACCACCGACACCGTGCGGGACACCACCGAACGCCGCCTGCGCGCCGTCAGCCGCCAGGGCAGGCTGGCCGGCTGGTTCGGCGAGACGGGCGTGTGATCCGGTCTCGGCCGCGGGACGCGAGGAGGGCCTCCGGCCGGAGGCGGGAACAGGCCGGGGGCGAATCCCGTTCCATGCATGGGTACCATTAGCAGTCGTTCAAAGTGAGTGCCAGCCCGGCTCTCCCCCGGGCTGAGTCAGCGAGGAGGAACCGTGCCGACGTATCAGTACGTTTGCACCGAGTGCGGCGAGCCTCTTGAGGTCGTGCAGAAGTTCAGCGACGACGCGCTGACCGAATGCCCGGCCTGCGACGGCAAGCTGCGCAAGGTCTTCTCCGCCGCGGGGATCATCTTCAAGGGTTCGGGCTTCTACCGGACGGACAGCCGCGGCTCCGGCAAGACCGCCACCGTGGGCTCCTCGTCCGGAGGGTCCTCCTCGAACGGCGCCTCGGACGGGTCGAACGGCTCGGGCGGCTCCGGCGATTCGGCCAAGTCCGACTCGTCGTCGAAGTCGTCGAGCGACTCCTCGTCCTCGGGCACGTCGTCGAAGCCGGCCGCGAAGTCCTCCTCGTCCGAGAAGGTCGCCTGACCCGCCAGGCCGCGAGACCTGGGCACCAGCCGCGCCACCCGCTCCCGGGCGGCGCGGCTTGACGGCGTCGCCGACGTCCCCGCGCCTGCGGGACACCCCCGGCGGCGGCCCGGAAGCTCCCTCAGCCCCTTCTGAACACCGCCGCTGAATCGCGACCCTACGGCGACCGATTCGGCGGCCTACGCGCGTCCCTGCGACCGCTCGGCGTGCCCTGTACCCGAGAACGAGGACCCGCCCCGGCTCCTCCTCCATGCGGGCAGGCGCCTCCCGGACGACATACATCTCAAGGGGTAGGTCCCCCTAACCTCCTGCCCCGCGTGAGGTAGAGCGGTTCCCGTCTTCTGCCCGACGCGCAACCGCACCCTTTGCATCGAACATTGATGCGAAGGACGGGACGGACCTTGGGGGCGGACGGCATGGAACCGGACGGCGCGACGAGCAGCACATCCTGTCGGTTGACCTGGACGGCATCCGCGGAGCCGGTCCCCACCCCCGCACACCGCGACCGCGTCGCGGTTTGACAAAGCTCTATTTTCGAGAGACTCTTAACACGAGAAGCTCGCCATCGACGGACTTCCCCTAATTCGCGATACTACTTGACATCTCTCTCCAGGCGAGACATCGTTTCCGTTGCGACGCGATATATCTCGTTACCCCCCGGACGGAATGAGAAAAACATGAGCGCACAGAGCCCGGCTCCCCCCAGATCCCTGGGCCACCGCCTGGCCGGAATGATCGCCGGACGGCGCAGCAAGTGGGCCGTCCTCGGCCTGTGGGTCGTGCTGCTGGCCGCCCTCGGGCCCCTGGCGGGCAAGCTGGCCGACGTCCAGGAGAACGACGCGGCGTCCTGGCTGCCCGGTGGCGCCGAGTCCACGCAGGTCATCGAACTGCAAGAGCAGTTCCGCAAGGACGAGACGATCCTCGCCGTCGTCGTCTACGAGCGTCCCGCGGGCATCACCGCCGCGGACAAGGCGAAGGCCGCCTCCGACCTGGCCGGGCTTGAGCATCTGCCGGGAGCGCAGAAGGCGCAGGGACCGTTCCCGTCCAAGGACGGCAAGGCCCTGCAGACCCTCGTGCCCCTCACCGACGAGGACCTGACCGGCGCCGTCGACGGCGCGCGCGACATCGCCAAGCGGGGACCGCCCGGACTGGAGGCGCACGTCACCGGCCCCGGGGGCAGCGGCGCCGACATGTTCGAGGTCTTCAAGAGCCTGGACGGCTTCCTGCTCATGGCCGCCGGGATCGTCGTGATCGTCCTGCTGCTGATCATCTACCGCAGCCCGATGCTGTGGTTCGTCCCCGTGCTGAGCGCGGTGTTCGCGCTGGGGCTCGCCCAGTCGGTCGTCTACCTGCTGGCCAAGAACGCGGGCCTGACCGTGAACGGCCAGAGCGCGGGCGTCCTCACCGTCCTGGTCTTCGGCGTCGCCACCGACTACGCGCTCCTGCTCGTCGCCCGCTACCGCGAGGAACTGCACCGCCACGAGGACCGGCACGAGGCCATGGCCTACGCGCTGCACCGCGCCGCCCCGGCCATCATCGCCTCCGCCGCGACCGTCGCGGTCGGGCTGCTGTGCCTGCTGCTCGCCGACATGAACTCCACCGCGGGCATGGGCCCGGTCGCCGCCGCCGGCGTCCTCACGGCGCTCGCCGCCATGGTGACCCTGCTGCCGGCCCTCCTGGTCATCTTCGGACGCTGGCTGTTCTGGCCCCTCGTCCCCCGCTACGACGAGAAGTACCTCCGGCCCGAGGCGTACGAGTCGGAGCACGGCATCTGGAACCGGGTCTCCGGGCTGGTCGGCAAGCACCCGCGCGCGCTCTGGGCCGTCACCGCCGTGGGCCTGTTCGCCCTCACCTTCGGCCTGGGCTCGCTCAACGCGAACGGGCTCTCGGACGCGGGCCAGTTCACCGGACGCCCCGACTCCATCGTCGGCGCGGAGGTCGTCTCCCGCCACTACCCGGCGGGCTCCGGCGCCCCGGCCGTCGTCATCGGCAAGGCGTCCGCCGCGGCCCCGCTCGGCGCCGCCATCCAGAAGACCCAGGGCATCGCCGAACTGGGCCGCCCCGTCACCGCGAACGGCCTCGTCCAGTACGAGGCGACCATGCGCCACTCCGCCGACAGCCAGGCCGCGAAGGACACGATCGACCGGCTGCGGGAAGCGGTCCACTCCGTCCCGTCCGCGGACGGGAAGGTCGGCGGCACCACCGCCACCTCCCTGGACATCAGCCGGGCCTCCACCCGGGACAACAAGGTCATCATCCCGATCGTCCTGGCCGTGGTGTTCCTGATCCTCATCCTGCTGCTGCGCGCGCTGGTCGCGCCGCTGCTGATGATGGCCACCGTCGTCCTGTCGTTCCTCGCCTCGCTCGGCGCGTGCGCCCTGATCTTCCAGCACGGCTTCGGCTACGAGGGCACCGACTCCGGCTTCCCCCTGCTGGCCTTCATCTTCCTGGTCGCGCTGGGGGTCGACTACAACATCTTCCTCATGCACCGCGTCCGTGAGGAGTCCGAGGCGCTCGGCACGCGCCGCGGCATCCAGCGCGGGCTGGCCGTCACCGGCGGCGTCATCACCTCCGCCGGGCTGGTCCTGGCCGCGACCTTCGCCGCCCTGGCCACGCTGCCGCTGGTGTCCATGGCCGAGATGGGCTTCGTGGTCGCCTTCGGCGTCCTGCTCGACACGCTGATCGTCCGGTCCCTGCTGCTGCCCGCCCTGTCCTACGACATCGGACGGCGCATCTGGACCCCGGGCCGCCTCGCCAAGCACGACCCCGCCCACGCGGAGTCGAAGGTCCTGGACCCGGTCGGCTGACCGTAGAACAACCTGGAAGGGCCCGGCCGCATGGCTGGGCCCTTCTGCGATCCCGGCGTGCCCGACCCTTGATCCTTTTCGCCGCGGCGCGGGTTATCCACAATCGGCGGCGGGGCTGTCGAGCGGTGAAGAGGGCTGGCTAGGGTCGCGTCATGTCCACTTCGCGAGAAGACGCAGCGTCCGCCGACATCGGGGTGATCGGCGGTTCCGGTTTCTACTCCTTCCTCGACGACATCGAGGAGGTCCGGGTCGAGACCCCCTACGGCACGCCGAGCGACGTGATCGCGCTCGGCGAGCTCGCCGGCCGGCGCGTCGCCTTCCTCCCCCGCCACGGCCGCGACCACCGCTACCCGCCCCACAAGATCCCCTACCGCGCCAACCTGTGGGCGCTGCGCTCCCTCGGCGTCCGCCAGGTCCTCGCGCCGAGCGCCGTCGGCTCCCTCACCCCCGAGTACGGCCCCGGGACGCTGGCCGTCCCCGACCAGCTCGCCGACCGCACCCACGGCCGCCCCCAGACCTTCTACGACGAGGGCGGCGCCGTCCACCTGTCGTTCTCCGACCCGTACTGCCCGGCGGGCCGCCGCGCCGCCGCCGACTCCGCGAAGGCCGCGGGCTGGCGCCCGGTCGAGGGCGGCACCCTGGTCGTCATCGAGGGCCCCCGCTTCTCCACCCGCGCCGAGTCCCAGTGGTTCGCCGCCCAGGGCTGGACGCTGGTCGGCATGACCGGCCACCCGGAGGCCGTCCTCGCCCGCGAGCTGGCGCTCTGCTACACCCCCCTCTGCCTGGTCACCGACCTCGACGCCGGCATCGAGGAGGGCGACGGCGTCACGATGGAGGAGGTCCTCCGCGTCTTCGGCGAGAACATCGACCGCCTCCGCACCCTCGTGGCGGACGTGGTCGGCGCCCTGCCCGCCGAGCGCGGCTGCCCCTGCCCCCGGGTCCTGGACGGCATCAAGCTCCCTCTGGAACTGCCGTGAACACCCGCTTAGCCCGCCTGCGGCGGCCCCTGGCGGCACTGCTCGCCGCGGCCGCCGCCGGCACCGCCCTCATGGCCCTGGGCCCGGGGCCGCCACCGTCCGTCCACGTCCTCGGAGCGGCCCGGGACCTCCCCGCCGGAACGACCCTGCGCCCGTCCGACCTCCGCGCCCTGGCCCTGCCGCGCGGTGCCGTCCCGTCCGGCGCCCTCCGCACCAGCGCCACCGGCCGCGTCCTGGCCGCCCCCATGCGCCGCGGCGAACCCCTCACCGACGCCCGCCTGATCGGCGGCTCCCTCCTTGAGGGCTACGCCCCCGGCACGGTGGCGGCCCCGGTCCGCATCGCCGACGCCGCGTCCGTCCGCCTGCTCCACCCGGGCAACCGCATAGACATCCTCACAACCCGAACAACACCAATCCCAGACCCACTGACCGCGCCCTCGCCCGACACCCCACCTGAAGAAGCCTCCCCAACCACCGACCAACCCCGCACAACACCCCCACCCCACACGACCAACCAGCAAAACCACACCACCCCCTCCGCACGTACCGCCTACACCAAGCTCAGCAACACACCTGCATACCTCACGACCGGGCACCGCCCAGGAAGCTCCTCAATAGGAATCGCAGCGCTCTCACCGCCTGACACCGGAAGTTCCGCCCTCGACCGCTCCGACCAGACAGCCTCTTCGCGCCCCGATGATCCGGGCGGCTGGGGCGGCGCCCGCCTCGTGGTGTCAGAGGTCCCGGTACTGGCCGTCCCGCCACCGGACAAAGAAGGAGGCCAAGACGGAGCACTCATAGTGGTCGCGACCAACCGCACCCAGGCCGCAGCCCTGGCGGGCGCCGGAGCCCCCCTCGCCATATCAATCACTGGAGGCCAGTAGACCACCCCGTCCACACTTCCAGAGCAACCCCAAGCAACCCCCCACAATCAGGGGCCAGCGCCCGGATCACAGCTCGCCCGCCTCACCGAACTCGCCCGCGTCACTGGGGTGCCGGGGTCGACGGGGGTGCCCGGGTCTCCGGAGTCGGCGGGGCCGCCCCGCGGTTCCGGGGCCGAGGGGGCCGCCCGGTCTCCGGGGTCGGCGGGGCCGCCCGCGCTTCCGGGGTCGACGGGGGTGCCCGGGTCTCCGGAGTCGGCGGGGCCGCCCCGCGGTTCCGGAGCCGAGGGGGCCGCCCGGTCTCCGGGGTCGGCGGGGCCGCCCGCGCTTCCGGGGCCGACGGGGGTGCCCGGGTCTCCGGAGTCGACGGGGCCGCCCCGCGGTTCCGGAGCCGAGGGGGCCGCCCGGTCTCCGGGGTCGGCGGGGCCGCCCGCGCTTCCGGGGCCGACGGGGGTGCCCGGGTCTCCGGAGTCGACGGGGCTGCCCGCGCCTCCGGGGCCGACGGGGTCGAGGGAGCGCCGGGGGCCGACGGAGATGACATAGCCGACATAGCCGAGCCTCACGAGTTGCGGGCCAGGTCGAGGACGTCGGTCGTGGGGCGTACGTCGCCGAAGGTGCGGTAGATCGCGTGGAGGGTGGCGTTGTGGTCCTGGTCGGTCCGCGCGGCGTTGGCGTCGGCCACCATGATGACCCGGTAGCCGAGGGTGCCGGCGTCGCGGGCGGAGGACTCGCAGCACACGTTGGTGACCGTGCCAGTGATCAACACGGTGTCGATACCGCGCTGGTCAAGGAGGTGCGGGAGTCGGCAGCGGCCGGGGAAGAAGGCACTGGCGGCGGTCTTGTCGACGACGATGTCCTGATCGTCGACGCGAAACCGGGGCCAGAGCCGGTCCCGCAGCGGAGCGCCCTCCGCGCGATGGTCGAACAATTCGGCGACGCGCGGCCCGTAGAACTCGCTGCGCGCGGGTGGGCCCGTCGGGAGGATCCACGCCACCGTGCCCCCGGCGGCCCGCAAGCCGGCGGCAAGACGCGCGATGTTGGGGACCACACCCAGAGCGTAGGGCGACTGAGACACGAAGAACGGCACCATGTCGATGACGACCAGCGCGGTCGTCGCCGGTGCGATGTGCTCGTAGGCGTGCCGACGTCCCCGCCGCTCCTCCTGACGGGCGTACTCCCGCTCCTGGATGTGCCAGGCATGCACCTTCGGCCGCCGGTCCAGCGCCTGGTTCATCGACCCTCCATCGGAGATTGACGCACTTCCGTAGCGTCGCACCCTCCCGGACGGTGATCAGCATGGAAGGCGCCGCGGGTCGGCAGCGCGAGGAGTGCCGGTGGCCGCCCCACCCGAAGACCCGGCGCTCCCCCGACCTGATCGGCCCCGCGATCAGGTTTCCGATCGTGTGCTGTCGCGGCTCCATGCCGGGGTGATCCGTACCTCGCGGAGGCGCCAGCCTCCCGGCGTCCGGGCCACGGTGAAATGCTGGCGAAGCCCGCCGGTGAAGTGGGGTGCCTGGCCGTCGCGGTAGAAGTACACGGTCGAGTTCGCCGACGCGGTCGCCTGGTCGCCGCCGACGTCCACCAGCAGGTCGGTGGTCGTGTGCTGGGTATGCTCCCCCTCGACCTCACTCCGCCGCATGAAGTCGACGACCTTGTCGATGCCGCGGAGTTCGCCGCCGCGCGGCGAGTGCACCGTCACGTCTTCGGCGAAGACCGTGGACGCGTCCTCCCACCGCTTCTCGTCGAGCAGGAGCGCGAAGCGGGCGACCAGGTCGCCGATCTCGATGCGGTCGGCGATCCGAGTGTCCGTGGGCATGGCGTCTTCCTTCTTTGTCCGGGCTGGGGCGATGTGCCGTCCTGTTGGGTGCGGAGTCTCAGGGGGCTGCCAGCACCGTGTTCGCCCTGTCCAGGACGATGTTCAGGACGCGTCCGGCGACGGCCAGGTCCTCCTCCGGCAGGTCGCCCCACAGGGTTTGGGTGATCGGGCCGATCGCGGCGCGGACCCGCGTCCAGCACGCCCGCCCTTCGGCGGTGACCTGGACGCGGCCATCGTCGTCGGCCTGGAGGAGTCCCGCGCCGGTCAGCTCGGTGACGCGTTCGTCCACCGACGCCTCACCGACATGGATGGCACCGCTCACCCGGCGGATGAATTCGGCCCGGTCGACGACTCCGCCGCCGACCACGGCCAGCGTGAGGGTCACCCACTGATGCTCGGTGATGCCGGTCCCTGCGAGCTGCCGGTCCAGGATCGCGTTCAACGCCTTCTCGGTCTGACCGATGAGCGCGGTGCCGAAGGTCTGGTCTGCGGTGGCCACGACGCCTCCCAATCGTTTGTATGACTAACGTTTGTGCCACGAACGAAGCTACATCGTTAGTCCGACTAACGCAACGGGGTAGGATCTGCCTCATGCCGAGCAGAGCCGAAGCCGCGGACATGCCCGCCGACGGCGAGATCGAGGCGCCGGAGCGGCTGCGGCGACGGGCCAGTCGCCTGCTCTCACAGATGTCCGTGCGGTCGGACCGCCTGATCACCGACGGGCTCGCCCGGGTCGACGCCCGCAAGTGGCACTACGCCGTGCTCGCCTCGTTGCAGGAGTACGGCCCGGGCAGCCAGGCGACGCTGAGCCGGAACACCGGCATCTACCGCAGCGACATGGTCGGCGTCCTCAACGAGTTGGCGGAGCGCGGCGACGTCGAGCGGACGCCCGATCCCGGCGACCGCCGCCGCAACGTCATCACGATCACCGAGCAGGGCCGCCGGCACCTGCGCCGCCTCGACGACGTCCTGGACGACCTCCACGAAGAGCTGCTCGCCCCACTGCTCCCCGAAGAACGCGACCAGTTCGTGGGAATGCTCAGGCGGCTGCTGGACCACCACACGCAGCGGACGCCCCCAGCCCCCTGACCTGGTCCCCGCACCACGCGGTGGGCGACGAGCGCCCGAACAGGGCGGCGTCGAAGATCGCTCATCGGGGCCGGAGGCGCGAGCCGGATCCGCATCACCCCCGCCGACTTGGCAAACAGTAGAACTGTTCATTACCATCCGTGGCCGTTCGGGTTCATCTCGTCCGCATCCCGGGCCAGGAGTGTCGCCACATGGCTTCTGATCAGCAGAACCCACTCGGCAGCGGCCGGTGGCGACGTCCGGTGATCTGATGCTCCGCACCCAGCGGCGCTCGTTCCCCGCACCTCGGCAGCCCCCCGGACGCTCCCGCCCACCACAACTCCAACACGACGATCTCCGCCATGCCTCAACGCCGTGGCACAGCGGACCGCCTTCTGGCACCGGCGGTCGGCGGCAGGCAGGACGGCATCCGCCGAACCCGTTCGCAGGACCACCAGCACGACGGTCCTGCCGGGGGGCGACACCGACAGGTAGCGCAATGCGGCTCTCAAATCGGTGGATGTTCGGGGCTCAGAGGGCGCTCGTCGGCCGGAGAATTGCCGGGCGGCGGCTGTCCGAGAGCGCCGCGGGGGATGTGGCCGCTCCCGTGAGCCGTGTCCCGGAGACGGCCGGCAGGCGGCAAGGGGCTCGAAGAAGCGGACACACAAACCGGCTAGTACAGCGCCTCCCGGGGAACCGGGAGGCGGTCGCAATTCATGGAAGGCACTATGAGCGGTTTCAAGAAGTTCCTGTTTCGCGGCAACCTCATTGACCTCGCGGTCGCGTTCGTCGTCGGGGCGGCGTTCGCGGGCCTGGTGAAGGACTTCGCGAACTCCTTCATCACGCCGTTGATCGCGCTGCTCGGCGGCAAGCCCGACTACACGCGGCTCGCCGTGACGATCGACGGGACGAGGTTCCCCTACGGCATCTTCGTCACGTCCGCGATCGCGTTCGTGATCACGGCGGCGATCGTCTACTTCCTGGTCGTCCTGCCGACCGCCAAGCTGATCGAGCGCATGGACCGGGGCAAGGAGGCCACCGAGCGGGAGTGCCCGCAGTGCCTGAGCGACATTCCGGTCAAGGCGGTGCGTTGCAGGTACTGCACCTCGGAGATCGCACCGGCCGCCGAGGTGCCGGCCTGACCTACTGGTCGTCCTCGGTGCCGTACTCCCAGTGCCACGGCTCGAACGGGTTGCTGTAGGCCCACGCGGGATGCAGCCACCCGTAGGTCTTGGCGTTGGCCTCCATCCAGTTGAACTGGACGGAACCCGAGTTCTGCACCCCGCCGCACAGGTCGAGGGCCTGGCCCTTGCCGTGATTGCTCGTCCCGGGGACGGCTGCGAATCCGGGACGTTCCGCATACACCCGATGCTGCTCGGAAAGACTTCGGTAGGAGTCGGTCACGCACATGTCACGGCCGAAGCGGCGCTTGTACGCGGCGTTCAGTTTGTAAAAGGCGAGCGCCGCGTCCGCGCGCAGTTCCTTGCCCTTCTGCGGCAGCGGACACAGATACTTCGCCGGGATCAGCCCGTTCGGGAACTTCTTCGCGTCACCGGCCAGCCGCTTGTCGCATCCGAGTTCCAGCCGCTTCGCCGGGCTCAGCTTGTTCAGCATGACGTTGAGCTGCTTGGTGAGCCGCGCCGACTTGTCCTTGAGGCCATCGATCTGCTGCTGGACGCGGGTCTGCGCGATCGCGTTGCGCGACTGGAGGTCCTGCGCGGTGGACGCGAGTTCCCTGCGGCGCCGCTGCAGCTCATCGGCACGGTCCACAAGGGCCTGCTGCGACTTGGCGAGCAGCGTCACGTCCGCCGTCGAGCGCAGCGCCGAGTCGGGAGACCCGCCGCCGAAGATCGCCATCGACCCGACGGCGCCGCTCTGCTGGTAGGACGTGTTCGCCAGCCGTGCCAGCGGCTGCCGGATCCGGTTCAGCTCGGCCTCGGCCCCCGCCAGGTCCTTCAGCGTGCCGCGCAGCTTCACCTGGGAGGACGCCAACTCCTTCTGGCGCCCCTCCATCTCCGTCGTCGCCTTCTCCAGTTCGGAGCGGGCCTTCGACGCCTGCCGGCGCAGCGCCTCGACCGAGTCGTCCGGCCCGTCGGCCGCCCTGCCGACGTCCTGCGGAGCGAACACGGCCGTCACCAGGAAGACCGCGATCAACGCCGCCGACCGGGGGTTAGGCACGGTGGTTTTCCTCCTGATGCCCGAATACGGAACAGCGGCAGAACGCTACTACAGGTTCACCTGTGACCAGGCTGTAACCGGCTCAGCGAGTGCGGTAACCATGCTGACGGCACCACTCACGCCACCACGGCACGCTGCCCCACCCGTTCGGGCAGGGAGGTCGCAGGCGGGTCGGACGCGGCGAACGCGTCGTGCGCGACGGCTTGGGCGTCACCTTCCTGCGCGGTGTCGCCACGGGCACGGGCGGACGGTTCGGCGCGCGCGTCTCCGCCTGGGGCTGCGGTTTCGGCACCACATACTGCCCGTAGGTGGGCTCGGTCCTCGGCGCGACGGGCGCCACCGGCAACGACGTCGCGGCGCCCTCGGGCCGCTCGGCCGCCGGCTCGTCCCGCAGCCCGAAGGCGATCACGGTGGCGAGCAGGACGGGGACGGCGAACGCCGCGGCGATCACCGCGACCCGCCGCCCGCGAGGCACGCCTTCCGCCTCGTCGGAGCCCTTGTCACTCGGCTGCTCACGATGCCGACCCGTCACGGCACCGAAGCGTACCCACAGCGGCCCCACGGAGCCTAGAGGTCAGAGCGGTCACCATAAGGACGAGCGCACGACTCGCCCCGTCCCCTACCCTGTAGGTGCCGTCCGCTACGCTCTAGCCGCGAGCGACGACACGCCTCCGTAGCTCAGGGGATAGAGCACCGCTCTCCTAAAGCGGGTGCCGCAGGTTCGAATCCTGCCGGAGGCGCCACGACCACCAGCGCGAACGAGCCCTGGCCGGCACCAAGACCGGCCAGAACCCTCCCGCTGTCGGCGGTTGAGTACGCAGCAGGCTGCGGTAGGTCCGTCCCAATACAGTCCCGCGCGGTAGCCGTGTGGAAGGTTGCTCGTGGTCGGGCTACACCCCAGGAGCCCTGTCGCTCCATAGGACGCCAGAACGCTGCCCAGGGCTCTGCAAACCACCGGAGAGTTGAGCATGGCGATGGCCGAGCCGCCCCACCGCTGGATGCGGGTCGGAGCGGGGTCATCGTCGCCGACCTTCCGCTCCAAGCGGTCGGCCGCCTCCAAGAGTTCCTCGGCCGCCGGCTCGGGCAGGCCCAGCGCTGGAGCCGCCTGGCGCACCACTCGCGCGAACATCACGACGCTTGCAGGGTTTATACCTTCGACGGTTGTGGCGTTCATCGCGAAGGCGTGACTGTTCGCCGCGCTATTGCCGGTTCAGGATGGATCCCCACGGCCCGCGCTATTGATACGCGCCCGGTCGGCGACGCTTCTGGGTGAACACCTGGTGAGCGGACTGTTAGGTGATGGCCGCCGGAGCAGTGTGCGCGGTTCGATTTCTCCGCAACCTGGAAAAGAGGATACCACCGTTGGGCTGGGGCGTGGCGAGACCCTGGTGTGCCGCAGGTCGCGCGGACTCCAAACAATTCGGACGGCGGTGAGGCTGATCTCGACAGGCGGGCGTTGATGCGGACCCGGCCGCGTCCATGACCGATGCCGCCAGAGGACAGACGGAAACCGGCTAGCTCAACCTAAGACTTCGGTCGATCGCTTTGATATCCCGAAAAAGATCATGGTCGTAGTTGGCGAAGTTCTCGGACCTCGGCACTTTGGTGGGGCTCATCCGGACCTCCGAAAAATGAATCGGAGTAGAGGGTAGTGCGCCGGCCCCGCTCACGACCAGGCACACCGCTTGTTGCTTTTCCGTTCGAGTGGCCATCTGGAAGAGGCGGTGCATGCCATCGACGATTACCAGCTTGCCGTCGACCTGCTGTTCGATTATAGGGGGCAGCAGAGTCCCCTTCTGGCCGTCGGTCTCCACTTTGCAGGGCTCGAAGAAGTCGATGCCGAACTTCTGGTAGGCATCGAGGAGACCCCAAACTCGGTCGAGCTTCTTGGCCTTCACCGTGCGACAGCAGGAGTACAGGGAGTCCACAGAGAGTTTCTTGAGTTTTATGTCGCCGACACCGAGCCGTTCGTACTGCTCGACCTGGCCGATGATTTTCCGAAGCTCATCAATACTGGGCACCGTCTTGTTCAAAATGATCCCCTGGGGAAAGCTCTTCCATGCTGATTCGAACAGCTGATGCAGCATATCGATCTGAGTCGCGTCGTTCGCGGGCAGGTGACGAAGCGCACTATAGTCAAACATACTGCTCTGGTCGGTAACACTGATACTCGACTTTGGACTCTTGGTCACGGTGAGAGCAGTCCCTCTGCCTGCGCCGATCCCCGCATCCACTACCAGCCCACGGACCTTGATCAGGTCTTCCGGGTAGAATTTCACGTAGACGCCGGCGCCGATCAGTGTGCGTACCTGCTTGAGTTGTCCCGACGTCCTCGGCCACCGACAGAGTACGCGAACGACCACACCGGCTCCGATTCTCTGCGAGATCGATGTCTTGTTGTCCTGAACCCAGGAGACATCCCCAGCGAAGACGTCAACTGAGTGGTCGGCGCGAGTGAGCAGTGCACGCCAAGCCGAGTCAACCGCCTTCTTCCCCCTGAAGTGGTTCGGATTCCGACGAAAAATCTGGATGCACAGAAATATCGCCAAGGCAACGAACGCGAGACCGATCGCCCACTTTGTGATGACGGGATGGCCGTTTAACGCCTTGATGAGCGTCAGTCCAGTAACTCCGACGACAAAGCTCGTCCATTGGACGATACTGGCCACCCTCTTCGACATGGGTCTTCACTCTCACAAAGCTTGAATTCTATGTTTCATGGGCATCTGGCGGTTCGTTTGTACCGGTCCCACGAATATAGAAGACTATGGGCAGGCATGTACCCGGTGCGTGGATTACTGGAAGATGGCCTGTGCCGGTCATTGTCGCCGGCGCCGGAGGGACGCCTGGTAGCGAGCGAGGCTCGCTCGCAGGTGGGGAAGCGGGAACCTACGGCTGGTCATGCCCCGTTCCGCGGACGCCCCGTGGGCCGGCACAGGCGAGTTGGCACTCTACGGCTCGCGCAGCGGCGCGGCAGGGAGAGGGGTCACGGTCGTACCACGAACGGCCTGTTTTTGAGGCGGCCCCGACAGGCCAATTCGCGGGGCAGGATGATCGTTTAAAGTCCTGGCGGCGCTTTTGGGCACCTTCGCGGGGTTTCTTTGCGGCGCCTCGCCGCCGCGGCCCGAGGACGGCGTGCTTCTGGGCTGCGGGGGCGTGGCTGGGTTTCTCTGAGACGGCTTCTGCGCCCGCGACCGTCGGGAGCGGCATCGCGACCGGGCCGTGGCCGCGCGGGCGGGAGCGGCGGTCCCGCCCGCGCGGTCAGTGCGTCGCTTGCCGATGATCTTCGGACGTGTCCGGCCGGTCGCGCGGCGGCCCCTTTTCGGGGCCTGCCGTGCACAGATCGCCGGGCGTGGTGCGTGAGCGTCCCGCGGTATCCGTATTTCATAAGGCGATCGGTGCGGTACGCCGGGGGCGCGCGTCACGGCGGATCGCGAGTCTCAAGAGGCGCGAGGCTCGCTGAGCGCCGACCGCATGATTTCCGATCTATGGTCTTGCTTACCGGCCTCGGCGGAACTGATCGTCTGAAGGCGCTCCGCGCCGCCGGTGCATCGGACGCCCGTCATCAGCCGTCGTTGGCCCGTCGGGCGGGGAGGGTCCGCTTCAGCGCCAGTGCCGCGGAGATCAGGGTGAAGATGGCCAGGCCGACCCAGAGGGCCTGGAGGCCCAGCCACGGGGACGCGGCGGCGGTGCCGCCGAAACCGGCGGCCACACCGCCGACGGGGGGATGGTTGTACATGACCTACCATTTCCTTTCTTTGCGCCAGGCGGCCTGCCAGAACGCGCGCGCCTGGACGGTCTGGAGGAAGACGTCGAAGATCATTTCGACGACGATGGTGGAGGCGAGTGCCATCTGGACGGCGCCGCGCCGCCGGACGCTCACCACCCGCTCGACCATGAAGATGACGGTGACGCCGGCCCAGAGGGGGTTGAGCTTCACCCCGCCGAGCCAGATCACCGAGTAGGCGAGCGAGCCCAGGTAGGCGGTGATCACGATGATGCCGATCAGGGACAGCAGTTGGCGGCCCCAGTAGGGGCGGGTGATCGGCGTCCAGCCGTAGTCGACGAGGTTCTCCAGCGCGCCCCGCTTCCAGCGGAGCCGCTGCCGGGCGAGTTCGCGCCAGGTCGGCATGACCTCGGTGGTCAGGGTGCACTCGGCGGGGCAGAGGATGCGGAAGCCGAGGTGGAGGATGGCGAGGGTGAGCTCGTTGTCCTCGGTCAGCACGCGGACGTCGTAGACGTGCGGCAGACCGGGGAGGCGGCGGTCGCGGCGGGCGGCGACCACCTCCTGGAGGGTGGTGGCGCGGAAGATCGTCGCGGTGCCGGTGAGGACGAGCGCCTTACCGTGCAGGCGCCGGACGTCACGGGCGTAGCGGGCGTACTCGTTGCGCTGGAACATGCCGACCGCGCCGCCGCCCGGCTTGCCGGTGAAGGTGCCGCCGACGGCCGCGTACCGGCCGGTGGCGAGGTAGCCGACGCCGTGCCGGATGAAGCCCGGGTCGAGCGCCGAATCGGCGTCCATCACCATGACCGCGTCGTTCGGGCCCAGGATCGGGAGGAGGCGGTCGAGGACCTGGTTCAGCGCGCCGGCCTTCTTGTGCCGGTTGGCCCGGGTGCCGACGATCTCGACACCGCAGAGCTGCGCGAACGCGGCGGTGCCGTCGGTGCAGTTGTCCGCGATCACCACGATCTGGTCCGGCGGACGTTCCTGGCGGCGGAGCGAGGCGATCGTCTCGGTGATCTGGCCGACCTCGTTGTGCGCCGGGATCAGGACCGTGACCCACATCGCGTCCGCGCGGACGGGCGGGAGGCTCCGCCTGCCGTCCCGGTGTTTGGGGGCGGCGCGCGGGCGCGGGGCGGACGTGATCACCGAGGCGAGCCGGTCGGACGTGGTCACGATGGGCGCCGCGCGGTGTCGCCCGGCGGGCGATCCGGGCCGCGCGAACCTCGGTGGGACGGCCGTGCCGCCCCCGGACACTGGACGCATGTCAGCGCGCCCGCCCGGAGCCCAGCAGGTGGCCGAAGGCGATGACGTTGTCGAGGTAGTGGCCGGCGTCGCGGTCGAAGCGTCCCCCGCAGGTGATGAGGCGGATCGCCGCGTAGCCGGGGTCGCCGTAGACGCGGTTCGTGGGGAAGCGGTCCTTGGCGAAGCGCTCGACGGAGTCGATCCCGAAGACGGCGGTGCGTCCGTCGGCGCGCAGCACGCTCGCCCGGTCGCCCGGTCGCAGGCGGCCGAGCCGGTAGAACACGGCCGGGCCGTCCGCCGTGTCCACATGCCCGATGATCACGGCGGCGCCGCGGCTGCCGGGCGCGGCGCCGAGCCGGTACCAGCCGGCCTCCTGGGCGCGGCTCGGCGGCGGCACCTCGACGGTCTGGTCCGGGTTCTTGGCGAGCTTCATCAGCGGGGTCCGGACATCGATGCGCGGCACCTCGATGCGGACGGGCGGTGAGGGCGGCAGGTCCGGCGTGGTGGCGGGCCCGATCGGACGGGACGCGTCGGGCCGCGGCATGGGCGGAGCCGATTTCGCCGGGTCGTTCCGCGCCGCCTGGAGAGCCGCTAACGCGGTCAGTACGGCGGAAAGGCCCCCCACGACGATGAGCGCACGCCTGCGCCGACCGCTATTCCTCACAGATCGCACTCCTTCGACCACCTGGAAACCAGACCCGTATCGCACCCGCCACTCGTGAGCCGCGGGAACCAAGATTTAACGGCTGCGACTGGAGGCGAGGAAAGGGGTAGGTGAATAGTAGGTGACGCAAGAGGCGTGACGTGCGCGTTCAGCGGCCATTGGATTTTCAATCCCCTGACCGCTCTTGTTAAGGGTCGACCTCAAGAAGGCTTTCCGGCCACCGCGCCTCCGGTTGGCACAGGTCAATTCGACTGCGCGGGGGCATCGACTAGCTTGAGCTACATGCGGGTGGCCGCTACAGGCCAGGGTGAGATGGGTGTCCGGAAGGGGGCTCAACAACGCGAGGAAGTTGCCGTGCCATTTCAGGCTGCGCCGCCCGATTCACCCGGAAAGCAAATGTGGAGCGGGCCAAGAAGCGCGGAACGCTTGCCTGCCGAGGGGGTCGCGGTCGGCGGTGACCTCGTGCTGCGGACCGCTCCGGCGTCGCGCGGCTAAGTGGGTGAGATGACGGTGAACGTTATCGGACCGTACTCACCTGAACGGCGCGTCCGGCTTATGCGACCGGCGTCCGTGCGTTCGACCGATGCCCACCCGGAGCCGGAACTCCTCGGCGCCGCTCGCGCCCTGCAACCGCTGAGTAATTTCCAGGTGCATACGATTCAGCACCCACCGGCCCCGGGGTCTTCGCCGGGGCCGGTGAGTCTGACTGTGGAGAATATCGTCCAACGACCGCCCGGTCATTCACGTCGGCGCCGAGCACCGGCTCGTGCTACCGGGATAAGGAGGAGGGGCGTCACCGCTCCGTGGTGCGCCGGACCTCCCGGGCCGCGTCCTTGGCCTTTTCGCCGACCTGCTTGGCGCCGCCCGCCAGGCGGTCCTTGCGGCCTTCCGCCTCCAGGTACGGGTCACCGGACTCGCGCCCCGCGTTCTCCTTGGCGCGGCCCTTGGCGCGCTGCGTCTTGTTCTTCAGCTTGTCGAACAGCCCCATGGGGTCCTCCTTCAGGTCGGCCCGCCGTCCACGGCTTCGCCCGACGGCTCAGCCGCTGCGGCGGAGGCCGCGGCGGTACCGCGCCGCTTCCTGGTGGATCTTCGCCTCGGTCGCCATGAGGGTGGCCTCGGCGCGCTCGGTGCGCATCCTCGCGTGCATTTCCCGGAAGGTCGGCACGCGGTGCCGCTCCCGCGACGCCCGCGCCCGGCCCCGCGGTCTCGTTCCCCGTCGCCAGAGACGTTCCAGCATTCCCATGCCCTACTCCCTTCCGACCTACGGGCGACCCTGTGCCCCGCCCGAGGCGTTCCATGCGCGCGAGGCGGCTGACGTGGGCTTTCGGAAGAACCGCGACCGCGCCGCCCGGTCGGGAGGCCGCCGGTGGGAGGTGCTTCGCCCCGGTAAGGCCCCTGCCGCCGAAGGTCGCGAGGACCCATGCGTTTTTTGTACTGGCCCGTGCGGTGGGGCGGTGCCCTGCCTAGCTTGGTTTCGAAGAGTTTCGAGTCGGCTACGGATCGTTAGTGGAGGGCTTCGGATGCGACCGGTCGGGGACGGGTGGGACGGGTCGGAGCACGTGCTCGCGGAACTCGACGGGCCCGGGATCGAACGGGACGCCCTGCTCCTGGCCCAGCGGTTCGACGAGGCGCTGGCGGCCGGCGCGGAGACGCGGGCCGTGGTGCTGGCCGCCACGGACTGGTGGCAGGCGGCGGGCGTCGGGATTCCGGTGTCCCTGCTCTACCGGCAGGCCGTCCGCCGGATGGCCGCGCTGACGCCGAGGGGGTTCGAGGCCGGGCTCGCGTTGGCGACCGCTGATCCGGCCCTGCTGGTCGTGGACGGCGCCGGACGCTATGAACTCGCCGACGGCGTCCTGCTCTGGGTCTCGCAGCCGCGGGAGAGCCTGGTGGACGAGGCGGGCAGGGCGGTGACCCCGATGGCGGCGGTCGCCCTGGCGACCAGGGCCCTGGCCGGGCGTCCTGGGGGCCGTGAGGCCGCACGGGCGCACCTGGCCCACGCCGTCGAGGGCGACGACCCCGACGCGGCGGCGCTGGCCCGGTGGTACCTCACCGAGATCGACCTGGACGAGGGCGGTCACGGCGCGGCGCGGATCGCGTTCGAGCGGATGGTCGAGGAGGGGCATTTCGCGATCGCGCCGCGGGCGATCCTCGCCCTGGCCGAACTGGAGAGCGACGCCGGGCGCCCGGCGGCCGAGGCCCTGCTCCGGCGGGCGATCGACTGCCGCCACCGGCTGGTGACGCATCCCGCCGCCCGCCTCCTGCGGGACCTGCGCCTCCAGGCCGAGGACGAGGCCGGGGCGATCAACGCCGGGCGGATCGCCTTCGACTGCATGGTCCCCTTCCTGGCGGCCTTCGACGGACGGGTCCTGGCGGCCCTGCTGGTCCGGTCGGGGGACGCCGCCGCGGCCGAGCGGGTGCTGCGTCAGGTCATCGATCTGGACGACCTGTTCGAGTCCGGACGCGCGGTCGCCGATCTCGCGCGGATCCTCGCCGAACGCGGTGAGTACGCCGAAGCCGAGCGGCGGATCAACGAGGCGCTCGAATGGGACTTCCTGCACCGCGCGGACCTTCAGATCACCATGGCCGGAGTGTTCCTGGCTCGGGGCGACCTCACCGCCGCGCGGGAATTACTCGACAAGGCGGAGGCGTCCGACGTGCCGCCCGGCGAGGAGGAGATGGCGCGGCTGGGTTTCATGCGAGCCCATATCGCCATCGCCCTCGAAGACGATCGGACGGCGGCGGCCATCTACACCGACCTCCTCGGCCACCTGGACCCGAGGACCCGGCGGGCCGCGCACGAGCTCGCCGTGCACGCCGCCGAACTGCTGATGCGCGGCGGCCCCTGCTCGATCCCGGGCGTCGCGCCGATGCTGCGCCATCTGATGATCGAGGCCGACACGCCCGTGCGGGAGTGGGCCGCCTACGGCGTGGGCCGGATCGCCGAGGGCGACGGCGACACGCGACTGTCCGGCCAGGCCTACCGGATCGCGGTCTGCGGCGCCGATCCCGACTACGCCGTGCGCGCCGCGCACAGGCTCGCCGAGGCCGAGCGCGCCGAACACGACCGTGGTCTGGACTCCCTGTTCTCCGTGCTTGAGGGCGAGGCCGTGGAGAACGTCCTCGGCGCCATCGTTCCGGTCGGCGTGCTGGTCATGAACAGCCGCCATCTGGACGTCCTCGACCAGCTCCGCCTGGTCCTGCGCGTTCACGACGCGTGCCTGCGCCGCATCGAGGCGGGCGACCCGCGGGCCGGTCATATCGCCTTCACCCTGGGCATGCTGCATTTCGAAGTGGTGGGCAGCCCCGCCATGGCGATCGAACCATGGGAGATCGCCGCCGAATACGACGACCCGGACATCAAGGCGGCCGCCGCCTTCAAACTCGGCATCGCCCACGCCTGTATGTCGTGTCCCATCTCGGCCGCGCAGGCGTTCCGTCGCGCGATCGCGACCGAGAACCTGGACTACGCGCCCCGGGCCGCGTACCTGCTGGGGCAGCTGGCCGAAGACCTCGACGACCTCCCCACCGCCATCGACGCATACCTCCGGGCACTGGCGACCGAGAATCCCGACATCGCCCATCGCGCGGCCTTCCAACTCGCCTGCCTGGTCCACCTGGACCAACCCGACGACGCGGAGCTCGCCCTCCAGCAGATCATCAATGACCCGGAGGCACCGCCGGAGACCACCGGCGCGGCCTACGCCCAACTCGGCCGGGTGTACGCCGAGCACGGCAACCGCAGACTCGCGCAACGGTTCTGGCGGAAGGGCAAGCGGCACACCGACAGCGCCGTCGCCAACGCCTATGCCGAAGAACGCCAGAAGATCGGCCGAGTGACCAAGGCAGCCTACTGAGTTCCCGGAGACGCCTGCCGCACTTCGCCGTCCGCGCCGACTCTACGCTCGTCCCCGTCCAGAGCGGCCGGCGCGCCAGGTGGAGCAGGGCGGCCCGGAGCGCTCCGGGCCGCCCTGCGGTCGTTCTCAGGGTTCCAGGCCGGTCACTCCCTGGCCGCTCCGGATGTCGAGCGGTACCGATGCCTGATCATGGACGATCAGCCAGGTGCCCTCGACCCTCTGGAAGCAGAAGGTGGCCCTGACCCATATGCCGCTCGTCGCCGTCCCGTCCTCCAGCGTGCCGCCGAGCCGGCCGAAGCAGTGGCCGAACGCCACCTCGTCGCCTGCGGTGACGGTCAGGTCGCGGACCTCGTAGGTCACATCGCGGAAGACGGTGAACACCCTCTCCCAGTTGCTCATCTTCGCCGCGACGCCCACATGCCGCAGGGGCGGCTCGACGTCGAAGGACACCACGTCCGCCGCGTAGAGCCGCTCCAGGCCGTCAAGGTCCTTGGCCCGGACCCCCGTGACGATCTCGTCGATCCGCCGCCTGATCTCGGTTTCGTGCACCTCGTGTCGCGCAGGCATCGCCACCCCGTCCCTTCGGTCATCCGTCCTCAGCCCTTCGACAAGACACCGCGTCGGAATGTGAGGTCGGACGCCGGGGACGGGCGCCGGTCAGTCCTTGTCGCGGGCGTCGTTGACTTCGACCACCTGTACCGGTGCGCGAACCTGTACGAGATGATCGAGCACCGCAAGGCCGAGAAGATCGTCGATCAGCTCACCGAGGTGATGCCGGGACGGCCCGGCTTCCTGCGGCACCGCGACGCGGTCGACAACGTCCGCGAGCCCTACGACAAGGACGCGGCGGCGCCGATCTCCAAGCTGCACGCGCTGACCATCATGTCGGCCGAGCAGCAGACGATGAACTTCTACTTCAACGTCGGCCCGATGTACATGGAGCCGATCGCCCGGCAGCTCTACCAGGAGATCGGCCTGGTGGAGGAGGAGCACGTCACGCACTACGAGTCGCTGGTCGACCCGGGCGAGACCTGGTGGGAGCGCCTGGTCACCCACGAGTACAACGAGTGCTACCTGTACCACTCGTTCATGGAGACCGAGACCGACCCGCGGGTCAAGAACATCTGGGAGCTCCACCTCAACATGGAGCTGGAGCACCTGCGGATCGCCTGCGACCTGATGCGCCGCCACGACGGCCGCGACCCCGAGTCGGTCCTGGCGCCCGAGCTGCCGAAGCCGGTCACGTTCGAGCCGAACAAGCAGCTCGTCCGCGACCTGCTGGGCACGCAGATCGACTGGACCACCCTCGGCACCGGCTACGTCCAGGAGGCGCACCGCCGGTTCGAGGAGTACCAGGACAAGATCAACGCCGAGCGGCCGCCGCAGGAGCGCGTCATCGACGAGCACCGCGACAAGTTCGGCGAGGAGTACCGCCTCGCCACCGACGGCCCGCACCCCGTCGCCCGCCTGCGCGACGCGTCGGAGGCGTAGCCCCCGCGGGCCGCCCGGCACGTCGGGACCAGGGACTTCGGCCGCCGAGCGGGGTGGATTCCGTCCGATCGCGGGTATCGGCGGCCGGACAGCCACGAGCGGAAAGGTGCGGCACGATGCCGATGATGACGAGCGGACGCCAGGTAAGGACGGGTGAGCTCCCGGAGACGATCAGGCGGTCGGACGCCAAGGCGCAGCGGACCTTCGCCAAGGCGCACGACTCGGCGGTCGAGGAGTACGGGGAGGGGCAGCGGGCCCATCGCGTCGCCTACGCGGCCCTCAAGCACACCCACGAGAAGATCGGCGACCACTGGGAGCCGAAGGCCGGCGGTGCCCGGGGGCCCTCCGACAGGCAGGCCGAGGGGGGCCGGAGCACGCGGCGCAGGACCGCGGGCGGGGTGGACGCCAACGCCTCGAAGGAGCACCTCTACAACGTCGCCAAGCGGCTGCACGTCCCCGGCCGGTCGAGGATGTCCAAGCGCGAGCTGGTCAAGGCGATCGGGAAGGCCAACGACCGCGGTTCCGCCAGAGCGAGATCCTGACGGAGGGGCGGGCGAGCACGAGCGCGGGCCGCGTCGGCGCGGCCCGCGCGGCCGTCGCGGCGGTGCGCGCGACACCGGGAGGGGGTGCCGCAGCCGCGCGGTCAGCAGCCGGTTCCGGGCCTGCCGCCTGGGCGCGGCCCGCCCTCGACGGACGGTGGTGGACGACCGGCTCCGGCACGTAGGCGTGGCCCCACTTGTGGGCGGCGAGGTCGAGCGCGAGGCGCTCCTTCTCGCCGACGAGGACCCGGGCGGCGAGCAGCGCCGACCGGGGACGGGCGTTGAGGATCCGCGCGGATCATGCGGCCTACCTGGCGCTATTTAATCCTCTTGTTGGTTTAGTCCCCTGCTTCTCGGCTATGTCCGAAATCACCTATAGGGGATTTGCAGGTCCAGTGAGACCGCCCGGAGGCCGGTGCCCGCGACGAGGGCAGCGCCCCGCCGCCGAACGCTGAGCCGAGATGGGGCTCTCATGCGCGTGCTCGGAATCAATGCGATCTTCCACGACCCGGCCGCCGCCCTCGTGATCGACGGGGCCGTCGTCGCGGCGGCGGAGGAGGAGCGCTTCAGCCGCCGCAAGCACGGGAAGCGGCCGGTGCCCTTCGCGGGCTGGGAGCTTCCGGAGAAGGCGGCGCGGTGGTGTCTGGAGGAGGCCGGGCTGGAGCCCGGCGACCTCGACGCCGTCGCCTACTCCTACGACCCGTCCCTGGTCGAGACCGGGCTCGACGGCCACGACGCGCAGTGGGAGGGGTTGCGGACGCTGTACGCGCGCCGCGCGCCGAACTTCCTGGCGACGGCACTGCCGGGACTCGACCCGGGCATCGTCCGGTTCGTCCCGCACCATGTCGCGCACGCCGCGTCGGCGGGGCTCGCGGCGCCCGCGCCCGGGGACGGCGACGTCCTGGTCCTGGACGGCAGGGGCGAGTCCCATTCGCAACTGGCCGGGACGTACGAGGGCGGCGTCCTGACGACGCTGCATGCGCAGCGCCTTCCCCACTCCCTGGGGCTGATGTACGAGGATCTCACCGAACATTTGGGCTTTTTGCGCTCCAGTGACGAGTACAAGGTCATGGCGCTCGCCTCTTATGGGGAACCGCGTTTTCTGGACGAGTTGCGCGAGCACGTCACCGCCACCGGAGACGGCGGATTCACCGTCGCCCCGATCGACTGGGGCTCGCTGACCAAGGCCCGCGCGCCGGACGGCGAATGGACCCGCGACCACGCCGACCTCGCCGCCGGCGTCCAGGCGCGGCTCGAAGAGGTGCTGCTCGACCTCGCGGCCTGGCTGCACGGCCGCACCGGCTCCCGGCGGCTGATGCTCGCCGGGGGCGTGGCCCTGAACTGCGTCGCGAACTCCCGGCTGGCCGAGGCGGGGCCCTACGCCGACATCTGGGCGCAGCCCGCGGCGGGCGACGCCGGGACGGCGCTGGGCGCCGCGCTGCACGTGGCCCGGGACGGCGGCGACGCCCCGGCGGCCATGCCGGGCGCGGACCTCGGCCGCCGGTGGGACGACCACGAGATCGCCGCGCGGCTCGACACCGCCAGGATCCCCTACGAGCGGCCGCGCGACCTGGCCGCGGCGGTCGCCGACGCGCTCGCGCGCGACGAGATCGTGGCATGGTTCCAGGGCCGGTCGGAGTTCGGCCCCCGCGCTCTGGGGCACAGATCGCTGCTCGCCCATCCCGGACACGCCGGCAACATCGAGCGGCTCAACGACGTGAAGGGGCGCGAGCAGTTCCGTCCCATCGCGCCGATGGTCGCCCTCGACCACGCCGCCGAGGTCTTCGACGGCCCGCTGCCGAGCCCGTACATGCTGTTCGTGCACCGCGTGAGGCCGGGGTGGCGGGAGCGGATCCCCGCCGTCGTGCACGTGGACGGCACCGCCCGCGTGCAGACGGTCGCCGCCGCGGACGAGCCGCTCGTGGCCCGGCTGCTGGCGGAGTTCCGCGAGCGCACGGGGCTGCCCGTCCTGGTCAACACCAGCCTGAACACCGCCGGGCGTCCGATGGCGGACGACCCGCGCGACGCGCTGGAGTGCTTCGGCTCCGCGCCCGTCGACCTGCTCGCCATCGGGCCGTACGTGGTGCGCCGCCGGGAGGTGCACGCCCGATGAGCTGCACCGTGGTGATCCCCACGATCGGCAGGGCGAGCCTGCGCGTCACCCTGGACGCGCTGCTCACGGCGCTGGAGCACGGGCCGGGACCGGCGCCGCACGAGATCATCGTGGTGGACGACCGCCCCGGGCCGGGCGCGCCGCTGCCGCTGCCGCCGTCGGCCGGGCACGGGGTCCGGGTGATCCGCTCCGGGGGCCGGGGGCCCGCCGCCGCGCGCAACGCCGGCTGGCGCGCGGCCACGACCGAGTGGGTCGCCTTCCTGGACGACGACGTGGTACCCGAGCCGGCGTGGCCCGCCAGGCTGGCCGCCGACCTCGCCGGGCTGCCGCCGCGGGTCGCCGGGTCGCAGGGGCGGCTGACCGTCCCGCTGCCGGAGGACCGGCGGCCGACGGACTGGGAGCGCTGCACCGCCGCGCTCGCGGGCGCCGAGTGGATCACCGCCGACATGGCCTACCGGCGCGGCGTGCTCGCCGCGCTCGGCGGCTTCGACGAGCGGTTCCGCCGCGCCTACCGCGAGGACGCCGACCTCGCGCTCCGCGTGCTGGACGCCGGGCACGGCCTCGTCGCGGGCGACCGGCGGCTGCGGCACCCGGTGCGCCCGGCGGGGTTCTGGGCGTCGGTGCGGGCGCAGGCCGGGAACGCCGACGACGTGCTCATGCGGCGCGTGCACGGGCCGGGCTGGCGCGAGCGGGCGGGCGAGGGCCGGGGGCTGCTCCGCCGCCACGCCGCGACCACGGCGGCCGGGCTGCTCGCGCTGGCCGCCGCGCCCGCGGCGCTGCGCGGGGGACGCGGCGGACGCGGCGGACGCGGCGGACGCGGCGCGGCCCTCTTCCTCCTCGCCGCCGGAGGCACCTGGACGGCGCTGACCGCGCGGTTCGCCTACGAGCGCATCCGGCCGGGCCCCCGGACGCCCGGGGAGACGGCGAAGATGCTGGTCACCAGCGCCGCCATCCCGCCCGCGGCGATCCGGCACCGGGTGCGGGGGCTGGCCGTCCACCGGCGGGCCCGGGCCCGGGGCGGGCCGCGCGTGGTGCTGTTCGACCGCGACGACACGCTGATCAGGGACGTCCCCTACAACGGCGACCCGGCGCGCGTCGAGCCCATGCCGGGCGCCCGGCGCGCCCTCGACCGGCTCCGGCGGCACGGCGTGCGGATCGGCGTCGTGTCCAACCAGTCGGGGATCGCCAAGGGCCGCGTCACCGCCGGGGACGTGCGGCGCGTCAACGCCCGCGTCGAGGAGCTCCTCGGCCGCTTCGACGTGTGGGAGCTCTGCCCGCACGACGGCGCCGACGCGTGCGGGTGCCGCAAGCCGCGCCCGGGGATGATCGAGCGGGCCGCCGAGCGGCTCGGGGCGCTGCCGTCCGACTGCGCCGTCATCGGCGACATCGGCGGCGACGTCGAGGCCGCCGCGGCGGCGGGGGCGCGCGGCATCCTCGTCCCCACCGGGCGGACCCGGCCGGCGGAGATCGCGCGGGCGGCGGAGACGGCGCCGACGCTGGAGGCCGCCGTCGACCTGCTCCTCGGCGGGCGGCCCGCCGTCGTCGGAAGGCGGCGCCGGTGAGGGTCCTTCTCGCACGCCAGGACAACGTCGGCGACGTGCTGCTCGCGGGGCCCGCCGTGCGCGCGGTGGCCGCCCGCGCCGACGAGGTCGTGCTGCTGTGCGGGCCGCGCGGACGCGCCGCCGCCGACCTGCTGCCGGGCGTCGACCGCGTCGTCGAGTGGTGCGCCCCGTGGATCGACCCCGACCACGTCGCCGTGGACCCGGTCGACATCGGCCGGGTCACCCGCGAGCTGCGCGGGTTCGACCGGGCGCTGATCCTGACCTCGTTCCACCAGTCGCCGCTGCCGCTGGCGCTGCTGCTGCGGCTCGCCGGGACGCCCTGGATCGGCGGCATCAGCGAGGACTACCCGGGGTCGCTGCTCGACCTGCGGCACCGGCCCGACACCGACGTCCCCGAGCCGCTGCGGATGCTCGCGCTCGCCGCCGACGCCGGGTTCCCGGCCCCGGCCGACACCCGGCTGCGGGTCCGCGAGCCGCTGCCGCGCACCGACCACCTCACCGGCGGCCCCGGATACGTCGTGGTGCACCCCGGGACGTCGGTCCCGGCGCGCGCCTGGCCGCCCGAGAACTGCGCCGAGGCGGTGCGGCTGCTGGCCGCGGCCGGGAACCGGGTGGTCGTCACCGGCCACGGCGACGAGAAGGAGCTGACCGCGCTCGTCGCCGGGGAGGACGGCCTCGACCTCGGCGGCCGCACCACGCTGCCGGAGCTGGCGGCGGTGCTGGCGGGCGCGCGCGCCGCCGTGGCGGGCAACACCGGGCCCGCGCACCTCGCGGCGGCCGTGGGCACCCCGGTCGTGTCGCTGTTCGCGCCGACCGTCCCGGCGGCGCGCTGGGCGCCGTTCGGCGTCCCGGTGGCGCTGCTCGGCGACCAGGCGGCGGCGTGCCGGGACAGCCGCGCCCGCGCGTGCCCCGTGGAGGGCCACCCGTGCCTCGCGGGCGTGGAGGCGGGCGAGGTCGCGGCTGCCGTCGAGTCCGTCGCCGGGGAGGTGGACGCGCGGTGAGGGTGCTGATGTGGCATGTCCACGGGTCGTGGGCGACGTCGTTCGTCCACGGGCCGCACACCACGCTCGTCCCCGCCGTCCCCGGCCGGGGACCGGACGGCCGGGGGCGCCCCGACACCTTCCACTGGCCGGACCGCGCGATCGAGGTGACGCCGGAGCGGCTCCGCGCCGAGGACGTCGACGTCGTCGTCCTCCAGCGGCCGCGCGAGCTGCGGCTGGCCGAGGAATGGCTCGGGCGCCGCCCCGGACGCGACGTCCCCGCCGTCTACGTCGAGCACGACACGCCCCGCCGGACCCCGTCCGACGTGGGCCCGCCCGAGGAAGTCGTGCCCGACAGCCGGCACTTCCTGCACGACCGCTCCGACATCACGGTCGTCCACGTCACCCATTTCAACCAGGTGTTCTGGAACTGCGGCCGGGCCCCGACCCGCGTCATCGAGCACGGGATCGCCGACCCCGGCCACCGCTACACCGGCGACATGCCGCGCGGCGGCGTGGTCATCAACGACCCGCTGCGGCGGGGGCGCGTCTGCGGCACCGACCTGCTCGCGGGGCTGGCCGCCGCGCTGCCGCTCGACCTGTTCGGCATGAACGTCACCGGCGCGCCCGGACGGCTCGGCATCGCGCCGGAGTCGCTCTGGACGTTCGAGGACCTGCCGCAGGCGCGGATGCACGAGGAGCTCGCCCGCCGCCGCGTCTACGTCCACCCCTACCGGTGGACCTCGCTCGGCCTCGCGCTGATCGAGGCCATGATGCTCGGCCTGCCGGTGGTGGCGCTCGCCACCACCGAGGCGGTCGAGGCGGTACCGCCCGAGGCCGGGGTGCTGTCCACCCGCGTCGCCGCGCTGGCGGAGGCGGCGCGGGCCCTGGCCGCCGACCCGCCGCGCGCCCGCCAGATGGGCAAGGAGGCGCGGGCGCACGCCGTCGACCGGTACGGCCTGCCGCGCTTCCTGCGCGACTGGCGGCGCACTCTCCAGGAGGCAACGCGATGAGGATAGCCATGATCTCCGAGCACGCCAGCCCGCTGGCCGCCCGCCCCGAGCCGGCGGCGCGGGGGCTCGGCGGGGCGGACGGCGGCGGGCAGAACGTGTTCGTCGCGGAGCTGGCCGGAGAGCTGGGCCGCCAGGGCCACCAGGTCACCGTCTACACGCGGCGGGACGCGCCGGACCAGCCCCGCCGCGTCCCGTTCGGGCCCGGCGTGACCGTGGAGCACGTCCCGGCCGGCCCGGCCGAACCCGTCCCCAAGGACGGCCTGCTGCCCTGGATGCACGACTTCGGGACGTGCCTGGAGCGGCGCTGGGCGGCGGATCCGCCCGACATCGCGCACGCCCACTTCTGGATGAGCGGGCTCGCCGCGCTCCAGGCGGCGCGGGCGTCCGGGGCGCGGCGCGTGCCGGTGGTGCAGACCTTCCACGCGCTCGGCACCGTCAAGCGCCGCCACCAGGGCGGCGCGGACTCCAGCCCCGCCGCGCGCCCGCGGCTGGAGCGCATGCTCGGCCGCGCCGCCGACGCCGTGATCGCCACCTGCTCCGACGAGGTCGCCGAGCTGGCCGCCATGGGCGTCCCGCGCGAGCACGTCCGGGTGGTGCCGTGCGGGGTCGACCTGGACCTGCTCACGCCAGGCGGCCGCGTCGGCGGCGGGCGCGACCGGCACCGGCTGGTGGTGCTGTCGCGGCTCGTCGAGCGCAAGGGCGTCGACACCGCGATCCGCGCCCTGGCGTCCCTTCCCGGCGCCGCGCTGACGGTCGCGGGCGGGCCGCCGCGCGGCGGCCTGGACGCCGACCCCGAGGTGGCCAGGCTGCGGGGCGTCGCGCGCGAGGCGGGCGTCGCCGACCGGGTGGAGTTCCTCGGCCGGCTCGGCCGCGCGGAGGTGCCGCCACTGCTGCGCTCGGCGAGCGTCGTCGTCACGCTGCCCTGGTACGAGCCGTTCGGCATGGTGCCGCTGGAGGCCATGGCTTGCGGCGTCCCGGTCGTGGCGACCGCCGTCGGCGGGCACCTCGACACGGTCGTGGACGGCGGCACCGGCCTGCTCGTCCGGCCCCGCGACCCGGCGGAGGCGGCCGGGGCGATCCGGACGCTGCTGGACGAGCCGGTGCGGCGCGCCGCGCTGGGGTTCGCGGGCCGCGACCGGGCCCGCGAACGCTACTCCTGGACGCGCGTCGCCGCCGGCACCCTCGCCGCCTACGAGCACGCCGCCGCGCTGAGCGGGGTGGCGGCATGACGACGACGCGCACGAACACGCCGGGGGCGGGCGCGAGGGGCGAGGCGTCCGCCGGGCACGACCGGCGGCTGGAGGCGCTCGCCGAGGCCGCGCTGCGGTTCCGCGAGCAGATCCCCACGATCGAGGGCTGGGGCCACCGGCTGGCCGGGGTGCTGCGCTCCGGCGGACGGCTGCTGGCCTGCGGCAACGGCGGCAGCGCCGCCGAGGCCCAGCATCTGACCGCCGAACTCGTCGGCCGCTTCGAGGCCGGCCGGCCGCCGCTGTCGGCGATCGCGCTGCACGCCGACACCTCCTCGGTCACCGCCATCGCCAACGACTACGGCCCGGTCACGGTGTTCGAGCGGCAGGTGCAGGCGCACGGCCGCCCCGGGGACGTGCTGATCTGCCTGTCCACCAGCGGGCGCAGCCCCAACGTGATCGCGGCGGCGCACCGGGCGCGGCGGCTCGGGATGTCCGCCTGGGCGATCACCGGGCCGGGGCCGAACCCCCTTGCGCGGGCGTGCGACGGCGCGGTCACCGTCCGGGCGGGCGCGACCTCGACCGTCCAGGAGATCCACCTCGCCGCGATCCACGTGCTGTGCGGGGTGGTCGACGAGGCGCTCGGGGCGGCGCCGTGACCGCCCCGCTCGTCGTGGTCGGCGACGTCCTGCTCGACATCGACATCGTCGGCGGCAGCAGCAGGCTCTGCCCGGACGCGCCCGTGCCCGTCGTCGAGCAGGCCGAGGAGCGCGCCCGTCCCGGCGGCGCGGGCCTCGCCGCGCTGCTGGCGGCGGCCGCCGGGCGCGAGGTCGTGCTCGTCACCGCGCTCGCCGACGACGAACCCGGCCGCCGGTTGCGGGCGATGCTGGAGGAGCACGTGGAGGTCGCGGCGTTCCACCTGCACGGCGGGACGCCCCGCAAGATGCGCATCCGGTCGGGCGGCCAGTCGATCGCGCGCCTGGACACCGGGGAGGGCCGCGCGCTGGACGGGCCCGTCGGCCCGCGCGTGGCCGACGCGGTCTCCGGGGCCGGGGCCGTGCTGGTCTCCGACTACGGGCGCGGCGTCCCGCGGCACCGCGCCGTCCGGTCGCTGCTGGAGGCGCTGCCCCCGCGGGTGCCCGTCGTGTGGGACCCGCATCCGCGCGGCGAGGCGCCGGTGCCGGGCGTCCGGCTGCTCACCCCGAACTCCGAGGAGGCCGCGCGGCTCGCCGCCGCCGACGGCGCCGACATCACCGGGGCCGGGCTGTCGGCGGTCGGCCGCCGCGGCCGGCACCTCGGCCGCGCCTGGGGCGTCGAGGGCGTCGCGGTCACGCTCGGCTCCGAGGGCGCGCTGCTGTGCGACGGGTCGAGGACGCCGTTCCTCGCGCCCGCCCGCCCGGCGCGCGGCGACGCGTGCGGCGCGGGCGACAGCTTCGCCGCCGGGGCCGTCGGCGCGCTCGCCGACGGGGCCTCGCTCGCCGCGGCGGTCACCGAGGGCGTCCACCGCGCGTCGGAGTTCGTCCGGGCCGGGGCCGCGACCGCCGTCGCCGCGCGGCTCGCCGACCACGGCACCCCCCGGCTCGTCCCCGAGCGGGGCGAGGACGCGTGGGACGTCGTCGAGCGCACCCGGCGGGCGGGCGGCACCGTCGTCGCGACCGGCGGCTGCTTCGACCTGCTGCACGCGGGCCACGTCAGCATGCTGCACCAGGCGCGGCGGCTCGGCGACTGCCTGGTCGTCTGCGTCAACTCCGACGCCTCCGTCCGGCGGCGCAAGGGGCCGTCCCGGCCGGTGACGCCCGCCGCCGACCGCGTCCGCGTGCTGGAGGCGCTCAGCGACGTCGACGCGGCGGTCGTGTTCGAGGACGACACCCCCGCGCCGCTGCTGGAGCGGCTGCGCCCCGACGTCTGGGTCAAGGGCGCCGACTACGCCGGGACCACGCTGCCCGAGGCCGGGACGGTCCGGGCCCACGGCGGCGAGGTGGTCCTGCTGCCCCTGCTGGAAGGGCGCTCCACCACGCGCCTGCTGTCGACCACGAAGGGAGACGCGCCATGAAGGTCCTCATCACCGGGGGCGCCTCGGGGCTCGGCGCCGCCGTCGCACGCGCGGTCGCGGGCGGCGGGGGGCGGCCGCTCGTCCTCGACCTGCATCCCCCCAAGGACGACATCGAGCACGCGCAGGCCGACCTCGCCGACCGCGCCGCCACCGAACGCGCCGTGCACGGCCTCGCGCAGGACGCGGGCGGCCTGGACGCCGTCGTCACCGCGGCGGGCATCGACGCGTGCGGGACGCTCGGCGACGTCCCCGCCGAGGACTGGGAGCGGGTGGTCAGGGTGAACCTGCTCGGCACGGTCGCCGCCGTCCGCTCCGCGCTCCCCTACCTGGAGCACGGGCCGGGCGGGCGGGTCGTCACCGTCGCCTCCACGCTGGGGCTGAAGGCGCTGAGCGACGCGACCGCCTACTGCGCGTCCAAGTTCGGCGTCGTCGGGTTCACCCGGGCGCTGGCCGCGGAGCTGTCCGGGCGGATCGGCGTCACGATGGTCGTGCCCGGCGGCATGGACACCGCGTTCTTCGACGACCGCACCGACCAGTACAAGCCGGGCCCGGACGCCAAGCTCAACCGTCCCGAGGACGTGGCCGCGACGGTCCTGTTCGCGCTCTCCCAGCCCGCCGGATGCGAGGTGCGGGAGATGGTCGTCTGCCCGTCCGAAGAGCCGTCGTGGCCGTGACCGCCCGCGGTGACCACATGGTCGTCCTGCGGGCGCTGGGCCTCGGCGACCTGCTGACCGCCGTGCCCGCGCTGCGGGCGCTGCGGCGGGGTGCGCCGGGGACGCGGATCACGCTCGCCGCGCCGCCCGTCCTCGCCCCGATCGCCCGCGCGACCGGCGCGGTCGACGGCGTCCTCCCGCTCGACGGCCTGGACGGCCCGGACGGCCCGGACGCCGCGCCGCCGCCCGCCGGGCCGGTGGACACCGCCGTCAACCTGCACGGGCGGGGCCCGGAGAGCCACCGGCTCCTCGCCGGGCTCGGGCCGGGCCGCCTGCTGGCGTTCGCCCGCGCCGACGCCCCGCACACCGGCGGGCCCGGCTGGGATCCGGACGAGCACGAGGTGGACCGCTGGTGCCGCCTCGTCACCGCCTACGGGTTCGACGCCGACCGCGCGGACCTGCTCCTGCCCGCGCCGGAGGCGGCGTCGCCCGCGCCGGGCGCGGTCGTGGTCCATCCGGGCGCCGCGTTCCCGGCGCGCCGCTGGCCCGCCGAGCGGTTCGCGGCCGTCGCGGCGGCGCTGGCGGACGGCGGCGCCCGGGTCGTCGTCACCGGCGGCCCGGACGAGACGTCCCTCGCCCGCCGCGTCGTCCGGCTCGCCGGGCTGCCCGAGGCCGCCGACCTCTCCGGCCGCACCCCGCTGCCGGAGCTGGCGGCGCTCGTCGCGGGCGCCCGCCTGGTGGTCTGCGGCGACACCGGCGTCGCGCACCTCGCGACCGCCCACCGCACACCGTCGGTGCTGCTGTTCGGCCCGGCGCCGCCGAGCCGGTGGGGGCCGCCGCCCGACCGGGCCGAGCACCGCGTCCTGTGGGCGGGGCGCACCGGCGACCCGCGCGGGCGCGAGCCCTGCCCCGGCCTGCTGGAGATATCCGCCGCCGAGGCCGTCGAGGCCGCCGAGAAGGCCCTGGCCCACCACGAGCCGTGAGAGGGACACCATGAGACATCCACGCGCCGTCGTCACCGGGGGATCGGGATTCCTCGGCTCGCACCTGTGCGAGGCGCTGCTCGCCCAGGGCATCTCCGTGGTGTGCCTGGACAACCTGCTGACCGGCACGTCCCGCAACGTCGCGCACCTGGCCGCGCGGCGGGACTTCCGCTTCCTCAGGCACGACCTCACCGAGCCCGTGCACGTCCCCGGCAGGGTCGGCTACGTCCTGCACCTGGCCTCGGCCGCCTCCCCCGCCGACTACCTCCGCTACCCGATCCAGACCCTGGAGGTCGGCAGCCGCGGCACCCGCAACGCCCTGGACCTCGCCGAGGCCAAGGGCGCCCGGTTCGTCCTCGCCTCCACCTCCGAGGTGTACGGGGACCCGCTGGTGCACCCGCAGCCCGAGACCTACTGGGGCAACGTGAACCCGGTCGGGCCGCGCAGCGTGTACGACGAGGCGAAGCGGTTCGGCGAGGCGCTGACGTCGGCGTTCCGGCACTCCCGGGGCCTGGACGCCGCGATCGTCCGGATCTTCAACACCTACGGGCCGCGGATGCGCCCCGACGACGGCCGCGCCATCCCCACGTTCCTGCGGCAGGCCCTCACCGGCGAGGACCTCACCGTCACCGGGGACGGCTCGCAGACCCGCTCGATCTGCCACGTGGACGACACCGTCCGCGGCATCGTCGCGCTCGCGACCTCGGGCCACCCGGGGCCGGTCAACATCGGCAGCCCGTACGAGATCTCCATGGCCGACCTCGCGCGGCTGGTCATCGACCTGACCGGGTCGCGCTCGCGCGTCCGCTTCGTGGACCGCCCCGAGGACGACCCGCGCGTCCGGCGGCCCGACACGGCGCTGGCCGAGGCCGAGTTCGGCTGGCGCCCCCGCATCCAGGTCAAGGACGGCCTGCGCGGCACCATCGAGTGGTTCGCGCGGGAACTGCTGATCGCCCGTCCCGCCTGAGGGCACCGGGCCGGCGCGCCGGCCCGGTGCGGGCGGTCAGGCCGGTGGTCGGCCGTGGTGCCCGGCGGGCATCAGCTCGCGGACGTCGGGCGGGAGGGCGCCGCGCACCTTCGCGGTGATCGACCCCTGGGTGGCGTCGCCGACCACGCCGAGGACGCTCCGCGCGAGGAACGCGGCGCGCGCCTCGCTGGTGCCCGCCCGCATCGCCACGCGCTCGACGAAGTCGTGCTTGCCGAACCGCTCCCCGGTCCCCAGGCCGCCGTAGACCTCGGTGCGGCGCAGATGCTCGCCGATCTCGTGCGGCAACTGCGCCGCCAAGTGGTCGGCGAGGCCCTCGGGGACCCGCTCCCCCAGCGTCTCCAGCGTCGCGCGGGACGCCCGTTCGGCGTCGCCCCACCCCGGGAGGCGCGCGCGGTCCTGGACCTGTCCGATGAACTCCTCGTGCCGCATGTCAGACGCTCCTTCCTGGCTAAACGCAGGGCTGCCCGGGATATCGGGCCGCTAACCCGGGCCGGGGTCAGGGGGCCATGGACGCGAACATCCCCGGCTCGTAGGAGCCCCCGGGGTTGCGGACGATCACGCCCAGCCGGTTGGCGGCGTTGATCATGGCCACCAGCGAGACCAGGGCGACGGTCTGGTCGTCGTCGTAGTGCTCGCGCACCTCGGCCCAGGTGCCGTCGGACACGCCGAGGTGGGCGTCCGCGAGGCGGGTGCCCTCCTCGGCCAGGGCGAGCGCGGCGCGCTCGGCGGCGGTGAAGACCGTGGACTCGCGCCAGGCGGCCACGAGGTTCAGCCGGACGGCGGTCTCGCCCGCGGCCGCCGCGTCCTTGGAGTGGTAGTCGACGCAGAAGCCGCAGCCGTTGATCTGGCTGGCGCGGAGCATCACGAGGTCCTGGACGGTCCGGGGCAGCGGCGACTGCTGGATGGCCAGGCTCACGTTGTAGATCCGCTTGGAGATCTTCGCGCCGAGTTCGTTGGCGAGCAGGTTGATCCGGGGTTCCATGGTTCTCGTCCTCACTGGTCGTGTGCGCCGGACGCGGCGTCCGGCATGCACAGGAGATGCCGGCGGCCCCCCGCCTGTGACGGCCGAGGGATGTGACCTGCGCCACCGGCTGCGGGTGTCACACAGCGGCGGGGACCGGCGTCTTGTGCGTGTTGTGCGGGCGACGGGATAGGAGCCGGATATGGACGGGCGAGCAGAGGGCGGGCCGGGCGAGGGCCGGATGGACTCCGCCACCGAGGGGTTCGTCGCCCATCGCAACCTGCTGTTCACCGTCGCCTACGAGCTGCTCGGATCGGCGGCCGACGCCGAGGACGTGCTTCAGGAGACCTGGCTGCGGTGGATGAACGTCGACCACGGTGCCGTCCGCGACCAGCGCGCCTACCTGGTCCGGATCACGACGCGGCAGGCGCTGACGCGGTTGCGGACGCTCGTCCGGCGCAAGGAGTCCTATGTCGGGCCGTGGCTGCCCGAGCCGCTGCTGACGGCGCCCGACGTGGCGGAGGACGTCGCGCTGGCCGACAGCGTCTCGATGGCGATGCTGCTGGTGCTGGAGACGCTCGCGCCGACCGAGCGGGCGGTGTTCGTGCTGCGCGAGGTGTTCGCGCTGGACTACGCGGAGATCGCCGAGGCCGTCGGGAAGAACCAGGCGGCGGTGCGGCAGATCGCACACCGGGCGCGGGCGCACGTCTCCGCGCGCAGGCCGCGCGAGGTGGTCTCGGCGGACCAGACGCGGGAGGCGCTGGCGGCGTTCCGGCGGGCGGTCGAGACCGGCGACCTGGGGCGGCTGCTGGACGTCCTCGCGCCCGACGTCGTCCTGCTGACCGATGGCGGCGGGGTCGTGCGGGCGGCGCTCGCGCCCATCGTCGGGGCGGAGACGGTGGGCGGCGTGCTGGGCGGGATCGCGGGCACGGCGATGGAGCCCGCGCAGGTCAACGGCTATCCGGCGTTGATCCTGCGGGTGGAGGGCGAGATCGACACGGTCATCGCGGTGCGGATCGAGGGGGGACGGATCTCCGGCCTGTACGCCGTCCGCAATCCGGAGAAGCTGTCATATCTGGAGCGGGAGACGGCGCTCAGCCGCGCCGACGGGGACTAGTCGGAGCATTCCAGGGCCGTCCGCACGAACCTCGCGATCGACGGCGACCGGCTGCCCGCGCGCCAGAGGGCGAGGGTCTCGTAGGGCGCCGCGTCGGGCACCGGGCGGTAGGCCACGTCCGGGCGGACGTTCCGCTCGGCCAGCGAGGACGGCACCAGCGCGACCGCCTCGCCCAGCGCGACCACCTCCAGCAGTTGCGCGCTGTCGTGCACGACGGGGCCGCTCAGCGGCCGGTCCGGGTCGCCGAGCCGGTAGCCGATGTCGACGCCCGCGGCCCATCGGGGGGCCGGTTCCGCCGCCAGGTCGGCGGTGCTGAGGACGTCGCGGGAGGCCAGCCGGTGGTGCGGGGTGAGCGCGGCGACGCGCGGCTCGCTCGCCAGCGGCTCGACGTCGAGGCCGCGGCCGTCGAAGCAGGCGGCGATCGCCACGTCCGCGCGCCCGTCGCGGACCATGGCGGCCTGCTCGCCGAACCCGCTGACGACGACGTGGAGTTCGGGCGCCTCCGGCTCCGCGCGAAACCTTTCGCGGACCCGGCGCAGCAGCGCCGTGGCCACCCCCGGTTTCGCGGTCACCACCAGGCCGCGCTCGGGGAGGGCGGCGCGCCGCGTCCGGCGGACGGCGAGGGCCAGGGCGTCCAGGACCGAGCGCGCCTCCTTCGCGAGGACCTCGCCGGCCGGGGTCAGCGCCAGCCGGTTCCCGGCGCGGTCGAACAGGGCGACGCCGAGGCGGCGCTCCAACTGGCGCATGGCCCGCGACAGCGGCGGCTGGGCGATGCCGAGCCGCCGGGCCGCGCGGGTGAGGTTCAACTCCTCGGCGACGGCGCTGAAGTAGCGCAGCTCGCGCAGGTCCGGCTCCGGCATACCGCCAGGGTAGGGCGCCGCACCCGACGGGTCTTTCCCTTCCGGAGGGCGGGGCCGCTGAGATGGACGGCATGAGCGACAACGACGTGGCGCTGGTCACCGGCGGCAACAAGGGCATCGGCAGGGAGATCGTCCGGGGCCTCGCGGAGCGGGGCCTCACCGTGTACCTGGGCGCCCGCGACCCGGAGCGCGGGCGGCGGGCCGTCGCGGAGATGCGGGCGGGCGATGTCCGGTTCGTCCAACTGGACGTGACCGACCCACGCTCCGTCGAGGCGGCCGCCGCGACCGTCGGCGCCGAGACCGGACGGCTGGACGCCCTCGTCAACAACGCCGGGATCACGACCGAGTGGGACGTCGGGCCCGCCGAGTCCGACGCCGCGCGGCTCCGCGACACCTACGAGGTCAACGTCTTCGGCGTCGTCACGGTGACGTCCGCCTTCCTGCCGCTGCTCCGCCGCTCCGGGGCGGCGCGGATCGTCAACGTCTCCAGCGGGCTCGGCTCGCTCACGATGCTGAGCGACCCCGCGAGCCCGGTCGCGGGCCGGGCGGCGCTCGGGTACTCCTCGTCCAAGGCGGCGCTCAACGCGCTGACGCTGGTCTACGCCGCCGCCCTGCGCGCCGACGGGATCAAGGTCAACGCGGTCAGCCCCGGCATGGTGCCGACGGACCAGAACGCCGCCGCTCCCTTCCCGCGCGGCGACCGCACGACGGCCGAGGGCGCCGCCGTCCCGATCCTGCTGGCCACGCTCCCCGAAGACGGCCCCACCGGCACCTTCCGAGGCCCGGACACCCTGACCGAGACCATCCCCTGGTAACCCCGTCCCTCAGGCGCGGCAATCACCCAGCGGCCGCACCATCGACCGGGGTAAGGCGGGTCGGTGCTGTCAGGCGACCTTGATCGAGTGAGGGCCGACGCTGACGGTGACGTCCACGTGTCCGCCGAGGGCGGTGGCGTAGGCGCGGAGCGTCTCCAGCTCCATGGCTTCGAGGTCGCCGTTCTCGATCTGGGAGACGCGTGACTGCGAGACGCCGAGAATCTGGGCGACCTCGGCCTGCGTCTTGCCGATGGCCTTGCGGAGTTCCTTGAGGTGGTGGCCGGCGACATAGGCGTCCAGCTCAGCGCGGGCCCGCGCCTGGCGTTCGGGGTCGGCCAGTTCGGGGTTGCGGCGGTGCGCTTCGGCCTTGATGTCCTGCCAGCGGCGTCCGGTGCTCATCGTTGGGCCTCCTTGTGCTTGGCGGCCCGGTACTCGGCGTAGCGGGCTTCGGCCAGTGGGATCGCCTCGTCATACCAGCGTGACCACTGCCCCGCCTTGTCACCGGCCACCAGGAAGATCGCGGCACGGTCCGGATCGAAGACGAAGAGCATCCGGATCTCCGACCGGCCTCGGCTGCCGGGTCGCAGTTCCTTCAGGTTACGCAGCTCGCTGTGCTCCAGGGTGTCGACGAGCGGCCGGCCGAGCGTCGGCCCGACCTCGGCCAGCCTGTCGATGGCCTGCTCGATCAAGGCCGCGGTGTCCACCTCGGACTCACACAGCTTGAGGAACCAGCTCTCGACCGGTTCGAGGAGGATGATGTTCCAGGCCACCTGACCAATATAACCTCTAGCTCATATTGGCGCGGGGTCGAACCGCCGGGCGTCCGTCCCTCAGGCGTGGGGGTCGGTCGAGACTGTGGACAGGGCTTGGACCAGGGGGGCCAGGTTTCGTTCCTCCGCCGCGATTCGCAGGCCCTCGGCCAGGGCCGCGTCGTGGACCGGGCGCGCGGCTTCCAGGGTCGCGGCGCCCTTGGCGGTCAGCTCCGTGTAGATGCCCCGGCGGTCGTCCGGGGAGAGGCAGCGTTCGAGCAGTTCCTGCTTCTCCAGGCGGGAGACGAGGCGGGTCGTGGCCGAGCGGCTCAGCGTCAGGGCCTCGGCGAGGCGGTTCATCCGCAGGCAGTGGTCGTCCTGGCGGAACAGGACGTCGAGCACGCTGTACTCGCTCACCGACAGGCCGTGCTCGCGTTGCAGCGCCCGTTCGAGCACGTCGGCGACGCACGCGTGCAGCGCGGCCAGGGTCCGCCAGCCCCGCGCGCGGGCCCGCGCGCCCTCGTCATCGACCGGCACGGTCACCCCACCCCTTGCCACAAAGTCGTTGCATGCGACACTATACGGCTAGTGCAATATGAAGCGTCTGCAATTATTTGCGACGCCTACTAGCGCTGTCCGAACGAGTCTAGTGCGAGGGGGCCGTACCGCCATGGCGAAGCAGGATCTACGGGAGGCCGCCGCGCCGCCCGGGCCGGTGCGCTGGACGGTGCGGTCGTGGGTCGCGTTGCTGGTGTTCAGCGGGGTGATCCTGCTCGACGGGCTGGAGAACTCGATGATCGCCGTGGCGATCCCCGAGATCCAGCGCGAGTTCGGCATGGACGCCTCCACCGCGCAGTGGCTCACCGGCGGCTACTTCCTGACCTTCGGCGGGTTCCTGCTGCTCGGCGGGCGCTCCGCCGACCTGTTCGGACGGCGCCGGACGCTGGTGGTCGCGATGGCCGTGTTCGCCGCGCTGTCGCTGGTCGGGGCGGTCGTCGACGACGGCGCCCTGGTGATCGCCTCGCGGTTCCTCAAGGGGCTGGCCGCCGCGTTCACGGCCCCGGCGGCGATGTCGCTGCTGACGACCACCTTTCCCGAGGGGCCGCAGCGCAACCGGGCGTTCGGGATCTTCAACGTGTTCGAGGCGTCCGGCTACTCCTCCGGCCTGCTGGTCGGCGGGCTGATCGCGGCGGTGAGCTGGCGGGCCACGTTCGTGCTGCCGATCCCGCTCGCGGTGCTGATCGCGATCGGTGCGGTCCTGGTCGTCCCGAAGGACCCGCCGCGCCGCGAGCGGGTACGGCTCGACCCCGGCGGCACGCTCACCCTGGTCGGCGGGACGATGCTGCTGGTGTTCACCGTGGTCTCGGTCCCCGAGGCCGGCTGGTCCTCGCTGCCCACGCTCGCCGGTTTCGCCGTGGCGGCCGCGCTGCTGGCGGCCTTCGTCGGGGTCGAGCGCGTCGTGAAGGCGCCGCTGATCCGGCTCGGCCTCCTGCGCGACCGCTCGCTGCTGGCCGCCAACCTCAGCATCGCCCTGCTCTACGGCGCCGCGATGGGCTTCCAGTTCCTGCTCACCCAGTACCTCCAGACGCTCAACGGGTGGGAGCCGTGGCAGTTCGCGCTGGTGCTGCTGCCCGCGGGCTTGATGGTGGTCGTCATCGGCCCGAAGCTCGGCGCGATGATGGACCGGTTCGGCGTCACCACCGTCGCGATGGTCGGTCTCGTGTCGTTCGTCCCGTGCTACCTGCTGATGCTCCGCATCGGCGAGGACCCGGACCTGTGGACGGTCCTCATGCCGGTGTCGCTGCTGTGGGGCGTCGGCTTCGCGCTCACGTTCGCGTCGCTGATGGTCGCCGGGACCAGCGGCGTCCCTGACGAGGAGCAGGGCGTCGCCGCCGGGCTGCTCAACAGCTCGCTCCAGATCGGCGGCGCGTTCGGCCTGGCGATCGTCACCGCGACGATCGCGCCCGCCACCGACCTGGCGACCTACAGGCCGGGGGTGTGGGTCATCCTCGGCATCGCGGTGCTCGCGATCGCGGCGCAGGCCGTCCGCCGGGCCGCACCCGGCGGGATCTTCAACCGGTGATGACGTCCGGTTTGCCCCCCGATGGGTAGCGTCCAACCAGGGAGGTGGACGGTGTTCGGCCAGTGGAGGGCGAAGCACGCGATGTGCGTCCAGGTCGCCAAGGGCCGGGCGCGGGACGCGGCGGCCCTGCACGAGGCGACCGACCGCTGGTACCAGGAGGTCTCGCCCGGCGCGCGGGGCTGGCTCGGCAGCACCTGCGGGGTGACCGACGACGGCGTCTACCTCGGCCTGACGCGGTTCGCGTCGCCGAAGGCGGCCCGGCGCAACGACGGGCGGCGCGAGCAGGCGCACTGGTGGGACCAGACCCGCGGCCTGTTCGAGGGCGTGGTCACGGTCGTGGAGTGCACCGACGTGGAGACGTTCGGACCCGGCGCGTCCGACGGCGAGGGATTCGACCGCGCCGGGTTCGTCCAGATCCTCCAGACGCGCGTCCGCGACCGGGAGGCGGTGCGCCCGTTCGTGCCCGAGGAGGCCGAGCGGACGCTGGCGAAGCTGCGGCCCGACATGCTCGGCGGCATGTTCTGCGTCCACCCGGACGGCATCTGCACCGGCGTCGCCTACTTCACCTCCAGGGAGGCGGCGCGGGAGGGCGAGCGCACCAAGATGCCGCCGGACTACATGGCCTGGCGCGACGAGCAGATGGCACACTTCGACGAGGACGCCGTCTTCTACGACCTGCGGGACTGCTGGCTGCTGTCGCCCTGACCGGCCGGTTCTCGCGGGCGCCGCCGGGTGTGTCCCGTGCCACCGCTTGGGCGCATAATGTGGCCATGAAGATTTCCGTGAACTTTGACCTCTGCGAGAGCAACGCGCTGTGCATGGCCGCGGCGCCGGAGGTCTTCGAAGTGCGCGATGACGACTTCCTCTACGTGCTGGACGAGAACCCGCCGGAGGCCCTGTGGGCCCAGGTCGAGGAGGCCGCGCGGGCCTGCCCGAAGGCCGCGATCACGCTGGAGGACTGACCTCCTCCTGGTCCAGTAGCGGCAGCGTCAGCCGGAAGCGGGCGCCCTCCCCCAGAGCCGTGGTCAACTCGACGTCCCCCTCGTGCGCGCGTGCGAGGGAGCGGGCGATGGCGAGGCCGAGTCCCGCGCTGGCGCCGCCGGAGTGGTTGCGGGACCGGTCGGCCCGGTAGAAGCGGTCGAAGACGCGGGCCGCCTGGTCGGACGCGATTCCCGGGCCCTCGTCCGCGACCTCCAGGACGGCGCGCCCGTCCACCGTTCCCACGCCGATGCGCACGGGCGTGCCCGGCGGCGTGTGCGCGGCGGCGTTGCCGACGAGGTTGGTGACGACCTGCCGCAGCCGGTCCTCGTCGGCGTGGACGGGCGCGGGCCCCGGCGGTCCGCCGTCCGGCCCGGTCAGCTCGATCGGGCGGGACGGGTCGAGCGCCCGCAGCCCGTGCCGGGCGTCGGTGGCGAGCGTCCGCAGGTCCATCGGGGCCGGGTCGAGCTGGGCGCGCGGCGCCTCGTCCAGCCGGGCGAGCAGCAGCAGGTCCTCGGTGAGGGCGGAGAGCCGGGTGGCCTCGTGGCCGATGCGGCGCATCGCCTCGTCGACGTCCTCGCGGGAGGCCAGCCCGCCCATCCGGTACAGCTCGGTCGTGCCCTTGATGCCGAACAGCGGCGTGCGCAGCTCGTGCCCGACGTCGGAGAGGAACGTGCGCATCCGCGCCTCGGACGCGGCGCGGTCGGCGAAGGCCCGTTCGAGCTGGCCGAGCATGGTGTTCAGCGACGCCGCGAGGTGCCCGATCTCGGTGCCGGGCGGCGCGATGCCGGGCACGCGGCGGCTCAGGTCGCCGCCCGCGATCGCGGCGGCCGTGTGCTCGATGCGGCGCAGCGGGCGCAGCCCGCGGCCGAGCGCGAACCAGCCGACCGCCGTCAGCAGGGCGAGCAGCGCGCTGCCGGTGACGAGGCTGCTCGTCCGGAGCCGGGAGATCGTGGCGTCGGCATCGGCGAGCGGCGCGGCGGCGATCACCGTCCCGCGCCAGCCGACCCCCGGGCGGGCGACGGCCCGCCAGCGGCCCGAGCCGTTCGCGGAGCGCACGCCGCGCGGCCTGCCGTCGGCCGGGACCGCGCGCAGCTCGCCGGTGGACGGCGGGGGCTCCTTGGTGAGCCGGCTGGACTGGAGCGTGCCCCTCACCCGGCCGTTCGTGTCCAGGTACAGCAGGTAGGGCGCGCCGAGGAGGTCGAGGCCGGGGTTGATCAGCGCGGTCTGCGCGGAGGGGTGCTGCGCCGTCGGCGGCTCGCCGCCCGGCACCTGCGACATCAGCGAGGTGAGCGAGCGCAGCCGCCCGTCGACCCGGCCGAGCTGGTAGCGCTGGAGGTGCTCGGACACGAGCGCGCTGATCAGGGTCAGTCCGGTCAGCAGCAGGCCGGTGGTGAGCAGCAGCAGCCGCGTCCGCAGCGAGAACCGGCTCACCGGCGCGGCTCCCGCAGCACGTACCCGACGCCGTGGACGGTGTGGATCAGCCTCGGCTCCCCGGTGTCGACCTTGCGGCGCAGGTAGGAGATGTAGGTGTCGACGATCCCGGCGTCGCCGCCGAAGTCGTAGCGCCACACGCCGTCGAGGATCTGCGCCTTGGACACCACGAGACCCGCGTTCTCCATCAGGTAGCGCAGCAGCTGGAACTCGGTGGGCGAGACGCGGACCGGGCGTCCCGCCCGCGTCACCTGGTGGCCCTCGGCGTCGAGGGCGAGCGGCCCCACCGTCAGCGCGCCGGTCCGGCGGCCGGTGGTGCGGCGCAGGATCGCGCGGATCCGGGCGATCAGCTCCTCCAGCGCGAACGGCTTGGTCACGTAGTCGTCGGCGCCCAGGGACAGCCCGGTGATCTTGTCTTCGCGCCGGTCGCGGGCGGTGAGGAACAGCACGGGCACCTGCCGGCCGAGTCTCCGGACGACCTCGAAGCCGTCCATGTCGGGGAGCATGACGTCCAGCAGGAGGAGGTCGGGGGGCTCCCCGGTGGCCGCGGCGACCGCCTCGGCGCCGGTCGCCGCGGAGGCCACCTGGAACCCGGCGAACCGCAGCGTCGCGGAGAGCAGTTCGCGGACGGTGTCCTCGTCGTCCACCACCAGCAGCCGCTCGCCGCCCTCACGGGAGGTCATCGCGTTCCACGCCGTCCAGGATACGGAGCCTCATACGTCGCGGCGCCGCAGCAGCACGAACGCGGTGGCCAGCACGGCGGCGACCGCCAGCCACAGCCCGCCGAGGTTCAGCCACGGGTGCGGGAACTCGGGGTCCGGGACGGTCGTCAGGACGGCGGCCGCGCCCCTGGTCGGCCAGATGTCGACGAGGCCGTGCATCCACGAGGGGAACGTCCCGGACAGGGCCGGGACCAGGAACACGATCGCCACCAGCGTCGCCAGCGCCCCCGCCGTGGCCCGCGTGATGACCCCGAGCCCGACCGCGAGCAGCGCGATCGCCGACAGGTAGAGCCCGCCGCCCGCCAGCGCCGCGAACACCCCGTCGTCGCCGAGCGCCGCGTGCGGGACGTCCTGCGCGGCCATCATCGCCTGCCCGAGGAGGAAGGCGGCGACCATGAGCGTCTGCCCCGCCACCAGCGCCAGCCCGGTGGCGATGACCGCCTTGGCCGCCAGCACCCGGTGCCTGCGCGGCGTGGCGCCGAGCGAGGTCGCGATGAGCCCGGTCGCGTACTCGGAGGTGACGATCAGGATGCCCAGCACCCCGATGATCAACTGGCCGATGATGTAGGTCGTCAGGCTGAGGCTGGTCGGGTCCCACGCCTGGCGGTCGGCGGCGGACGCCTCCGCGTAGTCCTGCCCCACCGTGCTCAGCGCCAGGCTCGTGACGCCGATCCCGACCGCCATCAGCGCGGACAGCGTGTACCAGGTGGAGCGCAGGCTGCGCAGCTTGATCCACTCCGCCTGGAGCGTGCGGGTGAAGGGCACGTCCGCGCTCACGCGGCGGCCCCCTGGTACTCGACGGCGTCCTTGGTGAGCTCCATGAAGGCGTCCTCCAGCGAGGGCTGCTGCGGGCTGAGTTCGCTGAGCACCACGCCGTGGTAGGCGGCCAGCCGGCCGATCTCCTCGCCCGACATGCCGGAGACGACGAGCGAGGACTCCGACCCGTCCCGGACGGTGGCGCCCGCCGCGGTCAGCCGGAGCGCGAACGCCCCCGGCTCCGGCGTCCGGACCAGGACGGTCCCCTCACCGTTGGCGCGCAGGAACTCGCCCATGCCGGTGTCGGCGATCAGCCGCCCGCGCCCGATGACGACCAGGTGGTCGGCGGTCCGCGCCATCTCGCTCATGAGGTGGCTGGAGACCAGCACCGCCCGCCCCTCGCCCGCCAGCGAGCGCATGAAGTCGCGGATCCAGCGGATGCCCTCCGGGTCGAGCCCGTTGACCGGCTCGTCGAAGATCAGCACCCCGGGGTCGCCGAGCAGCGCCGCCGAGATGCCGAGCCGCTGCCGCATGCCGAGCGAGAACCCCCCGGGCCGCTTGCCCGCCACGCTCTCCAGGCCCGTCCGGGCGAGGACCTCGTCCACCCTGCGCGCCGGGAGCCCGTTGCTGACGGCGAGCGCCAGCAGGTGGTCGCGCGCCTTCCTGCTGCCGTGGACGGCCCCGGCGTCCAGCAGCGCCCCGACCTCCGCCAACGGCATGCGAAGGTCGCGGTAGCGGCGCCCCCCGATCGTCGCCGTCCCCCGCGTCGGCTCCGCCAACCCCATGATCATCTTCATCGTGGTGGACTTCCCGGACCCGTTCGGCCCGAGGAAACCGGTCACCTGACCGGGCTCGACGGTGAACGACAGATCGTCCACCACGGTGTCGGGCCCGTAACGCTTGGTCAGCCCGCGTACAGCGATCCTCGTCATGCCCCCGAGCGTGACCGACCCACCTAGCCGCCCCCTGGGAGAACCTGTGAGAACGCTGGGAATCCAGACCCGCCCTTCAGGCCCCCGCCCACCTGAGCCCACGTTTCAACAGCCCACTCCCAGCGAACACAAGGCTCCCTGCCAGGAAACACGAGGGCGGTCCGGCCGTCCTGGTGTCAGCGCGGGTCGCGTTCGGCCAGGCGCAGCGTGAGGCCGTGGGGTTCCAGGTGGAGCCGCGGGCGCGGACGGACAGGTGTGGGACAGGGCAGCGGGCGCCAGGACCGGACGATGTCGGCGAGCGACAGGGTCAGGTCCATGAAGGCGAGTTCGTAGCCGATGCACTTGGACTCCCCCGCGCCGAAGGGCAGCCAGCCCTTGGTCCGGTGCGGGTCGCGTCCGTCCCATCTGTGCGGGTCGAAGTTGTCCGGGGTGGCGAACAGGTCGGGCCGGTGGTGCAGGACGTAGGGGCTGAGCAGCACCTGCGCACCGGCGGGGACGCGCCGGGAGCCGATGGTGGTGTCGGTGACGGCCACGCGCGGGAAGATCCAGCCCGCGGTGCGGTGCCGCAGCACCTCGGCGACGACGCCCCGGGTGAGGGGGAGCCGGTCCACCGCGTCGGGGGTGTCGAGCGGGGCGGCGGCGCGGGCCTCGGCGGCGACCTCGGCGTCCAGCGCGGCGTCCAGGGAGAGTTGGTGCAGGGCCCACGCGTGGCTCACGGCCGTCGTGGTGATCCCGCCGAGGAGGACGGTCATGACCGTGTCGCGCACCTCGGCGTCGGTCAGCGGGTCGCCGTCCGGGGACGTGGTGAACATGGACATCAGGTCGCCGTGGTCGGTGCCGTCGGCGCGGTAGGCGGCGATCTCCCCGTCCAGGAAGCGCAGCAGCCTCGCCTCGCTCGCGCGGTAGCGGTGGTTGCGGGCGGTGGGCAGGCGGTTGACGATGGGCGCGACCATCCGCAAAACGGTCTGGTGCTCGACGAAGTCGGTGACGGCCCGGCGCAGCCCGTCGATCTCGGGGCCGAGTTCGCGGCGGCGGAACATGGTCGCGAAGGTGGTCCGGGTGGCGAGCGAGCGCATCTCCGGGAGCGCGTCCAGGACCTGCCCGTGCCGCCAGGTCGAGGTGGCCGCCTCGACCTGGGCGTGGATGGTGCGGGCGTAGCCGGACATCCGGTCGGTCCGGAAGGCGGGCTGGGCGAGGCGGCGCAGCCGTTTGTGCTCGGCCAGGGGGCAGGTGGCCATGCCGTCGCCGACCAAGGACCGCACGTTCTCGTAGAACGTGCCGCCCTTGTCGAAGGCGCGGTCGGGGTTGCGGAGGACCTGCTGGGCCGCCTCCGGGGAGCACACCACGTAGGTCGGCGTCCGGCCGAACCGCAGCTCGACGACGTCGCCGAGGTGCGGCAGCGCCGCCAGCAGGCCGAGCGGGTCGAGGAGCAGCGGCTTGAGATGTCCGAACAGGGGGTGGGCGCCCGGTGCTCTGGGCGGTGCGTCGACACGTGGCCCCGCGGCGGTCATGGTTCGAGGGATATCAGGCCCTCGCCCACCCGCGGGATACCCGGTAAGCCGAACCGCGCCTGCCGGTGAGCAACCTCGCACCGCGGGCGGCGGTTTCAGGGGCGGGCGGCGAAGCGGCCCGGGGTCGTGCCGAAGGCGTTGCGGAACGCCTCGATGAACGCGCTCGGCCCGGCGTAGCCGCAGGCGGCGGCGACGCTGGTCACCGACGCGCCGGTCGCGAGGAGGATCAGGGCGTGGTGCAGGCGGACCTGCGTCCGCCATCGGTCGTGCCGTGCGCCTGGTGGGCGGGCGCGATCCCGGCGGGGAGCCAGACCGCGCGGTGCGGCGGGACGACCCAGCGGCCCTCGTCCGTGGAGACCTGGAGGATGCCGTGGCTCGGGTAGACGAGCTGGTGGTGCGGATGATCGTGCCGGTCCACGCGCTCGTGGTGGACGAGCGGCCTCAGAGCACCATGGCGGGTTTCCGACATATCGCATCAGAATACCGAGAGGGGCGAACGCCGGTTTGTACAGAGGGTTCGCCGATGGTGGCCCATGGTGGTCACGGGTGAACTCGTGCGCGGACGGCGCGCGTCGCAGTTCTGACGTCCCCCGCCTCCGACTCGCGCGGGGTGGACATGATTCTTCTCAGCAGGCTGGTTCCGCTGCTGCTCTTGCTGGGCGGGTGCGGTTTCGTCGGCGGGGCGACCTATCAGCCGCCGATGCTGCCGCTGGTGTTCAGCATCGACCAGGACGGGCTGTTCGCCGTGAAGGTGGGCGGCAGCATCGCGACGCCGATCGGCCGGTTCGGCATCGAAGGGGGGCTCAAGGAGAAGAGCGAGGACACGATGGTCATCGGGCTGTCGCGGGACGGGCAGCTCGGCGAGCAGAGGTTCCTCGTCAAGGGCCGGGCGAGCGTCGCCGTCTGCTCGGACGGCCCGTCTGTCACCTACGTGACGGCGGGGGCGGTGCGGGTGACCGTGCGGCGCGGCGCGTCCACGGTGCGGGTCGTGCGGGCGGACCGGGTCGCGCAGGACTGCGCGGGAAGCCCGCAGGCGGAGACCGTGCGGGGCGGCGGCGCGAGGATCGCGCCGAAGGACGAGACGCCCTCGGGACGGCTCGACCCCTCCGAGGCCGCCACGGTCGCGGTCGGGGTCGGGGGCCGCGCCTACCGCATGGCGCTCGCGGACACGCCCCGGAAGACGTCCCTGGGAATGATCGGCTGGACGAGGGGCGACCTCGGCGGGCGGGACGGGATGCTGTACCGATACGCGGTCCCGAATTATGGATTCCACATCATCGCGGGCTACACGTTCACCACGGACCTGCTGTTCTTCGATTCCGCCGGGAGGCTCCTGCACGGGTTCACGGGACAGCCGTGCATGCTGGAGCCGGCCTCCTGCCAGCGCTACGACCCTGGTTTCCCGTTCTCCTACGTCATCGAGGCGCCCAACGGGAATCTGCCGATCCTCCCCCTGGGAACCCTGCTCCAGTTCTAGGTCGCGAGGCGGTTTGGCGGGTTACCGCTGGTCCGGACGGTGGGCGCTCGGGCTGGTTCCTGCGCTCCCCCGGAATCGGCCAAGAACAGGGCAAGAACGCCTGAAGGCGGGCGCAGCGGCGGGGCGCCCGCGGCGTGTGAACCGTAGGTTTCCCTCGCAGGATCCGCGGCGGTGGGAGGGGCGTCTTGAGGAGACACGGGAAGGTCGCGCTGGCGATCGCGGGGACCGCCGTCGCGGCAGCCGCCTCGACCGCCTGGCCTGTCACCGCGGGAAGGGCCTCGTCCGGCGGCTGGGTGCTGGTCGACCAGGAGGGCTTCGACCGCCCGCTGAGGATCGACGGCGCCCCCTGGCGCCTGGACCCGCAGGGGCGGCGCAGCCCGTGGAACGTCGACGCCTTCGACGACGACGGCGAGGCGTGGCGGAAGATCAGCGGGCCATTGTTCGCGCGGCAACTCGCGACGCTGAACGTGTTCCGCAAGCGGGTCGCGTTCGGACGCGGCGGATGGCTCACCGCCGAGATCGCCGCCGTCGACAAGGACCGCGACGGCCGCCCCGACTCGCGCCCGGGGCTGTCGACCGCGCGCCTCCCGGGCGGGCAGCGGGTCGGCCGGATCTCCGAGCCGAGCTGGGACGCGGGGGTGCTGATCCGCCCGACGCGTCCGCTGCCGCCGCGCTACCGCGTGGAGATGACGCTGCGCGGCCTCGGGTTCGGCGGGAAGCGGCACGGCACCTTCGACTACGGCGGCAGGCACAACGGCTACACCAAGGAGCCCTGCAAGACCCGCTATCCCTGGACGTTCCAGGGGGCGCTGCCCGGCAAGGAGCGCTGCGACTATCCCGACGTCACCCGTGAGAACGGGTTCTACTACCTGACGATCCTCGACTACGCGACGCCCGCGCCGCACGGCAATCCCGGCATCCACTTCCGGCGCAAGGTCATCATGGACGGCTACTACAGCGACGACGCCCGCTGGAAGAACGCCGGGACGTGCGATCCGAAGACCTGGCGGATCTACCGGACGTTCGAGGGCACCTTCAACGGCGTCAACGCCCTCTTCCCGCGCGGCGACCTGTTCCGCGAGACGGCCAACAACAACATCAGCAACGAGTACTACATCAAGACCCGCTGCGGAAACGTCTCGATGGACAAGCCCTACGGGCCCGGGAACCGGTTCGAGGGCCATCTGACCAGCGCGGAACTCCAGCCGCGACTGATGCCGAAGGCCGCCTACCGGTTCGCCGTGGAACGCGACCGCACCGGCTACACCCTTGAGATGAGCGGTCCCTTCCTGCACATCGGGCAGGCGACGCTGCGCGTCCACCACGACTTCGTGGAGGACGGGCGGCCGATCTGGCACTACAACCAGACGCCCGGCGAGTACGACGGCCGGTTCGACCGCAGGCTCGTCCACCGGGGCCCGGCCGGGACGTACACGACCGAGCACTCCTGGCCCAAGGGGTCGGCCTACCCCGACTCCTTCATCATCGGCGACCCGCACCTGAACTACTACGAGGGGACGGCCGACGTCGACGACGTCCGCCTCTACGTCCCCCGGTAGCCGGCGGCGGGGCAGAATCGTCGGGTGGCTCATTGTTTCTGCGGACGCGGCGTCCGTTACCGGGAGTGCTGCGGGCGGCTGCATCGGGGCGAGGCGCGGGCCGGGACCGCCGAGGAGCTGATGCGGTCGCGGTTCAGCGCGTTCGCCCGGCAGGACGAGGCGTACCTGCTGCGGAGCTGGCATCCGGCCACGCGGCCGGAGCGGGTCGAGTTCGCGACCGGGACGCGGTGGGTGCGGCTGGAGATCGTCCGGACCGAGGACGGCGGGGCCGAAGACGAGCGGGGGACGGTCGAGTTCCGCGCCCATTACGCGGCCGGGTTCGAGACCGGGGAACTGCACGAGGTCAGCCGGTTCGTGCGGCATGACGGCGAATGGGTCTATGTCCGGGGAAAGGTCACCCGGTCTGGGGACGGCTGAGAACCGGCTCTCCCCCGCGCGGGGCATCGGGTTCGGTCACGCGGGGGAAGAACGCGAGGGGTGCTCGCTGCGAGGTTGTGGGGGCGGGTGGAAACCGCCCGCTTCCCCAGTTCTCAAGGAGACCCAGAATGGCGCACGGACGACGCGTTCTCGTGGCCGGGGCGGCGGTGCTCGCCGCCGCCGGGCTGGCCGGCACCGGAAGCGCGATGGCTCAGGACAAGGGCCGGGAGCCGGTCAGGGAATCGCATGTCACCGGCGACGCGTGGCTGAAGTTCCCCGCCGACCCGGAGTACCCGTACCGGCGGTTCACGGTGGACGCGCACGGCGGGCCGTGGAAGATGGTCGGCGGGAAGATGGTGCTCGGGGCCGCGCGCGGAACCGTGAAGTACGACCATTACTCCCCGGACGTCCCCGGCGGGCCGGACAAGCACCACTACGGGACCATCAAGGTCGACTATCTGATGGCGACGGGGCCCATCGCGATCGTCTCGGGGATCCGGCAGGACAATGTTCCCGCGAACGAGAGGCGCGCGAACTTCACCTTCTACCAGTCGCCGCTCGGCCACAAGTACGACCGGATGGGGTTCTCGTGGGGCGTCACCCTGCCGCAGTGCCTCCAGATGGGCAGCGGTCCCGCGCCGCACAGCGCGAACAGCTCCGGGCCTTTCGGGAAATGGCTGAAGGGCTACACGGTGAAGGACGCGCCGCTGGAGCTGCCCAAGGGCGACTTCCAGCCGCCGGACCTGCCGCAGGACTGCTCGTTCAAGGAGTAGCCGCGGGCTCTCGGGCGGCCGCGAGCACGTCCAGCATGCCCGCGACCGTGGTCGTCCACGGGTAGCGCTCGGCACGGGCGCGGGCGGCGGCGCGGCGGCGGGCGGGGTCCAGGCGCAGTACCGACTGGACCCCGTCGGCGATCGCCGGGGCGTGCGGGGCGGCGCGGGCGCCCGCGCCCGGGGCGAGCAGTTCGTGCGCGGCGCCCCGGTCGGCGGCGACGACCGGCGTCCCGCAGGCCATCGCCTCCAGGACGGCCAGCCCGAACGACTCGATCGGGCAGGTGGCGAGCGCGACGTCGGCCGCCGCGAGGAGGCGGGCGACGGCGGCGCGGCCGTCGACGTGGCCGTGGAAGGCGACCGGGAGCCGCTCGCGGCGGGCCCAGGCGCGCAGCCGGGATCGGCACGGTCCATCGCCGACGACGTCGAGGCGCACGGGGACGCCGCGCCGCACCAGCTCGGCCACGGCGCCGATCGCCAGGTCCGGGCGCTTCTCCGAGGAGAGCCGCCCCAGATGGACCAGCCGCACCGGGCGTCCGGTGAAGGCGTGCGGGACGGGCCGGAACGTCGTCAGGTCCACGCCCAGCGGGACGCGGTGCAGCGCCGGGGCGCCGACCCGGGCGAACTCGGCGGCGGCGAACGCCGAGGTCACCACGATCGCGTCGAAGGAGGCCGCGAGCCGCCGGTTCCAGCGGTCGGTGGCGGCGGCCAGCGGGAACCGGGCCGGGACGCGCGGCGCGAGGATCGCGTCGAGGCGCTCGTGGGAGAACAGGACGGTCCGGACGCCGCGCTTCCGCGCCCAGCGGGCCGCGACCGTCAGCGTCGCCTTGTCGGACACCTCGATGACGTCCGGGCGCAGGCGGCCGAGGACGCGCAGCACCGGGCGCGGGTCGAGCACGAGCCGGTAGCCGGGCGCGACCGACGGCCCCGGCACGGTGACGACCTGCCCGTTCGCGGTCTCGCGGCGCGTGTAGGCGGGGCCGGGGACGACGAGGGCGCGCTCGTGCCCGGCCGCCGCGTAGCCCGCGCCGAGCATGTCGACGGCCGTGCGGAGGCCGCCGGAGACGGGGCTGTAGAGGTTGGCGAGCTGGACGATCCTCAACGGCCCACCAGCGTCTCGTAGGTGACGGCGCGGCCGCCCGCCGCGACCGCCGCGTCGACGGCGGCGAGCGTGGCGCGGCGCAGGCCGGGCCGGGTGAGGTCGGCCGGGTGGAGCGCGATGCGGAACGGCGTCCGCGTCCGGGCGAACGCGCGGGCCGCGCCGGTCATGACGCGCGCGCCCGTCCGCTCCCCCCTCCCACCCGGGCGGTGCGACAGCGCGGGCATGCGCCGCACCGGTCCGCCGGGCAGGTGGTGGACGCCGAGCTGGCTCGTCCAGTAGGTGAACCCGAGCGCGGCCAGCGCGCGGCGGGTGCCGGGGGACGCGAGCCAGCCGGGCGGCGTGAACCCGGTGACCTCGATCCCGGCCTCGGCGAGCAGGGCGCGTCCGGCGCGGAGCCGTCCGGCGGCCTGGTGCGCGGTCAGCGACCAGAACTCCCCGGCGCCCCGGGCGAGGGCCTGGTTGACGCCGCGCCGCCAGAGCGGCCCGCCGGGGACGCCCTCGTGCGCGTAGCCGTGCAGGGCGAGCTCGTGCCCGCGCAGCGCGGCGGCGTGCAGGAACGCGACGAGCGGGCCGTCGTGCGGCAGCGCCGCGCCGCCGCCGAACGGCCCGGGGATCACCAGGAGCGTGCACGGGACGCCGCGCTCGTCCAGGTCGGCGAGCCACCGGGCGGTGGGCTCGGCGGTGGACGGCGCGACGTCGTGGATCGACACGACGAACGGGAACGCGCCCATCAGGCGGCGCTCTCGGCCGGGCGGTCGGCGGCGCCGTGGACGAGGTCCCGGTAGTGGCCCATCAGCTCCCCGCACACGGTCTCCCAGTCGCGTCCGCGCACCGACTCCGCCGCCTGGACGGACATGCGCCGCCGCGTCCGGACGTCGTCCACGAGCGTGGCGACGGCCGCGCGCAGCTCCCCGCCGTCGTCCGGCGCGTACAGCAGGCCGTTCACCCCCGGCCGGACGAGGTCCAGCGGACCGCCGGCCGCCGCGGCGACCACCGGCACGCCCGAGGCCAGGCCCTCCTGGACGGCCTGGCAGAACGTGTCGTCGGCGCCGGTGTGCACGAACACGTCGAGCGAGGCGACCAGCTCCGACAGCTCCGTCCCGGTGCGGAACCCGGTGAAGACCGCGTCGGGCATGAGGCGGCGCAGGCGCCCCTCCTCCGGGCCGTCCCCGACCACGACCAGCCGGGCGCCGGGGATGCCGACGAGCCGGGTGAGCAGGCCGGGGCGCTTCTCGGCGGCGAGGCGTCCGACGTAGCCGACGAGCGCGACGCCGTCGGGCGCCAGGCGGGCCCGCACCTCCGCCGAGCGGTGCGAGGGGTGGAAGCGGGCGCGGTCCACGCCCCGCCCCCAGCGGGCCAGGCGCGGGACGCCCCGCCGCTCCAGCTCCGCGAGGACGGGCGTGGACGGCGCGAGCGTCAGCGCGGCGCGGCCGTGCAGGCGGCGCAGCCACCACCAGATGACGGGATCGGCGCCGCGCAGCCCGTACCGGCGGGCGAACCCGGCGACATCGGTCTGGAAGACCGCGGCGGCGGGCACGCCGAGCCGGTTCGCGGCGGCGAGCCCGGACGCGCCGAGTACGAGCGGCGAGGCGAGATGGACGACGTCGGGCCCGAAGTCGCGCAGGATCGCGGTGACGCGCCTGGTCGGCACCCCCACGGCGAACGTCGGGTAGCAGGGCAGGGCCATGCCCCGCACGGGCGCGACGCGCGCGCCCGCGTAGGAGCTCGGGGCAGGCCCGGGAGCGACCACGAGGGCCTCGTGGCCATGGGCGGCGAGGTGTTCGAGAACGCGGCAGACCGAACCCGTCACCCCGTTGACTCGGGGCAGGAACGACTCGGTCACGATGGCGACCTTCACGGCCGGAAGGCTCTCTTCGGAGCGCGTCCTCCCGGCCGCCGTCCGACACCGCCGAGGCGAACATTCCGCGAACGAAAATGTCGTCTCGGTGATCAATCCGTCGCGCTGAGCCGCCGCCCGCAACGCGAGAGCAGGATCAGCAGCAGCGCGGGCGCCACGAACACGGCGGTGCGGAGCGTGGTGGCGTCGGCGAGCGCGCCGAGGAACAGCGGCGCCGTCCCGATCGCGACGCCGGAGGCCAGCGCGCACCGTCCCGCCGCCTGGACGGGACGCGTCGGCCACGCCGCCAGCGCCTCGGACAGGATCACCGGGTAGAGCAGCGCCACGCCGAGCCCCATCACGAGCAGGCCCGCGACGGCGAACGGCGCGGGAACGGTCCACAGCGCGGCGAACCCGGCCAGCGCGAGCAGCGCGGCCAGCGCGAGGATCCGGTCGGGCCGCCGGACGGCGCGGACGACGGGCCCGGAGGCCACGCGTCCGGAGGCCATGCCGAGCACGAACGCCGCCGACAGCGTGGTCGCGGTGCCGGAGCCGAGCCCCTTGACGTGGTGCAGGAAGTCCGCGGCCCAGAAGACCATGCAGAACTCCACCCCCACGGCGAGGACGAGATCGCACCAGCGGCCGAAGAACGACACCCCCTGGGGGCGACGCTCCGGTTCGTCCGCCGCCTCTGTCGGGGCCTTCGCCTCCTCGGTGGGCGTCGCGGGCTGGGCCGGGATCACGACCGAGCGGGTCAGCAGCAGCGCCGCGCCGAGCGCCAGCGGCGGGATCGCGAACGCGGCGCGCCAGCCGAGGCCGTGCGCGAGCGCCATCCCGATGATCGGCGGCGCGAGCACCGAACCGGCGCTGGACACCGCGTTCGCCTCGCCGATCGGCACCGTCGCCTCGCCGCCGTGGACGGCGCGCAGCGCGGACGGCACCACCTGCACGAGCCCGGCGCCGCCGAGGCCGGTCAGCAGCGCGCCGAAGCCGACGCCGAGGCGTCCGCCGCTGACCGCCATCACGGTGGCGCCGCTGACGAGCGCCGCCAGCGCGGTCGGGATCGCGTGCCGGCCGAGCCGGACCGCGAGCCGGTGCCCGACCAGCCCGACCACGACGAGCCCGAGCGCGAAGGCCGAGGAGTAGAGCGCGGCCTCGGCGCGTGGCAGCCCGCGTTCGGCGCGCAGTTCCGGAAGGATGGCCCCGATGCCGGTGAGCAGGTAGCCGAGGCAGCCGAAGGCCGCGTAGAGGCCGAGGGTCCCGGCCGTGCGCGCCGTGCCCCGCGCGGTGGGGGTCGCGGTGGGCGTCATGACCGGGGGCTCATGACGCGGGCCTTCCGTCGTGGCGGGCGGTTCGGGTCCGAGTTCGCGTCTTGGTTCGGGTCTCGATCCGGATACGCATGGCTCTCCCTCGTGGGTCGGAGAATATCCTCGGACCGCGAGGATAAGCCCTGACCAGCAAGGATGTCACTATGCAGACGAAGGACGCGTGGCGCGGAGGTGATGATCCGGCGTGGGCGCCGCACCCCGACCAGGGGGCGCGGCCGGCCCGCGCGCCCTCCGCGCACGCGAACTCCGCCCACGCGCACTCAGCCCGCGCGTTGCGGAACCAGGGGGCGCTGGCGGTGCTGCGGCACGTCCACGTCCACCCCTCGGTGACGCGGGCGGACGCGGCGCGCGCGCTCGGTCTGAGCAGCGGGTCGGCCACCGAGATCACCGCGCGGCTCAAGGCGGCGCGGCTGCTGGAGGAGGCCGCCCCCGCGCGGACCGGCGGGCGCGGCCGCCCCTCCCCCGCGCTGCGGGCGCATCCGGGCGGGCCGCTGGTGTGCGCGGTCGACATCAGCCACGAGCGGTGGTGGGTCGCGTGCGTCGAACTCGGCGGCGTCGTCGTCGAGTCGTCCTCGGGCACGCACACCCGGCGGGTGGACGTGCTCGACCTGGTCGCCGAGCGGGTGCGGGACGTGCACGACCGCTACGGGCGGCGGGTCCGCGCGGTGTCGGTGTCGGTCGCGGGGATCGTGCAGGGGACGACGGTCGTCCAGGCGTCGGGGCTCGGGTGGCGCGACGTCGACCTCGCGCGGCTGGCGCCGCCGGGCGTCGCGGTGCTGGTCGGCAACGACGCCTCGCTCGCCGGGCTGGCCGAGGCGCGGCGCGGGGCGGGCGCAGGCGCGCGCGTCGTGCTGCACCTGTCGGTCGAGGTCGGGGTGGGCGGCGTCCTCGTCGTGGACGGGCGCCCGATGGACGGCGCGACCGGCGCGGGCGGCGAGTTCGGCCACATGCCCTTCGGCGATCCAGCGCTGGAGTGCCCGTGCGGGGCGCGCGGCTGCTGGGACCTGGAGGTCGACGGGCGGGCCATGGCGCGCGCACTCGGCCGCCGCCCGCCGCGCGACCCGCGCGCGGCGGCCGACCAGATCATCAAGGCGGCGCGGACCGACCCGGCCGCGCGGGAGGCCGTCACCGCCGCCGCGCGGGCCCTCGGACGCGGCGCCGGAGCCCTCGTCAACGCGCTGGACCCCGGCATGGTGACGCTGTCCGGCCTGGCCGTCGACCTCGCGGTGACGGTGCCGAACGCGCTCGCGGACGGCTACGCGGCGGCCCTGATGCGGCACCGGCGGAGCGACCCGCCGCCCCTGGTGACCTCGGCGCTCGGGCCGCTGAGCCCGCTGACCGGCGCCGCCGACGCCGCGTTCGACGTGCTGCTGACCGGCGAGGGGCTCGACGGCTGGTCACACGCCTAGACACGGCCGGCGGGTCACGCGCGGCGCCACCGGGGGGTCGTTCCGGCGTCGTGGCGGCGGTGGTCCGGCGCCGCTTCGAGCGCCTTCTCCTCACCGCCCGGCGTGTAGGTGACGATCAGCCGGAGCGGGCGCCAGGTCTCGTTGTAGGTCGAGTGCCAGGCGCCCTTCGGGATGTGGACGGCGTCGCCCTCCCTGATCGTGAACGGCTCCCCGTCGTCCACCATCTGGGTCGCCTCGCCGGACACCACGTAGATGATCTCCTCGGCGGCCGGGTGGCGGTGCCGCGCGTGCCCTTCGCCCGGGTTGACGATCACCTCGCCGAACGTGCTGGACGCGCCGGGCACGCCGGTCGGGGTGACGAACCATTTGATCGACCCCCAGTCGAAGGTCATCGTGGCCACGTCGCCGGGCGTCAGCAGCATCAGGACTCCTCGTCGCCGGAGAGGGGGAGGTTCTTGAACGCGGCCGCCTGCGCGGTGATCGCGCGCTCGGTCGGCAGCCGCTCGACCGAGGAGGCGCCGAAGAACCCGACGACGCCCTCGGTGCGCTCCAGCACGTAGGCGGCGTCCTCGGGTTCGGCGATGGGGCCGCCGTGGCACAGCACCAGCACGTCCGGGCGGACGGCGTGCGCCGCGTCCCGCATGGCCTGCACCCGCGCGACCGCCTCGTCCAGCGTGAGCGCGGTGCCCGCGCCGATGCTGCCCTTGGCGGTCAGCCCGACGTGCGGGACGAGGACGTCGGCGCCCGCCTCCGCCATCGCCCGCGCCTGGTCCTCGTCGAACACGTAGGGCGCGGTGACCAGGTCGCGCTCGCGGGCGAGGCGGACCATCTCGACCTCCAGGCCGTAGCCCATCCCGGTCTCTTCGAGGTTCTGCCGGAACACCCCGTCGTAGAGGCCGACGGTCGGGAAGTTCTGCACGCCCGCGAAGCCCATCGCCTTCAACTGGTCGAGGAAGACGGGCATGAGGCGGAACGGGTCCGTGCCGCAGACACCGGCGAGGACGGGCGTGTCCCGCACGACCGGCAGCACCTCCGCGGCCATGTCCACGACGATCTGGTTCGCGTCGCCGTAGGGCAGCAGCCCGGCGAGCGACCCGCGCCCCGCCATCCGGTACCGGCCCGAGTTGTAGATGATGATCAGGTCGACGCCGCCGGACTCGGCGCACTTGGCCGACAGGCCCGTGCCCGCGCCCGCGCCGACGACCGGCTCGCCCGCCGCGACGGCGGCGCGCAGCCGCGCCAGGACGCTCTCGCGCTTCATGCCGCTCCCCCCGAGATCATCGCGTGCAGCCGCTCGGCCGCCGCCCGGCCGAACTCCGGATCGTTGACGTGCAGGTCGAGCGGCTCCCCGCCGAGCGCGGCGAAGCACGCCGCGTCGGCCGCCGCGTCCTCGAACGGCATGCCCGGCGCGTCCAGCGCCGACACCCCGCGCAGCGGGACCAGCAGCGCGGCGGGGCCGGTCGCGGCCGCGACCTTGGCGGCGACCCGGCCGCCGAGCTCCGCCATCTCCTCGGCCGTGGTCCGCATCAGCGTGACGGTCGGGTTGTGGACGTAGAGGTTGCGCCCCGCGAACCGCTCCGGGACGGTGTCGCGCGGCCCGAAGTTGACCATGTCGAGCGCGCCCGGCGCCACGACCTGCGGGATCCCGCGCCGCCCGGCCGCCGTCAGCCGGTCGGGGCCCGCCGACAGGACCCCGCCGACCAGGTCGTCGGCCAGCTCCGTCGTGGTCAGGTCGAGGACGCCCGCGAGGAGCCCGCTCGCGGCGAGGCCCTCCAGCGCCCGTCCGCCCGCGCCGGTCGCGTGGAAGACCAGCACCTCGTAGCCGAGCCGCTCCAGGCGCTCGCGCGCCGCGTCCACGGCCGGGGTCGTGACGCCGAACATCGAGGCGGCGACCAGCGGCCGCCCGTCCTCCTCCGGCTCGGCCCCCGACCCGGCCTGGGCGTGCGCCATCCCGGCCGCCGCGGCGGCGGCGTTGCCGAGGATGAGCCGCGACACCCGGTTGACGCCCGCGATGTCCACGACGCTGTAGGTGAGCGTCACGTCCTTGGCGCCCACGTACGGGGTGACGTCCCCGGACGCCATCGTGGACACGATCAGCTTGGGCAGCCCGATCGGCAGGTCCCGGACGGCGCGCGCCGCGATCGAGGACCCGCCGCTGCCGCCCACCGCGAGGACGGCGTCGACCCGTCCGGCGGCGTGCAGTTCGGCGAGCACGGCGGCCGCCCCCTCGCCCATCGCCGTCACGGCCGCGCCGCGGTCGCCCGCCTCGCGCAGCGCCTCCAGGGACGCGCCGCCCTCCCGCGCGACCCGCTCGGCGGGCACGTCCGGAACGATCCCCGGCGGCCCGGTGCCCGCGTCGACCACGACGGCCTCGCAGCCGAGGCCGCGCAGCCGCCCGCGCAGCCACCCGTACTCGGCGCCCTTGGTGTCGAGCGTCCCCACCAGCACGACCGTCGGCATCGGCTCCCCCTCCTCGCGGCGACGTCCCGGGTCCTACCCAAGATCAGCCGGTCGGGACCGGGGTCTCGGTGATCGCGCCGTCCGCCAGGTTCAGGACGCGGTCGGCCTCCGACAGCAGCGCCGGGTCGTGGGTGGCGACCAGCACGGTCACGCCCTCGCTGGCGACCAGCGCGTGCAGCAGCGGCATGATCGCGGCGGCGGTCTCGGAGTCGAGCTGGCCGGTGGGCTCGTCGGCGAGGACGAGCCGGGGCCGGTTGGCGAGCGCGCGGGCGATGGCGACGCGCTGGCGCTGCCCGCCCGACAGCTCGTAGGGGCGCTGCGCGGCGTGGTCGGCGAGCCCGACGAGGCCGAGCAGCACGCGGACCCGCTCGTCGCGCTCGGCGGGCGGTGTGCGCGCCAGCCGCAGCGGCACCTCGACGTTCTCGGCCGCCGACAGCACGGGGATCAGCCCGTGCGACTGGAACACGAACCCGATCGCGTCGCGGCGCAGCGCGAGCAGGGCGTCCTCGGAGAGCGCGGCGACCTCCCTCCCGTCCACGCGGACGGTGCCGCCGTCGGGCGTGTCGAGGCCGCCGATCAGGTTGAGCAGGGTCGTCTTGCCGGACCCGGAGCGCCCCTTGATCGCGACCAGCTCGCCGGGCGAGGCGGTGAAGCTCGCCCCGCGCAGCGCGTGGACCTCGTTCCTCCCCGTGCGGTAGGTCTTGCTCAGGTCCTCGACGACGACCATCGGGTCGGTCATTCGCCCTCCTCCGTCCGCTCGGTGCTCCGGCCGCCCGTGCTCCGGCCCGTGCTCCGGTCCGGCCAGACGCCGACGTGGTCGCTCTCCAGCGCGAGGCGGACGCGGTCGCGCATGTCGAGGGCCTGCGTGAACGCGCGCGGGAGCTGGACGCGCCCGGCGCGGTCGAGGACGGCGTACTCCTCGCTGACCCGCGTCCCGTCGGCCTCGTCGCGGCGGCGGACCTCGCTGCTGGTGCGGCCGTCGCGGATCCCGACCGTGCGGTCGACGCGCTCGGAGACCTGGGCGTCGTGGGTCACGACGATCGTGGTGGTGCCGAGCTCGCGGTTGACGCGGCGCAGCGCCCCGAACACCTCCTCGGCGGTGGTGCTGTCCAGCTCGCCGGTCGGCTCGTCGGCGAGCACGACGTGCGGCTCGTTCGCCACGGCGACCGCGATCGCGATGCGCTGCTGCTGCCCCCCCGACAGCTCGGCGGGACGCCGTCCGGCGCAGTCGCCGACGCCGAGCATGCCGAGCAGCTCCGACGCGCGGGAGACGCGGGCGCGCCGGGCCCGTCCGGCGAACCGCATCGGCAGCTCGACGTTCTGCGCGGCGGTCAGGTAGGGCAGCAGGTTCCGCTCGGTCTGCTGCCAGATGAACCCGACCTGCTCGCGGCGGAACCGCAGCCGCTCCTTGGACGCCATCGTCAGCAGGTCCGACCCGGCGACGCGGGCGACCCCGGCGGTCGGCACGTCCAGCCCCGACAGGATGTTGAGCAGCGTGGACTTGCCCGACCCGGACGCGCCGACGATGGCGACCAGCTCCCCGGGGTCGACGAGCAGGTCCAGGCCCTGCAACGCGACGACCTCGACGCCGTCGGTCTTGTAGATGCGCACCAGGTTGTCGCAGACGATGTGGGCGCCCTCGCCGAACGCGGGCCCGCGTTCGGCGGCGCGGCGCTCCAGCTCGGCGAGGTCGGGCGCGGCGGCCCTTCCAGGGCTCATGATCGGGTGCCCCTCCTCATCAGTCGCCCGTCCGCAGGACGGCGGCGAGGTCGTGCCGGGTGTCGAAGGCGCGGTCGATCGCCACCGCCGCCGCGGCGGCCAGCAGCAGCGCGGCCAGCAGGGCGGGCAGCGCCGCCGGGTCCACCGCGTGGTTGGAGACGGCGAAGCCGCCGGTGTAGGGGCGCAGGTCGACGACGGGTCCGGTGACGCCGGGCAGCACCAGCCCGAGCGCCCACCCGGCGCCGACCGCGCACAGCAGCACGGGACCGATCTCGACCAGCGCCAGCCGCCTGCTCTGCCGCCGGGTCAGCCCGAGCACCTGGAGGTGCGCGAGGCCCCGGCCCCGGGCGCGGGCCTCCACGACCAGCACCAGCAGGACGGCGAGCAGCCCGTAGGCGCCGCCGATGAGCGCGGCGTCCCGGAAGGAGTCCTGGACGACGCGGACCATCGGCGCCCGCGTCATGCCGCGCAGCACGTCCCGCCGGATCTCGACCTTCTTGTACGGGTCGCCGCCCATGGTGCCCGGCGGCAGCGACGCCTCCAGCGCGCCGCGCAGCGCGGCCTCCCCGGGCTCGCCGCGCACGAACACCGTGCTCGGCACCTTCTCGGTGCCGGTCAGCGACCGGAACGGGACGACGACGAACGAGCCGCCGTGCTGCTCGCCGGGGAAGTCCTCGATCCGGCCGGACGGCTCGACGCGGATCTCCGGGAAGTTGGGGCTGCTCAGCGTCATCGGCCTCATGCCGAGCTCGCGGGCGGCGGCCGGGGACAGCAGCGCGCCGCGCGGGTGCGCCGGGAGGCGGCCGGGCGAGATCCGCTGGTAGGCGTCCAGGTCGACGGCGATGAGCGTGACCCGGGCGGGTCCGGAGGCGGGCCGCACCGCCCGGACCACCCGCGCCGGGACCGCGTCCTTCACGCCGGGCACCTCGCGGACGCGGTCGACGGCCTTCTGGTCGAGCAGCTCGGCGGAGATCCGGGCGTCGGCGCCGACCGCCGCCCACGCGGCGCGGTCGTGGCCGCGGTCCAGCGCGGCCTCGACGCTCCCGGCGAACCCGGCGACGGCGGCGGCGAGCAGCAGCACGACCATCGGCAGCGCGCTGACGACGTTCTGCCGGGACGCGCGGGCGACGCCGATGAAGGCGACCGCGCCCGAGCCGCGCCGCAGCGCCCGTCCGAGCCCGGCCAGCAGGTAGGGGTAGACGCGCAGCACGACCACCCCGCAGGCCGCCCCGAGCAGCACCGGGACGGCGGCGATCAGCGGGTCGCCGCCCGCGCCCGCGCCGCGCTCGCGCAGCAGCACGACCCCGGTCACCGCGAGGACGATCAGCAGCCCCTCCAGCACGAGCCGCCGCCGCGACGGGCGCGCGCCGACGAGGTCGTCGCGCCCGGCGGTGATCTGGGTGGCGCCGCCGAACTCGCGCACGATCACGGCGACCGGCAGCACGAGGACGAGGACGACCAGCCCGCCCGCCGCGTAGGCCGACAGCGCCTGCGGCGGGCCGGTGCCGAGGAGGAGGCCGAGTCCGGCGCCGAGCGCGGCGGCGGGCAGCACCGCGAGCGCGAGCAGCCCGCACGCGGGCCCGGCGAGCTGCCGGAGCGACGCTCCGCGCGCCCGCATCGTGACCAGCGCGGGCCTCAGCCTGCGTCCGAGCAGACCGGCGCCGAGCAGCAGCACGCCCGCCGCGATCGCGGCGACGCCGCTGAGCGTCAGCCCGTTCACCGCCTTCGCCGATCGGAGCTGGCCCCCGTAGGCCTTGAGCGGGGCGTCCAGCTCGGTGGCGACCGCGCATTCGAACAGGTCGGTGCGGCCCTTGACGGCCACGTGGTACGCCTCGATGTCGGCGGCCAGCCCGGACACGCGCGCGGAGTCGATACCGTCCGGTTTGAGGGGGAACCGCCAGGTGACGAACAGCCGCCGGTCGGGCGCGCCGTGCGCGATCCGCCAGTACCCGCCGCCGCTGAGCAGCGCCGCGCCGGTGTGGACGCGGACGCCCTCGCCGCGCAGCTCCGTCCGGACGCGGAGCAGGTCGGCGCGCGACGCCCAGTACGGGTCGGCGGCGTCGCGCGGCACGTAGATCCCGCTGACCGTCGCCCGGAGGTCGCCGAGCGGCAGCGCCGTCCCGACCCGGTAGCCGAACTTGTCCGCGTACGGCTTGGGCAGGGCGATCTGGACGGCGCGTCCGTGGTCGGGGGTGGAGTCGGAGGGCATGTCCTGCGGCGGCACGCCGGCGACGAACCGGACGCGCCTGGTCGCGCCCGGATCCCACGCCAGCGTCACCAGGCGCGGTTCGAGGAACTCCCCGCCGATCCGGTTCTCGGTGGTGGTGACGTAGGGCTCCGGCGGGCCGACGGCGTCGCTCAGGTGCTGCGGGAGGATCCCGTACCAGGTCGCCGACCGCACGGACACATCGTCCGACAGCGGGAGGTAGCGGGCGACGGTGGCGGCGTCCTGGCGTCCCTCGACCCGGATGTCGGCGCCCGCCACCGTCGCCCGCGCGGCGCGGTCGTAGCCGCCCGCCACCCGGGCCGGGACGGTCACGGCGAGCAGCGCGGTGACCAGCGTCAGCACGGCCACGGCGGCGATCGGCGGCCACTGCGCGCGGGCGAGCCGCAGCCAGGGCCGGTTCAGGGGACGGTTCATCGGTCCTCCCCGGCGCGCAGCCCGGCCCCGGGGTCGCGGCGCCGCAGCATCCGGATCACCAGCGGCAGCACCAGGCCGAACACGGCGGCGACCCCGGCGAGCATCGCCAGCACCACGGGCCACTGGACGATCAGCTCGGCGGGCGGGTACGGCGGCGCCGCCTGCACGCTGAGCACGATGTGCGGGATCACCAGCCGCGCGACGACCAGGCCGAGCGCCAGCCCGCCGGCCAGCCCGATCGCGACCAGGAACGCCTGCTCGACGGCCAGCATCCCGGTCATCTGCCGGGGATGGACGCCGAGCACCCGCAGGACGGCGAACTCGCGCGCCCGCTCCCGCACCGACACCGCCGCGTTCACCGCGAACGCGATCACGGCGAAGACCAGCGCGGCGCCGAAGCCGAGCACGAGCGCGCCCTGGAGCGCGGCGCCGAGCGGCGCGTCCCGCAGCCGGGAGCGCAGCGCGGCGCGGTCGCCGCTGACCGTGCCCCAGGCGGGATGGTCGGTCATCGCCCGCGCGGCGGGCGCGGTGCGGGCGCCGCGCACGCTCGCCCACCACTCGCCCGGGTCGGTGCTGCCCGGCGCGGCGCTCGCGGCGGCGAGCCGCGACTCGGTCAGCGTCGGCAGGTCCACCAGCACGCCGGGGCGGTCGGGCGGCGTGCCCGGCAGCGCCCGGACGATCCCGACCACCTTGACGGGCTGGGCGCCGTCGGCGGTGTCGAGCGTCAGCGTGCCGCCGACCCCGACCCGCGCGCGCCGCGCGGCCTCGCTCGTGACGACGCCCGGCACCGCGGGCTGGAGGTGCTCGTCGCCGCGCGGGCGCATACCCGGCGGCGCCGCCGTGGCGACCATGGCGTGCAGGGTCTCGCCGGTGCCGATGTCCCAGCCGCCGAGCGGCGAGCTCGCCGCGATCGGCAGCGTCAGCGCCGCGCCCTTGGCGGTCAGCCGCGGCGTCTCGGCTCCGAGGACGGGGTCCCGCATCAGGTTCCAGCGGACCCCGGCGGGGGCGGTCGCCGCGCCCGTGCCCTCGCCCCGCAGGCCCAGCAGGGACAGTTCGAGCGGCCCCGACCTGTCGTTGTCGTCGTAGACGTAGTGCAGGCCGCGCAGCGACAGCGGGTAGGCCGGCGCGCCGTCCGGACCGGCGAGTGCGGCGGCGTCCACGGCGACGGTCCGGGCGCGTCCGTCGGGGCGCAGCCCGGCGAGCGTGACCCGCTGGGTCAGCCCGTGCGCGTCCTCGATGGTCGCCTCCGCCTGGTAGACCCCCGTGGGCGCCGGGGGCGCCTGCTGGCCGTCCTCAAGCGGCGGGGGCTTGCCGGGGCGCTTGCGGAGCCGCAGGTCGAAGAGCAGCCGCGCGGGGCGGCCCGGGACGGTGAGCGCGGGCACGGCCGGGCGGGCCCGCGCCAGCTCACCGAGCCGCATGTCCTTCCGCAGTGCCGGTTGGACCCGCAGGACCGGCTCCAGCGCGCGCGTGTCGGCGGCGAGGAGGGTCGAGGCCGTCGTGCCGATGTTGACCTCCCTGCGCAGCACCGCCGTGGAGGCCGTGACGCCGGGCAGCGACGCGAACCGTCCGCCCTGGCCCAGCACGGACGGGCCGCCCGGCTTGTCCGTCCGCTCCAGCCGCAGGTCGGCACCGGTCTGGAAGTCGGCCTGGTCGGTCTGGGACCGCCGCCACGTCGCGATCGTCGTCACCGACAGCACCCCGACCGCCATCGCCATGACCAGCAGCAGCGCCGGGCCCGCGTACCGCAGCGGGCGGCGGCTGACCTGCCGCGCGCCGAGCGCGGGCGCGAGGCCCCGCCCGCCGGCGGTGGCGCGCTCGGCCACCCGCGAGGCGACCGGCACGAGCTTCAGCAGCAGGACGCCGCCGGCGAGCAGCGCCAGCGCGGGCCCGGACACGATGACCGGGTCGATGCCCGAGGCGTCGCCGCCCGCGCCGTCCGCCCCGTACTTCGACAGCTGCCAGACCGACAGCGCGGCGACCAGCAGCAGCGCGAGGTCGATGCCCGAGCCGCGCAGGCGGCCCCGGGCCGTCCGACCGATCCCGGCCTGGACCTCCACGAACGTGGCGTTCGCGCCGCGCAGCGTCGGGACCGCCAGGGCGATCGCGCCGGCCAGCGACGCCAGCACGGCCACGCCCCACAGCGGCGCGAGCGGCCCGGCGTCCAGGTCGAGCCCGGACGCGCGGACGGCCGGCGCCCTGCCCGCGAGCCGCAGCAGCGGACCGGCCAGCAGCGGGCCCAGCACGGCGGCGGGCAGCACGATCAGCAGGCCCTCGGTCAGGGTGAGCCGGGCGAGCTGGCGCATCCCGATGCCCCGGGTGCGCAGCAGCGCGACCTCGCCGCGCCGGTGCTCGGCGAGCAGCCGCGCCACCAGCACCCACGCGTACCCGGCGAGCAGGACGAGCTGGATCACCGGGATCAGCATCGTGGACCGCGCCACCATCACCGCGCCGTGCAGCTGCCCGGTCAGCACCGGCAGGCTCGTCACGGTCGTGAACTGGCCGCCGCCCGCCTTCTCGATGGTGGCGCGGGTGCCCTCCACCCGGTCGCCGAGGCCGCCGAGCGACCCCGCCTCCAGGCTTCGCAGGTCGGGCATGACCGTCCAGCGGGCGTCCGCGCCGGTGCCGGTGAAGCGGGCCGCGAACACCGGCGGCGGCACCACGAACGGCCCGTAGGTGGTGTAGTCGAGCCGCTCGGTCCCGGTCGTGACCAGCCGGTCGCCCTGCCAGAAGTAGTCGTCCCGGTGGTTGACCTCGAACAATCCGACGATCTTCACCTTGACCACCGACGCCGTGTCGACGCGGCCGCGCAGCGTCAGCGCGTCGCCGACCCCGACCCGCATCGCCCGCGCCGCCGCGGCCGGCAGAACGGCCTCGACCTCGGCGTTCGGCGCCGTGTTCGCATTCGACCACCGCCCGCCCGCCAGCCGCGCGTGCCCTTCGATGCCGGAATAGGTCTCGAAAGCGGTGAGCTCCGGATGCTCGCTTTTCTCCTGACCGGGCAGCGTGTAGGAATCGCTGCGCACCCCGACCGAAACCGTCAGCGGGACGTCGCGGTAGATCTGGCGCAGCGCGGCGTCCACCTGCTTCTGCGCCGCGTCGAGCCCGCCGCCCGGGACGTGCCCGGCGATCCGCGTCCCGGCCGTGTCGAAGGTCGCCTCGGCGAGCGTGCGCCGCAGCCCCTCGCGCGTCACCGACCCCGTGTAGCCGAACAGCGCGGCGAGCACGGTCGTCGCGAACAGCGCCGTCGCGCACGCGGCCAGGACCAGGGTCCGGTCACCGGCCATCCGCCTGATCACCAGCTCCGGATGCCGCATAGACGCCGATGATCAATGACCCGCACAGGGGCCGACAAGGCCGCAGTCTCTTTCTTTTACGTTTCGCAACATTTCATCGTTCTGCGGAAACCATTTCCGTGACCACTTCCTCACTGTTCGAGTTGGCCACGGAATTTCCGGGGCGGATGGGGCGCACGGCACGGCAATTACCGGCTCGGGCGTCAGCCGAACCGGGAGGGCCCCGCGTCCTTCTCGGCGCGGCGCAGGAAGGCGGCCGGCTCCGCGGAGGCGCCCTCGGCGCGGCACGCGGCGAACCGCGCCTCGCCCAGCGCCGCGCGCGCCGCCCCGGCGACGCGGTCGATGTCCTCGCGTTCGGCCGGGCCCGGACGCAGCCCGGCCGCCGCGCGGACCTCCGCCGCCCTGCCGAGCAGCTCCGCCGCCTCCGCGTGCCCGCCGGCCATGCTCCGCGCGCCCGCCAGCCCTTCGAGCGCGAACGCCAGGTCCCGGGGCGCCTCCAGGCGGATCGCGACGGCCAGCGCGTCGCGCTGGAACGCCAGCGCCGCCGCCGCGTCGCCGCGCGCCTGCGCGACATGCCCGAGCCCGGTCTGGACGAGCGGCAGGAACAGCGGCGGGAAGCCGTCCTCGGGGACGGCGTCCAGCAGCCGGGTCAGCCGCTCCTCGGCGTCGTCGAGCTGACCGTCGCGGCGCGCCGCCAGCCCGAGCCCGATCTCGGCGAACGTCACCGCCTGCGCGTGCCCCTGCTCGCCCGCGATCCGCAGCGCCCGCCCGAACAGCCGCCGCGCGTCCCCCTGCTCGCCGCGCAGGTGCGCGACCCAGCCGCGCCACGCCAGCCGGGCGGCGGCGTCCGGCCACAGGTGCAGCTCCTCCGCCATCCGCTGCGCGTCGCCCAGCAGCCGGTCGGCCCGGTCGTAGTCGCCGGTCAGCTCCGCCGTCGCGCCCAGCCACTCCAGCGCGAGCGAGCGCCCCCAGTCGTCGCCGAGGTCGCCGAACAGCGCGGCGGCGCGCTCGGTGTCGCGCGCCAGCCGGGCCGGGTCGGCGTGGGCGTGCGCCTGCTTGGCGCGCAGCAGCAGCGCGGCCGCCTCGCCCCACCGGTCGCCGGACGCCCGGAACGCGGCGAGCGCCTCGTCCAGCACCCCGGCCGCCGCGGCGACGTCGTCGACCTCGAACCCGGCGAAGGTGAGGAACCAGCGGGCCCACGCGCCGAGCGCGGCGTCGCCGGTCGCGTCGGCGGCCTCCAGCGCCGCCGCGCGCCGCGCCGGCCAGCCGGGGCCGGGCCGGGCGAGCGTGCCGAGCCCGGCCCGCCACGTCAGCGCCCGCGCCCGCGCGGCGGGCGGGCCGCCCTCCAGCGCGAGCGCCGCGTCCAGCGACCGCAGCGCCTCCGACAGCCTGCCGCGCAGGAACCAGTACCACGACAGCGCGCTCGCCAGCCGCAGCGCCGCCTCGGCGTCACCGCCCGCGACGGCGGTGTCGAGCGCGGCGCGCAGGTTGGCGGTCTCGACGTCCAGGACGCGCAGCCACCGCGCCTGCCCCCCGCCGCGCAGCCGGGCCTCGGCCCGCTCGGCGAGCCCGAGGTGGTACCGGACGTGCCGCTCCCGGGCCCGCCCGTCCTCGCCCGCCTCCCGCAGCCGGTCGGCGGCGTAGGCGGCGACGGACTCCAGCAGCCGGTACCGGGGCCCCTCCCCCGGCCGCTCCGACATGATCACCAGTGACCGGTCCACCAGCCGGGCGAGCAGGTCCAGCACGTCCTCGGCGGCGACGTCCGCGCCCGCGCACACGGCCTCGGCGGACTCGACCGCGCAGCCGTCCGCGTGCACCGACAGCCGTCGCAGCACGGCCCGCTCCAGCCCGGTGAGCAGGTCCCAGCTCCAGCCGATCATCGCGGTCAGCGTCCGCTGCCTCTCCGGGACGTCGCGGTGGCCGCCCGCCAGCAGCCGGAACCGGTCGTCCAGCCGCGCCACGAGCCCCTCGACACCGAGCGTCCGCACCCGGGTCGCGGCCAGCTCCAGCGCCAGCGGGATCCCGTCGAGCCTGCGGCACAGCACCGCGACCGCCGGGGCCGTGCCCGCGTCCAGCCGGAACTCCCGCGAGGCCGCGCTCGCCCGCGCCGCGAAGAACCGCACGGCGCCGGCCCGCGCCGCCGCGTCCGCCGCGTCGTCAGGACCCGGCACCTCCAGCGGCGGCACGGCCCACACCACCTCGCCCGGCAGCCCGAGCGGCTCCCGGCTCGTGGCGAGGATCCGCACGCCCGGCACCCGCCGCAGCAGCCGCCCGGCCAGCTCCGCCGCCTGCTCCACGACGTGCTCGCAGTTGTCCAGGACGAGCAGCAGCCGGCGCGCCCCGAGCGCCGCCGCGAGCCGGTCCAGCGGCGCCGCCGGTGCGCCGGGCCGGTCCCGCACGTCCAGGATCGCCGTGACCGCCTCCGCGACCGTCGACCCGTCGAACCCGGCCAGCTCCGCCATCCACACCCCGTCGGCGAACTCCTCCACGAGCCCCGCCGCCGTCTCCACCGCCAGCCGCGTCTTGCCGACCCCGCCCGGCCCGGTCAGCGTGACCAACCGGTCGGTCCCGAGCCGGGCGCGGACCTCGGCGACCGCCGCGTCCCGCCCGATCAGCTCCCCCGGCGGGACGGGCAGGTTCGACCGGGGCCCCTCCGGCACGTCCAGCGCCGGGTCCTGCGTGAGGATCGCCCGCTGGAGGCCCGCGATCCCGGCCCCCGGATCGAGTCCCAGCTCCTCGGCGAGCAGTACGCGCAGCCGCTCGTAGCTCTCCAGCGCCTCGTTCTGCCGCCCCGCCCGGTACAGCGCCCGCATGTGCACGGCCCGCAACCGCTCCCGCAGCGGACGGGCCTCGACGGCCTCCCCCAGCTCCCCGGCCAGCGCACCGTGCTCCCCCAGCGCGAGCCGCGCCTCGGCGTGCTCCTCCAGGGCCGTCCACCGCAACTCGTCCAACCGCGCGACGGCCGCATGCATGAACGGCTCGTCGGCGAGGTCGGCGTAGGCGTCGCCCCGCCACAACGCCAGCGCCTCACCCAGCAACCGCGCCCTGGCCCTCACATCCTCGACACCGCGCGCGTCGTCGACGAGCCGTTGGAACCGCCGCGCGTCCACCCGCTCCTCGGCCACCTCCAGCAGGTGCCCCGCCGGGCGCGACACCACCAGCGCCCGCGCGCCGGGCTCCGCGTCCTCCAGCACCCGCCGCAACTGCGACACCTTCGCCGACAGCGCCCCCGCCGGATTGCCGGGCGGCGCGTCCCCCCACAGGTCGTCGATCAACCGGTCCGCCGGGACGGGCCGCCCCTCGTGCGCGAGCAGGTCCGCCAGCAGCGCCCTCACCTTGATCCCGGGCACCGCGACGAGCCGCCCGTCATCGGCCCACACCGCGAGCGGCCCCAGCACCCCGAAACGCATGAGCCGCACCCTAACCCCCAGGTCCCGCGAACAGGACCGTAAGAATCCCGTAAAACGGTCCGGGCAGTGTGGGGTCCATCGGCACCGCGGAGGGGCCGGTCGGACGGCCCCTCCCACCACGCAGCTGGGAGCAGACCATGCGCAAGATCATCAACTCGACGTACATCTCGCTCGACGGGGTCATCGAGAACCCGCAGAACTGGACGTCGGCCTACTTCCAGGACGAGGCCGCCGCCTACGCCAGCGAGCTGCTGTTCTCCTGCGACGCCATGGTGATGGGCCGGACCACCTACGACGGGTTCTCGGAGGTGTGGCCCGCGATGGAGGAGGCGACCGGCGACTTCGGCGTGCGGATGAACACCATCGAGCACGTCGTCGTCTCCGACACGCTCGACAAGCCCACCTGGAGCAACACCACCGTCGTCAGGCGCGCCGACGCGGTCGCGGAGATCGGGGCGCTCAAGGAGCGCGACGGCCAGGACATCCTGCAGTACGGGTTCGGCGCGGTGACGCGGACGCTGATCGAGGGCGGGCTGCTGGACGAGCTGCGCCTGTGGATCCACCCGGTCATCGTGGGCGCCGGCGACCCGGCCGAGCTGCTCGCCCGCAAGGACTTCGCCGCCGCGTTCGAGCTGGCCGGCACCACCGCGTTCAAGAGCGGCGTGCTGATCGCGACCTACGTGCCCACCGGGAGGTAGGTCCGGAGCGGGCGGCCCGCGGGCCGCCCGCCGGTCAGACGTACTGGTCGAGCAGGGTCCGGAGGATGTCGGGCGTGCGGGACGGGGGCTCGGCCTGGACGCCCAGCCGGTTCATCACGTCGCGGTAGCGGACGACCTCGGCGTTGCGGTCGGGGTAGAGGGCCCCGGCGAGCTGCTCCAGGTAGACGACGTCGGGCAGTTCCGGCTCGGCGAAGCGCAGTATCGTCACCGGGCCGCCCTCGGCGGCGTGGCCGCCGGAGGCGAACGGCAGCACCTGGACGGTGATGTTCGGCTCGGCCGACACCTTGATCAGGTGCTGGAGCTGGAGCCGCATCGTCAGGGCGCCGCCCACCAGGCGGCGGACGACGGCCTCGTCGAGCACCGCCCAGAACTTCACCGGGGACGGGCGGGTCAGGATGCGCTGGCGGAGCATGCACAGCTCGACGCGGCGCTCGATCTCGGTCTCGGAGGCGTCGATGTGCCGGGCGCGCAGCAGGGCGCGGGCGTAGTCCTCGGTCTGGAGCAGCTCGGGGACGGCCTGGATCTCGTAGGCGCGGATGACCTCGGCGCCCTGCTCCAGCCCGAGGCACGGCTCGAACCAGCTCGACACGACGTCGCTGTAGGGCTGCCACCAGCCGGGCGCGTTGGCCTGCTCGGCCAGTTGCAGCAGCGGGTCGCGGCGGGCGGCGTCGGTCACGCCGTAGAGCGTGAGGAGGTCGGCGACGTCGCGCTCCTTGAAGCCGACCCGGCCCAGCTCCATCCGGCTGATCTTGGAGTGGGAGCCGCGGATCTCATAGCCGGCGGCCTCGGTGGAGATGCCGGCCCGCTCGCGCAGCCGGCGGAGCTGCGCGCCGACCAGCATCCGCAGGACGGTGGGCCCGGCCAGCTCACGTCCCTGCGCGGCGGGGACGTCAGGGATGGCGGGCACGCCGGGTCCAGATGGCGGGTCTCCCACGGGGGACGCCTCCTCAGGGGCGCGAGAAATTCCTGCCTTCACGGCAAAGTTACTCGCCGCCGGGGGCGACGACCAAGACCCAGAACACCGCTCGGTGTACCGTTTCGGCCCTGACCTGGCACGATGCGTCCCAGAGAAAAAATCCGAAAAGGGTCGTCCGCGATGTCGATCCGGCCGCCCGCCCTTCGACGCGTCCGTGAAGGCCGGGGAGAGCCCGGACACGGGACCAGGAGGCATCACGATGCGGTTCATGCTGATGACGACGGACGGCGGCGGCGGCGAGGAGGTCCCGCAGGACGAGAGGCTCCAGGCGGAGATGGGCGCGTTCATCGCGGAGATGTCCAGGTCGGGCGTGCTGCTGGCGACCGGCGGGCTGGAGCCGCACGGCACCCGGATCACCTCCTCGGGCGGGAAGGTGACCGTGACCGACGGGCCGTTCGCCGAGTCCAAGGAGGGCGTCGTCGGCTTCGCGCTGATCGAGGTGCGGACGCGGGAGGAGGCGGTCGAGCTGTCCCGCCGCTTCTACCGGATCGTCGGCGACGGTGAGGGCGTCATCAAGCAGGTCTTCGGCCCGGAGGACGCCGCCCCCGGCGCGTGACCCCGGCGCGGGCGGCGGCCCGCGCCGCCCAGGGCCGCGCCGCCGCCCCGGGGCCGCGCCGCCGCCCGGACTTGCGCGCGGGCCCGTGCGGGTGCTGTCATCGGCGGCGTGACGGCCTCTGACGTGCACGCGAGCATCGACGCGGTGTGGCGGATGGAGTCCGCGCGGATCATCGCCGGGCTCGCGCGCCTGCTGCGCGATGTCGGGCTCGCCGAGGAGATCGCGCAGGACGCGCTGGTCGCCGCCCTCGAACAGTGGCCCGGGTCGGGCGTCCCGGACAACCCGGGCGCCTGGCTCATGGCCGTCGGCAAGCGCCGCGCCATCGACCGGATCCGCCGCGAGCAGCGGCTGGAGGCCAAGCTCACCGAGATCGGGCACGGGCTGGAGCCCGAGGCGCGGGAGGCGCCGGCCGAGTTCGACCTCGCCGAGGACGCCGAGCCCATCGAGGACGACGTGCTCCGGCTGGTGTTCACCGCCTGCCATCCGGTGCTGTCCACGCAGGCCAGGGTCGCGCTGACGCTGCGGATGCTGGGCGGGCTGACCACCGAGGAGATCGCGCGGGCGTTCCTTGTCCCCGAGCCGACGGTGGCGCAGCGGATCGTCCGGGCGAAGCGGACGCTGGCGGAGGCCCGCGTGCCGTTCGAGGTGCCGGAGGGGCCCGAGCGCGCGGCGCGGCTGTCCTCGGTGCTGGAGGTCATCTACCTGATCTTCAACGAGGGGTACGCGGCGACCGCGGGCGAGGCGTGGGTCCGGACGGACCTGTGCCAGGAGGCGCTGCGCCTCGGCCGCGTCCTCGCCGGGCTGGTCCCCGGCGAGCCGGAGGCGCACGGGCTCGCCGCGCTGATGGAGATCCAGGCGTCCCGGACGCGGGCGCGGACCGGGCCGTCCGGCGAGCCCGTCCCGCTGCGCGACCAGGACCGCGCGCTCTGGGATCGGCTGCTCATCCGCCGCGGGTTCGCCGCGCTGCTGCGCGCGCGGGAGATCGGCGAGCCGCCGGGCCCGTACGTGCTCCAGGCCGCGATCGCCGCGTCCCACGCGCAGGCCCCCACCGCCGCCGAGACCGACTGGGCGCAGATCGCCGCGCTCTACGAGGTGCTCGCGCGGGTCGCGCCGTCCCCGGTCGTGGAGCTGAACCGGGCGGTCGCGGTCGGCATGGCCGAGGGCCCCGAGCGTGGCCTCGCGCTCGTGGACGCGGTCGCCGCCGAGCCGTCGCTGCGCGGCTACCACCTGCTGCCGAGCGTCCGCGGCGACCTGCTCGCCCGGCTCGGACGGCCGGAGGAGGCCAGGACGGAGTTCGAGCGCGCCGCGGAACTGACCCGCAACGCGCCCGAACGGAAGGTGCTGCTCGCCCGCGCCGCCTCCCTCGGCGCCCCCTGAGACCCCGCCTCAGTAGTCGCGGACGGTGAAGGAGTCGACGATCTCGCCGAAGTCCTGGAAGTCGATCCGAGCCGTGCCCGCGGCCGTGTCCTCGGCCGTCCCGCCCATGGCCGCGCTCCGCTGCGCGTCGACCCGCGCCATGTTGGTCAGCGCGAGCCCCTGGTTGGCGGCGACGTATCCGCGCAGCGCCGACTCGTAGGCGGCGAACGCGGCGCGGTGGTCGCCGCCCGCCGCCTTCAGCTCCCCCGCCAGGACGTACGCCCCGACCATCGCCATGCTCGTGCCCTGCCCGGACAGCGGCGACCCGCAGTACCCGGCGTCCCCCAGCAGGACGACCCGGCCCCGCGACCAGCGGTCCATGTGGATCTGCGCCATCGAGTCGAAGTGGAAGTCCGCCGCGTCCCACATGCTGTCGAGGAGCTGCGGGACGACCCAGCCGCCGCCCGCCATCGCGTCCTCCATCAGCTTCTTCTGCGCCGCCGTGTCGCGGTGGTCGTAGGCGACCGGCTCGTCGCACTCGAAGCCCATGTAGACGCGGATCTCGGCGTTGCCGCGCACGCTCATGACGCCGCCGCCCCAGGCGCTGCCCGGCATCTGGTGGAACACCTGCCAGCGGTCCAGGCCGAGGAAGTTCGGGGCCGTCCACACCGACAGGTACTTGCCGAGGTGGGTGATGTGGTCGCGCTCGGGTCCGAAGACCAGCGAGCGGGTGGTGGAGTGCAGGCCGTCGGCGCCGACGACCAGGTCGAACGTCCGGGTGAGGCCGCTGCGGAAGGTCACCCGGACGGCGTCCTCGTCCTGGTCGAGCGCGGCGATCGAGTCGCCGAACAGGTACTCGACGCCGTCGCCCGCCGCGTCCGCGAGGATCCGCGACAGGTCGTCGCGGAGGATCTCGATGTCGGGGCCGCCCAGGTCGCCGCCGGTGATCGTGTACTCCTCGCTGCGGAACAGCTCGTCGCCGTTCGCGTCCACCATGGACATGCCGCGCATCTGGACGCGGCGCGCGCGGATCTCCTCCAGCACGCCCATCCGCCCGGCGACCTCCAGCGCCGGGCCCCGCACGTCGACCGCCTGGCCGCCCGCGCGCAGCCCCCGGGCCAGCTCGACGACCGTGACGTCGAAGCCGTGGCGGTCCAGCCAGTAGGCGAGCGCGGGCCCGCCGACGCCGGCACCGGAGATCAGGACGGTCTTGCTGGTCGTGGCGTCGGCGTTCCGCATCGTCTGCTCCCGTTGCTCCGGGCGGGATCGGTCTCCCGCTCGCACGACCGAAGCCTCGGCGGGGGCGCTGACGGGCCGCGCACCGTCCACGCACCGCCGCTGACCACCGCTGACCGGGCTCTGAACAGGCGCTGCCCTACTCGCCGTCCTCGCCGGTGTAGCCGTGGGCGGCGTCGAGCTGCTCCCAGGCGACCTGGAGGAGGGCGGCGCGCTTCTCGTCGGGGTCGCCCTCCATGTGGCTGGCGGCGAACGTGCCGAAGTAGACGGTGAACAGGGCGCTGAGGGTGCGGACCTGCTCGACCATGCCCGCGTCGGGGACGGTGAGGAGCGCGCCCAGCGCCCGCATGCGGTCGCGGAAGCCGTCGGCGCTCCCCCGGGACCGCAGCGCGGCCTGGTTCTCCTGGAGGAACCGGAACACCGGCGCGCCGGTGTCGAGCGCCTCGTTCAGGCGGCGCAGCACCTCGCGGCGGGTCGCGCGGGTGGCGGGCTGGCCCTGGCCCCAGGCGATCAGGTCGTCGACCGGGCGGCCGATGTCCTCGATCAGGCTGGTGACGATGTCCTCCTTGGTGCGGAAGTGGTAGTAGAGCGCCGCCTTGGTGACCTCCAGCCGCTCGGCGATCTCGCGCAGCGAGGTCTGGTCGTAGCCGCGTTCGAGGAACAGCTCCAGCGCGACGTGCTGGATCCGCTCGCGGGTGTCCTTGCGGCGCGTCTGGGGGCGGGTCACGGTCGTCTCCTCCGCTCGTCCTAGGACCAAGATACCGCCTCAACTTACTTGACGCCCGGCTAGTTAGCGCCGACACTCGAACCGTTAACTTGCCGGGCGGCAAGTAAGTATCGAGAGCGAGGAGCGACCGACCATGACCCCCCAGGCACCCCCTCAGGACGGGCCGGGCCAGGGCCGCAACCTGTACGTCGTCATCGGCGCCGTGCTGATCGCGATGCTGCTGGCCTCGCTCGACAACCTGATCCTCGGCACCGCGATGCCGGGCATCGTCAGCGACCTCGGCGGCCTCGGCCACCTGTCCTGGGTCGTGACCGCGTACACGCTCGCGACCGCCGTCTCCACGCCCGTCTGGGGCAAGCTCGGCGACATGTACGGGCGCAAGGGCGCCTTCCTCACCGCGATCGTGATCTTCCTGACCGGGTCGGCGCTGGCCGGGATGTCGCAGGACATGACCCAGCTCATCGGCTTCCGGGCGATCCAGGGGCTCGGCGCGGGCGGGCTGATGGTCGGCGCGCTGGCGATCATCAGCAGCCTGGTCCCGCCCCGCGACCAGGGCCGCTACCAGGGCATGATCTCCGGCGTGATGGGGCTGGCGATGATCGCGGGGCCGCTGGTCGGCGGCGCGATCACCGACCACCTCGGCTGGCGCTGGTGCTTCTATGTGAACCTGCCGCTCGGCCTGCTCGCGCTGTTCATGATCTCGACCGTCCTGCACCTGCCGAAGCAGCGCTCGCAGGCCCGGATCGACTACCTCGGCGTCGCGCTGCTGGCCACCACGATCTCCTCGGTCGTGCTGGTCACCACGTGGGGCGGCGCCGAGTACGCGTGGACGTCGGGCGTGATCATCGGTCTCGGCGCGCTCGCGGTGGCCGCCGGCGTCGCGTTCGTGGTCGCCGAGCGGCGCGCCGCCGAGCCCGTCCTGCCGCTGAAGCTGTTCCGCAACGCCAACTTCACCGTCGTCACGGTCATCGGGTTCCTGCTCGGCTTCGCGATGTTCGGCGCGATGACCTACCTGCCGCTGTTCCAGCAGGCCGTGCAGGGCTCGTCCGCGACGAACGCGGGCCTGCTCGGCATGCCGCTGTTCCTCGCGATGGTCGCCGTCAACATGGTCGCCGGGCCCGTCATCTCCCGGACGGGCCGCTACAAGGCGTTCATCGTCACGGGCGGTGCGCTGCTGACCACCGGTCTCGCGCTGCTGGCGACCATGGACACCGCGACCTCGCGGCTCACCACCGGCGCGTTCATGGCGCTGGTCGGCGCCGGGATCGGCTGCCTCATGCAGACGACGCTGCTGGTCTCGCTGCACAGCGTCGAGCGCGCCGACCTCGGGGTCGGCTCGTCCACCGCCACGCTCGCCCGGACGATCGGCGGCTCGGTCGGCGTCTCGATCGTCGGCGCGCTGTTCGCCGGGCGCGTCCGCGACATCATGGCCGAGCGCGGCTACGCCGCCGCCACCGAGGGCTCCGCGCAACTGGACGCGGCGGGCCTGCGGACGCTGCCCGCCGGGGTCCGCGACGCCTACCGGCACGCGGTGGCGGGCGGCGTCCACCAGGGGTTCCTGGTCGCGACGGGCGTGGGCGTGCTGGCGTTCGCGCTGGCGTGGCTGGTCAGGCAGGTGCCGCTCGACAAGGAGGCGGCACGGGACGGCGAGGGCGCGGACGCCGCCGAGCACGCCCGCACCTGACGGGCATCCCGCGGAACGCGCCGGGCCCGCCCTCCGTGCCGCCGAAGCCTGGTAGGGATGGAATCCGAGCCCGGCACACGCGGGAAGGGGAACGCAGGGTGATCTTTCGTTCGGACGTCGAGGCCGCCGCGGAGCGGATCGCGGGACGGGTCCGCAGGACGCCGCTGCCGGCCGTCGCGCCCGGCCCGCTCCTCCCCGGGTCGCCGGGGGCACCCGGGGAGGCGGCGCGGATCTGGCTGAAGCTGGAGCTCATCCAGCACACCGGATCGTTCAAGGCGCGGGGCGCGTTCAACCACATCCTCGCCGCGCGGGAGGCGGGACGGCTGCCCGCCGCCGGCGTCGTCGCGGCCTCGGGCGGCAACGCGGGCCTCGCGTTCGCGCACGCGGCGGCGCGGGTGGGGGTGCCCGCCGAGGTGTTCGTGCCGGAGACGGCGCCGCCGGTGAAGGTCGCGGGGCTGCGGGCGCTCGGCGCGCGCGTCGTGCGGGTCGGCACCCGCTACGCCGAGGCGCAGGAGGCCGCCGCCAAGCGCGCCGCCGACACCGGCGCGCTGGCCTGCCACGCCTACGACCAGCCCGCCGTCTGCGCCGGCCAGGGCACGCTCGGCCTGGAGATCGCGGAGCAGACCGGCGGCGAGGTCGACACCGTCCTGCTGGCGGTCGGCGGCGGCGGGCTGATGGCGGGCGTCGCGGCGGCGCTGGAGGGCCGCGCGCGGGTCGTCGGCGTCGAGCCCGAGAACTGCCCGACGCTCGACCGGGCCCTGGCCGCCGGGGAGCCCGTGGACGTGGCGGTCTCCGGCGTCGCCGCCGACTCCCTCGGCGCCACCCGGCTCGGCGGCATCGCCCACGGCGTGGCCGCGCGGACGGGCGCCGGATCGGTCCTCGTCACCGACGCGGCGATCGTCGAGGCCCGCCGCCTCCTGTGGCGCGAGTACCGGCTGGCCGTCGAGCACGGCACCGCCGCGGCCGTGGCCGCGCTGCGCACCGGCGCCTACCGTCCGGCGCCCGGCGAGCGCGTGGTGGTCGTGCTGTGCGGGGCCAACACCGACCCCTCGGACCTGGCCCCGCAGGCGTCCTCGTAGGCGGTCAGGGGCCGGTGCGGGCGAACCGGAGCGGCAGCGGGCGCAGCGGCGGGCCCGGCTCGGCGGGGCCCGTCGGCGACTGCGTCCCGCAGAGCGCCTGGATCACGTGCGCGCCGAGCGCGCTGTCGATCGGGTCGGGCAGCGGGGCGCCGTCGGCGTCCAGCCGCTGGTACTTCATGAGGTTGAAGCCGAACGCGACCTGGCGGCCGCCGTCGGCGCTGGACAGCGCCTGCGTCCCGGCGCCGAAGACCGCGCCGTCGTGGCCCCAGAACGTGCCGCACGGCAGGTTCACGGAGTAGATGCCGAGGCCGTACTTCATCAGCACGTCGCCGTCGGGGTCCTTGACCGGGACGGTCTGCTGCATCTGCGCCAGCGACAGCCGGTTGACGAGGCCGCCGGTGAGGAGCGTCCGGTAGAAGCGGTTGAGGTCGTCCGTGGTGGAGACCAGCGCGCCCGCCGTCCAGGCCCAGCTCATGTCGAACACGCTGTAGTCGCGCGGCGGGTTCACGTGCTGGTACAGCGACTCGTACATCCGCGGGTGCGCCCCGTGGACGTAGGGCCCGGTCGGGAAGTAGGTGTGCTTCAGCCCGGCCTTCCGGATGACCTCGCGGGTGATGTACTCCTCCGCCTTGGTCCCCGTGACCTTCTCCAGGAGCAGCCCGGCGATGACGTAGTTGGTGTTGGAGTAGGACCAGCGCTCGCCCGGGTCGCCGGTGGGAGGCGCCGCCAGGCCCCAGGCGACGAGCTGCTCGGGACGGACCTTCCTGAAGCGCTCCCTGTCGAGGTCGGCGGGCGAGAGGTCGGCCAGGGAGGGGAACGCGTTGACGACGTAGTCGCCGATGCCGCTGGTGTGGTTCAGCAGCATCCGCACGGTGACCTGCCGCCCGCGCTGGCCGGGGAACAGGTCGGGCAGGTAGGTGCCGATCGGCGCGTCCAGGACGACGCGCCCCCGCTCCACCTGCTGGAGGATCGCCGTGGCGACGAACGTCTTGGTGATGCTGCCGACGCGCGTCCGCATGCCGGAGGCGGCGGGACGTCCCGTCGCGGTGTCGGCGACCCCCGACGCGCCGCTCCAGCGCCGGTCGCCGTCCCGGACGGAGGAGAAGATCCCGTACATGCCCGCCGCGTGGACGGCGTCCAGCGTGGCGCGCAGGTTCGCGGGGGCGACCCCGGTCGCGGAGGCGGGCGGGGTGGCCGCGGGCGGCGCCGCGGCCGCCAGCGGGACGCCCGTCATGTCCGCGGGCCCGGGTGAGGGGGAGGGCAGCATCGCCGTCGCCGGCCCCTGGAGCAGTCCGAGCGTGAGCACCGCGGTGACCCCCACCGCGATCGCGCGCCTGGACCCGGCTGCCGTGCGCCGCCCGCGCCGCCCCGTCGACCACCCCGTCGACCGCCTCGCCGTCATCCTCGTCTCTCTCCAGTTCGCGCCGAACGCCCATTGCAGTCTTGTCGGACATCACCCAGACTGTCATCCCACCGCGGGAGGAGATCGACCTACCGCTGAAGTCGTCGTGACATTCCGACGATGTCGCCGACGAGCCGGGCCGCGCGTGGACTGGACCGGTCCCGGCCGGGCGGGCCGGGACCCGGGACGGCTCAGCCCAGCAGGTCGGCCAGCGTCTCGCGGCGGGACGGGTGGCGCAGCTTGTGCATGCCCTTGGACTCGATCTGCCGGATGCGCTCGCGCGTCACCCCGTAGACCTTGCCGACCTCCTCCAGCGTCTTCGGCTCGCCCCCCGCCAGCCCGAACCGCATCGAGATGACGCCCGCCTCGCGCTCGGTCAGCGTCTCCAGGACGGCGTCGAGGCGGCCGCGCAGCATCGAGGTCGCGACCACGTCGGCGGGGTCGCCGCCGTCGGGGTCCTCGATGACGTCGCCGAGTTCGCCGTCGCCGTCCTCGCCGAGCGGGGTGTGCAGGGACAGCGGCTCGCGGGACTGGCGCCGCAGCCACTCGACCTTCTCGGTGGTGACGTCCAGCTCGACGGCGAGTTCGGCCGAGGTCGGCTCCCGGCCGAGGTCCTGCGCCATCGTGCGGCGCAGCCGGGTCATCCGGTTGAGGACCTCGACGACGTGCACGGGGATGCGGATCGTGCGGCTCTGGTCGGCGAGCGCCCGGCTGATCGCCTGCTTGATCCACCAGACGGCGTAGGTGGAGAACTTCAGGCCGCGCCGGTACTCGAACTTCTCGACCGCGCGGATCAGGCCGAGGTTGCCCTCCTGGACCAGGTCGTTCAGCGGCAGGCCGTGGCCCATGTAGCGCTTGGCGAGCGAGACGACCAGGCGCAGGTTGGCCTCGACCATGTGCTCCTTGGCGCGGCGGCCGTCGGCGGCGATCCAGGCCAGGTCGTCGCGGTCCTGCTCGCTGAGCAGCGGGCCGCGGGTCTCCAGCCGCTCGCGCGCGAACAGCCCCGCCTCGATGCGCTTGGCCAGGTCGACCTCCTGCTCGGCGGTCAGCAGCGCGGTGCGTCCGATGCGGGACAGGTAGTCCTTCATCGGGTCGATGAGATCGCGGGTCACGGCCGCGCCACGGGGGGACGGCACGCGGGGGGACGCGCTGGGGGCGTGGCTGGCGTTCAGGGTGGTGTCCTTTGCTCGTCCGGCCGGGAGGGAACGGGTCACCCCGTTCGGGTACCCGGGACCCTCAAGACCTAAACTTAGATCCGACCTAGAAATATGTCAAGAACAAACTTAGGTCGAAGTATGCGATGATGGCGGGATGGGACTCCGGGAGCTGAAGAAGCAGCAGACGCGGCAGAACATCTCGCACCAGGCGACCCGCCTGTTCCTGCGGCACGGTTTCGACCAGGTGACGATCGCGGACGTCGCGGCGGCGGCGCAGGTGGCGAAGATGACCGTCACCAACTACTTCCCGCGCAAGGAGGACCTGGCCCTCGACCTGCACGAGGTGTTCGTCGGGCTGCCGGCGCGGACGGTCGCCGAGCGGGCGCCCGGCGAGTCGGCGCTGGCCGCGCTGCGGCGCGCGTTCCTGGCGGCGGTGTCCCGGCACGACGCCGTCATCGGCTTCTCCGGCCCGGAGTTCGCCCGGATGATCACCGGGAGCCCGGCGCTGGTCGCGCGGATCCGCGAGTTCCACGAGGAGCGCGAGGACGCGCTGGCCGACGTCCTCGCCCGCGAGACCGGCGCCGCGCCGGGCGACCTGCTCCCCCGCCTGGTCGCGGCGCAGTTCGGCGGCGTCCACCGCGTGCTGTTCCAGGAGACCCTGCGCCGCACGATCGACGGCCAGGGCCACGAGGAGATCGCGGCGGCGCTGGCCGAGAGCGGACGCGCCGCCTTCGACCTGCTCGAACCGGCCCTCGCGGGCTACGCCGTCCGCGCGGCGTGACCCGCGCGGACGGCGCGGACGGCGCGGCCCGCTCCGTCCGCTGAGCTCGCCGGGCCCGCCGCGCTCAGGTGATGACGAGCAGCAGGTCGCCCGCCTGGACGGGGGTCGCGACGGGGACGGCGAGGCGCGCGACCCGCCCCGCGACCGGCGCGGTGATCGCGGCCTCCATCTTCATCGCCTCGATGGTCGCGACCACGTCCCCGGCAGCGACCTCCGCGCCCGCGGCCACCCGCAGCGTCACCGAGCCGTCGAACGGCGCGGCGACGTGGCCGGGCTCGGCCGGGTCGGCGCGCTCGACGGGCGGGGCGTCCGAGGCCACCGACCTGTCGCGCACCGACAGCGTCCGCAACTGGCCGTTCACGTTGCAGATGACCTGCCGGAAGCCGGCCTCGTCGATGCCGCCGACGGCTTCGAGGCAGGCCAGCACCCGCACGCCGGGTTCGAGGTCGAACGCGATCTCGTGCCCGGTGCGCAGGCCGTACAGGAACGCGCTCGTCGGGAGCGCGGACAGGTCGCCGTACGCGGCGCGGGCCTCGCGGTACTCCTTGGCCGGGCCGGGGAACAGCAGCCGGTCGAGCGTGTCGCGGACCTCCGGACCGGCGAGGGCCTTCTCCTCCGCCTCGTCCAGTTCCGCGCGGGCGGGCGTGTACTGGCGTCCGGCCAGGGCCTTGGTGCGGAACGGCTCGGGCCAGCCCCCGGGCGGGTCGCCCAGCTCGCCGTTCAGGAACCCGATGACGCTGTCGGGGATGTCGTAGCGCTCGGGGTTCTCGGCGAAGTCGCCCGGGTCGGCGCCCGCGGCGACCAGGTGCAGGGCCAGGTCGCCGACGACCTTGCTGGACGGGGTGACCTTCACGAGCCGTCCGAGGATCGCGTCGGCCGCCTCGTAGCACCGCTCGATCTCCTCGAACCGGTCGCCGAGCCCGAGCGCGACGGCCTGCTGCCGCAGGTTCGAGAGCTGCCCGCCGGGGATCTCGTGCCGGTAGACGCGCCCGGTGGGCGAGGGCAGGCCCATCTCGAACGGCGCGTACAGCCTGCGGACGGCCTCCCAGTACGGCTCCATCGCGGTGAGCGCGTCCAGGTCGAGGCCGGTGGCGCGGCCGGTGAAGTCGGTCGCGGCGACGATCGCCTGGAGCGGGGGCTGGCTGGTGGTGCCCGACAGCGGCGCGGCGGCGCCGTCCACCGCGTCCACCCCGGCCTCGATCGCGGCGATGTAGGTGCCGAGCTGTCCGCCCGCGGTGTCGTGCGTGTGCAGGTGGACGGGCAGGTCGAACCGCTCGCGCAGCGCGGTCACCAGCGTGCGGGCGGCGGGCGCGCGCAGCAGGCCCGCCATGTCCTTGACGCACAGGATGTGGACGCCCGAGTCGACGAGCCGCTCCGCGAGCCGCAGGTAGTAGTCGAGCGTGTAGAGGCGCTCCTCCGGGGACGACAGGTCGCCGGTGTAGCAGAGCGTCCCTTCGACCAGCGCGTGGGTCTGGAGCGCGGCGTCGATAGCCGGGCGCATGCGCTCCACGTCGTTCAGGGCGTCGAACACCCGGAAGATGTCCACGCCGGTGTCGGCGGCCTCCTTGACGAAGGCCCGCGCGACCGAGTCGGGGTAGGGCGTGTATCCGACGGTGTTCCGGCCGCGCAGGAGCATCTGGACGCACAGGTTCGGAGCCGCCTCCCGGATCGCGGCCAGCCGGTCCCAGGGCGACTCGCCCAGGAAGCGGAGCGCGACGTCGTAGGTGGCGCCGCCCCAAGCCTCCACGGACAGGAGCTGCGGCGTCATCCGCGCGAGGTAGGGCGCGGCCGAGAGCAGGTCGTAGGTCCGCACGCGGGTGGCCAGCAGCGACTGGTGCGCGTCCCGGAACGTGGTGTCGGTGACGGCCAGGGCGTCCTGGGCGCGGAGCCGCTCCGCGAACGCCCGCGCGCCGAGGGCGAGCAACCGGTCGCGGGAGCCCTCGGGGAAGGGGCCCTCAAGCAGGAGCGGCGGCAGCTTCTCCGCCGGGTCCAGGGGGGTGGGCGCCTCGCCGTTGGGCTTGTTGACCGTCACGTCGGCCAGGTACCGGACCAGGCGCGTCGCGCGGTCGCCGCTCGACCGGGCCGTGAGCAGCTCCGGATGGTCGGCGATGTAGGACGTGGTGACCCCGCCCGCGCAGAAGTCCTCCTCTTCCAGGAGCGCCTGGAGGAACGGGATGTTGCTCGCCACGCCCCGGATGCGGAACTCCGCGACCGCCCTGCGCGCGCGCCGGACGGCGTCCTCGAACGTCCGCCCGCGGCAGGTCAGCTTGACCAGCAGTGAATCGAAGTGGGGGGTGACGACGGCGCCCGCGTGCGTCGTCCCGGTGTCGAGGCGGACCCCGGCGCCGCCCGGGGACCGGTACGCGGAGATCTTGCCGGTGTCGGGGCGGAACCCGTTCGCGGGGTCCTCGGTGGTGATGCGGCACTGCACGGCGTACCCCGAGACGGTGACCTCGTCCTGGGCGATGCCGAGGTCGGCGAGCGTCTCGCCGCCCGCGACGCGGAGCTGGCTCTGCACCAGGTCGACGCCGGTGACCTCCTCGGTCACGGTGTGCTCGACCTGGATGCGCGGGTTCATCTCGATGAAGACGTGCTCGCCCCGGTCGTTCACGAGGAACTCGACCGTGCCCGCGTTGACGTAGCCGATCTCCTCGGCGAACCGCACCGCGTCCGCGCACAGCCGCTCGGCGACCAGCGGGTCCAGCCGGGGCGCCGGGGCGATCTCCACGACCTTCTGGTGGCGGCGCTGCACCGAGCAGTCGCGCTCGCGCAGGTGGACGGTGTGCCCGGCGGCGTCCGCGAGCACCTGCACCTCGATGTGGCGCGGCCGGTCCACGGCCTGCTCCAGGAACACGGTCGCGTCGCCGAACGCGCTGAGCGCCTCGCGGCGCGCGGTGTCGACGGCGGCCTCCAGGTCCTCGCGGTTGTCGACGCGGCGCAGCCCGCGCCCGCCGCCGCCCGCCGCCGCCTTCACGAACAGCGGGAACCCGACCTCGTCGGCCGCCGCGAGCTCGCGGCCGGGCTCGGGCGTCGCCGAGCGCAGCACCGGCAGGCCCGCCCGGCGCGCCGCCGCGACCGCCTCGATCTTGTTGCCCGCCAGCCTCAGCGCGGCCGAGGGCGGCCCGACGAACGTCAGCCCGTTGCGCTCGCACGCCTCGGCCAGCTCGGGGCTCTCCGACAGGAACCCGTAGCCGGGGTAGACGGCGTCGGCGCCGACCCGCAGCGCCGTCGCGACGATGCCGTCCACGTCCAGGTAGGCGCGGACGGGATGGCCGTGCTCGCCGATCTCGTACGCCTCGTCCGCCTTCTGGCGGTGCAGGGACAGCCGGTCCTCGTGGGCGTAGACGGCGACGCTGGCGATGCCGAGCTCGTAGGCGGCGCGGAACGCCCGCACGGCGATCTCGCCCCGGTTGGCGACGAGCAGCTTAGTGATCACGTGGGTCTCCCAGGGTGCGGGCGGCCGGGTCATCGGTTACCTACCCAGTGGACCGGCCTGGAACGGTCGCCCGAGCGCCCGGGAACCGTGAACAAAGTGACAGATGACAGCCACGGGAAAAACACGCGAAGGTTTCCGCCTTCCGGCCCTGTCCCGGCGGCGTTCGCGCACCGTCACCTCCGATGCCCTCCTCCGCAAGCGCCGCCCCCGAGCCCGGTGGACGCTCTAGTCTGTTCGCACCGGGTTGTGTGCTTTAGAGGGGAAAGCGGTGCGGCTGCCGGAGAATCTGGAACTGCTCGTCACCGATGAGCCCATCCTGGACCTGTACTCCTTCGGGCCCTGGCGGGTGCCGGACGGGCTCTACGACGACATCCGCGCCCGCATCGACAAGCTCGTCGCCGACCCGCGCTGCGCCGAGCTGACCACCGACCAGCACTCGGTGCTGAGCACGCCCGCGCCGCTCGTCGTCGCCGAGCTGGTGCTGGACGTCGACTTCCTGTGCGGCGCGGCGGCGGTCAACTCCGGCACGCACTCGCGCCTCCAGTACCAGTTCTTCGGCCGCTACCACCGCGAGCCCCGCGAGCCGCTGCGGACGGTCAGCGACTGGGGCGTCACCAAGGGCGGGTTCCGCCCGCTGGAATGGCTGGAGGAGGCCCCCGACAAGGACCTCGCGCTCGGCCTGGCCCGCGACGCGCTCGACGTCCTGGAGGGGCTGGAGCCCGTCGAGCAGCGCCGCCAGGCCATGATCCGGCTCTACGAGGACCCGCCGCCCGGACTGGACATCAACGCGCCCCTGCCCGACCAGCGCGCGCTCTGGACGGCCCACGCCCCCGACGACGTCGTCGCCGTCCTGCCGGAGCTCGCGGGCCCCATCGGCTATCTGGAATGGGTGTGCTCGGGGCTCCTGGCCGTGCACGAGCACCTCCTGGAGGTCGCCCCGCACGAGGAGTCGGTGGAGGAGATGCTCGTCCACCTCCTGCTCCAGGGCGGCCTGGAGCAGGTGCCCGTCGAGCTGGCCGCCGCCGTCACCGAGGACCGCTACGGCGAGCTGCTCGAACGGTTCGCGGCCGAACGCGCCGGGTTCAAGCCGCACCCCTGGTACACCTCCACCCGCGCCTGGCTCGGCCGGGCGCTCGGCGCGGGCGCCATCGAGGCGTGCCGGGGCTGGCTGGACATGGCGATGCGGTTCACCGGCGCGGCCCAGGGCTTCCCGGACGAGGCGCAGATCCCCGAGCCCGAGTGGATCCCGGTCGGGGAGTTCGAGGAGGACGTCCGGCGCCTGTTCACCCCGCGCCGCCGCATGGTGAATCCGCTCGCCGCCGGTGTGGGCAAGGGGCCCTCCACGCGGGCGCGCCGCGTCCGCAAGGCCGACGTCGGCTCCGAGCTGGTCGGGCAGCCCGACGTGCTCGCCGCCCTGGAGGACGTCGCGGGCGGGGACGCGCCCGTCCGGCTGATGCTGGTCGGCCCGGACGGCACCGGCAAGCGCGACGCCGCCCAGGAGATCGCCCGGCTGCTGCGCGAACGCCAGGTCACCGAGCCGCCGCTCTGGCTGGCGGGCGACTTCTTCGCCGCCAAGGAGGTGTCCGCCGCGACCACGCACCTCTACAACGACGCCCGCGACTCCGCCGGGCACCGCCTCATGGTCATCGACGGGCTGGACGACATGTCCCGCGACGTCCGCAGCGGCGAGGCCATCCTGGAGGAGCTGCACCGGGCCCTCGACGTCCACGACGACCTGCATGTGGTCGCGCTCTGCGAACCCGGCGGGGACGAGCGGATCCGCGAGGTCAACCCCGGGCTCGCGCTGCGGCTCCAGGTCGTCCCGACGCACCCGTTCACCGCCGACGGGTACACCGAGCTGTTCAACCGGGCGCTGCAACAGCGCGGGGCGCGCGCGCACAAACGCGCGCTGACCGCCGCGGGGGAACTGCTCGTCCGCACCCCGCCCGTCCGGAACCTGCGCAACGCGCGCCTCGCGCAGCGCCTCGCCGACGTCGTCGTCGAGGGCGTCCGGGAGCGCACCGAGCCCGGCGAAGAGCTGGTGGTGAAACGGCCCGACGTCCCCGCCGCCTTCGACGCGTCCGGATCCCCGGGCGACCCGCTCGCCGAACTCGCCGCGCTGACCGGCCTCGACACCGTCAAGCAGGAGATCGAGCTGCTCGTCGCGGGCGCCGAGGCCGCCAAGATGCGCCGCGAGGCCGGGCTGCCCGCGCCCGTCCCGCCCGCGCGGCACATGGTCTTCACCGGCAACCCCGGCACCGGCAAGACCGTCGTCGCGCGGCTGCTGGCCCGCATCTTCAAGGACCTCGGCCTGCTGTCGTCGGGGCACCTCGTCGAGGCGTCCCGCTCCCGGCTCGTCGGCCAGTACCTCGGCGAGACCGCCGTGAAGACCCGCGCCGTCGCCCGGCAGGCCGTCGGCGGCGTCCTGTTCATCGACGAGGCGTACGCGCTCACGCAGAGCGGCATGTCCGAGGACTACGGGCCCGAGGCCATCGCCGAGCTGCTCAAGGTCATGGAGGACAACCGCGACGACCTCGTCGTCATCGCCGCCGGTTACGAGCGCGAGATGCAGCGGTTCGTCTCCTCCGACCCCGGGCTCGCCTCCCGCTTCCCGCACACGATCCGCTTCCCCGACTTCACCCACGACGAGCTGCTGGAGATCTTCACCGGCCAGGCCCTCGCCACCGGCCTCGAACCCACCCCCGCCGCCCGCGCCAAGATCTCCGGCCTGCTCCGCAAGGCCCCGCGCGGCCGCTCGTTCGGCAACGCCCGCGTCATGCGCAACCTGTCCGAGCGCGCCACCGTGCTCCAGGCGCGCCGCGTCACCGCCAAGAAGCGCGCCACCCCCCAGGACCTCGCCACCCTCCTCCCGGACGACATCCCCGACAGCCTCAGCGGCACCTCGCGGGTCCTGCCCGCCACCGACCCGCTCACCGAGCTGGACGCCCTGGTCGGCCTCGCCGACGTCAAGCAGGAGGTGCACCGCCTCGTCGCCGAGGCCCGGGGCGCCGAGCTGCGGCGCGGCGCCGGGCAGCCCGTCGTCACCCCGACCCGGCACATGGTCTTCACCGGCAACCCCGGCACCGCCAAGACCACCGTCGCCCGCCTCGTCGCGTCCGTCTACGGGCGGCTCGGGCTGCTGTCCTCCGGCCACCTCGTCGAGGTCTCCCGCGCCGACCTCGTCGGCCCCTACCTCGGCCAGACCGCGCCCCGCGTCCGCGCCGCCGTCGAACAGGCGCTCGGCGGCGTCCTGTTCATCGACGAGGCGTACGCGCTGGCCGGCGACATCTACGGGCAGGAGGCCGTCGCCACCCTCGTCCAGCTCATGGAGGAGTACCGGGGCGACCTCGTCGTCATCGCCGCCGGATACGAGCGCGAGATGACCGCGTTCCTCACCGGCAACTCCGGCCTGGAGTCCCGCTTCCCCAAGCGGCTGGCGTTCCCCGACTACTCCGACACCGAACTCGTCGCGATCTTCGAGCGGCTCGCCGCCGCCGAGGGCCTCACGCTCGCCCCGGACGTCCCCGGACGCCTGCGGACGCTGCTCCACGCGGTGCCGCGCGGGCCGTCCTTCGGCAACGGCCGCCTCATGCGCAACCTCCTGGACGCCGCCATCGCGGCGCAGGGGCAGCGCCTCACCACCGGCGACCGCCCGGACGACATCGAGATCATCACCCTGCGCGCCGCCGACCTCCAGCCCGCCGCCCCCGCCTCGGCCGAGGCCGTCGGACTCTACCTCTGACCCCGCCTCACACGTCCGGTCGAAACCGCTCTCCCTTTTTCCTGACTTGTCTAGACTCGTCTCGGCCGACTGATCTCGCGGCGCTGGAAGGGGACCGGTGACCGATCGCGACTGGCAGCGGGCCGTCCTCCACGACCTCGGCGGTCTGGAGTCCGGCCTCGTCGCGCCGTCCCCGCGTCCCGCCGCGCTCCCTGCGGCGCCCCAGGTAGAGAGCCCATGGACGGCCGCCCTCGCGGCCTCCCAGCCCCCGGTGCCGCACCCGGCACCGGCGGTCCCCCAGCCGCCCGTCCCCGCACCGGCACCGCATCCCGCACCGGCGTCCCCCCGCGTCCCGGCCCCCGCCCCGCATCCCACACCGGACCCCCGCCCCCGGGAGCCGTCGGAGAACACCCCCGCCCAGGAGAGCGCCCCCCGTCGGACACCGGGCCCGCGCAGGCCCGTCGGGCCGTCCTCGGCGGCCGGCGAACTGGAGTGGGTCGGCGCCCGGCTGGGCGCGCCCGTGCCGTCCTGCCGCCGGATCGCGGTGACGAGCGTCCGGGGCGGCGCGGGCAAGTCCACGGTCGCGGCGCTCGTCGCCGGGATCATCCGCCGGCACCGCGCCGACCGGGTCGTCGCGGTCGACGCCGACCCGGGCCTCGGCTCGCTCCCCCTGCGCGCGGGGGCGACCTCGCCCAGCTCCCTCCGCCACCTCGCCGCCGCGCGGCCACGCTCCTGGGAGGAGACCGCCGCCCACCTCGGACGCACCGACGAGGGCCTCTACGTACTCCCCGCCGCGCCCGGAGGAGCCGTCGCGGGAACGCTGGACCACGCCCTCTTCCAGCGGGGCGTGGGCAACCTCAGCCGCTACTTCTCCACCGCCGTCATCGACTGCGGCGCCGGCCTGTCCGAGGACCTCCAGCGCGGGATCCTCGCCGAAGCGCACGCCCAGGTCTTCGTCACCCCCGGAACCGTGGACGGAGCCCTCAGCGCCCGCGCCGCCGTCAACTGGCTCGCCCAGAACACCGGCCTTCTCCCCCGGACGGTCATCGCCCTGGTGGCGCACGCGCCCAACCCGGGCACGGACGTGAAACGCGCGGTCCAGATGCTGAGCGCGGGCGGACTCCCCGTGGTCTACATCCCCTTCGACCGCCACCTCGCCGCCGGGGTCTCGATCACCCCCGAGCGCGTCGGCGCCGCGGCGCACACCGCCGCCGCGCGGATGACGGCCGCCGCCTTCGCCCGCGCCCTGGCCGTCCGATGAGCCGCGAGCTGGTCGTCCTGTCCCAGGAGGAACCGGACCTGGACGCACTGCCCGCGCTGGTCGCCTCGTCCGGCATCCAGGGCCTCGCAGTAGGCGGCCCCTACGTCTTCGACTCCCACGACCGCCTCCTCCTACGCGTCCAGGACGCGACGCTGATCACCGTCCCGGGCGAGGTGGAACGGCTCCTCTCCGCCCCCGCCCGGGAACCGGTCTGGTGGGTCGAACTCCACGCCGCCGCGTCACCTCCCGAGGCATTCCACCTCGCGCGGCACTGCGCCCGCGAACTCGCGACCCGCCACAACGGCACGGTATGGGGCCAGTGAACGAAACCCGGGGCGGCGCCGACGCCCTCACACCGCACTCCATGGTCGTCCTCCGGGACCGACCGGTGGTCGCGCTGAGCCCCGCCCTGGCCGAGGCCCTGGCGGAATGCGGCCCCCGCGTCCTCCAGATCGTCACAAGCCCCGCCAGCCGCCTGACCATTCCCCTCCGCGCCCTGGCGGGGACCCCGAAAGCGACCTGGGTGGTCGCCCCAGGCGACGGCTACTACGAGGGCCTCACCGGCCGCCCGATGCGCTGGGACGGCACCGCCTTCACCCACGTCCCCGACGCGACCGACTACGCCCCCACCTACAAAACCCGCCCGTCGGCACCCCTCGGCTCCCACCTGACCCTGACCTTCCAGGCCCGCCCCGCAGAAAACCCAGGCGCACAGATCGAGCACCTCCTCCACCTGATAACCGGCCACCCACCCCTGGGCTGGGGCCCCACCGAACCCCTGAAACACCCCTGGAATGGCCCCGACCTACCCCGGGCCCCACACCTCATCCTCACCGGAAAAAACGCGATAGCCACCTTGAATTTCTCCGGCGAAACCGAAACGACAACGCTGGTGGTCGCCTACCCTCCGTCCACCCGTCCCCCCATAACCGACCTCCCACCGCTGATCGACGCCCTCACCACCAAAACCCCGATCACGGCCCTCATGGCCCAACTCTCCCCGGGCCGCCCCGACCTCACCACCGAACCCCGCTGGTCAGGCGCCGCGTCCCCGATCGGCCTGGCCGCCGCCGGCGCCCGCACGGGCCCCCCGGGCTTCACCCGCCAACGCCTTGGCCCCCCGTCCGCCCCCCTGACCTGGTTCCCCCTAGGCGACGGCCGCTCCCCCGACTACTGGCACCGCCACCACCAACTCCTCACTCACCTAAACAACCCCACCCACACCTGAATCTTCAGCCATCTGCCGCAACCGAGCGGCGACCGACGCCTCAGGCGTCTCGGCTCCCCGCCCGGTGCCGATAGCCGCAGCAAGCGCGAGCAACTGCTCCCCCGGCAACACCTTGTACCGGAAATCCCTGTTGCACAACAACAAGTTGACCGAACGCCCCTCCCCGCCCGCAGTTATTTTCAACCGAGGAACCACCGGCCCGGCCAACCCAACACCCGAGAACTCCAAACCGATCCGAGCAACCGAGAGATCATATTCGCGGTCACGTACGATCCCACGCCGCCACAAGCATCTGCCATCCAGCCAGAACGATCTACGATAGGCAAAATAGAGCATACCGGCAATGAAAACGAAAAATACCACGAGCGTTAGAATCAGAAGGGCAGCGATAGCATATTTGTCGTCGCCGATGAGATCAGCTGCAAGATAGAAGCCGGCGACCTCGACCGCAACAGTACAAACGGAATTGAAAATCCACACGACCCACCCACGAGCCCCTGGGCCCGTTGAAAGCCTTACGACTCCTGATCGAACTTCCGACATTCCTTCTCCATCGAAATTTTATATGGGGAACTTGAAGGGCGCCCTCTCTAGGCGCCGTGCGACCCGCGCCTAAAATCGTCCGCCTCGTCGATAAGCTCACTCACGAGATCGGTCGCACCCTGCATCAATTGCCCAAAAGAGTCGTTTCCAGTGATCTGCTGGAGGCTTTCCAGATGCATGCCGGCCGCACCACTGATGGCTCGGTTCAAAGTTTCGAGAATGTTGCGCGCCAGTCCGGCACTGTTCGGGTTTCGATAGATTTTCGGATCTATCTCCAACCCCACGACCTGTCCACTGGCGACCGCAGTCACCTTGATCATCTTATCGGCGGAGGTGGCGACGAATGGACGTTGAACGACTTCCAGGATCAATTCCCGGAGGCGGTGTGCCTGCTCAGACTCATCGTACATTGTTCATCCGTTCATCGCTGGCCGGTCCGAACCGAACGCCGAGACCTAGACTCCGTCGGGCTCGTGGATCGAGGAAAAGCCCTTCACCCGACTGAGGTTCGGCGGGTCCGGCGGCGTCACCTTCGCCAGGCTCTCTCGACTGACAAGTTTTTTCAAGTTTTCAAGCTGCCCATTTTGCGCGCTCAGCAGCGACTTCTGAATATTCGCGCGGTTGACCAACCATGTGAGGAAGCCGGCAATGAAGGCAATGAGGAATCCGAGGCCGATCGCCGACGCCGCACCAAGCGAGAACGCAGATCCCACCACCGCGCCAATAATCCCGGCGGCGATGCCGGCGGCAACCTCGCTTATCTTCTCCTCCGTGTCGTCCTTCGCCTTCTGGAGAGCCTCGCCAACCGCATCCAGGTGCCACGAGACACCCCGAACTGCCGCCTGCTGGTCCTGGAGAAGCTGAATCATTTTATTCATGTAGGTCTCGAACCCAGCCGGGACATCCCAGTTGGCGAGAACGACGCTCACATGCGTTCTCACCTCCTCGATGTGCGCGGTAAGGTGATCACTGGCCCGCCACCATTCATCCTGGGTAGGCCTGAGAAGTTTTGGATCAGGCGTGGTCATAGGCCTACTCATTTGCGACGGAGGCGCCTGTCCAACCATTTGAGCAGCCGCATCTATGAGTTCAATACCATGCATGCCGAGAAGTTTCTTGACATCGCCGACCCCCATGAACTCTTCCTTTCTGTTTCGATAACGGCGATGCAGTCAGCTCGCCAACTTCTTCTCTATTTCTCGATAATGATCGGCTGCCTTCGCGATGGCGTTGCCGGAGTCACGAAGGCCGGCGTAGGCGGCTTGAAGTTGTTTGCTGAACTGCGCTCTCGCATCCTCGTAAGCCCGTTCCATCTCCACCCTTATCGGATTCTCCCCGAAGGCCGCCGGGTTCAAATTCAGAGAATCTATTCCGAACTTCGTCTTATTCACGTCGTTGGCCAGGTCGGGTAGCGCGGTCCGTCCCAACGCCTGCAGACGATTGATGTCCCTGACCCAAAGGCGATGCTCACTCACAGTGCGCTCCCATGCTGTGAAACCTCCAACTACCGCAACTCACAGCTCTCCGCCGCCCCTAAAACGACGACGCCGAACAAGAATCGCCCCGGCTATTATTAGGGCGACTCCCAGAACCATGACCATCAAGGACCACCAGGGCAGGCCGCCGCCTCCCGATTTACGATAGTCCGTAGCTGTCGTCCTAATCGATTGTTTCGATGGTGAAGGATTTGTACCCTCTTTCATCTGTGCCGGAGGAAGCCTGCTGTAGACCGGATTAGGGGCGTCGGACGCCACGTTCGCGGTGAGGGCCAGGTAGGGGATGATCGCGCCGTAGCCGGACCTCTTGTCCCAGCCCTTGGGGCCGACGTCTTTCGCCGTGGCGAGGATGCGTTGGACGATCTGGCGTCCCGGCATCCGCGGGTACCGGGCGCGCATGAGCGCCACCACGCCCGATGTGAGAGCCGTGGCCTGGCTGGTGCCATTGCGATCCCAGTCGAAGGTTCCGCGTTTGCTGATCGATCCCACCGTTACGCCGGGAGCCGCGATCATCACATTGTCGCCAGGGGTGCTCTTCGTCCAGATCTTCAAGTAGGCGTCCACGGCGCCCGCGGTGAGCACACCTGCGCAGTTGGCGGGATAGAACCCCGATTCGGCCACGAAACCATCGTTGCCTGCGCCTGCGACGATCACGACATCGTGCTGTGCTGCATATTCAACGGCCTGCTGGAGGTCATCTGGGCAGGACGATCCATCACTTACTGCCGAAATATTGATGACCTGAGCGCCGTGATCGACCGCGTAGCGTATGGAACGCGCGTAGGCGAGCCCCCCGGCTGTAATGGGAAGGATCCGGCTCTCCGGGGCGATCCCCATCATTCCGGTTCCGCGTCCCTGCCCGGCGATCAAGGCGGCCATGGCGGTCCCATGGCCGCCGAGTTCACTGTCTCCATCCTTGCGGCCGTCTCCGCCGCCGGGACCGTTGTAGGTGGTGCCCTTGAGGACCACCCCGTCGAGGTCAGGCAGTCGGGCTTCCACGCCGGTGTCCACGACGGCGACGACGACTCCTTTTCCGCGCGTCACGGGCCAGACCTTCTCTTCGATCTCCCACGCGTCGAACCACCATTCCTCTGAACGCGCTACCGAGGACGCGGCCCTGACAGGCGCCGCATGAGTTGAGACCAGGGCGATCACGCCCGTCAGCGCAATCGCCGAGCGAATCGTTCTCGTGTGCACGATCTGACAGCCCCTCAGCGACCGTTGCCGGTCGGTTCTCCGATCACCCTCGGAGCGACCCCCTCGTGCTCGCTCCACACGTCCTCGTCCTCGGTCAGAGGGATGCTGCGCTCGCGCGAAGCGGCGGTGCGGCCAGTACCGGCTCCCATCGGCATTCCGAGTCCGGTGCGTGTCCCTCCCGGCTCGCCGACACCTGCCGTTCCCGGCCGCGATGCCGTCCGACCACCGCCGGATGGGCCGGCGCCGATCACTCCGCCGGGTGCGATCGCCCTGGTTCCGAGCCCTTCGCCCAACGCGCTGTTCAGACCGGGCAGGCGACTCGACGTCCCGGTGGCTCCGAGCACCCCACCTGCCCGTGGAACTCCTCCACCGCCCATACCGGCAACCGGCAGATTGCCGCGTCCACCGGCCGGGGACTCACCGACGGTGGGGCTGGTGCCCCGACCATTGGGCGCTGTCACTGGATTGGTGGGGATCGTCGGAAGCGCTCTCGGCGGGAGCGGAACGCCGAGCCCTCCAGGAAGGGGCGGCCCGGCTCCTCCACTGGGCGGGGAGCCCGGCGACGCGACCGTTGGGGGTGGTACGCCCGGACTTCCCGGGCCGCCGCCGGTGCCGGATGGTGACGGCTGGATTCCCTGGAGATCTGAGGGACCGGCGCCCACCTGGCCACCCGGCGCTGGCTCGCCGCCGGGTCCCACGCCTTCCAACGTCGGGAGTCCTCCCGGCGTCCAGCCGGCCTGACCCGGAGACTGAGCGGCACCTCCCGCAGCTTCGGGTCCATCGCCTCCCATATGTCTCGCAGGAGCGCCACCTGCGGAAGACCCGGGAACTCCGGCGCCGGAGGTCGCCCCCGGTGCTGAGCCGCCACCGATCGGGTCTTCGATGGGGCTCATCAGATCGAGTGGGATGTTCGGTGGGATCTGGGCGAAGGCGGAGGCCAGGCCGGAGTTTGTTCTGGCCAGGTGCTCCTGTGCCTGTTTGTCGGCGGCGTGGCTCATCATCGGGCCGGCCGAGGCTCCGGACTGCGGTAGCACTCCCAGGGGGCCGGGGGCGGGAATGTTGGTCTGTGCGTTCCGGATGGTGCCTTCGGCGCTCGCCATCGCCGTCTCGAACCGGCTGCTCGCCTTTTCGAGCGCGCTCGCCGAGTCGGTGAGGGCGCGTAACTCCTTGGCGCTGAGCACCTGCGCTTCGCTCGTCCACACCGCGTTGAGGCGGTTCGCGTGGGCGCCGAGCGCCTGCTGGACACGCTGGAACACCGGACGCGCCTGGGCGTGGGCTCTTCCGAGTTCCTGGAGCGGCGCCACGTTCGCGCCCTGGAGGTAGGCGACGATCGTGTCGTGGTCGTACTGCGCCGGGTTCCCGTGCCCGAGGGCGCCCTGCCGGAGTTCCTGCTCCTCTTTTCTACGCCCCATGATCCCTTCCAGTCACGCGTCGTGGTGTCACTGCTGCTGCCACGGCTTCACGCCGGAGGGCGGACGGGGGCGGCGGACGGTGTGCGTCGCCTCTTCCTCAGCCTTGTCGAGGTTGGTCGCGGTGCGCTCAAGCCGCTTGATCACCTGGTCGTAGGCCGCGCAGTAGGCGTTGACGGCGGCGACCATGTTCTCGTGCGCGGTGTCCAGTCCCGAGCCGAGTTCGCAGGCGACGTCCCAGCCGCCCACGCGCCCGGCGACGCGGGAGCCGCCCTGGAGCAGGCTCAGTGTGTTCTTGAGGTCGGCGAGGTCCTTGCCCATCTCCCGCGCCACCTGGCGGATCTGCTCGCGGCGATGGGCGATGGTCCCGGCGCCGGGCGGCGTCCGGTTCAGCGAGCCGGGAGCGATGGCGCCTGCGGGTCCGGAGTCCGGCCTTGGGAGTGGTGGGGACGTCGGGTCGTCGGGCTGATCCCGGGGGGCCATGGTGGTCTTCTTCCCTGTGCGCGGACCGGCTATGTCCACATGGCGGTGTTGGAGCGTTCGGCGCCCAGGTGGATGTCGTGGGAGTCGCCGACGGCCGTGCCCATGCCGGACACGGCGGCGGCCATCCGCTGGGCGGCCTGCTTCCACTCGCGTGACTTCTGCTCGTAGGCGGCGCGGGCGTCGCCGTCCCATTCGGCCAGGTTGGCGCGGACCTGGGCGTCGAGCGTGTCGAGGGTGGCCTGGTAGCTCCTCAGCGCCGTCATGAAGTTCGCCTGCGCGTTCTGCATGCCGCCGAAGTTGACGTAGGTGTATTCGGTGCTCACGGCATCCTCCAGTTCTAGCGGTCGGGTGGGCCGGTCAGCCGTTGACGAGGCCCTTGAGGCTGCTGACCCGGGCGGTCTTCTCCTGCTCGGCGCTCTCGTACTTGGCCTTCGTTCCCACGAGCTTCTCGTGGATCACGCCCAGGTCCTTGAGGACCTTGGTGAACTCGGTTTCGAACATGTTGTAGACCTGCGTGAACGCGGCGGCGGACTCGCCCTTCCACGCGCCCTGGAGCTCGGCGTGGTGGGCGTTCAGCTGGCCCTTGATCTGACCGATCCGGCCGTGGGCGTCCTGGACCTTTCCGGCCGCCTGCTGCATGTGTTGCCGGTTGACCGATGAGTGGTTGGTCATCTGTGGCTCTCCTCGCGCGTCGGTCGCTGTGCGCGTCACGACGAGCGCTCGCGCGTGCCGATCGAATTCCTTGATCGATACGCGACACACCCCGTGACTGCGAGCAAAGTACAGCGTAGGGAAGGCGTGGTTGGCATGTCTATGCAATACCTTCGGGAGCGCCATTGCGGCTCGTCTTATATGCGGGCTTGCTCAGTGTTTGTTTCTCCATGTGCTGATCATCTGGCCGGAACCGGACGCAGGGCGTTCGCGCCGGTCAAGGTCGGCCCTTTTTTGAACAGTTGTAGGAGATTTGTCGGAATTGGAGTGGCCTTGGCCGGGGAGTAGCCCAGTTTCGCGATGTCCTCCGACGTGGGCACGGGATAGCGGATCCCCTGGTCGGTTAGCAGGGCGAAGGACTGCGGGGGCCGTCCCCTGGCGGTCAGGACGCCCACGAAGGAGCCGCCGCCCGGAAGCAGGACCTGGTCCAGGTTCGAGGAGGTGACACTCGGGGCGGGGAGGGCGCCGCCGACGGTGAAACGGGCCTCTGTGGACAGCCTCGCCGCGTCCTTGTAGATGGCACAGAGCGGCTGCTGAGCCTCGTACGCCGCTATACGCGGCGGAGACTCCGGCAACGCGCGGTTGTGGAGGTTGGTCCGGGACGGCCTGGACGCGGCGGCGGCCGGGGTGAGATCGCGGGGCGCGGCGGCGCCGGGCACGTCCAGCAGGAGCCGGGCCTGGGTGGCAGAGATATCCGAAAGGCCGTCTGGGAGTTGCGCGTACCAGCGTTCGGGGGTGCCCGCCACGGAAGGCACCCGGAAGATCTGCCCCGCGGGCGTCAGGGCGCCGTCCGGCCCGGGGAAGCGCTGTCCCCGTCGGGGGATCGACGGGGCCGTGAGGTCGAGCCCCTGCGGGAGGCCGTTCAGCCAGCGCTCGCTGACGGGCACCGGCGGGTCGGCGCTGAGGACGCGGGCCGTCTCCGGCGTCAGCCGCATGCGGGTGTTGTACCAGACCAGCCAGTTCTGGGTGCCGCCTCGCACGACCACGCCCTGCGTGTCGTCCAGGGGGCGTCCGCCCACGTCGTGGCCGCCGACGAGGGAAACGGTCCCGCCGCGGACGCAGAGGGACCAGGTCTTCGGCCGTTTCCCGGGGTCGGGCAGTGACTCCGGGGCATCCGGTATGCCGGCGAGCGGCCCCCTCGCGTATTCGGCGAGTGACCGGGAGGAGACGAGCTTGCGATGGATCTCCGTGGTGGGCATGGCGAGGCGGGCGGAGGCGTAGTTGAGGAACGGGACGAGTTTGCGCGTCTCGGGGTTGTAGGCGTAGGTCGCCCCGGTCTCCTTCTCGATGATGAGGACGCCCGGCCGTTCCAGGTTGCGGGCCCCGCCCTTGAACAGGAGCCCCGCGATGCCGAACCCGGCCGCGACGAGGACGACGACCATGACGCCGCAGAGCGCGCCCACGCCGGTGCGGCGGAGCGGGGACTCGGCGGCGCTCGGGCTGCCCTGCAGGAGCGCCAGCGCGACGCGCTGGGTCATCAGGCGGTGGGCCTGGTAGAGGTCCTTGCGGGTCTGCATCAGCCGGCCAGCCCGCGCAGCCACGCGTAGAGGCCGAGCTCCCCCATGGCCAGGGGGAGCAGGCTGATGATCAGCATCATGTCGGTGATGTCGGCCGCGCGCCCCCAGAACGGCGACGGCTTGCGGACGGGAAGCCGGAGCGCCATCACGATGATGACCGTCGCCGCCAGGGCGATCGGCACGATCACCGTCAGGAGCGTCCTGGCCGGTGACGCCGCGCCGGCCTCGCGGAGGGCGAGGACCGCGAGGCCCGCCAGCCCCGACCCGAGCATCCACAGGCGCTGCGGAAGGCTGTGGAAGACCCGGGCGCGCAGGAGGAGCACGAGCGAGACGCAGAGGCCCGTCGTCCTCGGGAGCCATCCGCCGGTGGTGAGCAGGAGCTGGGAGGCGATGCCGACGATCGCCACGGCGGCGACCAGGGCCGTGGTGAACCGGTCGGCCTCGCGGGTCCGGCGGAGGAGGGAGGGGCCGTCGAACGTCTGGGCGTTGCGCAGCTCGTCGGCGTTCTCCGGGACGGGCGGGAGCGGGAGCCGGGCCAGCCGGAAGGCGAGCGACGGGATGAAGGCGGTCATCACGAGGCAGAGGGACGAGGCCAGGGCGGCCATCCCGGACGGGGCCAGGCCGGCGCCTTCGACGAGGGCGGCGGAGACCAGCCCTAAGAGCGCGGTGAGGGCCACGCCCAGGAACAGGGGAAGGCCCTCGATGATGCCGAAGGCGGCGAGGACGGCGGTGAGGGTCACCGCGCCGAAGGCCGAGAGGAGATGCGGGGCCCCCAGGGCCGCGAGGTCCACAGGGCGGGCCGGTGCCAGCAGCCCGCCCAGAAACGCATACGGAAGGGCGCTGTAGCCGAGTGCGGCGCCTGCGGACGAGTCGCCCATGGCACGTGACAGGACCACCCCCGAGACGACGAGCACCACGGCGATGACGCCGGACGCCGCGGCCGGCAGCCCCCACGGCGGGCCCGCGAGGGTGAGGGCCGCCGCGCCGACGAGGAGCACGCCCGCGCCCGCCGGCAGGCCGAAGGCGCGGGTGGTCTCGGGGCGCCAGCGGTCGGGGCGCTCGTTGATGCCGGTCGCGACGACGTCGGCCACGTCGTCGAAGGTGACCTCGGGCAACTGGGCCAGCCCTGGCCGCAGATAGAGGATCTCGCCGTCACGGACGGTCTGGGCCGCCAGGGACTGCGACTCGTCGAGGGGCGCCTCCTCCAGCCGCTGGAGCACCCAACCGGAGTGGGCGACCCCGGCGTCGGCCAGCCGCTGCCCCGCGACCTGCAACAACGTGGGGAGCATGTGCGAGAGCGGGACGTCGGCGGGCAGGGACAGATCCAGGCGCCGGTGCGGCGCGATGATGATCACGCGGCATAGGTCGGCCCCCGTCGTGTTATTCACGCGACCTCCGATCGTTCGTTGACCGATCACTCACTACCAGTAAGAAGCGTTGTCCGCCACTCGCCAGAGGACAATTGATCCGCGCCGCCTCCGGGCCTCCGCACTAGGATGGCCCGTCGTTGACCCGTGGTCGTGAGGGACGAAGGGAAGCGGTGGTGGGAACCGTTCTCGTGCGGCGGCCGGAAAGGCGGCCGCCGCCGCGGATACCCGAGGGCGAGATCATGTTGGAGCCGCCGCCCGAAGTTCCGGAAACCATTAACCAGGGTTTTATGAACGCCCTGATGTACCTGCCAATGGCGGCCGGCGGCGGCGCCATGGGCCTCATGTTCATGGGAGGCGCCGGTGGGACCGGTGGCGGCAACCCGCTCATGTGGGTGGCCGGCGGGCTGTTCGTCCTGTCGATGGTCGGCATGGGTTTCGGGCATGCCGGGCAGGGCGCGGGTGAGCGCAGGCAGCGGCTGAACGGCGCGCGGCGCGACTACTACCGCTACCTCGACCATGTGCGGGGGCGGGTGCGCAGGGCGGCCGCCCAGCAGCGGGAGGCGCTGGAGTGGAGCGGGCCCGACCCCCGGTCGCTGTGGTCGCTGGCGATGAGCCACCGGCTGTGGGAGCGCCGCCCGGCGGACGAGGACTTCGGGCAGGTCCGGATCGGGCGCGGCCGGCAGCGGCTGGCGCTGGAGCTCGTCGCCCCCGACACCAAGCCCGTCGAGGACCTGGAGCCGATGTGCGCGGGCGCCTTGCGGCGTTTCCTGCGGGCGCACTCGACCGTTCCCGACCTGCCGGTGGCCGTGTCCCTTCCGGCGTTCGCGAGGGTGGTGGTGACCGGTGGGCAGGAGGCCGCGCGGGCGATGGCGCGGGCGGCCGTCGCGCAACTCGTCACGCTGCACACCCCGGACGACGTACGCCTCGTCATCTGCGCCTCACGCGAGCGGATGCCGCAATGGGAATGGACGAAATGGCTGCCGCATTGCCTGCATCCGAGCATGCAGGACGCGGCGGGCCCGGTGCGGTTGGCCGGTCACTCGCTCGGGGCGCTGGAATCACTGCTGCAGGAGGATCTCAAGGACCGTCCGCGCTTCTCCCCCGGCGCCGACACACAGCACATGCCGTTCTACGTGGTGGTCATCGACGACGGGACCGTCACGGGCGACTCGCAGATCGGCGCGGACGGCATCAAGGGCTTGTGCGTCATGGACCTGAGCGGTTCGGTCGCGCCCACGTCCAGCGCGACGATGCTCCGCCTGCATGTGACGGACAACGGGCTGGAAATGCTGGAGCGGGACCACACCGGAAAGGACGTGCCCAGCGTTCTCGGTGAAGCCGACCGGTTCGATCCCGTCCAGGCCGAAGGGCTCGCGTTGAGGCTCGCGCCGCTGCGGGTCGGGGCGGCGGAAGAGCCCGAGCAGAACGCGCTGGCGGGAAATCTCACGCTCACCTCGCTGCTCGGGCTGGGCGGCCCCGACGACGTCGATCCGCGGTTCACCTGGCAGCCGCGGGCGCCGCGCAACCGGCTCCGCGTTCCGATCGGCGTCGACTCCGCCGGCCACCCCGTCGAACTGGACATCAAGGAGTCGGCCCAGGGCGGAATGGGACCGCACGGGCTGCTGATCGGCGCCACCGGTTCCGGAAAGTCGGAACTGCTGCGCACGCTGGTGCTGGCGCTGGCGGTGACCCATTCGCCGGAGACGCTCAACTTCGTGCTGGTCGACTTCAAGGGCGGCGCCACCTTCCTCGGACTGGAGCGCTTGCGGCACGTGTCCGCCGTGATCACGAATCTGGAGGAGGAGCTCCCGCTCGTCGACCGGATGTACGACGCGCTGCACGGCGAAATGGTGCGGAGGCAGGAGCTGCTGCGTTCGGCGGGCAATCACGCGTCGCTGCGCGATTACGAGCGGGCGCGGGAACAGGGTGCCGCGCTGGAGCCGCTTCCGACCTTGTTCGTGGTGCTGGACGAGTTCTCCGAGCTGCTCGCGGCCAAGCCGGAGTTCGCCGAGCTGTTCGTCATGATGGGACGGCTGGGCCGGTCGTTGGGGGTGCACCTGCTCCTGGCGTCCCAGCGGCTGGAGGAGGGGAAGCTGCGCGGACTCGACTCGCACCTGTCGTACCGGATCGGCCTGCGCACGTTCTCCGCGATGGAGTCCCGGGCGGTGCTGGGCGCCCCGAACGCCTACGAGCTGCCTCCCCAGCCGGGGAACGGCTATCTGAAAGTGGACGTCAACGAGATGGTCCGGTTCAAGGCCGCCTATGTCTCGGGGGCGGTGGAAGAGGAAAGCGAATCGCGGTTCCATGGGAACGCCCATGGGGCGCCCCGGCGGATCCTTCCGTACAGCACCGCCTTCATCCCTTCACCAGGCCCCGCCCACGCGGGCCCGAGGGAGACCCGCGTCGAGCGGGATTCCGGCGAGACCCTTTTCAAGGCGGTCATCGACCGGCTCGCCGACCACGGCCCCGCGGCGCGGCGGATCTGGCTGCCCCCGTTGGACGTGCCCCCGACGCTCGACCGACTGCTGCCCGCGTTGGCGCCGACGCCCGAACACGGCCTGACACCGCCCGGGTGGACGGGGCGGCGGCGCCTCGCCGCCGTGGTCGGGGTCATCGACCGGCCGTTCGACCAGCAGCGCGATCCGTTCTGGGTCGATCTGTCGGCCGCGGCCGGGCATGTCGCCATCACGGGCGCGCCGCAGACCGGCAAGTCGACGATGCTGCGTTCGCTCATCGCGTCCCTGGCCTTGTTGCACACGCCGGAGGACGTGCAGTTCTACTGCCTGGACTTCGGCGGGGGGACGCTGGGCGGCCTCGCCGGTCTGCCCCATGTGGGCGGGGTGACCAACCGGCTCGACGGCGACCGGGTGCGCCGGACCGTCGCCGAGGTGACCGCGCTTCTCGAACGGCGGGAGCGCGAGTTCGGCGACCAGGGGATCGACTCCATCGCCATGTACCGGCGGCTCCGGGCGACCGAGCGGATTCGCGGGGACGGATACGGCGACGTCTTCCTCGTGGTGGACGGCTGGATGACGCTGCGCCAGGAATACGAGGCGCTTGAGGACGTCGTCACCGACCTCGCGGCGCGGGGGCTCGGATTCGGCGTGCACGTCGTGGCGACCGCCGGGAAGTGGTCGGAGTTCCGGATGGGCATCCGGGATGTGTTCGGCACCCGGTTGGAACTGCGGCTCGGCGATTCCTACGAGTCCGAGATCGACCGGCGGCTGGCCGAGAACGTGCCGGAGGGACGGCCGGGGCGCGGCCTGACCCGCGACGGCCTGCATTTCCTGGCGGCGCTGCCGAGGCTGGACGGCCGCGGCGGCGCCGACGACCTCGCCGAGGGCGTCGCGGGGATGGTGAGGGCCGTCGACGCCGCCTGGCAGGGGCCGCCCGCGCCCCCGGTGCGGCTGCTGCCCGCCGTCCTGGCGGCGGAAGATCTCGCGAGTATGCCGGGTGTCGGCGGGGAGCCGCGGGCCGGATGGCGCGTCCCGATCGGCATCGACGAGGCGGCCCTCGCCCCGGTGTGGCTCGACTTCGCCGCGGACCCGCACTTCGCGGTCGTCGGCGACACCGAGTGCGGGAAGTCCAACCTGCTGCGGCTGGTGGCCGAGGGGATCGTCGCGGGCCACCCGCCCGCGGAGGCCAAGCTGATCTTCATCGACTACCGGCGGACGCTGCTGGACACGGCCGACACCGCGCACCGGGTCGGCTACGCGGCGTCCGCCTCGGCGGCGTCCGACCTGGTGGAGGATCTGGTCGACGCGCTGAACGACCGGCTTCCGCCGCCCGATCTCGCCCCCGAGCAGCTCCGGGCCCGGTCGTGGTGGAAGGGCTCGGACATCTTCCTGATCGTCGACGACTACGAGCTCGTCGCCACGGCCGGGAACCCCGTCCTACCGCTGCTGGACCTGCTCCCCCAGGCGCGGGACATCGGCCTCCACCTCATCTTGGCCCGGACCATGGGCGGCATGGGCCGCGCCCTCTACGAGCCGGTCATCCAGCGGCTGAAGGACATGGCGGCGCCCGCGCTCGTCATGTCGGGGAGCAAGGAGGAGGGGCCGCTGTTCGGTGAGGTCCGGCCCGCGCCCCTGCCACCGGGGCGGGGCACGCTGGCCGACAGGCGCAATGGCGCTCGCCTCGTCCAGACGGCCGCGCTGGACTCCTGACGGCCGGCCGCCCGGTCAGGACGCGCCGATGCCGCCGCGCCCGGAGGGTGGGGGAACGGGCTCGTCCTCGTCTCGCGGGACGGAGATGACGGCCTTCCCCGGCCGCCAGCCGCGGCGCCGCCCGAGCGGGAGGACCACGCCGCAGAGCGCCGCCAGCGCGGCCAGGCCCAGTGCGCCCGCCGCGAGCACGACGGCCCGGTCATGCGTCCTGCCGTCCTCGGGTGGGGACGCCACGAGCCTGGCCGGGCGCGGGGAGGGCTGCCGGAGCGCGGCGCCGGCCGCCTCTTCAGGGATGAGCGCGGTCACCGCCTGCACGGGGTTCACCATTCCGCTGCCGGTGGCCGTTCCCGTGTTCCCGTCCGCCGTCGTGAGGATCCGGTGGACGACCTGGTCCTGGCGGAGCAGCGGATGGCGTGCGCGCACCAGCGCCGCGGTGCCCGACACATATGCGGCGGCATAGCTGGTGCCCTGGGCCTGCGGGTTGAAGCCGCCGTTCGGCCAGGGAACGGTGATCCCCTCGCCGGGCGCGCCGACGTCCACGCGGGATCGGAGGCCGGAGCTCTCCACCCTCTGACCGTCCTCGCCGAGCGAGGCCACGGAGACCACGCCCGGGTAACTCGCCGGATAGGAAGGGCCTTCGGCGCCGTCCGGGGCCGTTGTGTTGCCCGCGGCGGCGACGATCACGGCGTTTCTTCCCTGCGCGTAGCGGACGGCCTGTTCGAGCGCCGGTGAGTCGCCCGCCGCTATCGAGATGTTGATGACGTCCGCTCCCGCGTCGGCCGCCTCACGGATCGCCCTGGGGAGCCGTTCGCCGCCCTTCTCCTCATGGTCGCCGTTCTGCTGTTTGTAGACGAGGAGCCGGGACGCCGGGGCCACGCCGGTGAGCGGGAATCCGCGCGCGGAGAGGTCCCGGCCCGCGATCAGCGCGGCCACACCGGTGCCGTGGCCCGCGCAGTCGCGGTCGCCGGTGCCGGTGAGGTCGGTGGAGCGGGCGACGCGTCCCGCGAGCATCGGATGGGTCGCGTCCGCGCCGCTGTCGATCACGGCGACGGTCACGCCCTCGCCGCGCGTGAACGGCCAGGCCCGCTGGAAGGCCAGGCGCCTCTGCGCCCACGGCTCGGAGAAGGGGGCCCGGTTCCCGCGCGGCGGATCGCAGGGGGCCTGCGTCACGGGGGACGGCGACGGGGGGCGCGGGGTGCCGGACGGAGAGGGGGGCGGTGCGAGCAAGGGCATCGCGAGGAGTAATCCGGTGGCCTTCAGTTCGATCGCGCGCATCGTCCGCTCCCCGGGCACTCGTGGACCCGACCGACTGTAGGGGAGCTTTACAGGGGGCGCACCGATTGTCAGGGGCGGGGGCGGCGGGTTTGCCACAGGCGGAATGCCAGGAGGGCTGTCGCGAGGGTCGCGCCTACCAGGAAGCCGGTCAGGAAGTTGGATGGGGAGTGGCCGGGGGAATGGATGATCCAGCCTGTGCAGACGGCGATGACGAACAGGGTGTAGCAGGTCGCGAAGACGTAGAGGCGTTTGCTTGAGGGGAAGCGGCGGGGCGGGCGGTCGGCGGGGTCGTCGTGGTCCTCGTCGGGGAGGGACGTGATGAGGCCGGGGGGCGCCTCGTCCTCGGGGGCGGGGTGGCGCGCGAGGTCGTCGGTCATCGGTCTCTCCTTGGCGGGCACGGGGGCATTGAAGGCGAGTCCCGGGGTAGGCGCAAACCAGCGCTAAACGGAACGATCACTCGGAATACCGGGGCAACCTTTGCGGTTGCAACTAGTTGTACCGTCCAGTGTGATGGGCGGCACATCACGTCCACCCACGACCCCCGCGGAGGCGACCATGCCCAGCAGCATCCTCAGGCCCCGAGCCGGCAACGGGCGCGCACACGTGAAGACGACGTCGCTGCGCGCACTCGCGGTCGCCGCACGGCTGGAACGCGAGCACGCCCCGGAGGGCCCGCCGGGCCACCGGAGCGGCCGGGCGGACGGCGGCCCCGAGCGGCTGACGCCCGACCCGGCCTGACGACCCGCGAGCCCCCGTGTGCTTCCAGGAGCGCACGGGGGCTCCGCTATGCGCGCAGGGCGAAGAGGGTGTGGACGGCGGCACGCGTGCGGTCCACGCCCAGCGCCTCGACCATGGCGGTGAGGTGTTCCGCGCCGAGCGCGGCCATGAGGGTGTGCGCCACGGCCTCGCCGTCCGAGGCGTCCAGGAGGATGGTCAGGTGGCGGTGCCAGAACCGGTAGGCGCCGATGCGGTAGCGCGCCCCGGGTGACGCGGTCTCCGACATGCGCACCAGGGACAGGTGGTCCAGGACGTAGTCCAGGTAGGCGTCGACGAAGGCGCGTATGCGCGCGGACGGTTCGGCGGTCTCGCCGGGCTTGCCCGGCCCCAGGGGGGACGGTCCGGCGAGGATCGCGTCCTGGAGTTCGCGCTCGCGTTCGTCGAGGAGGGCCGCGGCCAGGCCCGCCTTGTCGCCGAAGCGGCGGAAGAGGGTCCCCTTGCCGACCCCCGCGGCGGCCGCCACCGCGTCCATCGACACCGACTCCACCCCCTGGCGGGCGAAGAGGTCGGCGGCGGCGGCGAGCACCTTCGCGCGGTTCCTGGCGGCGTCCGCGCGCTCCCGGGGCGGCGGCGTGCGCGCGAGTTCGAGATCCGCCTTGCCAACCGGACCGTGGTCCATTACCGTTCCTCTCGATGGATCAAACGGACTATAGTCCATTTCAGTCGGGAGGATCAATGTCCGCCGTGATCGACCGCGCCGGCCTGCGTACCGCCATCGAGGATGGCACCGCCACCGTCGTCGACGCCCTGCCCGCGTCCTACTACGCCAAGCAGCACCTGCCCGGCGCCCTCAACCTCGTGGAGGACGAGGTCGCGGAACGAGCCGGGAGCCTGCTCCCCGACAAGGACGCGGCGATCGTCACCTACTGCTCCAACCTCGCATGCAACAACAGCAAGGCCGTGGCGGCGCGCCTGGAGAAGCTGGGCTACACCGACGTGCGCGTATACCGGGAGGGCATCGAGGACTGGACGGAGGCGGGCCTGCCCACCGAGAGCGCCTGAAACAACCGGTCCGACGACCGCCCCAAGGGGCGGTCGTCATGCCGTGCGTCCCAACGCCGCAGGTCCCGCTATTGATCATCCGGTTCGCCCAGCGCGTACCCTCGTGTGGCCAATAGTCTTGCTGGACGGATCTGGAGCGACGGGGAGCGAGTGGTGTGACGGACAGGACGATGCCGGATTCCCACCCGCTGCGGTCGGGTGACCCGGCCCGGCTGGGCGGCTACGAGATCCTGGGCCGACTCGGCGAGGGCGGGCAGGGGGCGGTCTTCCTCGGCCGTCCCGCCGGCGGGGACGGGCCGGCCCCCACCACCGACCACGTCGCGATCAAGCTCCTGCACGGCGGGCTCTCCGGGGACGAGTCCGCGCGGGCCCGGTTCGTCCGCGAGCTGGAGGTCGCCAAGCGGGTGGCGCGGTTCTGCACCGCGCAGGTCCTGGACGCCGACGTCGCGGGCGACCAGCCCTACATCGTCAGCGAGTACGTTCCGGGCCAGTCCCTGCACAACGTGGTGCGCGTGGAGGGCCCGCGCACCGGCGGGACGCTGGAACGGCTCGCCATCAGCACCCTGACGGCGCTCACGGCGATCCACCAGGCCGGGATCATCCACCGCGACTTCAAGCCCCACAACGTGATGCTGGGTCCGGACGGCCCCCGCGTCATCGACTTCGGGGTGGCGCGCGCGCTGGGCGCGGCCGGGGAGACGCAGAACGTCGGCACACCCGCCTACATGGCCCCCGAGCACTTCACCGGCGGCGCCGTGGGCCCGGCGTCGGACATGTTCGCGTGGGGCACGACGATGGTGTTCGCCGCGACCGGGCGGCCCGCGTTCGGGAACGACGAGATGGCCATGGTCATGCACCGGATCCTGACCGCCGAGCCCGAGCTCGGCGACCTGCCCAGCCCGCTGCGGGAGCTGGTGGTGGCGTGCCTGGACAAGGACCCCTCGCGGCGGCCCACCGCGCGCGAGGCGCAGGAGCGCTTCGTCGGCGCCGCCAGCGGGACCTCCCCCGCGGCGCCGTCCCCCGTACCGCCGCTCCCCGCCGTCCCCGCCGCGTCGCCCGACCAGGTGACCGATCCGTCCGGGCGACGGCACACGACGGCGCCGCAGCCGCCGCCGTTCGGCGACGCGACGCCGCCCCGGCCCGCCCCCGCGCCCGAGCCGTCCGGCCTCGGCGCCCCGCAGGGGCCTCCCCCGCCGCCGGGACGGCGGGGCGGCCGGAAGCGCGGCCTCATGATCCCGATCGCGGCGGCGGCGGCCGTCGCGGTGGTCGTCGCGGGCGGCGCGGTCTGGGCCGCGACCCGGTCGGACGGCGGCGCGCCCGCCGAGGACCGCCCCGCCGCCGCGCCCGCCCAGGAGCACGGCGCCCAGGACGGCGCCGCGGGGACGAGCGGCGCGGGCGGCGCGTCCAAGGGCCCGAAGGACAAGCGCGGCCGTCCAGCGGGTTCTGAGAGCCCCGGGGCGGCGAGCCCGAACGGGTCGAAGAAGCCGGGCGGCCGGCCCGGCAGCCCCGACCCCACCAAGGGCGGCGGCGGGTCCGGGCCCGTCCGCGAGCCCGCGAACAAGTACACGCCGCAGGCCGTGTGCAACAGCGGCGGGCACGGCGGCGGCTACTACGTGCAGCGCTCCATCGCCGCGTCCGGCGGGACCGTCTACCTGCTCTACAACAGCTCGCACTACAACTGCGCCGTCACGATGAAGACCCGGAGCGTCGGCAAGGCGTCCTCGGTGTCGGTCTGGATCCAGCGCAGCGGAGGCGGCCGGGTCGCCGACGGCGGGTCCTTCGAGTGGTACGCGGGCCCGGTGTTCGTGTCGGCGGCCGGGAAGTGCGTCCGGTTCGGCGGCAACGGCGGCACCGCCCCCTACGGCAACTGCGGCTGACTCGGAGGGAACGGAAAAAGGCCACCCTCGCGCCGGGGTGGCCTCTGTTTCTGCGGAGCGGACGGGTCGACGTTCGGTGGACCGGAGTCGACCCGCCGCGTGCGACGAGCCGCGCTGTGGCGGCGTTCCGTTGGCGGTTTTCCGGGTGTCAGTTACGGGAGGCGATGAGATGGTCGAAGTCGCCGTCCTTGGCTCCAAGGATGAGCGCCTCTATCTCAGGGCGGGTGTAGATGAGGGCGGGGCCCTCGGGATGGCGGGAGTTGCGCATCGCGACCTGCCCGCCGGGCAGCTCCGCTATCTCGACGCAGTTCCCCTGGGAGTTGCTTCGCCGGGACTTCAGCCACCGCGCGCCTTGGAGCTTGGTGGCGGGCATCCCGTTGTCGTAGTCGTCGTGACCGGCCCTGGTCTGGCCGTGCTGGGTCTGGAGCATCATGTCTCTCTGAGAAGATCACCGAGAAGCTCGACCGTGCGCTCCGGGGTCGCACTGTCGACACAGAGGCGTTCCATCGCCTGCAGGTAGGTGTCGACGTCGTCGCGCTTGTCCAGGTACATCGCGCCGGTGAGGTTCTCGACGTAAACCACGTCCGGCAGGTCCTGCTCGGGGAAGCGCAGGATCGTGAAGGCCCCTCCCTCGGCGGCGTGCCCACCGAACCTGAACGGCATGATCTGGATGGTGACGTTGGGCAGCTTGGACATCTCGATGAGGTGCTCGAACTGACCGCGCATCACCTCCGGTCCGCCGATGGGACGCCGGAGCGCCCCTTCGTCCAGTACCGCCCACAGGCGCGGAGCGTCCGGGCCCGTGAGGCGTTCCTGGCGTTGCAGGCGCAACTCGACGCGCTGGTCTATCTCGTGTTCGGCGGCCCCGGCGTTGCCCAGGCGGATCACCGCCCGCGCGTACCCCTCCGACTGCAGCAGTCCTGGGACGAACTGAAGCTCGTACGTGCGGATCAGTGCCGCCGACTCCTCCAGACCGACGTAGGTCTGGAACCAGTTGGGCAGAACGTCGTTGTACCGGTGCCACCAGCCGGGGGTGTTGGCCTCCCGCGCCAGCTGCAGCAGCGCCTCGCGCTCGGTCTTGTCGCCGACGCCGTACAGCGTGAGCAGGTCGTCCACGTCTCGTTCTTTGAAGCTGACCCGCCCGAGCTCCAGACGGCTGATCTTCGACTCCGACGCGCGGATGACGTAGCCGGCGTCCTGACGGGTCACGCCCTTCTCCTCGCGCAAACGGCGAAGCTGCGACCCGAGCAGGATCCGACGGACCGTCGACCCGCTTCCCGGCGTCTCTGGAGTCACGCCCAACCTCCCGGCTATTCGGCGGACAGCGAACCTAGTGTGCCACTGGCCTCCGTGTCCTGCGGTTACCTCCGATCGCCCGCGTGCATCCGCGCCGCCCCACACCCTTCCGAACTCAGATGCACGTGCATTGGGCCTTGCATTCGCACGCTACGATGCGCAGGATAACGCACGAGACTTCCGAGCCACGGCTGCACAACGAGATCACTCTGCGGGGTCCGGGGAATGACGTCACGTCACGCGCACGACGACACGCGGTGGGAGCTCGGCCCCCTCGTGGGGCCGGCCGAGCCACGGGACATCGCCGTGCGCTCGACACCCGTGCCGGAGTCGAGCGACCTGCCTCCCGAACTGGACAAAGCGCTCACGACGCTGACGGAATTGGCACGTCCCACGGTCTCCTTCACCGTCCAGCCCGACCCGGAGTCGGTCACCGAAGCACGTCATTTCGCCGTCTCCCGGCTCGTCGAGTGGGGAGCGCGCGTCCTGTCGGACGACGTGGGGCTCGTCGTCTCGGAGCTCGTCACCAACGCGCTCAGGCACAGCGGCAGGACGGCCTGCGGGCGGCCGGGCGACGACGTACACCGCGAGGGCGTGTGCGACGACCCGGCCGACCCGCTGGGCTCGGCGCCGCCGGCCATCCGGCTGCGCCTCCGCCACGAGCGCCCCTGGCTGCTGTGCGGGATCATGGACTCCAGCCAGGCCGCGCCCCGGCGCAAGGAGCCCGACTACATCGCCGAGACCGGACGCGGCCTCCACCTGGTCGAGTCCTTCAGCGTCCGCTGGGGCTGGCGGACGCTGCCCCAGGGGAAGGTGGTCTGGGCGCTGTTCCGCTGTCCCTGAGGCATCGAGGCGGCGCCCGCCGTCCTTGGGGCAGGAGCCACGCGGGAGTAACCAGGGGCCCATCGGGTATGGGGGCCTTCCCCCGGACGACCGCAGAGAAGGAGCAACGGTGGACTTCGCCGTCGGACACCGCGTCGAGAAGGGCGTCACGGTCGTGAAGATCAGCGGCGAGATCGACGTCTTCACGAGCCCCCGGCTGCGGGAGGCGCTGCTCGGGATCATCGACGACGGCGGGGTGCACCTGGTCGTCGACCTCGGCGAGGTGACGTTCCTCGACTCCACCGGCCTCGGCGTGCTCGTGGGCGTGTACCACCGGTTGCGGGCGCGTGACGGCTCGATGTCGTTCATGGGGGTGAACGACCGGGTGCGCCGGGTCTTCCACGTCACCCAGCTCACCAAGATCTTCGTTCTGCACAACTCGCTGGACGAGGCGATCGCGGCGCACGAGTCCGCCGCGCACTGATCTTCCCTCCGGGGCGCGCGCCGAGCCGTTCCGAGCCCTCCCGAGCCGCCCCTCCCCGCCCCGTCGAGGGCCGCGCACCCGGTACGGTGAGACAGAGATCAAGCCCGCCGCCTGGGGCCCTGCCACCCAAGTCCCACCGAAGCGCGCGGAGCTGTGCACCAGCCGACCCATCGATTGGACGGGAGCGCTCCGTGGCAGAACAGCCGCTGCATGAGCACACGCTCGGCAATGGCATGCGCGTGGTGGTCTGCGAGGACCATGTCGTACCGCTGGCCGCCGTGAACCTCTGGTACGGCGTCGGCTCACGGCATGAACACGCCGGCCGGACCGGGCTCGCCCACCTCTTCGAGCACCTGATGTTCCAGGGCTCGGCGAACGTCGCCGAGGGCGAGCACGCCGCGCTGCTGGAGAGCGCGGGTGCGGCGTTCAACGCCAGCACCTCCTTCGAGCGCACCAACTACTACGAGACCGTCCCCGTCAGCCACCTGGAACTGGCCCTGTGGCTGGAGGCCGACCGCATGGGCACGCTGCCCGCCGCGCTCACCCAGGCCAACCTCGACAACCAGCGCGACGTGGTGAAGAACGAGCGGCGCCAGCGCTACGACAACCAGCCCTACGGAACCGCGTTCGAGCGGCTCTGCGCGCTGACCTTCCCCGAGGGCCACCCCTACGCGCACACCCCCATCGGCTCCATGGACGACCTGGACGCGACCACGCTGCAGGACTGCACCGACTTCTTCACCACCTGGTACGCGCCGGGGAACGCCGTGCTGTCGGTCGTCGGGGACGTCGACGCCGACGCGACGCTGGCGGCGGTGGAGCGGTACTTCGGCGGCATCCCGGCGGGGCCGGAGAAGCCGTCCGCGCGTCCGGGGACGCTCGGGCCGCTGACGGGCATCCGCGGGGAGGCGCTCGACGAGGAGGTCCCCTCCCCCGCCTACTTCGCGATGTTCACGCTCCCCACCGACGGCGGGGACGAGATCGAGGCGGCGGAGCTCGCGGTGGAGATCCTGGGCGGCGGCTCCGGGTCGCGCCTCTACGACCGCATGGTGCGCCGCGACCAGATCGCCACCGAGGTGTGGGCGGGGGTGACCCGGCTGGCGTCCGGGCAGTCCCTCGCGATCGTCGACGCGGTCGGGCCGGAACCGGACAAGATCGCCGCCGTGCTGGACGAGGAGCTGGAGCGGTTCGCCGCGTCCGGCCCCGACGCCGACGAGACCGCGCGGGCGACCGCGCAGGCCGAGCGCGGCTTCCTGGAGCAGACCGAGACCGTCACCGGGCTCGCCAACGCGCTCTCCCAGAACGCCACCCAGTTCGGCGACCCGGCCCGGGTCTTCACCGCCCCCGGACGCGCCGCCGCCGTCAGGGGCGAGGCCATCCAGGAGATGGCGTCCCGCTGGCTCGCGCCCGGCGCCCGCACCGCCCTGACCTACGGAGGTACGTCGTCGTGAGCGCTCTGTTCTTGCAGCCCCGCCCCGTCCCGGGGCCGGTCCCCGCGTGGGCGTTCCCGGCCGGCGAGGCGGGACGGGTGCCCGCGGGTCCGGCGACCCTCCGCGTCGACCTGCCCGGACGCCGGCTGGCGGCGGTCCGGCTCGTCCTGCACTCGGGTGCGGGACGCGAGCCGGAGGGCTCCGACGGCGTCGCGACGCTCGCCGCGCGCGCCCTGCTGGAGGGCACCGAGCCGGGCGGCGGCACCGCGCTGACCGCGGCGTTCGAGCGCCTCGGCGCGAGCCTGTACGCCGCCGCCGACCTCACGGCCCTGCGGATCGCGCTGGACGTCCCGGTGACGCGGCTGGCCGAGGCGCTGGAGCTGTTCTCCTCGGTCGTGCGGCGGCCCGCGCTGGACGACGCCGACGTCCGCCGCCTCGTCCGCGAGCGGCTGGAGGAGATCGCGCAGGAGGACGCCGACCCCGGTTCGCGGGCGGCCCGCGAGCTGCGCGCGGTCATGTTCCCGGCGGAGGCCCGCGCGTCCCGCCCGACCGGCGGCTCGCGCGAGTCCGTCGGCCGGATCGAGGGCGCCGACGTCCGGGCGTTCTACGAGGCCGTGGTGCCCGCCGAGGCCACCGCCGTCGTCGCCGGGGACCTGGCCGGGGTCGACGCCGACGCGGCGCTCTCCGGCGCGCTCACGGGCTGGACGGGCACCGGCGGCCCGCTCCGCACCGCCGACAGGATCATGCCCGAGTCGGCCGCCCGGATCGTCGTGGTCGACCGCCCCGGTTCCGTGCAGACCTACCTGAGCATCGGCCACGGCGTCCCCGACCGCTCCCACCACGACTGGCCGTCGCTGATGGTCGCCTCGCACGTGCTGGGCGGCGGCCTCACCTCGCGCCTCAACGCGGTGCTGCGCGAGGAGAAGGGCTACACCTACGGGATGCGGGCCGGGCTGCTGCGCATGCGGCACTGCGGGCTGTTCATCGCGCAGGGCGCCGTCCACACCGAGGTGACCGCCGACGCCGTCACCGACGCGCTCACCGAGCTGCGCGGCGTGGTGTCGCGCGGCATCGACGCCGAGGAGCACGGCGCGTCCGTGCGCGCCCTGGCCGACCGCGCGCCCGCCGAGTACGAGACCTCGCGCGCCGTCGCGGCCGAACTCGCCGACGCGGCCGCCAACGGGCTCGGCCAGGAGTACCCCAGCGCCTACCTGGCCGCCGTCCGCGCCTCCACCCCCGACGGCGTGGCCCGCGCCTACCGCAAGCATGTCGACACCGACGCGCTGACCGTCATCGCCGTGGGCGACGCCGCGCAGATCCGCGAGCCGCTGGAGAAGCTCGGATACGCGCCGGTCACCGTCACCGCCAAGGAGGAGTGACCGCCGCGCGTCCGCCGTGCTCGGGGTGTCCTCCGCGGCGGCCTCGACCGCCGCGCGGGCGCGTGCCCTGACCGGTGGGGCGGCGCCGGAGGCGAGCCCCGCCGGAAGAGCGGCGGGGCGACGCCGCACCCGCCGGGCGGGCGCGAGACGCGAGCCGCCGGGAAGTGCCTTGGCCCGGATGGTGAAACACCATGCGAACCGATGGCATGGTGGATTCCGTCTGACATGTGCGGGGGACGGCCCCCGCGGTTCGGAGAGAGGAACAGCCGGTGTCCTACGGGCGGATGGCAGGCGGGTACGGAGCCGGGGGACCCTCCGTCGACACGATCCTCTCCGAGCCGAACTGCCGGCCCGGCGGTGTCGTGGCGGGGAAGGTGCACCTGCGCGGCGGCGACCGTCCCGTGGAGATCCGCCACGTGACGCTGGCGCTGATGCCGCGCATGCAGAACGGCTACGGCGGCGAGACCGCCGGGCCCGAGGTCTACCGGGGCGCGCTCACCCGCGGCTTCACCCTGGAGGCCGGGCGGCAGCGCGACATGGCGTTCTCGATCCCGCTGCCCTACGAACTGCCGTTCACGACCGTCCTCGGGCACGAGCTGCCTGGGTTCACCATCGGGATGTGCACCGAGGTGGACGCCAAGGGCCAGCCCGACCCGGGGGACGTCGACCCGATCTCGGTGGAGCCGCTGGAGTCCCAGCAGTGGGTGCTCGCCTCCATCGCGCGGCTCGGGTTCCAGATCTCGAACGTGACGTTCGAGTCGTCCAAGCTGCGCGGGGTCTCCCAGCAGCTGCCGTTCCACCAGGAGATCCACCTCGCGCCGCCGCCCGCCTACCAGGGGCGGCTCGACAGCGTCGGGCTGAGCTTCGTCGCCAGCCCGCGCAGCATGGCCTTCGTGCTGCGCGCGGAGGAGCGCTCCGCCCCCTCGGACGAGTCGTTCGGCGTGTTCCAGGTGGGGCACGCCGAGGCCGCCGAGACGGACTGGAACGCCAAGATAGGCCGGTGGCTAGAGGCCGCCGCCGCTCTGCCGCGCGCCGCGTCGTCGCATGCCCCCAGAGGGGCGGGTGGCGCATACGGCGGGCCGCCTCCGGGGCAGGCCGCCCATGGGCAGGCTCCTCTTCCGCCCCCCGGAGGCCATTTCCCGCCTCCCCCTGGGCAGCCTGGACGGCAGCAGCCCGCGGCGGCCTATGGCGGCCCGGCCGAGTACGGGCAGCCGGGCAACGCCCAGTTCCCGCCTCCCGCGCCCGCCCCCGGGCAGTCCCCGGCCCCCATGCACACGCCCGGCCACGCTCCTCCGCCCGGCCCGACACCGGGGCACGCCCCTCCCCCAGGACTCGCGCCCCCGCCGGGGCACGCGCCGCCGCACGGTGCCCCGCCGGCTCCCGGGCCCGGTTTCGGGAACGCGCCCGGATATCCGCCCGCCCCTGGGCACGCTCCGTCCGGCCCCGGCTTTCCGCCTCCCGCCGCGCCAGGGCATGCGCCGATGCCGGGGGCCGTTCCGCCGCCGGCGCCGGGCGGCGCGGTTCCGTACGCGCCTCCGGGGCCGCCCCCGCCCGCTCCTCCGGGCCCCGGCGCGGCGCCCTATCCGCCCGCGCATGGCCATCCGGGGCCGCCTCCCGTCCCCCTGCACCACGGCCCGCCCGGCCACCACGGGTACCGGGGCCACCACGGCCGTGGTGTCGCGGCGGCGGGGCTGGTCGGAGGCGCCGCGGCGGCGGGCATCGCGGGAGGCATGGCGGTCGGCGCCATGGGGGACGCCGCGATAGGCGCCGCGGGCTTCGCGCAGAACGTGGCGGGGTACGCGGCCGGCGTCCCCGTGGACGCGTTCGGGAACGCCATCGGCGGCTACGCCGGGCAGGTGGCCGGCCATGTCGCGGGCCAGGTCGCGGGCAACGTCGCGGGCAACGTCATGGGGGACGTCGCGGGCGGCGTCGTCGGGGACGTCGCGGGCGATGTCGCCGGTGAGATCGCGGGCGGCGTCGGCGAGATCCTCGGCGGGCTCCTCGGCGGTCTGTTCGGCTGATCCCGCGTGATCCCGCGTGATCCCCCCTGATCCAGGGGGCCCGGCGGGCTCCTGGAACCCCACGGGGCACGGCCGTTCCACAGAAATGCCGGGCCTTTCGGACGAGATCTGCCGCACCCAGGGCCAACGGGCCGCCCGCTGGTTAAGGTCGGAAGCGCAGACCGCCTCCCGAGGAGCCACATGACCACCGTGATCCTGGTCCTGCTGTGCCTTGCGATCGCCGGACGCGAGTTCTACATCGCCTCCGACAAGCGGCTCCCCCGCGCGCAAGCGGACCTGCGCGACCTGCGCACGCAGGTGGCCGAGCTGTCCAAGCGCCACGAGGCGCTGCGGAGCGAGGTCGCCGCGAGTGCCGGGCCGTCCGGCATCCCGATCCCGCAGCCGGCCGCCGAGGTGTCCGAGGCGGTGGAGTCCCGGGTGGAGTCCGTCGCCGCCCGCGTGGAGCGCCTGGAGAAGGACGTGGGCGAGATCTCCGCCGAGCTGGCGGGCCTCGACCTCGACCGTGACGCGCAGCGCGCGCTCGCCCGCTCGCTGGACGCCGTGGAGCAGGACATCACCGAGCTGCACCGGGAGATGCTCGACCGCCTCGACCACGAGGAGGGCGTCGTCACCGGCATCGTCCTCAGCGAGGAGGGCGAGGCGGAGGCGCTGCTGGCGGAGGCCTACGAGCGCTGCGCCGCCGAGTACGGGCTGCGCGTCCGCATCCGCGACCAGCGGTCCGGGCAGGCCGCGAGCGGCTCCTACTGGGGCACGGTGTACTACCTGTCCGGCCGCCGCGCCGACCCGCTCGCCGAGGAGCTGCTCGCCTACGCGCGCGGCCTGTACGACCCGCAGGACCCGTCCGGCGTCAGCGCGCTGCTGACCGAGCTCGCCCATCTGAGCGGTGGCGGCGTCGCGCGGCTCGGCGCGTTCACGGTCGTCCGCACGACGAGCGCGCTCGTCTGCGGCCTGCTCAGGGACGCGGGCGAGCGCCCGGTGCCGTCCGAGCCGTGGGAGCTCGCGGGCTACATCCGCGAACTCCCCGACGACCTCCAGTGCGACCTGTCCTGGCTCCGCCCCCAGACCTGAGCCCTACCTGATCAGGGGCGGACGAAGCGGGGCGCCGCCGCCGCGTCGTCCACCCGGAAGGCCAGCAGGCACCGGGGCGTCCGCGCGGCGTCGATCCGCAACGCCAGCCCGAGGCCGAGGTCGGGGTCGACGAACACGACGCGCCGCAGCGCCCGCAGCGCCCGCCGCGTCCGCGCGCCCGAGTCCGCCCGCCCGCCCTCGCGGAGCGTGCCGGTGACCACGCGGCCCGCGTAGCGCCACAGCGCCACCGAGTCCAGCACCCGCACCCCGGCGGACGTCAGGTTCGCCACGATCACGACACCCGTGTCGTCGTCCTCCCGCGCGTCCGGCGGCGGGAGCGTCCCCTCGCCCGGCGCCAGGGGACCGCCGACGGCGCGGTGGTAGCGCAGCGGATCCAGCGTGTCGATGACGAACGCGCCGACATAGGGCCGGGACGCCCGGGGCGGCCCGGAACCCCCCCTGGACTTCCTCCGCTCGCCCAGGTGCGCGCTGAGGTCGAACACCATTCCCGAGTCGTCCAGCCATGCGGGCAGGCCGAGGCGCGCCGCGGCGGGACGGTCGAGCCCCTCCATCGTCTGCCAGATCTCGTCGGTGCGGCGCGTCAGCGTCGCCGCCATGCCGAGCCCGGGGAACGCGCCCTCCAGCACGGCGAGCATCGCCCGCCACGTGGAGCTCCCGGCGAACTCCGCCACGAACGCGTCGGCGAGCGCCTCGCGCCGCGCCGGGTCGGCCATGGGCCCCTGCGGGCCGGCCGGCGGCTCCGCCGGGGGTTCGGGCGGCCTCGGGGCCCACTGGACCTCGCGTCCCGCGGGCGGCTCGGCCGACAGCCCCTTCGGAGGCAGGGACGGGACGTCCGGGACGGTGCGCCCCGACCCGCCGCCCCGCTCCTCGCTGGAATCGCCGGTCCGCTCGTGCCGTCCGCCCTTCCACTCCGTGTAGGGCTCGTCCTCCAGGGGGCCTCCGCTCAGCGGGGACGGCTCCTCCCGGGTGGCCGACGGCTCAGCGAACGGCACCGCGTCCCCCGGGCCCCTGGGGGGAGGCACGGCGGCGCTGGAGGGGGCCCACCGGGGCTTGTCGGTGTCCGTGGCCGGCGGCTCGGCGGGACGCGACGTCCATGGGGAGGGCGACGGCGGCGGGTCCTCACGCGGAGGCCCGCCGGGCGGCTCCTCCCGCGAGGAGGCCGGGTACGGGACGTCCTGCCAGAGGGGGTCCTCGCGCTCCTCGGAGGAGGCCGGCGGACTCGGCGTCCAGGGCGCGCTCGTGGGCGTGGACCACGGCTCGGGCTGGGACGGAGGCGGAGGCGGAGGGCCGGGCGGAGGCGGCTGGGGGAGGTAGTCCTCGCGGGTGACCGACGCGCCCTCCGGGGGCGGCGCCGTACCGAAAGGCGGTGTGACAGGCGGTCGCGGGGACTCCGATGCGGGGGGCGGTCCGGTCGGGGGCGGCGTTTCCTGCGGTGACGGTTCCTGCTGTGACGGTTCCTGCGGAGAGGTGTCCTGGGGAGATGTGTAGGGCGTCCAGGGGTCTTCCGGTTCGCGTCCGCCCGCCGGCCGCCCGCGCTCGCCCGCCGGTTCGCGGCCGCCCGCCACGTGGACGTCGCCGGGATAGGGGCCGGGGCGAGGGGCCGGGTGCTCGGGTTCGTCCTCGGGGTCGATTGTCACGGTCACGATCCTGCGCCGATAACAAGATCATCGGCAAGCGGATCACGGGCCGAACAGCGCGGCGCACAGGGGTTCGGCGGCGTCCACGACGGTGAGGGCCGCCGGGTCGAGGCGGAGCCGGACGGGGACCTCGCGGTGCATCGGCTCGCGGCCGCCCTGCGCGGCGGCGATGTCCCGCAGGCCGACGGAGACGGTGTCGGGGAGGTCCACGGCGGCGGGGTGCTCGCCGGTGCGCAGCTGGTCGACCCACAGGTCGAGGACGTTGCGGGCCAGGCCGTTCAGCAGCCGCCCCCACGGTTCGACGAGCCGGGCGGGGACGTTGTCCGCCTCGACCTCGGGGAGCCCGAACCGGGCCAGGCCCAGGGTGGAGAACCAGAAGCCGCCGGGCCCGGACGTATGCGGAAGGAGCATCCAGTCGACGAGCCGGATGGTGCCGTCGGGCCCGGGCAGGGACCGCTGGAGGGCCTCCTGGGAGAGGATCCGGGGAGTGAACACGTCCACCACCGGCGCCGCGGCGGAGGCGGCGACGGCACCGGCCACGGCGCGCGCCGACCACTCGTGGGCGGGCGGCCAGCCGGGGCGGTACGCGGCGCGCACGGCGAGCAGGTGGGACGCGGCGCCGATCGCCCCGAGGTCGCCCGGGGCGGCGTGGTAGGGGGCGGGCAGCGGCGGGAAGTCGCCGGCGGGACGCTGGTCGAGGGTGAGCATCGGGCTGTCGAGCATGCCGAGCACGAGGTCGCGGAGGGGCGGGTCGACGCGGCGGGTGACCTGCTCGTGCGCCAGCGCGGCAGGGTCGGGGACGGGTCGGGCGAGCGCGACGGCGTAGGTGGCGTAGAGGGTCTCCGGCACGGGCAGCGTCAGCGTGTCACCCAACTCGTCCCCCGGTGGGTCCTCGGGTCGTCCCCCTCGATCAGAGCCGACGGGGGCGCGCGAGAGTAGGTGTCGCCGGGGGGACAGTTACCTCCCGGCTACCTCCCGGCCTCCTGGGGGTCGGCCGCGCGCGGGAGGTGGTGCTCGAACCAGACCACCTTGCCCTGGTCGGTGCGGTGCGTCCCCCAGCGTTCGGCCAGGTGGCTGACGAGCTGGAGGCCGCGCCCGGACTCGTCGGTGGCCTCGGCGTGGCAGAGCTGGGGCATCTCCTGGCCGTCGTCGTGGACCTCGCCGAGCAGGGTCCTGCCCTTGATGAGCCGCAGCCCGATCGACCCGGCCCCGTGGACGAGCGCGTTGGTGACGAGTTCGCTGACGAGCAGCTGGACGTTGTCGGTGATCTGCTCCATCCGCCAGTCGGCCAGGCGGCCCGCGACCCGCGCGCGCGCCAGCGGCACCATGCCGGCCTCGGGCTTCAGCTCCCAGGTCGCGACGTCGGCGCCGGGGATGCCGTCCAGCCCGACGGCGACGATGGCGATGTCGTCGGCGGGCGTGGCGGCGCCCAGGGTGGCCAGGAGGGCGTCGCAGGCGCCGTCGAGCGGGCGGGTGTCGCCCGCGAGTTCGGCGCGCATCTCCTCCAGCCCCTGGTCGATGTCGCGGTCGCGGCGTTCGAGCAGCCCGTCGGTGCACAGGACGAGCCGCGACCCGTCCTCGACGTGGATCTCGACGGTCTCGAACGGCTCGCCGCCGACGCCGATCGGGACGCCGGGCGGCACCGGCAGCACCCGCGCGTCGCCGCCCGGCGCCACCAGCACCGGCGGGACGTGCCCGGCGTTGGCGAGGCGGCAGCACCGCGCGATCGGGTCGTACACGGCGTACAGGCAGGTGGCGAGGTAGTCCTCGCCGAGCCGCCGGGCGAGGACGTCGAGCTGGCGCAGCAGGATGTCGGGCCGCATGTCCTGGGCGGCGAGGGTGCGGACGGTCGTCCGCAGCTGGCCCATGATCGCGGCGGAGGTGAGCCCGTGCCCCATCACGTCGCCGACCACGATGCCGAGCCGGCAGCCGGGCAGCGGGATGGCGTCGAACCAGTCGCCGCCGACCTGCGCGGCCTGCCCGGCGGGGCGGTAGCGGTAGCACACGCGCGCGCCCGCGACCTCCGGCGGGTCGTCCGGGAGCATGCTGCGCTGGAGTTCCTGCGCGACCTGGACCTCGCGGCGGTAGAGCCGCCCGCTGTCGATGCAGAGCGCGGCCCTGCGGGACAGCTCGTCGACCATCGCGAGGTCGAGGTCGTCGAAGCCGGGGCGGTCGGGCTTGCGGAGCAGCTCGCACGTGCCGAGGACGCGCCCGCGCGCGATGAGCGGGGCGATCAGCAGCGCGCGGTCGGCGTACAGGGCCCGCAGGTCGAGGCCGAGCGAGGCGCAGATCCGCGCGGAGCTCTCCGGGCCGACCCGGGGGATGTGCACGGGTTGTCCGGTGCGCATGGCCTGGACGAACGGCGAGCGCAGCTGGAAGGACAGCTTCGCGTCGGGGGGCACGGTGCCCTCCCAGCGGCCGGGATCGTCGTTGTGGGCGACGGCGACGCGGCGCATCCGCGTGGTCTCGCCGATCTCGCCGGCGGGCGGCGCCGAGTCGGCGACGACGCCTTCGAGGAGGTCGACGGCGGCGAAGTCGGCGAGCCGGGGCACCAGCACCTCCGCGAGCGCGCGGGCGGCCTGCAGATGGTCCAGCGAGCTGCCGATCTGCTGCCCGGCCTCGCTGAGGAAGGTCAGTGGCTCCATCACGGCCATCGCCTCCATTCCCTGTTCGGGGCGCGGATCGGGGAGGGGCGGCCCCGCGGCGGCGGCGCGGGGTCGGACCCGGAGCGCGCGCGGCACGTCGCCCCGGTAGGGGGCGACGGGGAGCCGGACGTGCACGCTGAGGTTGACGGCGGGGCCGCCGAGGCCGAGCACGCGGGAGGTGATCGGCTCGGCGGCGGTCCCCGTCACGGGGAGCAGTTCGACGAGGTGGCGCGTGAACGGCGCCGCCCGGGGCCCGCCCCTGGACGGGGGCGACAGGGCCGGTTCGACGCGCAGGAGCCGCGCTCCCGCGGCGCGGTGGGCGGACCCGTCGGGCTGGGCGACGAGGACGTCGTCCATCATCAGGCCGGTGCCGTCGGCGCGCAGCCGGCGCAGGTCGGCGGCGAGCGCGAGGACGCGGATGCCGGGGTCGCCCTCGACCGAGCCCGGACGGTCGATGGGGTAGACCCACCACCCCACCTCCGCCAGCTCCCCGTTGTCGACGCGGGGGACCGAGCACGCGCCGCACCAGACGTAGCCGTACACGTCCGGTTCGAAGGCGGCGCGGTGCTCCTGCGGCAGTCTCAGCACCGTGGTGAGCGGACGGCCGAGCGCCTGGCCGCGCCCCAGGCCGAACAGCTCGGCGGCGGTGCGGTCCCAGTGGGTGACGCGGCCGCGCCCGTCCAGCGTGACGGCGGACATGTGGGCGACGCCGAGCAGGCTCCGCTCCAGGAAGCGGGGCGCGTGGGCGTCCCGCGCGTCCGGATCGGGCGGTTCGTCCAGGGGCGCGCCGCCTCCGGCCTGCGGGGGCGACTGACTTCCGATGAGGCTCACGCGGACCCCTCCCTGCGCGAGGGCGCGGCACATTCGGCCACCAATGGTGAACGAGAGATTACCCCGGGTGAAGATCCAGCATCGCCGTTCCGCTAAACTGGCTCGGGTGAGCACTCACTCAGATCGAGGGCCGTGCTAGTGTCCAGCGGCACGCGGGAGGTGGCGACGGAGTGGCAGCGGTGACGGAGCCGATGCGGGACAGGATCCTCGCGGCGGCGATCGAGGTGATCCGCGGCCGCGGGATCACGGCCGCGACGACCAAGGAGATCGCGCGCAACGCGGGCGTCTCCGAGGGCAGCCTCTACAACCACTTCGCCAACAAGACGGCGCTGTTCGCGGCGGCGTTGGGCGAGGTCACGGCCACCGCGCGCACCGCGATGGCGGCGCTCATGGGGGCGACCGGGCAGGGCAGCGTCGAGGGCAACCTCGTCCGGCTCGCGGCCGAGATGATCCGCTTCTACGGCGAGCTGCTGCCGATGACCGGGCCCGTCCTCGCCGACCCCGAGCTGATCGCCTGGCTGCGGGCCGACGGCCCCGCGAGGGCGCAGGAGGCCGCGCAGGCCAAACCCCGCGGGCGGGCCAGGAGTGGCCAGGGCGCGGCCCAGCCCGGAACGGGACTTCCGGGCGCGCCCGGCGGCCCTCCGGCCGGCCCGCCCGGCGGCGCCACGGCCGGGCCCGTCCTCGGCCACGCGGCCCTCATCGGCTACCTGGAGGCCGAGCAGCGGGCCGGGCGCATCCGGGACGGCGCCCCCCTCCCCTACCTCGCCGCGGCCCTGCTGGGCGGCTGCCAGCAGCACGCCTTCCTGATCCGGCTCGCCGGCCCCGAGACGGTGGAGGCCGGCGCGCGGCTCCCGGAGAGCCCGGAGGAGTTCGCCGCGAGCCTGGTTCCGGCGATCCTCAGCGGTCACGTCCCGTCCTGAACCGCTCACCCCTGAAGCACATCTCCTGGACCACTCCTTTTTGTCGCGTTCCAACAAGCGCGGGGACGTTCCAACAGGACGTCAGGTGCACAGATCGCACAAACTGACCGAATGCGGCAAATGGCACTGATGTCACATTGACACCCTTCGTGCCTCGGCAGACGATCACGCAACCCCCGTTGTGATCCATGCCAGGGAGACGCGATGACGCGCACGGTTGTCCGGCACGCCCGATATAGGCGCGGAAGACTCACGCCCCTCCTGGCCGCGGCGGCGCTCCTGATCGGAACGCTCGCGGCGGCCCCGGCCCAAGCGGCCCCCGCGAACCCCTCGCCCGCCGCCCGCGCGGCGGGCCCCGTGGACGTCTACACCGGCGAGCTGACCGCCGACCAGGTCAAGCTGCTGGACAGGTCGGGCGTCGACCGGGAGGACGTCACGATCGGCCAGGGCCAGGGCGGCCGCCTGCACGTGGAGGCCGTCATGAACGGCGTCCAGGCGACCGCGCTCGCCAGGCAGGGCCTGCCCCTCACGGTGAAGAAGGTGCAGGGCAAGGACGTCGCGCAGCGCCTCAAGGCCGCCCCGCCGAAGGTGTTCCGCCCCTACAGCGGCGCGGGGAACATCCACGACGAGCTGGTGAAGGTCGCCGCCGACCACCCCTCCATCGCGAAAGCGGTGGACCTCGGGACGAGCGTCCAGGGCAAGCCCATCACCGCCGTCCGCGTCAGCAAGGGCGTCGCGACGCTCAAGGACCACACGCGCCCCGTGGTCGTCTACCAGGGGACGCAGCACGCGCGCGAGTGGATAACCCCGGAAATGGTCCGCCGCCTTCTGCACCACTACGTCGAGGGCTACGGCAAGGACCCGGAACTCACCAAGATCGTCGATACGACGGAGCTGTGGTTCCTGCCCGTCGTCAACGTGGACGGGTACGACCTGACCTTCACCGACGGTTTCCGGCTCTGGCGCAAGAACGCCCGGGACAACAACGGCGACGGCAAGATAACGACCGGTGACGGAATCGACCTGAACCGCAACTTCTCCTACCACTGGGGCTACGACAACGAGGGTTCGTCCCCGCAGCCGACCAGCGAGACCTTCCGCGGGCCCTCCGCCGCGTCCGAGCCGGAGACGAGGGCGCAGACGGGCCTCTACGAGCGCGTCCGCCCGACCTACCTCGTCAACTACCACTCGGCCGCGGAACTGCTCCTGCACGGCGTCGGCTGGCAGGCGCTCACCCGCAGCCCCGACGACGTGATCCACGACGCCCTGCTGGGCGACATCGACCACCCGGCCGTCCCCGGGTACACCCCGGAGCTCGGCGCGCAGCTCTACACCACCAACGGCGACACCGACGGCGAGGCCGACAACAGGTACGGCTCGCTGTCGATCACCCCGGAGATGGCGACGTGCCGGACGGCCGCCAACACCTTCCCCGACGACCAGTGGACGCCCGACAAGTGCGGCAGCATCTTCGAGTTCCCCGACGACGAACGGCTGATCGCGCACGAGTTCCAGAAGAACCTGCCGTTCGCCCTCTCCGTGGGCAAGTCCGCGCAGACGCCCGACAACCCCGTGTCCTCCGTCGGACGCGTCGCCCCCGACTTCGAGACCAGCCCGTTCTCCACGTCCCTCGGCTCCACCCAGGAGGTCTCGTCCTACATCCGCCGGTCCGTGCGGAACCGGGACCTCAACTACCGGATCAACGACGGACGCGTCCGGCAGGACGGCGCCCGCGAATGGCGCGGCGGTGAGCGGTTCGGGGACGAGAACGACAACTACTACGCCGAGTACCGGGGCAAGGTCACCGGGCAGAGGCCGGGCGACAAGGTCGAGGTGTGGTTCACCGGCGAGAAGGCCGGGAAGCGCGTCGAGAGCAAGCACTTCACCTACACGGTCCAGGCCCGGCACGGCGCCGACGTCCTGGTGATCGCGGACGAGGACTACCGGGGCGTCAACCCGACCTACCCGGCCGGGACGAACGCGCCGCTCTACGCGCGGCAGTACGCCGAGCTGGTGAGGTCCGCCGAGCACAAGCCGCTCGTCTGGGACATCGACAAGCAGGGCGCGCCGAGCAGTCTCGGCGTCCTGAAGCACTTCAAGGCGGTCGTCTGGTACCTCGGCGACAACCGCCTGACGCAGGACGCGGCCGACGACCCGGTCAGGACCCACCAGGGCGACGCCCACGACGCCCAGGTGGCCGACCGCGCGAAGGATCTGGTGCTGTCGGTCCGCTCCTACCTCAACGAGGGCGGAAAGCTGCTCCACACCGGTGAGACGAGCGGCTACTTCGGGCAGCTCAGCAAGGTGAACGGCGGCGGCATCTACTACGGCCTGAAGGGCCACCCCGAGAAGCCGTGCGTCGTCACCGGCAACTACCGCGACGACTGCGAACTGCTGTCGGACGACTTCTTCCAGTACTACCTCGGCGCCTACGACCGGCAGCTGGTGGGAGCGCCGAAGCAGTTCACCGGCACCAAGCGCCCGTTCGACGGCCTCACGACCGGCCTGAGCGGGACCCCGACGAACCCCCTCAACGAGGCGGGCGGATTCCAGGTCACCTCGACGGTCCTGCCGGAGAAGGACTTCCCGCAGTTCAGGAGCTGGAAGGCCGGGGACTACCTGGGCGCCGCCGCGCCCAGCGAGCCGGTCGAGGGCCAGTGGTACGTGGCGGGCGCGCACCAGGACTCGCTCTACCGGCGCCTCACCCGCACGGTGGACCTGACGTCCGTCACGGCGGCGCAGGCCCCCGCCCTCCAGGCCCAGCTCTCCTACAGCACCGAGACGGGCTTCGACAACATCGTGCTGGAGGCGCACACCGTCGGCGCCGACGACTGGACCACGCTGCCCGACCGCAACGGCCGGACGCGCGCCACCGTCCCCGCCGAGTGCGAACAGGGTTACCTGCTCACCCTGCATCCGTTCCTGAAGCACTACATCACGGGAGGGACGCCTTGCAGCGCCGCGGGGACCTCCGGTAGCTGGAACGCCATCACGGGCAACTCCAACGGCTGGGTGCCGACCTCGTTCGACCTGTCCGCCTACGCGGGCAAGAAGGTCGAGGTCTCCCTCAGCTACGTGAGCGACCCCGGCACCGGCGGCGCCGGGCTGTTCGTGGACGACACCAAGGTCACCACGGTGGGCGGCCAGCTCGACGCGGAGGGCTTCGAGACCGGGCTCGGCCCCTGGACCGTCCAGGGCGCCCCGGCCGGGAGCCCCGGCAACGCGTCGGAGTTCAGGCGGTCGCAGGCGCTGATCGACTCGGTCGCGGCGGTCGCGACCAGGGACTCCGTCCTGCTCGGCTTCGGCGCCGAGCAGGCCGGGACTCCGGAGGAGCAGCGGGCCCTCGTGCGCCGGGCCCTGGATCACCTGCTCGGCTGATCCGGAGAGACCGAGGGCCCCGGCCGGGAACCACCCCACCGGCCGGGGCCCTCGCCTTCCCATCCCACGCCGCCCTATATCGCCGGTTGGGAGCGCTTTTACCATCCGGTGGGGCGGTGTGATGGACGACACGCAACCCTTGAGCCCTCCCCGGGCGTCTTACAAGACGGGAACCACCACTGACGAGTGGAAGCGCCTGACCGGCCAAGCCCGCGACATCCCGGACTCCGGGGTCGCCTGGCGGCACCGGCCCGCGCGAACACCCGGCCCGCTCACGCGGGGCCGGTCCCCACACGATGCCGGCCCTCCCAGGAGGCCCCAGGAGAACGGCACGGCGCCGCGAGGAAGAGTTCGTCGCTGCACCGCGTCCGCAGGCCGGTTCCGAACCCGTCGGGAACGGTGGCACGTACCACCCAGCACGGGGGGCGGCTCGTCCGCCCGGACCGCGCGCGCCCCCGAACGCGCGCCAGCAACCGGCCCTCACGGGTCACGACCAACGGGGAGTGATGATGACCGCCGTCACCATGCCTGTCCGCCGGCCGGCCGAGCACGGCGCGAAGACCGAGCACCGCGGGACCGAGCACCACAGGACAGAGCACCGCGGGACCCACAACCACAAGACCCAGAGCCACGAGAAGACCGAGCGCTACGAGCGCGACGTCCTGCCGCTGGCCGACCCCCTCTACGCGAGCGCCGTGCGGATGACCCGCAACAGCGCCGACGCCGAGGACCTGGTCCAGGAGACGCTGGCCAAGGCCTACGTCAACTTCCACCAGTTCCAGGAGGGCACGAACCTCAAGGCGTGGCTGCACCGCATCCTCACCAACAACTTCATCAACACCTACCGCAAGAAGCAGCGCGAGCCCCAGCGCGCCGGCTCCGAGGAGCTGGAGGAGTGGCAGATCGCCCAGGCGCAGGCCGACGCGTCGGGCTTCCGCTCGGCCGAGAGCGAGGCGCTCGACCACATCCCCGACTCCGGGGTCGTGGCCGCCCTGCGCGCCCTCCCGAAGGACTTCCGGGACGCGGTGTACCTGGCCGACGTCGAGGGCTACCCCTACAAGGAGATCGCCGAGATGATGGGCACCCCCATCGGCACGGTGATGTCCCGCCTGCACCGGGGCCGCAAGCAGCTCCGCGAGGCCCTCGCCGACCACCGCAGGGCCCACATCCTCGCCGCCTGACCAGCCCCGCCCCCTACACCCCGCCTCTTCGCCCCTCCCCCTGGACGCGATCCCGCAGTTCCCCCGTGACTGCGGGGTCGCCCATTTTCCGGCACACCGGGTGTCGTGACGAATACAGTGAGTGATAGTTCGTCCGACACCCGGGAGTGCCGATATGCCGCGCATCGCCATCCTCGCCACCCTGTCCGCCGCCCTGTCCGCCGCCGTGGCCGCCGCCGTGGCGCTCGCCCCCGCCGTCCCGGCGGACGCGTCCGAGGCGCCGCGGACGTCGCTGAGGCTCACGCTGACGTATCCGGGGCACGACGCGTCCGGCACCAGGAGCGTGACGCTGCGCTGCGACCCGGCGGGCGGCAGCCACCCCCGCGCGGCGCCGGCCTGCGCCGAACTGCGCCGCGCGGGCGGCCGCCTCGTCCACGACCCGGACGGGCGCGTCTGCACCGCGCAGTACTCCCCCGTCGTCGCGCAGGCGCGCGGAAGCTGGCGGGGCACACCGGTGAGCTTCCGCTCCCAGTTCGGCAACGACTGCGTCATGCACTCCCGTACCGGGACGGTCTTCAGCTTCTGACCAGCGGCGACGCGCAGCCGCCCCGGGGCGCGACCCGGTCGCCGCCGCATCGGTCCGCATAGGCGTGCCGACCGTGGGTACACGGGCGGCACGGGCCAACGCGAGCCGCCGGCTACCGGGAGGATGAGCACGCGATGCCACGACGAGTGAGCGACGTCATGACCGTGGCTCCCATGGCTCTACCCCTCGACGCGACACTCGACGAGGCCGCCCGCGTCATGCGGGACGAGGCGATCGGCGACGTCCTGGTCACCTACGCCGGACGGCTCTGCGGCGTCGTCACCGACCGCGACATCGTGGTGCGCGCGGTCGCGGAGCACCGCGACACCGCGCTGACGCCGCTCGGTGACGTGTGCACCGCCGAACTGGCCATCCTGCACCCCGAGGACGACACCGCGACCGCGGTCCGCCTCATGCGGGAGCGCGCGGTCAGGCGGCTGCCGGTCGTGGACACCTTCCACCGCCCGATCGGGATCGTCTCCATCGGCGACCTGGCCCTCGTGGACGGCGACTGGGGGGTGGACGGGGCGGGGGGAGTCGACGGGGCCGGCGGGCCGCTGCCCGCGATCTGCAAGGCCCCACCGAACAACTGAGGCGATCATGGAGTGTGGAGAGCGGCGGCGCGGTAGGACGATCGGGCAGGATACGGTCGAGAGTGTGAGAGCGACCGAGACCGTCCTGACCGACCAGCTCGCGCTGGAGATCGCCCGGCTGGGCATGGTCGGGGAGTCCTCGGACGTGGGCACCCTGCACCGCGTCACCGAGCTGGCGTCCCGGGCCGTCCCGGGGTGCGCGGGCGCCGCGAGCGTGCGCTGGGCCCTGCCGAACGCCCCCGGAGCCGGGCCGTCCCCGGCCCCCGACCTGCCGTTCGAGGCCGCCGGACTCCCACCGGACGCGGCCGTGGCCGTCCCGCCGCCCGGCCTGCCCGGACCGGCGGGCGTCGACCTGGCCGTGCCGCACGTCCCGCCGCCCGCGCCGGACGCGGAGACCGCGGCTCCCGGGCCGTTCGAGCTGCTGGAGCCGCTGGCCGCCGCCGCCAGCCATCCCGACCTCGCCGAGGTCACCGACCGGCAGCTCGCGCGCGGCCGCGGCCCGATCTTCGACGTGGCGCTCGGCCGCCGCACGGCCAGCTCCGACGACATCCTCGCCGAGACCCGCTGGCCCGAGGCGATGGCCGACATGCTGCGCCGCGGCGTCCGCTGCTTCACCACCACCCCGCATCTGAACCCGCCCGTCCTGGTCACGCTCACGCTGTACGGGGTGGCGCCGGGCGCGCTCGGCCCGGGGCGGCACGCCCTGGCGGCGCTGCTGATGGCGCAGGGCAGCGCGGCGGTGACCAACACCCTCCAGTACGAGGACGCGCACCGCACGGCGGCTCAGCTGCAGGAGGCGGTCCATGCCCGCGCGGTCGTCGACCAGGCCAAGGGCATCCTCATGCACGCGCTCGGCTGCGACGCCGACGAGGCGTTCGCCGAGATGAGGCGCATCTCCCAGACCCGCCACGTGAAGCTCACCGCGCTCGCGCAGCGGATCGTCGGCGACCAGGGCCTCTCTTAGCACGTCGCTAGGACGCATACGCTGGACGGGAATAAGCTGCGCACAACGGCCCGCAAGATCGTGGGGTCGCCACGACCAGAGCACGTGCCGATCTGGTTTCACCGTGCCTCGCGGACTAGAGGGAGCCAGATGCAGGACCAGCCCGACCAGTTGGAACCGGAGACCCTGTTGAGGGAGATCTCCGACCTGGAGGGGCGCATCGGCGAGCTGCGCCAAGCCGCCGGAATGCCCAAGCCCGATCTGCGGGCCACGCTCGACGCCGCCTTGGTGGAACTGGAGCTGGCGCTGACCGCGCTGCGCACGATGGGCGCGGAGCAGGGCGCCGAGCAGAGCGGCTCGGCGGCCGCCGAGAACGAGCGGCGGGTGCTGCGGACGGTCTTCCAGGACGCGCCCGTCCCGCTGTTCCTGCTCGACCGCAACACCAGCGTGCGGCGCGTCAACCGGCAGGCGGCGGCGCTGCTCGGCACCTCCTCCGGCTACGTGTCCGGAAAGCAGTTCACGGCGTTCTGCGACCTGGCGACCCGGGCGGCGGTGCGCTCGCAGCTCGCGGCCGTGGTCCGGACGGGGCGCCGCAGCCGCGTCCCGGTCCGCTTCCTCGGCCGCGACCGCCCGATCGACGCGGTCGTGACGCTGGCGCGGGTGTGGATCCGCGGCGAGCCCGACCCGATGGTCGTGGTCGCCGCGGGCCCGACGAACACCCCCGCCGAGGGCGCGTCCGGCACCCGGGACGCCTCGCAGCAGTCGGCCCTGGGCGCCCCCAAGCAGCCGAAGACGCCCCGGGCGGCGATGGCGGGGCCGGGCGACGACGAGGCCGTCGCGACGATCGTCCACCGGATGGACGTCCTCGCCACCGCCAGCGAGCTGCTGCTCGACGAGCCGGTCTTCAACGAGACCGTCGCCGTGCGGCGCTGCGCCCGGCTGCTGGCGACCGAGCTGGCCGACTGGGCGTTCATCGACCTGACCGGCCCCAACGGCGCCGGCCAGGCCGCGGGCCCGCCGGGCGGCGTGCAGCCCTCCGGCGCCACCGCCGTGCTGCGCCGCCAGGTCGTGATGGGCCCGGCTGACGAGCGGTCGACGGAGGCCCTGCAGATGCTGGGCGACATCGAACCGGCGGCCGGGACGCTTCCCCAGACCGTGTTCACGACCCGGCAGAGCGCGTTGCGCCCGCACATCGAGAACCTCGACCTGCTCGGCTCCTCCCCCGACGGCACGCCCGTCTGCGCCATGATCGGCGCGACGTCGCTGCTGTGCGTCCCGATCGAGGACGGCGACCGCTGCATCGGCGCGATCACGCTCGCGGCGAGCGGCGAGTACGGGCCGTTCGACCTGATGGACCTCGGCGTCGTCCAGCGGCTCGGCCGGTACCTGGCGCTGGTGATCCGGGCGGCGCGGCTGTACCGGCGCCGCGCCGAGGTCGCCGAGACGCTCCAGGCCGGGCTGCTGCCGAAGGCGCTGCCGGCGATCCCCGGCGTGAGCGTGGCGGCCCGCTACATGACCGCGACGCGCGGCGCCGAGGTCGGCGGCGACTTCTACGACGTGTTCCGCACCGAGGGCGGCGGCTGGGGCCTCGTCCTCGGCGACGTGTGCGGCAAGGGCGAGGAGGCCGCGGCCGTGACCTCGGCGGCGCGGCACTGCGTGCGGCTCGCGGCGCGGTGGAAGACCGGGCCGGGCGAGATCCTCGCCATGGTGAACGAGGCGCTGCTGGACGAGGACCGCTTCGTCACCGCGATCATGGCCGGGCTGGAGGTGCGCACCGAGCACGTCGGCGTCTCGATCGGCACCGCCGGGCACCCCCCGGCGGTCGTCGTGCGCGCGGACGGGGTGATCAGGACGACGGCGCAGGGCGGCGTGCCGCTCGGCCTGTTCGAGGACTTCGACGCCGGGCTCGACACGCTCGACCTCGGCGTCGGCGACACCATCGTCCTGCACTCCGACGGGGTGCTGGAGGCGTGCGACCTCATGCGGACGGAGTTCGGCCAGGAGCGGCTCCTGGAGGCGCTGGCGGCGCACGCCGCCGCCCCGCTGGAGACGATGCTCGGCGCGGTCGAGCAGGCGCTGCTGGAGTTCTGCGACGGCGACCTTCGCGACGACGTCTCGATCCTCGCCCTGCGTGTGGAGCCGCCCACACTCGCCTGACCGGCGACTGACCGGCGTTCCGCCGGGTAAAGGGATCTTCATGAGCGATGATCCCGAGTCCAAGCCCCGGCGCGAGACCCGGCACGAACGGCTCGACCGGCAGCTGATGGAACTGCTCCAGGGCTTCCGGGTCGCGGTCACCGGTGTCCAGGTGCTGTTCGCGTTCCTGCTGACGGTCCCGTTCGCGGCGGGGTTCGACAAGGTGGACCGCACCGGCAGGACACTGTTCTACGTCGCGCTGTTCGGGGCGGCGCTCGCGTCCATCTGCTTCATCGCCCCGGTGTTCCAGCACCGGATCCTGTTCCAGCTGGGGCAGAAGGACCTGCTGATCCGGCGCGCCAACCGGTTCGGGATCCTCGGCGGGTTCGCGCTGGCGGTGTCGATCACCGCCTCCACCACGTTGATCGTGTGGACCCTCGCGGCGGAGGCGGCGGCGGTGGTCACGGCCGCGGCGGTGCTGGCGCTGTGCGCGTGGGCGTGGTTCGTCCAGCCCTACCTGACCCGGCTGTCAGCGGACCGCGAGACGGACCAGTAGGCCCTGATCAGTAGGGCCCTGATCAGTAGGCCTTGCCGAAGATGACGCGCTTGCCGTAGGCGGACGGCTCGCCGCACCGCACGCACGCGCCCGTCTCCTCAGGGGCGTTCGCCGGGATCACGCGGGGCGTCGCGGCCGTCTCGGCCTTGATGTCATCCTCGCAGGCGGTGCGGCCGCAGTGGAACGCGCGGGCCCAGCCGCCCTCGACCTGCGCGCCGAACTCCTCCCAGGCCCCGACCTCGGCGGTGTGCTCCTCGCGGAACGCCTCCGCCCGCGCGACCAGGAACGACTGGAACTCGGCGAGGATGCCGGGCAGCACCTCGGGCACCTTCTCCAGCGGGACCTGCTCCTTGCCCTGCCCCTCGACGGTCGGCAGCCGCCGGGCGAGCGTCGCGACGCCGGCCTCGATGTCGCGCTTGCCCAGCTCGATCCGGACGGGGACGCCGCGCATCTCCCACTCGTTGAACTTGAACCCGGGCGAGAGCTGCGGGCGGTTGTCGTCCACGTGGACGCGGATGCCCATCGACTTGATCGCCGCGCCCAGCCGGCGCGCCTCGGCGGCGGCCTGCTCGCCCTGCTCCTTGCGCCCGATCGGGACGATCACGACCTGGTAGGGGGCCAGCCGGGGCGGCAGCACGAGCCCCTTCTCGTCGCCGTGCGTCATGACGACGGCGCCGATCATGCGGGTGGTCATGCCCCAGGAGGTGGTGTGGGCGAGCTGGACCCGGCCGTCCTCGTCCTGGTAGGAGATGTCGAACGCCTTGGCGAAGTTCGTGCCGAGGTAGTGGGAGGTGCCGCACTGGAGGGCCCGCCCGTCCCGCATCATGCCCTCGATCGTGTAGGTGCGGACGGCCCCGGCGAACCGCTCGCCGGGCGTCTTCTCCCCCACGACCACGGGGATCGCGGCCAGCTCGCGCGACACCCCGGCGTAGGCGTCCAGCGCCCACATCGTCTCGCGCATCGCGTCGTCCTCGCCGTTGTGCGCGGTGTGCCCCTCCTGCCAGAGGAACTCGGTGGTGCGCAGGAACATGCGGGGGCGCATCTCCCAGCGGACGACGTTCGCCCACTGGTTGAGCAGCAGCGGAAGGTCGCGGTGCGAGTCGATCCACTTGGCCATGTACTCGCCGATGACGGTCTCGGAGGTGGGCCGCACGACCAGCGGCTCCTCCAGCTCCTTGCCGCCCGCGACGGTCACGACCGCGAGCTCCGGGGAGAAGCCCTCGACGTGCTCGGCCTCGCGCTTGAGGTAGGACTCCGGGATGAACAGCGGGAAGGACGCGTTGTCGTGCCCGGCGTCCTTGATCCGCCGGTCCAGGTCGGCCTGGAGCAGCTCCCAGACCCGGTACCCGTACGGTCGGATGACCATCGTGCCGCGAACCGGGCCGCGGTCGACGAGCTGGGCGCGCACGACCAGCTCGTTGTACCAGGCGGAGAAATCCTCGCTCTGCGGTGTCACACCTTCTCGACTCACGGAAGTCAGGGTACTGACTGGCGGCACCCCGTAATAACGCATTGGCCCTATGGCCGCCCGGCACGGGGCGAAACTCGTTTGACGGGGTCACGCCGCGTTGCCGAGACTCGATGGCCGGCGTCGGTCGGTTCAGGTCGGTCCAAGGCGGCAGGAGGAAACGTGGGGCACGTGGAGGTCGGCCATGTCGGCCATGCGCTGCCGGACGGCCGCGTCCTGCTGGACGACGTGTCGTTCCGGGTGGGCGAGGGCGTCACGGCGGCGCTCGTCGGCCCTAACGGCGCCGGGAAGACGACTCTCCTCCGGCTGATCGCCGGTGACCTCGCGCCCCAGGAGGGGACGGTCGCGCACAGCGGCGGCCTCGGCGTGATGCGGCAGTTCGTGGGGAACGTGCGGGACGGGTCGTCCGTGCACGACCTGCTGCTGTCGACGGCGCCGCCCCGCGTCCGGGAGGCCGCGGCGGCGGTGGAGGCGGCCGAGCTGGCGATGATGGAGCGCGACGACGAGCCCACCCAGCTCCGCTACGCGACGGCGCTCGCCGGGTGGGGCGACGCGGGCGGCTACGAGGCCGAGGTGCTGTGGGACGCGTGCTGCGTCGCGGCCCTCGGCGTCCCCTACGACGGGTGCCGCTGGCGGGAGGTGCGGACGCTGTCGGGCGGCGAGCAGAAGCGGGTCGTCCTGGAGGCCCTGCTGCGCGGCCCCGACGAGGTGCTGCTGCTGGACGAGCCCGACAACTACCTCGACGTCCCGGGCAAGCAGTGGCTGGAGGAGCGGCTGCGCGAGACGTCCAAGACCGTGCTGCTGGTCTCGCACGACCGCGAGCTGCTCGACCGCGCCGCCGAGCGCATCGTGACGGTGGAGGCCGGGCGGGTCTGGGTGCACGGCGGCCGGTTCGCGACCTACGCCGAGGCGCGCCGCGACCGCAACGAGCGCCTGGAGGAGCTGCGCCGCCGCTGGGACGAGGAGCACGCGAAGCTGAAGCAGCTCGTGCTGACGCTGAAGAACAAGGCGTCCTACAACGACGGCCTCGCGTCCCGCTACCAGGCGGCCCAGACCCGGCTGCGCAAGTTCGAGGAGGCCGGGCCGCCCGAGGTCCCGCCGCGCGACCAGAGCATCAAGATGCGGCTGCGCGGCGGCCGCACCGGCAAGCGCGCGGTGATCTGCGAGGACATGGAGCTGACCGGGCTGATGAGGCCGCTGTCGGCCGAGGTCTGGTACGGCGAGCGCGTCGCGGTCCTCGGCTCCAACGGCTCGGGCAAGTCGCACTTCCTGCGCCTGCTGGCGGCCGTCGCCGACACCCTCCCCCGGGGCGCGGTACCGGTGGACCCGGTCGCGCACACCGGCGTGGCCCGCCTGGGCGCCCGCGTCGTCCCGGGCCTGTTCGCGCAGACCCACGCCCGGCCGGACCTGGCCGGACGCACCCCGTGCGAGATCGTCATGACCGAGCACGCGCGGCTGCGCAACGACGCCATGAACGCGCTCGCCCGCTACGAGCTCCAGTACTGCGCCGAGCAGCCGTTCGAGACCCTGTCGGGCGGCCAGCAGGCCCGCCTCCAGATCCTCCTGCTGGAGCTGGGCGGCGCCACCCTCCTGCTGCTGGACGAGCCGACCGACAACCTGGACCTGGCCAGCGCCGAAGCCCTCCAGGAGGGCCTGGAGTCCTACGAGGGCACCGTTCTCGCGGTGACCCACGACCGCTGGTTCGCCCGCGCCTTCGACCGCTTCCTGGTCTTCGGCGCCGACGGCTCCGTCCGCGAGTCCCCCGACCCCGTCTGGACCGAGGCCCGGGTGGCGCGCCCCCGCTGACCCACGCACGGCGCACGGGTGCGGACGGTCGGTAAGGGCGTCGGCGGCGGGATTGGGTCTGATCTGCGGGTATTCAAGGGTTGCGCGGGATGTGTAAGGTGCCCGGGTGCGGGTCGTGGTGACGGGGGCTGCGGGGTTCGTCGGCAGCCATGTGGCGGAGGCGTTCGCGGACGCGGGGCACGAGGTGCTCGCCGTGGACGCGCTCGCGCGCTCGCCCGCGCCCGAGCTCGCGCGGCGCACGTGGGAGCAGGTCACCGCGCGTCCCGGGGTCACCGGGCTGGAGGTCGACCTCGCGGCGGACGGCCTGGACGCGGTGGCCGCCGCCGACGTCGTCGTCCACCTGGCGGGGCGGCCCGGGGTGCGCAGCTCGTGGGGCGCCGGGCGGGCCGCCGCCGAGCGCGACAACGTCCTCGCGACCGGGCGGCTGCTCGCGGCGTGCATGGAACGGTCTGTTCCGGGGGGCGTGGGGGGTCCTCCCCCCACAGGGAAATTGTCTGGTCCGAGGGGTGTGGGGGGTCGTACCCCCACCAGGAAGCGGCCGGCGCGGCCGCTCGTGATCGTGGCGTCGAGCTCGTCGGTGTACGGGTCGGCGGGGCACCGGCCCCACCGGGAGGACGACCCGCTGAACCCGGCGAGCCCGTACGCGGTGAGCAAGGTGGAGGTCGAGCGGCTCGCGGGGCTCGCGGCGCGGGACGGGCTGCGGACCGTCCTGCTCAGGTACTTCTCGGTGTACGGGCCCCGGCAGCGGCCCGACATGGCCTTCCACCGGTTCGTGGAGGCGGCGCTGGACGGGCGCCCGCTGCCGGTGTTCGGCGACGGCCGCCGGTCGCGGTCGTTCACGCACGTCGAGGACGTGGTGGCGGCGACGCTCGCGGCGGCCGGGGCCGACCTGCCGCCGGGGATCGCGGTGAACGTCGGGCACCCCGAGGCCGTCGCGGTGCGGTCGGCGATCGGGATGCTGACCGGGGTGCTCGGGGTGCGCCCGGAGATCCGGCGGGAGGCGCCGGTGGCCGGGGACGCGGCGCGCACGTGGGCCGATCCCGGGCGGGCCGAGCGGCTGCTCGGCTGGACGGCCCGGACCGGGCTGGCGGAAGGGCTCGCCGACCAGATCGCCTGGCACCGGGCGCTGCGGGCGCGGGAGGTGCGGGTGTGAGGCACCGCGCGGCGTACTTCGCCTTCGACCGCTTCCCGTCGAGCAAGGGCTCGGCGGTGCACATCGCGCAGATGGCCGAGGAGCTGTTCGGCTGCTTCGGCGGCGGGCTGCTCGGCGTCCTCGGCGGCCCCGGGCTGCCCCGCTACCAGCGGGAGGGTGACCGGGAGATCGCGCGGTTCGACGCGGCGGTGCCGAACCTCATCGACCGGGCCGAGGCGTACTCGGCGTGGGTGGCCGACCATCTGGAGCCGCACCGGGAGACGCTGGAGGTCTGCCACGTCCGGGACCCGTGGAGCGCGCTGCCCGCCGTCGCGGACGGGCGGCGCCACCGCGTCGTCTACGAGGTCAACGGGCTCCCGTCGATCGAGATGGCGCACACCTGGCCGTGGGCGTCGCGGGAGACGCTCGGCAAGGTCCGCGAGCTGGAGCGGTACTGCCTGGCGCGCTGCGACGCGGTGGTGGTCCCGTCGCGGATCATCGGCGCGGCCGTGCGGGGTCTCGGGATACCGGAGGGCAGGATCCGGCTCGTGCCGAACGGCGCCGAGGTGCCCGAGCCGGCGGCGAGGCCGGCGGACGCCCCCGGGCGCTACATCGTCTACGTGGGCGCGCTCCAGCCGTGGCAGGGCCTGGACGTGCTGATGCGCGCGTTCGCCCGGCTCGCCGACCTGGAGGACCTGCGGCTGGTGGTGTGCGCGTCCGTGCCGGAGCGGCGGGCGAAACCGGTGCGGCGGATGGCGGAGCGGCTCGGCGTCGCCGGACGGACCGAGTGGCGGTTCGAGCTGCCGCACCGCGAGGTGGCGGCGTGGCTCGCGCACGCGGCGGCGTCGGTGGCGCCGCTGACCGGGTGCGCGCGCAACCTCGACCAGGGCTGCGCGCCGCTGAAGGTGATCGAGTCGATGGCGGCGGGCGTGCCGGTCGTCGCCTCGGACCTCCCGGCGGTGCGCGAGCTGATGGCGGACGGGGAGCACGGGCGGCTCGTCCCGGCGGACCGTCCGGCCGAGCTGGCCCGGGCCGTCCGGATCCTGCTGGAGTACCCGGAGGAGGCCGCCGCGATGGGCCGGCGGGGCCGGGCGCGGGTCGGGGAGGGGCTGACCTGGGCGCGGTCGCGCGCCCTGCTGGCCGAGGTCTACCGCGAGATCGCGGCGCCGGATCGGCGAGGGGAACGGTAGGTGGTTCGTCATGTTCTGGCGTAAGCAGCGCGCGGCGATCGAGCGGTTCCATCCGCTGCACCGGGCGCTCGTGCTGGAGCGGGGCTTCGCGGTCTCGCTGCGGCGGGACGAGTGGGAGCCGCTGATCGCGAGCCTCGCCACCCACCACGAGCACGTCAGGCGGCGCAGGTGGGCGCCGCCCGAGCGGACCCGCGAGGTCGTGGTGCCGCTGCTGCGGATCATGGTGGCGGACATGCGTCCGGACGGCGTGCTGTCGGTCGCCGCCGACCTGCGCGGCACGGACGCCAAGGACAAGCACGGGCCCACCGTGGACCTGCCCGCACAGCGCCCGGTCCTGTCGGTCAAGCAGACGTGGGTCACCGACCCGTGGCTGCGGATGCGGGCCGAGCTGCGGGACGGCAGCGTCCTGGAGCTGGCCGCCACCGAGCGGGTCCGCAAGCGGCTGGTCAGGAAGCGCAACCCGCGCGGCAAGGTCAAGATGAAGGGGAAGACGCGGTCGACGCACCTGGTCCGGGTGGTGCGGCGGCTGCCCAAGGGCGCGGCCGTGTACCGCCCGGCGACGCCGCCGCCCGGCTGGATCCGGGTGCGGGTCAAGCAGGGCGGGGCGCGGGTGGTGATCCGCGCCGACGCCAAGATCGTCGGCGAGCGGACCGGCGCCGAGCTGACCGAGGGGCTCCTGCTGCTGTCGACCGAGCCGTTCCGGTGGACGGCACCGGCCGCCCAGAGGAGGACCTCATGACCCCCTGCACCGTCACGACGGGGTTCTTCGTGCTGGCCCACTGCGGGCGCGCGGCCGTCGCGTCCTGCCCGCGGTGCTCGCGGCCGGTGTGCGACCGGCACGCGGCGCGGCAGAGCGGGCACTGCCCCGAATGCGTGGCGGCGCAGGAGTACGGCGGGGAGGCCGGGCCCTACGACCCGTCCTGGACGAGCGGGTACCGGCGCCGCTACTACGAGAGCAGCTCGCGCGCCTACAGCGACCCTGCTTGGTACTCCTCGTTCAACGAGTACGACCGCGGCGCGTTCAACCCCGGCGACGGGTACTCCTACGGCGAGGGCGACTTCGACCCGGGCCATGACACCGGCTTCGTGGACAGCTGATGGCGGACGAGCGAATGGCGGCGGCGGCGCGCGTCCTGTGGGTCACCGAGCACTACCCGCCGAGCCAGGGCGGCATGGCGCAGTCCTGCGACCGGATCGTCCGGGGGCTGCGCGCCGCGGGGGTCGAGGTGGACGTGGCCTGCCTGACGCGGCGCGAGCGCCCCTGGGCGGTGGCGCGGGAGAACGGCGGGCGGCTGCTGACCGCGCCGCTCGGCGAGGACCCCGAGCACGCGCTCCGCCGCCTCTGGACGACGCTCACGGCCGAGGGCCTCACCGGCGCCTACACCCACGTCGCCGGGTTCGGCGGCACGTACTCGATGCTCGCGGCGCCCGTCCTCGCCCGGCTGCTGGACGCGCCGCTGATCACGCTGCTGCGCGGCAACGACATCGACGTCGGGGTGTTCTCGCTGCGGCGGCGCGGGGTGCTCGCCGACGCGCTGCGCTCCTCGGCCCGCGTGTGCGTCGTCGCCCGCTCGCACGCGCCGCTGGTGGCGGCGCTGGCGCCGGACGCGCCGGTCACGTTCGTGGCCAACAGCGTGGACACCGCGCAGTGGCGGGTGCTGCCGTCCGAGCGGGCGCGCGGCATCGCCTGGCGCGCCGAGAACGTCGAGCGGGGGCGCCGCACGATCGGCGTCATCGGCCAGCTCAAGAACAAGAAGGGCGTGGGTTTCCTGCTGGACGCGCTCGCCGCGTCCGGCCATTCGGGTGCCTTCCACCTGCTGCTGGTCGGCGAGGTCGAGGACGTCGTCACGCGGTGGCTGACCGAGCGCAAGGACACCGTCCCGCACTCGTTCCTGCCCTTCCTCGAACGCTACGACCTGCCCGGCGTGTACGCGAGCTGCGACCTGGTGGCGCTGCCGTCCTTCTACGACGGGATGCCGAACGTGGCGCTGGAGGCGGCGGCGCTCGGCATCCCGCTGCTGGCCTCGGACGCGGGCGGCCTCGCCGACGTCGCCGACGACGCGATCGGCTACACGTTCCCGGCGGGCGACGCGCACGCCTGCCGCGCGGCGATCGACCGCGCCGCGCGGGCCGACACCGGGGAGCTGGCGAGGCTCGGCGCGGCGGGCGCGGAGCGGATCCGCCGCGACTTCACCCCCGCCAAGGAGACCGCCGGGTACCTGGCGGTGCTCCGGGAGGTTCGTTGATCGTCTGCTACGCGCGGGGGGACGGGCTCGGCCACCTGACGCGGTTGCGCGCCGCCGCGCACACGCTGGCGTGGGACGGCGAGATCACCGTGGTGACGGACTCGCCGCATGCCGCCGACCCCCGGATCGCGGGCGGCTGGACGGTGCGCGGGTCACTCGACGGGCTCGACGGGCTCGCCGCGGGCGAGCTGGTCGTCGACGCTTTCCCGGCCGGCCTCAAGGGCGAGCTGCGGCTCCCGGAGGGGGTCCGTGCCACGCACCTCGCGCGCCGGCTCCGCTGGGACGCCTACCGGGAGCGGCTGCCCGCCGCACCGCCCCGCTTCCACCGGACCTACGTGCTGGAGCCGCTGGAGGCGGAGCACGAGGCCCACCTTCGGGCCGTCTCGGACGAGGTCGCGCCGCTGACGCTGACCGACCCGCCGTCCGAGCCGGTGGACGTGGAGGGCTGGCTGATCGTCCACGGCGGGCCGGAGGCGGAGATCCAGGACCTCGTCTCCTACGCGCGGGAGATGGCCGGGCTGGAGAACCGGCGTCCGGCGATGACGCTGGTCTCGCCGCGCCGTCCGCGCCGCCTGCCGCCCGGCGTCGCGCACCTGGACATCTACCCGGCCTGCCCGCCCGGCCCGCTCGTCTCGCGGATCGTCACGGCGGCCGGGTTCAACGCCGTCCGGCAGTTCGCGCCCTGGCGGGACCTGCACCGGCTGGTGCCGTTCCCCCGCAGCCTCGACGACCAGTTCGCCCGCGCCGCGCACGCGCGGCGCTCCCCTGAGCCGCGTCCCGAACCACGAGGGTCAGCGGGCGCGGGCGCCTTCACGTAGGCGCTCGGGGTCGATCTCGCGGGCCGGATACCGGCGCAGGTACTCGGCCTCCAGCTCGTTCATCCGGCGGGTGTGCTCCCCGTAGGCCTGGTCGGCGGCGTGCCTGAGGGCGTCCAGGCGCGTCTGGTACAGGCTGCTCAACTCGCGGAACAGGTCGTCGTCGCTGAGCGCGCCAGGGTCGATTCCCGTCGTGGTCATGAAAGGGCGCCCCTTCCCGGCGGAGCGGTCCGTACTGCTCCGCGTCGTGTCGATACAAGGCTGGTCGATACGGTCCAGCACTTACCCGGAGCGGGAGGGCTGAATCCGCCGTCGCCCCCGGCGGGCGAGGTGACGGCGGCCTGAACTCTGCGCGAACGTCACGGGCCGGCGACCGGGCGCAGGACGCGCAGCGCCCGCGCGTGCTTGCCGAGGCGGACGGCTCCGGGGAGTGACGAGACCTCGCCGTCCCGGGCCAGGCGGAGCACGCCGTCCGGCGAGGTCAGCTCCAGGCCGCCCGCCCGCCACGCACGGTAGCCGGGGATCAGCGGCAGGTGCCCGACCAGCACGGCCACGACCGCGCGGACCCTCGGGACGCGCCGTCCGGTGGCGACCACGCGGACGTCCAGCCGCCCGTCGTCGAGCCGCTTCCGCCAGCTCGGCGCGGCGCCGCGCGAGCCGTAGGCGCAGTTGCCGATGAACGCCAGCCAGACGCGGCGCTCGCGCCCGTCCATGACGACCTCGACCGGCTCGGAGTGCCGCAGGGTGCGGACGGCCGCGACCGCCGTCGCGGGCCACTTGCCGAGCCGCCGCTCCAGCCGCTCCCGGCGGTCGACCAGCTCGGTGTAGGCGCCGAAGCTCGCGGTGTTGAGGAAGATCTGCTCCTCGTCGGGGGCGGACGCGGGCACCACGTAGGCGACGTCGACCCGTCCGACCCGGCCGCCCCGGTAGGCGGCGACCGCCTCCCGTGGGTTCATGACCCCGTGCGCCTTGGCGAAGTGGTTGAACGTCCCGCCCGGGACGACCAGGAGCGGGATGTCGTGCTTCAGCGCCGCCCGCGCGCCCACGTTGACCGTCCCGTCCCCGCCGACGACGCCCAGCACCGCCGCCCGCTCCGCCGCCCGCTCGACGACCTTGTCGACGTCCTCGTCGGGCCCGATCCGGACGATCTCCGCCGCGGGCAGTTCGAGCTCCAGCATCGAGACCGCCATCTCGGCGTTGCTGGGCAGGAGGCCGGCCGAGCCGTCGCCCGACCCCGGGTTGACGACCGCGACGAGCCCCCGCCCGTCCTCGCTGACCTGGGCCCGCTCGCTCCCGAACCGGCTCACCCGCGCCACCGGGGGGCGGGCGGGCCACACCAGCCGCGTCCCGAACCCGGCCAGGACGCCGATCCCCACCCCGGCCAGCACGTCGCCCGGATAGTGCGCCCCCGTGTAGACGCGGGAGAACGCCACCGCCGCCGCCAGCACCGCCACCGGCGCGGCGACCAGGGGCGACGCCTCCAGCGCGATCCCGGTCGCGAACGCGGCGGCCGACGCCGAGTGCCCGGAGGGGAACGCGTGCGAGGTCGGCGGCTTCCAGCGGATCCGGATCGGCGGCACCAGGTCGACGACCGGGCGCTTGCGGCGGAACGCCTGCTTGCCGACGATGTTCACGGCGGGGCTCGCCACCGCGATCGCGAGCGCCCCGCGCAGCGCCGCCCGCCGGTGCGGCGCCCGGCGGCCGAGGCCGAGCGCACCGGCCGTGCCGAACCACAACACTCCGTGATCGGCGAGCCGGGACAGCCGGGGCAGCACGTACTCCAGCCCGGGCAGCCGCGCGGAGGCCACCCGGTCGAAGGCCTGCCGGTCGGCGCGCCCGAGGCGGTCCAGCAGGCTCCGCGCTGACGGGCGGCGCCGCGCGGCGCGCGGGGCCCGCCTGTTCGACACGGACGGTGACCGGCGGGGGGAGCCATGATGGTTGACGCGCATGACCGGGGTATCCCCCGTGAGGACGACATGATTCCGTAAAGATCTCAAATCGGGGGTCACATGCGGGCGAACGTCACTCACACATCGTCGACTGCAATAGGCTTCCCGGCATGAGTCACCCGGAACGGCTCGGTTCCCTGGGTGGCGAGTCGGTCGGCACGATCGCGGAGCCTCCTCACGTGAACGACACGCTGGCCGCCTACGCCGCACGGTATGGGCTGAAGCAGAGCGCGGCGCGCCCCACGTTGCGCAAGTACATCCAGGATGTGTGGGCCCGGCGCAACTTCATCTGGGCCTTCGCGTCGGCCAAGAACATCTCGATGTACACCGAATCGCGGCTCGGGCAGCTATGGCAGCTGCTGACCCCGATTCTGAACGTCGCCGTGTACTTCCTGATCTTCGGCGTCCTGCTGAGCGGGCGCGGCGCCATCCCGGACTACCTTCCGTTCCTGGTGACGGGCGTGTTCATGTTCGGGTTCACGCAGCGCTCGATCACCTCGGGCTCCAAGTCGGTCGGCACCAACCTGTCGCTGATCCGCGCGCTGCACTTCCCGCGCGCGACGCTGCCGCTGGCGATCGCGGTCGTCGAGCTCCAGCAGCTGCTGCTGTCGCTGGTGGTGCTGCTCGCCATCGTGGTGTGCTTCGGCGAGCCGTTCACCCTCAACATGCTGCTGTTCGTGCCCGTGCTCATGCTCCAGCTGATGTTCAACATCGGGGCGAGCCTGGTCGTGGCGCGGATCGGCGCGTTCAACCGCGACATCACCCAGCTGCTGCCGTTCATCATGCGGACCTGGCTGTACCTGTCCGGCGTGATCTTCAGCCTGCCGTCGCTGATGAAGCCCGGCTCCAAGCTCTCCCACCACCCGTGGGCGGCGGAGCTGCTGAAGGCCAACCCCGGCTACGTGTACGTCGAGCTGAGCCGGAACGCGCTGCTCGGCAAGTACCGCCACCACGTCCAGGGGCTGAACCTTGAGGCGACGTCGCAGATGTGGCTCTACGGGGTCGCCTGGGCCGTGATCGCGCTGGTCGGCGGGTTCCTGTACTTCTACCGTGCCGAGGAGCGTTACGGCCGTGGCTGACACGAAGGTCCGCGATGCCGTCCGGATCGACCCGAACCGCGAGCCGATCGTGGTGGTGGACGACCTGCACATCATCTACCGGGTGTTCGGCGCGGGCGGCAAGGGCAACGCCGCCAGCGCGTTCTCCCGCATCCTGCGGCGCGAGAGCCGCCCCTCGATGACCGAGGTGCACGCGATCAAGGGCCTGTCGTTCGTGGTCTACCGGGGCGAGGCCGTCGGGATCATCGGCACCAACGGGTCGGGCAAGTCCACGCTGCTGAAGGCCATCGCCGGGCTGCTGCCGCCGCACAGCGGCGGCGTCTACACCGACGGCCAGCCCTCGCTGCTCGGCGTCAACGCCGCCCTGATGAAGGACCTCACCGGCGAGCGCAACATCGTGCTCGGCTGCCTGGCGATGGGCATGTCCCCCCAGGAGACCCGCGCCAAGTACAAGGAGATCGTCGACTTCGCCGGGCTCAAGGAGGGCTTCATCCAGTACCCCATGCGGACGTACTCCTCCGGCATGGGCGCCCGGCTCCGGTTCGCGATCGCCGCCGCCAAGACCCACGACGTGCTGCTGATCGACGAGGCGCTCGCCACCGGCGACGCCAAGTTCAAGGTCAAGAGCAAGCGCCGGATCGAGGAGCTGCGCCGCGAGGCGGGCGCGGTGTTCCTGGTCGCCCACCAGCTCGACGTGGTGAAGGAGACCTGCGACCGCGTCATCTGGATCGACGAGGGCCGCATGCACATGGACGGCGAGCCCAACGAGGTCATCGCCGCCTACACCGCCGCCACCGGCAAGTAGACCCGCCGCGCCCGACCCCGGCCGTCCACCCCTGCGGGAGGACGGCCCGGCCGTCGTCAATAGACTCGGCCGCTGAAACCACGCCAGCCGTCGGGGCGGCGCGCCGTCCCGCCCACCAGGAGGTCGCCATGGCCGCGAAGCCGCCGCTGCCGCACGAGTACCTGCCCGAGGTCCCGTCGTTCACCGTCGCCAGCGACGACGTGACCGACGGGGAGCGCCTCCCCGACGCGCAGGTCTACGCCGGCGGGAACACCTCCCCGCACCTGCGCTGGACGGGCTTCCCGCCCGGGACCAAGAGCTTCGCGGTGACCTGCTTCGACCCCGACGCGCCCACCGGCAGCGGGTTCTGGCACTGGTCGCTGTTCGACATCCCCGCGAGCGTCACCGAACTGCCCGCGGGCGCGGGCGCGGCGGACTCCGCGGTCGGCGTGCACGCCCGCAACGACTACGGCGCCAAGGCGTTCGGCGGGGCCGCCCCGCCGCCCGGCGACCCGCACCGCTACGTGTTCACCGTCCACGCGCTGGACGTGGAGTCGCTCGGCGTCGACTCCGACACCTCCCCCGCCGCCGTGGGCTTCAACATCACCGGGCACACGCTCGCCCGCGCGACGATCGTCCCCGAGTACGGCGTCTAGGACAGGCCCCGGCGACCTCGGCCGCCGCGCGGGCGCGTAGCCGACCGGTGGGGCCGACGCCGGAGGCGAGGCCCCACCGGGAACATCGCGAAGCGATGCCGCGCCCGCCAGGGCCCGGTCACGCCCCGAGCCGCCAGGCGAGGGGCGTGGGCCGGGACTCAAAGGGACACGGGGTCACCGCTCGAAGGGGAAGCGGTCGGCGAACGCGGGTTTGAGGTCGTCCAGCCAGACGGCGTCCGGGTCGTACTGGGCGAAGAACGGCTTGCCGACCAGCTCGGAGTCCCGCGCCTGGATGAAGTGCAGCGCGAACACCTTCTCGCCGAACAGGTCCACGACGCCGTCCACGCAGACCTTGCCGGGCGTGGCGGACATGGACGGGCCCCGGACGGTGCGGGCCAGCCCCGAGACGTTCTTGTAGGCGTCCCGGTAGATCTCGTAGGCGCGGGCGAGCGGCACGGCGAAGTAGTCCTGCGGGCCGGTGTCGCGCTCCACGAACAGGTAGTAGGGCACGAGGCCCATGCGGGTCTGCGTTCGCCACATGGTCTCCCAGACCCCGGGATCGTCGTTGATCGTCCGGATGAGGGGGGCCTGGGTGCGGATGACCGCGCCGGTGTCGCGGATGCGGCGGCACGCCTCGGCGACCATCAGCGGCTCCAGCTCGCGCGGGTGGGTGAAGTGCGCCATGAACGCGAGGTTCTTGCCCGACTCGACGACCTGCTCGAACAGCCGCAGCATGTCGTCGGCGTCGGGGTCGGTGACGAACTTCTGGGGCCAGTACGCGAGCGACTTGGTCCCGATCCGGATGGATTCGAGCTGCTCCAGGTCCAGCAGCGGCTCGATGTAGCGGCGCAGCACCGGCTCGCCCATGATCATGGCGTCGCCGCCGGTGAACAGGACGCTCGTCACCTCGGGATGCGAGACCAGGTAGTTGCGCAGGGCGGTGACGTCGTCGCCCGCCATCTTCAGGTCGGCCTCGCCGACGAACTGCGCCCAGCGGAAGCAGTAGGTGCAGTAAGCGTGGCAGGTCTGGCCCTGCTTGGGGAAGTACAGGACGGTCTCGTCGTACTTGTGCTGCATCCCGGGGATCTTGCCGTCCCCGAAGCTCGGGATGTTGAGCTCCATCTGCCCGGCCGGATGGGGGTTGAGCCGCATCCGTACGGCGTGCGCGGCGGCCTCGACCTCGGCCTTCGGGGCCTCCCGGCGCAGCAGGTCGGACAGGTGCGCGACGTCCTCGGCGGGCAGCATGTCCTCCTGGGGGAAGACCAGCCGGTACATCGGATCGTCGGGCGCGGCCGACCAGTCGATGAGCTCCTCAATGACGTACGCGTTCGTCCGGAACGGCAGGACCGTGGCCACCGCCCGGGTCGCGAGCTGCTGTGCGGGCGACAGCCCCGCGCGAGCGGTGAGCTCGTCGAGGTGCTTCGCCGTGAAGGCGCGGAACTTGCGACCTGTGGATCGCACTGCGGGAGCCGCGTCGTTCACCAGTGTCACGTGTTGGTACTCCTTGAAGTCAGCGGGGGAAGACGCACCCCCGGGGCGTGTCGTCACGGACGGTGATCCCAAGACCGACGGGCACCCCGTTTGATCGGATTTGGATTGTTTCGTTCCGAGTTGATACCCCCTCCAGAGTACGAAGAAGCTGGTCACGACGATCCCGACAAATCGCCTCGACATCATCGTGGACGGCGCGCCGGTTGTTCAACGACTACGGGACGTCAACCTCGCGGCCCCCGACCGTGCTCGGTTCACCTCGCGGTTCTGGTACGGCTGTTGCGGGGCCACGTCCAGGGGATACTCCGGAAAGCTCGCCTCGGGTCACCGGCCCTGCGTGGTTTCGGATTTACTGGTAGGGGGCGGGCGGAGCCAGGCGGCGTGAGGGGGCTGGATGGACGACGCTGACAAGGCCGCGGGCCGCGGGCCGGGAACCGTCCCGATGTGGGTGATCGTCCTCGCCGTGATCGCCGCCGTGTCCTACGGGACGTTCCTGCTGGAGCACCTGCTCAGCCCGAAGCTCGACGTCGTGAACGGCTATGTGAGCGAACTCTCGGCGTCCGACCAGCCCTTCCACCTGGTCTACGGCGGCGGCGACCTCGTCACCGGAATACTGACGATCATGGTGTCGATCGGGTCGCTGCGCAAGCTGCGCGGCCCGAGGCTCGCCACGACCGGCTGGGTGTTCCTCGGGCTGTTCGGCGTGTGCGCGATCGGCGACGCGGCGTTCCCGCTCGACTGCGCGCCCAGCCTCCAGACGTGGTGCGCGCTCAAGGAGCGCTCGGAGAACGTGTCGTTCTCGCACGAGTTCCATTCGGTGACGAGCAGCGCGGTGATCATCTGCGGTGTGATCGCGCTGTTCACGCTGTCGATGGCCGCCCGCCGGTACGGGTGGTGGCCCGCCCTCGCCCGCTGGGGGTGGCCGCTCGCCCTCGCCGAGGCCGTGTTCGCGCTGGGCACGCTGCTGGCGATGTACCTCGGGCAGTGGCTCGGGATCATCCAGCGCATCCAGATCGGCATCCTGTGCCTGGGCCTGCTGGCCATCGCCTGGGCCCTGTACACCGACCGGCGGGACGCGGCGAGCGCCGCGTCCTCCGCCGCGTCCGAACGAGAGAAGACGGTGCTGTGACCGAGATCGTCAATGCCGGACGGGAGCAGGTCCACGTGGTGGAGGAGGGCCCGCCCGGCGGCCCGCCGCTGCTGGTCGGCTCCGGGCTCGGCGGGGCCTGGTTCGACTGGCGGCCCTCGACCGACCTGCTGCGCGACCGGCACCGGGTGGTCGTCTTCGACCGGCCGGGGCTCGGGCTGAGCCCGGCCGCGCAGGCGCCGCCCTCGCTGCGCCGCGACACCGGCGTGCTCGCCGCGCTCGCCGAGCGGGAGCGGCGGCCGGTGACGCTGGTCGCCCACTCGATGGCCGCCTTCCACGCCGAGGCGCTGGCCCGGCTGCGCCCGGAACTCGTCCAGGGGCTGGTGCTGGTCGACCCGAGCTGCGAGCACGAGCCCCGCGTCCCGGTGCGGATCTCACCGCTGGTGACACCGGTCGCGACCGCGGCGGGCGCGCTGCTCGGCGTGACGCGGCTCGCCCGGGTCGTCGGGCCGCTCGGGCGGCGGCTGGTGCTGAAGCGCACCAGCGTCCGGGACGAGCCGGTCTCCGGCGACGTCGTCCGCTCGGTCTACGGGCGCGGGACGGTCCTCGGCACGGTCGTGGCGGAGGAGGCAGCCTACCGGGAGATGGCCGCCGACCTGGAGGACGTGCGGAAGCGGCGGCCGTTCCCGCCCGTCCCGATGGTCGTGCTGACCGCGCTCGGCGACGTCGAGGGCGGCAAGGCCCGCGAGTGGGCGGAGGGGCACCGGCGGCTCGCCGAGATGAGCCCGCACGGCAGCCAGGTCGAGCTGCCGGACGCGCGGCACATGGTGCAGCTCGACCGTCCCGACGCGGTCGCGGACGCCGTCGCGGCGGTGCTGGGCCACCCGGCGGAGGCGGCCGGGTGAGCGGTGGGGCGCGGCGGCCGCCGCCGGTCGCGGTGCTGCCGCTGGTCGCGGTGCTGGTGCTGGCCCTGCCCGGCTGCAAGGTCATGCAGCGCATCTCCGACGGCTCGTACAACAACGCCGTCACCGACGGGGTCGCCACCGAGCTGCGGGACCGGGGCATCGAGCTGAGGGCGCGGCCGCACTGCGAGACGCGCGACTCGGGCTCCTCGGTGGTGCACGTCGAGTGCACGGCCGAGACGAGCACGGGCGAGCCGGTGGCGGTGAGGGGCGTCGCGGCCGGCGCCGACACCGCCCGTCCGCGCGAGAACTACGTCGTCACCGTCGCCGGGCGGCAGGTGCTGAACCAGCACTGCCTCGGCGACGGCTGCGGCCGATCCCCATGAGAGCGCATGATCCGGGAAAAGATCGACACTCCGCGCATATGAGTCCGTACGCAGGGTGACTTACTGCGTGTGGAGATCAGTCGCAAGAGAGTCCTGACGCTGGGCCCGGCCGCGCTGCTCGTCCTCGCCCTGGTGGGCGCGGGCATCGCCTACCTGGTGCTCGCCGGCGGGGACGAGCTGAAGTACAAGACGCAGGCGGCGCTGCGCGAGGCGCTGCCCACCACGGCCGCCGCCGAGCTCCGGTCGCACGGCGTCACGCTGCGGTCCCCGCTGAAGTGCGGGGACCTGCCCGGCTGGACGAAGAGCAGGCTGCGCGCGGCCTGCACCGGCACCACCACCGACGCCCGGGACGTGCGGGTGCTGGGCAGCGGCGACAGCGGCAACGGCAAGGCGTACTACACGATCCTCGTGGGCGGCAGGCCGCTGGTGCAGAACGCGCCGTGCCTGGGCGCCGACTGCGCGCACGAGTCCGGCTGAGGACCGCGGTCGGCCCGCGGACGCCGCGGATGATGGCGGGCCGGGTGCCAGGACGTCCTACCATTCGATGAGCTGCGTTCTTGCGGCCCATCACGTCCTTTCACCCTCCTGGAGCGGCCATGACCGGCAAGGGCGGGCCGTCGCGCCCGGAGGCGGCCCGCCGGGCGGCGGTCCGGCCGCTGCCCGTCGCGGTCGACACGATGGGCGGCGACCACGCCCCCGGCGAGATCGTCGCGGGGGCGGTCGAGGCCGTCCGCGCGCACGGCGTCCGGCTGGTGCTGGTGGGGCAGGCGCCGGGGATCCGCCGCGAGCTGGAGCGGCACGGCTTCGTCGGGCGGATCCCGATCGTGCACGCCGACGAGGCGCTCGACATGGACGAGGGCGCGCTCGCGAGCTGGCGCAAGCCCCGCTCGTCCGTCGCGATCGCCTGCCACCTGGTCAGGCAGGGGCGCGCGTCGGCGCTGGTGTCGGCGGGCAGCACCGCCGGGGTCGTGGCGACCTCGCGGCTGCGGCTGAAGGGCCAGCAGGGCGTGCTGCGGCCCGCGATCGCGGTGACGCTGCCGACCCGCCCGCGCCCGACGATCCTGCTGGACGCGGGCGCCACCGTGGACGTCAAGCCCGAGGGCCTCGTGCAGTTCGCGGCGCTCGGCACCGCCTACGCGCGGATCCTGCTGGAGGTGGAGCGCCCCCGGGTCGGGCTGCTGACCATCGGCGTCGAGCCCGGCAAGGGCGACAAGGTCGCCAAGCGGGCGCACGAGCTGCTCGCGGGCGGCCACCACGGCGTCGAGTTCGCCGGGAACGTGGAGGGCCACGACCTGCTGGCCGGCGAGGTCGAGGTGATCGTGACCGACGGCTTCACCGGCAACGTCGCGCTGAAGACGATGGAGGGCACGATCCGGACGGCGTTCACCGAGATCCGCGCCGCGATGGGCGCCTCGCCCGCCGCGCGGATGGGTGCGCTGCTCCAGCGGCGCAGGCTCCAGGAGCTGCGCGACCGGCTCGACCCCGACAGCTACGGCGGCGGCGTCCTGCTCGGCCTGAACGGGACCGTGGTGATCGCGCACGGCGGGTCGCACGCCCGCGCGATCACCTCGGCGTGCGAGCTGGCGCACCGGCTCGCGGCCGGGCACATCGTCGAGCGGATCCGCGAGCAGGTCGCCGCGACCCGCACGTCCCGCTTCGGGCGCTGGACGCACGGCGAGCGCGACACCGGCGAGACCCCCGCCCTCGCCGATCCGCCGCTGGACGGGGGCGCCGCCGAGGAGCCCTCCCCCGGGGCCGCCGACGGGGAGGCCCCGTCCGAGCAGCGACGCCCGGGTGAATGAGCGAATGCGTTCCTGGTCGGGGGCGCGGCGCCGATAGCCTTGGGGCATGTCCGTTCCGCAACTCGTCATCGCCGCCCGGGTCCAGGCCGCGCTCAGCGCCGCCTTCGGACCGTCGTACGCGGACGCCGACCCGGTCATCCGGCCGTCGCAGTTCGCCGACCTTCAGGCCAACGTGGCGCTGCCGCTGGCCAAGAAGCTGGGCCGCAAGCCGCGAGAGGTGGCCGAGGAGATCGTCACCAACCTCGACACCGCGGACGTGATCTCCGAGGTCCAGGTCAGCGGCCCCGGGTTCATCAACCTGACGCTCAGCGACGGGTGGATCGCCGCGCGGACGCAGCAGGCCCTCGGCGACGAGCGGCTCGGCGTCCCCGCCGCGGACAAGCCGCAGAAGGTCGTCGTGGAGTACTCCTCGCCCAACGTGGCCAAGGAGATGCACGTCGGGCACCTGCGGACCACGATCGTCGGCGACGCGATCGCCCGGATCCTCGCCTTCCTCGGCCACGACGTGATCCGCGACAACCACGTCGGCGACTGGGGCACGCCGTTCGGCATGCTGATCGAGCACCTGCTCGACCTCGGCGAGGACGCCGCCGCGCGGGACGACTCCTCCGTCAGCGACCTGACCGCGTTCTACCAGGCGGCGCGGGGCAAGTTCGAGGCGGACGCCGCGTTCGCCGACCGGGCGCGGGCCCGGGTCGTCGCGCTCCAGGCGGGCGACCCCGAGACGCTGCGGCTGTGGGGCATCCTCGTGGAGGTCTCCAAGCGCTACTTCAACCACGTCTACAGGCGGCTCGGCGTCACGCTCACCGACGACGACATCAGGGGCGAGAGCTTCTACAACGACCTGCTCGCGACGACCGTGGCGGAACTGGAGTCCAAGGGCATCGCGGTGGTCAGCGACGGGGCGCTGTGCGCGTTCCCGCCCGGGTTCACCGGCCGCGAGGGCGAGCCGCTCCCGGTGATCATCCGCAAGAGCGACGGCGGCTACAACTACTCCACCACCGACCTCGCGACCATCCGGTACCGGGTCGACACCGAGCACGTCGACCGGATGGTCTACGTCGTCGGCGCGCCGCAGTCGCTGCACTTCCAGATGGTCTTCGCGGTCGCGCGGATGGCGGGCTGGCTCGGCGACGACGTCGCGGCCGTGCACGCCCAGATCGGCAACGTCCTCGGCACCGACGGCAAGATCCTGCGGACCCGGGCGGGCGGCACGGTCAAGCTGTCGGAGCTGGTCGACGAGGCCGTCGAGCGGGCGGGCGCCGCCTTCGACGAGATCCCGCACGACGAGTCCTTCGACGCGGCGACCCGCGCCGCGATCGTCGAGGCGGTCGGGGTCGGCGCGGTCAAGTACGCCGACCTGTCGGTGGCGCTCGACAGCGAGTACGTCTTCGACTTCGACCGGATGATCTCCTTCCACGGCAAGACCGGGCCCTACCTCCAGTACGCGACGGTCCGGATCCGGTCGATCTTCCGGAAGGGCGGCGTCGACCCCGAGTCGGCCACGGGCCCCATCGTGATCGGGCACGAGGCCGAGCGGGCGCTGGCGCTGAAGCTGCTGGACTTCGGGGCGGTCGTCGCGCAGGCGGGCGAGACCTGCGAGCCGCACCGGCTCGCGGGCTACCTGTTCGAGCTGGCCCAGGCCTACACCGGGTTCTTCGAGAACTGCCCGGTGCTGAAGGCGCCGGACGAGCCGACCCGGGCGTCGCGGCTGGCGCTGTGCGCGGCGACGCTGCGCACGCTGGCCACCGGCCTCGACCTGCTCGGCGTCCCGACCCCGGAGCGCATGTAGCGGGTCAGCGGGTCAGCGGGGTCAGCGGGTCAGGGGTGCGCGGGGGCGGCCGTCGCCGTCCGCTCCTGCGCGACCTTCTCCCGGACGGCCGGGACGATCTCCAGCGCGAACGGGCCGAGCTGGTCGGGGTCCCCGGCGTACAGGAACGCGTCCACGCCGTGCCCGACGGCGAGCTCGGTCAGCTCGTACACCCACTGGCGGGGCGGGCCGTGCAGGAACCCGCGTGCGCCGCGCCCGTCGATCGCCCCCTCCAGGACGTAGACGCGCCGGATCTCGGCGGGGTCGCGGCCCGCGGCGGCGGCGGCCTCGTCGAGGCGGCGCCGCCCGTCGGCCAGCCGCTTGGGCGGCACGAGCGAGGACGGCGCGATCCAGCCGTCGGCGACGCGTCCGGCGAGGGCGAGGCCGTGCGGCCCGGTGACGCCGAGCCAGATCGGGATCTGGTTCCCGGGCGCGGGCCCGGACTGCCCGGCGGCGAAGCGGTAGTGCTCGCCCTGGAACCGCAGGCCCTGCTGGTCGCTCCAGTGCAGCCGGATGACCTGGACGGCCTCCTCCAGCGCCTGACGGGCCGCGGCGGCGGACAGCCGCGCGCCCCCGTAGGACTCGATGCCGTCCCAGTGCCCTCCGGCGCCGAGGCCGAGCAGGACCCGGCCGCCGCTGGTGCGGTCCATCGTGGCGACGGCCTTGGCGAGCGCGGCGGGCGGGCGCAGCGGCAGGCACGCCACCGCCGGGAGCACCCGGATCCGTGACGTGGCGGCCAGCACGGTCGCCATCAGCGCGGGCGCGTCGGCGGTGCCGCGCCGGTACGGCTGGTCGCCGACCCCGAGGAGGTCGAGCCCGTACCGGTCGGCGTCCTGCGCGATCCGCAGCAGCGGGCGGGACGCGTCGGGCGTGAGCGACAGGCCGAAGCGCAGCCGCCTCCCCGCGCCCGTCACCGGAGGCGGCCCGTCACTGCAGGTAGCCTTCGACCTCGTCGGGCGGGCGGGGCCCGGCGTCCTCGGTGCCCGGGTCCAGCCCCGCCTCCAGCCGCGCGCGGCGGCGGCGCAGCAGGTCCCAGCACTGGTCGAGGGCGACCTCCAGCCGCTCCAGCCGCGCGTGCTCCTCCTCGCGCCCGAGCTCGTCGCGCTGGTAGCGGTCGCGGAGCCGCTGCTCCTCGCCGACGTACTCGGTGATGCGCTCCAGGATCTCCTTCTCCTCCATCGGCCCCCCTCCGGGCGTGGCCGGGCTCCGGCAGAGCCCCGTCCCGCGATCCCCTGCTCGGGGCCGGGGCGGGGGCTCGGCTCAGCGGCTCCGGTCGGCGGCGCTGGTCAGGCCGGTCAGGAACCCGCCGTCGCTGCTCGTCGAGTGCTGGAGCGACCCCGGGCTCGGCCTCGGCTCGGCCGCGGGCGCCGTCGCGGACGCGGTGGCGGATGAGGACGTGCGGCGGGCCGGTGTCCGGCGCGCCGTGGACCTCGGCTTGGCGGCGCTCGTCCGCGCGGTCGCCGTGCTCGCGCGGGACGTGCCGGAGCGGGCCGCCGCCGTCCGCGACCTGGTGGTCCCCGACCGGCTGGTGCTCGCCCGCGAGGACGCCTTGGCGGTGGACGACTTCGCGGTGGACGACTTCGGCTTGGCCGCCGCCGTCGTCGTCTTGCGCGCCGTGGACGCCTTCGCCCGTGACGAGGCCGGCTTGCGCGCGGTCGTCGACTTCGACGCGCCCACCCGGCTGGACGTCGTGGACCGGGACCGGCTCGCGGCCGAGGTCCGGGACGAGGTGCTCTTGCGGGACGTGGACGACTTCGCCGCCGTGCCGCTCCTGCGCGCCGTCGTGCCGGACCTCGTGCCGGACCTCGTGCCGGCCGACCGCGTGGTCGACTTGGCCGTGGTCGTGATGACCTTGGCCGCCGAGTCCATCGCCTTGGCGGCGTCGGTCATCGCCTTGGTCGCGGTCGTCATGGCCTTGGTCATGGCGGTCATGGCCTTGGCCGACGTGGACGCCTTGGTCGCCACCGACTTCATCTGCGTCGCGGCGGCCTTGGCCTGGCTCGCGGCCTTGGTGACCCGCGTCGCCGCCGTCGAGGACGTGCGGCTCGTGGTGCGGCCGGTGGTACGGCTCGTGGTGCCACTCGACGTGGCGCTGGTCCGCCTGGCGGCCGGCTTGCGCGCCGTGGAACGGCTCGCGGTCGTCCGCGCGGTGGTCCTCGATGTCGACGACCTCGCGGCCGCCGTCCGCTTGGTGGCCGGCTTCTTGGCGGCCGTGGACTTGTTCGCTGATGCGCTCTTCGCACGACTAGCCGTACCTCGGCTCGACGTCGTGCGCGATGCGGTCTTGGTAGGCACTGATCTCCCCCCAGTGATGATCAGTTACGGGGAGATCTATTCCACACTTCGTGACGCTCTACACACTCGCCGCAATGTCAGCGTCCCACCGCCGGTCAGATCCCCATCGGATGCCACACCGTCTTGACCTCCAGAAACGCGGTCATGCGCTCGGTTCCGGGGACGGCGTCCCAGCCGCCCGGGGCGGTGCGCAGCACGCGCTTCAGGTTCTCCGCCGCCGCCTCCCGCAGCGCCTTCTCCTGGTCGTCGGCGACACCGGTGAGGTCGATCGCGTTGACGTCCAGATGGGACGCGAGCCAGGGCGCCAGCTCGGCGCGGCGCCCGGTCAGGATGTTGACGACGCCGCCCGGCAGGTCGGAGGTCGCCAGCACCTCGGCGAGCGTGACCGCCGCGAGCGGCGCGGGCTCGGAGGCGACCACGACGGCGGTGTTGCCGGACACGATCGCGGGCGCGACCGTCGAGACGAGCCCGAGCAGCGGCGAGTCGGGGGCGAGGACCGCGACGACGCCCGTCGGCTCCGGCGTCGAGAAGTTGAAGAAGGGCCCGGAGACGGGGTTGGCGGACCCGGTGACGGCGGCGAGCTTGTCGGCCCATCCCGCGTACCAGACCCACCGGTCGACGGCCGCGTCCGTCTCGGCGGCGGCCTGGGACTTGCTCGCCCCCGCCTGGCGCAGCTCGTCGACGAACTGGGCCCGGCGCCCCTCCAGCATCTCGGCGACGCGGTAGAGGATCTGGGCGCGGTTGTAGGCCGTCCGCGCCGACCAGCCGCCGAACGCCTTGCGCGCGGCGACGACCGCGTCCCGCACGTCCTTGCGGGACGCCTGGGACGCGTTCGCCACGAAGTTCCCCTTGGGGTCGGCCACCGGGTACGAGCGGCCCGACTCCGAACGCGGGAACGCGCCGCCGATGTAGAGCTTGTAGGTCTTGCGGACGCTGAGCCGGTCAGGCATCGAGGTAGCCCTCCAGTCCGTGGCGTCCGCCCTCGCGGCCGAACCCCGATTCCTTGTAGCCGCCGAACGGGGAGGCCGGGTCGAACTTGTTGAAGGTGTTGGCCCACACGACCCCGGCGCGCAGGCGCTGCGCCGTCCACAGGATGCGGGAGCCCTTCTCCGTCCAGATCCCGGCCGACAGCCCGTAGGGGGTGTTGTTGGCCTTGGTGACGGCCTCCTCGGGCGTGCGGAACGTCAGCACCGACAGGACGGGCCCGAAGATCTCCTCGCGCGCGATCCGGTGCGACTGCGCGACGCCGGTGAACACCGTCGGCGCGAACCAGAACCCCTGCGGGGGCAGCTCGCAGGGCGGCGACCAGCGCTCCGCGCCCTCGGCCTCCCCCGCGTCGGCCAGCTCCCTGATCCGGGCGAGCTGGGCGGCGGAGTTGATCGCGCCGACGTCGGTGTTCTTGTCGAGCGGGTCGCCGACGCGCAGCGTGGCCATGCGCGCCTTGAGCCGCTCCAGCAGCTCCTCGGCGACCGACTCCTGGACGAGCAGCCGCGACCCGGCGCAGCACACGTGGCCCTGGTTGAAGAAGATCCCGTTCACGACGCCCTCGACGGCCTGGTCGAGCGCGGCGTCCTCGAACACGATGTTGGCGGCCTTGCCGCCCAGCTCCAGCGTCAGCCGCTTGGCGGTGCCCGCCGCCGAGCGGGCGATCTGCCGTCCGACGTCGGTGGAGCCGGTGAAGGCGACCTTGTCGACGCCCGGGTGCTCGGCCAGCGCGCGGCCGGTGTCCCCGGCGCCGGTGACGATGTTGACGACGCCGGGCGGCAGGTCGGCCTGCCGGCAGATGTCGGCGAACAGCAGCGCGGTCAGCGGGGTCGTCTCGGCGGGCTTGAGCACGACCGTGTTGCCGCAGGCCAGCGCGGGCGCGATCTTCCAGGCCAGCATCAGCAGCGGGAAGTTCCACGGGATGATCTGCCCCGCGACGCCGAGCGGGCGCGGATCGGGGCCGAACCCGGCGTGGCCGAGCTTGTCGGCCCATCCGGCGTAGTAGAAGAAGTGCGCCGCGACGAGCGGCACGTCCACGTCGCGCGACTCCCGGATCGGCTTGCCGTTGTCGATCGACTCCAGCACGGCCAGCTCCCGCGACCGCTCCTGCACGATCCGCGCGATCCGGTACAGGTACTTGGCGCGCTCGGCGCCGGGCATCGGCCCCCAGACCCGCTCGAACGCGGTGCGGGCGGCGGCGACGGCGCGGTCGACATCGCCCTCGTCGGCGCGGGCGATCTCGGCCAGCACGGTCTCGTCGGCCGGGTTGACGGACTTGAACGGCTCGCCGTGCCCGTCGGTGAACTCCCCGCCGACGAACAGCCCGTAGGACGGGCGGACGTCGACGATCGCGGCCGACTCGGGCGCGGGCGCGTACTCGAAAACCATGATCAGTCCAGCGTGAAGTAGTCGGGGCCGGGGTAGGCGCCGGTGGCCAGCTTGCGGCGCTGCATGAGCAGGTCGTTCAGCACGCTGGAGGCGCCCAGCCGGAACCACTCCGGCGACAGCCAGTCGGACCCGGCGGTCTCGTTCACGAGCACCAGGTACTTGACGGCGTCCTTGGTCGTCCGGATGCCGCCCGCCGGTTTCACGCCGACCTGGCGGCCGGTCGCGGCGCGGTGGTCGCGGACCGCCTCCAGCATGACCAGCGTGACCGGCAGCGTCGCCGCCGGGGCGACCTTGCCGGTCGAGGTCTTGATGAAGTCGGCGCCCGCGCGCATCGCCAGCCAGGAGGCGCGGCGGACGTTGTCGAGCGTCGCCAGCTCCCCGGTCTCCAGGATCACCTTCAGGTGCGCGGCGCCGCACGCGTCCTTGACCGCCGCGATCTCGTCGAAGACCTTGCCGAGGTCGCCGGACAGGAACGCGCCCCGGTCGATGACCATGTCGATCTCGGCGGCGCCCGCCTCGACCGCCGCGCGCGTGTCGGCGAGCTTGGCCGCGAGCGGCGCCCGCCCGGACGGGAACGCCGTCGCCACGCTCGCGACGCCGATGCCCGTGCCGTCCAGGGCGCGGACCGCGACGTCCACCATGTCGGGGTAGACGCACACGGCCGCGACGCGCGGCACCGACGCGTCCGCCGGGTCGGGGTGCGCGGCCTTGGCGCACAGCGCCCTGACCTTCCCCGCCGTGTCGGCGCCCTCCAGGGTGGTCAGGTCGACCATCGAGATGGCCAGGCCGATCGCCTCCGCCTTGGCCGAGGTCTTGATCGACCGCGTCGCGAGCCGCGCGGCCCGCTCGCTCGCGCCGACCTCGTCGACGCCGGGCAGCCCGCGCAGGAACGCGCGCAGCTCGGCCACGCCGTTCAGAGTCTCCGTTGACACCACCCCAGCATCGCCGAAGTCCGCCACCGGCACAAAGTGACCGGTTCGCTTGACAGGCGATCACTCTAGACATCTAAAGTACTAGCATCCTAATTAAATGGAGGTGCTGGTGATCGAGTTCCATCTGGACGCCGGCTCGGGGGTCTCCCCGTACATGCAGCTCGTCCGGCAGGTCCGGCACGCGCTCCGGCTCGACCTGCTGCGCGAGGGCGACCAGCTCCCGACGGTCAAGGACGTCGTGGCGCAGCTCGCGATCAACCCCAACACCGTGCTGAAGGCGTACCGCGAGCTGGAGCACGAGGGGCTCGTCGCGGCGCGGCCGGGGGTCGGGACGTTCGTGACCCGCTCGCTCGCGGGCGGCTCGCTCGCCGCGCACGGGCCGCTGCGGCAGGACCTGCGGCGCTGGCTGGCCAAGGCGCGGCTCGCCGGGCTGGACGACGAGAGCATCGAGGCGCTGTTCATGACGACCTTTCGGGCCGCCGCTCAGGAGGACATAGCATGACCGCCGTCGTGAGGACCGAGGGCCTCGGCAGGAAGTACGGGCGGCGCTGGGCGCTGCGCGACTGCGACCTCGCCATCCCCGCCGGACGCGTCGTCGGGCTCGTCGGCCCGAACGGCGCGGGCAAGACGACGCTGCTGAACATGGTGGTCGGGCAGCTCGCGCCGTCGGCGGGCACGATCGAGGTGCTCGGCGGACGTCCCGCGAGCGGGCCCGCGCAGCTCGCCAAGGTCGGCTTCGTCGCGCAGGACACCCCGACCTACGCGAGCCTGACCGTCGCCGACCACCTGCGGCTCGGCGCCCGCCTCAACCCGGGCTGGGACGCGGCGCTCGCCCGCGACCGGATCGAGCGCCTCGGCCTGGACCCGGCGCGGCGGGCCGGGCGGCTGTCGGGCGGCCAGCGGGCGCAGCTCGCGCTCACGCTCGGCATCGCCAAGCGCCCCGAACTGCTGATCCTGGACGAGCCGGTCGCCGCGCTCGACCCGCTCGCGCGGCGCGAGTTCCTCGCCTCGCTGATGGAGGCGGTCGCGGAGCACTCGATCAGCGTCGTGCTCTCCTCGCACCTCATGTCGGACCTGGAGCGCGTCTGCGACCACCTCGTCGTGGTCGTGGACTCCCGCGTCCGGGTGGCGGGCGACGTCGACGACCTGCTCACCGCCCACCACCGGCTCACCGGCCCGCGCCGCGACGCCGCGCGGCTCCCCTCCGGCCAGCACGTCGTCTCGGCCAGCCACACCGACCGGCAGAGCACGTTCGTCGTGCGGACCGACGGACCGATCCACGACCCCGCCTGGACGGTCGGCGAGGTCGGCCTGGAGGACCTCGTGCTCGCGTACATGACCCCGAAGACCGAGGACCGTCCGGCCCTGGAGGCGCTCCGATGATCTGGCTCACGCTGCGGCAGTTCCGGCTCCAGGCCACGGTGGCGCTCGCCACCCTCGTCGCCGTCACCGCCCTCCTGGCGCTCACCCGCATCGACCTGGTCGACGACTACGCCGACGGCATCGCGTCCTGCACCGCGACCGGCGGCTGCGAGCGCTTCAAGCTCCAGTTCTTCGACGACCACCAGAGCTGGTTCACCGGGCTGGTCACGGTGGTGGTCGGCCTCCCCGGCCTGATCGGGGCCTTCTGGGGGGCGCCGCTCATCACCCGGGAGATCGAGGCGGGCACGCACCGGCTCGCCTGGAACCAGAGCGTGTCCCGGAGCCGCTGGCTGGCCGTCAAGCTCGGCGTCATCGGGCTGGCCTCGATGGCCGCCGCCGGGCTAGCGGTCGCCATCGCGACCTGGTGGTCGGACCCGCTGGACAAGGCCGGCGCCGACCGGTTCCCGCGGCTGTCGCCGGTGATGTTCGACGCGCGCGGCATCGCGCCGATCGGCTACGCGGCGTTCGCGTTCGCGCTCGGCGTCACCGCCGGGGTCCTGATCCGCCGGACGCTGCCCGCGATGGCGGTCACGCTCGCCGTCTTCGCCGGGCTCCAGCTCGCCGTCCCGCAGTACGTCAGGCCGAACCTCATCACGCCCGTGGAGAGGACGGTCACGGTCACCCCCGAGAACATGCAGGGCATCTCCCTGGCCGAGACGACCCTGACCGTGCGGGCGAGGGTGGACGAGCCGGGCGCCTGGGTGCTGTCCGACTACACGGTCGACGCGTCCGGGCGGAAGGTGAAGAGCCTGCCCGTCAGCCTCGCCGCGGGCGCCTGCGCGCCCCCGCCGCCGACGACCGTGCCCGACGGGAAGGAGGCCGTCGACGGTTCCGGCCGCGGCCCGGCCGAGAAGTGCTACGCCGAGATCGCCCGGCTCGGCTACCGGCAGCACGTGACCTACCAGCCCGGAGACCGGTTCTGGCCCCTCCAGTGGGCGGAGACCGGCCTGTTCGCCCTCCTCGCCCTGGGGCTCTCCGGGTTCTGCTTCTACTGGGTCCGCCGCCGCATCTCCTGACCCGGCCCCCCGGCCGGGACGGAGAAGAGCCGTATGTGCGGAGGACGCGCCTCGGGGGCCGCGTCCTCCGCGCTCAGCGCGTGCCGGGAGCCGGACGTCGCGGGCGCCTGGGCACGCGCGCCCCCGGCGCTCCCACCCGGCGGGGGCGGTCTACCGGGGGCCGCTGCCCTGAGTCGCGGCCAACTGGGCCTGGAGGCCGTCCAGGAGATAGTCGAGGCCGGTGCTGAAGCTGCCGTCCCAGTCGTCGTCGTACAGGTAGCCGTTGGCGGCGAGCGTCGGGTACCGGCCGTCCGCGCGGAGCTGCCGCTGGCCGAGGTCGCGCTCCGCGTCGGTGATCCGCAGGGCGGCCTCGGTGGACGCGGAGCCCATCACGTGGTTGTAGAGCGCCCAGGTCGCCGCCGCGAGCCCCTTCCCGGAGAAACCGGCGCGGGCCAGCGTCGACTGGAGGATCTCCATCCAGGCGAGGAAGTTGGGGCCGATCGTCGGCCGCTGCCGGGCCGGGACGGCGGCGGCCCACGGGTGCCGCAGCAGCGCGGCCCGCCAGGCGGCCAGGACGGACGCGACGTCCTCCCGCCATCCCCCGCCGGGCGCGGTCCCGGGCGGCACCTCGCCGAAGATCGCGTCCACGGCCAGGTCGATCACGTCGTCCTTGGTGTCGACGTGCCAGTACAGCGAGGGCGCGACGACCGCCAGCCGCTCGGCGAGGCGGCGCATGGTGAGCCGGTCGATGCCCTCCTCGTCCAGCAGCGCGACGGCCGCCTCGACGATGCGGGCGAGCGTCAGCGGCGGCTCGCCCTTCCGCGTGCGGCGCGGGCGCAGCCAGACGCTCCGTACCCCGTCCTTCGGCTCGCTCATCGCGCCTCTTCTCTCCACATTCAGCGCCCGGACCGGCACGGCGAGTGTAGTACCGTGTTCGCCGTCCCTAACAACGTTAGGGAGTCTCAAACGACGTTAGACGAGGAGATGGCCGTGGAGACCGAGACGGTGGAGCCCGGCACCGGGGAGCCGGTGGCCGGACGGCGGTGGTGGACGCTGGCGGCGGTGAGCGCGGCCCAGCTCCTCGTCGTCCTGGACGGGACGATCGTGAACATCGCGCTGCCCTCGGCGCAGGAGTCGCTCGGCATGTCCGACGCGAGCCGGCAGTGGGCCGTCACCGCCTACGCGCTGGCCTTCGGCGGGCTGCTGCTGATCGGCGGCCGGGTCAGCGGCGCGCTCGGCCACCGGCGGACGTTCGTCGCCGGGCTCGTGGGCTTCGCCGCCGCGTCCGCGCTCGGCGGGGCCGCCACCGAGCCGGGCCTGCTGTTCGGCGCCCGCGCCGCGCAGGGGGTGTTCGCCGCCGCGCTCGCGCCCGCCGGGCTGTCGCTGCTGACGACGACGTTCACCGAGCCGGGCGAGCGCGGCCGGGCGTTCGGGGTGTTCGCCGCCGTCGGCGCGGCCGGGTCGGCGGTCGGGCTGATCGCGGGCGGGCTGCTGACCGAGTACGCCGACTGGCGCTGGTGCCTGTTCATCAACGTCCCGATGGCGCTGCTGGCCGTCCTCGGCACCGTGTTCGTGCCCCGCGACCGGCCCCTCCGCGAGGGGCGGCTGGACGTGCCCGGCGCCCTGCTCAGCGCCGCCGGCTTCGCCTGCGTCGTCTACGCCTTCAACGAGGCCGAGCCGCACGGCTGGGGATCGGTCAAGGTCATCACGCTGCTGAACTGCGGCGTCGTGCTGCTGGTGGTGTTCACGGCGGTCGAGGTCCGCGCGTCCCACCCGCTGCTGCCGATGCGGGTGCTGCTGCACCGCGCCCGCGCCGGGGCGTTCGTGTCGATCACGCTGATGTTCCTGGCGATGTTCGGGTTCTACCTGTTCATGAGCTACTACACCCAGGGCGTCCTCGGGTACTCACCGGTCCAGGCGGGGCTCGTGCTGATCATCAACGCCGCCGCCGCGCTGGTCGGCTCGACGCTCATCGCCGGACGGCTGCTCGGACGCGTCGCCCCCGGCCTGCTGATCGTGCCGGGCCTGATCGCCGCGGCCGCCGGGATGCTCGTCCTGACCCGCCTGACCGAGCACAGCGGCCACGTCCTGCCGGTCTACCTCCTCCCGGCGCTGGTGCTCACCGGCCTCGGTCTCGGCTGCGTCATGCCGCCGACCGCGAGCCTCGCCACGGCGGGCATGAGATGGCACGACATCGGGGCCGCGTCGGCCGCCTACCACGCCTCCCAGCAGCTCGGGGCCGCGCTCGGCACCGCCCTGCTGAACACGATCGCCGCCACCGCGACCGCGTCCTACCTGGCCTCGGGCGGGCACACCGCGAAGGCCGCCACCGTGCACGGCTACACCACCGCGCTGACCATCGGTTTCGGCATTCTCGTGGTCGCCGCGTGCCTGACCGCGGCGCTGGTCGTCCCGTGGGGCCGCCGGGAACGTCTCACGGAGTGAAACCCGGGTGGGAATGTCGGATCCGTTTGGCATGCTTGTGACGTGAACGTACGTGCGATGGGTCCGGTGCTGGTCGGCAGGTCGGCCGAGCTGGCCGAGCTGGAGGGCGCCCTCGCCGCCGCCCCGGGCGCCGTCCTGCTCGGCGGCGAGGCCGGCCTGGGCAAGACCCGGTTGATCCGCGAGTTCGCCGCCCGGCTGCACGAGCCCGCCGGCGCGGGGCCGCGCGCCCGGCTGCTGATCGGCGGCTGCCTGGAGCTCGGCTCCGACGGCCTGCCGTTCGCGCCGTTCACCACCGTGCTGCGCGGCCTGGTCCGCGACATCGGCATCGACGGCGTCGCCGGGCTCGTCCCGCGCGGCGACACCGGCGGCCTCGCCCGGCTGCTGCCCGAGTTCGGCGAGCCCGAGAGCGACGCCGCCTCCGGTGAAGAGCGGGCCCGCCTGTTCGAGGTCGTGCTGGTCCTGCTGGAGCGGCTGGCCGAGCGCGGCCCGGTCGTGCTCGTGATCGAGGACGCGCACTGGGCCGACCGCTCCACCCGCGACCTGCTCGCCTTCCTCGTCCGCAACATGGGCGCGGTGCCGCTGCTGATCGTGGTGACCTACCGCACCGACGAGCTGCACCGCACGCATCCGCTCCGGCCGCTGCTGGGCGCGCTGGAGCGCACCGACCGCGTCCGCCGCCTCGACCTCACCCGCCTGTCGCGCACCGACGTCGGCGCGCTCGTCGCCGACGCCCTCGGCAGCGCCCCGGCGCCCGGCCTCGTCGAGCGGATCGCCGCGCGCAGCGAGGGGAACCCGCTGTTCGTCGAGGCGCTGCTGGACGACGACGGCACGCTCGCCTGCGAGCTGCCCGAGTCCCTGCGCGACCTGCTGCTCGCGGGCGTCCAGCGGCTCCCCGAGGAGACGCAGGACGTCCTGCGCGACGCCAGCGGCGGCGGCACCCGCATCGAGCACGCGCTGCTGGCCGCCGTGTCCGGGCTCGACGACACCGCGCTGACCCGGGTGCTGCGCCCCGCCGTCGCCGCGAACGTGCTGGTCGTCGACGGCGACGGCTACGCCTTCCGGCACGCGCTGATCCGCGAGGCCGTGCACGACGACCTGCTGCCCGGCGAGTACACGCGCCTGCACACCCGGTACGCGCAGGCGCTGGAGAACGACCCGGGGCTCGTCCCGTCCGGGCGGCTCTGGGTCGAGCTGAGCCACCACTGGCTCGCCGCGCACGACGCCACCTGGGCGCTGGTCGCCTCCTGGCGCGCCGCCGCCGACGCCCGCAAGGCCCTCGCCTACGCCGAGTGCCTCACGATGCTCTCCCGCGTCCTCGAACTGTGGGACCGCGTCCCCGACGCCGCGACGCGGATCGGCGCCGACCACGTCAAGGTGCTGGAGGAGGCCACCTCCGCCGCCGACCAGGCCGGCGAGTACGACCGGGGCGTCAAGCTCGCCACCGCCGCGCTCCGCGAGATCGAGGAGGCCGAGGGCATCGGCGTCCGCGCCGCGTCCATGCTGGAGTGGCGGGCCCGCATGCGCTACCAGCTCGCGCGGCCCGGCTTCGTCGAGGACCTCCGCACCGCGGTGACGGCGCTGGACGGCGCGCCGCCGACCGCGCTGCGCGCCCGGGTGCTGTCCACGCTCGCGACCTACGTCCGGCTCACCACCGACATCGGCCAGGCCCGCGCGGCCGCCGAGGAGTCCCTCGCGATCGCCCGCGAGATGAACGACGTGGTCACCGAGGCCGAGGCGCTGATGACGCTGTTCTGCGCCGACATCGACTACGGCAACGACCCGATCCAGATCCACGAGGTCGAGGAGGCGGCGCTGCGCAGCGGCAACCACCGGGTCGCGCTGCGCTACGCGGTGATCAAGTCCCACTACCTGGAGGGCGCGGGCCGCCACGAGGAGGCCGAGGGCGTCGCCAGGCGCGGCAAGGAGCAGGCCCGCGAGTACGGGGTCAGCCGCACCCAGGGCACGTTCCTGTGCATCAACCAGGCCGAGCCGCTGGTGTCCCTCGGCCGCTGGGACGAGGCCCTCGCCGTCCTCGGGCACGCGATCGAGCAGGACCCGGCCATCACGATCCGCACCTCGCTGCTCGTCCTGCACGGGGAGATCGCGCTCGCGCGCGGCGACCTCGACACCGCCCGCAACCGGCTCGCGGGCGCCCGCGAGGTCATGAACCTCAAGATGAAGTGGCTGAAGACGCAGGACTACTTCGCGACGCTCCGGCTGGAGGCGCGGATGGCCCTCGCCGAGGGCCGGCACGACGCCGTGATCGCCGCGGCCCGCCAGGTCGTCGACCAGGCGGGGCTGCCCGACGACGCCCGCTACGCGTGGCCGGTGCTCAGCCTCGGCGCGCGGGCCTGCGGCGAACTCGGCGACGCCGCGGCCGCCGATCTGGAGGCGATCGTCGGGCGCACCGCCACGCTGCACACCGGCGGCCCGCTGCTGGAGGCCATGCGCCTCACGTTCGTCGCCGAGGCCGCGCGCGGGCGCGGCGTCCTCGACCTGGCCGCGTGGGACGCGGCCGCCGCCGCGTGGGAGAGGCTCGGCAACCCCTACCCCCGGGCCGAGGCGCTGACCGCCGCCGCCGAGGCCGCGCTGGCGGGCGGCGACCACGACGGCGCCGCCGTCCGGCTCCAGACGGCCACCGGGCTCGCCGCCGGACTCGGCGCGGCCCCGCTCGGCTCCCGGATCGACGAGCTGCGCCGCCGCGTCCGCGCCCCGCGCCGGGCGGGCGCCGAGGCCACCGCGCCGCTCGGCCTGACGCCCCGCGAGTACGAGGTGCTGCGCCTGGTGTCGGAGGGCCGCAGCAACCGCGACATCGCCGAGGCGCTGTTCATCTCGGTGAAGACGGCCAGCGTCCACGTCTCCAACATCCTCGGCAAGCTGGGCGTCGCCAACCGGGGCGAGGCCGCCGCGACCGCGCACCGGCAGCGGCTCTTCGCGACGGCGGCTGTGTTGACTGAAGCCTCGGCCCAAGGGGGCTCGCCTGGCGGCTGTGTTCATTAAGTCACGGCCCAAGACACTCGCCTGGCGGCTCGTGCCTTGACCGCGCCTTGGCGGGCGCGGCATCGCTTCGCGATCTTCCCGGTGGGGGCTCGCCTCCGGCTTCGCCCCCACCGGTCAGCTAACGCGCCCGCGTGACGGCTGAAGTCGCTGCGCGGCACTTCTCAGCGCGGCACTTCTCAGCGCGGCACCTCTCAGCGCGGCACCTCTGGGCGCGGCACCCTCCAGCGCGGCACCTCCCAGCGCGGCACCCCCCAGCGCGGGCACTTCTCGGCGCGGCACCTCCCAGCGTGGCACTTCTCAGCGCGGCACCAATCAGCGCGGTCTCTTGTCCGGATTGCGGGTCAGGGGGTGAGGGTCAGGGTGCGCTGGATCTTGGCGGCGGTCGCGCGCAGCCGGTGGGCCGAGGACTCGATCCGCGGCAGCCGGCGCGGGCGGCAGGAGACCGCGAGCGCGCCGATCATGCCGTTGCCGTCGGCGACCGCGACGGCGGCGCAGGAGGTGCCGAGCGCGTACTCCTCGCGGTCCAGCGACAGGCCGGCGGGGCCGCTGAGCCCGCGCAGCAGCCGGCGCGGCTCGGTGACCGTGTGCGGGGTGAGGTCGACGAGCGGGTGCCGGGACAGGTAGTCGCGGCGCTGCCCGTCGTCGAGCTGGGCCAGCACGCACTTGCCGATCGCGGTGGCGTGCGCCGCGTCCTCGAAGCCGACCCACAGGTCCACGCGCGGGGCGCGCGGGCCGTCGGCGACGTCGACCAGCCGAATCTCGCCGTCCACGTGCAGGCCGAAGTAGGCGGCGGCGCCCAGCTCGTCGCGCAGGCCCGCGAGGGACGGGCGGACGGCGGTGAGGAGCTGCTGCATCCGGGTCCGGCCGTGCAGCGTCTGGACGCGGTGGCCGAGCACCCACACGCCGTCCGACAGGCGGGTCGCGTAGCCCTCGTGGGCGAGGGTGCGCAGCAGGTGGTAGGTCGTGGCGAGGGGGAGGTCGGTCTCGCGGGCGAGCTGCTTGGCGGGAGCGCCGCTCGGGTGCGAGGCGACCGCCTCCATGAGACGCAGAGCACGTTGCACAGAGGCGATAAGAGTGGGTCTGCGTGTCTCTTCCATTACGCACAGCGAACCCCTCCCGCGCGGGCCGGTCAAGGGATTTGCCGACACCGGCCCGGTGGACGCGGAGAATCTCACAGACACGCCGGTCCGGCCGCGGGACCGTGACCTCGCTCGACCGGAGAGTAACTTCGGCGGGGAGGGAAGACGGCGGGACGACGCTTTCGCGAAGGAGCCGGCATGAGCAAGCCGAGCCACGCCCCCGACAAACACGCCCCCGACCACGTGGACGAGCGGACCGCGCGGAAGGTCGCCGAAGAGGCCCGCGAAACGCGGTGGCGACTGCCCAGTTTCGGAAAACAGCTTTTCCTGGGCGATTTCCGTCTCGATCTCGTTCATCCGCATCCGCGCCCGACGGACGAGGCGCGGCGGCGCGGCGAGGAGTTCCTCGCGCGGCTGACCGCGTTCTGCGCGACGAAGATCGACCCGGCGCTGATCGAGCGGGAGTCGCGGATCCCCGACGAGGTGGTCCGCGGACTGCGCTCGCTCGGCGCGCTCGGCATGAAGATCCCGGAGCGCTACGGCGGGCTCGGGCTCGGGCAGTACCACTACGGCCGCGCGCTGATGGTCGTCGGCTCGGTCAGCCCGGCGCTCGGCGCGCTGCTGTCGGCGCACCAGTCCATCGGCGTCCCGCAGCCGGTGCGGCTGTTCGGCACGCAGGCGCAGCAGGACGCCTGGCTGCCGCGCTGCGTGCACGAGATCAGCGCGTTCCTGCTGACCGAGCCCGACGTCGGCTCGGACCCGGCGCGGCTGCGCGCCACCGCCGTCCCGGACGGCGACGGCTCCTACGTGCTCAACGGCGTGAAGCTGTGGACGACCAACGGCGTCGTCGCCGACCTCGTCGTCGTGATGGCGCGGGTCCCGAGGTCGGCCGGGCACCCCGGCGGCATCTCCGCGTTCATCGTCGACATGGCCGCCGAGGGCGTCACGGTCGAGCACCGCAACGCGTTCATGGGGCTGCGCGGTATCGAGAACGGGGTCACGCGGTTCCACGACGTCCGCGTCCCGGCGGAGAACCTGATCGGCGCGGAGGGCGCCGGGCTGAGGATCGCGCTCACCACGCTCAACACCGGGCGGCTGTCGCTGCCCGCGGGCTGCGCGGCGGCGGCCAAGTGGGCCGCGCGGATCGCGCGGGAGTGGTCGCGCGAGCGCGTCCAGTGGGGACGGCCGGTCGGCGAGCACGAGGCGGTGTCGCGGAAGGTCGCGTTCATCGCCGCGACCGCGTACGCGCTGGAGGCCGTGCTCGACCTGTCCGCCCTGCTCGCCGACGACGAGCGCGCCGACATCCGGATCGAGGCGGCGCTGGCGAAGCTGTGGTCCTCGGAGATGGCCTGCCGGGTCGCCGACGAGCTGGTGCAGCTGCGCGGCGGGCGCGGCTATGAGACCGCCGAGTCGCTCGCGGCGCGGGGCGAGCGCGGCGTGCCCGCCGAGCAGGTGCTGCGCGACCTGCGGATCAACCGGATCTTCGAGGGCTCCACCGAGATCATGCACCTGCTGATCGCCCGCGAGGCGGTGGACGCGCACCTGTCGGTGGCCGGCGACATCATCGACCCCGGCGCGTCCGCCGGGCGGAAGGCGCGGGCGGCGGCCCGCGCGGGCGGCTTCTACGCGCGCTGGCTGCCGACGCTGGTCACCGGCGCCGGGCAGCGCCCGAACGCCTACGGCGAGTTCGGGCCGCTGGCGCGGCACCTGCGCTACGTCGAGCGCGCGTCCCGCAAGCTGGCGAGGTCGATCTTCTATGCGGCCGGACGCTGGCAGGGCGGCCTCGAATACCGGCAGGGCTTCCTCGGCCGGATGGTCGACATCGGCGCCGAGCTGTATGCGATGAGCGCCGTGTGCGTCCGCGCGCGGGCCGACACCTCCGCCGACGGGCCGCTCACCGGCGCCATGTCCGGGCTCACGCCGGGCCCGTCCGCGACCCTGCTCGCGGACGCGTTCTGCCGGCAGTCGCGTATCCGCGTCGAGGAACTGTTCGACGGGCTGTGGCGCAACACCGACACGATGGACGTGAAGCTGGCGCGCGCCGTCCTCGCCGGGGACTTCGCCTGGGTGGAGGAGGGCGTTCTCGACCCGTCCATTCCCGGGCCCTGGATCGCGCCGTCCGACCCCGGTCCGAGCGGCGTGGAGACCGTTCACCGCACCATTGAGTAACTCCTCGTCGCCAATCGGAAACTATCCGCATGCAATCGGCGCGCAAAGGGGATAGCTTTCCTCCGGTGGCCGAGCACAGCGCACCGCCCGTTCCCGGATCGGGCGGTGCGCTGCGCTTTCCGGATGTCCGGCGGTACCCGGATGTCAGGCGGAAGGAGCGGCGGGGCGATGCTCAGCGTCATTCTCGACGACACACGCGATCCCGCACGCAACCTCGCCCTCGACGAGGCCCTCGCCCGTGCCGCCGCGTACCGCTCCGCCGTCGGGCACGGGCCGCGGACGCTCGTCCGCCGGTCCCCCTCCGGCCGCCCGGTCGCCGGGCGCTTCGCCTCCGCCCGGCCCCGTCCCGCGCACTCGGCCCTCGGCGGCGCCGTCGCGGGGCTGCCCGTCCTGCGAGTGTGGCAGTGCTCCCCCAGCGTCATGGTCGGCCGGTTCCAGGACGTCGCGCGGGCCGCCGACCTGGCGGCCTGCGCGCGCGACGGCGTCGAGGTCGTGCGGCGCGCCACCGGCGGCGGGGCGGTGTGCTTCGGCCCCGGCACGCTCGCGTTCACGCTCGTCCAGCGGCCGGGGCGGCGCGTCCCGCTGGAGGAGCTGGTGTTCGCGGCGGTCGAGGGCCTCGGCGTCCCGCGCGGCCCGCTGCGGGCGGGGCGCGCCGTCCAGGCGGCGCGGCTGCTCACCAGGACCGCCTGCCTGGTGCATGTCGCCGTCCAGGTCGGGCCCGGCGGCGCCTGCCCGGCCGGAGACGCGGCCGGGGACGCGGCCGGGCGGCCGACACTGGCCGATTTCGGCCCGGCGATGACGATGGACGCGGTCCGCGCGGCGGTCCTCGGCGCCGTCGTGGACGCGTTCGGGGCCGCGCGGACCCGCCGTCCGGACGCGCTGGAGAGTTCGGTCCGTGACCATCTCCATGCGGTGCGCTACGGTGACCTCGCCTGGCATCTCACCGGCGCACCGGGGGACGGCGCGAGCATGTCCGGTTCGCGGGCCGCGGGCGAGGGCGAACACTCGGCGTCGGCTGCCCGTACGGATGGGTAGACTGTCCGACCTTGCGCCCGAGATCGGACCATTCGCGGGGATCTGGTCCCTCGATCCGGCGATACAAGAAGCGAAACACCCAACGCAGCCAAGCGAGCGGGAAGTAATGCAGCCACCAGCTCAGAACAAGTCCATCGCAGCTACCCTCCTCAACCTCCTCGGCAGTAAGCCCAAGACCCGACCGGCCAAGAGCGCGGGCGGCGGCGACGTCGTCCAGCCCGCCGCGGGGGATGGCGCCCTGGAGAACCACCTCGGCGGGGACGAGGCCCGCAACTACCGCAAGTACGAGTACGAGACGGTCGCGCCGCACGTCGGACGCTCCCTGCTGGAGATCGGGTCGGGTCTCGGCCACTTCTCCGAGCAGTTCGCGGGACGGCTCGACTACCTGGTCGTCAGCGACAACGACCCCTACTGCGTCGGCGAGCTGCGCAAGCGCTACGACGGCGACGACGACGTCGAGGTCATCGACCTGGAGCTCCCGGCGGATGTGAAGATCCGCCAGAAGGTCGACACCGTCGTGATGATGAACGTCCTGGAGCACATCAAGGACGACGCCCAGGCCCTGCGCGACCTCGCGGCCGTGACGCTTCCCGGCGGCCGGATCGTCATCTGGGTCCCCGGCTACATGCAGCTCTACGGCGACTTCGACCGCAAGGTCGGGCACGTGACCCGCTACACCCCGCAGACGCTGGAGGCCACGGTCCGCGCCGCCGGCCTCGTCCCCGAGGTGCTCAAGCCGATCAACTTCCTCGGCGGCATCGCCTGGTGGTTCGCGGTCCGCCGCGGCGGCGCGGGCTACCCCGACCCGAAGCTCGTCAAGATCTACGACCGGACCGTCGTGCCGCTGACGCGCGGCATCGAGCGGCTCGTCCGCCCGCCGTTCGGGCAGACGGTGTTCTGCGTGGCGCGCGTCCCGCGCTAGCCGTTCCGCTCGGCACGCCGCACCCCGCGATCGGCGTGGCCGTGACTCCGCACAGGGGCGGACCACCTCGGGTGGTCCGCCCCTTTGCCTTGCCGGGGCGAGGGTTCCGGGACCAATACGCAGGTTCCAGGACGGAATCCGTCCGATGGACGTTCTAGGTATACCGATTCATGACGTCCCGTGCTGCGTGCGGGCCGTCCGACCAGGAGACTGGTCAGTGGTCGGACGGGTCACGAGCCGCCTCTCCCGGCGGAGAAGCACCGTCTGCTTCCGCGGACCGTGACCCCGAGGGCCAGCCACTGAAGTTCCCGTGTGGTCCGACGGTCCGGTGGCGAGGGCCCGGGAGGGGAGGCCCTCGCCGTCGGGCCCCCACCCGGAGGGCGCCGGCGGTCAGAGCCTCTCGATGATCGTCGCGTTCGCCTGGCCGCCGCCCTCGCACATCGTCTGGAGGCCGTAGCGGCCGCCGGTGCGCTCCAGCTCGTGGAGCAGCTTGGTCATCAGCACGCCGCCGGTCGCGCCGAGCGGGTGGCCGAGCGCGATGGCGCCGCCGTTGGGGTTGGTCCGCGCGAGCGGGGCCCCGGTGTCGGCGGCCCAGGCGAGCGGGACGGGCGCGAACGCCTCGTTGACCTCGAACACGTCGATGTCGCCGATCTTCAGCCCGGCGCGGTCGAGGGCCCGCTCGGTCGCCGGGATCGGGCCGGTCAGCATGTAGACCGGGTCGGACCCGCACACCGCCAGCGTGTGGACGCGCGCCCGCGGCGTGAGGTTGTGCCGCCGGACGGCGTCCTCGGAGGCGATCATCAGCGCGGACGCGCCGATGGAGATCTGCGAGGCCGCCGCCGCGGTGATCGCGCCGCCCTCGCGCAGCGGCTTGAGCGCCGCCATCTTCTCCAGGCTGGTGTCGGGGCGGGCGCCCTCGTCCTTGGTCAGCCCGGCGACGGGCGCGATCTCCCGGTCGAAGTACCCCGCCTCGATGGCCCGGCCGGCGCGCCGGTGGCTCTCCAGCGCGAACTCCTCCAGGTCCTCGCGGGTGAGGCCCCACTTGTCGGCCATCATCTCGGCGCCGCGGAACTGGGAGATCTCCTGCATGCCGTACCGCTCGGCCCAGCCCTCGCCGTAGGGGAAGTCGAGCCCCTGGACGATGCTCGCGCCCATCGGCACCTTGGCCATCTGCTCGACGCCCGCCGCGACCACGAGGTCCTGCGTGCCCGACAGGACGCCCTGCGCGGCGAAGTGGATCGCCTGCTGCGAGGACCCGCACTGCCGGTCGATGGTGACGCCGGGCACGCTCTCGGGCAGGCCCGCCGACAGCCACGCCGTCCGCGCGATGTCGAGGGTCTGCGGGCCGACCTGCATGACGCAGCCCATGATCACGTCCTCGACCGCGGACGGGTCGGCGCCGGTGCGGTCGACGAGCTCCTTGAGCACATGGGCCCCGAGGTCGGCGGGGTGGACGTCCTTCAGCGCGCCCTTCCTCGTGCCGACGGGAGTCCGGACCGCGCCGACGATGTACGCCTCGGCCACTACGCCTCCAAAGCGGGATCGGGGTTCGCCCCGAAACCGAGTGAGATTCGGTGAGTCGCTACGAGGTTACCTCGCGCCGGTCGCCCCGGGAGGGCGGCGCGGCGGGCCTCCGGGAGGCACGGCGTGGATCTCGCGCCCGTCGGCGTCGTCGCCGAGGCTCGCCTGCGCGAGGTCGGACAGCACCTCCGACAGCTCGGGGTGCTCCTCGGGCGACCAGCCGTCCAGCAGCCGGGCCAGCCCGTCGCGGCGCGCGGCGAACAGGCGCTCGGCGGCGGCCAGCCCGGTCGGGGTGATCGCGAGGACGCCGTCGCGCCGCTCGACGTAGCCCGCCTCGACGATCCGGTCGACGTAGGGGCGGCCGTGCTCGACCGGGACCCCGGCGCGCTCGGCGAGGTCGGGCCCGGCGACCGTGCCGTCCTTGGCGATGCGGCACAGCGCCCACATGCTCCCGGCGGGCAGGTCGACGCCCGCGAGCCGCCCCAGCCGGTTGTAGACCTCCAGCGCCCGCGCGTCGCCGCGCATCAACTCGCTCAGCGCGCGCTCGATCTCGTGCCGGGACGAGCGGACGGTCGGCGCCGCCCCGAACCCCTCGCCGTAGTCGCGCGTCTGCGAGGTCGCCCGCAGCGGCACCTCGCGAAGGAACAGGGTCAGCACGAACGCGGCCGCCGCGACCGGGACCGCCCACAGGAACACCGAGTCGATCGACTGCGCGTAGGCGTGCAGCACGCCGTCCTTCACCGGGGCGGGGTAGCGGTCCAGCAGCTTGGGGTTCCCCTGGACGGCGGCGGGGTCGAAGCCCGGCGGGAGCATCCGGTCCTTGGCGAGGTCCTCGACATGGTCCGCGAGCCGGCTGCTGAACACCGACCCGAACACCGCGACGCCGAACGAGCCGCCGATCTGCCGGAAGAACGTCACCCCCGACGTCGCGGCCCCGAGGTCCTCGTACGACACCGCGTTCTGCACGGCGATGACCAGCACCTGGAGCACCAGCCCGAGCCCGAACCCGAGCAGCGCGAACCGCAGGCTCATCGACAGCGTCGAGGAGTCCTCGTCCAGCCGGGAGCACAGGTAGAGCGCCACCGCGATGATCGGCGTCCCCGCGACCGGGAACGCCTTGTACCGGCCGAACTTGCTGATCAGCTGCCCGGACCCGATCGAGCTGCACAGCATGCCGAGCATCATCGGCAGCAGGTGGACGCCCGACAGCGTCGGCGACACCCCGTGCACGACCTGGAGGAAGATCGGCAGGAACGTCAGCGCGCCGAACATCGCGAACCCCACCGCGAAGCTGATCGCCGACCCCAGCGCGAACACCGGCTCGGTGAGCAGCCGCGGCGGCATCACCGGCTCGGCCGCGCGCCGCTCGACCAGCAGCCACACCCCGATCAGCGCGACCGACCCGGCGCCCAGCGCGATGATCGGCGCCGAGGTCCAGCCGTAGCGGGTGCCGCCCCAGGTCGTCATCAGCACCAGCCCGACCGACCAGCCGACGATCAGCAGCGTGCCGAGGTAGTCGATGCGGTGCCGCCGCCGCTCCCCGCCCGCGTGCAGCACGGCCGCGATCACCAGCAGCGCGACGACGCCGATCGGCAGGTTGATGTAGAACACCCAGCGCCACGACAGGTTGTCGACGAACCAGCCGCCGAGCAGCGGCCCGCACACGCTCGCGACGCCGAACACGGCCCCGAACATGCCCTGGTAGCGGCCCCGCTCGCGGGGCGGCACCACGTCCCCGACGATCGCGACGACGAGCACCATCAGCCCGCCGCCGCCGAGGCCCTGCAGCGCCCGGAACCCGATCAGCTCCGTCATGTCCTGCGCGAGCCCGCACAGCGCCGACCCGGCCAGGAAGATGACGATGGACGTCTGGAACAGCCGCTTGCGCCCGTACTGGTCGCCGAGCTTGCCCCACAGCGGCGTGGAGGCCGTCGAGGCCAGCAGGTAGGCGGTGACGACCCACGACAGGTGGTTGAGGCCGCCGAGGTCGCTGACGATCGTGGGCAGCGCGGTCGAGACGATCGTCTGGTCCAGCGCGGCGAGCAGCATGGCCAGCATGAGCGCGCCGAGGACGACGTACAGGTCCCGGCCGCGCGGCATGGCGCGCCCGTCCCGTGGCACCGTCCCCGCCGTCATGAGCGACCCCCTCCGACGCAAGGGCACCCCTACCCGCCCTCGACCGGAGATCACCGCCGCGCCGGGAGGGTCAGCCGAAGAGGTCCTTCGCGATCTTGGCGGCGCCGAGCGTGGCGGCGACGGCGGCGATCCCGGTGCCGGCGGCGGTCGACCACAGCGGCAGGCCGGGACGGGTGCGCAGCCCGCTCATGATGTCGACGGTGTCGACCGCGCAGCCGACCCGCGTCCACATCCGGCGCCCGGAGCGGTCGCTGAGCAGGTAGCCCGCGCCGAGCGCGATCTCCCGGGCGCCGAACATGCGGGCCAGGTAGTCGCGGCCCGGGTCGCTCGCGCCCAGCCCCAGGACCTTGGCGGTCAGCCCCGGCGCCGCCAGCGCCGCGACCCCGAGGGTGACGCGCGCGGTCGCCAGGTTGACCATGAGGCCCTCGATGCGGTCACGGCCCTCTGTTTCCTTCGTCTCTGCCACACCGCCGAGATTATCGGCAGGGGCGCGTCTCCCGGGGCCCGGGTAACCCCCGGCTTACACGTCTATGGTTCTAGGAGGCGGCTGTCCCTCCGGAACGAAGGTGGCCATGGAAGGCATCCTGAGCCTCGGCGTCATAGCCCTGCTCGCCACGTTCTGCGTGCGCTGGGTCGCGGTGAAGATCCGCGTTCCCATGCCGACCCGCGTCGCGGTGATCACGGTGTTCCTGCTGTCCGTCGGAGCCTGGTACGGGCACGACATGGGCGGCTGAGCGGCGCGTTCCGCGCCGCGGCACGGGTGGAGTGCGCATTCGGCGACGGTACGCGGCGAACTTCCGGCCTCCATCGGGAGTCATAACTGGCGAAACCGGCTGTACGCCCGTCCGCCCCACTCCCGGCGTCCGCGCCCCCGCGGACCAGCGGACGTGCCGCCGGGCGGTCCCGCCACACCCCGTCCGGCGCAGCCGGCCCGAGCCGAGGGAGAGCACCCGTGCCGCATCCGGCCACCGCGATCCAGGAGTCCGGCGGCGCGATCGCCCCGCATCTGCGTCGGCTGCTGGAGTTCGTCGAGCCGAGGCCCGGCGACGTCTGCCTGGACGTCGCGCGCGGGCACGGGCCGATGCCGGCGGCGCTGCGCCCCCGCGTCCGGCACGTGACCGCCGTGGAGGCGCTCCCCGCCTCCACGGAGGGGCGCGGGACCCGGATGGCCACGGTGACGTTCGGGACTGGACCGGTCCGCATCGCCGACGGCGACCCGCCGCCCACGCCCGCGCCGGTGGAACGTCCCACAATCGCCGGTGGCCCCGACGGCACGCGGGTCCGCGCCGACGCCGCCGCACTCCCCTACCAGGACAACGCCTTCTCCCTCGTGACGGCCCGGTTCTCGCTCTACAACCTGGGCGACCCGCAGGACGTGCTGCGCGAGCTGCTGCGGGTGTGCGCCCCGGCCGGGCGGCTGGTGATCGCCGACCTCGTCCGGGGGAACCTGGCCGGGCCCGACCGGGACCGCATCGAGCGGCTGCGCGACCCCGACCACCCGGGCACCCCGTCCATCGCCCGGCTGACCGAGATGGTCACCTCGGCGGGCGGCAGCATCCGCCGGCTGGACGTGTTCACCGTCGAGCGTCCCGTCGAGCCGTGGCTGGACGGCGCGCGCGACGGCGCCGCCGCCGACCGCATCCGCGAGGCGCTCACCGCCGAGGTCGACGGCGGCCCCCGCACCGGCGCCAAGCCGCGGATCATCGGCGGCGAGCTGTGGTTCACCCAGTCCTGGGCGCACGTCGCCGCCGAGCCGATCCCCTGATCAGGGGACGAGCACGGCCGCCCCGGTGAACCGGTCGGCGGCGAGGTCGGCGAGGGCGCGGTCCGCCTCGTCCAGCGGGTAGGGGCGGGTGGTGACCGCCACGTCGAGGCGGGAGGCGAGCGCGAGGAACTCCTCGCCGTCCGCGCGGGTGTTGGAGGTCACCGACCGCACCTGCCGCTCCTGGAACAGGTGCCGCTGGTAGTCCAGGGACGGGACGTCGCTCAGGTGGATCCCGGCGATCGCGAGCGTGCCGCCGCGGTCCAGCCGCTCCAGCGCGGCGGGAACAAGGGCGCCCGCGGGCGCGAAGATGATCGCCGCGTCCAGCGGGGCCGGGCCGGTGTCGAAGGAGTCGCCCGCGAACGAGGCGCCGAGGTCGCGGGCCAGCTCGCGCGCGGCGGCGCCGCGCGTGAACACGTGCACCTCGGCGCCCTCGGCGAGGGCGATCTGCGCGGCGAGGTGCGCGGACCCGCCGAAGCCCCAGATGCCGAGGCGGCCGCCGGGCGGCGGCGCGGCCCGGCGCAGCGCGCGGTAGCCGATGATGCCCGCGCACAGCAGCGGCGCGGCGCGGACGTCGTCCAGCCCCTCCGGCAGCCGGTAGGCGTAGGCGTCGACCGCGAGCGCGAACTCCGCGTAGCCGCCGTGCGCGTCCCAGCCCGTGTAGACCGAGCCGGGGCAGAGGTTCTCGGCGCCGCGGCGGCAGAAGCGGCAGGCGCCGCACGTCCCGCGGAGCCAGGCCACCCCCACCCGCTCCCCCACCGCGTGCGCGGCGCCGGGACCGGCGGCGACCACGGCCCCGACGATCTCGTGGCCCGGGGTCACGCCCGGTAGGTGGACGGGCAGGTCGCCCTCCGCGACGTGCAGGTCGGTCCGGCACACGCCGCACGCGAGCACGCGCACCAGCAGCTCGCCCGGACCGGGCGCGGGCACGTCGCGGTCGGCGCGGCGCAGCGGCCCCGACGCGATCGGGGCCGGGGACGCCACCGCCCAGGCGCGCATCGCTACGGGGTGAGCGGCAGCTCGAACCAGACGGCCTTGCCGCTCGCGGTCGGCCGGGCGCCCCAGCGGGTCGCGAGCTGGTCGACCAGGTAGAGGCCGCGGCCGCCCTCGTCGGTCTCGCCCGCGCTGCGGATGCGCGGCAGCCGCATGTCGGAGTCGAACACCTCGACCCAGATCGCGTCGGCGCCGCGCCGCAGCCGCAGCCGGAACTCCTTGGTGGGCGGCTCGCGGCGGCCGAGGTCGGCGCCGAGGTCCCAGTCGTCCTCGTCGAACGCGCCGGGCCCGAACTGGTCGCCCCCGAACCGGCCGAACCGCTCGTCGAACTGGTCGGCGTTGAACTGCTCCGTGTTGAACTGCTCCGTATTGAACTGCTCGGCGTTGAACTGCACGGGCGGCGGCGCTCCCAGCGGCTCGCCGCCGCGTCCGGGCTGGCCCGCGGGCACCGGGACGACCATCTCGCGGCGCGGCTGCGGCGTCGCGGTGGCGTGCAGGACGACGTTGGTGACGACCTCCGACACCAGCAGGCAGGCCAGCTCGGCCTGCTCGTCCAGCATGCCCCAGGACGCGAACGCGTCGGCGGCCATCCGGCGCGCCTCCGACACCATGATCGGCTCGGCGGAGAACGTGCGCTCCTGCACGGCCAGCTCGTCGCCCGCGGTGCGGATCACCACGATCGCGACGTCGTCGTCGATGTCGCCCGGCACGGCCTCGTAGGCGGCGTTGGCGATGGCCTCGACCCCGCCGCGCGCCACCTCGGCCACGGCCGAGCGGACCAGCTCGCGGGACTCCTCGCGGGTGTAGTACTCGCCGTCGTCGCCGTCGCCCTTCGGACGCCGGTCGATGAGCCCGTCGGTGTACAGCACGAGCGTCGAGCCCGGCTTCAGCTCCGAGGTCTCCTCGTTGTAGAGGATCTCGCCGCCCATGCCCGGCGCGCGGACGCCGAGCATGGCGCCCTCGCTCTCGAACGACAGCTCGCCGACCTGGCCGTCGACGATCAGCAGCGGCGGGTCGTGCCCGGCGTTGGCGAACTCCAGCACCCGCGACCACGCGTCGTAGACGAAGTAGGTGCACGACACCAGCGGCGGGCGGACGAGGTCGTCGCTGTTCCAGCCGGAGCGCATCCGCTCGGGCCGGGTCATCGTGCGGACCCACTCGTCCAGCTTGCGCAGGATGTCGGCGGGCGGCTTGTCGTCCTGGGCGAAGGCGCGCAGCGCGGCGCGGAGCTGGCCCATCACGGCCGCGGCGCGGGCGCCGCGGCCCTCCACGTCGCCGATGACGAGGCCGACGCGGCCGGCCGACAGCGGGATGACGTCGTACCAGTCGCCGCCGACCTGGGTCTGGATGCCGTGCCCGTGCGCCTCCAGCGGCCGGGCGGGCTCGTACCGCCAGGCGATCTGGAGGCCGTCCAGCCGGGGCGGCCGGTCGCCGGGCAGCAGGTGCTTCTGGAAGGCGAGCGCGGTCTCGCGCTCCTCCTCGAACAGCAGCGCGTTGTCGACGGCGAGCGCGACCCGGCTGGCGATCGCGCCCAGCAGGTCGCGGTCGAAGGCGTCGTAGTGCGGGTCGGGGCGCTTGGACAGGTTCGACAGCGCCAGGCTCATCACGCCGAGCAGCTCGCCGCGCACCAGCAGCGGCGCGGAGATCGCCGAGGTGATGCCCATCGCCTCGGCCAGCCGCCGGGACGGCTCACTCGGCGCGGTGTAGCGGTACTGGACCATGTCCTCGACCAGGACGGCGTCGCGGCGCGTCATCGCCTTGGCGCTGAAGTGGCCGGACGGGTAGGAGACGGGCTCGCCGACCTCGGCCCAGGTGCCCGGCGGCGGCTCCCAGCCGCCCGCGTGCCGCGACACCCGCCGCATCAGCCGGTCGCCGCTGAACAGGTCGATGAAGCAGTGGTCGGCGAACTGCGGGACGAGCGTGTCGGCGACGCTGCGCAGCGTGCTCTCCAGCTCCAGCGACCCGGCGAGCCGCTCGCCGATGCGCTCCATCAGGCCGTAGCGCTCCTGGTCGCGCTGGTTGGAGCGGAGCGCCTCGCGCGCGAAGATCACGACCCCGTCGACCGCGCCGGAGGGGTGCCGCAGCGGGACTGCGTGCGCCCGCGTGTACACGGTCGTGCCGTCACCGCGCAGGTTGCAGAACGTGCCCTCCCAGACGCCGCCCTTGAGGACGTGCCTGGCCAGCTCGGTGGCCTGCTCGTGGTCCTCCTCGGCGATGCCGAGCGACAGGATGGAGTGGCCGATGACCTCGTCCCCGCCGAAGCCGAACAGCTGCCGCGCGAACGCGTTGCCGTAGATGACGTTGCTGAAGCGGTCGCAGACGATGACCGCCATCTCCATCTGGTTGAGGACGGTCTCGGGTGGCAGATGCGCCTCGAACGAGGCTTCCCCCCAACGGTTCATCTCCCCATCCCGGTCCCAGTCACGGCCCCGCCGGTGCGCGCCTCACGTTCCCGCGGCCGCCCGCCGGCGTCCGGCGCCCGCAGGGCCGGACGTCGCGGCGCCGATACCGCGCGTACCTCTTCCGTCGTATTGAACGACGAACCCGCCGCCGGGATACGCCCGAAAGGCGCGATCGCAAGGAGATCTTCGGTATAGACCGGCTGAGCGGGGACGGGGGGACGCACGCGCCGAGCGTCAGCGCCTGCTGACGAACACGTGCTCGGCGATGTCGCGCGGCAGTTCGGTGTCCGGACTGTCGGCCTCGTCGTCACAGGTCACCCGCACCCCGTCATCCGTCGCCCGAAGAGTCACCTCTCGTCCCGGTTGTATCCCTATCTGCTTGAGTTTAAGCATCAGGTCGCTGTCGCTCTGCACCTGCTCGCTGATCCGCCTGATCACCGCGCTCGTGCCGGCCGGGCTCGCCACCGCCGTCATCACCGCGAGCGGGGCGCCCCCGGACGCTCCGTCGCCGTTCACGTGGCCGTGCCCGTCCGAGGTCCCCTCACCGGGCCCGCCCAGCTCGTCCATGCCGGGGATCGGGTTGCCGTGCGGGCAGGTGGTCGGGTGGTCCAGCAGCGCGACCAGCCTGCGCTCGACCTCCTCCGACATGACGTGCTCCCAGCGGCACGCCTCGATGTGGACGTCCTCCCAGGGCAGCCCGATCACGTTCACCAGCAGGCATTCGGCGAGGCGGTGCTTGCGCATCACGCGGGTCGCGAGCCCCCGGCCGTTGTCGGTCAGCTCAAGGTGCCGGTCCCCCTCGACCCGCAGGAGCCCGTCGCGCTCCATGCGCGCGACCGTCTGGCTCACCGTCGGGCCGCTCTGCGAGAGCCGCTCGGCGATACGCGCGCGAAGGGGGATGATTCCCTCCTCTTCGAGCTCGAAAACCGTCCGGAGGTACATCTCCGTGGTATCGATCAGGCCGTGTGAGGTCACAGCTCCCTCCAGTCTTATGGCAGAAGTCTACTTGCTCGGCCCCCTCGCCCGCGGGTTCGATGGATAACCTCCGCACGACGGGTACAGGGAAACGCGAGATGAACGCCGAATCTTCCCGGACCGCCGAGCCCTTCCTGCCGGACGACCCGGAGAGCCGCCTCGACCTCGGCGCCCTGCGGAGCGCGGCGGACGGGTGCCGGGGCTGCGATCTCTACCGCGACGCCACCCGGACGGTGTTCGGGGAAGGCTCCCCGGGCGCGCGGGCCGTGCTCGTCGGCGAGCAGCCCGGCGACCGGGAGGACCGCGAGGGCGCGCCGTTCGTGGGCCCCGCGGGCCGCCTCCTGGACCGAGCGCTGGCGGAGGCGGGGATCGAGCGCGGCGACGTGTACGTCACCAACGCCGTGAAGCACTTCAAGTTCAAGCACCAGGAGGGCGGCGGCAGGCGGCGGATCCACGAGCCGCCGAACGCGGGCGAGATGCGCGCGTGCCGCCCGTGGCTGCTGGCGGAGCTGCGGATCCTGGAGCCGGACGTGGTGGTCGTCCTCGGCGCGACGGCGGGCCGGGCGCTGCTCGGCTCGTCCTTCCGCGTCACCCGGCTGCGCGGCCGTCTGCTCGCCTGCCCCGACCTGGAGGAGCTCGGCACGCCCGCCGCCGGAAAGGAGCTGCCGGACGCGCCGCCGGAGGGGCCGGGCGCCCGGCTGCTGGCCACGATCCACCCGTCCGCCGTGCTGCGCGCCGAGGACCGCGACGGGGCCTACCGGGGCCTGGTCGAGGACCTCGGGATCGCCGCCCGCGCCCTCCGGTGATCGTGGTGCCGGTTCAGGTGGTCCGGGTGTCGTAGCGGAGGAGGGCGGGGACGGCGAACCCGGCCACGACCACGAGGACGGCGCAGGCGAGCCCGCCCCCCACCCAGGACGCGGTGGCCCCCGCGACGCTGGCGGTCGCGCCCGCCCGCATGTCGCCGAGCCTCGGCCCGCCCGCGACGACGACGGTGAACACGCCCTGGAGGCGGCCGCGCATCTCGTCCGGCGCGTAGGTGAGGAGCATCGTCTGCCGGAACACGGCCGAGACGAGGTCGGCGCCGCCGCCGACGGCCAGCAGCGCGACGGCCAGCCACAGCTGGTGGGCGAGCCCGGCGGCGGCGACCGCGAGCCCCCAGACGACGATCGAGACCACGAGCGCGATGCCCTGCCGGTGCACCCGCCCGATCCAGCCGGAGATCAGCCCGCCGACCACCGCGCCGATCGCGATCGAGGCGAACAGCCACCCGACCGCGTCGCCGCCGCCGAACCGGGTCTCGGCCAGCTCGGGGAACAGCGCGCGCGGCATCGCGACGCCCATCGCGATGATGTCCACGACGAACGACATCATCAGCACCGGCTGGGTGGCCAGGTAGCGCAGCCCGTCCAGCACCGAGCGCAGGCCGGGCGACCCGGCGATGTCGCCGAGCGGCGGGATCGCGGGCAGCCGCACCGCCGCGTACAGGCCGACGCTGAACAGGGCGGCGTCGAGCCCGTAGGCGACGGCGTAGCCGCCGTGGGCGAGCACCACCCCGGCGAACAGCGGCCCGGTCAGCCCGCCGACGGTGGCGGCGGTGAAGTTCAGCGTGTTGGCGGCCGGGACGAGCGGCTCGTCCACCAGCCGGGGGATGATCGCGCTGCGGGTCGGCGAGGACACCGCGAACCCGACCGCCTGGAGCGCCACCACCGCCATGATCAGCGCGAGGCTCTCCGCGCCGATCAGCGCCTGGACGAGCAGCACCAGCGTCGAGGACCACGTGACGCAGGAGGAGGCGAGCAGCAGCTTCCGCCGGTCCATGTGGTCGGCGACGGCGCCGCCCCACAGCCCGAACACGATCAGCGGGACGAGGTTGACCAGCCCGATCATGCCGACCCAGAACGAGGAGCCGGTCATGTCGTACACCTGGACGGGCACGGCGACCGCGGTGACCTGGAACCCGATGAACGACACGCCCTGCCCGAGCCAGAGCCGCCGGTAGGCGTCGTGCTTCAGCGGGCGCGTGTCGATGGCCACGCGGCGGAGCATCCCGCCGCGCCGCCCGGTGGAACGCTCCCCGTCCTCGGGCACGTAGTCCTCCGGCACGTCGTCCTGGGGCACGTCGTCCGTGGGGACGCCGTCCGTGGGGATGTCGTCCTCGGGACCTTCGCCGTCAGGAGTGTCGGTGGGGGGTGGCTGCTGTTCCGATGTCACGGAGACAGTCTGGCAATCTCCCATTCGCCGGAGGCGTCCGGGGCCGTCCCGGTCTCCCCGGTCTGCCCGGTCGCCCCGGTCCCGCCGGTCGCGGTGCGCCGGTAGCGGATGCGGTCGTGGAGCCGGTCGCGGCGCCCCTGCCAGAACTCGACCGTCTCGGGGACGACGCGGTAGCCGCCCCAGAAGCCGGGCAGCGGGACGTCGTCCTCGCCGTCCGCCGTCTCGGGCCAGCGCTCGGCCAGTTCCGCGTAGCGGCGCTCCAGGACGTCCCGGTCCGCGATCACCGCCGACTGGTGCTCGCTGGCCCACGCCCCGATCCGCGAGCCATAAGGGCGCGTCCGGAAATAGGCGGCCGATTCGTCCCGCGACAATTCCAGGACGACCCCGGAGACGCGCACCTGCCGGTACATCGGATGCCACGGGAACACGAGCGCCGCGCGGGGGTTCTCCGCGAGTTCGCGGCCCTTGTCGGAGGTGAGGTTGGTGAAGAACCGGAAACCCCGCGGCCCGTACCCCTTCAGCAGGACGGTCCGGGCGCTCGGCACCCCGCCGGCCGAGGCCGTCGCGAGCACCATCGCGTTGGGTTCGGCCAGGCCGGAGGCGTGCACGTCGGCGAACCACGCGGCGAACAGCGCCAGCGGATCGCCGGGCAGCGCGTCCTCCGCCAGCTCACCGCCCTCGTAGGACCTGCGGAGCCGCGCGGGGTCGGGCATCGGGGAACTCACAGCGTCTGAGCCTCTCACCTCGGCATTGTGCATCTCACACGGACCTGGGTACTGCACGGTAAGCCGGACGCGGTTCAATGGCACGGCACCGCCTTATCACTATGGGGACGAAAGGCAGGACGACATGTCCGACTTCAAACCCGGCCTTGAGGGGGTCGTGGCCTTCGAGACCGAGATCGCCGAACCGGACAAGGAGGGCGGCGCCCTCCGGTACCGGGGCGTCGACATCGAGGAGCTCGTCGGCCGGGCCTCCTTCGGTGACGCGTGGGGCCTCCTCGTGGACGACAGCTTCGACCCGGGCCTGGCCCCGGCCGACCCCCACGTCCTCCCGGTCACCTCCGGCGACGTCCGCGTGGACGTGCAGAGCGCGCTCCCGACCCTCGCTCCCGCCTACGGGATGCGCCCCCTCCTCGACATCTCCGACGAGCAGGCCCGCGCCGACCTCGCCCGCGTCTCGGCGACCGCGCTGTCGTTCGTCGCGCAGTCGGCGCGCGGCATCGGCGTCCCGATGGTCCCGCAGGAGCGGATCGACGCGGCATCGACGATCACCGAGCGGTTCATGGTCCGCTGGCGCGGTGAGCCTGACCCCAAGCACGTCCAGGCCATCGACGCGTACTGGGTCTCGGCCGCCGAGCACGGCCTGAACGCCTCCACCTTCACCGCCCGGGTCATCGCCTCCACCGGCGCGGACGTCGCGGCCAGCGTCTCCGGCGCGATCGGCGCCATGTCGGGCCCCCTGCACGGCGGCGCCCCCGCCCGCGTGCTGCCGATGATCGAGCGGGTCGAGCAGATCGGCGACGCCCGCAAGGTCGTCACCGACATCCTCGACTCCGGCGACCGGCTGATGGGCTTCGGCCACCGCGTCTACCGCGCCGAGGACCCGCGCGCCCGCGTGCTGCGGCGCACCGCCAAGGAGCTGAACGCGCCGCGCTTCGAGGCCGCCGAGGCGCTGGAGGACGCCGCGCTCGCCGAGCTGCGCGAGCGCCGTCCGGACCGTCCGATCGAGACCAACGTCGAGTTCTGGGCGGCGGTGATCCTCGACTTCGCCGAGGTCCCGACCGCGATGATGCCCGCCATGTTCACCTGCGGCCGCACCGCCGGGTGGGCCGCGCACATCCTGGAGCAGAAGCGCACCGGGCGCCTCGTCCGCCCGAGCGCCCGCTACACCGGCCCCGGCTCCCGCTCCATCGACGAGGTGGCCGGTTCATCGAAGCTCCCCCGGCATCGGGCGTAGAACGCCCTCCTCCAACGGGAGGCCGCGGCGATCGCCGGCATCGCTCCGCACCCGCCTGACGGCTCGCTCCGCGATCAGGTTCTCGCTCCGCTCGAACCCGGCTTCGCACACGATCGCCGAGAGGTGCCGCCGGACGGTTCAGACCGTCCGGCGGCACCCCGCGTCACGACGGAGACGCGGGCGGGGGCGCGGTGGCGGCGGGCGGGCAGTGGCCGCTCTTCTGGCCGGAGGCGACGAGCCGCCCGCACACCTCCGTGACCTCGACCGCCCCGTCCGGGCGGACGGTCGCGAGCAGGACGGGCTTGCCGGTCACCTGGTGGCCCTGGGCGCGCCCGGTGAACTGGAGGACGCCGCTCGCCCCCTGCCACAGCGGGCCCTTGCCCGGGTCGTCCAGCGCCGCGAAGACGCCGCCCGCCGTGGGCGCGGCGGCCTGCTCGGTGAAGACCTGGTTCGCCAGGTAGGCGATCATCGAGGCGGCGTCGTAGCTGACGGCGGCCCGCACCTCCGACGGCGTCCGGTCGCGGGAGGGGGCCGCGCCGAACATCGACGCGACGGCGCCGGGGTAGCTGTTGAAGAACACGTTCCGGCGGTCGCCGACCCAGGTGTCCGTCCACGCCTCGTGGGCCGCGAGCGGCATGTAGTAGAGCCGGAACGTGGCGACGCGTCCGAGCTCGGGGGCGTTGTCGGCGACGTACTTGGCGATCTCGTCGTCGGCGAGGACGGCCTGCCCGCTCGGGCAGGTGTGCTGGAGGACGTTGGCGAAGGAGCGGAACTCGTCCGAGCGGCCCGCGTAGTAGAACAGGTCGGGCGGGTGCTCGCACAGCTCGTGGACGGTCCGGTCGAGGTCGCCGGGGTTCTCGTACCGGCGGGCGAGGACCTTCCCGCCGCCGGGCGCGCGGGTGAAGGCGCGGGTGAAGGACTCGGCGAGGTCCCTGCTGTAGAGGTCGTGGGGGTCGGCGCTGGAGATGACGTCCACGGTCCTGGCGGGCCTGCCGCCGACGCGTCCGGTGCGGGCCCAGTAGGCGGCGTGCTCGGCGAGCCGCGTGTTGGGCGGGGCCAGCCGGAAGTAGTACGGGGAGAAGCCCGCGCCGCGGTCGAGCCGGCCGGTCTCGTTGTAGCTGTTGGCGGTGCCGACCATGGGCAGCGTCGCCTTCGACAGCACCTTGATCGCGTCCTGCGTCTCCACCCTGCTCTGCTCGAACCCGACGACGGCGACGATCGAGCGGTCCCTCAGCGCGAGGTCGCGGACCTGCTCGGCGACCTGCCTGGCGTGCTGGAACCGCGCGCCCGCGTTCGCGACGAGCACGCGCAGCCGCAGGTACGGGCTGGCGTTGTTGAACTCGGCCTGCGCCATCGTGAGGCCGAGCAGTTCGCCCTGCGCCCCGGCGAGCAGGTCGAGCTGCCGGTTCTTGATCGCGGGGTCGGCGGTGACCGGGCCGAGGTAGACGATCGTCGCGTGCGGCTTGCCCGACCGCGCGACCGCGCGGTTCTGCCGCTCCAGCCGCGCGAGCACGGGCGAGAGCCGGTTGTCGTTGTTCTCGCCCTCGCTGACCTCGCCGAACTTGAACCCGCCGTCGGTGATCCCGATGCACTCGCCGGACGAGGTGCGCCTGATCTGGAACGCCGAGCAGTACCGGACGGCGACCACGCTGACGACCGTGACCGACGACGCCGCGATCGCGACCATCGCGATCCACGGCAGCGCGGGATGGGCGAACCGGGGGCGGCGCCGCGCCGGGCGCACCGGGGGCAGGTTCACGCCCGAGTCGCGGGTGACGTCGACGCGCAGCACCCGGCGGGCGCCGAGCGCGTTGACACGGGCCTCCTCCTCGCGGTGGCGGTCCCACAGCTCCCGCGCGCCCGGGGCGTCGGCGGGGTCGTCGCCGCCCAGGTCGAGGCGGAACGCCGCCGCGATCCGGTCGACGAGCCGGCCCCCGGACGGGTCGGACGGGTCGGACGGGTCGGCGGGCTCGGCCGGGTCCGCCCCGGCGGTGACGACCAGCGGGTCGACGGCGGGCCGGCCGCGCCGGTCCCGGCCGTCGCGGCGGACCCGTGCCAGCAGTTCCAGGAACCGGACCCCGGCGTGCCCCGGCGGGAGGTGCTCGAAGATCAGCACCGGGTAGCGGACCCGCGCCCACGCGGCGCGCCGCACGTCCCGGTGGTAGTTGCGGCGCAGGTCCTCCAGGAACGCGGCGATCAGCAGCAGGTCGAGCTTCTCCCGGTGCTCGGCGTCCTCGACCGGGCGCGGGTCGAAGACGCCGAGCGCGAAGCCGAGGAAGCCGGGCGGATCGTCGGCGAGGTAGGGCTGGCGCAGGAACCACCCGAACCGGCGCACCCCGTACCAGCCGCGCGTCCGCGCGACGATCTGCAGGGTCACGAACACGAGCCCGACGACGGCCGCGAGGACGGCGTAGGCCAGGTCGAGGGTCGCGGCGGTCCCGGCGCTGACCAGCGCCACGATCGCGACGCCGATCGGCGCGATCTGCTCCAGGAACCCGAGGAAGGTGGCGGGCCGTCCGCGCGGCCCCGTCTCCAGGTCGCCCAGCAGGTCCCTGCCCCGGCGGCGGATGACCCGGTTCAGCTCGCGGCGGCGCGCGTTCTCGTCGTCGACGATCGGCGGGTGCGTGACCTTGCGGACGAGCTGGTGGTTCTCGCGTTCGGCGGCGGTGGCGCCGCTCGGCGGCCGGTGCTCGTCCCCGGCGAGCCGGATGTCGCGCAGGTCGTTCAGCCACAGCGCCATGTCCAGCAGCGGGAACCGCAGCGCCGGCTCGCCCGGCCGGTGGCCGCCCGGCTGCGACAGCTCCCGCTTCGCCTGGCGCAGGACGCCGGGCACGTCGGCGGGCGGATGCTCCTCGGCGATGTGCGAGTAGGGGGCCTTCTCGTTCTTGCACCGCGTCCCGAACATCTTCGCCACGGGCGAGGTGCCGGCCTTGGGCCCGAGGAGCAGGAGCAGGGGTCTCAGCCGGTCGCCGTGCCGCCGGGGCGGCCGCTCCCTGAGCCGTTCGAACAGGTCGAGCACTCCGCGCAGTCGATCCTCGCCCAGGATCCTGTCGCCCGCCATGCGTCACGCCTCGCCTTCGCTCGCCGTCCCCCCGGGGCTCTCCTCTGTCACTTCGGGGCCGCACCTTCCTGACCCTCTTGGGTGTTGGATGCGTCACAGCGAGAAATGGATCGAAACTTTCCGAGATCGCCGCTCCGGACGCGGAAAATCGGCCACTCCGCCATCACCGGCACCGTGGACGACGCGCGTTTCGGGCCCTCTGCCGGGGCGTCTCGGCATGTGACCCGGCCCGCGATCTTCAGGGCAGGTCAAGTAGCCTGCTGCGAGTGACCGACAGCGCGAATCCAGCCATTGTCATTCCCGCCGACACCAAGCCCGCCGACGGGCGCTTCGGCTGCGGACCGTCCAAGGTCCGGCCCGAGCAGCTCGCCGCGCTCGCCGCGTCCGGCTCGACCTATATGGGCACCTCGCACCGGCAGAAGCCGGTGAAGTCCGTGGTCGGCCGCGTCCGCGAGGGCCTGGCCCAGCTCTTCTCCCTCCCCGAGGGGTACGAGGTCCTGCTCAGCAACGGCGGCACCACCGCGTTCTGGGACGCGGCCGCGTTCGGGCTCGTCCGGCAGCGGTCGCAGCACCTCACCTTCGGTGAGTTCTCCAGCAAGTTCGCGAAGGTCACCACGGGCGCGCCGTGGCTCGGGTCGCCGACCGTCATCTCCAGCGAGCCCGGCACGCACCCGGAGGCGTCCGCCGAGGAGGACGTGGACGTCTACGCCCTCACCCACAACGAGACCTCGACCGGCGTCGCGATGCCGATCAGGCGGCCGGCGGGCACCACCGCCCGCGACGGGCTGGTGCTGGTCGACGCGACGTCCGGGGCGGGCGGCCTGCCGGTGGACGTCACCGAGACCGACGTCTACTACTTCGCGCCGCAGAAGAGCTTCGCCGCCGACGGCGGGCTGTGGGTGGCGCTCGCCTCGCCCGCCGCGCTGGAGCGGATCGACGAGATCGCCTCGTCCGACCGGTACGTCCCGGAGTTCCTCAACCTGAAGACGGTCGTGGACAACTCCGCCAAGGACCAGACCTACAACACCCCGGCCGTGGCGACGCTGCTGCTGCTCGCCGACCAGATCGAGTGGATGAACGGGCAGGGCGGCCTCGACTGGACGACGGCCCGCACGGCCGAGTCGTCCCAGCGGCTCTACACCTGGGCCGAGAAGACGTCCTACACCTCGCCGTTCGTCGCCGACCCGGCGCAGCGCTCGCGGGTCGTCGGCACGATCGACTTCGCCGACGCGGTGGACGCGGCGGCCGTCGCCAAGGTGCTGCGCGCCAACGGCATCGTCGACACCGAGCCCTACCGCAAGCTCGGCCGCAACCAGCTGCGCATCGGCATGTTCCCGGCGATCGACCCGGCCGACGTCGAGGCGCTCACGGCCTGCGTCGACTACGTGGTCGAGCGCCTCTAGCGCGCACCCGCGAGGGGGCGCGCGGTTCGGGGCGCGCGGCGGGCCGAATAAGCTCGATGCCGTGAACCGCGCGCCCCAATGGCTGCTTCCCACCGTGCTGACCGCGCTCGTCCTGGCCGTGGTCGTCGGCGCGTTGCTGAGGTGACCCCCGGGCCGTTCCGGGCGTCCCCCGGCGGCGCGGGGCACATATGATCAAGGTGGGCGCGGAACCGGGGGAAGGGCGGGACATGGCAGTGCGTCCGACCCGGCGGGCGGGGGCCGCCCGCACGGCCCGAGCCGCCGCCGCGACCGCCCTTCTGTGCGGCGCCGCGGCCCTCCCCCAAACGGCCTCGGCGGCCTCGACGGCAACCTCGGCCGCGGCACGGCCCAAGGTCGCCTTCACGATCGCCGACCCGCGGATCACCGAGTCCAGCGGGCTGGCGGCCAGCGCCCGGCATCCGGGCATCGTCTACACCCACAACGACTCCGGCGGCGTCCCGAGGGTCTACGCGCTCGGCCCGGACGGGCGGGTCCGCGCCGTCCTGACGCTGGCCGGGGCGGGGGCGCGCGACTGGGAGGCCATGGCCCTCGGCAAGGACGACCGGGGCCGTCCCGCGATCTACGTGGCCGACATCGGCGACAACCTCGGCGGAGCGTGGCCGTACGTGACGCTCTACCGGATCCCCGAGCCCGAGCGGATGCGCACGCAGAGCATCCGGGCGACGCGGTTCCGGATCAAGTACGCCGACGGCCCCCGCAACGCCGAGACCATGATGATCAACCCGAGGACGAACCGGGTCTACATCGCGAGCAAGCTGTTCTCCGGCAAGCTCTACGAGGGCCCGGCCCGGTTGCGGACCGGCGGCGACAACGTCATGCGCAAGGTCGGGGGCGCGCCCGCGATGGCGACCGACGGCGCGTTCTCCCCCGACGGCCGGACCTGCGTCATCCGCACCTACTTCGGTGCGCGGATGTACTCCGTCGACGCCGGCGGCAGGCCCGGGAAGTCGCTCGGGTCGGTGTCGATCCCGTTCCAGGGGCAGGGCGAGTCGATCACCTACACGCCCGACGGGCGGTCGTTCCTCGCCGGGTCCGAGGGGCGGAACCAGCCGGTGTTCCAGGTGGCGGTGCCGGACAAGGCGAATCCGCAGGCGTCTCCGGGCGGCAAGCCCGGCAACAACGGCAGGTCCGGGGACTCCAACGCCGACGAGGGCCACAAGGACCCCCGCGACGTCCGGGTCGGGCTGTTCCTCGCGCTCGCCATCGCCGGGGCCGTCTGCTACGGCCTGTTGCGCAAGCACCGCGAAGGCCGATGAGCCGATGACGGGGACGACGGATCACCGGAGGAGGGGACGGTCCCGCCGGGACACATGTGAGGATGCGGACTGTGGAGCATGAGCTGGTGGGCCTCGCGGGTCCCGGCGGGCGGTGGCGTCCCGTCGCGGCCGGACCGTTCGCCCTGCTGGCGGTGGCGCTCGCGCTGCTGCCGATCCGCCCGGTGTGGCTGTGGGCGGCGCTGATCGGCGCCGTCGCGGCGATCCCGTGGCTGCTGGGCGCGGCGCCCGAGGCGCGGCGCCGCCGCCCCCGCCCGTACTGGCGGCTGTCGGCGGACGGGCTGGAGCGGATCGGCCCCGGCGGGCTGAGCATGATCGGCTACGAGCGGTCCCGGATCGACGGGCTGGCGATCACCACCGGCGACGGCGTGCTGACCGTGTTCCACCGGTTCGGGCGCACGGCGGTCGGCGGGCTGACCACGATGGGGCTGGAGCCGCTCACGGTGTTCGTGACCGCCCGGCGGATCGGCATCCCGATGCACGTCCTGGACGGGGAGGCGTCCGACCTGCTCGACCCGGCGCTGGACGAGGCGCTGCGCGCGGGCGGCCTCGCGGGCGACATCCCGCCCGGCGGGCCGCTGCCGCGCGACCACGCCGCCGAGAAGCGCCTGCTGGACCAGGAGGCCGCGCTGCTGGCCGCCGCGCACGAGCCGCCGCGTCCGGCGGTCCCCGGCACCGACGCGCCAGGGGCGACCGGGCTGCGGCTCGACGCCGCGGCCGCGCCGCCGAGCAGGCGCCGGATCGCCGTGCTCGGATCGCTGGCGGGGCTGCTGGGCGCGTTCATGGTCGCGCGGATCGCGGTGGAGGGCGCGGCCGGGTTCGGGGCGCGGCTCGCGGCGGCGTGCTGGGCGCTGGCCGCGATCGCGGGCGTCCTGGGCGCCCGGCGGCGGCTGCTGCGGGCCGCGCCGGTCCGCTGGAGGATCACCGTCGACCGGCTGGTCGTGCGGGGCCGTCCGGGCCGCCGCGAGGTCGTGGAGCTGCCGTCGGCCGCCGTCGCGGCCGTCGTGGTCGGCCCCGGGCTGCGGCTCGACCCGCTGACCGGCGAGCCGCGCCGCGCCGACCTCGCCGCGCTGGTGTTCGGGCACCGCCTCGAACTGCTCGCGCGGCTGCCCGCCCACGGCCTGGACGGCTTCCAGCTCGCGCACGCCCTCGACGACCACGGCTACCGGGTGGTCACGCCGGGGGCGCGGCCTCCGCGCCGTCCCGAGTACGGGCTCGACGGGCTGCCGGAGATCTTCGCGCAGGTGCCCGGCGGGCGCCTCGTCGTCGAGGGCGGCGGGCTCGGCTGGGCGGACGCGGCGGGCGACGTCGTCCTGCGGATGCCCGAGGACCGCATCGGCGGCATCGAGCTGCTGACGATCGGCGGGCACGCCTGGGTGCGGCTCTACGACTCCGACGGCGACGAGTTCTTCGCGGCGCCGCTGTCGGCGCTGCGGATCTCGCGGACCGACCTGCGGGAGTCGGCGCGGCGGGCGGGCCTGCCGGTCAACGACGCCGAGTACGACGCCTACCTGAGCGCCGCGTTCCACTCGGCGGTGTCGCCGTTCGCCGTCCCGGCGCCGGAGAGCGAGGTCGCCGGGGCGACGGCGGCGCTGCCGTCCGGGGGCGAGGGCGGCGGGCTGCCCGCCGACGCGCGGACGACCGACGAGTTCGCGATCGCGATCCCCGCGCCGCCCGGACCGGTGACCGCGCCGGGCACGCTGCTGGACGCGACCCGCAAGTCCCGCGCCGGGACCTACGGGATGAGCGTCCTGCTGTGCGAGGCGGTCGCGCTGATCGGCGCCGCCTGGCTCGGCCCCGAGCTGGGCGGGTTCAGCGCGACCGCGAGCTGGTCGGTGCCGGTGGGGCTGCTGGTCGGCCTCGCGGGCTACTGGCTCTACGACCGGAACCGGTCGCAGCTGCGGGTGTCGTCGGCCGGGCTGGCCGTCGTCACCCGGCGCGGCCGGGTGGAGTGGGACCTCGGCCGCGACCGCATCGGCGGCGTCGGCATCGACGAGGCGGCCGAGCGGATGCCCCGGCTGGTGGTGTGGAACCCCTCCGGGCGGGTGCTGCGGCAGGTGACGTTCCCGCCCGACCTGGACGAGCTGCGCCGCGCCTGCGAGCGCTACGGCGTCCCCTGGGGCCCGCCGGACGAGGACCGCCCCGCGCCGCCGCCTCCCGAGCTCTAGGTCCGCAGCGACCAGGTCTTGAGGGTCTCGTAGGTCACCTGGCTGTACTGCTTGCCGGGCAGGTGGCTGCGGACGAGGTGGACGGCGTCGGCCGTCCACGCCCCGGACGCGAAGGCCGACAGCGACTCCATGAGCGGCCGCACGTCCACGGGCCGGCGCGAGCGGGCCAGCGTGACGTGCGGGCGGAACGAGCGGTGCTTGTCGGGCGGCGTCCCGGCGCGGCGTCCGGCGGCGGCGGTGGAGGCGGCGAGCCGGGCGAGGGCGCGCCGGTCGCCGTAGAGGCCCGTCCACAGGACGCGGGCGTGCGTGCCGCTCCCCGGGAACGCGCCCGCGCCCGCGAGCGACAGCGACAGCCGCTCGTGGCGCCCTACGGCACGTTCCAGTCTGGGCAGCAGGCGGTCCAATGTGCGGTCGTCGACGTCGCCGAGGAACGCCAGCGTCACGTGGACCAGCTCGCGGCGGATCCACCTCAGCTCGGGGATGTCGCCCAGGTGGGGACGGACCGCCTCCTCAAGCTCGTCGAGGACGTCCGGTGGCGGTACGAGCGCCACGAAAAGCCTCATGGGAGCGTCCGGTGAGCCACCCGAACAGCCTTTCAGCCGACGGGCCCCGTTGTCACGCGGACGGGCGGCGCCACGCGGGCGGGCGGGGCGGGCGGGGCGGGTGCGGTCACCCCTCGGACACCGTGCCCGCCTCGGCCGCCGCCTCCGTCCTTCGCTCCGTCCGGGGGCGGGCCAGGCGCACCCGTGCGAGCGCCGGGCGGATCGACCCGCGCGGCGCGGCGAAGAGCCCGACGACGAGCGCGGTGGCGACGCCCACCATGCCGCCGAGGACGATGCTCGCGCGCGCCCCGAACTCCTCGGCCATCCAGCCGACGGCCGGCGCGCCCAGCGGGTTCGTCCCGAGGAACACGAACATGTACAGGCCCATGACGCGGCCGCGCATCTCCGGCGCGACGCTGAGCTGGATCGTCGAGTTGGCCGCCGTGGTGATCGTCATCATCGCGATGCCGGTCGGCACGAGCAGCAGCAGGAACGACCAGAACGTCGGCATCAGCCCGGTCACGACCTCCAGCACGCTGAAGACCAGCGCCGAGCCGACCAGCAGCCGCATCCGGGGCTGGGACGCGCGGCGCGCCGCCAGCAGCGCGCCGGTCAGTGCGCCCAGGGCGAGCATGCTGGAGGCGAGCCCGAACGAGGACGCGTCGCTGTGGAAGGTCTGCTTGGCGACCAGCGCCGTCGTCGTCGGGAAGTTCATGCCGAACGTGGCGATGAACCCGACGAGGACCAGCACGAGCATCAGGTCGCGGCGGCCGCGCACGTAGCGCAGGCCCTCGCGGAGCTGGCCCTTGGCGCGCTTCACGGGGGCGGCGGCGCGCAGCTCGTCGGTCCGCATGGCGTAGAGGCCGAACAGGACGGCGCCGAACGAGGCCGCGTTCAGCAGGAACACCGGCCCGGTGCCGAGCAGCGCGATCAGCACCCCGGCGACCGCCGGGCCGAGCAGCCGCGCGCCGTTGAAGCTGGCGCTGTTGAGCGCGATCGCGTTGGGCAGGTCGCGGCGGCCGACCATCTCGACCACGAACGCCTGCCGGGTCGGGTTGTCGACGACGGTCGCGACGCCGAGCCCGAACGCCAGCACGTAGACGTGCCAGACCTGCGCGCTGCCGGTGACCGCGAGGACGCCGAGGACGAGCGCGAGCGCGCCCATCGACACCTGCGTGAGCATCAGCACGCGGCGCTTGGAGTAGCGGTCGGCGATCACCCCGCCCCACAGGCCGAACAGCAGCATCGGCAGGAACTGGAGGCCGGTGGTGATGCCGAGCGCGGTGCCGCTGCCGTGCGCGAGGTCGAGGACGAGCCAGTCCTGCGCGACGCGCTGCATCCAGGTGCCGGTGTTGGAGACGACCTGCCCGGCGCTGAACAGCCGGTAGTTGCGGTTGCTGAGGGACCGGAACATGCCTCCGGTCTCGGCCGCCGGCGGCTCGGCGGTGGAAGCCTCGGTGGCGGGAGGCCCGGTGGTGGGAGGCTCAGTGGTGGGCCGCTCGGTGGCGGAAGGCTCGGTCTCGTGATCGGGGGCGGGGGGTTCTTGTGGGGGAACGGGCCCGGTGTCGATCCGTTGGAGCGTTCCCGGCGTCACGCCGGGAGCCCGGCTTCGGAGCGTGACGCCTCCGGGGCCGCCCGCGGCGGCCCCGGTCGTGCTCCCTGGATCATCGTTAGCCAAAGTCATTATCAAGGCTAACGATAATCACGGCACGGCTATTCCGGCAAGAGAGACATGTATGACATGTCAGGACCTGCTGAGTTTGTCGATGATCGGGGCGGCCTGGCGGAGGATCTCGCGCTCGGCCTCGGTCAGCTCGCCGAGCCGCCGCGACAGCCACGCCTCCTTGCGGCGCCGCTCCTCGCGCAGCAGGGTCGCGCCGGCCTCGGTCGCGCTCAGCACGGCCTGGCGGCCGTCGGTCGGGTGCGGGCTGCGCACCACGAGCCCGCGCTCCTCCAGGAACGCGATGACGCGGGTCATCGAGGGCGGCTGGACCTTCTCGTGGTCGGCCAGCTCGCGCGGGGTCATCGAGCCGTGCCGCTCGATCGCGGCGAGCGCGGCGAACTGGGTGAGCGACAGCGGGCCGGGGACGTGGTCCCCCGGCGCGGAGCGCAGCGTGCGCAGCCGCCGGGACAGCCGCGCGATCGAGATGCGCAGCTGCTCGGCCAGCCCGGGGACGGACGCCGCGGGTCCGCCGGTCGTCGGCGTGGTCATCGTCATCGCTCTCCAAGGTCCATGCTCGCCCCTCCAGCATCCTTGACAGTTCAGGCTAACTTTATTAGCTTTATAGCTATCGCTATTAAGGAGGTTGGATTGCCGCGCGCAGGTCTGTCACCGGACGCGGTCGTGGACGCCGCCATCGCCATCGTGGACGCCGAGGGCCCCGGTGCCCTCACGCTGGCCGCGGTGGCGGGGAGGGCCGGGGTCGCGACGCCCTCCCTCTATAAGCATGTCCGTAACCTGGCCGAGTTGCGACTTCTGATGACGGTCCGGGTGATGGAAGAGCTTACGGAACGTCTCGGCGAGGCCGCCCTGGGACGCTCCGGAGACGACGCCGTACGCGCCGTGATGCGCGCCTACCGCTCCTACGTCGTGGAGCACCCGGGCCGCTACGCCTCCATGGAGCAGTCCGCCGAGCCCCTGGGGAAGGTGGACGCCGCCGGGGAGCGGCTCCTGGGTGTCATCCTCGCCGTCCTGCGCGGTTACGACCTGGAGGGGTCCGCGCTCGTCCACGCGGCCCGGTGCCTGCGCTCGTCCGTGCACGGTTTCGCCGTCCTTGAGGCGGCGGGCGGATTCGGCCTGCCCGAGGACCTGGAGGCGAGCTACGAACTGCTCATCACCATGGTCACCGGAGGGCTCCCCCACCGCACCGCCCGCGTAACCTGATCCCCATGACCCGACCGCGCCTCCCGGACCCGCCGCCGATGCGGACCAACGACGTCCGCATCGCCGCCGCGGGCACCGCCGCCTGGGCGGTGGCGCTGGTCGTGCTGCTGATCGTCCGGCTGCCGTCCGGCGACCGCTGGTGGCTGTGGGTGTGCGTCGCCGGGATCGCGATCGGCCTGTTCGGCATGTGGTACACCCCCCGCCTCCAGGCGGGCCGCGCCCGGCAGGAGGAACGGGCCGCCGCCGAACGCGGGACCGCCCCCGAACGCGGGACGAAGGCCGGCTAGGGCTCCAGCTCGGACTCGGCCAGCAGGACGGGCAGGGCCGCGGGGTCGCGCAGGACGGCCTCGGCCAGCAGGCGGTCCTCCCAGGCGCCGCTCGTCCAGGCGAGGGCGCGGGCGAGCCCGGACAGGCCGCTCGCGTGCACGCCGCCGTCCGCCGTCCACCAGGGGACGTCCACACCGTCCACGACGAGGCGTTCGTGCGCCACGTACACCGGCGGCGCGTCCGGCAGGACGGCGAGGACCTCCGGCGGCACGTCCCGCTCCTCCCCCGCCGACCCGACGTCGCCCGCGACCTCGGCGCTCGCCGGGGGCAGGTCCAGGAGGTCGGCGAGCCTGGCGTCGCGTCCGTGCGCGGCGATGACCAGGGGCGATCCGGTCAGCAGCGGCAGGACGTCGGGCCGGTCCAGCACGAACGTGTCCAGGGCGTCCGCGACCACGACCTCGTCGCCGACCACGGCGCGGACGCGGCCCGGCGGTTCCACGGTGACCTCTGGCGCGTCGGCCAGGGCGGTCCAGAGGCCGCCCAACTGGGCGCGGCCGACGTGCCGCTCGGGATCGGAGAGCCTGTCGAGAAGCTCCTGCGCGCCCCCGGGTTCGTCCAGCAGATCCAGCAGGGACGTGCGGACGCCCAACGCCAGGAGCAGCCGCTCGTCCAGTCCCTCCGGCGCGGCGTCGTACAGCCCCGCGAGCGCGTCGTCGTCCCCCGGGAGGCGGTACCGGCCCGGCCTGCGTCCGCCCAGGACGGGGTGGCGGCTCAGCCACCACGCCGTATAGGACGGGACGGAGACGCGGCGCCCGTCGTAGGACATCGCATGCGCGGGCTCGACGATCGCGGCCCGCCACGGCGGCCGCGCCAGGAGGCGCAGGGCGGCGGGCCAGTCCTCGACCAGCTCCAGGTCGCGGACGGCCTGGAACTCCGGGACGACCGGCGGCAGGTCCTGCGGGCCGATGCGGGCGAGCACGTCCTCGGCCCACCGGTCCTCGTCGTCGAGGTGCAGGGTCTCGGCCTCGTCGGCGAGGCCCGGCAGGTTCACGTCCTCCTCGCGCGCCAGGGCGAACCCGTCCAGGACGCCCACCGCGACGAGCGTCTCGGCGCCCCAGCGCTCCAGGGTCGCGCCGTCCACGACGCCGAACGGCGCGTCGCCGGCCATGAGGGCGCGCAGCGGGCTCTCCGGGAGCAGCAGCTCCCCCGCGGGGTCGTGCTCGCCGTCCTCGGCCGGGAGCGCGAGGGCGGAGAGCCAGGGCTCCTCACCCGGGTCCAGGCGCGCGGCGCCGACGAGCCCCAGCACCGCCTCGGCGACCGCGTCGGGATCCTCGGCGTCGAGCGAGTCCTCCACGGCCGCCCGCACCGCCGGATCGGCCAGCACGGCGCGGGGCCCCGCCTCGACCGCGCCGAGCCTCGGCAGCAGCGGATGGACGGCCTCGGGGTGGACGAACCGCAGGCCCAGCGCGCCCAGGCCCGCCGGGTCGACCCCGTCGGCGATCAGCAGCCCGCGCGGGCCGCGGACCGTCCGCGCCGCCGCCGCGTCGCCCTTCGCGGTCGCCAGCGGCACCGGGAGGGCCCCCAGAGCGTCCGTGGCGGCCCCGGCGAGCGCCTCGTACACCCGGCGCCACCACGCCGGTTCGCGCTCCACAGCGGCCAGCTCGTCGACGACGTCCGCCAACTCGACCCGCCGGACGCCGAGCGCCGCCAGCGCCGGGCTCCGCGCGGGCCACTCCGGCGGCAGCAGTCCGGCGAGCACGCCGTCCTCCGACAGCAGCTCCACGAACGGGGACGGCGCGTCCACCGCGACCATGTCGCGGCCCCGCGCGCGGTGCGGCAGCAGCGGCGCGTCGGGCAGCCGCCCGAGGACGGCCCGCCTGATCCGCCCGTCCAGCTCCCCCGCCCCGATCGGCGTGGGGACGAGCTCCAGCAGGCGCGGCGTCGCCGCGCGCCCCTCCATGAGCCGCTCGTAGGTCTCCGCCGCGCGCTCCACGAGGAAGTCGGTCAGCCCACCGGGCGCGACATGGCGCCGGTCGGGGGCGAGCGGGAACGACGCTATGAGGAGCGCGGGCAGGTCGAGGCGTTCGTCACTGGGCGTCGGCGCATGCACCACCGCGGGCGTCCCCTGGGGCAGACCTCCCTCGGGGAGGGCCCACCGCACCTGCCATACGCCCCGGGCCCGCTCCTCCGTGGGACGGTCAGCGAGAAGCTCCGGCGGGACGGCCCCGTGCGCCTCGGCCGTATGCCAGACGGCGCCGTCGATGGTGACGGTGCCCCGGGGGCCGTGCTCGGCGGTGACCGTCCGGACGTCCCCGTCGGCGTCGACCTCCACCCTCTCCAGCGCGGGCAGGGCCAGCATCAGCGCGGGACCGACCTGCTCCAACTGCCGCCGCACGCCGTCCACGGCCTCCGCCCGCAACAGCAGCCGGACGACGGTGTCGAACCCCTCCGGGATCTGCGGGGACCCGGTCAGCGCGAACGGCAACCGCAGCAGCGGCACGTGCCCGGACCGCCGCCCGAGCTCCGCCGCCAGCGACGGGACCCCGGCCACCAGCTCCCGCGCCCGCTCCGCCGACCACTCCACCCCGCCCCCGGCGGAGGTGATCAGGGGATTGTCGGTGACCGCCACGACGGCCGCGAACCCGACGCCGAACCGGCCGACCGCGCCCGCCTCGCCCCGCTTGGCGGACGCGCGGAGCGTCGACAGCGCCTCGACGCCCGCCGCGTCCAGCGGCGCCCCGGCGTTCGCCGCCTCCAGCACCCCGCCGCGCAGCGTCAGCCGCAGCCGCCCGGGCACCGACGCGCGCGCGGCGGCGTCGGCGGCGTTCTGGGCCAGCTCCACCACGACGCGGTCGCGGTAGCCGCCGAGGGCGTGGTCCTCCTCGGTGTTGGCGTCCTCGCGGAACCGCGCGGGCGACTCCGCCCAGGCCCGCAGCACCCGCTCCCGCAGTCCCCGCGCGCCGAACGGATCCGGAACCTCGCCCACCGGCCTCTCCCTCACCCCTGTGCCGGCCACAGACTCAGCTGTGGCCGAGGGCCTCCTCGTCCTGGAGTTCGGCCTCCTCGGCCGCCGGGGCGCCCGCCGGGACGACGTCGTAGCCCAGCTCGTCGATGATCGGGGGGCCGTGCTCGGAGGCGGCCGGGATCGACACCGCCTCGGAGTGGGCGCCGCAGCCGTGGTCGGCCGAGACCACGCGGCCGTCGTCGGGGGCGTACTCGTTGGCGCACACGCCGAAGACCTGCCGCAGCTCACCGGCCAGCGCCACGAAGAACCCGCAGGTGGAGCACTGCGCGGGCGCGGAGGCGGCGATCGAGGCGCGGGGGCCGGCGACGCCGTCGTACCAGCGTGCGGCGGCCTCGTCGCGGCCCTCGCGCGAGAGCACCCGCACGCGGCCGAGGCCCAGCTCCCAGGCCGCCTCCCGCTCGACCGCGTCGTCGACCTCGGTGTACCCGGGGACGAGCCGGACGTCGTCCGGCGCGGTCGGCAGCAGGTCGCCGGGGCCGAGGTCGCCCGGCCGCAGCCGCTCCAGCCACGGCACCCACGGCGGCGCGAGCAGCGCGTCGTCGCCGGGCAGCAGGACGCACTCGCTCACGGTCACGTTCTTCGCGCGGGACGCGCGGGTCACGGTGACCGCCCAGCGCCATCCCGCGTAGGCCGGGTCGAGCGCCTCGAAGTAGTGCGTGACCACGCGGTCGCCCTCGGGGCGCAGGCCGAGGTGCTCCCCGACCGGCGCCGGATGGGAGGTCTCCTCGGCGGCCTCGCGGGCGAGGTCCACGGCCTCGGCGCAGGCGGCGTCGACGGCGGGGGTCCGGGCACGGCGGGCGGGCCCGGCGGCGGTGCGCGCGGCGGCGGATCGCGCGGGGCTGGTCTGGCGCAGTGGGCTCACACGTCAATTCTCGCGCATCCCGGGACGTGGCCGGGCACGACACGGTCCGTGACCGGCCCGAACGGCCTCCGTAAGCACCACCCGAAAGGTTCGCAGCGCCCGATCCTGCGGAGGTGAGCCGGGCGCGAAGAAGGGAACGTACCCTCAATTGAGCCACTCCGACGGCCCACCTCGACGAAGACCGCGGGCAGCGGGCCCGCGCACGAGCACCTGGGGAGATCAAGCCGCAATGGGAGACCGGTCCCACCCGATCGGGCGGTCGGCGCGCGCCGGTGCCGGCGGCGCGGCGCGGGCACTGCGCGGCGTGCGCTCGGCGGCGCTGCGGACGGGCGGCCTCACCCGCCGCGTCACCCACGCGCACGGCGCCGGGCGCAGCGGCCTCGGCAGCCTGGTCGAGGCGGCGGCGGTGAACTCCGCCGGCGACGCGCTGGTGGCGGTCGCGCTCGCCGGGTCCCTGTTCTTCGGGCTGGACGTCCACCAGGCGCGCGGCCAGGTCGCCCTCTACCTGCTGGTGACGATGGCGCCGTTCGCCCTCGTGGCGCCGCTGATCGGACCGGCTCTCGACCGGACGCGGCACGTCCGCCGGTACGCGATCGCCAGCTCGTTCGTCATCCGGGGCCTGCTGTGCTGGGCGATGGCGGGCGCCGTCCTGCACAGCGACGAGGTCACGTTCCTGCCCGCCGCGTTCGGCGTGCTGGTGCTGTCCAAGGCGTTCGGGGTGCTGCGGGCGGCGGTGACGCCCCGCGTCCTGCCCGACCAGATCACGCTCGTGACCGCCAACGCGCGCGCCTCGTTCACCGGGCTGATCGCCGCGACCGTCACCGCGCCGATCGCGGCCGGGATCACCGCGTTCGCCGGGGCCGACTGGACGCTGCGCATCGCGACGCTGGTGTTCCTGCTCGGCGTCGTGTTCACGATGCGGCTGCCGGGCCACGTCGACACCCCCGAGAGCGAGCTGGCGGCGGAGTCGGCGTCCGGCCGTCCGGGCGGGGAGGCCCCGGGCGGGCGCCCCGCCGCCGACGAGGACAAACCGCAGTGGCGGGTGTTCCCGCGCCTCGGCCCGGCGGTCGTCGAGGCGATGCTGGCGAACTCCGTGCTGCGCGCGTTCTCCGGCTTCCTGATCCTCTACCTGGCGTTCCTGCTGCGCCAGGAGCGGTTCGACCCCGTCTCCCACAACCTCGCGCTGGGGATGCTGGCGGCGTTCGCGGGCGCGGGCGGCCTCGCCGGGACGGCGCTCGGCGCCTACATGAAGGCCCGCGCGCCCCGGCTGATCGTCTCGGCGACGCTCGGCGCCGTCACCGTGGTCACCGCCGTCTCCGCCGCGTTCTTCGGGCTGTGGGCGGCGCTCGCGGTGGCGCTGGCGGCCGGTCTCGGCCAGGTCCTCGGCAAGCTGTCGATGGACGCGGTCGTCCAGCGCGAGATCGGCGAGGAGATGCGCTCGTCCACGTTCGCGGTCTCCGAGACCCTGCACCAGCTCGCCTGGGTGATCGGCGGCATGCTCGGCCTCGGCATGTCGATCATCGCGGACGGCCGGGTCGCGATGGCCGTCGTCGCCGCCGCCCTCGCGCTGGCGTTCGCGCTGCTGGTCTCGCGCCGCGCCGACGGCCGCCGCCGCCGGGAGCACCACCAGGGGCACCCCCCGCTCGACGGCGCGCATCCCCCGGAGGTCCGCACCTGAGCGCGGACCCCGGGGTCAGGGGTGCAGGTCGTCGGCGACCGCGCGGAGCACCGTCGCGATCTTCTTCGCCTCGGCCGGGGCCGGGTGCTTGCCCCGCCGGTAGGTGGTGGAGATCCCGTCCAGCAGCTTGATCAGGTCCTCGGTGATCAGGACCATCTCGTCGGGTTTCTTGCGGCGCTGCTTGGCGATGGTCTTCTCGACCGACGGCAGGGTGTCCAGGACCCGCACCGACAGCGCCTGCTGCCCGCGCCGCCCCTCGACCACCCCGAACTCGATGCGCTGGCCGGGCTTGAGCGTCGTCACCCCGCCCGGCAGGGCCGAGGAGTGCACGAAGACCTCACCGCCGTCGTCGCGGGTGAGGAAGCCGAAACCCTTGTCGGGGTCGTACCACTTGACCTTGCCAGTCGGCACCGGAGACCTCGTCTGGTAATCGTCATGAATTGGCCCCAAGATTAGTGCCTCGCCACGACCCGGTGAACACGAATATCCGCCGGTGGATCAGCCGAGCCGGAAGCCGTCCAGCCAGCCGGGGAAGGGGCGCAGGTCCGGCAGGACGACGTCGGCCCCGTAGGCGCTCAGGGCGGCGGAGTCGAACGAGCCGGTCGCGACCGCGACCGACACCGCCGACGCCGCCCGCGCGGCGTCCACGTCACCCGTGTGGTCGCCGATGTAGGCGCGGGCGCCGTGCTCGCGGAGCGCGACCCCCTTGTCGGCGCCGAACAGGCCGCCGACCACGGCGTCCACCTCCAGCCCGAGGTAGCGGACGGTCCGCTCGGTGTCGGCCTGGTTCTTCCCGGACACCACGACGATCCGCCCGCCGCGCGCCCGGACCGCCTCCAGCGCCGCGACCGCGCCCGGCATGACCACGGTCGCCGGAACGGCCACATCGGCGTACATCGCCCGGTACCGTGCCGCCATCGCCGGGACGTCGCCGGGCGGGAACCAGTACGCGAGCTCCACCTCCAGCGGCGGCCCGATCCGCCGGACGACCTGCGCGGTGTCGATGGCGACGCCGGTCTCGGCGGCGAGCGCCGCGTACACCGCGCTGATCCCCGCGCGGGTGTCGGCCAGCGTCAGGTCGAGGTCGAAGCCGACGGCGGGCACGCCGCCGGTCGGCACGGACGGGCGGATTCGCGAAGAGGACAGTTCCGGCACGCCACACAGGGTAAAGGTCGGTCATGATGGAAAAGCCGCGCACCCGCGCCGAAGGCGCCGGGGCGGGCCGGAGGGGCCCGAACGCGAGGACCCGCGCCCTCCCGGTAGTGGCGATGCGACGGGATCCGAGTAGGAGAGCGCGGGGACCTTCTCACGCAGGCGCCGCCGTTTTTCCCGCCGACCGGAACTGGCCTGCCCGATCGGCGAGGACGGCCACCCGTATGGCCGATATACCCGACCTCCCCCGCACAAACCGCCTGACCAGGGAAAACAGAGGGCTGGAACACCCCACCGGAGACCCAAGGGCGGCCCGACCGGCCCCGTCCAGGAGAGCCCCATGACCGAACCCCGACCCGCCCCCGAACCGGCGCCCGCCACCGATCCGGTGCCCGGCCCCGAACCGGCGCCCGAACCGGGCACGGCGCCCGCCGCGCGGGCGACCTCCCTCGGCCCCCGGCCGCCGCTCGGCCGCCCCTCGCCCGCCGAGACCGCGCCGTCCGCCGAGCGCGAGCCGCCGGCCGGACGCGAACCCTCCGCCGGGCGCGAGCCGCCGGCCGGGCGCGAACCCTCGGCCAAGCGCGAGCCGTCCGCGCGGCGCGCGCGGTTCAGGATCCGGGGGGCCGCCGTCCGGCGGCGCGCCGTGGACCTGGTCGCGGCCGCCGTCTCGCTCGCCACGACGGTCGTCGTGGCGATCCTCGCCGCCCACATCGTGTTCACGGCGTTCGAGGCCAACCCCGGCAACGAGATCGTCCGCTGGGCCGGGGCCCGCGCGCACGGCCTGGCCTGGGAGTTCAAGGACGTCTTCCAGCCCTCGAACGCCAAGGCGGAGATCGCGGTCAACTACGGGCTCGCCGGCCTGGTCTACCTGCTCGCCGGCCGGGCCGCCGTCGGCGCCCTCCGCCGCCTCCGCTGACCCGCCACCGGGAGCACCGAAACGGACACCCCCTACCGGAAGGTCAGGAAACCCTCACCTGGCCGCCGCCGGTCAGTCGCCTTCGCGTCCCGGGAAACGGACGGTCTCGAAGGGCCATGCCGTCGTGACCCATTCGCGGACGAACACGTCGAGCTCCTTCTCCAGCGCGGAGTTCTCCTCGTCGGCGCGGACCCAGAACACGACGACCGCGTCGGCGTCGGGGGTGTCGGAGGGGGCGACGTGGATCCGGCCGAGCTGGCGCTCCCCGTCCGGTGTGATCACGACATAGCTGAAGGACCGCCTGAGCTGGCCTTCCTTCTGCAGCCAGGCGACGTCGATGAGCGCCTGCTCGAAGGTGAACTCATCGCCGGGCCAGCCCCACTCGGGGCCGAACCGCCCGGCCAGCCGTCCGAGGCTGCCGATCACCGCGCCGTAGTCCTTGACCACGTCCGACACCGTGATCGGGCGGATCTGGAAGCGTGCCCCGGCGACGAGCGTGGGGACCACGAACTCCTCGGGGAGGAAGACCCCGGGGCCCGCCTTCCGTGGAGAAACGAACATCCGTCGACCCTTCCGGCGACGCCCCTTCGGCTACGGGGCGCAGAGCACAGAACTCTAGTCGCCCCAGGCCCGGAGCGAGACAGATCACCGATTCGGGCGCGCCGGGCGGCGGGCAGGGACTCGCAGGTCGGCGATGCCTTACTGTTCTCGCGGAGGAATTCATCACCATGACGACGTCTACCCGCGAGCGGATCGTGGTCGAGTCGCTGCGGCTGTTCGCCGACCGGGGCTACGCGGCCACCTCGGTCGCCGAGATCGAGGCCGCCGCGGGGCTCTCCCCGGGCGCGGGCGGCCTCTACCGGCACTTCCGGTCCAAGGAGGAGGTGCTCACCGCCGCCGTCCGCGAGCACATCGAGCGGACGCGGCGGCAGGTCGGCGACGCGCTCGCGCACGCGACCGCCTTCGCCGACCGACCGCTGGAGACCCGGCTGCGGATGACGTGCCAGGCCGGGCTGGCGAAGATGCGCGAGGAGCAGGACCTGATCCGGGTGCTGTTCCGCGACCTCGACCAGTTCCCGAACCTCGTCGCGGAGATGCGCGAGGGCATCGTCAACCCGCTCTACGACGGCATCGCGGCCTGGCTGTCCGCCCAGCCGGAACTTCTCGGCGCCGACGAGGACTGGCCCGCGGTCGCGGCCGTCCTCGGCGGCGCGGTCGTCAACTACTGGCTGGCGACCGAGTCGATGTACGAGCCGCCGGCGCGCGTCGACGAGCAGCGGTTCGTGCGGAGCTGGGCGCGGCTGGGGCTCGGGCTGGTGACCGCGGCGCGCACGCCCGCGTCCTGACCCCCGCCCGGCGATTCCCCGACCGGCGGACGGACGCGCGTAACACCCAGCACGTTCGTACTCCTACGCTGATGGGGCCCGGTGTCGGATGCGCGGTGACGCGCGGCGCACGGCACGGGCCGCACGGCACCTAAGGTTGGGGAACGCATGGAGACCTACGCGGACTGGCTGCGCGCGCGAGGGGACGACGACCTTCGCGCGCTGCTGTCCGCGCGCCCGGAACTCCTCGCGCCCGTCCCCGCCGACCTGACCGCGCTCGCCGCCCGCGCCGCCACGCCCGCCGCGATCTCCCGGGCGCTCGACCGGCTCGACCGCTTCAACCTCGCGCTGCTGGAGGCGCTGCTCGTCCTGCCGCCGCCCGTGGAGCCGGACGCGCTCGCCGCCGCGCTGGAGGCCACCTCCGGCGAGGTCGAGGCGGCGCTCGGCACGCTCCGCCGGTTCGGGCTGGTGTGGGGCGAGGACCGCCCGGCCACCGCCCCGGGCCTCCGGCAGGGCCTGCCGCATCCGGCGGGGCTCGGGCCGCCCGTCCAGGAGGTCTTCGCGGGCTATTCGGCCGAGCGGCTCGGCGCGCTGGTCACCGACCTGGAGGGCGAGGCGCCGCGCGGCTTCGCCGACTCCGGCCGGCTGCTGCGCCGCCTCGCCGAACTGCTGGACGACCCCGGCCCCCTGATCGAGGACGCCGGCCCGGACGCCCGCGCCGCCCTCGAACAGCTCATGTGGGGGCCGCCCGTCGGACGCGTCGCCGACGCGCGCCGTCCCGTCCGGATCGGCACCGCCACCACCCCGATCGAGGCGCTGCTCGCGCGCGGCCTGCTCGCCGCCGAGGACGACCGCACGGTCACCCTCCCCCGCGAGATCGCCCTCCACCTGCGCGGCGGACGCCTCTTCCAGGACGTGTCCGCCACCCCGCCGCCGCTGACCTCGGGCGCGGGCGGAGCGCAGCCCGCGCCGCGCCGCGAGGACATGGTGGTGCGGGCCGCCGCGGGGGAGGCGTTCAACGCCGTCCGGCTCACCGAGGAGCTGCTGGAGCGGTGGGGGCTCGACCCGCCGCCCGTGCTGCGCAGCGGCGGCCTCGCCGTCCGCGACCTGCGCGCCGCCGCGACGCTGCTGGACGTCCCGGAGTGGAAGGCCGCGCTGCTCGCCGAGGTCGCCTACGCGGCGGGCCTGCTCACCCGCAGCGGCGACCTGGACGGCGAGTGGCTGCCGACCCCCGCCTACGACCTGTGGCTGATGCGCGACACCCCCGGCCGCTGGACCGAGCTGGCGCGCGGCTGGCTGAAGTCCGACCGCGCCGCCGGGCTCGCCGGGGAGCGCGACGACCGCGACCGGCTGATCAACGCGCTGAGCGAGGCGATGGTGCGCGGCAGCGCCCCCGCCGTCCGCCGGACGACCCTGGAGGTGCTCGCCGGAGCGGACCCGGGCGTGGCCGTCGACGCCGACACGCTGCGCGCCCGGGTGGCGTGGCTGCGCCCCCGCCGGGGCGGCCCCGCCAGGGACCGGCTGCTCGGCTGGACGCTGCGCGAGGCCGCCGTGCTCGGCCTCACCGGGTTCGGCGAGCTGGCCCCCTTCGCCCGCGACCTGCTCGCCGGCGACGACCCCGAACCCGTCCTGGAGAAGTACCTCCCCGCGCCCATCGACAAGATCGTCATCCAGGCCGACCTGACCGCGATCGCGCCCGGCCCGCTGGTCACCGAGCTGTCGCGGGAGCTGGCGCTCGCCGCCGACGTGGAGTCCACCGGCGGCGCGACCGTCTACCGGTTCACGCCCGAGTCGCTCCGGCGGGCGCTGGACGCGGGCCGCACCGCCGCCGACGTCACCGACCTGCTCGCCCGGCACTCCGCGACGCCGCTGCCGCAGCCGCTCACCTACCTGATCGACGACGTCGCCCGCCGCCACGGGCACCTACGCGTGGGGACCCTCGCGTCCTACGTCAGGACCGACTCCTCCGCCACACTCGACGAGATCCTCGCCGACCGCCGCTCCGACCCGCTGCGCCTGCACCGGCTCGCGCCCACCGTCCTCGCGTCGAGCCTGCACCGCGCCGACCTGCTCGACGGCTTCCGCGCGATGGGCCTCGCGCCGGTCGCCGAGTCCCCCGGCGGCGGCGTGATCGTGACCCGGCCGGACGCGCAGCGCTCCGAGCCGCCGCCCACCGCCGAGATCGTCCGGGTCCGTCCGGGCGAGACCGCGGACGACACGATGATCTCCGCGGCCGTGCGGGCGCTGCGCGCGGGCGACGAGGCGTCCCGGCACGGCGCCGAACAGGCCAGGCTCCGCGCGGACACGCCCGCCGGCGACCCGCCGCGCTCCCCCGCGATCGCGACCATCGAGCGGCTCCGCGCCGCCGTCGAACGCGGCGGCCGCGTCTGGATCGGCTACCTCGACCAGCAGGGCCAGGCGTCCAGCCGCATCGTGGAACCCGTCCGCGTCGAGGGCGGGTTCCTCACCGGCTTCGACGCCACCCGCGCCGCCGTGCACCGGTTCGCGCTGCACCGCATCACCGGCGTCTCCGAACTGGACGACGACCCCGCCGCCTGACGCCCCGGACATGCGGGGCACGGCCGACTTCGGCCGGATGGAACCGGCGAAGCACCCGGAGTGTCAAACGGGGTGACGTACCGGACCGGTAACGTGCCACCCTCGACTCGGCATCGGCCGACGATCGCGGAATGAGGGGAGGCCGCCTGTGAGCGGCTACGGAGGGAATCCGCCGCCTGGCTGGGAGGACCCCTACGGCGGGACTGCCGGCTGGGACGCCGGCGGATACGGGGCGTCCGGCAACCCCTACGGCCAGCCCCCGCCCGGATACGGCTACGGTTACGGACAGCCCGGCTACGGACCACCCGGCGTCCCCCACGCGCCGAGCAGCAGCGGCTCCACCATCGCGGCGCTGATCTGCAACATCATCGGGGTCGTGACCTGCTGCAACGTCCTCGCGATCCCCGGCGTCGTCCTCGCCGCGGTCGCGATGGGGCGCGTCCAGACCGACCCCGAGTCGGCCCGCAGACTGACGATGTGGAGCTGGATCCTGTTCGCCGCGTCCATCGTCCTGGGGATCATCGGTGTGATCCTCTACATCCTCCTCATCGCCAGCGCCGAACCCGACTACGGCTCCACCACCGGCGTCTGACACCCGGCCGAACACGCAGGTCGGGCGGGGCGCCCGGGAAGATTCGCCGGGCGGCGGCGGTTGACGAAGAGGCCGCCGCGCCGGCACGCCTCGGGTAGCGTGCAGCGGCGGGTATCCACCACCGATCCCTGACGGGGGGCTGCTTCCACGTGTCCGACGGTCCGCTCATCGTCCAGTCCGACAAAACCCTCCTGCTTGAGGTCGACCACGAGCAGGCCGACGCGTGCCGCAAGGAGATCGCGCCGTTCGCCGAACTCGAACGGGCGCCCGAACACGTCCACACCTACCGCGTGACGCCGCTCGCCCTCTGGAACGCCCGAGCCGCCGGACACGACGCCGAACAGGTCGTCGACACCCTGCTGCGCTTCTCCCGCTACCCCGTCCCGCACGCCCTCCTCGTGGACGTCGCCGACACCATGGCCCGGTACGGGCGGCTGCGGCTGGAGAAGCACCCGACGTCCGGGCTCGTGCTGTCCTCCTCCGACCGCGCCGTCCTGGAGGAGGTGCTGCGCGCCAAGAAGATCAAGGGCATGATCGGCGACCGGATCGGGGCGGACGCCGTCGCCGTCCACCCGAGCGAGCGCGGCGCCCTCAAGCAGGCCCTGCTCAAGCTCGGCTGGCCCGCCGAGGACCTCGCCGGATACGTCGACGGCGAGGCCCACCCGATCTCCCTCGCCGAGGACGGCTGGGAGCTGCGCTCCTACCAGCGCGACGCCGCCGACGCGTTCTGGCACGGCGGCTCCGGCGTCGTCGTCCTGCCCTGCGGCGCCGGCAAGACCATCGTCGGCGCCACCGCCATGGCCCGCGCCCAGGCCACCACGCTGATCCTCGTCACCAACACCGTCTCCGCCCACCAGTGGAAGCAGGAGCTCCTCCGCCGCACCTCCCTCACCGAGGACGAGATCGGCGAGTACACCGGCACGAAGAAGGAGATCCGCCCGGTCACGATCGCCACCTACCAGATCATGACCACGCGCCGGAAGGGCGCCTACGCCCACCTGGAACTCTTCGACGCCCGCGACTGGGGCCTGGTCGTCTACGACGAGGTCCACCTCCTGCCCGCCCCCATCTTCCGGATGACCGCCGACCTCCAGGCCCGCCGCCGCCTCGGCCTCACCGCCACCCTCGTCCGCGAGGACGGGCGCGAGGGCGACGTCTTCTCCCTCATCGGCCCCAAGCGCTACGACGCGCCCTGGAAGGACATGGAGACGCAGGGCTGGATCGCGCCGGCCGACTGCGTCGAGGTCCGCGTCACCCTCACCGACTCCGAGCGCCTCGCCTACGCGACCGCCGAGCCCGAGGAGCGCTACCGCTTCTGCGCGACCACCGACACCAAGACCAAGCTCGTCCAGGCCCTCGTCGACCGGCACCGCGGCGAGCAGACCCTCGTCATCGGCCAGTACATCGACCAGCTCGACGAACTCGGCGCGCTGCTGGACGCCCCCGTCATCAAGGGCGAGACCCGCGTCCGCGAACGCGAACGGCTCTTCGACGCCTTCCGCTCCGGCGAGCTCAGCGTCCTGGTGGTCTCGAAGGTCGCGAACTTCTCCATCGACCTTCCCGAGGCGACGGTCGCCGTCCAGGTGTCGGGGGCCTACGGCTCCCGCCAGGAGGAGGCCCAGCGCCTCGGACGGCTGCTGCGGCCCAAGGCGTCCGGCCAGGGAGCGCGGTTCTACGCCGTCGTGGCCCGCGACACCCTGGACCAGGACTACGCCGCCCACCGGCAGCGCTTCCTCGCCGAACAGGGCTACGCGTACCGGATCGTGGACGCGAACACCGTGCTGTCGGGCGACGAGATCTGAGCCCCACGCGAATACCGCAGAAATGAGAAAGGGCCCCGCCATAAGGCGGGGCCCTTCCCTACAATGAGTCCGGCGGCGTCCTACTCTCCCACACAGTCCCCCATGCAGTACCATCGGCGCTGAGAGGCTTAACTTCCGGGTTCGGGATGGGACCGGGTGTTTCCCTCTCGCCAAAACCACCGAACGTTCACACGCACAACCCCCAAACCTCCAGGGGCAGGCAAACCCAAACGTTCGAGACCAGGCTCGAAATTCACTTGTAAAGACCAACAGGTTCCCGTTTGCTTTCCGGGAACCACACAGGGACGCGAACACCACACAGCGACATGCCTTGAACGTATTGTGTGGTCAAGCCACTCGGCCTATTAGTACCGGTCGACTCCACACGTTACCGCGCTTCCATCTCCGACCT
>NZ_JAHFZY010000009.1:0-307116 GCF_018603865.1 Actinomadura sp. NEAU-AAG7
GTGATCCCCAGCGCCGCCAGATCGGTGTGGGACAGGTGCGCCTTGTTCAGCGTGGTCTGGATCACCGCCCGGGTCCGCTCCCAGATCTCGGTCGGGTTGTGCTCCACCCACCCCGCCCGCGGCAGGACCTGCTCATGCTCCAACTGATGCCGCGCGACCTCGCCGCCGCCATGGTCGAACACCATGAACCGGGTACTGGTCGTGCCCTGGTCCAACGCACCGACGAACTCAGCCATGCGGGCCCTGCCTCTCTCGCACCGTTTCTCACTTGGTCATGCCGACGGGGGCGGGGCTCCCGCCGGGTGACGTTCAGGTGACGTCGTATTCGGGCCTCGGCTCGCCGCCGCCCGGCTGCGGCGGCTCGTCCTCGGGGATGTTGCGTCCGATCAGCAGGATGTAGAGCGCCGCTCCGACGATGCTCCCGATCAGCGGCCCGGCGATCGGCACCCAGAAGTAGAGGTCGCCGTTCTGGTCGCGCCAGGCGTCGGCGTATCCGGTGAGGTACTGGGCCAGGCGCGGGCCGAGGTCGCGGGCGGGGTTGATCGCGTACCCGGCGTCGGAGCCGAACGCCATCCCGATCGCCACCACGACCAGCCCGATGACGAGCGGGGCCATGTTCGCCAGCGGCGGGGAGTTGCGCAGGTCGGTGAGCGCGAGCACGAGGAACAGCAGGATCGCGGTGCCGATCACCTGGTCGCGGAACGCGCCCCAGGTGCCCACCGGAAGCGACCCGTTGCCGGGCATGGTGGAGAACACGAACTGCGTCTTGGCGGTGTGGCCGGGGTCGAACTTCGCGAGGATCTCGCTGTAGTCCCACCGGACGATCAGTGCCGCGACGAACGCCCCGAGGAACTGCGCGATCCAGAACGGCCCGACCTTGCGCCAGGGGAACCCCTTGAACACCGCGAGCGCGAACGTCACGGCCGGGTTGATGTGCCCGCCGCTGATCCGGGCGGAGACGTAGACGCCGAGCGTCACCGCGATCCCCCACGCCCAGGCGATGGCGTCGTGGCCGCCGAGGCTCTGCGGTTCGCCGAGCCCGCTCCCGGCGACGGCCTGGGCGACGACGCCCACGCCGAACAGGATGAGGATCAGCGTCCCGGCGAACTCGGCCGCCAACTCCCGGGCGAGTTCCGGCATCGCGGGCCCACGCGTCATCTGTCCCCCTCCGGATGTGACGTAGGGCAGTGATCATGCCCAGCCAGGGGATGCCTACACGGTCGGTGACCGAGCGATTACACTTCAGTGGCCGCGGAAGGCCTCCTCCAGCCACCAGGCCGCGCGCCCCCGGGTGACCTTGGCGTCGACCAGCATCGGGCGGTCGCGCGGCCCCGCGAGCCAGTCGGCCACCGCGCCGAGGTCCTCGCGCCGCCGGACGGTCGCGGCGGCGCAGCCGTAGCCCCGTCCGATCGCGGCGAGGTCGGCGGGCGGGAAGGTGACGGTGTCCAGCGGGTGGCCGTCCGGCCCGAAGTGGTGCACCTCGGCGCCGTAGGCCTCGTCGTCGTAGACGACCACGAGCAGCCCGAGGCCCAGCCGGACGGCCGTCTCCAGCTCGGCGGCCGCCATCAGCGCGCCGCCGTCGCCGAGCGCGGCGACCGTCAGCCGGTCGGGGCGGGCCACGGCCGCGCCGATCGCGGTGGCGAGGCCCAGCCCGACCGACTGGAACGCCTGGGTGAACACGAGCCCGTCGGCGTCGGGGACGTCCAGGAACATCGCCGGATATCCCATGAAGTTCCCGGAGTCGACGGCGACGGTCCGCTCGCGCGGCAGCAGCGCGTCGAGCGCGATCGTCAGCGTGCGGGGGTCGAGGCGGGGCCCGCCCTCGGCCGGGTCCCCGCCGGAGTCGTCCTCGTAGGGGACGTCCCGCCAGCGGCCCTCGCGGGCGAGCCGCGCGGCGACCGCGCCGGTCCGGTAGCCGGTGGCGGAGTGCCCGCGCGCCTCAAGCTCCGCCGTGACGGCGAGCGCGGTCTCGGCGGCGTCGCCGATCAGGCCGAGGTCGACGGGCCGGTGCGCGCCGAGGGCCTGGGCGTCCACGTCGACCTGGACGACCCGCGTGTCACGGCCCACGAGGGCGCCGTGGCGGGTGGTCCACGCGTTCAGCGAGCAGCCCCACCCGACGACGAGGTCGGCGCGGGCGATCAGGTCGGCGGCGGCGGGTGTGGCGAAGCCGCCGCTGACGTCCAGCCCGAACGGGTCGCCGGCGAACAGCCCGCGCGCGACCGCGGAGGTCGCGGGCAGCGCCCCGCAGCGCGCGGCCAGATCGGCGAGGGCCGGGCCGGCGCCCGCCAGCCACGCGCCGCGCCCGGCGACGAACACCGGCCGCTCCGCGCCCTGGAGCGCGTCGGCGAACCGGGCGATCGCGCCCGCCGTCGGGACGGGCAGCGGCGGCACCGCGGGCGGCCGGGCCCGCTGCCCGGCCTGGTGCGCGGCGATCGGGCGCTCCAGGCCCGCGGGCCCGGGGAACGCGGCGCCCTGGACGTCCAGCGGCAGCCCGAGCAGCACCGTGCGGCGCTCGGCGACCGCGACGCGGCAGGCGCGGGCCACGTCGGCGAGCGCGGTCTCGGGCGAGTGGATCCGCTCGGGGACGGCGCCGACGGCGGCGGCGAGCGCGGCCTGGTCGACGCGGAAGTTGGAGCGGACCTCGGCCGCCGCGACCTCCCCCGCCAGCACCAGCAGCGGGGTGCGGCTCTTGGCGGCCTCGGTGATCCCGGTGAGCGCGTTGGTGAGGCCGGGGCCCTGGTGCACCGACAGCACGCCGAGGCCGCCGGTGACGCGCGCGTAGGCGTCGGCCATCGTCGCGGCCCCGCCCTCGTGCCGGGCCGCCACGTACCGGGCGCCGCTCGCGACGAGCGCGTTGGTCACGTGGAAGTTGCCGCTGCCGACGACACCGAAGGCCGTGTGGGCGCCGAGCCGGACGAGGGCCGCGCCGACCGCCTCCGCGACGTTCACCGCTCGACCAGCGCGAGCACGCGGGCCGGGCTGCCCGAGCCGCCCACGATGGGCAGCGGCGCGGCGAGCAGCACCGCCCCGCGCGGCGGCAGCAGCGCGAGGTTCTGGAGCTGGGTGAGGCCGTACTTGCCCGCGCCGAGGAAGTAGGAGTGGCAGGGGAAGGGCGGGTCGAAGGAGTGCGCGGCGCCCGCGTCGGTGCCGACGGTCTCGGTGCCGAGCCCGAGCAGCGGGGTCTCCTCGGCGAGCCAGCGGGCGCACGCGGCGGAGATCCCCGGCGTGTGCGGGCCGATCTCGTCGGCGTTGAGGAACCGCTCCTGGTCGCCCGAGCGCGCGTCCCAGCCCGTCCGGTAGAGCAGCCAGCCGCCGGGCGGCAGCGGCCCGTGCGCCCGCTCCCACTCCCGGACGTGGTCGATCTCCAGCAGGAAGTCGGGGTCGGCGGCGGCCTCGGACGAGGCGTCCAGCACCACCGCCGGGGCGACCAGGCGGCCGGGCGGGACCTGCGAGACGTCCTCGCCGCCGCGTCCGGTGGCCCAGTGCACGGGCGCGTCGAAGTGGGTGCCGACGTGCTCGCCGGTCGTGATGTCGTTCCAGTACCAGCCGGGGCCGCGCTCGTCGTACCGGCTGATCTCCCGGAGCGAGAACGGGACGGTGTTGGCGAACGGCTCGGGGAGCCGCAGGATCGGGGTCCGCTCCGACAGGGGCGCGGTCAGGTCGACGACCTCGACCGTCCCTCCGGCGACGGCGTCGAGGAGCTGGGCGAGCACGGACATCGTTCCTCCGGCGGCACGGGCGGCTGAGGGTTCCGGCAGCGTCCACCGAACGTACCGCAGATGGCCCCCTCCGGAGGGTCACCCCGGAGGTCCTCGGTCACGAGGCCCCGCCCCTACAGGTTAGGCTTGCCTAAGACGATCGATCATCGGAGGGCGCATGGCGACGGAACCGGCGCGCAGGAGGCCGAGGCTGCACCGGGGGACGGTGCTGCGCACGGAGCGGATCACCCCGCACATGATCCGCGTGGTGCTCGGCGGCGAGGCCCTGGCCGGGTTCGGCGCGGGCGAGTTCACCGACCACTACGTGAAGCTGCTGTTCCCGCAGCCGGGTGTCACCTATCCCGACCCGCTGGACATGGAGAAGGTCCGGGAGGAGCTGCCCCGGGAGCAGTGGCCGGTCACGCGGACCTACACCGTCCGCTCCTGGGACCCGGACGCGGTGGAGTTGACGATCGACTTCGTCCACCACGGCGACAAGGGGCTCGCGGGGCCGTGGGCGGCGCGGGTCCAGGCGGGCGAGGAGATCTACTTCAACGGGCCGGGCGGCGCCTACGCGCCGAGCGCGGACGCGGGCTGGCACCTGCTCGTCGGCGACGAGAGCGCGCTCCCGGCGATCGCCGCGTCGCTGGAGCGCCTCCCCGTGGGCGCGCCCGCGCGGGTGTTCGTCGAGGTGGCCGGGCCCGAGGAGGAGCAGGACCTGCGGGCGCCCGCGGGCACCGAGATCGTGTGGCTGCACCGGGGCGGCGGGCAGGTCGGCGAGCTGCTGGTCGAGGCCGTGCAGAAGCTCGACTTCCCCGGGGACGACGTGCACGCGTTCGTCCACGGCGAGGCGAACTTCGTCAAGGCGCTGCGGCGCCACCTGCGCGTCGACCGGGGCCTGCCGCTGGAGCGGCTGTCGATCTCCGGGTACTGGCGGCGGGGCCGCGACGAGGACGGCTGGCAGTCCTCCAAGCGCGAGTGGAACCGCCAGGTCGAGGAGGAAGAGGCCAGCGCGCTGAGCTGAGCGCCGAGCACCGGCGGGCCCGGGGGCCTCAGGCGGTCGCCTGCTCGGCGCCGTCCGCGTCCGGGCCCCGCTCGTCGTCGTGCCCGTCGTCGTACTCGTCCTCGGCGAAGCCGGGCAGCCACCGCTCGGCCTCGGCGCGGAAGGGGCCCTCGGCCTCCAGCTGGCACAGCACGCCGCCGCAGCCCGACAGCGCGCGGCTGACCGCGAGGTACTGCGGCGGCAGCCGGAACTGCCGGGCGAGGGCGCCGGGCCGCATGTCCGAGGCCAGGCCGAGGCCCCGCGCGGTCTGCTCGCGCAGCCATTCGCGCGAGTAGCGGAACCGGGGGGCGGCGAACGGCGCGGCGTGCGGGGCGACGAACGCGGCGACCTGCTCGGCGTCGACGTCGCCGTCGGGGGCGAGGAAGCCCTGCTCGCGCAGCGCGGCGACGATCTGGTCCGGGTCGCCGAGCGTCCCGATGCGCAGCAGCCGCCCGATCGACCACTGGAGCTCGGCGGGGACGCGCGCGGCGCCGCCGAAGTCCAGGACGCCGAGGCGGCCGTCCTCCAGCAGCCGGAAGTTGCCCGGGTGCGGGTCGATGTGGATCATCTCGCAGCGGGCGGGACCCGACAGCAGGAAGCGGAACAGCAGCAGCCCCGCGCGGTCGCGCCGCTCCTGGTCGTCACCGGCGATCACCTGGGAGAACGGGGTCCCCTCCAGCCACTCGGTGACCAGCACGTCGCCCGCCTGCGCGACCACGGCGGGGACGGCGAAGTCGGGGTCGCCCGCGTAGGCGTCGTGGAAGGCGGTCTGCGCGCGGGCCTCGTCGGCGTAGTCCAGCTCCTTCTCCAGCCGCCGCTTGAGGTCGGCGACGACGGGCTTGACGTCGACGCCGGGGAACAGCGGGGTGAACAGGCGGCTCAGCCGGGAGATCTGGTTGAAGTCGCTCATCAGCGCCTGGGCGGCGCCGGGGTACTGCACCTTGACCGCGACGGCGCGCCCGTCGTGCCACACGGCCCGGTGGACCTGCCCGATCGACGCGGCGGCGGCGGGCCGGTCGTCGAACTCGGCGAACCGGTCGCGCCAGCCGTCGCCGAACCCCTCGGCCAGCACCCGGTGCGTGGTCGCGGCCGACATCGGCGGCGCGGCCTCCTGGAGCCGGGTCAGGCTCGCGCGGAAGGGCCCGGCGATCTCCTCGGGCAGCCCCGCCTCGAAGATCGACAGCAGCTGCCCGACCTTCATCGCGCCGCCCTTGAGCTCGCCGAGCACCGCGAAGAGCTGCTCGGCGGTCCGGCGCTGCACCTCCAGCGCGACGGCCTCGGCGGGCCGGCCGATCGTGCGCTTGCCGAACCCGAGGGCGGTGCGCCCGGCGAAGCCGAGCGGCAGCGTCGCGAGCTTGGCGGTCCGCGTCACCGCGCGGCGGGGGATGTCGGTCACGGCCTGCCCTCCCTCGATCGACGAAGCCTCCGGTGGTCCAGCCTCTCACGGCGACCGAACACGACAAAGCGGTCATCCGCCCTGCGGGGGATTCAGCGTCCGGGACGGCGCGGAGATTCCCCGGCGCCTCCCGCGCCCGCCTCCGCGGCCCCGTCGGGCGCGGGCCGCAGCAGCAGCGCCACGACCTCCAGCGCGGTGTCGATCTCGGGCCGGTTCCCGCCCAGGTAGTGGGCGTACATGAACGAGTCGGCGACGCGGACGATGGCCTGCGCGAGCGTCCGGGTCGGCAGCGGCGCCGCCAGCGCGCCCCGGTCGATCTCGGCCTGCAGTTCGCGGGCGAGCAGCCCCGCGGCGCGGTCCTCGACGGCGCCGGGCATCGTCGCCAGCCGGACGAACAGCCGGGGCTCGCGCTCGGTGAAGGCCCGCAGCGGCGGCGCGTCCACCACCGCGCGCATGAACCGGTCGAGCACGGTGAGGATCCGGTCGGGGCCGCTGCCGTCCACGCCGCGCGCGGCGGCGTGGTAGGTCCGCTCGGTCATCTCGGCGAGCACCGCGGCGACCAGCCGCTCCCGGCTGCCCACCCAGCGGTAGAGGGTGGCGCGGCCGACGCCGAGGTCGGCGGCCAGCGCGGACATGTCGATCGGCTCGCCGCGCAGGTAGCGGGCGGACGCGGCGGCCAGCGCCCCCTCGGGCCCGTGCGCGCGCACGGCGGCGCGCACGGCGGCGCGGCCGGGTGCGGGGCCGGCGGCACGGCCGGGTGCGGGGCCCGGCGCGGGCGAGGGGTCGCGCGCCGGCGGCCGGGACAGGCCGTCCGTGGTGGGCGGGCGGGGCGGGCTGCCGCTCATCCGCTCAGCATGGCACGCCGCGGATGGGCGCGGGGAGGTGCCGGAGCGACCGGCCCCGGATCGGGCGCACCGGCGACTCCTCGCGATCAAAAGACTACCGACCGTGATCAAAGGGTAGCTACGGGAGGTGACAGCGAATCAGGGGGGCGCCGGACGCAAGGGCCGGCTGCTCATCATCGGCGGCGCCGAGGACCGGACCTGCGGCGCCGGCCCGCTGGAGACCTTCGTCGGCCTCGCGGGCGGCGAGGACGCCCGCATCGTGGTGGTGACGACGGCCACCGAGGTCCCGGACGAGGTCGTCGAGGAGTACACCGGCGTGTTCGGGCGGCTCGGCGTGGCCTCCGTCCGCGAGCTGCGGCTGCTCGGCCGCGCCGCCGCCGACGACGCGGCCACGCTGCGCGCGCTGGAGGCGGCCGACGGGGTGCTGTTCAGCGGCGGCGACCAGTCCCGGATCAGGACGCTCGTCGGCTCCCGCACCAACGAGCTGCTCAAGCGGCGCCTCGACCAGGAGGGCCTGGTGATCGCCGGGACGAGCGCGGGGGCGACCGCGATGGGCCACTGGATGATCCTCGGCGGCCACGGGCACGAGGTCGCCGCGTCCAGCGTGCGGGTCGGCCCCGGCCTCGCGCTGCTGGACAACGTCCTGATCGACATGCACTTCAACGAGCGGGGCCGGCTGCCGCGGCTGATGAGCGGGATCGCGCTGGACACGCGGCTGCTCGGCGTCGGCATCGACGAGGACACCGCGATCGTGGTGGGCGACGGCCAGTTCGGCGTCGTCGGCACCGGCGTCGTGACCGTCGTGGACGCCGGGCAGGCCACCGTCGCCTACGCCGCCTCGGACGACGAGCCGATGGCGATGTTCGATGTGTCGCTGCACCTGCTGCCCGCCGGATGCTCGTTCCAGATGAACGACAAGCTCCCGGCGATCGGCACCATGCGCGGCCCGGAGGAGGGATAGCCCGTGCGGCTCGACCATGTGCGCCGCCTGAGCGGCCCCAACGTCTACCTGTCCCGTCCCGTCGCGGTCGCGCGGCTGGACCTGCGGGGCCTGACCGGCCACGAGACCACCGACCATCCGGGGTTCGCCGACCGGCTGGTGGCGGCGCTGCCGGGGCTGACCTCGCACCACTGCTCGGCGGGCCGCCCCGGCGGGCTGCTGGAGGCGATGGCCCGGGGCACCTATTTCGGCCACGTCACCGAGCACGTCACGCTGGAGCTGTCCGGGCTCATCGGCCGGGAGGTGTTCTTCGGCCGGACGGTGCGCGCGGGCGGGCCGGGCGACTACGAGGTGGTGCTGGAGTGCCCGCGCGACGAGCCGCCCGGCTCGGCGGTGGTGGAGGACCTGGTCGGCATCGCGATCCGGCTGGTGAACGGCGCGATCGCGGGGGCGGTGCCCGACCCGTCCGCCGACCTCGCGCGGGTGGCGGCCGACCACGAGGCGGGGCGGCTCGGCGTGAGCACGGCGGCGCTGGCGCGGGCGGCGCGGCGGCGCGGGATACCGGTCCGCCGCGTCGGCGGGCTGAACCTGCTGCGGCTCGGGTACGGGCGGCACCGCCGGACGGTGTGGGCGGCGATGACCGACGCGACGTCCGCGATCGGGATGGAGGTCGCGGCCGACAAGCGGCTCACGCACCGGCTGCTCGCCGACGCGGGCCTGCCCGTCCCGGAGGGGCGGGTCGCGGGGTCGGCGGCGGAGGCGCTGGAGGCGCTGCGCGAGATCGGCGGGCCGGTGGTGGTCAAGCCGCTGGCGGGGCACCAGGGCGAGGGCGTGCACATCGAGCTGACCAGCCCGCCCGAGGTGGTGGCGGCGTTCACGGCGGCGGCCGGCGCCGGGGACGGGGGCGCGGGCGGCGAGGTGCTCGTCGAGACCTACGTCCCCGGCCGCGACTACCGGGTCCTGGTCGTCGGCGGGCGGGTGGCGGCCGCGGCCGAGTTGACGGCCGCGCGGGTGACCGGCGACGGCGCCGCGACGGTCGCCGCTCTGGTGGAGCGGGTGAACGCCGACCCGGCGCGCGGCGCGGGGCACGACCGCCCGCTGACCCGGCTCGCGCTCGGCCCGGCGGAGCTGGCGCTGCTGGCGCGGCAGGGGCACGGCCCGCTGACCGTCCCCGCGGACGGCGAGACGGTGTGGCTGCGCCGCAACGCCAACCTGTCCACGGGCGGCACCAGCCGCGACGTGACCGGCGACGTCCACCCGGACGTGGCGGGCGTGTGCGTGCGCGCCGCCGCGACCGTCGGGATGGACGTGTGCGGCATCGACCTGCGGCTCCCCGACATCGGCTCCGCGCCGCCCGAGGAGCGCGGCGCCGCCGGGATCCTGGAGGTCAACGCCGCGCCGGGGCTGCGCATGCACCTGGCCCCGCACGAGGGCGACCGGCGGGACGTCGCCGCCGACATCATCGGCCTGCTGTACCCGGAGGGGACGCCCTCGCGGGTGCCGGTCGTGTCGGTCACCGGCACCAACGGCAAGACCACCACGGTCCGGATGATCGCCCACATGCTGGAGCTGCGCGGGCTGCGCACCGGGATGACCAGCACCGAGGGCGTGTACGTCGGCGGACGGCTCGTCCACCGGTCCGACGCGTCCGGGCCGAGGTCGGCGGAGATGGTGCTCGGCGACCGGTCGGTGGAGGCGGCGGTGCTGGAGACGGCGCGCGGCGGGATCGTCCGGCGCGGCCTCGGCTACGACCGCGCGGACGTCGCGGTCGTCACCAACATCACCCGCGACCACCTCGGCATGGACGGCACCGAGTCGCTGGACGACCTGGTGGAGATCAAGGCGCTGGTCGCCGAGGAGATCCGCTGCGGCGGCCACCTCGTGCTCAACGCCGAGGACGCGGCGGCGGCGGGCCTCGCGGAGCGCCGGGCGGTCCGCGAGCGGGAGCCGGTGCTGCGCTACTTCGCGCTGTCGCCCGGCGCGCCGGGGATCGCCGCGCACCTGCGCGGCGGCGGCACCGCCTACTTCGTCGAGCGCGGCCGGCTGACCGAGGCGCGCGGCGACCGCCGCGTCGGGGTCCTGCCGGTGGAGGAGGTGGCGGGGGCGTTCGGCGGGCACGCCCGGCACGTCGTCGCGAACGCGCTGGCCGCCGTCGCCGCCGGGCGGGCCCTCGGCGTCCCGGTGGAGGTGGCGGCGGAGGCGCTGCGCTCGTTCGAGCCGCACGGCCGCAACCCGGGCCGGGGCTGCGTCTACCGGGTCGGCGACAACCCCGTCCTGGTCGACTACGCGCACAACCCGGCGGCGGTCGCCGCGATGGGCGCGTTCGTGGAGCGGCGCTGGGGGCGGAACGGCGTCGCCGCCGTCACGCTCCCTGGCGACCGGTGCGACGCGCTGGTCACCGAGACCGCCCGCGCCGTGTCCGGGACGTTCGGCCGCGTCGTCGTCTACGAGGACGAGGACCTGCGGGGCCGCCGGTCCGGGGAGATGACCCGGCTGATCGTCGAGGGGCTGCGGGAGGGCCGCCCGGACGTGCGCCCCCACCCGGCGGGCGACCTCAAGGGGGCGCTGACCTCGGCGCTCGACATCGCGGGGCCGGGCGAGCCGGTGCTGCTGCTCTACGAGAAGCTGCAGCCGGTCACCGAGCTGCTCGACACGCTCGGCGCCGTCCCCGTGCTCTAGCCCGTCCTCTAGCCCGTCCTCGCCTCCTGGTCCGTTCCCGCACCCCGGTCCGCCCCGGCCTGGACGCCGCCGGGCCGGCAGAGTGCGCGCGGCGGGCGCAGGAAGACGGTGGCGACGGCCAGCAGCGCGAGCGCGACGGCGCCGTCGAGCCAGTAGTGGTTGGCGGTGGCGACGACGACCGCGAACGTCATGACGGGGTGCAGGATCCACAGCCACCGCCACCGCGTCCTGGACGCGGCGATGAGCCCGAGCGCGATGACGGCGGCCCAGCCGATGTGCAGCGACGGCATCGCCGCGTACTGGTTGGCCATCGTGTCGGTCTGCGGCGCCCCGTACACGGCGGGCCCGTACCGCGCGCCGGTGTCGATCAGGCCCGTCGCCGTCAGCATCCGCGGCGGGGCGAGCGGGACGACCAGGTGCAGCACGAGCCCCGCGCCGGTGAGCGCGACCACGATCCGCCGGACCCACCGGTAGTGGGCGGGCCGCCGCAGGTAGATCCAGAGCAGGAACGCCGCCATCGCCGGGAAGTGCACGAACGCGTAGTAGCAGTTGGCGGCGTGCACGAGGAACTCGCTGTGCAGCAGGCCGTGCTGGACGTCGGTCTCGCTCGGCAGGTCCAGCGCGCGTTCCATGTCCCATACGCGGTGGGCGTTGCCGAACGCCTCCGACACCCGCCCGCTGGACAGCAGCCGCCCGAGCTTGTAGACGCCGAACAGGGCGGCGATCAGCACCAGCTCGCGGACGGGCCGGGGCCGGCCGCCCGGCGACGGCCGCGCGGGCCCGCGCAGCCGGGGGAACGGCCGGGCGGGCCGGGACGGCCGGTCCAGGAGCCTCATCCGCCGTCCTTCCTCCCGTCGGGCACCGCCGGGCGGCGGGTCGCCCTGCGGATGCCGAAGCCTCTCACCTCCGGCGCCCGCGCGGGAACCGGCGCGCGCCGGTCACCCCGGGCGCGGCCGGCGGGAGGAGGGCAAGGAGACCACCGTAGAGCCGCCTTGCAGTTGCAGCAAAGTTTCACGAACTGCCAAAATACGTGACCTGTATCTCAGTGATCAGTTCGGTGAAGGAAGAATGGCCTCTTCCGGCCGGGGCTCCGGCCGGGGTCCCGGCCGGCGCCGTCAGTCGAACGGCAGTCCGACGTAGTTCTCGGCCAGCGTGGTCGCGGCGGCCTCGGAGGAGGCCACGTAGTCCAGGTGCGAGCGCTGGAGCCGCAGCGCGAAGGGGTCGGCGGCGGGGTCCACGTGCAGCAGCGTGGTCATCCAGTACGAGAAGTGCTCGGCCCGCCAGGCGCGCCGCAGGCAGGTCGCGGAGTAGCCGTCCAGCAGCGTCTCCGAGCCCGAGGCGTACCGCTCGGTCAGCGCCCGCGCGAGGACGGTCACGTCCGCCACCGCCAGGTTCAGGCCCTTGGCGCCCGTCGGCGGGACGATGTGCGCCGCGTCCCCGGCCAGGAACAGCCGGTCGTGCCGCATCGGCTCGGCGACGAAGCTGCGCATCGGGGTGATCGACCGGTCGGTGACCGGGCCCTGCCGCAGCTCCCAGCCGTCCCCCGTCGCGAGCCGGGCGGCCAGCTCGTCCCAGATGCGGGTGTCGGGCCAGGCGCCGAGGTCCTCGTCCGGGGGGACCTGGAGGTACAGCCGGCTGACCTTCGGGGAGCGCAGGCTGTGCAGCGCGAACCCGCGCTCGTGGTTGGCGTAGATCAGCTCGTGGGTGGACGGCGGGACGTCGGCGAGGATCCCCAGCCAGGCGAACGGGTACTCGCGGGAGAACGTCCGCAGGCCCGGCACGGTGGGGCGGCTGACGCCGTGGAACCCGTCGCAGCCCGCGACGTAGTCGCACTCCAGCGTGTGCGTCCGGCCGTCCTGCCGGTAGGTCACGCTGGGCGCCGACGCGTCGATCTCCAGCACCTCCGCCTCGAACCGGACGTCGCCGCCGTCGGCGAGCCGCAGCGCGACGAGGTCCTTGACGATCTCGGTCTGGGCGTAGACGGTGACGGTCCGGCCGGTCAGGTCGGTGAGCGGGATCCGGTGGCCCGCCCCGCCGAAGCGCAGTTCGAGCCCGTGGTGGACGAGGCCCTCCCGGTCGAGCCGCTCCCCCGCGCCGCTCTCGCGCAGCACGTCGGTCGTGCCCTGCTCCAGCATCCCGGCGCGCTGCCGCCGCTCGACGTAGGCGCGGTCGCGGCCCTCCAGCACCACCGAGGCGATCCCCCGCCGGTGCAGCAGATGGGACAGCAGCAGTCCGGCGGGGCCGCCGCCCACGATCGCGACCTGGGTACGCATCGAGCCTCCTCGTCTTCGCCTCACCCGGAGATGCTCGCGGGTGTCGCCGCAGGTTCAGGCCCTGGCGTTCCGGTCAACGGAAAACATGTCCGGACGCCCGCGCCAGTGCGCGGCGACGTCGCGCGACAGCGCCCGGGCCGCCGTCGTCAAGGGCGGCAGCAGCCGGCGCGGGTCGGCGCTGCGGGTCCGCGCGACCAGCGACAGCGCGGCGACGACCTCGCCGTCGAAGTCGCGGACGGGCGCGCCGACGGAGGAGGCGCCGAGCGTCATCTCGTCCCGGGTGATCGCGTAGCCGGTGCGGCGGACCTGCTCCAGGCTCTCGCGCAGCTCGTCGGGGTCGGTGATGGACCGGGCCGCGTGCCGGGTCAGCCCGCCCGCGATCAGCTGCTCCAGCACCTCCGGCGGCGCGTGCGCGAGCAGCACCTTGCCGAGGCCGGTGGTGTGCAGCGGCAGCGTCTGCCCGACCTGGGTGAGGACGGGCACCGACCGGGTGCCGCGCAGCCGCTCGACGACCAGCACCCGCAGGTCGCGCCGCACGGCGAGCTGGACGTTGTCGTGCGTGGCCTCGTACAGGTCCTCCATGTGGGGCAGCGCCAGCTCCCGCAGGCCGGTGACGGCGGGCGCCTGGCTGCCGATGCGCCAGAGCCGGGTGCCGATGCGGTACGTCCCGTCGGGCACCCGCTCCAGGAAGCCGCCCGCGGCCAGCTCCCCGACGAGGCGGTGGCCGGTGGCGAGCGGCAGCCCGGCGCGGCGGCAGATCTCGCTGAGGTTCAGGCGCACGTCGCCGAGGGCGAAGGCGTTCAGGATCGCCATCACCTTGCCCGTCACGCTGCTCGGGCGCCCCCGCTCCACCGCCGTTCCCTTTCCGGTCGCCGCGCGCGCGGCGCTCACTCCTCCTCGGCCAGTACCCGCTGAGCGACGGCGAAAGCCGAGTTCGCGGCCGGGACCCCGCAGTAGATCGCCGTCTGGAGGAGCACCTCCTTGATCTCCTCGCGGGTCAGGCCGTTGCGGCGCGCGGCGCGGACGTGCATGGCCAGCTCGTCCAGGTGGCCGCCCGCGACCATCGCGGTCAGCGTGATGCAGCTCCGCGTCCTGCGGTCCAGGCCGGGGCGGGACCAGATCTCGCCCCACGCGTACCGGGTGATCATGTCCTGGAAGTCGGCGGTGAAGGCGTCGGTGCGGGCGACCGCCCGGTCGACGTGCGCGTCGCCGAGCACCTCCCGCCGGGTGGCCATGCCCTGCGCGTGCCGCTCGGCGTCGCCGCCCGCTCGTTCGTCGCTCATCGGACGGATCCCTTCGCCGTGCGGTCGAGGTGCGCGGTGATCGCGGCGGTGACGGGGCCGGGCCGCTCGGCGTTGGCCAGGTGCGCGGCGCCCTCCACGACCGTCAGCGCGGCCCCCGGGATCCCGGCGGCGAGCACGTCGGCGTGGCCGGCCGGCGGGGTCGCGACGTCCAGCTCCCCGGCGATCACGAGGGTGGGCGCGGTGATCTCGCCGAGCCGCCCGGTGGCGTCGAAGCGGCCGAGGGCCTCGCAGCAGGCGGCGTAGCCCCCGGGGTCGGTCGCGCGGAGCATCGCCACATACGGCGCGGCGCCGGCGAAGCCGGGCGTGAACCAGCGGCCGGGGGACGTGGCGGCGAGCGGCTCCACGCCCTCGCGGCGGACCAGCGCGGCCCGCTCGCGCCACGGCTCCGGCCCGCCGAAGGTGGGGGAGGTGCAGCACAGCACGAGCGAGGCGACGCGGGACGGGTGGCGCAGCGCGAGCGCCGTGCCGACGCCGCCGCCCAGCGACACCCCGGCGTAGGCGGTCTCGGCGACGCCGAGCCCGTCCAGGAGCGCGGCGACGCCGTCGGCGAGGTCCTCGACGGTGAACGGGCCGTCGGTGGGCGGCGCCTCGCCGTGGCCGGGCAGGTCGTAGCGCAGGACTCGGCGCGTCCGGGCCAGCTCGGGGAGCTGCGGCAGCCACAGGTCGGCCGAGGTGCCGAGGGACGGGCCGAGGACGACGAGCGGGGCGCCGTCCGGGCCGTCGAGCCGGTACCGGGGCACGCCCGACGGGCCGAACGCCCTGAAACGGCCGGGCTGGTCTGGCTGGGTCACGCGGGGTTCCTCCGGTAGGCGTCGAGGGCTCGGTCGACGAGGGCGGGCGCGGCGCCGGGGCCCGGGTCCTCGCCGAGGACGTCCAGCAGGGCGTCGAGGTTGGCGCGCATGCGGTCGGTGCGGACCTCCAGGCCGCCGGCCAGCTCGGCGGCGGTCTCGGCGGCGCCGCCGGTGAGGCGCAGGCACTCGCGCAGCGGCTGCCACTCGGCGTGCCACTCCCCCGCCGGCCGCTCCAGCGGCGCGGCCTGCGCGGCCAGCACGACCTGCGCGTAGGCGGGGACCTGAAGCGCGGCGGACCGCACCAGCGTCGCCAGCGCCGGGTTCCGCTTGTGCGGCATGGCCGACGAGCCGCCCCGGCCGGGCCCGGCGGCCTCGGCGACCTCGTCCACCTCGCTCTGGGCGAGCAGCCACACATCGGTGGCGATCTTGCCGAGCGCCCCGGCGACCAGCGCCAGCGCGGCGGCGAGGTCGGCGACCGGGCCGCGGCGGGTGTGCCAGGGCAGGACGTGCCGCGCGAGGCCCGCCTCGTCGGCGAACGCGTCGGCGAGGTCGAGGGCGAGGTCGCCGTGGGCGTCCAGCGTCCCGGCGGCGCCGCCGAGCTGCGCGGGCAGCGGGACGGAGCGGAGCCGGTCGCGGGCCTCCAGGCAGCCGACCAGCCATCCGGCGGCCTTCGCGCCGAACGTCGTCGGCAGCGCCTGCCGCCCGAGCGTCCGGCCCGCCATCGGGGTGTCGCGGTGCCGCTCGGCGAGCCCGGCCAGCGCGTCCAGGGCCCGGCCGAGGTGGGCGAGCGTCCCGCGCCGGGCGCGGGACGCGACGATCATCGCGCCGGTGTCGACGATGTCCTGGCTGGTGGCGCCCTTGTGGACGTGCCGACCCGCGTCCCCGGCCAGCTTCCGCAGGTCCGCGACCAGCGGGACGACCGGGTTGCCCGCGCCCCGGGCCCGCCGCGCGACGCTCACCAGGTCGATCCGGCCGGACGCGGCGGCCGCCGCGATCGCCTCCGCCGCGTCCCCGGGGATGATGCCGAGGCGCGCCTGCGCGCGGGCGAGGGCCGCCTCGGCGTCGAGCATCGCGGCCAGGTAGGCGGCGTCGCCGGTGGCGGCCTCCGCCTCCGTCCCGGCGCGGACGGGCGACAGCAGCCCCGCGTCCGGCGCCGGCGCCGGACCCTCGGCAGAGCCCTCAGAACGCAAGGAAGACCGTCTCCCGCTCGCCCTGGAGGCGCACGTCGAACCGGTACTCGCGGTCCCCGGCGGGCTCGGCGACGAGCGTCGCGCGGCGGTCCTCGGGGAGCTCGGCGAGCAGCGGGTCGGCGGCGTGGGACGCCGCGTCCTCGGGGAAGTACAGCCGGGTCGCGACGGGCTTGAGCAGGCCCCGGGCGAACACGAGCACGGCGATGTAGGGCGCCCCGGCCCCGGGCGCGCCGGGCTTGACGGTGCGGAACCAGAAGCCCCCGGCGGGGTCGGTGCCGCAGCGGCCGAAGCCGGAGAACCCGTGCCCGGCCCGCTCGATCGCGCCGGGCCGGGCCGGGACCTCGCCGGTCTCGTCGGCCTGCCAGATCTCCACCAGCGCGTCGGGCACCGGGTCGCCGGCGCCGTCGAGCACCCGGCCCCGGACGGTGATCGCGTCCGCCCGCCAGCCGGGGACGACCTCGGGGCCCGAGGCGTAGGGCAGCGCGTAGCCGAAGAACGGCCCGACGGTCTGCGAGGGCGTGAGGCCCGGCGTCGTGCGCGCCGCCGCGGGCGCCTGGGGCGCCTCCGCCGGCGCCGCCTGTGCTGGGGTGGTCATCAGGTCGTCTCCATCGGGGTGTCGCCGAGCACGATGTCCCACTGGTAGCCGAGCGCCCACTCGGGTTCGGTGGTGTCCATGTCGAACCGGGAGACGAGCCGCTCGCGGGCCTTCACGTCCGGGATCGACTGGAAGATCGGGTCGTAGGCGAACAGCGGGTCGCCCGGGAAGTACATCTGGGTGACCAGCCGCTGCGTGAACGCGGTGCCGAACACCGAGAAGTGGATGTGGGCGGGCCGCCAGGCGTTCGGGTGGTTGCGCCACGGGTACGCGCCGGGCTTGATCGTGACGAACCGGTAGCGGCCGTCGGCGCCGGTGAGGCAGCGGCCCGCGCCGGTGAAGTTCGGGTCGAGCGGCGCGGGGTGCTGGTCGCCGAGGTGGGCGTAGCGGCCCGCCGCGTTCGCCTGCCAGACCTCCACCAGCGCGTCCGGGACGGGGCGCCCGGCGCCGTCCAGCACCCGGCCGGTGACGATGATCCGCTCGCCGAGCGGCTCGCCGGCGTGCCGGCGGGTGAGGTCCTCGTCCAGCCGTCCGAGCTCGTGGTGGCCGAACACCGGCGAGGTCAGCTCGACGCTGTCGGGGCCGAGCTTCGGCATGACGAGGTCGCGGGCGGGAGCGCGCAGGACCGTGCTCCGGTAGTCCGGCGACAGGTACGGGGGGTGCGTCATGCCGTGCCTCCTTCCGCGGCGGTCTCGGGTACGCGCACGTCCAGCGCGGGCCCGGTGGCCGCCTGGACCTCCTCCGGCGACACGCCGGGCGCGGTCTCGACGAGGACGAGGCCGCCGCCGGTCACGTCCAGGACGCCGAGGTCGGTGATGATCCGGTCGACGCAGCGGGCGCCGGTCAGCGGCAGCGTGCACTCCTCCACGATCTTGGGGGAGCCGTCGCGGGCGGTGTGCCCCATCACGACGATCACCTTGCGGGCGCCGTGCACGAGGTCCATCGCCCCGCCCATCCCCTTGATCATCTTACCGGGGACGGACCAGTTGGCCAGGTCGCCGCGGGCGGAGACCTGCATCGCGCCGAGCACGGCGATGTCGATGTGGCCGCCGCGGATCATGCCGAACGACAGCGAGGAGTCGAAGCAGGCGGCGCCGGGCAGCGCCGTCACCGTCTCCTTGCCCGCGTTGATCAGGTCGGGGTCGACCTCGTCCTCGGCCGGGTAGGGCCCGACGCCGAGGATCCCGTTCTCGGCGTGCAGCACCACGTGCCTGCCGTCCGGGACGTACCCGGGGATCAGCGTCGGGAGCCCGATGCCGAGGTTGACGTAGGCGCCGTCGGGCAGCTCGGCCGCGGCGCGGGCGGCGATCTCGTTCCTGGACCAGGGCATCAGCGCACCGTCCGCTTCTCGATGGGCTTGTCGGCGGCCTGCTCGGGGGTCAGCTCGACCACGCGCTGGACGAACACGCCCGGCAGGTGCACGGCGTCCGGGTCGATCTCGCCGGGCTCCACGAGCCGCTCGACCTCGGCCAGCGTCACCCGGCCCGCCATCGCGGCGAGCGGGTTGAAGTTGCGGGCGGCCTTGTCGAACACGAGGTTGCCGTGCCGGTCGCCGACCGCCGCGCGGACGAGCGCGAAGTCGGTGCGGATGCCCTCCTCCAGCACGTACTCCCGGCCGCCGAACTCGCGGACCTCCTTGGCGGGCGAGGCGACCGCGACGGTGCCGTCGGGGGCGTAGCGCCACGGCAGGCCGCCGTCGGCGACCTGGGTGCCGACCCCGGCGGGGGTGTAGAAGGCGGGGATGCCCGCGCCGCCCGCGCGCAGCCGCTCGGCGAGCGTGCCCTGCGGCATCAGCTCGACCTCCAGCTCCCCGGCGAGGTACTGGCGGGCGAACTCCTTGTTGTCGCCCACGTAGGAGCCCATCGCGCGGGCGATCGCGCCCGCGGCGAGGAGCTGCCCGAGGCCGCGCCCGTCCAGCCCGCAGTTGTTGGAGACGATCCGCAGGTCCCGCGCGCCCCGGTCGTGCAGGGCCGCGATCAGGACCGTGGGCACTCCGCAGAGCCCGAACCCGCCGACGGCCAGCGACGCGCCGTCCCCGACGTCCGCGACGGCGTCCGCCGCCGAGGCCACGACCTTGTCCATGTGCCTCCCATTCCCCCCGGCGGGCCGACCTGGCACGCCTGCGCGGCGCGCCACGCGGACGGCCGCCGAGTCCCACCCTGGCAGCCGCCGGGGCCGGTGGGGCTCCCGGGTTTCCGGTCACCGGAAAATCCGGGGTGCGGGCGGAGCGACGGAAGCTGGACGGAGCATGGACGGAGCATGGACGGATTGCGGCCAGGGACCGCGTGTAACGGACCGCGTCGGCGCACCGCGTCGGCGAACCGCGGTCAGATCGTCTCGGGGAGGCCGAACGTGGGGAACAGGGTCGTGTCGAAGAACGCGGAGACCTGGGCGAGGCCCTCGCCGGTGACCGACAGCACGTGCAGCTGGTAGGGGCGGTGCACGCCCTCCTCGTCGCGCTTGTAGACCCCGAACGCGGGCTGGCCGTTCGCGGCGGCCGGGCGGGTGCGCAGCTCGCCGGGCTCGGGGCCGCACTGGGCGATGATGAGCCGGACGATCGTGTCGACGCCGACGTACCACTCGGGGAAGGGCGGCATCTCCCACACCGCGTCCTTCTTGAAGATGGCGACCAGGCTCTCGATGTCGGCGTCCTCGAACGCCTTCGCGTAGCGCTCCAGCAGGTCGCGCTGGGCGGGGTCGGTGGGCTCGACGAGCTCGTCCCGCAGCGGGGCGACCTCCTCCAGCTGCGCGCGGGCCCGCTGGAGCGCGCTGTTGACGGCGGCGGTGGAGGTGCCGAGCAGCTCGGCGGCCTCGGCCGCCCGCCACTTCAGCACGTCCCGCAGGATCAGCACGACCCGCTGCTTGGCGGGCAGGTGCTGGAGCGCGGCGACGAACGCCAGCCGGGTGCTCTCCCGCGCGGCGACGATCGTGGCCGGGTCGGCGGGGTCGGCGCCGAGGACGGCGTCGGGCGCGGGCTCCAGCCACGGCACCTCGGGCGAGGCCACCACGGGCCGCTCGGGGTCGTCGGTGGGCCCGCCGAGGCCGGAGGGCATCGGCCGGTTCCCGCGCTGGTCGATCGCGGTGAGGCAGACGTTGGTGGCGATCCGGTACAGCCACGTCCGCAGCGAGGAGCGGCCCTCGAAGTCGCCGTAGGAGCGCCAGGCGCGCAGGTAGGTCTCCTGCACGAGGTCCTCGGCGTCGTGGATGGAGCCGAGCATCCGGTAGCAGTGCGCCAGCAGCTCCCGCCGGTAGGGATCGGCCTGGTTCTGGAAGTCGTGGTCTGTGTCCAGGGTGCTGTTCGCCATACTGGTGATCACCTTCACTCGGCGTCGCCCGGGCGGCACCGCTCGTCCGCCTCCGGAGGTCCTGCGGGAGACGGTAGGCGCCGGCACCGACAAAACGCGTGCGCGAGCCCCCATCCTATGCGCTGACCTGCACAGAATCTTCACACGGCGACCACGAATCACGCGCGGGCCGCGGTGATCGTGAGGGTATGCGCGTCACGATGATCCTGCCCGCCCTGACCGAGGCGACGTCCCCGTTCTTCCGGCCGGTGAAGTACTCGCTGTTCCCCCCGCTGGGCCTCGCGACCCTCGCCGGGTACCTCGACCCGGACGACGAGGTGCGGCTGGTCGACGAGCACGTCGACACGCTCGACCCGGCCGACGAGCCGGACCTGGTGGTGATCCAGGTCTACATCACCTCCGCCCGCCGCGCGTACGCGCTGGCCGACCGCTACCGGGCGCGGGGCGCGCACGTGTGCCTGGGCGGCCTGCACGTGACCTCGCTACCGGAGGAGGCCGCCCGGCACGCCGACACGATCTTCCTCGGGCCGGGCGAGGACACCTGGCCGCGCTTCCTCGCCGACCTGCGCGCCGGGCGCCCGGCGCCGCGCTACGACTCGACGGAGCGGACGCTGGCGGGGCTGCCGCCCGTCCGCCGCGACCTGATCGACCGGCGCCGCTACCTGGTGCCGAACTCGATCGTGGTGTCGCGCGGCTGCCCCCACGTCTGCGACTTCTGCTACAAGGAGGCGTTCTTCGAGGGCGGCAAGTCGTTCTACACGCAGACCGTGGACGCGGCGCTGGCCGAGATCGACCGGCTGCCCGGCCGCCACCTGTACTTCCTGGACGACCACCTGTTCGGCAACGCCCGGTTCGCGGGCGCCCTGTTCGAGGGGATGCGGGGCATGGGACGGCTCTGGCAGGCCGCCGGGACCGTCCAGGCGGTGCTGCGCCCAGGACTTCTGGAGAAGGCGGTCGAGTCGGGCCTGCGGAGCCTGTTCGTCGGGTTCGAGACCGTCAACGCCGCGAACCTCACCGAGCAGCGCAAGTGGCAGAACATCGACCGCGACTACGGCCAGGTGATCAGGCGGCTGCACGACCACGGCGTCATGGTCAACGGCAGCTTCGTGTTCGGCATGGACGAGGACGACCCCGACGTGTTCGGCCGCACCGTCGACTGGGCGGTCGGCCAGGGCGTCGAGACCGCCACCTTCCACATCCTGACCCCCTATCCCGGGACGCGGCTCTACGAGCGCATGGCGAAGGCGGACCGGCTGCTGCACAGCGACTGGGACCGCTACGACACCCGCACCGTCGTGTTCAAGCCCGCGAAGATGACCGCGCGGCAGCTGGAGGACGGCTACTGGCGCGCCTACAAGGACTTCTACCGGTGGGGGGCGATCATGCGCGGCGCCGCGTCCAAGCCGACGCTGCGGGGCAAGGCCCGGCACGCCGCGTACGCGGGCGGCTGGAAGAAGTTCGAGCCCGCGTGGGACGTGCTCATCCGGGCGAAGCGGGCGGGGCGGGCGCTGCCGCTGCTGGAGTCGATCCTGTCCGGATTCGGGACGCGGCCCGCCTCCTGAGCGCGACGCGCCGCCCGCCGCCGCAATGGCCCCAATATTTCGCCCAAACGGGAAATCCCGCCCTTCTCGCAGGCCACGGTCCCGTCATTTCGCGGGAACTCTTCATTCCTCCTCGCGAAACACTTCCGCCGGAGCGGGTATGCCTGCACCCTAGGAACCCCGCACCGTCGGCCTCGGGAGGGACCGTGATCGCCAGACCGGAGGGCGGCCCCCGCGTCGTCGTGGGGGTCGACGACTCCGCGGGCGCCCGCTGCGCGCTCTCCTGGGCGGTCGGCGAGGCCCGGCTCCGCAGGCTGCCGCTCCTGGTGGCCCACGCGGCGCCGCTGCCGCCGCACGTCTCGGCGGCGGGCCAGCTGGGCTCGGGCGTCACCGAGGCGCTGCGCGCCTCCGGCGCCGAGCTGATCGCCCGGCTGCTGGAGGAGGTGTGCGGCGGCCCGCCGGACGGCGTGGACCTCACGGCGCTGGCGCTCGTCGGGGAGCCCGGCGCGACGCTGGTCAGGCTCGCGGGCGACGACGACATCCTGGTCGTCGGGCACGGCGCGCGGGGCCCGTTCTCGCGGCTGCTGCGCCCCTCGGTCCGCCTGCACTGCGCCCGCCGCGCCCACGCCACCCTGGTCTGCGTGCGCCCGCCGGCGTTCGACACGCTGCTGGAGTGCCTGGCCGCCCAGGACACCGCCCCGCCGCGCGAGGCCGGGCGCGCCCCCGACCGGTTCCGCTTCCGGCGCCTCGGCCGCCGCCTCCGCCTGCCGCGCTGACCCAGGACGCGGCACCGGCCCGGCCGAGCGCGTCACCAGGGCTCTACGAACTCTGCGCCAGGGCCAGGAAATCGGTGGTCATGGCCGTGACGCGGCGAGGATTCCAGGCGGCACCGATCTGCCATTCCGCCGCCGGGTGCTCGATCGGCGTGATGGTCACCGCCGGGGGCGCGATGCGGCCGGCGCTGGCCGGCACGAACGCCGTGCCGACTCCGGCCGCCACGAGCGCCAGCACCGTCTGGAGGTCGTGCGCCTCCTGGATGACGTGCGGGCGGGCGTCAAGCGCGGCGCAGAGGCGGTCGATCTGGCCGGACAGTCCGGGGCCCTTGGAGCGGGCGAGCTGGATGAACCGGTGGCGGCCGGCCCAGCGCGGAACGTCCGCCGCGCTGCCGGGCGGCGGCTCATGCGGGTCGGACGCGGCGAGGGCGAGGCGGTCGGTGGCCAGCGGCACGTGACCCCAGGTGCGCGCGATGGGAAGGCGGACGAAACCGACGTCGAGCTCGCCCGCCGCGAGCCGGTCGAGCTGCACCTGGGAGGACATGTCGTCGAGGGTGACGTCGACGCCGGGATGGCGGCGCCTGAAGGCGGCCACGGCGCGCGGGGCGAGCTCGATGCTGGAGAGCCCGAAGCCGACGGACAGCCGCCCCGCCTCGCCGCGCGCCATCCGGTCGATCCGGTCGGCGAGCGCGTCGGCCCGCCGCACGAGGTCCCGCGCCTCGGGCAGCAGGACCGCGCCGAGGTCGGTGAGCCTGGCGCCGTGGCGTCCGCGCTCGAACAGCCGGCCCCCGACCCGCGACTCCAGGGACTGGATCTGCTTGGTGAGCGTCGGCTGCGTCATCGACAGCTCGTGCGCCGCGCGGCCGTAGTGCCCGTGCTTGGCGATCGCCAGGAAGCCGCGGAGCAGGACAACATCCATTCCACGACTCTATCGAACAGACGGAAGTATTCATTGGACGAATGGGAGCGCGGTGCGGTGTGCTGGCCATCGACACGAGGACGAGGAGGCGACGGGTGAGCCCAGAGTCAACCCTGCGCTGCGCGAGCGTGCAGTTCGAACCCCGGCCCGACGACAAGGCCCACAACCTGTCGAGGGTCGAGCACTTCATGCGGCGGGCGGCCGCCGAGGGGGTGCGGGTCGTCGTCTTCCCGGAGATGTGCCTGGTCGGCTACTGGCATCTGCGCCGGCAGCCGGCCGCGCGGTTGCGCGAGCTCGCCGAGCCCGTGACCGGGCCGTCCGTCACCTTCGTCCGCGAGCTGGCGGCCGAGCTCGGCATCGGCGCCGGGGTGGGCTTCCTGGAGGTCGACGACCAGGGACGCCTGTTCAACAGCTATGCCGTGTGCCTGCCGGACGGCGGCGTCCACCACCACCGCAAGCTGCACGCGTTCGAGCACCCGGCCATCGACAGCGGCGACGCCTACACGGTCTTCGACACCCCCTGGGGGGTGCGGCTGGGCGTGCTCATCTGCTGGGACAACAACCTGGTCGAGAACGTCAGGGCGGTCGCGCTGATGGGCGCGTCGGTGCTCCTGGCGCCGCACCAGACCGGCGGCACCGCCTCGCGCAGCCCGCACGGCATGCGGCCGATCCCCGCGCGGCTGTGGCACCGCCGCGACCGCGATCCGGAGGCGATCGAGGCCGAACTGCGGGGGCCGAACGGACGCGAGTGGCTCCTGCGCTGGCTGCCGGCCCGCGCCCACGACAACGGGTTGTTCATCCTGTTCAGCAACGGCGTGGGGGTGGACGACGACGAGATCCGCACGGGCAACGCGATGATCCTCGACCCGTACGGCAGGATCATCGAGGAGACCTGGGCCGCCGCCGACGCCATGGTCGTGGCCGACCTCGACCTCGGCCTGCTGCCGATGTCGACCGGCCGGCGCTGGATCCAGGGGCGGCGCCCGGAGCTGTACGGGATCCTCACGCGCCGGTTCGGGGACGAACGCGACCCCCGCACCGCCCGCTTCTCCACCGAGCCGGTCGCCGTGGAGCGCCGTCCGTGAGCGCCGCGCCGATCCGGTGGGGGATCGTGGGCACCGGGAACATCGCCCACCGGTTCACCGAGGACCTCCTGCGGCTGCCCGACCACGCGGTCGCGGCGGTCGGCTCCCGCTCCCCCGCCACCGCCGCGGCCTTCGCCCGGCGCCACGGCCTGCCGCGCCACCACGGCTCCTACGCCGACCTGGCCGCCGATGACGAGGTGGACGTGGTCTACATCGCCACGCCGCACAACGCGCACCACTCCGCCGCCCGGACCTGCCTGGAGGCCGGGCGGGCCGTCCTGGTGGAGAAGCCCTTCACCACGACCGCCGCCGAGGCCGACGACCTGATCGCACTGGCCCGCGCGCGAGGCCGGTTCGCGATGGAGGCGATGTGGACCCGGTTCAACCCCGTCATGGCCCGGCTGCGGCGGCTGGTGGGCGACGGCGCGATCGGCCGGGTCCAAGCGGTCTACGCCGACTTCAGCATCGACGTCCCCTACGATCCACGGCACCGGGTCTGGTCGGCGGAGCTGGCCGGCGGGGCCCTGCTGGACCTGGGCGTGTACCCCGTGTCGTTCGCCTGGATGCTGCTGGGCCCGCCCGACCAGGCGCGCGCCGTCTCCGTCCCCGCGCCGACCGGCGTGGACGCCAACACCGCGATCGTGTTCGGCTACTCCTCCGGGGCGGTGGCCATGCTGCACTGCGGCCTGCGGGCCGAGTCGCCCCAGACGGCGACGGTGATCGGCACCACCGGCCGCATCCACGTCGCGGCGCCGTTCTGGCGCCCCGACGGCCTGACCCTGATGCGCGACGGCGCGCCGCCGGAGACCTTCGGCGTCACGCTGGACGGCCACGGCTACACCTACCAGGCCGCGGAGGTCGCCGCCTGCCTGCGCGCCGGACGCCTGGAATCGGCCCTCGTGCCCCTCGACGAGACCCGCGACATCCTGGGCGTCCTCGACGAACTGCGCCGGTCGCCGGAACACGCCTGGGCGCCGAGATCGACGGACCGCTAGGGAAAATTGCTCCCGCACGATGAGAAGCTTGGCCCAATGTTCTACTTGCCCTGCATAGGGTGCGGAGATGCGCAAGTACGTCATCATCGGCGCCCAGGGCAGCGGCAAGGGTACCCAGTCCCTGCTGCTCGCGCGGGACCTGGACCTGGTGCACATCAGCGTCGGCGACATCTTCCGCTGGCACGTCAAGAACCACACCAAGCTCGGCGCGCAGGTGCGGCGCACGATGGCGGCCGGGGAGCTGGTCGGGGACGACCTCGTGGAGGGCGTCGTCCGGGACCGGCTCGACCAGCACGACTGGAACTGCGGGTTCATCATCGACGGGTTCCCGCGCAGCCGCCGGCAGACGGAGTTCTTCCTGGAGGGCTACGACATCGACGGGGTGATCCACCTGGACCTGCCGGACGCGGAGGTGCGCCGCCGCGTGCTGGCCCGCCGGCTGTGCTCCCGGTGCGGGATGGACTACAACCTGATCGCCGACCGGCCCACACAGGAGGGCCGCTGCGACGTGTGCGGCGGCGACCTCGTGGCCCGCGAGGACGACACCGAGGAGGCGGTCGCGGAGCGGCTGCGGACCTACCGCGAGAAGACCGACCCGATCCTGGAGCTGTTCGGCCGCAAGGAGTACGTGGTGACGGTGGACGCGACACCCGACATCGCGACCGTGCAGCGGACGATCCGGGAGCGGCTCGGGCTGCCCGCGCCGAAATGACCCCGCCCGGGGCCGCGCCCTCGCCGGTGGTGGAGCTGGAGGACGACCGGATCGCCGCGCACGGGGTGCGGCTGTTCCTGAAACGGGACGACCTCGTCCACCCGGATCTGCCGGGCAACAAATGGCGCAAGCTGCGCCACAACATCGCGCCCGCCAGGGAGCGGGGGACGCTGCTCACCTTCGGCGGGGCCTACTCCAACCACATCCGGGCCGCGGCGGCCGCCGGGCGGCTCTACGGGTTCGCCACGATCGGGGTGATCCGGGGCGAGGAGCACCTGCCGTTGAACGACTCCCTCGCCTACGCGCAGGGGACGGGCATGCGCCTGGACTACCTGGACCGCGCCGCCTACCGCCGCAAGCACGAACCCGACGTGGTGGCGATGCTGCGCGAGCGGTGGGGCGACTTCTACCTGCTGCCGGAGGGCGGGAGCAACGCGCGCGCCGTGCGGGGGTGCGCGGAGCTGGGCGCCGAGCTGCGCGGCTTCGACGTGGTGTGCTGCCCCTGCGGGACGGGCGGCACGCTGGCGGGGCTCGCGGCGGGCCTGGCGCCGGGGCAGCGCGCGCTGGGGTTCGCGGTGCTGCGGGGCGGCTTCATGGACGGCGAGGTCGAGCGCCTCCAGCGCGAGGCCTACGGGACGCGGCGGGGCGCGTGGAGCGTCGAGCACGGCTTCCACTTCGGCGGCTACGCCCGCCGCACCGCCGCGCTGGACGCGTTCGCCGACGGCTTCGCCGACCGCCACGGCCTCGTCCTGGAGCGCGTCTACGTGGCGAAGATGATGGCCGGGATCTACGCCCTCGCGGCGCGCGGGAGGTTCCCTCGCGGCACCCGCGTCGCGGCCGTCGTGACGGGGCCGGCGGGCGCGTCCGACACCGGCCTTTCCGGCCCGTCCGGGACTGTTGCGCCGGGGAAGCGGGCCTCTCTACCGTGAGGCCATGACCGACGCGCCCCGCTACGCCGACTGTCCCGTCATCGAGGTCGACGTCCTCGTCGACGCCCCGCCCGCCGCCGTGTGGGAGCTGGTGTCCGACCCCGGTCTGCCCGCCCGGTTCAGCCAGGAGCTCAAGGGAGCCCGGTGGGTCGGCGGCGCGGGCGGCCCGGCGCCGGGCCACCGCTTCGAGGGCAGCAACGAGCACCCGGTGATCGGCGCCTGGACGAGCCACTGCACGGTGGTGGAGTGCGAGCCGGGGCGGGTCTTCTCCTTCACCGTCGGCGATCTGGACGGCGTCCAGCCGTCCTCGGCCTGGAAGTACACGCTCACGGCGGAGGGCGCGGGCACGCGGGTGCGCCAGTCGATGCGGCTCGGCCCCGGACGCTCCCACCTCAGCACCGTCATCGAGGCGATGCCCGACCGCGAGGTCGAGCTGGTCGCGGGCCGCATGCGGGACCTGCGGCAGAGCATGTCCGACAACCTCAGCGGCGTGAAGGCGCTGGCGGAGGCCGGGGCGGCCCGCGCCTGAGCCCCGGCGGGGCTCCCGCTAGGCCATCGCCTCCTCGAACGCGCGGTGCTGGGTGTAGTCGCGCGACTCCACGATGCGCCCGTCGCGGACGCGCAGCACGAAGACGTTCGGGACCACGAACCCGCGCCCGGTCTCGGTGTTGCGGCCCGCGTACTCGAACTCGGCGACGATCACCTCGGGGTCGGCCGTCTGGTGGACCACGAGGTTGCGCGTCGTCATCTCCAGCGGCAGGCGCTCCAGCCGGGCGTAGTGCTCGCGCAGCGCCGCGCGGCCCTCGATCCGGGCGGCGGGCTCGGCGAGGGGGTGCACGACCACCGCGTCCTCGGCGTACAGCCTCGGCAGCCCCTCGTGCCTGCCTGCGGTCACCCCGTCGAGGAGCCGCAGGAGGACGGCGCGGGGGCTGGCGAACTCGGACATGGCTTCTCTTCCCTACAATCGGAGGTCCTGCTGCGTAGGAAAATATGGAGCCACGACTCCGCTTGTCAATCGGAAGGCGACGATGACCCCTGCCGCACCCGGCGCCGCGTCCGGCGCCGTGCCAGGAGCCACATCGAGTTCCGCGACCGGCCGGCCGCTGCGCGCCGACGCCCTGCGCAACCGCGCCAAGGTGCTCGCGGCGGCGGAGGCGGTGTTCGCCGCGCGGGGCACCTCGGCGTCCACCGAGGAGGTCGCGCGGGAGGCGGGCGTCGGCATCGGGACGGTGTTCCGGCACTTCCCGACCAAGGAGTCGCTGCTGGAGGCGGTGCTCGCGGCCCTGCTGGAGCGCCTCGCCGACGACGCGCGCGGCCTGCTGGCGGCCGACGACCCGGGCGCGGCGTTCTTCGGCTTCTTCACGCGGGTGGTCGGGCAGGCGGCGGCCGAGCGCGCGGTGGCGGAGGCGGTCGCGGAGGCGGGCCTCGACGGCGCGGGCGGCCGGGCGCGGCCCGCGCTGCGCTCGGCGGTCGGGGCGCTGCTCGCGCGGGCGCAGGAGGCGGGCGCCGTCCGCGCCGACGTGGGCCCCGCGCAGGTGATGGCGCTGCTGGCGGGCCTGTCGTACGCCGCCGCGCGCGTGGGCGCGGGCGAGGACGTCCTCGCGATCGCCTTCGACGGCCTGCTCCCGCCCGCGCGCCGCGAGGGGCCCGCGCCGCGCGTCCCGGCCCCGGGCGGCCCGGTCAGGCGCTGAGCTCGGCGGGCAGGTCGCCCCGGTGCAGGACGGTCAGCGACGTCACCGCGCGGGTCAGCACGACGTACAGGCGCGCCAGGCCGCGCGGCTCGGCGGCGGCGATCGCGGCGGGCCCGGCCACGACCACGTGGTCGTACTCCAGGCCCTTGGCGAGCGTCGCGGGAATGACCAGCAGGCGCCCGGAGCCGTCGGAGTCGGCGCTGAGCACGGTGGGCGCGAGCCCGGCCTCCTCCAGCGCGGCGGCGTGCGCGGCGGCCTCCGCGTCCGGGACGATCAGGCCGACCGACCCGGGTCGCTCCAGCGCCTCGCGCGCGGCCTCGATGGCGCCCGCGACCAGGTCCGGGACCTGGCGCACCTCCAGCGCCCCCGCCCCCAGGCGCAGCGAGCGCGGCCGCTCCAGGCCGGGCGCGACATGCGGGAGCAGCCGGGCGGCGTAGTCCAGCACGGTGCCTGGCACGCGGAACCCGAGGGTCAGCTCGGTGACCTCGCCCTCCTGCCCGAGGTGGGTCAGCACCTCCACCCAGGAGCGCGCCGACCACGCCGTCGTGCCCTGCGCGAGGTCGCCGAGGACGGTCGCCGAGCCGGTCCCGCAGCGGCGGCCGAGCGCGCGGAGCTGCATCGCCGACAGGTCCTGCGCCTCGTCCAGGACGAGGTGGCCGATCGACGCCGTCCGCTCGGTCAGGTCGGCCAGCTCGTCGAGGAGGGCGCGGTCGGCGGCGGTCCAGCGGGCGGAGCGGTGCGAGCGGGCGGGCCTGGCCCACAGCAGCGCGGCCTGCTCGCCCTCGTCCAGGACGCCCTTGGCCGCGGCGCGCAGGAACCCGGCGTCCGACAGCAGCCGGTGGAGCACCTGCTCGGGGGTGACCTTGGGCCACACCCGGTCGAGGAGCGTCTTGACGGGCCTGCTGCGCGCGACCTGGTCCTGGACGCGGTCGTCGGGCGCCTCGCCGCGCTGCTCCATCCGCACCAGGATCTGGTGGGCGAGCCGCTGGGCGAGGGCGGCGCGCCCGCTGCCGTAGCGGGTGGTGCCGCGCAGCGCCGCCGTCAGCTCCCTGACCTCGTGGTCGGCGAGCCGGTAGCGGGAGGCGCCGCGCGTGACGACCAGCCCCTCCTCGGGCTTGCGGACGTGCGCCCACAGCGCCTTGCGCAGCACGCGCGCCATCCGCGCGTCGCCCTTCAGCGCCGACACGGCGGCCGGCTCCTCCCCCGACGGCGCGCCGAGCAGGTCGTCGATCGTGGCCTGGTCGACGCGGACCTCGCCGAGCGCGGGCAGCACCGCCGCGATGTAGGCGAGGAACGCGCGGTTCGGTCCGACGATCAGCACGCCCGACCGCGACAGCCGCTCGCGGTGGGTGAACAGCAGGTAGGCGGCGCGGTGCAGGCCGACGGCGGTCTTGCCGGTGCCGGGCGCGCCCTGCACGCACACGGTGCGCGGCAGGTCGGCGCGGACGAGGACGTCCTGCTCGGGCTGGATCGTCGCGACGATGTCGCGCATCGGGCCGGTGCGGGGCCGCTCGATCTCGCGGGTGAGGATCTGCGAGGGGCCGGGCCCGTCCCGGTCGCCCCGGTCGAGCGGCTCGTCCTCGAACGCGGTCAGCTCGCCGCCCTCGAACCCGAACCGGCGCCGCAGCCGCCAGCCCATCGGGTCGGAGGGGCCGGCCTGGTAGAACGCCCGCGACACCGGGGCCCGCCAGTCCAGGACGAGGGGCCGCCCCTCGGGCCCGTCGTGGACGTGCCGCCGCCCGACGTACATGACGGCCGGCAGATCCGGCGGGCCGTCCTCGTCGCGGTCCATCCGGCCGAAGAACAGCGGGGTGTCGGGATGGTCGGCGAGCGCGGCGACCCGCTGGTCGAGCAGGGACTCCAGGAACTGCTTGGACACCCAGTCGGCCGCGACGTCGGCGGAGAGTCCCTGAGCGTGCTCGCGCATCCGGCGCAGCGCGGCGCGGGACTCGGCGAGATGCGCCCGTTCGGCTGCGAGGGTCGACGGTTCGGCGGGCATGCGCGCGGACCTCCTGAGACGAGGGGGACGTGGGCGAAACCCACGACCTTACCGACTCAGGGCAGCGGCGGCAGCTCCTTTTCCCGCAGCCAGGCGGTGAAGAACGCCTCCAGGGAGCGCCCGGCATGGCGGTCGGCGAGCGCGGTGAAGGCGTCGGTGGTCACCGTCCCGTGCCGGTTCTCTGAGGTCCACTCGCGCAGCGCGCCGAAGAACGCCTCGTCGCCCATGACGCCGCGGAGGGCATGCAGGGCGAGGGCGCCGCGCTTGTAGACGCGGTCGTCGAACATGTCCCCGGGGCCGGGATCGGCCAGCACGAGGTCCTGCGGCTGCCCGGCCAGGCGGTGGTGCCAGCGGCGGGCGTGCGCGGCGGCCGGCTCGCCGCCCGACTCCTCCGACCACAGCCACTCGGCGTGGGTGGCGAACCCCTCGTGCAGCCAGATGTCGCTCCAGGACCCGACCGTGAGGCTGTTGCCGAACCACTGGTGGGCCAACTCGTGCGCGACGAGCCGCTCCTGGCCGCGCTCCCCGTCCACGTGGTTGGTCCCGAAGATCGACATGCCCTGGGCCTCGACGGGGATCTCCAGCTCGTCGTCGGCGACCACGACCGTGTACAGGCCGAACGGGTAGGGGCCGAACAGGCGGGTGAACGCGCTGAGCATCGCGCCCTGCCGGCCGAAGTCGTGCCGGACGTCCCGCTCGGCCGAGGAGGGGAAGAAGACGTGCTGCGGGACGGGACCTTCCAGTTCGAGGAACTGGTAGCGGCCGATCTGCACGCTGGCCAGGTAGGGCGCCATCGGCTCGTCCTGCTCGTACACCCAGGTGGTGTTCGCGCCGGTGCGGCGCCTGCCGGTCAGCCGCCCGTTGGCGACGACCTCGTAGGCCGACGCGGTGGTCACGGTGATCCGGTAGCGGGCCTTGTCGTCGGGGCGGTCGTTGCAGGGGAACCAGGACGGCGCGCCCGTCGGCTGCCCCGCGACGATCGAGCCGTCGGTGAGCTGCTCCCAGCCGAGCCCGCCCCACGGGCTCGGCACCGGGGACGGGTTGCCGGTGTAGCGGACCTCGACGGTGAACTCCGCGCCGGAATCGATCGGCCGGGCCGGGGTGAGGTGCAGCTTCCCGCGCCGGTGCCGGAACCGGGCGGGCGCGCCGTCCACCAGCGCCTTGCCGACGCGGAACGTTCCGAGGTCGAGGGCGAGGCGGTCGAGCCCGCCCGCGGCGGTGGCCGACAGCCGCGCGGTGCCGGCGAGCCGGTTGGGGCCGACGCGGTAGTCCAGGCCGAGGTCGTAGCGCCCGACCTGGTAGCCGTCGTCGCCGTGGTCGGGGAAGTAGTTCACGGGGCGGTCGGGTCCTCCGGGTCGGTCGCGGCCTCAGGCAGGGCGCCGGGCGCGGCGTCGGTCGCGTGCGGGCGGGGCCCAGGCCGCGATCGGGTTGCCGAGCCACCGGGTGCGGGCGGGCAGCTGCTCGCCGCGCGTGACCAGGGACGCGGGTCCGACCGTGGTGTCCGCCCCGATCGAGGCCGCAGGGAGGACCACCCCGTTGGAGCCTAGCGTCGCCCCACCCTCCAGCACGACGGTATCGACCCTCATGATCCGGTCGTGGAACAGGTGGGTCTGGAGCACGCAGCCCTGGTTGACGCACGCGCCGTCGCCGAGCCGGACGAGGTCGGCCTCGGGCAGCCAGTAGGTGGCGCACCAGACGCCGCGTCCGATCCGGGCGCCGAGCGAGCGCAGCCACAGGTTGAGCGGGGCGGTGCCGAGCCACGGCTCGGCGAACCAGGGCGCGGCGAGCACCTCGACGAAGTTGTCGGCCAGCTCGTTGCGCCACACGAACGAGCTCCACAGCTCCCGGTCGCCGGGGGCGATCCGGCCGACCAGCGCCCACTTGGCGGCGGTCGCGACGGCGGCGGCGAGCGCCCCGGCGGCCGCCAGCACCAGGCCGGAGGCGAGCACCGCGACAGCGGGCCCGTAGGAGGAGGCGAGCCAGGCGAGGGCGGCGGCGGCCAGCACGCCGACGGCGACGCATCCCATCGCCGGGACGACCCGGCACGCCTCGACGGCCGCGCGCGCCGCCTTCAGCCGCCGGGAGGGCCGGTAGGTGCGGGACTGGTCGGCGGTGTCGGCGGTGCGGTGCAGCCGCACCGGCGGCAGGCCGAGGTAGGACGCGCCGGCCTTGGCCTTCTTCGGCGCGGCCGACAGCACCCCGATCAGCCCGCCCTTGGGCACCTTGCGGCCGGGCGCCGCCATGCCCGAGTTGCCGAGGAAGGCGCGCTTGCCGATGCGGGCCCGAGCGACGCGCATCCGTCCGCCGCCCAGCTCGTAGGGGGCGACCATGGTGTCGTCGGCGAGGAAGGCGCCGTCGGCGACCGAGGTCATGGCGGGCAGCGCGAGGACGGTGGAGGCCTCCACGTCCCGCCCGACGCGCATGCCGAGGGCGCGCAGCCAGGCGGGGGTGAGGATGCTCGCGTACAGCGGGAACAGCCAGACCCGCGCCATCCCCATCAGGCGGCTGGAGGCCCACGCCCGCCACGCCTGCGCGCTGTGCACGGGGTGCTCGCCCTCGCGGAGGCCGGCGCCGAGGAGCCGCACGGCCGCCAGGGTCGCGGCGGCGAACGTCGCGAGGCCCGCGAGCGTGGCGGCGGGGACGGCCAGGAGCGCGGCGGCCAGCGCCTCTCCGAGGGTCGCGGTGCCGCGCAGGGACAGGCCGAGGACGGCCAGGCCCGGCAGCGCGGCCAGCAGCGGGAGGAGGCCGAGGAGCACGGCGGTCGCGCCGTAGGCGAGCGTCCAGCGGCGGGTGCGGGGCGGTCGGCCGGGGCCCTCGGGCCGGCGGGCCTTGCCGCGGCGGACGGCGGGGGCGCCCGCCCACCGCTGCCCGGCCGGGACCCGTCCGGTCACCGCGGCACCGGCCGCGACCTGGGCGTTCTTGCCGACGCGCGCGCCGGGGAACAGGACGGCGCGGGCGCCGACGACGGCTCCGGCGCCGACGCGGATCTCCCCGACCCGCAGGATGTCGCCGTCGATCCAGTGGCCGGTCAGGTCGGCCTCGGGCTCGATCGCGGCCTCGCGCCCGATCCGGAGCATCCCGGTGATCGGCGGCGGGGCGTGCAGGTCGACGTCCGGGCCGACGCGGGCGCCGAGCGCGCGGGCGTAGAAGGCGAACCAGGGCGCCGCCGACAGCTCGGCCGCGCCGAGCCGGGCCGCGAGCTGCTCGGCCGTCCACAGCCGCAGGTGGACCGACCCGCCGCGCGGGTACGCGCCGGGGCGCAGGCCGCGCAGCAGCAGCCGGGCCCCGGCGGCGGCGAGCGCCATCCGGCCGACCGGCGCCACGAACAGCAGCGCGCCCGCGAGCACCGCCCACCACGACACCCTCGGCGCCCACGCGAACCCGGCGAGGTTGCCGAACGCGGCGAGGCCGGTCGCCCAGCGCATCGCGCCGAGGGTGAGCAGCGGGACCATCAGCAGGGTCTGGGCGGCGGCGAACCGGCGCGGCACCGGCCGCACCGGCTCCCGCCGCGCCGGGGCCGGTGCCTCCTCCTGCGGCTCGCCGTCGCCGAGGTGGTCGGCGAGGCCCCGCAGCGTCGGGTGCTCGTAGACGTCGCCGACGGCGACGGACGGGTGGCGCGGGCGCAGCGCCGACACCAGCCGGGCGGCGCCGAGGCTGCTGCCGCCGAGCGCGAAGAAGTCGGCGCCGGGGCGGTCGGGCGTCTCCCCCAGCACCTCGGCCCACCGCGCGGCCAGCCACTCCTCGGCGCCGGTGAGGGGCTCGGCGCCCGCCTCGTCCGCCGGGTCGGCGCCGGGCAGCGGCCACGGAAGCGCGTCCCGGTCGACCTTGCCGGAGGTCCGGGTCGGGAGGGTGGCGACGGTCGCGAGCCGGGGGACGAGGGAGGCGGGCAGCGCGTCCCGGAGCCGCTCGCGGGCGGCGGCGCCGTCGAAGCCTTCCCCGGTGACGAGGTAGCCGACGAGGACCTGGTGCCCGGTCGGGGTCGCGCGGACGGCCGCGGCGGCGCCGGTCACGCCGGGCAGCGCCTGGAGCGCGGCGTCGACCTCGCCGAGTTCGATCCGGCGGCCGCCGAGCTTGACCTGGTCGTCGGCGCGTCCGGCGAAGACCAGCCCGGCGGGGTCGGCGACGACGAGGTCGCCGCTGCGGTAGGCGCGGTCCCAGCCGAGGGAGGGCAGCGGCGCGTACTTCTCGGCGTCCTTGGCGGGGTCGAGGTAGCGGGCCAGGCCGACGCCGCCGATGACCAGCTCGCCCGTCTCGCCGGGCCCGACGGGTTCGCCGGAGGCGTCGACGACGGCGAGGTCCCAGCCGTCCAGCGGCAGCCCGATCCGGACCGGGGCGCCGCCGCCGAGCGGCGCGGCGCAGGCGACGACGGTCGCCTCGGTGGGGCCGTAGGTGTTCCAGACCTGACGGCCGGGGACGGCGAGCCGGGCGGCCAGCTCGGGCGGGCACGCCTCCCCGCCGAAGATCAGCAGCCGGACGCCGTCCAGGCATCCGGCGGGCCACAGCGCGGCGAGGGTCGGGACGGTCGAGACGACCGTGATCCCCCGCTCGGCGAGCCAGGGCCCGAGGTCGACGCCCGCGCGGACGAGCGCGCGCGGGGCGGGCACCAGGCAGGCGCCGTGCCGCCACGCCAGCCACATCTCCTCGCAGGACGCGTCGAAGGCCACCGACAGGCCCGCCAGGACCCGGTCGGACGGGCGGGCGGGGAACAGCCGCGCCTCGGCGTCGGCGAACGCGGCGGCGGAGCGGTGGGTGACGGCGACGCCCTTGGGGCGGCCGGTGGAGCCGGAGGTGAAGATGATCCAGGCGTCGTCGTCCGGTTCCGGCCGTCCGGCGCGCCCGCCGGGCACGCCGGTGAGGGTGATCGCGCGGCCCTCGCCGACGACGGCGCAGACGTTCGCCTCGCCGAAGACCAGCGCGGCGCGCTCGTCGGGGTCGTCGGCGTCCACCGGCACGTAGGCGGCGCCCGCCGTCAGCACGGCGAGGATCGCGACGTACAGGTCGGCGGTGCCGGAGGGGACGCGGACGCCGACCCGGTCGCCGCGCCCGACGCCCGCCGCCTCCAGCTCCCTGGCCAGCAGCGACGCCTCGGCGAGCAGCCCGGCGTAGTCGAGCGGGGCCGCCCCGTCGTCCAGCGCGGGGGCGTGCGGGTGCCGCTGCGCGGTCGCGTCGAGCACGTCGAGCAGGGTGCGCGGGGGCGGCGCGCTCCGTGTCGATCGGTAGACGGCACGCGCGGTCTCAGCGAGAAGCGGACTCAAGTCTCCCCCGGTGTCCAGGTGGCCGGCGGCCCCTCTTCCGCCGCCAAACCGGACACTGTACTTGACGCCCGTGAACCACTCGGCTACGGGACGCGAGCGTCCCGTAGCCGAGCGTGCCGGTCAGCCGTTGAGGGCGACGTCGTAGGCGGCGCAGCCGATCAGCTCCAGGGAGATCTGGAGGCGTTCGAGGCTGATGTTCCCCTCCACGGTGTCCTCGGGGGTGTGGTAGACGGGTTCGAGCTGGCTCGGGGCCTCCCCGCGCCAGCTGAAGTTGCCCGCGGCGATGCCGCGTTCGTGGAAGGCCTCGTGGTCGCTGGAGCCGCGCGCGGCGGGGCCCTTGGTCCGGCCGGTGTAGCCGAGCCGCTCGGCGACGCCCGCGATCGCGGTGGTGGTGGTGTTGGGCTTGCCGTCGACCGACAGGAGCCAGTAGGTGTCCGCCGCCGGGTGGCTGGTGGCGACCATGTCGTTCTGGAAGCAGCCGGTGATCCGCGCGGCGGCCGCGTCGTCGAGCCCCTTGACGTAGTGCCGCGCCCCGACGAGCCCGAGCTCCTCGGCGCCCCACAGGCAGAACCGCAGGTCCTGCTGGGTGGGCAGGCGGCGCGTGGCGCGGGCCAGCTCCAGGCACAGGGCGGTGCCGCTGCCGTCGTCGTTGCCGCCGGGCGAGCCGGGGACGCTGTCGTAGTGGGCGCCGACGATCACGGCCCGGCCGCCGGGGTTGGGCCGGGTCGCGCGGCGCTCGGCGATGACGTTGTGGGAGGTCAGCCCGGTGTGCGCGGTGACCTCCAGGGACAGCGCGCGCACGCCCTCGCGGATCAGCTCGCCGTGGTGCTCGGCCAGGCCGAGCACCGGGACCTGGACGGGCGCCTCCAGGGCGGGGAAGAACGTGGCGGCCTTGCGCTCGGGGTAGGTGGTGCTGCGCACGTTGACGATCAGGACGGCCCGCGCGCCCTTGGCGGCGGCGGCCTGCGCCTGGGCCTGCTCCTTGCCGGGGACGCGGGTGAACAGCGCGATCCGGCCGGTGAGGTCGGCGGTGACCTCGGTGGCCTCGCCGAGGTCGGTGACGCGGCCCTTGGCGCGGCCCGCCGCGCCGAGGGTCGCGGCGGCGCTCTGCCAGTGCTCCCCTCCGGCGCGCAGTTCGGCGAGCTTCTTGTCGGGGACGGAGAACGGCTGGAGCTCGACGGTGTAACCGAGATCACGGAGGGTCCCGGCGATGTAGTGCGCCGCGCGGTGCTCCCGGCGGGTGCCGGTGACGCGCCAGCCGATGTCGTCGCTCAGCACCCGCAGGTGCCGGAGCGCGCGGCGGGCGCTGACGCGGGTGGTGACGGCGGTGTCGCCGGGGGTGGGGACGGGGCCGCGCGCCGCGCCGGGGGGCTGCCGCCCGGCCGCGGAGGCGGTGCCGGGAAGCAGGCCCACGGTCGTGAGACCGGCGAGGGCGGCGGCGCCGGCCAGCAGTTCGCGGCGGGGGAGCCGGTCGAGCGGGCGACGGGGGGACTCGGGCATGGCGTCTCCTCGGGTGGTGGCGACAGGGGGCGCCTGATGGCCGCGAAACTACGTTTAACACTCATTGCGGACAAGATCATGAAGGTTCCCGCAACCGAACCGTGACCGGCGCGCTGCGCCTTGCCCCACGGGGATCCGTGCGGAACCGTGGTCCCCATGACCACGCTAAGTGATGGAGTGAGCACGCTCGCGGGGAGGTCCGCGCTGGTGACGGGCGCCTCGTCGGGGATCGGCGCCGCCACCGCGCAGGCCCTCGCCCTGGCGGGCGCGCGGGTGGGCCTGGTCGCGCGGCGCGCGGACCGGCTCGCGCGGGTGCTGGAGCGGTGCCGGGCGCACTCCCCCGGCTCGGTGAGCTGGACGGCGGACCTGGCCGGTCTCGACGGCCTCCCGGGGCTCGCGGCGGCGGCCGAGGAGGCGCTCGGCGGCGTCGACGTGCTGGTCGCGTGCGCCGGGATGCCGAAGCGGCGCCGCGTCCAGGACCTGTCGGCCGCCGAGGCCGAGGAGGTGATGCTGCTGAACTACCTGTCGCCCGTCCGGCTCGCGCTGGCGCTGCTGCCGGGGATGACCGCCCGGGGGCGCGGGGACCTGGTGGCGGTCGGCTCGGTGGCGGCGCGGCTCGGGCCCCCGCACGAAGGCGCCTACGCCGCGTCCAAGGCGGCGCTGACGGCGTTCTGGGAGAGCATGGCGGTCGACCTGGACGGGACGGGCGTGCACGCCCACGTCGTCCAGCCCGCGATCATCGACACCGAGCTGTTCTCGCGGCCGGGGGACGAGCCGCCGCTGAGCGACCTGTCCGACGCGCTGCCGCCCGAGGACGTCGCCGCCGCCGTCCTGGAGGTCCTGGAGACGGGCCGGTTCGAGCGGTACGTCCCGGCCTGGTTCGAGGAGATGGCCTCGGGCAAGGCCGCCGACGTCGAGGCGTTCGTCGCGGGCGTCAAGGAGTGGGCGCGCGAGCGGAGGATTGCCCGGTCCGGGGACGCTGGGTAAGGTGAGGGCCCGACCGTGACCCACGTCACATCGATGGCCCCGGAGGTGCGGATGACGGTGCTGGAGGGGCTGCGGGTGGCGGACGTGACGGTGCGGTTCGGCCCGCTGACCGCCGTGGACGGCGCCGGGCTCCTCGCCCCGCCCGGCGCGGTGACCGGCCTGGTCGGGCCGCGCGGCGCGGGCAAGACCACCCTGTGCGACGTCATCGCCGGCGTGCGCCGCCCGGCGGAGGGGACCGTCCACCTCGACGGCGAGGACCTCACCGGCACCGCCGCGCGGGCGCGGGCCCGGCACGGGATCGCCCGCGCGTTCCAGCGGCCCGCGCGCCCGAGGGCGTGGCCGTTCCCCGGTCCGACCCTGCGGGAGAGCGTGCGGGCGGCGGCCGAGCGGTCCGCGCGGGACCGGTTCGGGCGCGACCGCCTCGGCCGGGACCGGCGCCGCCGCCCCGACGCGGCGGGGCGCGCCGAGGACGCCCTCGCCCGCGCCGGCGTCGCCGAGTTCGCCGGCCGGCGCGCCGCCGAGACGCCGCCGGAGGTCGCCGCGCTGGCGGGGCTCGCCCGCGCGCTGGCGTCCGAGCCGTCGGTCCTGCTGCTGGACGAGCCGTGGACGGCCCTGCCCGAGCGCCGCTCGCGGGCGCTGGAGGTGCTGCTGCGCGACCTCGCCGCCGAGGGCCTCGCGGTACTGGTCGCCTGCGACGGGCTGGAGCCGGCGATGGGGGTCTGCGACGTCCTGCACGTCCTGGACGCCGGGAGGGTGGTCGCGGCCGGCCCGCCCGTGGAGGTCCGCGCGGAGGTCGGCGCGACCGCCGCGCCCCGCGTGTCCCGCCGGGGATAATGGGCCGAACTCCCGCCCCCCGACCGGCACCGGAGGGACCACCCATGGGCACCGCAGGCCGCTCCGTGCGCGACTCCCTCCTGGACGCCGCCGCCGAGCTGCTCGTCGAGCGCGGGTACCGGGGCGTCCGGATGCGCGACGTCGCCGCCGCCGCGAACGTCAGCCGCCAGACCGTCTACAACGAGTTCGGCGACAAGTGGGGCCTCGCGCGCGCCGTCGTGGTCCGCGACAACGACCGCTACCTCGACGGGATCGACCGGGTGCTGTCCGAGCACGCCGACCTGTACTCGGCCGTCACGGCGGCGGTGCTGTTCACGCTGGAGGTGTCGGCCGACGACCAGCTCAAGAAGGCGGTGCTGACCGGCGCGGGCGGCGACGAGCTGCTCCCGCTGCTGACCACCCGCGCCGAGCCGGTGCTGTTCACCGCCAGCGCCCGGATCGCCGAGCACGCGCTCGCGCAGTGGCCGGGCCTGGACCGCACCGCGCTCACCGAGATCACCGACGCGGCCGTCCGGCTGACGGCCAGCCACATCATGCTGCCCTCCGTCCCGCCGGACGAGGTCGCCCACCTCATCGCCCGGATGGTGACGCGCTACGTCGGCGCCCCGGTCACCGGCGCGGACCCCGCGCTGGCGGGCTGACCCCCGCCTCTTCCGTCTTCGTTAACCGGACGTTAGATCTCCGGCGGACCCCCTGGACCGGGCCCGCCCGGCGGGCGAGCCTCCTTGCACAGACCCGGCAGACCGGCAGCAGGAGGTTCCCGTGACGGCTCCCCCACCCACCGCGCGTCCCGCCCGCGTCCCGTGGAAGGCGGTGATCGGCGGCTCCGTCGGCAACATGGTCGAGTGGTACGACTGGTTCGTCTACGCGAGCTTCGCCACCTACTTCGCCTCGGCGTTCTTCCCCAAAGGCAACGAGACCGCGCAGCTGCTGAACACCGCCGGGATCTTCGCGGTCGGGTTCTTCATGCGCCCGGTCGGCGGCTGGCTGCTCGGCCGGTTCGCCGACCGGCGCGGGCGCAAGGCCGCGCTCACCCTGACCGTCACGCTGATGTCGGGCAGCGCGCTGCTCATCGCGGTCGCGCCGACCTACGGGTCGGTGGGGTACCTCGGCGCGTTCGTCCTGCTGGTGGCGCGGCTGCTGCAGGGCCTGTCGGTCGGCGGCGAGTACGCGGCCAGCGCCACCTACCTCACCGAGGCGACGCCGCCGGGACGGCGCGGGTTCGCCTCCAGCTTCCAGTACGTGTCGATGACGGCGGGGCAGCTCGTGGGGCTCGGGCTCCTGATCGTCCTGCAGCACGCGATGACCGAGGAGGCGCTGAAGTCCTACGGCTGGCGGATCCCCTTCGCCGTCGGCGCGGTCGCCGCCGCCGTGATCCTCTACCTGCGGCGGAGCCTGCTGGAGACCGAGGCGTTCGACGAGCAGGAGCGGGCGCCGGAGGAGGCCGGCGCCGGGCGCGGCACGCTGCGGGAGCTGGCCGCCCACCGGCGGGAGGCGGCGCTGGTGGTCGCGCTGACGATGGGCGGGACGCTCGCGTACTACACCTACACGACCTACCTGACCAAGTACCTGTCCAACACCGCCGGGCTGGAGAAGAGCACGGCGTCGCTGGTGAGCTTCTGCGCGCTGTTCGCGTTCATGTGGCTGCAGCCGCTCGCCGGGGCGCTGTCGGACCGGATCGGCCGCCGCCCGCTGCTGATCGGCTTCGGGATCGGCGGGACGCTCGGCACCGTCCCGCTGATGACCGCGCTGTCGCGGGTGGACGGCTTCGGCGGGGCGCTCGCGCTGTCGCTCGCCGGCCTGGTCATCGTCACCGGGTACACCTCGATCAACGCGGTCGTGAAGGCGGAGATGTTCCCCACCCACGTCCGGGCGCTGGGCGTGGCGCTGCCGTACGCGGTCGCGAACGCGCTGTTCGGCGGGACCGCGGAGTACGTCGCGCTGTGGTTCAAGAAGGCGGGCGCCGAGGCGGGCTTCTACTGGTACGTGGCGGGCTGCGCGGCGGTGTCGCTGGTCGTGTACGTGTGCATGCGCGAGACCCGGGACGCGGCGCTGTCGCGGCGCGAGAGCGCGCCCGGCGACGTCCCGGCGCACGCCTAACCTTGTCGGCATGCGGGTACTCCTGGTCGAGGACGACGACCGGCTCGCGTCCGCGCTGACCACCGCCCTGACCTGGCACGGCCACACCGTCGAGCGCGCCGCGCTCGCCGTCGACGCCCTCCGGCTGGCGGGCGGGGCCGACTTCGTGCTCCTGGACCTCGGCCTGCCCGACATGGACGGCATGGACGCGCTGCGCCGCGTCCGCCGGGTGTCCGCCGTCCCGATCATCGTGGTGACGGCCCGGACGCGGGAGCGGGACGTGCTGCGCGGGCTGCGCTCGGGCGCCGACGACTACCTGGTCAAGCCGTTCCGGACGGCGGAGCTGATGGCGCGGATGGAGGCGGTCGTCCGGCGCGGCACGCGGCCGCTGCCGGTGCCGCCGCCGCTCGTGGCGGTGGGGGACGTCCGGATCGACCTGGCGCGGCGGCGGGTGGCCGTCGCGGGCCGCCCGGTTCCGCTGACCCGCCGCGAGTTCGACCTGCTGGCGCTGCTCGCGCGGGAGCCGGGCGTCGTGCGGGGGCGGGAGGAGATCCTGGACGCGATCTGGGGCGACCCGCTGCTGTCGGCGTCCCGGTCGCTGGACGTGCACGTGGCGGGGCTGCGCTCCAAGACGGGCCGTCCGTGGCTGGTGGTGACGCTGCGGGGCACCGGCTACCGGCTCGGGACCGCGCCGTGAGCGGGGCCGTGAGGGGCGCCGCGCCGTGAGGCCGCGGCTCGTCGCGACGTTCACGGTGCTGATCGTCCTGGTGGTCACGGCGCTGGCGGTGCCGCTCGGCCTGGCCTACGCCGCGCACCGCGCGAACCGGCTGCTGCTCGACCGCCGCGCGGACGCGACCCGGTTCGCCGAGCTGGCCGACCGGGCCGCGCGGGAGGGCGACCGCAGCGCGCTCGTCCCCGAGGTGACCCGCTACGCCGCGCTGTACGGGGCGGCCGTGCGGATCCGCGACCGGGACGGGACGCTGCTCGCCGAGGCGGGCCGCATGGACGTCGACGACACCGCCGCGACCCGCACCGCGCTGTCGGGGCGCACCACCGAGGACCTGCCCGCGCTCGGCCCGTTCGGCCCCCGCGCGGTGCTGATCGCCGAGCCCGCCGGGCGGGACGCGCAGCTGTCGGGCGCGGTGCTGCTGCTCGCGCCGACCGAGCGGGCCCGCCGCGACATCGCGCTGGTGTGGGCGGCGCTGGCGCTGGGCGCGCTCGCGGTGCTCGGCTGCTCGACGCTCGCGGCGCGGTCCCTGGCCCGGTGGATCCTGCGGCCGGTCACCGACCTCGACCGCACCGCGGGCGAGATCGCCGGAGGACGGCTGGACGCCCGCGTCGACCCCGGCGTCGGCCCGGCCGAGCTGCGCCGCCTCACCTCCCGGTTCAACGCGATGGCGGACGCGGTGTCGGCCGCGATGGAGCGCCAGCGCGTCTTCGTCGCCGACGCCTCGCACGAGCTGCGCACCCCGCTGGCCGTGCTGTCGCTGCGGCTGGAGAACCTCCTGCCGCACCTGGACGCCGCCGGGACCCCCGAGCACGAGGAGGCGATGGCCGAGATCGACCGGCTCGCCGCGCTCGTGGAGGCGATGCTCGCGCTCGCGCGGGTCGAGTCCGGCGCGGCGGCCCGCGAGGTCGACGCGGCCGCCGAGCTGCGCCCCCGGCTCGCCGGGTGGCGGGAGGTGTTCGCGGCCCAGGGCCTCACCCTCGCCGTGGAGCTGCCGGAGTCCTGCCCAGCCCACGCCGTGCCGGACGCGGTCGCCCGCGTCGCCGACACCGCCCTGGACAACGCGCACAAGTTCGTCCCCCCGGGCGGGACGGTCACGGTGACCCTGGAGGAGGCGCCGGAGGGGGCCGTCCTTCGCGTCGCCGACGACGGGCCCGGCCTCGGCGGCGCCGAGCGCGCGGACGCCGCGTCCCGCTTCTGGCGCTCCCCCGACCACGCCAACGTCCCGGGCAGCGGCCTCGGCCTCGCGATCGCCGCCGAGCTGGCCAAAGCGAGCGGGGGGACGCTGCGCCTGCTGCCGGGCAGCCCCTCCGGCCTGGTCGTCGAGCTGCGCCTTCCCGGCCCGGCGGGCCCTCAGCCGTAGGTGGAGCGGTAGTAGCGGGCCGCGCCCGGATGCAGCGGGACGGCGCCGGTGCCGATCGCGTAGCGCCGGTCGAGGCGCCCGCCGGGCGCGTCGGGGGCCTCCAGCCGGTCCCGGCTCGCGAACAGGATCCGCGTCGCGGTGAACGCGACGTCGCCCGGCAGGGACGCGCCGCACACCAGGTAGCTCGGCGTGCCGACGGTCGGGACGGGCCCCGCCCCGCCGTACTCCCCCGCCGGGACGGCGGCGTGCTCGTAGACCGGGCCGTACGCGCGGCGCAGCGGCGCCACCAGCCCGTCGAGGGGCAGCAGCCGGATCGGCGTCGTCCGCGCGAACGCGGCGAGCGCCGGGGTCGACACCCCGCCCGACCAGAAGAACGCCGCGACGCGGCCCGCGCGCAGCGCCCGCGCCGAGGCGTCCAGGCCGAGCGTGGAGACGACCGCCGGACGGCGCAGCCGCGCCGCGTCCAGGACCCGCCCGGCGCTCACCGCCGTGCCCGACAGCGCCGCGCCGACCGACACCCGGCGCCCGGCCAGGTCGGCGGGCGAGCGGACCGGCGACCCCGCCGGGACCACCAGGTGGACGTAGTTCATGTACATGCGGGCCAGCGCCGCCACCGGGAGCCGCTCGGCCAGGACGGCGCGGTCGGCGCTGTCGGCCAGCGCGAAGCCCAGCTCGGCGCGGCCGCCGGCGAGCATCGCGAGGTTCTCCACGCTCGCGGCCGTCCGCAGCACCCGCGCGTCCAGGCCGCCGCGCCGCAGCTCGGCCGCGAACCGCTGGCCGAGCACCTCGTAGGCGCCGCCCGCCTCCCCCGTGGCCAGCCTGAGCCGCGCCCTCGGCCCGGACCGGCCCCCGCAGCCCGCCGCGGCGGCGGGGACGCCGGCGGCCAGCGCCAGGAACGCCCGGCGTCCAGGTGCGGCGCTCATCGGGCGCTCATCGGGCGCTCACCCGAACGCGGGCGGGCGCTTCTCGCGCAGCGCCGCCACGCCCTCGCGGACGTCCGGGCCGGTGAACCCGAGGAACTCCATCGCCAGCGACGCCTCGAACGTCGGCCCCGCCAGCCGCAGCCAGTTGTTCAGCGCGTGCTTGGTGAGCGACAGCGCCTCCGCCGGACCGGCGGCGAGCCTCCCGGCGATCTCCAGCGCCCGCTCGTGCACCTCGGCGTCGTCCACGCACAGCGAGACCAGGCCGATGCGCTCGGCCTCCTCTCCGGTCATGACCTCGTTGAGCAGCAGGTAGTACTTCGCCTTCGCCAGCCCGCACAGCAGCGGCCACACGATCGCCGCGTGGTCGCCCGCCGCGACGCCGAGCCGGGTGTGCCCGTCGATGATCCGCGCCGTGCGGCCGACGACGGAGATGTCGGCCAGCAGCGCCACCGCGAGCCCCGCGCCCACGGCCGGGCCCTGGACGGCGCTGACCACCGGCTTGGAGCAGTTCAGCACGTTCATCACGATGTCGCGGGCCTCGCGCATGATCCGGCGCCGCGCGGCGTGGTCGTCCATCATCCGCTCGATCATCGCGAGGTCGCCGCCCGCCGAGAACGCCGTGCCCGCGCCGCGCACGAGGACGGCGCGGACCTCGTCGTCGGCGTCGGCGTCCCGCCAGATCTCCGCCAGCTCCCGGTGCCCCGCGGCGTCGACCGCGTTGAGCCTGCCGGGCGTGCTGATCGTCACCCGGAGCACCCCCGGCGCCGCCCAGTCGATGTCGAGCCGCTCGTAGGCCCCGTACCGTCCGCTCATACCGCCCCGCCCTCCTGTGCCAGGTCTCCGAGACCCTCGAACGCCGCGCGGAGCCGCCGCACGGCCAGGCGCATGGCCTCGGCCCCGGCGTCGAAGATCTCCGGCAGCAGGAAGAACGAGTGGACGACGCCGTCGAAACGGCGCACCTCCACCGGGACGCCCTCCGCCGCCAGCCGCCGCGCGTACGCCTCCGCCTCGTCCCGCAGGATGTCGCACTCGGCGGTGATCACGGTAGCGGGCGCGGTGCCCGCCAGCCGGGGCGCGCGCAAGGGGGCCAGGCGCGGATCGGCGGGGTCGGCGCCGCCGCGGTACAGCTCCAGGAACCGCGCGAGCGTCGCGGCGTCCAGCCCGTACCCCCGGCCGTACTCGGCCCAGCTCGGGGTGTCCATCGCCGTGTCGGTCACCGGGTAGACCAGGAGCTGGTGCGCCAGCGGCACGCCCCGGTCGCGGGCCAGCAGCGCGAGCGCGGCGGCCAGGTTCCCCCCGGCGCTGTCGCCCGCGACCGCGACCGCGCCGGGCAGGGCGCCGTAGCGGCCCGGGTCGCGGGTGAGGGCCGCCAGGGCCGCCCACGCGTCCTCCACCGCCGCCGGGAACGGGTGCTCGGGGGCGAGCCGGTAGTCGACGCCGAGCACCGCGCATCCGGCGCCGGCCGCGATCTCGCGGCACGCCGCGTCCACGTTGTCGACGCCGCCCAGCACCCAGCCGCCGCCGTGCAGGTAGACCACGGCGGGCAGCGCGCCCTCGCCCTCGGGCAGCGGGCGGTAGAGGCGCACCGGAACGCGGCCGCCCGGCCCCGGCACGGTCAGGTCGCAGACGTGCGGCAGCTCCCGCGTCACCAGCGGGAACGCGGCGGCGATCGCGCGGCGCATCTCCTCGATCGGGGGCTCGTCCGGCGGGGCTCCGGCCGTCCAGGAGGCGAGCAGTTCCAGGAAGTCCTCGGCCTGCGGGTGCAGGGGCATGCGGCGGCCTCCCGGGTCAGCGCGCGGCGGCGGCGACCAGCGCCTCGAACAGGCGCCGGTCGTCGCCCTCCTCGGGGTGCCACTGGACGCCGAGCCCGAACCGGTGCCCCTGAAGCTCGACGGCCTCGACGACCTGGTCCTCGGCCCACGCGACAGCGGACAGGCCCTTGCCGAGGCGGCTCACCGCCTGGTGGTGGTAGGTCGGCACGTCGGACTCCTCGCCGAGGATCCCGCCGATCGTGCTGCCCGCGCTGAACTGAACCCGGTGCGAGCCGACGATGCCGGTCTCCGGGGAGTGGCCCTTGTGGCCGACCGCCTCCGGCAGGTGCTGGACGAGCGCCCCGCCCCGCGCGACGTTCAGCACGTGCATGCCCCGGCAGATCGCCAGGAACGGCAGGTCGGCGTCCACCGCCGCGCGGACGAGCGCCAGCTCGTAGCGGTCCCGCTGGGGCTGCGGCGGGCCGGTCTCGGCGTGCCGGTCCGCGCCGTACAGGTCGGGGTCGACGTCGCCGCCGCCCGCCAGGACGATGCCGTCCAGCCGGGAGACCAGGGCGCCGAGGCCGCGCAGTGTCGCGGCCGGGGGGAGCAGGACGGCGACGCCGCCCGCGCGCTCGACCGAGCGCGGGTAGGACACCGGCAGGAGCGCGGCCTCGCGCACCCACACGCCCCAGCGGGCCGGTTCCTGGTAGGTGGTGACGCCGATGAGGGGCGGCCCGCCGGCGCTCGGTGCCGTCGGTGCCCCCCGGATCGCCTCTGACATGCGTGGTTCCCCTCTCCACGGCTCTGGCCGCGCTCCGGTCACGATATGTGGTGAGTTGCCACCTTTGCGACGTCATCATCGCGCACCACCGGGCCTCCCCCGGGCCGGGCCGCCCCGCCCCGCGGTGGCCCTCCGCAGCGAACAGATCACGCCGCCTTTCCTCCACCGGGGTGGAGATTACTCTCCCGCCGCCGCCCGGTCCGTTCCCAGGCGCCGCGCGGCGCCGCGGCGGGAAATTCCGCGGGCCGCCACGTCATCAATTCGCCGGTACTACATAACCGACCAATCACTCTCTTTCAGTACTGATCGGTATTCGTCCTCTTTGTCAGAAATGTTGGTACCAATACCGCCTGATACGCGACTACGCTCCGTCATACCGGCCCGGAGTTGGCGTGAACCGCTTGAGGACCGGCGGATCCGGGTGCGAGAATCTCACCGAGCCGGGCACCCGACGCCGCGCGCGGGGCGGAACCGGCCCCCGATGACCCAAGAGGGCGAGCCTGACATGTCATTGGATCCCCGCATTCTCAAAGAGAGCTTCAGCCGTCTGGAAAACGAGCCGGGAAAGGCGGCGGGCTATTTCTACGGCCGCCTGTTCGCCGAGAATCCGCGGCTGCGGGCCCTGTTCCCGCCCGCGATGGGCGCCCAGTGCGACCGTCTCTTCCACGCGCTCGGCCGGATCGCCTGGAGCCAGGACAGCCCCGACGAGCTGAGCGCCTACCTGGCCCGGCTCGGCCGCGACCACCGCCGGTTCGGGGTGCTGCCCGAGCACTACCCCGCCGTCGGCGCCGCGCTGATCGCCACCCTGCGGACGTTCGCCGCCGAGGTCTGGAGCGCCGAGGCGGAGGCGGCCTGGAGCGCCGCCTACCGGTCCGCGTGCGACACCATGATCGCCGCCGCCGAGCGGGACGCCGCGACCGCGCCGCCCTGGTGGGTCGCCGAGGTCGTCGAGCACGACCGCCGCGCGGCCGACCTCGCCGTCCTCACCCTGCGGCCGGACGCGTCGCTGCCCTACACCGCCGGCCAGTACGTCCCCGTGCAGACCGCGCGCTGGCCCCGGGTCTGGCGGCCCTACTCCATCGCCAACGCCCCGCGCCCGGACGGGCTGCTGAGCCTGCACGTCCGCGCGCTGCCCGCCGGGTGGGTGAGCGGCGCCCTCGTCCGGCACACCCGGCCCGGCGACACCGTCCTGCTCGGCCCGGCCATGGGCACGATGACGCTCGACCCCGACTCGGACCGCGACCTGCTGCTCGTCGCGGGCGGCACCGGCCTCGCGCCCGCCAAGGCCCTCGTCGAACAGCTCGCCGCCTCGGGGCACCGGCGCGACGTCCACCTGCTGATGGGCGCCCGCACCGCGCGCGACCTGTACGACCTGGCCGACCTGCGCCGGCTGGAGTCGGAGCACCCGTGGCTGAAGGTCGTGCCCGTCCTGTCGGACGCCCCGGACGGCGAGCGCGACGGGGACGTCCCGCACCGGCCCCACGGCCCGCTGCCCGACGTCCTGGAACGGCTCGGCGGCTGGGACGGCCACGACGCCTACGTCGCCGGGCCCGCCCCGATGGTGCGGCGGACGGTGACGGCGTTACAGCGGCTGGGCCTGCCGCTGACCCGCCTCCACCACGACCTTCTCCGGGCCGAGGAGATCCCCTCCCCCGACGGGCCGCGACCGCGCGTCCAGCCGCCCGGTCAGGCCGTGTCGGCCGGGTCCGCCGTGCCGACTGTGTCGACTGTGTCGGGCGGGACGGGCGTGGCCCGCCAGCGGCACGGCGGCTGACCGTCCGCCGCCGCACCGGCCGCCCGGGCGCCGTCCACGGTGTCCACCCGCCCCTGCGCCTCCAGCATGACCAGGTGCGCGAGCGTCTCCAGCATCGCCGCGCGGCGCATGAACGGCTGGATGTCGGCCCACGGCCGCGACCAGGTGAGCCGCCGGGCGAGGTCCCAGGCCGTCGCGCCGTCCGCGCCCGCGCGGATCACCTCCAGCGCGATCTCGTCAAGCCGCGCCGTGTGGTGCTCGGCGAGCGCCCCGACCCGGTCGGCGAGGCCCGCGAACCGGTACTCGTGCCCCGGCAGGACCTCCTCGGCGTCCAGGCCGCGCACCTTGTCGAGCGAGTCGTAGAAGTCGGCGAGCGGGTTGTGCCGCTGCTGCGGGTGCACGCCGATCGCCGGGGTGATGCGGGGCAGCACGTGGTCGCCCGACAGCAGCAGCCGCCGGTCGGGCTCGAAGAAGCACACGTGCCCGGGCGAGTGCCCCGGCGTCCACACCGTCCGCAGGTTCCAGCCCGCGATGGGGACCTGCTCCCCATCCTCCAGCAGCAGTTCCGGGTCGGTGTGCCGGACGAGCGGCAGGATCGCCCGGGACGCCTCGGCGAGCGGACCCGCCTCCTCGTCCGGCACGCCGTGCAGCGCCATCTGCCGCCGCATCGCCTCGATCAGCCCGTCGAAGTCGCGGTACCGGTCGCGCAGCAGGCCCGCGTCCGCCGGGTGCAGCGCCACCCAGGCGCCCGACGCCTCGCGCACCCGTCCGGCCAGCCCGTAGTGGTCGGGATGCAGGTGCGTGACCAGCACGGCCTTGACGTCGCCGACCTCGTACCCGGCGATGCCGAGCCCGGCGCGCAGCGCGTCCCACGCCTCGGGGGTGTCCCAGCCCGCGTCCACGAGCGCGATGCCGTCCGGCACCTCCAGCCCGTACACCAGCACGTACCGGAGCGGGTTGTCCGGCAGCGGAACCGGGATCGACCACAGCCCCGGGCGCACCTGTTCCACCGGCGGGAGCACACGCTCCTGCCACGCCTGGTGCTGCAGGATGCCGGTGATCTTCATCGGTTCTCCGGGGACGGAAGCACGGTCGGCACAGCTGTCTATCACGTCGCCGCGCCCGCTCCGTCGCCAGCCCGCTCCGTCGCCAGCCCGCGCCGTCGCCAACCCGCTCCGTCACCGGCCCGCGCGGGTCACCAGCCCGCGCGCTCCCGCAGGAACGCGGTCGTGCGCTCGTCCGCCGGGTAGAACGACTCGATCGCCAGCTCCGCGAGCGTCACGTCGACCGGGGTGCCGAACGTCGCGATCGTGCCGAAGAACGACAGCTCCTGCCCGTCCTTGCGGACCCGCAGCGGGACGAACACCTCGTTGCCCGCCGGCGGCGCCATCGCCTCGCCCACGTCGCCCGGGAAGCTCCGCAGCTCCCGGTACAGCCGCTCCAGCGCCGCGTCCGCCGTCAGCGCCACGTGCCGCCGCACCCGGTCGATCATGTGGGCGCGCCATTCGGCGAGGTTCAGGATGTTCTTGGCGAACCCGTCCGGGTGCATGCTGAGCCGCAGCACGTTCAGCGGCGGCTCCAGCAGCTCCGGCGGCGCGTCCTCCATGAACAGGCCCGCGGCGTCGTTGGCGTCGATCAGGTTCCAGAAGCGGTCGACCACCACCGCCGGGTAGGGCTCGTGCCCCCGCAGCACCTGCTTCAGCGCGGCGCGGACGGAGTCCATCCTCGGCTCCTCCATCGGCGTCTCGGTGAACACCGGCGCGTAGCCCGCCGAGACCAGCAGCAGGTTGCGGTCGCGCAGCGGCACGTCCAGGTGCTCGGCGAGCCGCAGCACCATCTCCCGGCTGGGCGCCGACCGCCCGGTCTCCACGAAGCTGAGGTGCCGCGTCGAGACGTCCGCCTCCGAGGCCAGTTCGAGCTGGCTCAGCCTGCGCCGCTGCCGCCACGCCCGCAGCTGGTCGCCGATCGGCCGCGTGTCGCCCAAGGTCATCGTCGTCACCGCGCCGACGCTACCCAGCGGAGGTCATCGAGGCGATGACCTCCCGGGTAATGGACACCGGCGGCCGCCTTTACGTTGTAGATCTCTAGACCTTCCGCCACTTCGGGACCCATGAGCCGTCCTCGACCTCGTAGTCGCCGAACAGGTCGGGGGCCTCCCGGCGCATCACCTCGCCGATCCGGCCGAACAGCAGCCGGATCTCCTCCTCGGCCCCGGGCGCGGTGCGGTTTTCCAGCGTGTGGCGCAGCGTGCGGACGTTGGCCGTCCAGACCAGGCCGGTGCCGACGCCCTCGGGCGCGAACCGGCGCATGAACGAGGTCTTGTGCTTCTTCTCCTTGAACGGCACGCCCTCGTCGTCGAGCCCGAAGTGACCGGCCATCCAGCCCTGGAACTCCTCCATCTGCTCCAGCATCGCGGTCGCGCGCTTCATCAGCTCGGGGTCCTCGCGAGCCCACTCGGGGAACCAGAACGGGATGTCCTGGAGGCGGACGAACCGCAGCGACTCCTGCGAGATCGCCACGCCGGGCCGGTGCCGGACCAGCTCGTGGGTCAGCACGCGGCTCACGTTGTGCAGGACGAAGCTGAAGCTGACGTGCTCCAGCACCGAGCCGTGCAGGCTCCGGAGGATGTTCTCCAGGTACTGCCCCTGGTCGGTGCGGACCCTGACCACGTTGGGGTTGAGGCCCGGCTCCCAGGACCGGTAGCACAGCCGCCCGGCGAACTCGGCCAGGTTCTGCGGGTCGTTCAGCTCGGCGTCGAGGTCGCCCCGGTCGAGCCGCTCCAGCCAGCTCTCGCCGCCCACCTCCCGCAGGTAGCGGGCCACCTCGCCGTAGTCCAGCTCGGGCCGCGCTACGAGGAACACCTCAGGCTCGACGCTCTTCACTGTCGTATCTCCCCTTGGGTCGAGTGGTCCGCCCCATAGGAAACCACCCTGGTCCGGGGACCGGTAACCCGGCACCCCGGGCACGCGGACCAGCGCCCGAGCGGCGGCGACCTCCGCCGTCATGTGCGTCCCATGGTGACACTCATGAGGGCTATGGCGCAGACTGGGTGGGTCCGCCCAGAACGGAGAGGAATCCGATGCCGGCCGAGCTGAAGGTGCTGGGCGCGTGCCCGCTGGACTGCCCGGACGGCTGCTCGTGGGTCGTCACCGTCCGGGACGGCAAGGCCGTCCGCATCCGGGGCAACCCCGACCACCCCTACACCCGCGGCGCCCTCTGCGCGAAGGTCAACCGGTGGCTGGAACGTGCCGAGCAGCCCGACCGGCTCCTCCACCCGATGCGCCGCACGGGCCGCAAGGGCGAGGGCCGCTTCGAGCGCGTCGGCTGGGACGAGGCGCTCGACGAGATCACCGAACGGCTGGAGGGCGTCGTCCGCGAGCACGGCGGCGAGGCCGTCTGGCCCTACTGGGGCACCGGCACACTCGGCTACCTCCAGGGCCTGGAGGGCTACTCCGGGCGGCGGTTCTTCAACGTGCTCGGCGCCTCCGCCCACGACGCGAACATCTGCTCGGCGGCGGGCGCCGCCGGCCTGGAGGCGACGATCGGGTCGCCGGGCGGCATGGACCCGCAGGACCTCGCGCACGCCCGGCTGCTGATCCTGTGGGGCACCAACCCGCTGACCAGCGGGCACCACGTGTGGGCGTTCGTCCAGGCGGCGCGGAAGGCGGGCGCGCACCTGGTCGTGATCGACCCCGTCCGGACGCGGACGGCGCGGCAGGCCGACGAGCACCTCGCCCCGCTGCCCGGCACCGACGCCGCGCTCGCGCTGGCCCTCCTGCACGTCGTCGTGGGCCTCGGCGCGCAGGACGAGGAGTTCCTGGCGCGCCGCACCCAGGGCTGGGAGGAGTTCCGGGCGCGGATCGCGGAGTTCCCGCCCGAGCGCGCCGCGGAGATCACCGGCGTCCCGGCGGACCGGATCCGCGCGCTGGGCGAGCGGCTCGCGCGGACCCGCCCCACCGCGATCCGCGCCACCCAGGGCATCCAGCGCAACGCGGGCGGCGGCTCGACGCTGCGCGTCCTCGCGTCCATCCCGGGCGTGACGGGAGACTGGGCGCGGCTCGGCGGCGGGCTGTCGTTCTCCACCTCCGGGCACGTGAAGCTGAACAAGGCGGCCCTGTACCGCGACGACCTGCGGCCGCGCCCGGTGCGGACGCTGTCGATGAGCCGCCTCGGCGAGGGCCTGCTGGACGTGCGGGACCCCCCGGTCAAGGCCCTGTTCGTGATCGCCGCGAACCCGGTCGGCAGCACCCCGCACCAGGGCCGGGTGCGGCGCGGCCTGGCCCGCGAGGACCTGTTCACGGTCGTGCTGGACCAGTTCCCCACCGACACCGTGGACTACGCCGACATCGTGCTGCCCGCGACGTCCCAGCACGAGCACACCGACCTGCACGAGGGCTACGGCCACCTCTACCTGACGTGGAACGAGCCGGCGGTCGCGCCGCCCGGCGAGTGCCTGCCGACCGCCGAGACGTTCCGGCGGCTGGCGCGGCGGATGGGCCTGGAGGAGCCGAGCCTGTACGACTCGGACGAGAGCCTCGCCGAGCAGCTCCTGGACTCCGACCACCCCTGGATGGCGGGCGTCACACTCGACCGGCTGCGCGAGGAGGGGTTCGTGCGGATGTCCGTGCCGGACCCGTTCCTGCCGTACGCCGACGGGTTCCCGACGCCGTCCGGGCGGCTGGAGTTCCGCTCCGCCCTCGCGGCCGCCGCCGGCGCCGACCCGGTCGCGGGCTACACTCCCCCGGCCGAGGTCGCGGACGCGGCGCGCGCCGCCCGCTACCCGTTCGCGCTGGTCTCGGCGGCCTCCCACGAGTCGCTGAACACCCAGTTCGCCAACAACCCCGAGCTGCGGCGGCGCCGGGGCGGCCCGTCGGTGCGACTGCACCCCGACGACGCGGAGCGGCTCGGCCTGCGGGACGGGCAGCGCGTCCGAGTGGCCAACGACCGCGGCGCGTTCGAGGCGACCCTGGAGCTGACCGACCAGGTCAGGACGGGCGTCGCGGCGACCGCCAAGGGCCACTGGCCCAAGCTCTCCGGCGGTGCGAACGCCAACGCCGTCGTGGACGAACGCGACACCGACCTCGGCGGCGGCCCCGTCTTCCACGACACCCGCGTGGAGATCACCGCGATCCCCGATGACCAAGAGGACGAGCGCTGAGCGCAGGCGCGGCCTCGCACGTCGCAGTGGACAAGCGCAACGGCGCTCAGGAAGCGCCCCGCCAGTCGTCGTCCTCAAGGATGGAATGGACTACCGAATCCCGCCACGCCCCCCGCACCCGTAAATGCCCCCGGATCCGGCCCTCCTCCACCATGCCGAGCTTGGCCATCAACCGCGCGGCCGCGACGTTGTCGGGGCTGCGGGCCCCCCACAGCCGGTGCAGCCCGAGGTCCTCGAACCCGAGCCGGAACAGCAGCCGCCCCGTCTCGGCGGCCAGCCCCGCACCCCACCGGTCGGGGCGCGAGGCGAACCCGAGCTGGGCGCTCGACTGCCCCGGGTGCTGGACGTCCACGGCCAGCCGCGCGACGCCGATCACCTGCCCGGACGCCGCGTCCGCCACCGCGAGCGAGTACTCGACCCGCGGCTCATGCCCGGCCGCGTCGATCAGGTGGGAGAGCGTCGCGGCGACCCGGTCGCGGCTCCGCGGCTCGAACGACAGGTGCTCGACGACATGCGGGTCGCCGTACACCTTCGACACGGCATCGAGATCATCCGCGGTGAACTCCCGCAGCGCCACACCGGCGCCCGTCATCGAAACGGGGTACATGGGCAGGAGGCTAGCGCCCGCCGTGACGCGGCGACAGAGGGCCGGCGCGCGGCCACGCCGGCGCCCTCGCCAACGAGCACGACACCCGCCCTGGAGGCGGTGAGTTGATCCTCTGGTGAGCGGCCGACCGGTACGGTTTGGCGCGGAGGAGAAGTCATGACGTATCAGGCCATGCTCGACCGTGCCCGCAAGTTCGAGCGGCAGGGGCGCGCCGGGGAGGCCGCGGCGGCCTACGCGGACGCGGCGAAGGCGATGGAGGCGCGCGGCGACTGGACGTCCGCCGTCGCGGTGCGGGCCCGGCAGGCCCGCGCGCTCGCGGCGGCCGGGCGGACCGGGGAGGCGCAGCGGATCCTCGACGCCGTCGAGCGGGCCGCCGCGTCGATGACCGGTGAGGTCCGCGCGGTGCTGGACGCGCAGGCCGCGCACGTGCTGGCCGCCGCGGGGCGGACCAGCGAGGCGGCGCGGCGGGCCTGGGCCGCGATGACCGGGTTCGGGTCGCTCCAGGACCATCGGCGTGCGGACGCGGCGGGCGTCCACGCGGCGCGGCTCATCGTGCGGGACGCGGGCCCGCGCAAGGCGCTGCTGCCCCTGCGCGAGCTGCTGGCGCAGATGCCGCCGGGCGGGGACGGGCACCGGCGGGTGGCCGAGCTGCTCGCGGACGCCGAGCGGCGTCCCGACCGCGACCACGACATCCTCGTCACCGACCCCGACGGCGCCCCCTGGGGGCGGCTCGCCGCCGCGCTGGCCGTCGGCGCGCACCTCGCGGTCGGCAACGGCGTCGCGTGGAACGCTCTCACCGACGACGGGAACGACCGGGAGCTGCTGGAGCGGGACTGGGGCATCACCGACACGGCGAGCTGGCGCGAGCAGATGGACAGGCTGCTCGACGCGAACAACAGCGACCCGGCGATCCAGATGGTGCTCGACCGGCGGGGCCGGGGCACCGACGAGCGGACGTGGCGGTCGGCGATCGCCGCCTGGTGCGAGGAGCGCGACATCGGGCGGGAGACCGTCCGCGAGGTCGTCGAGCTGTCCGGGACGATCCTGCGGTATGAGTCCCGGTTCCGCGCCGACGGCCTGCTCCCTCCGGGCGGCCTGGTCGAGAGCGTGTACGGCTACGACTTCGGCCGCGCGGTGAACATGGCGCGCTGGGGCCTGAACAGCGGGTACTGCGACGCGGAGGAGGCCGAGAAGTGCGTGCTGACGGCCGGCCACCGCGCCCACCAGGTGTACCCGTCGTGGGAGTCGTTCTCCGCCGGGTACGTCCTCGGCCGGATGCTGCGCTTCGACGACGGCGAGTTCGGCGAGTGGTACGAGCGGTCGCTCACCGGCCACCGGGTGCTCGCGGAGGACCCGTCCAGCCCCTGGCGGCGCATGTCCTGGGGGTAGGGCCGCCAGGGGGCGGGGTCACAGCGCGTCGATCTCCTCGATGATCGCCTGGCGGGCGGCGGCGTCCAGGGACGAGGCCGTGACCGCGTTGCGGGCGAGGGCGGCCAGCGCCGCGCGGTCGAGCCCGAACACCTCGGCCGCCGCCCGGTACTCGCCGGTGAGCGTGGTGTCGAACATGGGCGGGTCGTCGCTGTTGAGCGTGACGAACAGGCCCGCCTCCAGCAGGCGCGGCAGCGGGTGCTCCGCGAGGGAGGCGACCTGGCCGGTGCACACGTTGGAGGTCGGGCACACCTCCAGCGGGATCTGCGTCTCGCGCAGGTGGGCGACCAGGCGCGGGTCGTCCAGGCAGCTGATGCCGTGCCCGATCCGCTCGGCGCGCAGCCCCTCGATGTTCTCCCAGATCATCTCGGGCCCGCTCATCTCGCCGCCGTGCGGGAGGCTGCGCAGCCCGGCGGCACGGGCCGCCGCGAACGCCTCGCGGTAGGTGTCGCGGTGCGGCGGGCGGCACTGCTCGATGCCCGCGAGCCCGAACCCGACCAGCGCCTCCGGCGGATGCGTGAGCGCGTGGTCGAGCGTGCGGCGCGCCGCCTCGGCTCCGAACTCGGTGGGGATATCGAAGATGTAGGCGACGCGGACGCCGTGCGCCTCCCGCGCCTCCCGCACGGCGCGGTCGAGCGCCTCGGTGATCGCGGGCATCGGCATCCCCGCGCGCTGGTGGGTGTAGGGGGTGACGGTCAGCTCGACGTAGCGGACGTTCTGCGCCGCGAGGTCGCGGGCCGTGCCGAGCACGAGCGTCGCGACGTCCTCGGGCGTCCGGACCAGGCTCGACACCGACTCGTACACCTCGGCGAAGTGCGGGAAGTCGCGGAACCGGTAGAAGGAGCGCAGCTCGCGCTCGTCCAGCGGGACGGGGCCGTCCGGGTGGCGGCGGGCCAGCTCCAGGACGGTCGGGACGGAGGCCGAGCCCACGAGGTGGACGTGCAGCTCGACCTTCGGGAGGGCGTCGATGAACGCCTCGATGGAGGGGTTTTCGGTGAGCACGCCGCGAAACTAACAGCCGCCGGGCCGTGGCCGACAGGAGAAACCGCGGAACCTCACACCAGATTGTCAAGAATGGACGGGATGGTCGCCGCGGGTGCCAGGATGGGAGCGTGAGGGCTTCCCGGTTGATCTCGCTCGTCCTGCTCCTGCAGTCGCGGGAGACGATGACGGCGGCCGAGCTGGCGCGCGAGCTGGAGGTGTCGGAGCGGACCGTCTACCGGGACGTGGAGGCGCTGTCGGCGGCGGGCGTCCCGGTGTACGCCGACCAGGGCCGCCACGGCGGGTACCGGCTGGTCGGCGGGTACCGGACGCGGCTGACCGGGCTCTCCCGGGAGGAGGCGGAGGCGCTGTTCCTGTCGGGGCTGCCGGGTCCGGCCGGGGAGATGGGCCTCGGCGGCGCGGTCGCCTCGGCGGGGCTGAAGGTGCTCGCGGCGCTCCCCGCGTCGCTGCGGGACGCGCCGGCCCGGGCCGCGCAGCGGTTCCACCTGGACGCGCCGGGCTGGTTCCAGGAGGCCGGGCCGCCGCCGCTGCTGCGCGAGCTGGCGCGGGCGGTGTGGGAGGACGAGGTCGTCGAGCTGCGCTACCGCAAGGACCGGGAGGTCGTCCGGACGGTCGAGCCGTACGGGCTCGTGCTGAAGAACGGCATCTGGTACCTGGTCGCGCGGGTGGACGGCAGGCCGCGCACCTACCGGGCGGAACGGGTCACGGCGGTCCGGCCCACCGGCGACCGGTTCGAGCGCGACGAGTCGTTCGACCTGGCCGCGCACTGGCGGGAGCAGGCGGCGGCGTTCGTGCGCTCGATGCTCGGCGGCGAGGTCACGGTGCGGCTCAGCCCGGCCGGGATGCGGGGGCTGCGGTGGGCCGTCGAGCAGTACGCGGCGGAGCGGGCGGCGGAGGCGGCGGGACCGCCCGACGAGCGGGGATGGGTCGTGACCACCCTGCCCGTCGAGTCGGTGGCCGTCGCGTTCTCGGAGCTGCTGCGGCTCGGGCCCGAGGTGGAGGTCCTGGAGCCGCCGGAGCTGCGCGCCCGGATGGCCGGCGCCGCCGCCCGCCTCGCCGCGCTCTACGGCTGAGGCGCCCCCGCGCCGGCCGTCACCGGTACCCGGTGACGTCGGCGGGCAGGTCCCGCTCCACGACCTCGGTGATGTAGCGCCAGGCGTCGGGTCGGCTGCCGTCGGTGTCGGTGAACCCGTACTCCTTGGCCAGGCCGCCGCTGGACTGCGACGTCCCGTTCCAGCGGGCCCGCTCGGGGTCGGCGGCGACGGCCGCGACGGCGCGTCCGACGAGGGCGGGCGTCTCGGAGATCGCGAAGTGCGGCACCTTCTCGACCGCGTCGCGCCAGGTCTCCTCGGTGACGCCGTAGTTGTCGAGCATCCCCTCCGACCGCAGCCAGCCCGGCGTCAGCGAGAGCGCCGTCGCCCCGTACGGGGCGATCTCCACCGACTGGGCGAGCGCCATCCGGATGACGGCGCTCTTGGCGAGGTCGTAGAAGAACCCGACCTCCTTGCGGTACTTCGCGTTGTACTCGGCGGTCCCGTCGGTCACCTCGACGACGAGCCCGCCGGGCTCGCGGATCAGCAGGGGCAGCGCGTGGTGGCTGGTGATGGCGTGGGTGTGGATGGAGAGCCGGAGCATGCGCAGGCCGTCCTCCAGCGACTGCTCCCACAGCGGCTTGCCGAACTCGAAGAGCCCGTCGCCGCCCCAGATGTCGTTGACCAGGACGTCCAGCCGCCCCTGCTCGGCGTCCACGCGCCGGACCAGCGCGGCGACCTGGTCGGGGTCGAGATGGTCGGCCGGGGCGGCGATTCCCTCGCCGCCCGCGGCCGTCACCAGCTCCGCCGTCTCCTCGATGGTCTCGGGACGGTTCATCTCCGACCGGCGCTCCCGGGTGGAGCGTCCGGTGCAGTACACGGTCGCCCCGGCGGCGCCCAGCTGCACGGCGATGCCGCGCCCCGCGCCCCGCGTGGCCCCCGCGACCAGTGCGATCTTTCCAGTCAGTGCACGGTTCATGAAGACCAGGCTGGCACCGAAACCTGACAGGTTACGTCAGGGTTTCTCGTGGCCCCGCCCGTCTCCGGGGGGAATTTCGGTCAAGTGAAGATGCTGACGCCACCGGGGCCGACCAGCAGGCCGACGACGATGAGGACGGCGCCCCAGATGAGGTCGCGCCGCGCGAGGATCACATAGATGCCCGCGATGACCAGGATCACCGCGATGAGCCACAGGATTGTCATCATGCTGAGGGGGATCCCCTCTACAAACCCGGCAAAACACTCGCACCTGTTTCGGTCATCCGAAACACGGATTTGGTACGGAGGGGGGACGCCTCCCCCCTCCGTGGGGGATAACAGCGGTCAAACACGTGTCACGGAAACGTGGCACTCTTGCCGTCACAGAGTCTTCCGTCCCGGGCCCCCGCACGGTAGGGACCACGGAACCATTTCCGGCCCGTTCGGCTAGTGCCTCGGGACTAGGGCCGCCGCCCGAAAGGCCCCGGACCGCGGTGACCGCCCGGTCAGCGGCAGAGCCGCAGCACGTTGGCGACGATCCGGTGCCCGGCCCCGCCCGAGGCCGTCAGGATCGACTCGGGATGGAACTGGACGGCCCACCGGCGCCGGCGCGGATCCTCGATCCCCATCACCACGTCGCCGGTCAGCGCCGTCACCTGGAACCCCTTCAGCCGGTCGGGCGTGGTGTGCAGGGAGTGGTAGCGGGCGCCGGTGAACTCGTCCGGCAGCCCCTCGAACAGGCCGCCGCCGGTCACCTTCACCTGTCCCGGCTTGCCGTGGGAGGGCTCGGGCAGCAGCGCCAGGTCGCCGCCCGCGTGCTCGACCATCGCCTGGAGCCCCAGGCAGACGCCGAAGACGGGGAGGTCGCGCTCGTCCAGCGCGTCCAGCAGCGCCGCGGCGCCGAAGTCCTCGGGACGGCCCGGCCCCGGCGACAGGACGACCAGGTCGGGGGCGTGCTCGTCCAGCATCCGCGCCGGGAACCCGTGCCGCAGCGTGACGACCTCCGCCCCCTCCTGCCGGAAGTAGTCGGCGAGCGTGTTGACGAAGGAGTCCTCGTAGTCGACCAGCAGGACCTTCAGGCCCTCGCCCGGCCGCTCGGCTGCCGGCTCCGCCTCCTCGACGGGGGCGGCGCCGGTCTCGGCCTGCGCCGCCGCGAGCGCCCCGAGCAGCGCGCTGGCCTTGAGGTGGGTCTCGCGCTCCTCCTCGTCGGGGTCGGAGTCGTACAGCAGCGTGGCGCCCGCCCGGACCGTCGCGACGCCGTCGCGGATCTGCGCGGTGCGCAGCGTCAGCCCCGTGTTCATCGACCCGTCGAACCCGATGAAGCCGACCGCGCCGCCGTACCAGCGGCGGGGCGACTCCTCGTGGTCCTCGATGAACTGCATCGCCCACGCCTTCGGGGCGCCGGTGACGGTCACCGCCCACATGTGGGTGAGGAACGCGTCGAGGGCGTCGAACCCGGGCCGCAGCCGCCCCTCGATGTGGTCGACGGTGTGGATCAGCCGGGAGTACAGCTCGATCTGCCGGCGGCCGAGCACCCGCACGCTCCCGGGGACGCAGATCCGCGACTTGTCGTTGCGGTCCACGTCGGTGCACATCGTCAGCTCCGACTCGTCCTTGGCGGAGGTGAGGATCGCGCGGATCTGCTCGGCGTCCTCCAGCGCGTCGCCGCCGCGCCGGATCGTCCCGGCGATCGGGCACGTCTCGACCCGGTCGCCGGTGACCCGGACGAACATCTCCGGCGAGGCGCCCACCAGGAACTCGCCGTCGCCGAGGTTGAACATGAACTCGTAGGGCGCCGGGTTGGTCTCGCGCAGCCGCTCGAAGAACACGGCGGGCGCGTCGCACCGCCCGTACATGGCGTGCCCCGGCGTCACCTCGAACAGGTCGCCGCGGACGAACCGCTCCTTCGCCTCCTCGACCATCCGCGCGTACACGCCCGGCACCGGCTGCGCGGGCAGCTCCGCCGCCGCCTCGGGCACCGGCGTCGGCTCGGTGGCGCGCGGCAGCCCGGCGGTGCTCGCGCCGCCGACCTCGAACTCATACGACAGGCGGTGCGAGGTCTCGCGCTTGCGGTCCACGACGACCATCTCGTCCGCGAGGTGCAGGACGAGGTCGCGCTGGTCGGCGGGGCGCTCCAGGCGCGTCCGCAGCGGCTCGAACTGGAGCGAGAGGTCGTAGCCGAACGCGCCGTACAGGCCGAGCCGCGGGTCGTCGCAGCGGAAGACGTCCGCGACGGCGCGCAGCGCGGTGAACACGGTCGGCTGGCGGCTGCGCTCCTCCTCGGCGAAGAACTCCCCGGTGGGCGGGACGAACACCGCGAAGACGTCCGGCTCGTCAGCCCTGACCTCGCCGGTCGCGCGCAGCGCCGGGAGCAGCGCGGGCAGCACGACCCGGCCGCGCCCGTTGAGCGCGCGCACGGTGACGGTCCGGCCGCGCGCGACGATCTCCAGGCAGGGGTCGACGTAGGCCATGTGCCAGCGGCTGTAGCGGCCGGGGTACTCCATGCCCGAGCTGAGCACCCCGCCGCGCCGCTCCCCCACGGCGGTGACGAGCGCGTTGAGCACCGCCGACTTGCGCTCGGAATCGACCGGCGTGGCCGAGCGGGTCACGCCGATGCCCCCGGCCGTGACGAACTCGCTGGTCATCGGCTGCTGTGAGACGGTCTCCACCGTGGTGGCCCCTCATCGATAGGGCCCTGCACCGGCGGAGGACACACGAAACGACCGCCGGGAGGGCGGTCGCCTTGGTCTGGAACGTACACGAACCGGCGCCGCCTCAGCGGCGCCACCACCACTGGAAGGTCGCGGTTCGCATACGGCGAGATTACCACGGCGGGCGCGCCCGCGACGGCGCGTACTCCCCGGAACCCGGCCCGTGACCAGGGGGCCTACGAAGCGAGATCGGCCCGTGACCGCCCGGGGATAGGCTCACCCGGCTTCGATCATGGCCCGGACCGCGTCCCGGGACGGGCCGCGCGCTCGACCGCACGTGACGAGGAGGGCCCCTTGGCCTCGACAGAACCCGGCACGGACCGCACCCCGCCGCCGCCTCCCGCCCGCTCCGACCGCAGCCGCTGGAACTGGCTCCTCGCCGTCCCCGCCGTGGTGCCGCTGCTGACCTTCCTGTACAACGACGACGATCCCCGCCTCGGCGGCCTCCCCGCGTTCTACTGGATGCAGTTCGCGTTCATCCCCCTGGGCGTGGTCTGCACGGTCCTCGTGTACCGCATGACCCGGAAGCGGGGCTGAGCGGCGTGTCAAGCGACCACCTCACCGAGATGATCGTGTTCGGCGCGCTCTTCCTGCTGGTCAGCGGGATGGGCTTCGTCGCGGCACGGTGGCGCCGGCCCGGCGACATGGACAGCCTGGACGAGTGGGGCCTCGGCGGCCGCAGCTTCGGCGGCTGGATCACCTGGTTCCTGCTCGGCGGCGACCTCTACACCGCCTACACCTTCGTCGCCGTCCCGGCGCTGGTGTTCGGCGCGGGCGCGGCGGGCTTCTACGCCGTCCCCTACACGATCGTGATGTACCCGATCGTCTTCCTCGTGCTGATCCGGCTGTGGTCGGTGTCGCACGTCCACGGGTTCGTCACCCCCGCCGACTTCGTCCGCGCCCGGTTCGGGTCGCCGACGCTGGCCCTCGCGGTCGCGGTCACCGGCATCGTCGCGACCATGCCCTACATCGCGCTGCAGCTCGTCGGCATCGAGGCCGTGCTGAAGTCGATGGGCGTGCACGGGCACTGGCCGATCGTCATCGCGTTCGTGGTGCTGGCGGCCTACACCTACCAGTCGGGGCTGCGGGCGCCCGCGCTGATCGCCTTCGTCAAGGACGTCCTGATCTACCTGGTGGTCATCGTCGCGGTGCTGTACATCCCGACGAAGCTCGGCGGCTGGGGCGACATCTTCGACTCCGCGCAGGCGAAGTTCGCCAAGTCCCCCGCGCCGAGCGACGGGATCCTCCTGGACGGCACGAACCAGCTCAACTACGCGATGCTGGCGCTCGGGTCGGCGCTCGCGCTGTTCCTGTACCCGCACAGCGTCACGGGCGTGCTGGCGAGCCGGAACCGCGACGTGGTCAAGCGGAACATGGCGGCGCTGCCCGCCTACAGCCTGGTGCTCGGGCTGATCGCGCTGCTCGGCCTCATGGCGATCGACGCGGGCGTGAAGCCGGTCGTGACCGACGGCAAGCCCGACACCAACACGGTCGTCCCGCTGCTGTTCGACAAGATGTTCCCCGACTGGTTCGCGGGCGTGGCGTTCGCGGCCGTCGGCATCGGCGCGCTCGTCCCGGCGGCGATCATGTCGATCGCGGCGGCGAACCTGTTCACCCGCAACATCTACAAGGAGTACCTCCGCCCGGACGCGACCGAGAAGCAGGAGGCGACGGTCAGCAAGCTGGTCTCGCTCGTGGTCAAGGTCGGCGCGGTCGCCTGCATCCTGCTGCTGGACCCCGAGTTCTCGATCGACCTCCAGCTCATCGGCGGCGTCATCATCCTGCAGACGCTGCCGTCGGTGGCGCTCGGGCTCGTGACCCGCTGGTTCCACCGCGGCGCGCTGCTGGCGGGCTGGGCGGCCGGCCTGGCGGCGGGCCTGTGGATGCTGTACGGGATCCCGAACCCGGCGAAGGGCAAGGAGCACTTCGGCGGCTCGGCCTACAAGCTGAGCGACCTCGGCCTCGACACGAGGATGACGGTCTACGTCGGCATGCTGGCCCTGGCCGTCAACCTGGCCGTCGCCGTCGTCGGCACCGCGGTCTGCCGCGCGGCGCGGCTCGCCGACGGCGTGGACGCCACCCGGCCGGACGACTACCTCGCCGACGCCGGCGACCCGAAGGTCCAGCCGATCGAGCTGGCGGGCAGCACCTGATCCGCGCCTGACATGTGACCCATGTCATACAACCGAACGGCGGCCCGGCGGGGTCTCCCAGGTGTGAACGCCTCACCGCGCCTCCCCTCGCGCGCCGCACCGCGCGACCCCGTCGAGCTGTCGGTCGTGATCCCGGCCCACAACGAGCTGGCGCGCCTGCCGCGCACCCTCGGCGCCGTCCGGGACCACCTCGACCGGGGCCCGGACCGCTGGGAGCTGATCGTCGTCGACGACGGCTCCACCGACGGCACCGCGCGGCAGGTCCGGGCGGCCGCCCGGCGCGACCCGCGGATCCGGCTGCTGCGCACGCCCGCCAACCGGGGCAAGGGCCACGCCGTCCGGACCGGCGTGCTCGCCTCGCGCGGGCGGCTCGTGCTGGTCACCGACGCCGACCTCGCCACCCCCGTCGAGGAGCTGGGGCGGCTGCGCGCCGCGCTCGGCCCCCGCTGCGCGGCGGCGATCGGCTCGCGGGCCCGCGTCCGCCGGCACCCGCTGCGGCTGGCGCCCGCGCGGCTCGGCCGGACGCTGATCCGGGCGCTCGCGGTGCGCGGGGTCGAGGACACCCAGTGCGGCTTCAAGCTCTTCGACGGCGCCGCGGCCCGCACCGCGTTCGCCGTGGCCCGCGTGGACGGCTGGGGCTTCGACGTCGAGATCCTCGGCCTGTTCGCCCGGCTCGGGTGGCCGGTCGCGGAGGTCCCGGTCCGGTGGACGCACCGTCCGGGGTCCAAGATCCGTCCGGTGGACTACGCGAAGGTGCTCGCCGAGGTCGTCCTGATCGGCCTGCGGCTCGGGCCGGTGCGGCTCGTCCCGCCGCCCCGGGAGTCCGCCCCGGTCAGGGAGATCCAGGAGGGGCGGGTGCCGGCGTGACGGCGGACGTGGGCACCCGGCCCGGCGTGGACGGCGCGCGTTCCCGGTGGCGGCTCGGCGGGTGGCGGGCCGACCTCGCGGTCACGGCCGGGTTCCTGCTGGCCGCGGTCGCCGTCCTCGGGCGGCTGTGGATCGACCCCGGCGACCGCTACCTCGTCGACGGCGGGCAGGACCAGACCCAGTGGGAGTGGTTCTTCGCCGTCACGGCACGCGCCGTCACCCACCTCGACGACCCGTTCTTCACCACGCTCCAGAACTACCCGTCCGGCGTGAACCTGATGGGCAACACCGTCATGCTCGGGGTGTCGGTGCCGCTGACGCCGGTGACGCTGGCCTTCGGCCCCTCGGTGACGTGGGCGCTGGTGCTGACGCTCGGCCTCGGCGGGAGCGCCGCCGCGTGGTACCGGCTGTTCCAGCGGCACCTCGGGGCGTCCCGGGCCGCCGCCGCGGTGGGCGGCGGGTTCTGCGGGTTCGCGCCGCCGCTCGTCTCGCACGCCAACGCCCACCCCAACTTCGTGGTGCTGGCCGCGATCCCGTTCATGATCGGACGGCTCGTCCGGCTGGCCCGGGGCGAGGGCGGCGCCGTCCGCGAGGGCGCGCCGCTCGGGCTGCTCGCGGCGTACCAGATCTACCTGGGCGAGGAGGTGCTGCTGCTCGCCGCGGCCGGGCTCGCCCTGTTCGCGGCGGCGTACGCGGCGCTGCGCCCGGCGGCGGCACGGGCGGCGGCCCGGCGGCTCGCGGCCGGGCTCGGCGTCGCCGCCGGGGTGTTCCTGCCGCTCACCACGTACGCGCTGGTCTGGCAGTTCTTCGGCGGGCAGAGCTACGACGGGCTGGTGCACAACCCGTCCGGCAACGACGTCACGGAGCTCACCGCGTTCGCGCGCCAGTCGCTCGCGGGGCACCAGGCGGTGCCGGGGCCGCTGGACGCGAGCCCGACCGAGCAGAACGCGTTCTTCGGCTGGCCGCTCGTGCTGCTGGTCGCGGCGCTGCTGGTCTGGCTGCGGCGCGACGCGCTCGCTCGGGCCCTGGGCGTGGTGATCGGCGGCGCCGCCCTGCTGTCGCTCGGCCGCGAGGTGGTCGTGGACGGATACGAGACCGGGATCCCGGGACCGTGGCGCCTCGTGTCGCGGCTTCCCCTGTTCGAGTCGGTGATCGAGTCGCGGTTCGTCCTGGTGTGCGTCCCGGCGGTCGGGCTGCTGCTGGCGCTCGGCACCGACCGGTTCCTCGCCACCGCCCCGGCGGGGCGGCGGGCCCGCATGCTGTGCGGCGTCGTCCTCGCCCAGGCGCTGGTGCCGATCGCGCCCAAGCCGCTGGCCGCGCACGACCGTCCGCCGGTCCCGGCGTTCTTCACCGACGGGACGTGGCGGCACCACGTCCGCCCGGGCCGGACGCTGGTCCCGGCGCCGCTGCCCGACGTCCCCGACGCGACGCCGCTGCACTGGCAGGTCGAGGCCGGGCTGGGGTTCCCCGTCCCGGAGGGCTACTTCATCGGCCCGTTCGGATCCGACCGCAAGGGCGGGTACGGCGCGCCCCGGCGGCCGACGTCCGACCTGCTGGCGAAGGCGCGCGACGAGGAGGACCCGCCGGTCGTCGGGGACGCCGACCGCGCCGCCGCCCGCGCCGACCTCGCCTACTGGAAGGCCGACGCGGTCGTGCTCGGCCCGGCGGAGCGCCACCGGGTGCTGCGCGAGGTCCTCCAGGAGCTGCTCGGGCCCGGCAGGTACGAGGGGGGCGTGTGGGTGTGGGACGTCCGTCCCCTTCTCGATGGCGCGGGGAGGTGACCCCGTCGACGAAGGCGAGTACGTGGAGTACGTGACCGGGGCGCTGCCGGGGCTGCGGCGGATCGCGCACCTGCTGTGCCACGACGCGCACCGCGCCGACGACATCGTCCAGACCACGCTGACCAGGCTCTACGTGCACTGGCGGCGCGCCCGCGCGGCGAAGGACACCGACCGGTACGTCCGCGCGATGCTCGTGCGGGTGTTCCTCAGCGAGCGGCGCCTGGCCTGGACGCGGGTCCGGCTGACGGGCGCGCCCGCCGACACGCCGGGCCGGGCGTCCGCGCCGGGGCCGGACGTGGAGACCCGGGCCGTGGTCCGCGCCGCGCTGGAGCGGGTGCCGCGCAAGCAGCGCGCCGTGCTCGTCCTGCGGTTCCTGTGCGACCTGCCGGTCGCGGAGGTCGCGGAGATCCTCGGCTGCTCGGAGGGCACCGTGAAGAGCCAGACCGCGCACGGCCTCGCCCGCCTGCGCGCCCTGATGGGCGCCCGGGACGCGGCGTTCCCCACCGGACGGGGAGAGGAGTAACACCATGGACGACCAGGACAAGGAGGCCGTGCGGCTCCTCGGGGCGCTGCGCGGCTTCGAGGCTCCCGCCGGCGGGGCCGTGGACACCGGACGCGCCGTCCGGTCGGGGCGCCGCCGGGTGCGGGCCCGCCGCGCGGCGGCCGCGGCCTCCACCGCCGCCGCGATCGCGGCGATCGCCGTCTCGGCGGCCCTCGCGCAGCGGGCGGCCGGTCCCGGACCGGAGCCCCGGCCCGTGGCGTCGGTGGAGCGGTTCGACGCGCGCCGGCACGCGTTCACGGTCGGGTCGGCGGGCGGGTTCGCCCCGCAGTCCTACCGGCCCGGACGCGACGTCCAGCGGATCACGCTGCGGGTCGAGCACCCCGGCGGCGCGCTCCGCGCGGACGGGATCGTGGAGATGTACCCGGCGGGCGGGCTGCCGCCGGGCAGCGGCGGACGCCCCCCGGCGGGACGGCGCGCGCCCGACGTGCACGGCCACCGCGCCTACTTCCTTCCCTCTCCCGTGCTGCGGCCCGGCGCGGTGGAGCTGGCGTGGGAGTGGAAGCCCGGGGCGTGGGGGTTCGTGTCCCTCAAGGGGCAGGGCGTGGACGAGGAGCGGGCCCAGCGGGTCGCCCTCAGCGTGCTCCCCGCCGCGGGCGGGTAGGCCCGGACGCGGCGGCGGGGAGCCCGCCGAGGATCAGCTCGACCAGGCCGTCCACGACGTCCGCCCTCGGCACCTCGCGGTCGTGGTCGAGCCACCAGTCCCCCGCCGTCCGCACCATGCCGACGATCGCGTGGCCCCACACGTGCGCGCGGGTCGGGTCGACCGACTCGCCCTCGGCCACCAGCATCTCGGCCAGCTCCCGGCCGACGTCCCGGATCATCGCGCTCATCGCGCCGTGCGCGGCCGAGCCCCGCGCCCCGGCCCGGTGGACGAGGAACCGGTAGAGGTTGGGGTCCGCCGAGATCGTCGCCAGGTAGGCGTCCACGGTGGCGCGGGCGCGCGAGCCGATCGGGGCGTCCCGGGAGAACTCGCCCCGCAGGACCTCGATCAGCGCGCGGGTGTGCCGCTCGGCCAGCGCCCGGTACAGCCCGCCCTTGTCGCCGAAGTGGCGGTACAGGATCGGCTTGCTGATCCCGGCCTCGGCGGCGATCGCGGCCATCGACGCGGCCGGCCCCTCCCGCCGGATGACCCGGTCGGCGGCCTCCAGCAGCGCGCGGCGGCGCTCCGGATCACGTCCCGCGCCCACCGCCATGATCTCGAACCTACCCGCCCCCCGCGCCACCGGCGGGCGGGCGAATCGAGAGGAGTACCTCTTCACCGCCGAGTTGGCACGCGACACCCGGGCAGCTCAGAAGCGGCGTCCAGCTCGCCAAGGACGCCATGGGGCGGGTCAGGAGGCGACGGACAGGACGATCTTGCCGGTGGTGCGGCCGGTCTCCCCCAGGATGTGGGCCTGGGCGGCTTGTTCGAGGGGGAAGACCGCGTCGGCGATCACGCGCAGGCGGCCGTCCTCGACCAGGGAAGTGATCTCGCGCAACCCCGCATGGTCGGGTTCGACGAGCATGAACACCGCCCGGATCCCCGCCGCTTCGGCCTCCTCGGCGGGGAAGGCGTGGTCCAGCGGCAGGATCGAGATCAGCGTGCCGCCGGGCCGCAGCGTCCGCAGGGTCCGGGCCCAGTTGGGGCCGCCGAGGGAGTCCAGGGCGACATCCACGTCGCGGACGGTCTCGGCGAAGTCCTCGGTGCGGTAGTCGATCAGCTCGTCGGCGCCCAGCGAGCGCAGCAGCTCGTGCTTGCCCGCGCTGGCGGTGCCGATGACGTAGGCGCCGCGGGCCTTGGCGATCTGCACGGCCAGGTGGCCGACGCCTCCGGCGGCGGCGTGGATCAGGACGCGCCGGCCGGGCTGGAGGTTCGCGGTGTCCACCAGGGCCTGCCAGGCGGTCAGCGCGGCCAGCGGCAGCGCGGCGGCCTGGATATGGTTCAGGCCCTTCGGACGCGGCGCGAAATGCCGGGCCGGGGCGACGACGTACTCGGCGTAGGCACCCGCCGGGTGCGGGAAGCACGGCATCCCGTACACGTCTTCGCCCGTTCGGAAGAGGGTCACCCCCTCGCCCACCGCCTCGACCACCCCGGCGACGTCGAAGCCGAGCGTGAACGGCGGCTCGGCGCCGTCGGCGAACACACCCCGGTCGCGGGTCTTCCAGTCGGCCGGGTTCACGCCCGCCGCGTGCACCCGGACCAGGATCTCGCCCCGGCCCGGGACGGGGCGCCGCGTCTCGATGACCTTGAGGACGTCCGGTGCTCCGGCGGCGTCCTGGGAGATGGCGCGCATGGTCGAAGGGATGATGGCGTGCTTCATGATGACGTGCTCTCTTCAACGAGGGGTTCGTAGAGGTCGTGCCGGCTTCTCCTGGGCACCTCGCAAGACTGCCCCGGCGGAGACCCCCCGAGTAGTGGCCCGATGGCCAAGCAATGAAAGGATCGGGTCATGCACCGCGTTGGCGTTCTGGCCCTGGACGGCGTGGTCCCCTTCGAGCTCGGCATCCCCGCGCGGATCTTCGGCGCCGCCCGCGACGGCAGCGGCGAACGGCTCTACTCCGTGACCACGTGCAGCGTGGACGGCCTGCCCGTCCGCGCCGAAGCCGACTACCAGATCACCGTCTCCCACGACGCCTCCCTGCTGGCCGCCGTCGACACCGTCGTCATCCCGCCCTCCAACGCGCTGGGGCCGATCCGCGAGGAGGGCCGCCTGCCGGACGCATTGCGCGAGGCTCTGGCTGCCATCCGTCCCGGAACCCGGATCGTGGCGATCTGCACCGGCACCTACGTCCTGGCCGCCGCGGGGCTGCTCGACGGCCGTCCCGCCACCACCCACTGGCGCGAAGCCGACCACCTGCAGCGCATGTTCACCACCGCCCGCATCGACCCCGACGTCCTCTTCGTCGACGACGGCGAGATCCTCACCTCGGCCGGGGTCGCCGCCGGTATCGACCTGTGCCTGCACATCGTCCGCCGCGACCACGGCAGCGACACCGCCAACGAGGTCGCCCGCTCCTGCGTCGTACCGCCCTGGCGCGACGGCGGCCAGGCCCAGTACATCCGGCGCCCCGTCCCCGACCCCGCCGCCCCCGGCACCGCCCCCACCCAGGCGTGGATCATGGAACGGCTCTCCGAGCCCCTCACCCTGGCCGACATGGCGGCCCACGCCAACGTCAGCCTGCGCACCTTCACCCGCCGCTTCCGCAACGAGACCGGCACCAGCCCCGGCCAATGGCTCATCCGCCAGCGCGTCGACCTGGCCCGCCACCTGCTGGAGACCACCGACTGGCCCGTCGACCTGGTCGCCGTCCGCGCCGGCTTCGGCACCGGCGTCTCCCTGCGCCAGCACCTCCACACGGCCATCGGGGTCACACCCCAGGCCTACCGCCGCACCTTCCGCCCCCACCCGCCGACGATTCGACGCGGTAGCGGCAGAGCGTCGAAGGACCGGTCACTCTCGACCTGACCCGTAAGCGTTCGCGCGAGTCGGCTCCCCGCAGAGCTTCCGACCAGGGCGAAGTAGGCCGTTGGTGACCATCCCCTGGGGATTGGGCTCGACCGCAGACCGCTTGATCGCGCGCGACGTGCCTCCACGGAGCCGACGGGGAAGCGCGGAGAGTATCTGGACATCTGCCCCGGGGAGATCGTGCTGGGGGCACCGGTGCAGTCCCGGCTGGGAAACAGGCGACGAAGGCCGAGCGATTGAAGGCGGACGCGACGCGCAACGGCCTGTTGAGCGGGCCGCGGCCGCCAGCAACGCCATCGCCGATGCCCTGGCGGAGTGGCGATCACGAGGTGTTCCTTCCTGCCCGAGGAAAAGACTTAGTCGTCAAGAGTAGGCTAATCAACACTCTCAGTAACGAGGGAGCCGCTCCGCTTCGGGACCGTCCCGCCGGGGTGGGGTGGGAGGACGATCTCGGCCGCGTACGCTGCCGCGAAGTCCCGGCGTGGCGGACCATCGCTCCGGGTCACGCCGATCTGAGGGGCCGGTCAGTCGCGGAGCGTGCCGCTGGGCGGGTGCCCGTAGGCGGCCTTGTAGGCGGCGGCGAAACGTCCGGCGTGCAGGAAGCCCCAGCGGGTCGCGACACCGGTGACGGTCGTGGTGGCCGGATCGGCGGCCCGTAGGTCGGCGTGGGCGGCGGCGAGCCGTACCCGCCTCAGGTGTCCCATCGGCGTGGTGCCCAGGTGCGCGCGGAAGGCGTACTGCAGGGACCGGACGCTGACGCGCGCCGCGGCGGCGACGTCGGCGGTGCTGATGGGGTTCGCGGTGTTGTCCTCCATGAAGGAGATCGCGCGGCGGACGGACACGGGGCGATCGTCGCGCGATCCCCCGGTGTCGGAGGTGAGGGCGCTGTTAGGGAACGTGGAGAGCACGGTGGCCGCCAGCAGTTGGGAGGCGGCGGAGAGCATCAGCGGCAGTTCGGTCGCCTGAGGGTCTGCCAGCAGGTCCCCCCGCACGTGCTCGATGGTGCGTGCCAGCCTCCGGCCCGCATCGGCGGAGACGGGCCGGTGATCGAGGAGCCTCACCGGCTCCTCGGCGCCGGTGACGTCCGCGAGCAGCCCGGGGTCGAGCATCGTGATGACGTAGCGCGACCGCTGGACCTCGCCCTCGTACGGCCGGTCGGGGGGCGCCAACACGACCGTGTCCCCCGGCCCGTAGACGTCCTCGGCATCACCGGCGACGCGGTTGCGGATCGTGCCCGACTGCACCGTGCACAGGCAGAGCCTGCCCAGGGGGGTGACGTCGTAGCTCATGTTGTGGTTGAGATCGAGCCGGTCCACGCTGACCGTTCCCGCGGCGTCGCGGAGGATCTGCGTCCGGGAGGACCGGGTGTCGCCCCCGATGCGCATCTTGGCGTAGGCCTGGTTGAGGAACGCCTCGGTCCGTCCGAGATCGTCGCTGTCGAAGGCGAAGGTTGGCATGAATCTCCTGCTCAGCCCGACCGGTCCGTCCCATTATGCGCGACCGGTCTGCGTTTTGTGGCCATGACCATGCGCTCGCTGCGCTGCGCGGCCGTGCGGCCCGGTGGTGAGGTCGACGCATGGACAGTGGCGCAGCATGGCCGGACACGGCAGAGCAGACCGAGCGGTCAGACGCTCCGGCATCGTCGGTCCCCGCACCGTCGCTGGTGCGTGCGGCGCGCACGCATCTCACCGGCCGCTTCGCCCGCGCGGCGGCGGGGCTGCTGTGGGAGGAGCACCAGGTCCCGCTGCCCGACATCGAGGCGGCGGAGGAGACGGTCGCGGCAGCGGAGGGCGGCCAGGCCACCGGCCCGGACCTCGCGGCGGCGCTGGTCGTCGCGCAGGCGGCGCGGCTGGACGCCGACCGGCTGGAGTACCGGGTCTGGCAGGCCGCCGAGCGGGCGGGGCTGAGCCTGGAGCAGATCGCCACAGTCCTGGAACTGCCCTCGGCGGAGGCGGCGCGGCAGCACCGGGCCTGGCTGCGCGCCCGCGCGTCCCTGCCCACCGTCCCCGACGGGCCGACCATGCGCCGCCGCGCCCCCCTCGGCCGAAAAGCCCGAGTCTGACCGTCGACGCCCGCCCTTCCCGACGGAAGGACGAACGCAACACCTCCCCCCGCCTTCAACGGCCGTCTCACCGTCCGGCGGGAGTCGTTGAGGAGCCAGTTGTTCACGCTCGTCCCCCACTATCCAAAGGGCACGCGAGCAGTCCGTGCCCAGAACCGTCCCGGTTCTGGGGACGGTCGCACCCGCTTTTCATTCGTGTTCAGACGAACAGCAATACGGGAGCGTAAGCCCGGAGCCGCGAACGGTGGCCGCCCCAACACGGACTCGACAGCCTGACCTGCGGTTCCACCCATTCGGGCGGGCCATGGGAGGCGGATGGTATTGCTCGGGGACGGTTACTCAAGCGTGGGCGTGGTCAGAGATAGTCGCGCCAGAACGGCACGGTGGCTTGAGGCGCCCAGTCGCGGGGGTGCGCGGGTCGGGGCTCTTCGAACTCCTGGTCGATGTAGTCGAGCAGATCAGCGCCGTAGTAGATAATGTCGCCACCCCACATCGACAGGACCGGGTGGCCGAAGCCGCCGCGGCCTGCGGGCAGGAACCTGTGCCCATAGACAGGGACCATCCTTGGCACCCCGTCCAGCCACGACCGCGCCAGGTCCACGGCCGCTTCGCCGGAGACCGGCCGCTCTCCCCAGGCCGCTTCCCAGAGCCCGTGCTCGACGTCCTGGAGCAGGAGTTCGATCGGCAGATCAAGGCGCCGGCGAAGTTCATCGGGGTCGCCGTTGCGCCAGTCTGGCAGAGGTCTTTCCCACGCGTACCTTACGCCTGGCGTCTCTTTCCTTGGCTGATGGACCGGCAGCCCCGCGGCGAGGAAGGCACGGTGATCGTCGGCGAACTCGAACCCATATTCATGCTCGATGCGAGCGAACTCCGCTTCGGTCAGACCCGCCTCGATCACGCAGCAGCCGAGTTGGATCAGACGGTCCGCGGCTTGCCTTCCGAGCCGAGCCCCTCCGTCGCTGATCACTTTCGAACCGTATCGCGGTGTCGGCTGCGCCGTGGGGCCGGTCCTCGGAGTTGGCGACACAAGCCGGCCCCCTGCGTCGCCGCTGCGCTCCTGACCGGTCTCCAGGTGGCCCAAGTTCCGCCCGCGGACTTCGCCATCCCGACGCCGAGATCGGCAATAGTGCTGGCACAGCGCGTCCATAAATACATGGTTCTTCCAGGGCGCTCCCACAAGGCTCGATGGATACGTTGCCCTTGTCGAAGTGAGCGAGCGAATGACCGCTGCCTCCCGGCCTTCGGCGCACCACCTCACGCCCAGGACACATGATGGGTCTGCGTTCCACCGCACGCCCGAAGTCGCGCGCATGCGACACCGACCAGGGGCCCGCTGCCACGCCGGTGACCGGTCACCGACCCAGCGGACCGGCCGGCGAGCTGCCTCGGTAACGCCTTTCCGACGCCGCGCCAAGTAGGGGTGTAGCCGCGAGAGGAGAAAGCATGGCCAAGTCCGGGAGCGCCCTCAGGCGCATCGGTTCGGATACCGCCGCCTTCGAAGAGTTCTATCGGCAGCATGTCGAGCAGGTCAGCCGGTTCATCGCGCGCCGTGTCGGTGATCCGCACACCGCGGCCGACCTGACCGCGGAGGTGTTCCTGGCGGTCATCGACTCCGCGCACACCTACCGGCCCTCGGCGGGCAGCGAGTCGGGCTGGCTGTACGGGATCGCGCGCAACGTGGTGGCCACGGAGCACCGTAGGGCGGCAAGAGAGTACCGGGCCGTGGGACGGATCGCCGGGCGGCGGCTGCTGGACGCCGGCGACATCGCCCGCCTGGAGGAGCGGATCGACGCCGAGAGCGCCGGACGGCGTGTCTACGAGGCGCTCTCCGACGTTCCGGAAGGCATCCGCGCCTTGCTCGAACTGATCGCGGTGGACGGACTGACGGTCACCGAGGCGGCCGCCGCCCTGGGGATCCGGCCCGTCACCGCCCGCGTCCGGCTTCATCGGGCCCGCAAGGCGGTGCGTGCCGCACTGCCCGCCCAGTCCGCCGCCCTCGCCTTCTCGAAGGAGTGATCATGCAGAGGTTCGAAGAACGGCTCCTGACGGAGCTCAAGGCCGTCGTCGCCGCGCGGACCGCACCGGCGCCGGCGGACACCCACCCCCGGTCCGTCCGGTGGCGGCGTTTGGGACTGGTGGCCGCCGCCGCAGCGACCGCAGCGGGACTGGCGATCGGCATCCCGGTGCTGACCGGTGACCGGGCGCCTCAGGCCAACGCGGTCGTCCGGGACTCCGACGGCTCGATCCGGATCTACATCCACGACTACCGCCATCCGGAGATCATCGCCTCCAGGCTGCGCGGGCTGGGCGTGCCCGCGGTCGTCGACTTCGTGCCCAACGACAAGCGCTGCCGGACGCCCCGCGGGTCCATCACCCCCAGCGACGGCTCGATCCTCACGGGGGAGCCTGAGGACGAGGACGGCGAGGGGCGCTTCAACCGCCTCCATCCCGACCGTGTCGGGCCCGGAAAGACGCTGGTGCTTGAGGTCAGTTTCACCAGCTTCGGCAAGGGCGCATCCGTCGGATCGATGTTCGTCGGCACCGCCACAGGCCACGTCGCCCCCTGCGTCCTGGTCCCGGCGCCGCCCAAGGTGACTCAACTGCCGGACGGCAGCGTGGGCGGCTGACCCATCGCACGGTGGCGGGTCAGGCCCACACGCACCCCAGAAGCGAACATCTTGGGCCGACCCGCCATCGCGCGCGCCGCTACTCCCCGCAGGCCCAGCGACCCAACCCGCCGAAGCCGCGAGTGCCGGTCTGTGCCGCCGCGCCGGCCAGCGAACACACGCTTCTCCAGTCCATTTCCGGCTGAACAACGCCGGTAAACACGCTCACGGAGTAACCGACCAGAATCACGCCCGACCTCGCCCTTTTCTGCATGGAAACATCATGTCATTCGGGTGCAGCTCTTCTTCAGTGAATGAATTGATCAGACGGCGTCCATGGCGCTAGTCGATCTCCGCATCACGTGGGAGAGCCTCGCGATTCCCAGCAGCACGGCGAGCGCCAGGACCAGTGCCGTCGCCTGCCACGCCGCTATGTTCAAGCCCCTCGATACCGGATTGGTCCAGTCGTTCACGGAAAGAGCTCCCTCAATCGAGTAGGACTGGCCTTGCGGAGCCAGAAGCGCCCGCGCCTGCTCCCACACATCCCAACCAGCGGGCACCAGCAGGACGACACTCGCGGCACCTGGCGCCCATCTGCCCCACCAGCCTTCCGAATGCGCCGCCAGAATATCGAGAAGCACGGCCACCGTTGCGGCTCCGGCCACCGCCAACGCCCTGTCGCGCACCGCCGGGCCACTGATGAACAACAGGGTCTTGCGGTCGCCCAGTTCAGCGATCCAGAACGACAGCTCATACATTCCCAGCGCGCCGATCGCCAATATCGCGAGAATCATCGAGGGCAGCCAATGGCGAACATTTCCTGCCTCACGTCCGGCATACCTTGCATCAAGGACGGCGACCGCCGCAGCGAGCACGCCCAGCGGGATCGACGACATCGCCAACAGATCAGTGGCGAACATCATCGCCGGGTAAGGCGTCCCGGTCAGCTCGCCGAGCGGCATCACGAACACCTGCATGGGCCAGTCGTACAGCGGTGCCTGCCACAACAGCATCCACGCCTGGGTGGCGGCGGGAAGCACAGCCGCGATCGCGACACCGGCCCGGCGGCCTCTGGCCAGACCGAGCGCTACAACCGCGCAGCCGGTGAAGAGCAGTGGGGCGGCGACCTGGTCCAGTTCACAGGACCACGCCCAGTCAGTGATCCATGTGTGGGCGGCATAACCGCCCGCAAGGAGAAGCGCCAACGTCGCTGACAGGGACTGGAGTCCCGTCAGTAAGAGCACGATCCGCGACAGATTCTCCGGGTGGCTCGCCGGACCCTGGCGGCTGATGAGGAGGGACATGGCGGCTGATCGTAGGACACGCCCCCGACAGTTGCATGCACAGTGCACCGCTGCGCTCGGCTCGCACATCTGATTGAAAATAAAACCGACCTCGTAGCCCAGGCAAGTTGCCCAGGAAGCCAGCCCCCGCCGCCTCGTCGATCACCCCGAGCCCCAGCAATCGAGAAATACCGTCCATCAGCTCTCACTGACCGGAACCGGACAGCCGGCAGGGCACCGAAGCACCACAACCTGATCAGCGGCGGGTATCGCCCGCGGCAATGGTTTTACCCATCTGAGGCGAGGAGGCCATGCGAATATCCGCCAACGTAGAAACCTCCTGTTTCCCAGGCCGAACCAGCACCCGAGTTGAGGCCGCTATCAGCCTCGCCCGGTGTGCGGCGCCCCGGGGGCGGTACGGCGATCAAACCGCCCACCAGGTAGCTCCCACCGCTGACAGAAACGGTCGAAGCGGCGGGCATGAATGTGTCGTCTGAGAGGAAGACGGCTGCAGCGCGTTCCCCTTCCCCTCCCAAGCTCCCTATCCCATGGCTGGCCCCCTGGTGCCGGCTCTTCTGCAAGGTCACAGAGTCGAGTCACCGCTTGCGGGAGACCGGTCCCGGCGCCGCGCCTCTACCGTGCGTCGGGCACAGCGAGAACGAGCCCGATCCGCACGGGAGAGCCGACATGGACGAGCTGCCACACGACGCAGAGGCCGGGAACGATGGTCCGGGCGACGAAGGCGACCGCCCGTGGCAAGAGCCGGCCGCACCGCCGGGGCAGCCCGCGGCGGAGGCATGGTTGGTCACGCGGCGCCGCCTGCTCATTGGGGCGGGCGCCCTGCTCGCGGCCAGAGCCGTTCCCGCCGGGCCCGTGGTCTCCGGCGGTCGCGGGAACGGCGACGCGAAGCAGGCCAGGACGAGCACCCGCCGCGGCTCTACCGCCATCACCACCGCGCCCCTTCGTGCGCCCCCACCCGCCGCCATCCCGGCACGTCCCACCCTGCGGAAGCTCGGCACCCTGAAGGGGCACCGCGGCGAGATCGACACCCTCCGCTTCAGCCCGGACGGCACGAACCTGGCCTCCCTCGATTCCCGGGACGGCGTCCTGCGAGTGTGGGACGTGGCCGGCCGCAAGGAGCGGGCCACACCCGTCCAGAGCCCGGATGTCGTCGTCAAGACCGTGGCCTTCAGTCCCGAGGGCCGCACGCTGGCGGCCGGTGGAGAGGAACGGGCCCAGTTCTGGGATGTCGCCACACTGCGCCCGCAGGGCGTGCAGATCGTCAAGCCTGCGGACGACAGGCTCCAGAACCTGTCAACGATCGTCTTCAGCCCGGACGGCAAGACCTTCGCCACCGGTGGGTTCGGCGACGACGAGATCCGCTTCTACGATCGGGTCACCCGCAGGCCGATCGGGCCGCCTTTGCAGTTAGAGGGCGCCGAGGCCCGCATCATGGTCTTCAGCCCGGACGGCCGCACGCTCGCCAGCGTCGATGAGTCCGGTTTCGAGGGCGTGAAGATCTGGGACGTGGCCGCCCGCAAGCAGCGGGCCGGCCCGTCGCTCGACGTCTCCGGCGGTGCCCAGCACCTCGTGTTCAGCCCGGACGGTGCCACACTCGCCATCGACAGCGACTCCTACGAGGTCCGCTTCCTCGCGGCCGCCACCGGCAAGGAACAGGGCCGACCGCTCGGCGGCCACATCGGTTCCGTCACCGGCCTGGCCTTCAGTACCGACGGTCGCACCGTCGTGACCTCGGACTACTCAGGCCTGCATTTCTGGGACGCGGCCACCCACAAGAAGCTGGCCACCGCCACCACCCCGGGGACCCCGCCCTCCGTGGACCGCTTCGGCAGCGTCACCGTCACCGAACCTGGAACCAGGACCATCCACAGGTTCGCCCTGAGCCCCGACGGGCGCACCGTGGCCACCATCGGCTTCCAGGCCAAGAGCATCGCTCTCTGGCACCTGGAATGAGTACGCCCACAGCCAGCACCGCCGACGAAGGACCGTCGGGGGACACTGCTTGGACGCTGGCGGGCGTCCACAGCGATCTGGAAAAGGGAAGCCCGGCGGCAGATGACCGGGAAACTCGCGATCGTCGGTCCCGGCTCGACAAGTCCCTGCACCCGAGGCCCTCGGAGCGGATCGTGAAGAACGCGCACGGGGCTCCAGCACGCTCAGCCGCACGACACAGGACGAACTGGAGCGCCTCGTCTCGGCCATGACCGCCGCCGGTTGCCGCGACGCTCCCGGCCGTCCGGGCGCCTGTTACTGGAGGTCTGGGTAACGCGGCTCGGCGCCGGCGTCCCGCGCATAACGGGAATATGATCTTGGACAATGCGTGAAGGACGCGCAGGGTGTGCCGGGAAGTCTGTGGTCGGTGTTGCAGGGGCGCATGTGCCGCAGTCACCGCATTCCCGGAGGTCGTCCTTCGATGCCAGCCATCCTGCGCTCCAGCCCTCTCATCGCCCAGCAAGCCCCTTCACCGCCCCTGTTCTCGATCCCTGAGGCGGGATGGTGGATCATCGCGATCGGGGCTTCGCTGTTGGCCATCGTGGTGTTTCCGAGGCTGTACAAGCTTGAGGACTACCCCGAGGATCTGAGGCCCGAAATCGAGAGGCGGAAAAGTTCGTGGAAGTACTACCTAGCGGCTCCCTTCTGCCTCGCCGCGCTTCTGGGGGCCAACCTTCTGGCCGTTCCCGGTCCGCGGTCGGATGCCGCGTCATTACATCGCCCAGAAGCGCGACCCTGACATCGAGATCAAACTCGATCGCGTGGTGACTGCCCGGCTCCTCGGCTCCTATTCGGCGGTATGCGTGGCGTTCACAACCGCGTCCATGGTAAGTAGCCCCTGACTGACCGTCCTCGCGAAGCATGTCGAGAGCCGTGGCGCTCTGAACTGTGGAAACGTCGCACCACACTCGACTGAGCGGGGCTTTCTGGGGCCTGACGTGCGTGGCCTTCGCCGGTGGCCAGTCCAGTCGGCTGCACTCCTATAGCCAGGGCGGGATGCCCGCCCTGGCCAAATGGGACCACCACCCGCGAGACCCACCTATAAGGGGCTCATCGAGGGCAATGTGAACGCGTGAGCGCTGCCGCCGAAGCCATGCCCAACACCGTTACGCGCGGCTCACTGTAACCAAAATACGGGTCCGTCCAGGTCAGCGCCGGTGATGCGGGCCCGCATGCCTCGCGTGCTCAGCGTCCCTCGGCGGTTCCTGGGCGTCACGGCGGGGGCCTTCCTGGCGTTCCCACACCGGAGCGGCGGTGGAACCCTGGCGAGTGCCTTCCGCGGCGACGCCTTCCGTCCCCGCCCGCTCCGCGGCTGCTCGGCGCGCCTCTCGGACGCCGACCACCAGGAACCGTCCCAGTGCCGTCGCCGCCAGCATGATGATGATGGCGCCGAGGCCCTGGAAGAACGACAGCTGTTCGGCGATCCGGCGTGTCTGGCCACCGAGCGCGGCGCCCGGACTGGCGTCCCACAGCGGGGCGATCGTGGTGCCCACCACGAACCACAGGCCGCCCAGAATGGCCAGCCAGGATCCGATGAAGGCGACGGGGCGGTTGGCGCTGATCAACAGGATCAGTCCACCCACGATCACGGCGACCGCGGGAAGGATGGACAGCACCAACCGGTCGGTGTTGTAGTCCCAGGCGTTGCTGGAGCCGAACCCGAAGTCGAAGTAGGGGCCGACGAACGGGATGAGCCCGCCCCACACCCCCAGCGGCACCAGCAGCAACCCACTGAGCATGCCCCGGCTGCGAGGGGCCCTCATCGTCCTTGACATACGGGTGCGCGGAGCACCCTCAGTCCCAGTCACGAGAAACCTCCCTGACCAGGTCGAAGTATCCTATTTCAGGCATGCCTTACCCGGTGCGTCCCCGCCCAACCGGCCAGGTCAGGCAAAGTCTGGGCCGCCCGCGAAAATCGTCGGAAGGGACCTGCGAGAACCCGGCCGTCGAGACGGAGCGGGAGACCCTCCAACGCAGAACCGGACTCATGCCGTCACGTGGCGCATGGACGCTTGTCGCCCGGCCGCCGCCACACGGCAAGCGGGAGTACGCGGCCGCCCGATCGCCACGCGGTCCCTGACCTGCCAAGAACTGCGAGGCCGTCTCCGATGTCCTTCAGGCCGGTCACCGGCGTCCCGTGACCACGCTCCCAAACGTCCGCCATCGGCCCCGCCCACGGAGCTCGCGCGATCTTCGTTCCGGGGGACCGGCGGGAAGGGCCCGTCCGTCCACCGATGAGGACCTCCGCGGCACGGCCGCTCACAACGTCTTACGCGCTAACTGGGCCCGGAGCCGGACGGGCCTCGTGGCGACGCGGTTCACTTCAGGGGCGGGGTACTCACCGGTGGTCGGCGGTGATGGGTCGCCTGCTCGTAGGCGAACCCCAGTCCGAGAAGTTTCGGCTCGCTGAACGGCCGTCCCAGCAGTTCGACTCCCACCGGCATGCCGTCGGGCGTGAACCCAGCCGGGACCGTCAGGGCGGGGAATCCGGTGTTGGCGGCGAGGGCGCAGCTCTTGAGGTTCACCTGGGGCTGCCCGATCAGCGCGGCGGGCTGGGAGACCGCCGGGTAGGCCAGGGCGTCCAAGTCGTATCGCTTCAGCAGCAGGTGGAGCAGCCGTTGCGCCTCTCTGCGCCGTGCCAAACGTTGGTGGTAGGCCTTCTGCGGACCGGTGGAGGTGCCCAGCCGTTCCTTGAGCCGCTTCAGGACCGTGGGCGTGACCTGCCCAGAGGTGACGATGTCGGCCAGGGTGACGATGTCGGTCGGCGGCTCCAGGCGGGCCAGCGAGCGCGGGAACCGCGAGCCCGGCGCCGCCAGGTAGCGGTTGAGGTCGCGCTCCGTCTCGTCGGCGAACACGCTGGAACCGTCCACCGCCGACATCAGCTCGGGCTGGGCGGGCAGCTCGACGATGGTCGCGCCGCGCGCCGCCATGTCCGCGGTGGCCGTCCGGACCAGCGCCGACGTCGCCTGCGCGGGCTTCGTCGTGCCGAAGTAGTCGGTGAACACGCCGATGCGAGCGTGGGTCAGGGCGGTGCCGTTCAGGGCGGTGCCGTTCAGGGCGGCGGTGTAGGTGCGGGGGATCCGTCCGATGGACGCCTTGGTGGACGGGTCGTCCGGGTCATACCCGGCGGTCGCGTCCAGGATCAGGGCGATGTCGCCGACCGACTTGGCGATCGGGCCGCCGACATCTTGCGTGGCGGACAGGGGCGCGATGCCGTCGCGGCTGGACAGCCCCAGGCTCGGCCGTAGACCGACCAGGCTGTTGTGCGCCGCCGGGCTGCGGATGGAACCGCAGGTGTCCGAGCCCAGGCCGGCCGCGCCGAAGCCCGACGCGACACCGGCGCCCGTGCCGCCGCTGGAGCCGCCCGGGTTGCGGGTCTGGTCGTAGGGGTTGCGGGTCTGCCCGCCGAGGGAGCTGATGGTCTCGACACCGGCGGCGAACTCATGGAGGTTGGTCTTGGCGACGATGATCGCGCCTGCCGCGCGCAGCCGCGCGACCTGCTCAGCGTCGTCGGCGGCGCGCCAGTGCCGCAGCGCCAGCGAGCCGCTGGTGGTGGGCAGGTCTTCGGTGTCGTAGTTGTCCTTGATCAGGAGCGGGATGCCGTGCAGCGGACCGCGGACGTGTCCCCGCCGGCGTTCGGCGTCGAGCCGGGCGGCGTCGGCGATCGCCGTGGGGTCCCGGCGGATGACCGCGTTGACACCGGGCTGGGCGGCGTACGCCTCTTCATAGGCGTCGATGCGCGCCTGATAGGCCCTGACGAGTTTCACCGAGGTGACCCGACCGCTCGCGAGCAGTCCGCGTAATCCGGTGGCGTCCATGTTCACCACCCACCTACCGACGTCGGCCGGTGTCGTCCGGTCGCCGGCGGCAACGCCGCCCGTCGCCGCACCGACCGCGACCATGGGCGGCGTCAGGACGACGATACCGGCTGCCAGGGCCGCCGCCGGGGCGCGCAGATTCCGCCTTCGCCTTGCCACATCGGCCTCCCCGGCGCCGATCGGCGCCTCGACGCACAACACGGACGACCGTTCGACCCTGCCGATCACGACCGGCCGCTGGCGGGGCCGCCTTGATTATCGCCCGAGGCAATCCGCGCGGCTACCCACCAGGGCGCTGTCTGCACAGCCGGTCATTCACCCGCCCCGACGACAACGCCACCCCCGAACCGGTCCCGTTCTATGTGGACACCGAACGCGACGGCTTCCGCGTCCCGGCGATCGTCCAGTTCTTCTATGTCCGCCGCACCGCCGGTGAACAGAAACTGCGGGCCCGGCTCGCCCTCAGCGGGCAGCGGGTCGACCGGTAGGCCATGCGCACCCTTCCGGCAGGGCTCGTCCTGGCTGTGGTTGGAATACGTCCTGCCCCACGGCCTGTCCCGGATGCCCGGCAGACGCCCCCGGCTTCACCCCGCACTTCGACCGAGGATCCGTGGCCGCGCTCGACGGCGATGGCCGGTAGTGGGAGATCGGTGTCATCGGTCACGGCGGCGGCCAGGAGTCGCCGAGTAGAACCGCGCCTACTGCAACAGCACCCCGGGCCCGGCTTTCGCCAGGCCCCGTCCTCGCTTACCGGATCCCACTGATCAGCCGACCCTGACCACCCGACCTCCCCTAGCGAGGGTGCTCCTACGTCGGCGATGGGGCCTCAGAGGACCCGGACCTGATCGCCGGAGTTACTGCTGGGACCGCGCGGTGCCGCGTGTTCGAGGTGGCTCCTTGGGTGGGCGGTCCAGGGAGCGGCAAAGCGGCGTGGGCTGTCATGTGTGAGCGGTACGGGGACGGGTGCGCGGCATCAAGGCCGCAGCGGCCACCAGCCATACTGTGCCGCCGAACCGGACGACGGGCAGGAGATAGCTGAAGCCGGACGCCAGCAGGGTGAGCGCGGAGAGCATTCCGACGGCGGCGAGGACGAGCCCCGTCCAGGCAAGGGCACGCGGCAGAAGGCCGGCCAGCAGGCCCGGCACGGAGATCCCGGCGACGAGCAAGGCGAACGTCACCGCGTAGCCGGGGCCGCCGGACACGAACGACAGGTCGGCCAGGGCGCGTGCGAGTGCGGAGTCGGCGTCCGCCGGGAGCCTGCCTCCCGTCCAGGCGGTCATGGCGCTGATGGTCAGCGCGATCGTCGCCAGAACTCCACCGACCAAGGCGATCGCGGAGCCTGGCGCGGTGATGCCCAGCGCGCGCAACCGGCGGTAGAGGACGGCCGATGAGATCGCCAGGGGCACCGCGGCGGAGAAGAGCAGGAAGGTGCCGACCTTGATCGTGGTGCGGTGCGCATCGGCGTACTTCAGGACGTCGAGTCCCGAGGCGTCCGGGTGGGGGGTGGAGCGGCTGGCGACGACGTAGGCGACGGTCAGCGCGGCGAAGGCCAGGACGGGCGCCAGCAGCGGCGGACCCGACTGCGGGCGCCGGGCGGCCGCGGTCGGACGTGGGGAGGAAGTGGTGGACATGGTCGATGCTCCTCGATCGTTCCTATACAGCGGATAATGATTACACTGTAGAACGATTGTCAAGCAGGTATGATGTACCCATGAGCATGAATGCTGTGGGTGGCGGGCCCGGCCCCCAGGGAGGGGCGGCCTTCCTGCTGGCTCAGCTCGGGGCGCACGCAGCCGGCCGGTTCGCGGAACGGATCGACGGGCTCGATCTGACTCCCGCGCAGGCGGGCCTCCTGCGCTTGGTTGCCGACACTCCCGGACGGAGCCAGCGCGAACTCGCCGACGCCCTCGGGATGCCGCCGAGCCGATTCGTCCCGTTCGCCGACGAGCTGGAGGAACGCGGGTTGATCGAGCGGCGACGGAACCCCCGGGATCGGCGCCTGTACGCACTGCACCTGACCGAATCAGGCGTCGCACTGCTGGCCGAGCTCCGCGAGGCCGCCGCGGCTCACGAGCAGCAGATCTGCCAGGCGCTGTCCCCGGACGAACACCGGCAGTTGCGAACGCTGCTTGGGCGCATCGCCGAGCAGCAGGGGCTCACACCCGGAATCCATCCGGGCTACCGGTGGATCCGTCCCGACCGGACACACCGCCCCCGCGACCCGCGCCCTCCCGAGACTCCACCGACGCCCGATCCGAACGGAAGTGCGTAGAACGCGCGAGGTGACACCCGTGAGGACAGGCAGCGGCCATGATCGAAACCCGCCAGACACTGATCTCCGACCCGCCTGAAACGTTGACCGAGCGGAGCGAAACAGGTGCCACAGATAACGCAGCACACGGTCACGGTCAATGGCATCGCCATGCATGTGACCGAGGCCGGGGAGGGTTCTGCGGTCGTACTGCTGCACGGCTTCCCGGAGCTTGCCTATTCGTGGCGGCACCAAATGACAGCCCTGGGCGAAGCCGGGTACCGCGCCATCGCCCCTGATATCCGCGGTCACGGACGAACCGGCGCCCCCGTCGAGGTCGAGGCGTACGGAATGCGCACGATGATGGCCGCCATCACCGGACTGATGGACGCGCTGGAGGTGTCCGAGGCGGCCGTGGTCGGTCACGATCAAGGGGCGCTGCTTGCATGGGCGCTGGCCGAGGCACACCCGGAGCGGGTGAGGGCGATCATCGCGCTCGGAGTGCCCTACCACCCCAAGCCGCCGATGCCGCTGACGCAGATGCTGGCCGAACACAACCCAGGCAAATTCAATGTCGTGAACTACTTCCAGCAGCCACGAGTACCGGAACAAGAGCTGGAAGCCGACGTGCGCGCCACGCTGCTGAGGGTGTTCGCCGCCCAGTCCGGCGATGCCGAGCCGGACCTGGTGCCGAGATGGCTCACCGGCACCCCCGCCGGTGCGGGATTCCTCGACGCGCTGCCGATGCCGGACCGGCTGCCGTATTGGCTGGAGGAAGACGACCTGGACTACTACACGGCGGAGTACGAGCGCACCGGCTTCACCGGCACCCTGAACCGTTACCGCAGTCTCGACGCTGACTGGTTCGACCTGCCCGAACTCGGCACGGGCGCCATCACCCAGCCCGCCCTCTACATCACCGGCGACATGGACTCCGCCTACCGGCTCGGAACCCTCGAACCGATGAAGGCCCGACTGACCGATCTACGCTCGATCGTGATCCTGCCCGGCTGCGGCCACTGGACCCAGCAAGAACGGCCCCACGCGGTGAAATACCAACTGATCGTCTTCCTGAACGGCCTGGACGGGACAAGATAAATCCCGCTCCGCCGCGCGGGGAACATGCTGATGACCAACCGCCACGCTGCCGTAGGAAACCAGCTCGGCTCGCGCACTCCCCCCCGGACATCGATGTTCCCGGACTGTCCGATGCGCCTCTCCCCCGGCACGGCTATCCCCTGCTTCGCGCAATGAAGATGACGCTAGGCATCGGCCTGCGAGAACCGCTGCCATGTATGGGTCTTCTAAAGGGGCCATCTCGGATGGGTCAACGAGCCGACCTCCCAGATGCGGCACTTCCCGCCGCCCAAGGAGCTCGACGGGCTCTTCATGACACCGGCGTTCTGGCTAGGTGCCACCGAAGGACCGGATCTCCGGTGAGACCACGCCAAGCAGCCACTCCAAGGCGAGCACTGGCCGTGATCTGCTTGGCAATCCCTCCTAGTGCGCCCGGGGGGACGGGCTGGCGGCCTCGGGCTGAGGCGGCGCCCGAGGTCGACGGCCGCTGGTCGCAGGCACGCGTTCTCGAAGTTCAGCAGCACGCCTCCCGAGGGCGGGTCCAGGAGGTTCGTCGCCATGTGTGGTCACCGGCAGATGATCGGCACGTGTCGTCGAGTCCGCAGCGCGCACGCACACACAGGTCATCGAAGGCACGTTTCGCCTGAGCACTGCCGCCCACCTCCTCCAAAGTTGGTCTCAGGTCGGCCTGGAGCGCTTCCTTCGACAGCGGATGTTCGCTCGGCGGGCCTGCGGTTCAGGTTCCGCCAGGAGGCGGGTGTTCGCGGTGGAGTCCCGTCGACCCATTTCAGGAGAAGGCAGGCGATAGGGAGGTTAAGAGCGGTCCTCCCTTGGAAGAGCCAGGTGCTCGGCCTGGTGGGCGATGCACTACCCCTTCCAGCGGTGGGTTCGCGAGGCGGTCGGTCGCCCTCCGGTCCGGACCCCTCGGGCAGGTTACGGGCGCCCGCCACGCACCTGGGATTTCGCGCCTTGTACGAGGTCATCACGTTGCAGCCCCGCCCGACAGGAATGCTCGGCTTGCGGCACAGCTCGACCCTATATATCGTCCCGATATATCTGATGGATATATTCGGTGGGCGGGTTCGCCAGCAGCCCCGGCCGGCAGAGGAGCAGCGATGAGGCGGATCGACTACGACACCGAGCAGTACCGGGAGTACGCGCGCAGCCGTGCGCTCACCGAGCAACAGTTACAGGCATGGCTCAGTGCCTTCGAGGCGGCGCTGCCCGCACGGGGTCCGCTGGCGGGGCTGGACGTCGGTTCGGGGACCGGCAGATTCACCCCTGCGCTGGCGCGAGCGTTCGGGCCGGTCACCGGCATCGAGCCGTCCGCACGCATGCGCGAGGATGCGCAGATGCAGTCCTTGCCACCAGGTGTGCGGTATCTGGCGGGTTCCGCCGAGGACATACCCGTGCAGCCCGGCAGCGCCGATTACGTGTTGATGTTCCTGTCCTGGCATCACGTCCAGGACAAGCCGGGCGCGATCCGGGAATTGTCCAGGGTGCTCCGGCCAGGCGGGCGGCTGCTCATGCGTGCGAATTTCAGCGACCACCATCCCCGGTACTGGTGGCTGGAGCACTTTCCCCGCGGCTTTGAGGTGGACGCTTCGCTGTTCCAGCCGCTGGGCGAGGTCATCGCGATGTTCACCTCGGCTGGCTGGCGCGTCGCCGACTTCAGCACGGTCACCGAGCCGTCTTCCGGCACTCGCGGGGACATGCTTGAGCGGCTGCGCCTGCGGACCGGCTCGTTCTTCGCGCAACTCAGTCCCGACGAGCAGGCGGTCGGCTTCCGCCGCCTGGAGCAGGCTGTCGCCGCAGATCCCGGCGCGCCGGTGCCCGTGTCCGCTGAGCCGCTCCTGACACTTGAACGCCCCTAGCCCCGCCGTCGCCGCTTCCCCACGGTAGGTATTTGCCGAGACGGCGGGAAAGCCGTGACCATAATGGCGAGATCCCAGCCTGAATCCCTAATCCAGACCCTCTAGTGGCCGCCTGGATCGACAGCCCATTCCCTACGTCTCGGCGAATGGCCGCGCACGGGGTATCTGCGGCGTTTTGGACCGCACCCCTCACGGGTTAAGCGTCGGTCGGATCTGTTGGCCGCTGGAGCGCTCGCCGAGTGGGGGCATGGCGCATTGTCCTGCGGGCGCCCCGGCGGGTCTGAACCAGGTCGGTCGCATCTGCTTCTTCAGTGGTAGACGATGAGTTTCCCTGCATCAGGGTCGATTTCTTGACTAGGTGGAAGCTTGATGTTCTGCCCTGGCGTCGGGCGGGTCGGCATGCTGAGTGTCCGTGTGCTGGCGACTGGGCTCCGCTTCGCTTGGCGCTGCCGGAGCGCTCCGCCGGAACGCGTTGGTTGAGAGAGCGACCGGGTTCTGCACGAGCGCTCTCACCTTCCTGGCACCCGTGAGCCTCGGACGGCTTCTGCTGAGAGTGGGCCCCATCACCTCGTCACGTATGGCGGACGGCTGGAGCCACGCACGTCAGGCGTTCTGATGTGGCGACTTGTGGTGACACAGAGCAGCTGGCTGGCAACCGTAGGTTTGGATCGCTGAACTAATTTGGTGCGCCGATCCAAATATGCCATGGTGGAGACATGGCGACGAGACCTCCCCGACCCCAGCGGCGAAATCAGGTGCTCTCCCGGGAGCGGATCATCGACACCGCTATCGAGCTGCTCGACGCGGGTGGCGAGGGCGCTCTGACCACGCGGGCCCTCACTGAGCGCCTGTCCACGGGATCGGGAGCGATCTATTACCGGGTGGGTAGCCGGGACGAGCTGCTGGACACGGCGACGGAAACGCTCGTCACGGCCGCGCTGGCAGCCGAGCCCGCGCGGGCCGGGTCCTCGCCCGAGGACGAGATTCGTGCCGTGGCGCTGGCTCTGTTCGATGCGATCGCCGAGCATCGGTGGCTCGCGACGCGGCTGACCCTGCAGATCGTCCGGAAGCCGTTCGGTCCCGTGACGGTGGAGATCTTCGAGCGGATCGGCCGCCAGGTCGGCGCGCTGGGCGTGCCCCAGACCTCCTGGTTCGCCGCAGCCTCGACGCTGGTGCACTTCATCCTCGGGGCCGTCAGCCAGAACGCCCGGATCGAGGGTGACACAGCAACCGTCGAGCCCGACCGTGTCGAGTTCCTCGACGCGACGATGGCGGCCTGGCAGGACCTCGACCCGGAGGTCTACCCGTTCATGCACGCCGTCATCGGCCAGGCGGGCGAGCACGACGACCGCGAGCAGTTCCTCATGGGCATCGCCGTCATCCTCACCGGCCTCACCCAGCTCAGATGACCGTCCGGCGCTTCGGAAGGAAACGTCTCATGCCTGACGTGGTGATCGCGGGCGGCGGCCCGATCGGCTTGTTCCTGGCCACCGAGCTCGCCCTCGGCGGCTGTTCCGTCCTGGTCCTGGAGCGGGACGAAGAGGCCGTCTCGCCGTGGAAGGCGCTCCCGCTCGGACTGCGCGGCCTGAGCGCCGGCTCGGCCGGGGCGTTCGACCGCCGCGGCCTGCTCGATGCGGTGATCAGGGCTTCCGGCGCCGATGCGGCGAAGGTCGGCGCGCCACCCGCGGCGACCGAGGCGCCGGCCCCCCGCGACGTGAGCCACTTCGCGGGCATGGGCCTGAGCGCGGCCGACATCGACGTGTCCTCGTTTCCCTTCCGGCTGCCCGGCCCGGCGATGGAGGGTTTCGTGACCAGTCTGGACGCGGTGCGCGCGGTCATGGCCGAGCGCGCCACTGCGCTCGGCGTCAAGGTCCTTCGAGGCAGCTCCGTCACGGCCTTCACGCAGGACGATGAGGGCGTCACCGTGACGGTCGGCGGCCAGGAGCACCGGGCGCGCTATCTCGTGGGGTGCGACGGTGGACGCGGCAGGGTGCGGGGCCTGGCGGGTTTCGAGTTCGTTGGTACGGAGCCGCTGTTCACCGGCTACGTCGCCAAGGTCGCTTTCGCCGATCCCGGGGGGCTGCCGCTCGGCTTCAACCTCACGCCGGACGCATGTACCTGCGCACGCCGTTCGAGGGGCACCTGGGGATGATGGACTTCGACGGCGGGGCGTTCGACCGCTCGAAGCCGCTGACCCGCGAGCACCTCCAGGAAGTCCTGCGTCGCGTCACCGGGACGGACGTGACGCTGACCGATGTGCACGCGGCGTCGAGCTTCACCGACCGGGCGATGCAGACGACGACGTACCGCAAGGGGCGCGTCCTGCTGGCCGGCGACGCCGCGCACATTCACTCCCCCCTCGGCGGCCAGGGCCTCAACCTCGGCATCGGTGATGCCGCCAACCTGGGCTGGAAGCTCGCCGCGACCGTGCAGGGCACCGCGCCCGCAGGCCTGCTCGACACCTACACGAGCGAGCGCCACCCCGTCGGCGCCGCGGTGCTCGACTGGTCACGCGCCCAGGTGGCGACCATGAAGCCGGGCCCCAACGCCCTCGCGCTGCGGCAGCTGGTTCACGAGCTGCTGAGCACCACGGACGGGACGACCCTCGCCTACCGGAGGACGGCCGGGCTGTTCGACCGTTACGACTTGGGCGACGCCCACCCCATCGTCGGCGGCACCGCCCCCGATTTCCACTTCGAGGGCGGCACTCGCCTCGGCGACCTGCTGCGCCGGGGCCGGGGCGTGCTGCTCGACTTCCGCGCCGACGGCGCACTGCGGCGTGCCGCCGAGAGGTGGAGGGGCCGCCTCCAGTACGCGGCCGGCCCGGCGCGCGACGACCTTGGGTTCACCGCCGTGCTCGTGCGCCCCGATGGCGTGGTGGCCTGGGCCGGTGGAGAGCCCCCGGGCCTGGACACATTCGAGCATGCCGCTGCCCGCTGGTTCGGCGACCCGCAGAACCACCCCGGCTCCTTCGAATGACGGTGCACGAGAGAGCGAGGAGGCAGCCATGTGCGGCCCGGCAGAATCCTCATCTTCAGAGCGGCACACGGCGAAGGCGGCGAACTGCTCGCCCCTCTGCCGAATCGAGCGACCATTCCACTGGCGAAGCCGACCCCGAAACCTTTCGGGACGCGGGGTCATTCGAGAGCGACCAAGCGTTCGCGGCCCGGGTTCAGCTCGCCACGGTCCGCACATCCGCGCGCACCTTTGACCGTTTCCCGGCCACGCTGGGCAGACAGCCGGCTCCGGACCGACTCGGATCAAGCGATCGCGGCCGGACCGCAGCACCCAGTGACCCGGCCGATGCCCCTCCATCACCTCTTCGCGCCTTCTGGAGAATGACCATGACCGCAACCATTTCGAAGAGGAACACGGCACTCGCTGCCGCGCTGACGGCGGGTATCGCGGTGGTGATCGTCGTGCCGCCGACCGCCCCCGCCCAGGCGGACACGCCTGCCCGCACGCGCTCCACCATCACGCACACCGTTCCGAGCAGTGTGCGGAATCGGCACCCCAACGCGGTTTGTCACGGAGTGCAGGTACCGGTGTCGGTCCGGAAGGTGGGGAACGCTCATATATACGGTGAGCTCTGCCGGCCCCGCCACCGCACCAGGACGAGCAAGACCGTGCAGTTGCTGGTGCCGGGCTCCACCTACAACCACAGCTACTACGACATGCCGGTGAAGTCCCCCCGTTACTCGTACGTCTCCAAGGCCCTCGAAAACGGCTTCTCCACGTTCAACATCGACCGGCTCGCCACGGGCAGAAGCACTCTGCCGCCCAGTTCCCGGTACACCCTCGACTCCGGGACCGAGGCCATCCACCAAGTCATCACCAAACTGCGCACGGGTCAGATCAAGGGCGGCGCCTTCGACAAGGTCGTGTGGGTCGGCCACTCGCTGGGATCGTCCATGGCCTGGTCCCAGGCCGCGAAGTACAGCGACGACGTCGACGCCTACGTACTCACCAGCGTGAGCCACGTCGTCCGCCAAGAGGAACCGGGGGGCGAGGGTCCTGGAGAGGACGTCCAGTTCGAGATCAGGGCGATGGACGACCCAAATTCCGCGGCAGGGTCAGCGACCCCGGCTATCTCACGACGAACGCCGGAATGCGGCGGTTCTTCTACTACGCTCCCGATACCGACCCGGCCGTGATCGAGGCCGACGAACGGCTCAAGGACCTCAGCACCGCGGCCGACTCGGATAGCGTGGACCTCCCTCCGGCACAGGCCCGCTCCCGCTCGATCAAGGTGCCGGTCCTCCTCGTCGTCGGGGACCACGACCGATACTGCACCGCCGAGGTCTGCACCCCTGCCACGATGCTGGCCCACGAGCGGCCGTACTACTCCGACAAGGCGAACCTCAGGGTCATCGTCGTCCCGCACAGCGGCCACAACGTGCAACTGCACAAGAGCGCGCCCAGGACGAACGCGGAGATCCTTACCTGGATCAAAGGTGCGGTTTCCTAGTACCGCGACAGACATCATTCACCCGATCAGCGGAGGGCACGTGCGGCGCATCCAGCCGAGCGAGCGAAGTGCCCGAAGGCGCTCCCGACCCTACGCCGCACCGTTTCTGGATAGCCGAACGCGGCATGTTCGAGGGCCCTCTCCGGTGACCGGAGAGGGCCCTCGATTACCGAACGTTCAGCCACCGGTCGCCGACCGCGCCGCGTCCATTCGCCGCACTAGCGGTTCCTTTCCGCGCGTCTCACAACCCAGAAGATGCGGCCCGTGACCCCGAACGCGAGTACTCCGGCAAGGAGGCAGACCGTCGCGATGGTCCAGTCCCCGGCGGATACTCCGGTCCAGATCAGTGTCGCCTCGACGAGCGAGACGATACCGACGGCCGCGATCGGCGCCACGCCCTTGTAGAGCATGGAGCGCGGAGGACGAGGCGTTCTCTCTGGTGGCATTCTTCTCTTCCTTAGGGCAGCGTCAGGGCGTTCTTCCCGAGGTACTGGCTGCTGGCCACCCCGGCGACACATCCGGTGACGGCGACGCCGGCCGCGATCTCCGGTGCGGCTTCGGGGGCCATGGCGCTGATGTACAACTCGGCCGGCGCGGCGGCTTCGGTGAGGGCCTCCGCACCGCCCCAGCAGGCTGCGGCAGCGCCGGCGATCTTGGTTCCGACGCTCAGGGCCGAGCTGAGGAAGCTCTGTCCGGTGGGGTCGACGTTGTTGGTGGGGTCGTCTCCGGAGTAGGCGTAGCGGTTGGCGTTGCCGGGGTCTCCGATGGTGTTGATGGCGTCCTGCTGGGTGAAGCGGCCTCGGCCGGTGTCGTAGTAGCGCCGGCCGAGTTTGAGCAGTCCGGTGTTGGGCTCCTGGAAGCCGCCGGTGTAGCGGATGAGGTTGATGGCGGCCTGCCAGCCGGTGTCGGCGGTCGTCTCGCCGTAGGGGCCGTAGGTGTAGGCGGCGGCCTGGTTCCCCGACGGGGAGACGATCGAGGTGGTGGAGCCGAGGCCGTCGGTGCCGAAGGCGTAGGGGTTGGACCCGTCGGAGTAGCCGAGCGGGGTGCCGGTGCTGTCGTGGATCATCCACACCGAGGTGCTGCCGTTGGAGTAGGACAGGATCCCCGCGCTCGTCGCGCCCGTGCGTCCGTAGACGAGGGCGGCGCCCTTCGCCGTGACCATCTCGGCCTGGTCGGTGCCCGCGTAGGTGATGGGGATCGTGGTGGTGCCCTTGGTGAGCTGGGTGGTCTGCTCGGCGGCGTTGTAGGTGCCCTTCAGGCCGCCCGAGCCGGTGGTGGCGGTGAGGTTGCCCGCGGCGTCGTAGCTCTCACCGGCGGTGGTGGCCTGGTTGGCGGAGTTGAACGTCAGCGACTGGGACTGGGTGCCGTCGGTGGTGACGGTGGTGCGGTTGCCGCGCTCGTCGTAGTCGTAGGTGTAGTCGTGGCCCGCGGTGTTGGTGGCCTTGGTGAGGCGGTTGCCCTTGTCGTAGGTGTAGTCGCTGATGGTGCCCGACACGTTGTTCTTCGACCATTGCCGCAGCCCGGTGTCGGCGGCCTTCGCGGTGTCGCACGAGGTCCCGGTGCCGCGCTTGGAGTAGCAGTACGACACGTCCGAGACGATTTTGGAGTCGTCACTCGCGCGGGTCGTGACGACGCGGGTGATGCGGCCGGAGTCGTCGTAGCTGTGTTTGGTGTGCATGGACCAAGCGGTGTCGGAGGTCTTGTTGAAGTAGGTGTGGGTGCGGTTGCCGTCGTCGTCGTAGTCGAATTCCCACTTCTTGCCCGAGTAGTCGGTCATGCCGGCCAGTAGATTGCGGACGGAGTGGACGTAGTGCAGCGTCCCCGGCTGGCTGAGCTGGTTGACCAGGTTCCCGGCCGGGTCGTACTGCCAGTCGATCTCCCCGCCGCCGCTGGTGGATTGGCGGGCGGCCATCAGATTGCGCTGGGTGTAGGACCACGTCGTGGTGCCCGTCGCATCGGTGCGGAGTTTGATGTTCCCGGCCTGGTCGTAGGTGAAGGAGACGGTCGGGGTGCCGTCCGAATAGGCCACGCTCAGGACGCGGTCGTTGGCGTCGTAGGTGTAGGTCGTCTTCTTTCCGTTGCCGTCGGTCGCGGTGCCCAGCCGACCGTATCCGTCGTAGGTGAAGGTCTTCTTCTTCAAGGTGTTGCCGGTGGGCGGAGTGACCGAGGTGAGCTGGTGGTCGCCGTCATAGCCGTAAACGGAGTCGTTGGAGCCGTTGCCCGGGTCGGTGGAGTTCTTGACGGTGCCGTCGGAGTTGTAGGTGACCTTGGCTTCGGCGGCGAGCGCGTTCTTGGCCGAGTTCAGGTTTCCGGGCCCGTCGTAGGTGAACGCGGTGGAGTTGCCCTGGGTGTCGGATCCGGCCGAGGGCTGGTAGGCGGCGGTCGGGTTCTGGCTGGTTGGCGCGTTGCCATAGGTCAGCGACGCCGACGCTCCCGTCGGGGAGGCGGACCTGGTCTGCGATTCGCCGTTGTTGGCGCCGAAGGTGTTGCTGGTCAACCCCTGGTTGCCGTTCTGGAAGGAGGCGATGTCGCTGAACGGGGTGTAGCTCCTGGAACGGGTCTTGCCGGCCGGGTCGACGGCCTTGGTGACCCGGTCGTTGTCGTTGAGGGTGTAGGTGGTGTGCGGGACGTCCGCGACGGGCTTGGACTGGTCGGTGTTGGGGTCGGCCACCTGCGACTGGGTGTCGGAGGCGTACGCCAGCCTGGTCACCTGGTCGGCGGACTGCCCGACCCGGGTCACCGACAGCACCCGGTGATCGCCGTCGTAGGCCAGCCGGGTCACCGCGCCCTTGCCGTTGGTGATGGAGTTCAGGTTGCCCGAGCCGTCGTAGCCGAACTTGGCGACCTCGCCCGCCGGCTCCTGGATCTGGGTCAGCCGCCCCGATCCGTCGTAGCTGTAGACCGCGATGCGCTCGCCGCCGCCGGTCTCGTCCTGGGTGTAGGAGGTGATGCGGACGCCGTTGTAGATCCCGACCTTGATGACCCGGCCGGACGCGGCGCCCTCGGGCCTGTAGGTGATCGTCGAGATGTTGCCGGAGGTGTAGCCGAAGTCGGTGGTGTTGCCGTTGCGGTCTTCGAGCTTGGTGGGCAGCCCCGAGGCGTTGAAGTACGACCGGGCGCCCGAGCCGTGGTCGGTGTACCTCCACCCGCCGCCGGACTGGGAGACCAGATCGCCCTTGAACTCCTTGGGCGTGGAATAGCCCGTCCCCGAGACGGTGAACACGCCCGACGTGCCGTCCGGGCCGGTCATGGTGACCGAGTCGTCGCCGTTCTTGTACAGCCGCACGTCCTGCCCGAGCCGGGTGCGCCAGCCGGGTGAGATGACGCCGGTGCCCACGCCGGCGGCGTGCAGCAGGCTGTTGTACGCCGCACCCACCGTGACGTTGCCGCCGATCCCCGGCAGCGACATGTCGGTGGTGCGCACCATCGCGTTGCCCGACCCGACATTGACCTTCAACTGCAGGTAGTCGGCCAGATCGAACGACAGGAACGTGCCGTTGCGCACCGGACCGATCCCCACCGGCACGGACGCCGCCGCGGCGGGTTTCGCCGTCGGCCGCCCTGCGTCGCCCGCCCCGGACGGCGCACGTGCGGGGATCTTCGTTCCGGCCGGGTCCCCGACCGTGCCCGGGCTGACCAGCCGGACTCCCGCCCGCTTCGACGGTCCCAGCTTCGGGGCACCGGCGTGGGGCGAGCCGAGTTCGGGATACAGATGCTGGAACCGGTACGGCTGGGCCGCGGCGGGCGTCTGCGCCTGAGCGGCGGCGGGTACTCCCAGGCCGGCAAGGGCCAGCGCCGAAACGGCGACACATCTTAAAACACGCTGGGACATGAAGGCTTGATCCTTTCCTGTTGGTAAGCGGACGAGCAGTCGGCCCCTCACCTGACCCAGCACACTTTTCGCGAGCACGGGCATGGCGAGGAGAGTCAACGGCGGCACGCTGCGCCAGCGAAGAAGGCGGCAGGGTCACCGGGAGAAAAAGGTTCCCGTTTGAAGGTCGAGGGGCGGGGGTAATGGACGCGGCGGCACGTCGGCATGCAGCCTTAGAAGCAGGGCGCGTCCCTCGCCCGTCCGCACCAGGGAACATGCCTACAAGTCACCCCACCGTGAGGACGAGGCGACACGAAGTGGTCATAGCACAAAACACGCGCCCCGCCCGTTTCATCTGAACGGGTCCCAGAAGGGCGGAGTCAAAACGAAAACACGGGTCGCGAAGGCCGGACGGAGAGGGACCAGGAGGAGAAGGCCGTTATATCAGGGGGAGCGAAAAAGCTAGGCGAGATGGGGAGGAACCGCAAAATCAATAGTCCAGCATCGAACTGGATCAGTAAAGCCTCCTTCTCCGTTACGGTCCATGACTAAAAGTGACCGCACTTCCGGCCATACATGGAAAAGCCCACCTCAGCCGCCTGTTTCGGCCTCGCGTCCAACCAGATACAGCCCCGCATCGGTCGCCGCGGCCGTGATCGCGGGCGGGTTTCATCCTTCAGACCCCGGCGCTGATTCGTGTAGGCCCGAATAGGGGATCGACCGGGCGGTGGGCCGCTGGGGAGTCCCCGCGCGGCCCACCGGAACCTCCGCGGTCAGGACGCGGTGTTCTCGAACCTCCAGTCGCCGGAGCCGATCTCGAAGAGGGCTCGGCCGTCCCGGACGCCGAGCCGGCGGGCGTCGGAGGGGACGCTCGGCCTGGAGTTCCCACCGAGGAGCGGGAACTCCACGCGGGCCTTCGCGCCGGGCGGGACGGTCACGTCCAGCCGCAGCCTCCGGCCGGTGCGCCGCCACGAGGACGCCGCCCGGCCGCGGGGCGTCTCGTAGGTCGCGGCGGCGCGGGTGACGTCGCCGACGACGGCCGGCCGGACGAGCAGCGTCTCGAACCCGATCGAGTCGTCGGTCTGCCCGAGGCCCGCGAGCCCGGCGTGGAACCACTCGTCGATCGCGCCGAGCATGAAGTGGTTCTGCGAGAGGCCGGAGGTGGGCCCGTCCCAGTTCTCGGTCAGCGACGTCGCGCCGTGGACGACCTGGTACCCGTAGCTGGGGTTGCCGGTCTGCGTGGCGAACGCGTGGACGACGTCGTCGCGTCCCGCCGCGGACAGCACGTGGAACACCGACGGCAGCGCGATCTCGCCGACGGTGAGGTGGTAGCCCCTCGCCTTGATCGAGTCGACGAGGTGGGCGAGGACGGCGTCCCGTCTCGCGGCCGGGACGACCCCCATGTCCAGCGCGAACGCGTCGCACGCCTGGCTGCCCGACCCGTAGGTGTCGCCGGTGGCGTATCTGGCGTTGAACGCGTCGCCGATGTCCTTGGCGAGTGCGTCGTACTTCGCGGCGTCCGCTTCCCGGCCGACGACCTTCGCGATGCGGGCGAGCGCGGAGACGGCCCGGTGGTAGCCGAAGGTCGCGGTGACGCCGTTCGGGGTGCTGGTGTCGAACGCGATCCAGTCGCCGAGGCCGTGGTCGAGCAGGTGCCCGCTCGCCTTGCGGGACAGGTAGTCGACGTAGCGGACCATGTTCGGGTAATAGGCGTGCAGCGTCGCGGTGTCGCCGTAGGCGCGGTACATCTGCCAGGGCGCGAACACGATGACGTTGCCCCAGTTGGGGTCGTCCCGGAACCCGCCGCCGAAGACGGTGAACTCGGGCGCGATGTCGGGGACGAGCCCGTCCTCGGTCTGGGCCTCGGCGATGTTGCGGACGAGGTCGCCGTAGTAGGCGGCCACGTCGTAGTTGCGCGCGACGGCGGGGAAGACGAGGTTGGCCTGCTCCAGCCAGCCGAGCTTCTCCCGGTGCGGGCAGTCGGTCAGGACGGAGTACATGTTGCTCTGCACGGCCCGGTCGATGATCTTGTGGATGTCGTTGAGCAGGCCGTGCGAGCTGGTGAACGTGCCCGCCGTCTCGTTCGCGGCGCGCAGCACGATCCCGGTGACCGTGCCGTCGTCCGGTGCGGACGGCAGCCCTTCGAGCTGCAGGTAGCGGAAGCCGTGGTAGACGAACCGCGGATGCCACGTCTCGGTGCCGCGCCCGGACAGGGTGTAGGTGTCCCAGATCGGCGAGCCGGTCGTGTGCTGGCTGACGGTGCCGTCCGCGGCGAGCAGCTCGCCGGGGCGCATCGTCACCGTCGTCCCGGCGGGGCCGCGGACGCGCAGCTTCGGCCACCCGGCGAAGTTCACGCCGAGGTCGACGACGTACACGCCGTCCTTCGGCCGCGTGATCTTCCGGGTGCGCAGCACGGCGACCGGCTCGATCGGCGGGGACGTGCGGGCGGCGAGGCTCGCGGTGGGGGACGCGACCTCGACCGCGTCGGTCCAGTCGCCGTCCCCGGGCACGCGGCGGGCGTCGTGGTCCTCGCCGCCGTACCAGTTGGCGAAGGTCGTGGCGCCGAGCGCGGCGCGCCAGGACGCGTCCGACGCCACGGTCTCGCGGGTGCCGTCGGTGTAGGTGATGTCGAGCTGGGCCAGGAAGGCGGGCTTGCCGTCCGAGCGGGTCAGCTTCTCGTAGCGGCCGGGGGTGGGCGGGACGTGCGCCATCCCCGGGCCCAGCTCGACCCGCACGGTGTTGCCGCCCCGGTGCAGCAGCTCGGTGACGTCGTAGGCGGAGTAGACGAGCCGCTTCTTGTACGTGCTGTACGGCGGTTCCAGGACGGCGTCGCTGACGGGGCGCCCGTTCACGGTGACGTCCAGGACGCCGAGCGCGGTCGCGTAGAGGCGGGCCGTCCGCACCCGCTTCCCCAGCCTGAAGCCGCGCTCGAAGACGGGCAGCGCCTCCGGCAGGCGGTGCAGCGGCGGCGGCGCCTCCTGTCCCCTGACCGTGGCGGCCGTGTCGAAGGCCATGCCGTCGTTGGACGTCTCGACCGTGAAGTCCTCGGGGAAGTTGGGCGTCCTCTCGTCGTCGGTCAGGGCGTCGGTGCGCGGATACAGCACCACGCGGTCGAACCGCCGCTCCTCCCCCAGGTCGATCCTGAGCCAGACCGGGCTGGCGAGCGCCTGGTCCCGGCGCTCCATGCTCGTGTAGCCGAACGGGGCGTCGTCGCTGGTCAGCGAGCCGTCGGTGACGGCCTTCGGCTCCCACTGCCCGCCGACGGTGTAGCTCTCGGACGCGGCCACCGCCGCCCTCAGCGCCACGTTCGCGCCGGACGCGCCGTCCCGGACCTCCACCTCGGCGAGTTGCAGCCGCGACACCTTGTAGGGCCAGCCCTCCTTGATCGGCAGGCCGAGCCGGGTCACGTTCAGCCGGACGTACCGCGCCGTCCTGGCGGGGAACGCGACCGTCGCGGACTTCGGCCGCGGCTCCCCCGCCCACGCGGGGTGGCCGATCCAGCGGGCCGTCCAGTCCGCGGCGGCGAGCAGGCCCATCTCGAAGTGGGACGGCTCGCTCCACGCGGACGCGCGGCCCTGCCCGTCCCACACCCTGACCTGCCAGGACGCCCGCTCACGCGACCGCAGCGCCCGCCCGGCGTAGACGGCGGACACGGCGCCGCCCGCGACCTTGCCGGAGTCCCACAGGTCGGGGCGGGCGAGCCGGTCGTCCGTGCTCGCCACCCGCACCTGGTAGGCCGCCTGCACCGCGTCGCGCGGCCCGGCGGCGAACCGCCAGCCCAGCGTCGGCCGCGCCGCGTCGATGCCGAGCGGCGACCGCCGGTGGTCGACCCGCAGGTCGGCGGGACGCAGCGTCCGCGCCGCCGCGCGGCCGGGAGCGGCGGCCGCGGGCGCGGCGATCGCGCCGCCCGCGGTGACCGCCGCGGCGGCGGTCCCGCCCGCCTGGACGAACCTTCTCCTGGACAACTCGCTCATGAACGTGCTCCTCAGCGCTGGTTGGAACGAAGGTCGAGAGGTGGGAGCGGGTCGTCGTCCGTCAGGGGTTCACGTGGACGAGTCCGCGACGCGCTCGGCGGACCTTCTCAGCCGCGGCAGCGGGCCGGGGAACTGCGGCCAGTACGCGCCGAGGCCCCCCGCCACCAGGCCGACCTTCACCGGCGGCCGGGGCGTGTCGTCCGGCATGTCCCCTCCTCGTGGTCGTTCGTCGGGATGGGGGCCCTGGGCCGCCCCTTCGGTCGAGCCGGCCCTTCGGGGAAGGCCGGCGGCCCGGACGGGACGGTGCGGCCGCGGCGGTGTGGGCGCCGCGGCCGCGCGGTCCGGGCCGCCGGCCGGGCTCCCCGCGGCGACCGGTCTGCGGCGGGCGCGGTCAGCGCAGGAACGCGGCGGCGACGCCCGCGTCCACGGGGACGTGCAGGCCGGTCGTGTGGGTCAGGTCCCCGCCGGTGAGGGCGGCGACCGCGGCGGCGACGTGCTCGGGCAGCACCTCGCGTTTCAGCAGCGTCCGCTGGGCGTAGAACTCGCCGAGCCGCTCCTCCTCCACCCCGTACACGGCGGCGCGCTCGGCGCCCCAACCGCCCGCGAAGATCCCGGAGCCGCGGACGACGCCGTCGGGGTTGACGCCGTTGACACGGATCCCGTGCTCGCCCAGCTCGGCGGCCAGCAGCCGGACCTGGTGCGCCTGGTCGGCCTTGGCCGCGCCGTAGGCGATGTTGTTCGGCCCGGCGAACACCCCGTTCTTCGACGCGATGTAGACGACGTCGCCGCCCATCGCCTGCTCGACCATGACGCGGGCGGTCTCGCGGGAGACGAGGAACGAGCCGCGCGCCATGACGTCGTGCTGGAGGTCCCAGTCCCGCGCGCTGGTCTCCAGCAGCGGCCGGGAGATCGACAGCCCGGCGTTGTTGACGACGAGGTCGACGCCGCCGAACGCGAGGACGGCGGCCCGGACGGCGGCGGCGACCTCGTCCTCGGACGTCACGTCGGCGGCGGCGGGCACGGCCGCGTCGGTGGGCCGCAGGGCGGACCCGCCGATCTCCGCCGCGACCTTCTCCGCCGCCGCGGCGTCCCGGTCGGCGACGACGACGCAGGCGCCCTCGGCGGCCAGGCGGCGGGCGGTGGCCGCGCCGATCCCGGACCCGCCGCCGGTGACCAGCGCGATCCGCGCCGCCAGCGGCCTCGGCTCCGGCCTGCGGCGGAGCTTGGCCTCCTCCAGCTCCCAGTACTCGATGCGGAACTTCTCCGCCTCCGGGATCGGCGCGTACGACGACAGCGCCTCCGCGCCGCGCATCACGTTGATCGCGTTGACGTAGAACTCGCCCGCGACGCGCGCGGTCTGCTTGTCCGCGCCGAAGGAGAACATGCCGACGCCGGGGACGAGCACGATCGCCGGATCCGCGCCCCGCATCGGCGGCGAGTCGGCGGTGGCGTGCCGCGCGTAGTAGGCGGCGTAGTCCTTGCGATAGGCGGCGTGCAGTTCGCGGAGGCGCGCCTTGGCTTCGTCGAGCGGGGCGTCCGGCGGCAGGTCGAGCACCATCGGCGCGACCTTGGTGCGCAGGAAGTGGTCCGGGCAGGAGGTGCCGAGCGCGGCGAGCCGCGGGTGCTCGGCGCGGGCGACGAAGTCGAGCACGGTATCGGAGTCGGTGAAGTGCCCGACCTGCCGCCGGTCGGTGGACACCAGCCCGCGCAGCAGCGGGAACAGCGCCGCCGCCCTCGCCCGCCGCTCCCGCGCCGGGAGCGCCGGGTGGACCACCTCGCCGAACGGGTCGTCCCTGCCGTGCTCGGCGATGTACGCCTCGGCGGTGCGGATGATGTCGAGCGAGTTCGCCTCGCACTCCTCGCTCGTGGCGCCCCACGCGGTGACGCCGTGGCCGCCGAGGATGACGCCGATCGCCTCCGGGTTCGCCTCCTTGATCGCGGCGATGTCCAGGCCGAGCTGGAACCCGGGGCGCCGCCACGGCGCCCACGCCACCCGGCCGCCGAAGATCCGCCGGGTCAGCTCCGCCCCGTCCGCCGCCGTCGCGATCGCGATGCCGGAGTCGGGGTGCAGGTGGTCGACGTGCGCGGCGTCCACGAGGCCGTGCATGGCGGTGTCGATGGACGGCGCCGCCCCGCCCCTCCCGTGCAGGCAGTAGTCGAACGCGGCGACCATCTCGTCCTCGCGCTCGACGCCCGGGTAGACGTTCGCGAGCGCGCGCAGGCGGTCGAGCCGCAGGACGGCGAGCCCCTCCTCGGCCAGCGTGCCCAGGTCGCCGCCGGAGCCCTTCACCCACATCAGCTCGACCGGCGACGCGGTCACCGGATCCTCCACCACCGCCTTGGCGGACGCGTTCCCACCGGCGTAGTTGGTGTTGCGCGGGTCGGACCCGAGCGCGTGCGCGCGCTCGATCAGCTGCCCGACCTCGGGCGGACTGCCCGTCATCGGCCTCTCCTCACCTGGAATCGATGGATGCCCGGACCCGCCTCGAAGCGGCCGGGGCCGAGCCGCCGCGCGCCGTCCAGCGCGACGGCGCCGGCGGGCAGGCGCACCTCGGCCACGGCGCCGACCGGCACCTCGGCGCGGAACGCCAACCGCCCGTTCGAATGCCGCCAGCCCACGGCGGCGCGGCCGCGGACGGTGTCGATCGACGCCTCCGCGCGGGCCAGCCCGGCGGGCAGGCAGGGGCGCATCAGGATCCGCCGGAACCCGGGCGCGGCCGGCTCGATCCCCGCCAGGTACCGGTAGAACCACTCCTCGACCGTGCCGAGGAAGCCGTGGCCGCGCGAGCGCGAGCCGAGGTGCCACATCTCCCACAGCGACGTCGCGCCGTTGGCGAACCAGAACCCCCAGCTCGGCTCGGTGGTCTGCGTCGCCACCCGGTAGGCGAGGTCGGCGTGGCCGTGGTCGCACAGCACCGGCAGCAGGTACTTGGTGCCGAGCACGCCGGTGTCGAGGTGGCCGCCGCGCGTCTCGGCCACGTCCCGCACCAGGTTCGCCACCACCGCGGCGACGTGCTCGGCCGGCACGAGCCCGAACGCCAGCGCCAGCACGTTCGGCGTCTGCCGGTACTCGTCGTCGGCCCGGTACAGGCCGCGCCCGGAGTCCAGGTACGCGGCGTTGAACGCGCTGGACAGCTCGGCGGCCTTGCCGCGCAGGCGCCGCGCGTCGGCGTCCTTGCCCAGTTCGGCGGCGATCTCCGCGAGCTGGACGTGGGTCCGGTGCACGTACGCGGTGCCCATCAGCGCGTTCACGGCGGCGTTCTGCGCGGACGGCGCGGTGTAGTCGCCCCACTCGTCGGTGCTGAGGCCCCTGCCGTCCAGCCGACCCGCCTCGTAGGCGGCGTACCGGTCGAGCGAGTCGTAGTACTCGGCCAGCACCCAGGGCGCGTCGTAGTACCGGTGCAGGTTCCACACGGTCGCGACGTACTGGTTCGCCCAGGACGGCGACGGCCGGCGGAACCCCGGCCGCGGCTGCGGCGCCCACGAGGCGATGTCGCCGTCCTCGCCCTGCGTGTCGCGGATGTCGGCGAGCCATTTCGTGTAGAAGCGGCGCATGTCGTAGTTGGCGAAGGCGGAGTCCTCCATGAGGCCCGCGTCGCCCGTCCACGGCAGCTTCTCCTCCATGGAGCCGTCGGTCGGCACCGAGACGTGGTTGTTGAGGAGGGTGGAGCGCGCGGCCTCGTGGATCCGGTTCAGCAGGTCGTTCGCGCAGCTGAAGCGGCCCGCGCCGGCGACGGCGGTGTGCAGGCGCAGGGCGCGCAGCGCGTCGCGTCCCGGGGTGCCCGGGTAGCCGCGCACCTCGACGAACTGGAAGCCCTTGTAGCTGAACGACGGCTGCCAGACCTCCGTGCCCTTGCCGCTCAGCACGTAGGTGTCGGTCTGGTCGCGTCCGCCGGGGTGGACGGTGCCGTCCGCGTCGAGCCGTTCGCCGTGCCGCAGCCGCACCTCGGTGCCCGCCGGGCCGCGGACCTTCAGCCGGACGACGCCCGCGATGTTGGCGCCGAAGTCGTACACGTGCACGCCCGGCGCCGGATTGGTGATCTTCACCGGGCGGAGCGAGTCGGTGATCTTGATGGGCTCGATCGCCTGGGCCCGCACCTCGACGCCGGCGGTCCGGATCGGCTTCGCGGGCGTCCAGGCCGCGTCGTCGAAGCCCGGGGAGGACCAGCCGGGGACGGCCAGCCGGGCGTCGTAGTGCTCGGTGTCCGGGGTGACCGCGCCCGAGTACGACGGGCCGGGCGTGGTCTTCCAGGTGCCGTCGCCGACGATCGCCGCACCGTCCGCGACCAGCCGGAACAGGAGGCGCTGGCGGCCGTCCCAGCCCGTGCCCGGCTCCGGCGCCGGATCGCCGGGCCCCATCTTCCCGGTGCCCATCCCGGCGAACCAGCCGCGCCCGAGCGCGACCCCGACCGCGTTGCGCCCCTTGGCCAGGTGGTGCGTCACGTCGTGGACGACGTAGCCGACGCGGCGCGCGTAGTCGGTCCACGCCGGGTCGAGCACGTGGTCGCCGACACGCTCGCCGTTGATGAACAGCTCGTGGTAGCCGAGCCCGCAGATGTACGCGCGGGCCCGCGACGGGCGCGCCCGCAGCGTGAACTCCTTGCGCAGCAGCGGGTTGTACGGCCGGGGGAAGGCGACCGCGCCGGTGATCCGCAGCTCGCCGTCCGCGACCGCGCCCGCGCTCCACCGGTAGGGCGCGCCGCCGGTGAGGTCGTCGTCGAGCGGCGGGCCGCCGCCGGTGACGGTGATCCGCCGCAGCACGCCCGCCTCGCGCCCGTCGGTGCGCAGCCCGACGGTGCCGGACGCGAACGTGCCGTCGGACAGGGTGTCCACGAGCGCGCCGTCCACGTACGTGCGGATGGTGGCGCCGCGCGCGTCGATCGCGACCTTCAGCGGGGTGCCGATCACCTGGCCGACGGGGATCGGCACGCTCTTCAGGACCGTCCAGGCGCCGTTCACCAGCTTGTGCGGCCGCAGCAGCGACCCCTCCGAGAGCTGCCACATGTAGCCGTTGGACCCGCCGTCAGCGCGGAAGAACAGGCCGAACGCCAGCTCGGTGACGGTGAGGTCGGCCTCCAGGCGGAAGTCGTCCCAGACCGGGACGGTGGAACCCGGCCAGATCCAGCCGGTCCCCCAGTCGCCGACGCCCGTCTCCCACCAGCCGGGGTCGCCCCATCCCGACGTGCGGCCCGCCGCGTCCCAGGCGCGCACCTTCCACTCGTACCGGCGGCCCGGCTCCAGTTCCGGACCGCCGTACACGATGTTGCGCGTCTCGGCGGAGGCGACCCGGCCGCTGTCCCAGACGACGTCCCGCCCGGAGGAGACCACGACCTGGTAGGCGGTCTGCGCGTCACCCTGGCGCGGCGAGACCAGTCGCCAGCCGAGCCGGGGGGCGGGCTCGTCCATGCCGAGCGGGTTCGGGGCGTCCTGGACGTCGAGCGCGGTCACCCGCATCCCGCCGCCGGACCCCGCCCGCGCCGTGGCGGGGACGCCGAGCGCGACGCCGGTCGCGGCCGTGGCCCCGAGGAAGCCTCTTCGAGAGATCATCACGCGCCCCATCCCGCCGCCTGGCCGGCCGTCCGCTCGGCGCGGACCTTCTCGAAGTAGCCGGACGCCCTGTACGCCGCGACCGGGTCCGGGTGCAGGCCCATCTCCTCGCGCAGCTCCGCGAGCAGCGGGCGGACGTCGGTGTTGTAGGCGTCCATGAACACCGCGTTCGCGTCGAGGACGTCGCCGGCCTCCTGCGCGGCGCGGAGCGCGTCGCCGTCCACGAGCAGCGCCTTCGCCGTCGCCTCCTGGACGTTCATCACCGAGCGGATCTGGCCCTGGATCTTCGGCTCGATGTTGTGGCACTGGTCGAGCATGAACGCGACCCCCGTGTCCGGGTCGTAGCCGCCGCCCCGCACCACCTCGTACATGATCCGGAAGAGCTGGAACGGATCGGCCGCGCCCACCATCAGGTCGTCGTCGGCGTAGAAGCGGGAGTTGAAGTCGAACCCGCCGAGCCTCCCCTCGCGCAGCAGGAACGCGACGATGAACTCGATGTTCGTGCCCGGAGCGTGGTGCCCCGTGTCGACGACGACCTGCGCCTTCGGGCCGAGCTTCACGCAGTGCGCGTAGGACGCCCCCCAGTCCGGCAGGTCGGTCATGTAGAACGCGGGCTCGAACAGCTTGTACTCCAGCAGGAAGCGCTGGCCGTCGCCGAGCCGCTCGTAGACGGCGGCGAGCGCCTCGGCCATCCGGTCCTGGCGGGTCCGGACGTCGTCCTGGCCCGGGTAGTTCGTGCCGTCGGAGAACCACAGCTTCAGGTCGCGGGAACCGGTGGCGTCCATGATGTCGACGGCGTCCAGGAGGTGGCCGAGCGCCTTGCGGCGGACGGCCGGATCCGGGTTGGTGACGCTGCCGAGCCTGTAGTCGTCGTCCTGGAAGACGTTGGTGTTGACCGCGCCGATCCGCACCCCCCTCTCCTCGGCGTGCGCGGCGAGCGCCGCGTAGTCATCGACCCTGTCCCAGGGAATGTGGACGGCGACGGTCGGCGCGACGCCGGTGAACCGGTGCACCTGCGCGGCGTCGTCGATCTTCTCCCACGGGGTGCGCGGGACGCCCTCCTGCGCGAAGACCTTGAACCTGGTCCCCGAGTTCCCGTACGCCCACGAGGGGGTCTCGATCTGCTGGCGGCGCAGGGCGCCCTTCACCGCGCTGGTGTCAACCACGGGCACTTGACCTCTCAATCCAGGTGGAAGACCTCAGGAAGCGGCCGCATCCCCTGATCGGGACGGCCGTCGAGGTCCTCGTAGAACGGCGCCATCTCCGCCTGCCGGCGGGCGTTGACCTTCGTGCGGGCCATCGCCGCCCGGGCGGCCTCGAAGTCGTCGGTCTTCAGGTGGCCGACGAGGAGGCCGTCATCGCGTAGGAAGAGGGAGTGGTTGTGCCAGCCGGAGTCGCGCGGGGCGTCCCGCATGCCGGGCCAGACCGCCTGGTGACGCCGCTCGTACTCCTCCAGGCGGTCCTGCCTGACCTTCAGCAGGAAGCAGACGCGCTTCCCGTTCACTTCTAGAAGTGGTACTGGTCGATGTTCTTGGCGTCGAAGACGGTGGGCGGGCCGAGGATCACCTCACCGTTGGCGCCGATCGTGCGCTCGCCGAGCTTGCCCGCCTTGAACCTCTCGCCCTGCGCGCCGGTGATCTGCCCGGACGACAGCGCCGCCGCCGCGTACGAGGCGAGGTAGCCGAGGTTCTTCGGGTCCCACAGCTCGAACTGCTTGACGGTGCCGTCCTTGACGAACTTGCGCATCTGGTCCGGCGTGCCGAGGCCGGTCAGGGCGACCTTCCCCTTGTACTTGGAGGCGGAGATGTAGCGGGCCGCCGCCGCGATGCCGACCGTGGTCGGCGAGATGATGCCCTTGAGGTTCGGGTACGCCTGGAGCAGGCCCTGCGTCTGCTGGAACGACTTCTGGTCGTCGTCGTCCCCGTAGGCGACCTTGACGAGCTTCATCTTCGAGTACTCGGGCTTCGCCAGCTCGTCCTTCATGAACTTGATCCAGGTGTTCTGGTTCGTGGCGTTCGCCGTCGCCGACAGGATCGCGATCTCGCCCTCGTGCCCGAGCTGCTCGGCGAGGAGCTTGACCTCGCTGCGGCCGATCTCCTCCGAGCCGGCCTGGTTGATGAACAGGTCGCGGCACTGGGGGTTGGTATCGGAGTCGTAGGCGACGATCTTGATCTTCTTGGACCGCGCCTGCTTCAGCGGCCCGCACACCGCGTTCTCGTCGTTCGCCGCGATGAGGATCGCGTCGTGCCGCTGCTGGATCAGCGTGTTGATGTAGGAGACCTGCGAGGACGCCGACGCGTCGGACGGCCCGACCTCCTTGGCCTCGCCGCCGAACTCCTTCGCCGCCGCGATGCCGGCGTCGTCGACGATCGTCTCGTAGGGGTTGTTGACCTGCTTCGGCAGGAACGCCAGCTTGAGGCCCTTCTTCAGCGGCGCGTTCGGGTCGGCCGACGCCGTCCCGCCGGAGGTGCCCGCGTCGGACGCCGACGAGGAGTCCTTCGTGGTCCCGCCGCAGGCGGCCAGGCTCAGGGCCAGGACGCCGGCCGTGGCGACCGCGGCCAGCCGCGGGGCGCGCAGACGAATGGTCATCAGGGTGCCTCTCAGGGTTCTTTCTTCCGGGGGTGGGTCGCGGCGGGGGGCTCGGGCGCCGGGTCAGGGCAGGGCGGCGGCCGCGGTTCGCGCGCCCCGCCGTCTGCCCCGGGCCTCGCGCGCCACGGCGATCAGCCGCGGGGTGAGGACGCTGACGATGAGCAGGAGCCCGGTGACGATCGACTGGACCTCGGTGGAGACGTCGTTGAGCATCAGCAGGTTGCGGAGCAGGCCGATCAGCAGGACGGCGGCGATCACGCCGCCGAGCGTGCCCTTGCCGCCGTCGAAGTCGATGCCGCCGAGCAGCACCGCCGCGATGACGGTGAGTTCGAGTCCGAGGCCGTTGTCGGCGCGTGCGCTGCCGTAGCGGAGCGTGTAGACGACGCCCGCGAACCCCGCCACCAGCCCGGACACGACGAACAGGACCAGCTTGGCGCGCTTCACGCGGATGCCGGCGAAGTAGGCGGCGTCCTCCTGCGCGCCGATCGCGAACAGCGACCGTCCGGCGCCGGTGGCGTGCAGGACGGTCCCCGTCACGGCGGCGAGCACGGCGAACAGCGCGATCGGGTACGGGATCGGCGTGCCCGGGACGGACGACGTCGCGAGGTCGGTGTAGGCGGCCGGGAACTCGGAGATCGCGCCCGTCCCGAGCGTCACGTACGCGAGGCCCCGGTAGAGGGTCATCGTGCCGATCGTGACGGCGAGGGACGGCAGCCCGAGCCGCGTGACGAGCAGCCCGTTGACGAGGCCGCAGCCGACCCCGACGAGCAGCACCAGCGGGATGATCATCTCGATGGCGAGGCCCGCGTCCCACAGCTTGCCGGTGAGGGCGCTGCACAGGCCGAGGATCGAGGCGACCGACAGGTCCACCTGGCCGCAGACGACGAGCAGCGTCATCGGCAGCGCGATCAGCGCGATCTCGCTGAGGTCGTCCAGGGCGAACGACAGGTTGTCGCCGCCGGCGAAGTCGGGCGAGAACCCGGCGCCCCCCGCGAACACCGCGACCAGCAGGGCGGTGACGGCGCTCTCCCAGCGCAGCATGCCTCCGATGCGGCTCATGGCCGTCCCTCCCTGTGCGCGGTGGATTCCAGGGAGCGCTGCTTGAGCGCCCGGGTGACGCGCAGCGCCAGCAGCCGGTCGACGCTGATGGCGAGCAGCAGCAGGACGCCGGTGATCGCGTCCTGCCAGAACGAGTCGACCTTGAGCACGACCAGCACGCTGCCGATGGTGGTGAGCAGCAGCGCGCCGAGCGCCGCGCCGTACACGGTGCCGACGCCGCCGGTGATGGCGATGCCGCCGACGACGACCGCGCTGACGACCTTGAGCTCCCAGCCGTGCGCGGCGTCGGCGACGACGGTGCCGAACCGGGCGAGCCACAGCACCCCGGCGAGGCCCGCGAGCGCGCCGCTGACCAGGTACGCGGTGAGGACGCGGCGGCGGATCGGGACGCCCGCGAGCAGCGCCGCCTCCGGGCTGGACCCGATCGCGTAGAACTCGCGTCCGGACGAGTAGGACCTCAGGTAGTACCCGACCGCCAGCATCACCACGACGGTGATGACCGGCAGGTACGGGACGCCGAGCACGCCGTCGCTGCCGAGCTCCAGCACCGAGGGCGGCAGCTCCGCCGCGCCGATCTGGTCGCCGTGCGCGATGCGGTAGTCGAGCCCCTGGATCACGTACAGGGTGCCGAGGGTGACGACGAGGGCGGGCACCCGGCAGAAGCTGACGAGCAGCCCGTTCACCAGCCCGCACACCAGCCCGATCGCGACGCCGACCAGCAGCACGAGCACGATGTTCCGGTCGCCGCCGGAGGCGAACCTCCCGGCGCTGAACGCGACGAGCCCGACGACGGACCCGACCGACAGGTCGATGTTGCGGGTGACGACCACCATGCTCTGGCCGACGGCGAGCAGCACCAGGATCGAGGCGTTGAGGAAGATGTCCTTCACGCCCTGCCCAGAGAGGAAGCGCGGGTTCGCGATCGTCGTCCCGACGACGAGGACGGCGAGCGCACCGAGGATGCTCAGCTCCCGGGCGCGCAGCACCATCTCGACCAGCCGCCGCCCGCCGCCCGGCGGCCCGCCCGCTCCCGGCCGCGCCGGGGACTCCGCCAGTACGGTCATCACGCCGCCTTTCCATTGCCGGGACGGCCCGTCGCGGCGGCCATCACGGTCTCCTCGGTCGCGTCCGCGCGCGGGATCTCGGCGGTGAGGCGGCCCTCGTGCATGACGAGGACGCGGTCGGCCATGCCCAGCACCTCCGGCAGGTCGGACGAGATCATCAGCACCGCCAGGTCGTGGGCGGCCAGTTCGGACAGCAGCCGGTGCACCTCGGCCTTGGTGCCGACGTCGATGCCGCGGGTCGGCTCGTCCACGATCAGGACGGCGGGCTCGGTCGCGAGCCACTTGGCGAGGACGACCTTCTGCTGGTTGCCGCCGGACAGGACGCCGACGGCGTCGGTGAGGCGGGAGTACTTGAGCTGGAGCCGCAGGCCCCAGTCGGCGGCGCGGTCCCGCTCGACCCGGCGGGAGATCAGGCCGCCGCGCCCGCTCTCGCGGCGCAGCGCCTTGAGCTGGGTGAGCCCCATGTTGCGCTCGATGGACATGCCCATGACGAGGCCCTGCTGGCGCCGGTCCTCGGGGACGAGCGCGAGCCCCGCCGACATCGCGGCCGTGGGGCTGCCGGGCGGGAGGGCGCGGCCGTCGACCTCGACGGTCCCGGCGTCCCACCGGTCGACGCCGAAGAGCGCGCGGGCGACCTCGCTGCGGCCGGCGCCGACCAGCCCGGCCAGCGCGACGATCTCGCCGCGCCGGACGTCGAAGGACACGTCGGTGAACGCGCCCTCGCGGGTCAGCCTGCGGACCTTCAGCGCGGTCTCGCCGGGCGTCACGTCCTGCTTGGGGTAGAGGGCGTCGAGGTCGCGGCCGACCATCCGGCGGACGAGGTCGTCCGGGGTGAGGTCGGCGACGAGGTCGGTGCCGACGAAGCCGCCGTCGCGGAGCGTCGTGACCCGCTGGCACAGCTCGAAGATCTCCTCCAGCCGGTGCGAGATGAACAGCACCGCGCAGCCCTGCTCGCGCAGCGTGCGGGTCACCGCGAACAGCCGGGCGACCTCCTGGCCGGTGAGCGCGGCGGTGGGCTCGTCCATGATCAGCACCCGGGCGTCCCGGGAGATGGCCTTGGCGATCTCGACGACCTGCTGGTCGGCGATCGACAGCCCCCGGGCGGGCTGCCGCGGGTCGAGCGGGACGCCGAGCCGCTCGAACAGCCGCGCCGTCTCCGCGTGCATGGCGCGGCGGTCGATCCGGCCGAGACCGGCGCGGGGCTGGCGGCCCATGAAGATGTTCTCGGCGACCGACAGGTCCGGGAACAGCGTGGGCTCCTGGTAGATGACCGCGACCCCGGCGGCCCGCGCGTCGGCGGGGCCGCCGAACGTCACGGCGGCGCCGTCCGCGCGGACCTCGCCCGCGTCCGGCCGGTGCACGCCTGCGAACGTTTTTACGACCGTTGACTTGCCCGCGCCGTTCTCCCCGGCCAGGGCGTGCACCTCACCCGCGTGGAGCTCCAGCGTCACGTCCTGGAGGGCGCGCACGGCGCCGAACGATTTACTCACGTTGACCAGCGCCAATGTCGGCGGCGCCGATCGCGCGGGTGCTGTCATCAGGGCCCTCCTCGGGAGGCAGCTCCAGGACGCTGGGATGAAAAACGTTTTAACAGGATGTTGCGGAGGACGCTAGATGTGAGCCAGAGCACCCGTCAAGAGCCGATCTTCCGCCGGGGTCGCCCAAGATCGCCGGAAACCCCGGCGCAGTAAGGGCCTGTGAGTACTTCGAAATCGTTCGCGACCGGCACCGGCCACCCGCCTATCGGCCTCCAGCGCACGGTCGGCGGGGTTGACACGTTTTAATGCGATGACCCAAAGTGAGCCGATATCAGCGATCGGACCGGGGGCACACAGATTGAGCACAGACGGCACCGACCGTCCCGGCGCGGCGCGCGGGACGGTCGGGATCAAGCAGGTCGCGGCGCACGCCGGCGTCTCGCCCGGCACCGTGTCCAACGTGCTCAACCGGCCGGAGCGGGTCGCCGAGGCGACCCGGATCCGGGTCGAGGACGCGATCCGGGAGCTCGGGTTCGTCCGCAACGGGTCGGCGTCCACGCTGCGCGCCGGCCACAGCAGCACGATCGGGCTGATGGTCCTCGACCTCGCCAACCCGTTCTTCACCGACGTGGCCCGCGGCGTCGAGGACACCGCGAGCGAGCGCGGCTACGCGGTGATCCTGTCCTCGTCCGGCGAGTCGGACGAGCGGGAGCTGCGCAACCTGCGGGTGTTCGCCGAGCAGCGGGTCCGCGGCGTGCTGCTGACCCCGGTCGGCGACGACGGCGCGGCGGCCGGGCGGCTGCGCGAGCGGAACGTCCCGGTGGTGCTGCTCGACCATCCGACGCCGCGCGCGAACCAGTGCTCGGTCGCCGTCGACGACGTCGCGGGCGGCGAGCTCGCCACCGCGGAGCTGCTGGCCGCGGGCGCCCGCACGATCGCTTTCGTCACCGGGCCGACGGTGCTGCGGCAGTGCGCGGACCGGCGCAAGGGCGCGCTGCGGGCGCTGCGCGCCGCCGGGCTCGGCCGCGACGCGCTGCGCGAGATCCCGGTCGGGGCGATGAACGCGCGGGCCGGGCAGGAGGCGGCGCGGCGGATGCTGGAGGCCGGGGCGCCGCTGCCGGACGCGATCTTCTGCGCGAACGACCTGCTCGCGCTCGGCGTCCTGCGGGTGCTGCTCCAGGCCGGGATCCGGGTCCCGGCTGACATCGCGCTGATCGGGTACGACGACATCGAGTTCTCCGCGGCGGCCGCCGTCCCGCTGAGCTCGGTGCGGCAGCCCACCTACCAGCTCGGCCGGATCGCGACCGAACTCCTGCTGGAGGAGTGCGACGACCCGGTGGGGCATGCCCACCAGCAGGTGATGTTCCAGCCGGAGCTGGTCGTCCGCGAGTCGAGCCGGTCCGAGGGGGGAGACGGCATCGTGAGGTTGGCGCTGTGAGGGTCGCGTTGTTCCTGACCTGCGTGAACGACACCCTCTACCCGGGGACGGGGAGGGCGGTCGTGCGGCTGCTGCGGCGGCTCGGCCACGACGTGGAGTTCCCGTCCGGGCAGACGTGCTGCGGGCAGATGCACCTGAACACCGGCTACCGGCGGCAGGCCCTGCCCCTGGTGAAGGGGTTCGCGGAGACGTTCGGGCCCTACGACGCGATCGTGACGCCGTCCGCGTCGTGCGGGGCGATGGTCCGCGACTGGCATCCGCGGCTCGCGCCGCGCGCCGCCGGGGTCGCCTCCCGCGTGTACGAGCTGACGGAGTTCCTGGTGGACGTGCTGGGCGTCACCGACGTCGGCGCGTCGTTCCCGCACCGCGTCACCTACCACCCCACGTGCCACTCGCTGCGGATGCTGCGGGTCGGCGACCGTCCGCTGCGGCTGCTGCGCGAGGTGCGCGGCATCGACCTGGTCGAGCTGCCGGACGCGGCGGAGTGCTGCGGGTTCGGCGGGACGTTCGCGCTGAAGAACCCCGAGGTGTCGGCGGCGATGTGCGCGGACAAGGTCACCGCCGTCCGGGAGACGCGGGCCGGGGCGCTGTGCGCGGCCGACAACTCGTGCCTGATGCACATCGGCGGAGCGCTCACCCGCACACGCGCCGGGGTCCGGACGGTGCACCTGGCCGAGATCCTCGCGTCCACTGAGGAGGACCCGCTATGACGATGCCGACCTACGTCGGGATGCCGTCGTTTCCGGACGCGGCGCGGCGCGCGGTGGCCGACCCCCGGCTGCGCGCCAACCTGGCGCGCGCGACCACGACGATCCGGGGGCGGCGCGCGGACGCGGTCGCCGAGCTGGAGGACTGGCCCGCGCTCCGCGAGGCGGGCCGCCAGATCAAGGACCACGTGCTGGAGAACCTCGGCCACTACCTGCGGCTGCTGGAGGAGAAGGTCGCGGGCGCCGGTGGAACGGTGCACTGGGCGCGCGACGCCGCCGAGGCCAACCGCATCGTCGCGGACCTGGTGAAGGCGACCGGCGAGAGCGAGGTCGTCAAGGTCAAGTCGATGGCGACGCAGGAGATCGGGCTGAACGAGTTCCTCGCCGGGGAGGGGATCACCGCGCACGAGACCGACCTGGCGGAGCTGATCGTCCAACTCGGGGACGACCGCCCCTCGCACATCCTCGTCCCGGCGATCCACCGGAACAGGTCCGACATCCGCGACATCTTCCTGCGCGCGATGGACGACGCGCCCGAAGGGCTGACCGACTCCCCCGCCGCGCTCGCCGAGGCCGCGCGGCGGCACCTGCGGGCCAAGTTCCTGTCGGCGAAGGTCGCGGTGTCGGGGGTGAACTTCGCGGTCGCCGACACCGGGACGCTGGTCGTGCTGGAGTCGGAGGGCAACGGCCGGATGTGCCTCACGCTCCCCGAGACGCTGATCTCGGTGATGGGCGTGGAGAAGATCGTCCCGACCTGGCGCGACCTTGAGGTGTTCCTCCAACTGCTGCCGCGCTCGTCCACGGCCGAGCGGATGAACCCCTATACCTCGGCGTGGACGGGCGTCCACCCGGGCGACGGGCCCCGCGACTTCCATCTCGTGCTGCTGGACAACGGCAGGACCGCGACCCTGGCCGACGAGGTGGGCAGGCAGGCGCTGCGCTGCATCCGCTGCTCCGCGTGCCTGAACGTGTGCCCGGTCTACCAGCGCGCGGGCGGCCACGCCTACGGCTCGCCGTATCCGGGGCCGATCGGCGCGATCCTGTCCCCGCAGATCAGGGGCATCGGGTCGGACGTCGACGCCTCCCTCCCCTACGCCTCGTCGCTGTGCGGGGCGTGCTTCGACGCGTGCCCGGTCGCGATCGACATCCCCGAGGTGCTCGTCCACCTGCGGGCGCGGGCGGTGGAGAAGGGGCCGCGCCATCCCCTCGAAAGGGTCGCGATGGCGGCGGCCGGGTGGACGCTGCGCTCCCCCACCCGGCTCGCGCTCGCCCAGCGCGGGGCGTCGGCGTCCCGCAGGCTGGTCGGGCGCGGCGGCCGGATCCGGCGGCTGCCCGGCCCGCTGTCGGCGTGGACCGAGACGCGGGACGCGCCCGTGCCGCCGCCCGAGTCGTTCCGCGCCTGGTGGGCCCGGACCAACGGGGGCGAGGGAGAATGAGCGCACGTGAGGAGATCCTCCGCCGGATCGAGCGGGTGACGCCGACGCGTCCGGCCGCCGAGGTCGCCGCGTCCTACGGCCGGATCGACCGCGCGTACCGACGGCGGCACCACGACGGCGACGTCCTCGACCTGTTCGCGGAGCGGGTCGCCGACTACCGCGCGACCGTGCGGCGCGTCGCGCCGTCCGGCGTGGCGGGGGCGGTCGCGGAGTGCCTCGCCGCCCGGCCCGGATCGTACGGGGTGCCCTCCGACCTGCCGCCGGAGTGGGTGGCCGGGGCGGGCGCCCCGCTCGTCCGCGACCCCTCGGTCGCCGCGCTGGACGGCCTCGCGGGCGCGGTCACCGGCTGCGCGGCCGCGATCGCCGAGACGGGCACGATCATCCTGGACCACGGCCCCGCGCAGGGGCCGCGCGCCCTGTCGCTCGTGCCCGACCACCACCTGATCATCGTGCGGGCGGAGCAGATCGCCCCCGACGTGCCGGACGCCCTGGAGCGGCTCGACCCGCTCCGGCCGCTGACGTTCGTGTCCGGGCCGTCCGCGACCAGCGACATCGAACTGTCCCGGGTGGAGGGCGTGCACGGCCCGCGCACGCTCGACGTGCTGGTCGTCGCGTGAGCGAGGCGACCTTCGCGGCCGTGGACCTCGGCGCGTCCAGCGGGCGGGTGATGGCGGCGCGCGTCGGGCCCCGCACCCTGGAGCTGGACGAGCTCCGCCGCTTCCCCAACCGCCCTGTGCGGGTGAACGGCACCCTGCACTGGGACGTCCTCGGCCTGTACGGGAACATCCTGGACGGCCTGCGCTCCGCCCCCTCCGGCCTGGCCTCGGTCGGCGTCGACTCGTGGGCCGTCGACTACGGGCTGCTGGACGGGAGCGGCGCGCTGCTCGGCAACCCCGTCCACTACCGCGACCCGCGCACCGACGGCGTGATGGAGCGGATCCGCGCCGAGGTGGGCGACGACCTCCTCTACCAGGCGTCGGGCCTCCAGTTCCTCCCGTTCAACACGATCTACCAGCTCGCGGCGGACGACCTGTCGCGGGCGCGCACCCTGCTCCTCATCCCCGACCTCCTCGCGTACTGGCTCACCGGGGAGACCGGCGCCGAGCGGACGAACGCGTCCACGACGGGGCTCCTCGACGTCCGCACCGGTGCCTGGTCGAACGACCTGCTCTCCCGCCTCGGCCTCCCCGCCGGGATCCTGCCGCCGCTGCGCGACCCGGGTTCGCCGATCGGCGTCCTCCGCCCGGACGTCGCCGCCGAGACCGGCCACCCCGGCCTCCCGGTCGTCGCCGTCGGGTCGCACGACACGGCGTCCGCGGTCGCCGCCGTCCCCGCCACGACCGACCGGTTCGCCTACATCTCCTGCGGAACGTGGTCGCTGGTCGGCGTCGAACTGGACGCGCCCGTCCTCACCGAGGAGAGCCGCAAGGCCAACTTCACCAACGAGGGCGGTGTCGACGGGACGGTCCGCTACCTGCGCAACGTGATGGGCCTGTGGCTCCTCCAGGAATGCCTGCGCGCGTGGGGCGACCCCGACCTCCCCGCGCTGCTCGCCGAGGCCGCGCACGTCCCCGGCCTGCGCTCGCTGATCGACGCGGGCGACCCCGAGTTCCTGCCGCCGGGCGGGATGCCCGCCCGCATCGCCGCGCACTGCCGCCGCCGCGGCCTCCCCGTCCCGGAGGGGCGCGCGGCGACCGTCCGATGCGTCCTGGACAGCCTCGCCCTCGCGCACCGCGCCGCCATCCGGCAGGCGGCGGCGCTGTCCGGACGGGACGTCGAGGTCGTCCACCTGGTGGGCGGCGGCAGCCGCAACGACCTGCTCTGCCGGCTCACCGCCGACGCGAGCGGCCTCCCCGTCGTGGCCGGGCCGGTCGAGGCGACCGCGCTCGGCAACGTGCTGGCCCAGGCCCGCGCGCACGGCGCGGCGGGCGGGCTCGCGGAGTCACGGGCGCTGGTCGCCGGGACGCAGCCGCTGCGCCGCTTCGCCCCGTCCGGCGACACGGACCGCTGGGACGAGGCCGCCGCCCTCCTCGCCTCCCCGGCACGGTGAAATGACCTTTTGGTCAGCTGACGGAAGGGACCGGCGGCAAAGGCGAAAGCCCCGCAGGTCAATGGGTTGGGACAAAGGGGTCGTGCGACCCGCGACGCAGGGACGCGTCCCGGCAATACTCCGCTCGTCGGACGACGAGGCGCACCGGAGGAGATCGGGCGCGTCCTAAGACGCCGCCGAGGACGGCCATGGCTTCCTCGCCTCGGTCGGTGAGCCGGGCGCGGCCAGGACCCGGCCGACTCGTGTCGCGGACCGCGCTGTCGTTCGCGCCGTGGTCGACGCACACACCCCCCGCGGTGGGGTGCGTCGTGCTGGATTACCCGCCGGGTAATGGATCTTCAACTGACCGTTCGGCAGGCTGACGAGCGTCTTCCCCATACCCGTTCTCATCCGCGAGGAGTGTCAGTGACCAGGCGTTCAGTAGAGGCCCTTGTGGCCGCGGCCGTGGCCGCCGTCCCGGTGGTGCTCGCCGTTCCGGCTCAGGCGGATGCCCCGCCCGTGACCGAGGGCAGGGTCACGCCCGCCGCCCAGAAGTTCATCGACCGGCAGACACGGTTCGGGGCGATGCCGACCTACACCACCCCGGACTCGCCTGATGAGAGGGACCTGGACAAGCGGGTCGCCGCCTACGGGGAGATGTGGGACCAGAACGCGACCCTGTGGGAGGCCGCCGCCGTTCCCGTCCAGGGGCGCGCGAACATCGAGAAGTCGATCCGCACATCGCTGGGGCTCGTCCCCTCGCTCAACTTCCGGCCCACCCGCATCGCCGCCGACCGGAACGTCGTCATGTACGGCGCGGACAACCGGGCCGTTCTCAACAAGAACAGGGTCGAGTACCCGGCGATCTACCGGGTCGTCCTGAACAAGAGGGGCGACGTCGTCCAGGGGCGGCGCTACTACGACCGGTTCCGCTGGTTCAAACCGCTCGACGGCACCCTGAGGGACCTGTTCGCCGACGTGACCGACCGGCGCCGCGGCACGGCCGCACTCGCCAAGGGTTCCGCGCGCCCCGACGACATCCCCGGCCGGGCCGCGGCCTGGAACCGGCGGGACGCAGCCGCCCTGGCGGACTCCACGGGCGATGCCGCGCTGTCGGGCACCGGACTCGACGGCCGCCGGTTGCGCACCCGCGCCGCCAAGCTCGCCTACCTGCAACGACTGTTCGGCACCTTCGGCAACGCCCCCGGCGCCAGGCTCGACCCCGGCCAGAGGGTGCGCACCCCCGCCGCCACCTACCAGGAGTGGTTCGGGACGGTGAACAGCCAGAACCGCACCACCTCCTTCGGCATCATCGAGCGGTTCGGATACCGCGACGGCCGGCTGACCGACTGGACTCTGACCTTCGACACACTCCCCCTGATCGCCGACGACCAGGAGATCCGCAGGCTCTATGGCCTGCTCCAGCCCCAACAATGAGCCGAAGCCGCAGTACACGCCTGACACCGAGCAGCCCGACGTCCAACACGGCGACATCGGCACCACCTGGATGCTCCAGCCGGGTGGGAGGCCCGTTGAACGAGCACGTGGTACCCGCCCGCGCCACCTAACCCTGTAGGAGCGTCCCTGCCCCCTGGCCAGGGCCCACCGCTTTCCCCGGGTCGATGTGGCGAGGCGCCCTCCCCATGGGGCTCCTCCTTGGAGGTCGCTGAGGTGGGAGCAGCGAACTCAGAAGGAGACCCGGTATCGGCTGGCCCTGGTCATCGCCGGGGGGCGGGCGCAGGCAGCCGCGCCTCGTCCTGCCACTGCTCGGCCACCGCGGTGCTCCGGCTGGTCAGCGAGGTGCGCCGGGCCGAGAGGGGCCGCCACGCCAGGAAGGAAGGGCGATGCGGCCGATGGCGGCGTCGAACGCGGCGCCGGCCAGCAGGCGGGTGGAATCGAGGGTCGGCAGCGGGGAGCCGTCCGGCGTCACCAGGAGCGGAATCTCCGTGCAGACCAGGGCCACGGCGTCGCAGCCTCTGCTTGCCAGATCCGCGATGACGCGCACGTACTCCTGGCGCGAGCTCTCGGTGAACACGCCGTTGACGAGCTCGTCGAAGATGATCGTGTTGATCCTCTCCCGGTCCTCGGCCCGGGGGACCTCCGAGGCGATCCCCCGATCCGCGAGCGCCCTGTCGTAGACAGGCCCCTCCATGAGATACCTGGTACCGAGGACGCCGACGCGCTCGCGTCCGTCGCGCGCCGCGCGGTCGGCGACGACGTCGGCGATGTGCAGGCCGGGAAGCGCGAGGGCATCTCCCGGCAGTTCGAGGGCCATGTGAGCGGTGTTGTCGGGACAGACGAAGAAGTCCGCGCCCGCGTGGGCGAGCCGCTGTGCGCTTTCGGCGAGTATCGAGCGGATAAGGCCGTATTCGCCCTGGTCCCAGTGGGACATGCTGCGTCCCATGGCGATGCAGTCGAGGCTGACATCGGGGTGCTGGTGGGGGCCGAGCTCCCGGAAGCCCTCCCGGCAGAACGCCTGAAAACAGAGCGCCGCACCTTCGACGCTGTGCGCGATGATGCCGAGATGCTTCATGGCTCTCCCCACGATCCGTGCGTAATGCTCGCAAAGCACAACACGAAGCGCCGTAGTGCACAAGATATGCTCTTCAGATTGAGCATTATGCGTAGAGCCAGACATCGCAGCGTGAGGGGACGAGCAGAATGCCAAACGGTGACCGGATCGATGTGATGGATGCCCGCCTGCTTCTGGCGCTGATCGAACGCCCGCGTTCCACCACCGTCGCGCTGGCGGACCAGACCGGCCTCTCACGCAACACCGTGCAGGCCAGGCTGGCGAAGCTGGAGGAGGGCGGCGGTCTGGAGTCCTTCGAACGCCGGATCAGCCCCCGGCGGCTCGGCCACCCGCTGACGGTCTTCGCCGCCGTACAGGTGGTGCAACGCATGCTCGACGAGGTCGCGGAGGCCCTGGCCGACATCCCGGAAGTGCTCCAGGTCTACAGCGTGAGCGGCCCGACCGACCTGATGGTGCAGGCCGTCGCGGCCGACGCCGATGACCTGTACCGGATCGCCGGGATGATGCTCGCCATCCCTGGCGTCGAACGCACCACAACGTCACTGGTCACCCGCGAGATCGTCGCCTACCGGACCACTCCTCTGCTCCGACGGCTGCTACAGACGCCCACGTCCTAGACCACCGACCGCCACGCCCGGCACCTGCCTCACCGGGCCGGGCCACCGGCACTCCAGGACGCCGCGAACCCTCCCGGGACCGCCAGCCGCTGAGCCGTGACCGGTGGCGACCCGAACGTCCAGGTACGAGCGGGGGCACGGCCGGGCTCAGCATCGGCCTGTAAGCACCGACCCTCCGACCGCAGCCGGCGCGGCTGACCGGGTCGCCGCGGCGTTGTCCGGCCGCAATCCGGTCCTCGATGAGCGGCGGCGGACGCTGCTGCCCGGTCTGCCAATTCCCGTGGTCGCGCTCACGGTGACCCGGCGTTATGGGGTTGCTTGCAGTGAGATTTGGATATTCCTGGTTCCGTACTTGTGCGCCCTACCGCCGGCCCTCGTCCGTACTCGTGTGCAAATCGTGAAGGTCGTGGCTTTGCCGAGAGTGCGGAGGTTGTTGAGCGGGGTGTGCTGACGGCTTCGGAGGGGGTGTGGTTGTCCCCGTGCGCTCTCCGAGAGGGACGAGTCCGACTGTTCACCCCCTCGGGGATGACCCGTGCGATGGCGCCTTCCATCCCAGACCTCCAGACCGACGTGGGCCGCGAATTCGGTGACCACCGATAATGCAAATATGACTCAAAAGAGAAAGGACCGTTCCCGGCGGACCGCATTCGGTCATGGGAATGACGGCGCCATCCCGCCGGACTGGGTGGATACAAGCCGCACGGGTCCACAAGTGGACACCATGGATGCTCATCAATGAAACCGTCTATTGCACATCCTCCTTTGATCGTTGAGCATTCGGTGCGGTGCCGCCCCCGGAGACGCCGGGGGCCACCCGGACGAGGAGGATCTTCATGCGTCGCCTGATGATCAGGGCCACGATCATGGTGGCCGCCCTTGGACTGCTGGGCTCCGTCACGACCACCGGCGCGTCCGCCGCCACCAAGGACCACCTCGTGCTGGTGACCGCGGCGAATTCGCCTTTCGGCAAGAGACTCGCCGGCTCCACCATCACGTCCAACGCCAATGGCAGGCTCGTGTCGGCCGAGCTCAACTACGGTCGCGGCGACTACGGCATGCTCCGCGCGCGGGCGGACGTCGCCGCCGAGTGGGAGCGGTTCGATCTGTCCGCGTCCGGCGCGGTCTGGATGATCAAGTCGGACGCCAACCAGAAATTTGTCTCGGCCGAGCTCAACTATGATTGGAAAAACTACGCGATGCTCCGCGCGCGGGCGGACGTGGTCGCCGAATGGGAGAAGTTCAACCTGTACTACAGCCCGTCCCGGGACCTCTACGCGTTCAAGTCGCAGGCCAACGGCAAGTTCGTGTCGGCCGAGCTGAACTACGATGGCGACCGCAACGGGATGCTCCGCGCACGCGCGACCGAGATCGGGCCGTGGGAGTGGTTCCGGTTGAACCACCTGTGAGCCCTTCGTGTGATGTAATGCGACCAAGCCAAAAAATTCCGTCACCAAATCCGACCAACATCAAATGACCCGAGCAACCCACGGCCCCGGCTCACCTACTCGGTCTGGTGCCCTGCCGAGGGCGACAGCGGGCGCGATTCGGGGGCGGGGTTCGGCCCGAGACCAGCAGTCCCCTCACGAGTCTCCGGACGGCTGGCCGGGCCCGGGTCCCCTGCGGCGCGGCGCGTTCGGCGCCCCACATCCCATGTGCCCGCGCCGAATCAGTGAAGTAGCGGGCCTGGAGTTCGAGAGTCGGCAGCGCCTGGAGTCGCACCGTGCCGACCGTCCGGCGGTGATCCCGCCCCGCCGAGCGCCATATCTGACCGGTCCACCAAGCCGAGGCCCGAAAGCAGCGTCGACGGCCCACCGGCCGCGGTCATGGCTGGCTAGCGAACCCAGGTTAGGCAAAAAGACTGGCTGAGGCGACGGGCAGTGCCGTCGAATCCTGCGCATCGCCAAACCAGCCGAGCAGGGCCTGACCAGCGTGGTCGGCCGCTCCGGGCCCGTCGGTGGCAGTTCTTCCCGCTGTTCGACGTCGTTGCGCTCGACGCCGTCACGGCGGAATGTTCAAGCTCGACGGCCTCCGAGTTCGATCCGGTGCCTGAGGCCCTGGACCCAGGTGGAATCAGATCAATCGGCGGCCAGCACCGCCGCGAGGCCTTCTTGCAGATCCTTGACCCAGTACTCGGGAACCTCCAGCGATGGGAAATGTCCCCCGGTTTCGGGCGACCTCCATCGGACGATATTTCGGTACCGCTCCTGCGCCCAGGCGCGCGGAGACTTCTCGATGTCGTGGAGGTAGACGCTGATTGCCGAGGGGACGTCGACCCGAAGCTCGGGGTCGAGCGAAAGGTGGCTTTCATAATAAATGCGAGCCGCCGACGCGCCGGTCCGCGTCAGCCAGTACAGCGTGACGTCGTCGAGGACTCGGTCCCTGGAAATTCTCTCGAACGGGCTATCTTCGGTATCCGTCCAGTCGGCGAACTTGTCAAGGATCCAGGCGAGCAGCCCGACCGGTGAGTCGACGAGCGAGTAGCCGATGGTCTGCGGTCGAGACGCCTGCTGCTTCGCGTACGCCGCGCTGGGCCCGGCCCAGAAATCGCGGGTTTCCTCAGCCCATTTGCGCTCGACCGCCGTCAGCCCGCCCGTCGCCAACCCGGGCGGTGCCTGCGCGGTCGTTGTGTGAATGCCGAGAACGTGCGCCGGGAACCTGCCGCCGAGGACCGTAGTGATCACACCTCCCCAGTCGCCGCCGTGGGCTACGAACTTGCCGTAGCCGAGCCTTCCCATCAGTTCCACCCAAGCGGCCGCGATCTTTTCGATCCCCCACCCGGCGGTTGCCGGTTTGTCGCTGTACCCGAAGCCTGGCAGCGACGGGACCACGACGTGGAACGCCGGCGCATCGACATCCTTCGGATCCGCCAACTCGTCCACCACATCGACGAACTCAGCAATGCTGCCCGGCCAACCGTGCGTCAAGATCAGAGGAGTGGCCTCAGCGCGCGCGGATCGGCGGCGCAGGAAATGGATTCCCAAACCGTCAATGGTCGTACGGAACTGGCCGATCCGGTTAAGGCGCGTTTCGAACGCCCGCCAGTTGTAGCCGGCGCGCCAGTAGTTCACGACATCGACGAGGTCGGCGAGAGGGACGCCCTGGTCCCATCGGCGAGGGCCGGACGCGGCGTGATGGACCGTCTCGGCTTCCGGCAGTCGCGCCGCGGCCAGTCGCGCACGCAGATCCTCAAGTTCGGCTTCAGGCGCATGGGCTTCAAATGCGTGCACGTCGCTGGTTGGACGGTTCATGGCCATGAGACCTCCTGATCATCGGAGAACCGGCTTGGACTCGCGAGCCGACCAGGCCCGCTAGGCGGCCATCGCCGAGGATGGCCGTCCAGGCGCCGCACCTGGCCGCAGCTACGACCAGTCAGCCCGCGGGATCTAGGTACAGGAGGGCCTTATCTCGGTCACTGCGCTGTCCTTAACTCGGCGGCAGAACAGCGTAACCCGGACACCCCCCCCGCTACTTCCCAGGCCAGGCGCCTCCTACCTGGCGACTGAGTCCCTAAGCCCGCTGCCGCCGGTCTGCGCGGGTACCTGCGGACGCGATGCATTGCCGCGCCCAGCACTCGGCCCACCGGACTCGAACGTCTCACCCGCGCCCCATCGCCGCCGCCCGCGAACACGGCGTCGCCGTCCGCGCGGCCATCATGCCCAGCCGCACCGCAGTGGCCGGCCACCAGGACACCCGGGCCTTGGAACTGCCCGTCGCCCTCCACATGCCGGGCAGGGTGACTTCCTGCGCCCCGCCGAAGTGAACAGCGCCGAACCGACCACGCGTGGCCGTAGAGCGCGGCCAGGAGGGCCGGAATCCGCTATGGCCTGGGGCAGTGGAAACGGCGTCGCCCTGCCCCTCGTCGCGGTGACACGGCCTCCGACCTGGTGTCCGAGCGTGGAAGGCGCGGTGGACGGGGCGACGGCGCTGTCGGCCTGGTCCTCCTCGTGACCGCGTCAGCGGCACGACGGCGTCACGACACAACGGCGCGGTACGGTCCCGGAAGGGTGCTCGCCCAGAAGGGTGGGGTCGGGAAGACGACCAAAACCCTGGAGTCGGCCGCCAAGGCGCCCGAGCCGTGCGTACGGCCTGAGGGGCCGGTCCCGGGACGGTCGCCCGCACGCCGCTAGAGAGTCGATCCTTCTAGCGCGTCAAGCGGCGACAGGGAGCCGAGGTCCGAAGGGGCGGTGAGGGGAGCCAGGAGGGGGAGGTCCTCGCGGCGCTGGACGACGCAGTGCAGCAGGTACCGGCTCAGCGCGTCGCGGGCGGGGGCGTTAGCGGGTGCGATCAGGTGCAGGGTGCCGCGGGCGGCGCGGACGGCGAACTGGGTCTTGGTCAGCAGGTGCGCGCCGTGCAGGTCGACCACGTCGAGCTCGGACAGGTCCAGCGCCAGGTGCGGTGAGGGGGCGAGGACGATCGTGGTGAGGATCTGGGCCTCGGCGGTCACGGCGGTGTCGGCGGTCAGGCGGCCCGACATCTGCAGCAGCGTGTAGCGGCCGTAGCGACCGGTCTGCACCCTCAGCGCCCTGGCCCCGGGAGGCGCCGTAGGGGCACCCGCGGGTGGGGTCGGGCTGGAGGTCGCCTCCAGCGGCGGTTCGGTCGGTCGCACCAGCATGGAACACCCTCCCAGCGGTGATGAGGCAGCGGACGAGTCGGACACCCCAAGAGTGTTACATGAAATACTATTCGTCAAATTTTTCTCATAGAATCTTGGGTGAACAAGCTCCGCACCTGCCGGGAAGCACACTCTGTCGCCTCCCGGCGGGCAGAGGGGGCCGGGTGCGTACAGGAGGAGTGAGCGGATGGACAGGACGCCGACCCGGCCGGACGCCAAGCCCTGGACGTTCCTGACCAACCACGCGCGAGTACTGATCCAGATCGCCCGCGACCCCGACCTGCGGGTCCGGGAGGTGGCCCAAGAGATCGGGATCACCGAACGCGCGGCGCAGCTCATCATCAACGACCTGGAAGAGGCGGACTACCTCACCCGCACCCGCGTCGGACGCCGCAACACCTACACCATCAACGCCCACCGCCCCTTCCGCTACCCGACCGAGGCCAACCACGACGTCGAAGACCTCATCGACCTGTTCGCCGACCGCGGCACCCCCTGACCACACCCACGCGTGCGGCGCTTCCGGGAGGAGCGCCACCACCTGTGTTGCCAACCCCCGTCGCCGAGCCGCCAGAGCAGGCACGTGACGCGCAGGTCGTCCCCGACGACAGTCCCCGGCTTCGGGGTTGTCTGGACAGGCACCAACGACACGCTCCGAGGGGCCCGACCGGTCTCCCGGAGCGTCCGCGTCCAGGCGAGACCGGACGGCACGCGCCGGTCAGTCGAGGAGGGCGGTCGCCTCGACCTCGACGAGTACATCCGGTTCGAAGAGGTACTCGACGCCGATCAGGGACGCCGGTGGCGTGGGAAACCGGAGTCCGATCTCCTCGGCGACGCTCTCCACCCCGGCCATGAAGTCGTCGATCTTCTCCGGACTCCACCGGGTCACGTAGAACGTCAGGCGCAGCACGTCCGCGAACGACGCGCCCGCGCCCGCCAGTCCGACGGAGGTGTTGCGCAGCGCCTGGGCGACCTGCCCGGCCAGATCGCCGGGCGCGACCGGTGTCCCGTCGGCCTTGCGTGCGACCTGACCGCTGATGTGGACGTGCTTCGTCCCGGTGCCCACGGCGACGTGGTGGTACGGGACGGGCTGCAGCATGCCTTCCGGCGTGAAGTGCTGAACGGTCATGGTCTTCTCCCTCTTCAGAGTAAGTATCTGTAAGCTACCTAGTAGAAGAAAGACACTTCAACGAGACCAGGTTTCGCCATGGATACCGCCGACGAACTCCGCATCGACGCCCCGCACCGCGAGCTGCTCGACCAGGTCCTCGACAAGTGGTCGCTCAGCGTCCTCAACGAGCTCTGCGAACGCCCGTGCCGCTTCAACGAACTGCGCCGAGCGATCCCCCAGGTCACGCAGAAGTCGCTGACCGCGACGCTTCGGCGGCTCGAACGGAACGGCGTGGTCGAGCGCGAGGTCGTCTCCACCCGCCCCGTGGCGATCAGGTATCAGATCACGCCGCTCGGCAAGACCTTCCGGCAGCCCATCGATGTGCTGCTGGCATGGGCCTCGCAGCACATGCCCGCGGTCGAACGCGCACGCGAAGGCTTCGACAAGCGGGAGGAGGCGGGCCTATGACCCGGGGCGACCACCGAGCGCCCACCCGATCCCTCCGCCGGGGCGACACATGCCGCCACGCACCGTCGGACGGCGCAGGTCGGTGTGCTGCGTGGTAAGGGTCGTCCTCAGGATGCCCGGGGATCCGTGGCGGCGTGGGCCTGGCCCGCCGCGCGACGCCGGTTCACCTGCCGCGACTGGGTGAACCGCAGGATGTCGCCGGACGGATCGAGGAACGCGCAGTCGCGAACGTCGTCGGGCCGGTCGATCGGCTCCTGGACCACCTCGGCGCCCGCGGCCTCGATGTGCTCGAAGGCGGCGTCGCAGTCGTCGGTCACGAAGACGAGGCGGCCCAGCAGGCTGCTGGCCGCCAGATCGACGATCGCCCGCCGATCGGCCGGTGAGATCACCGGGTCCGCGCCGGGAAACTGGAGGAGGATCCACACCTCAGGCTGCGAAGGCGGGCCCACGCTCACCCGCCGCCCTTGGAGATCCGCGTCGGCGCGCACCTCGAAGCCGAGCACGTCACGGGAGAAGCCGAGTGCCTCGTCCAGGTCGCGGACGGCCAAGGCGCACGACGAGAACGTGATCTCCGCGCGGGTCAACGCCGGTCCTGGCCGTCGGCGGGCAGGACCACGATGTCGAGGTCCCGGATCCGATCCGGATCGGTGTCGACGTCGATGCGGGTGATCTTGCCGCCGCCGACGGTGAAGGTGATGACCGCCTTGGGGCGGCCCAGATGTGACCAGACGGCCGCCGGAACACCGTCCACCAGCGCGAGGCGGGCGCCCTGAGCCCGTCCGGCGAAGAAGTCCGCCACCTCCCGGCCACCGCGCAGCTCCCCGACGACGGCGTCCGGATCGAGCAGCTCCAGCAGGGCGGTGAAGTCCCCGCCCCGGGAGGCGGCCAGGAAGGCTTCGACGATCTCCCGCTTCGCGGACCGCGCGGCGTCGGTCGCGCCCGCCGCTCCCTGCACCCGCCGCCGGGCCCGGCTGGCGAGCTGCCGGGCCGCCGCCGGGGAACGGTCGAGGATGGTGCCGATCTCCGCGAACGACAGGGCGAACACATCGTGCAGGACGAACGCCAGCCGCTCGGCCGGAGCCAGCGCGTCCAGCACCACCATCAGCGCGACACCGACCGAATCGGCCAGCACCGCCTCGTCCTCGGGGCCGTCCTGCCCGGTCGGGCGGATGCTCGGGTGAACCGCCTGGGGCTCGGCCGGTAGCGCTCCGGCCGCGTCCTCACGCCGGTTCCGGCGCGCTTCGAGCATGTTCAGGCAGACCCGGGCGACGATCGTGGTCAGCCACCCTCCCGGGTTCTCCACCTGGCCGGTGTCGGCACGGCTGACCCGCAGCCACGCCTCCTGCACCGCGTCCTCGGCCTCGCCGGACGAGCCGAGCATCCGGTAGGCCATCGCACGCAGGCGGTCCTGATGCTCGGCGAACCGCTCGCCCACCCAATCCCGCTCGACCATCTGTCACATTCCTCCGTCCGGCCGGTCATTACTGATTGACCGGCGAACCCACGCCGATGTGACGACCGGGCCCAGCCCTGGCCGTCCGGCCCGCCGGGCCAGACGACACGAACACCTCAAGTATCAAGGAGACAGACATGAAAGCGCACGTCAGCTCGATCCTCCTCGGCGTCCGGGACATGGAGGCGGCCAAGCGCTTCTACACCGAAGGGCTCGGCTGGACGATCAAGGACGACTACGGCATCTCGGTGTTCTTCGAGTCGGACGGCGCCTCCCCCGTCGGCTTCTACGGCCGTGACGGCCTGGCCGACCAGGTGGGCGTGAGCCCGGAAGGCAGCGGCTTCAGCGGGCTCGTCCTCACCTACGTCGTCCGCAGCGAGGCGCGGGTGGACGAGATCATCGCCGAGGCGGAGAAGGCCGGCGCCACGATCCTCAAGCCCGCCGCCGCCCTGCCGTGGGGCGGGTACGGGGGCACCTTCGCGGACCCGGACGGCTACATCTGGAGCCTCGCCTACAGCGCCCAGGGAGCCGACCAGCCATACGCGGAATAGCCGTCCAGGAAAGGCGAGAGCGCCGGGCGGCCACCACCGCGTGACCGGCGCGCACGAGCGGGTTCGGCGTCGACACGGAATCGTGCCGGCGCCGAACCGTCCCCCGAAACCACAGGAGAGAACCGTGTCACTTCAGGTGAGCACCATCATGCTCGGCGTCGACGACCTGGTCCGCGCCAAGAGGTTCTACGAGCGCCTGGGCTGCGAGATCGACAAGGACACCCGCCACTTCGTCTCGTTCGTCCTGGGCGAGGGTTCCTCGCGGCTGGCCCTTTACGAATGGGAGGCAGCGGCACAGGACGCCGGTGTCTCTCCGCGGGGATCCGGATTCCGTGGGGTCTCTTTGCACTTCAACCCCGATTCCAGGGAAGTTGTGGACGAGATGATGCACAACGCGGTCGCCGCCGGCGGCAGCGTGGTCAGGGAGGCGGCCGCCGCCCCGTGGGGCGGGTACTTCGGCTACTTCAGCGACCCGGACGGCTACCTGTGGAAGGTCACCACCTATGCATCCTGAACAACACCGATCGGCAAGGAGCCCGTTGTGAAGTTCCGCACCCTCGTCGAGCCGCCCGAGCCCATGCGAGGACTGGAAATCCCACCCGAGGTGGTGGACGCGCTCGGCGGGGGCGCGCGTCCGCCGGTGACGATCACCATCAACGGGCACTCCTGGAAGAGCCGCGTGGCGATCATGCGAGGGCGCCACCTGCTCGGCCTCAGCAACGCCAACCGAGCGGCGGCGGGGGTCGCGGTCGGTGACGAGGTCGAGGTCGACCTGGAGCTCGACACCGAGCCGCGCGTCGTCGTCGAACCCGCGGACTTCGCCCGCGCCCTCGACGAGGACCCGTCCGCGCGCGCCGCCTACGACGCTCTCGCGCCGAGCCACAAGCGCAAGCACGTCCATGCCATCGAAAGCGCGAAGAAGCCCGAGACGCGTCAGCGGCGTATCGAGAAGGCCATCGCCGCCCTGCGAAGCTGAAACCCGAGGCGACGACTCCGTCACCATGAGATTCGCCGCGCGGGGGCCCTGCTCAAGCTCCAAAAAGGCGCCACGCATCCCCGCGCACGCAACCGGCGAGGGCGGTCCGCGAGGCACATCTGCGGGCCGAGAGAACCGTGCGCAAGGAGCGACCGCAAGACGTGATCCAATCCGCTGCGTCATGTCCCGGACGCTCCGACGAAGGTGTTCAGAAAGCAGCTGCGCTCGCCGCGGTCCGGGAGAAGGGCGTGAGCGACACCGCCGCCCAGGTGTCCTGCCGGTCGCTGGGCCAGACGGCCCTTGCCGCGGCGTTCCTCATGGCCCAACTCGACGTCCGGTTCGATGCGGACGCCCCCACGGCGACGGCCACCGCGCTGTTCCCGTCCCAGGAACCGCGGCGTGGATGGGTGGGCTCGGGCGGAGATGTTGGACGATCAAGCGGACCGGTCAGGTCGTCGAGCAGGGCCTGGGGTCCTCGATGACCGACCGGACCGAGCATCTCGTCCGCGCGCCCACGGTGCCGGCGCCATCGACCCCACGCACCAGCTGTTCGGGAATGATCGCGTGTTCCAGCCTTCCGAGGGACGCGCCGTCGCCATCGCTGCCGGACGGCACGTCGCCCCGGGCTCGACGAGCAACCTCGTGCGGTAGTCCAAGCGAACCTCAAGGGCCTCAGCGGCGCGAAATCGGTCAAGACCGACGCTAGCCACCTGGAACAAGCACTCATCGGGCATGAGGGCGCTGACGCCGCATGGCGCAACTCCCGGCGGCTACTCGTCTTTAGCGATGAGCTGGTGAAACAGTAGGAGCCCTGCCGCTGCTGCGGCGCAGCCACTCAAAACGGACTCGGGAAGTCCGCGTCCAGCAGCGCCTGCAAGCAGGCCCGCGCCGACGCCGACCAGCACACCGAGCGTGAGCACCAGCGCGGCCCGGACGGTCACCAGGGGCTTGTCAGATTCGGGTGTGGTCATGAACGGCTCCTTCAAGTCGAGGGTCGGTGCCTTCCTGTTGAACGCATAGGACCGTTCGACATCGTGAGCCCATGCGCTGGCCGTGTTGGGACGACTTTCCGCGATGGCGTGGGGTCGGTGCTCGCTGACGCCTATGACTGGAGGAGGCAGAGGGCTGGTGTAGCGGCTCGCGGAAGGCCCCGTGCAGCGGCTCCCGGGTTGCCCCCGGGCCCCGATCGGGTGGATGAGGTGTCGATGGGTGATGTCCCCGAGGACGACGACGGTGCGCGCCACAAAGCCGATCAAGAACTGGTGGAGTTCCTGGCCGCCCACGGCTTCGCGGGGCCGGTGTACACCCGATTCGCCGAGGAGATGGCGGCCTACGCGATCGCCGTCCTCACTGCCTGGCTGCACACGGGGATGATCTTTGTGCGATGCGCCGAGAAAGGGATCAAGTTACCGCGTCCCCCCATCAGCGCCTGGTCGAAGGACGACCAACTGGAGTTGGCCCTGGAGACAGTCGCGGTCGCGACCCGCTCGTTCCAGCAGCGCCTGCGAAGCGGCCATTGGGATCCGGGAAAGGGGGCGAGCCTGCGCACCTATTTCATCGGCCACTGCACCTATCAGTTCCCCGACACCTACAAGAAGTGGCTGCGAGCCTCTGAAGGGTTACGATCCTGCGCCGACGAACTCGACGAACGCTGGCCGGACACCCGCCCGGGGCCTGAGGACCTCATGGCCGACCGCGACCATGCCGACCGTGCGCTGGCGAGCCTGCCAGACCACAACCTGCGAGCCGCTCTCGTCCTGACCACCCTGGGCTACAACCACGCCGAGATCGCCGAGCTGATCGGAGAGGGCGCCACAGCCCGCTCCGTCGAGGGCGCGCTGTATCGCTTCCGTCGGAAGAGGGGAGAGCGATCATGAGCGATGGCCTGGACCTGGAACGGCTCAACGCCTTGCTGGAGGCAAGTTCCCTGGGCGATCCGGCAGCGGCCAAGCTGCGGAAACGCACCTCCGGCGACCTCGCCGAGGCAGCGGTCCAGCGCGCCGACCTCCGCACCGACTCCGGCGGGCCGGCACCTGAGCAGAGGGGTGTCGAGCGCCCACCCGACGGGCAAGGAGTCCACCGCTCGCCCGAGAAGCGAGCACGCACGCACCGGCAACAGGTGGATCTGCACGTACACGACCGCATCGCACTGGACGAGATCGAACTCTATGCCGCACTTCTCATCCGCGCGGCGGCGGCCGAGCGGCCGCTGACCCAGAGTGAGATCGACACTGTGCTCGGTGTGGGTTCCGGCGAAGTCGAGGATCCCTCAGGAGTCGGCAGCCCGGACTTTGGCCTCTCCGCGGCGGCCGCGCGGGGCGGCTCCCGCTCATTGGTAGCGGTGGGCGACTCCACCGAAGCCACGCTGGTGCGCCCCTACGTGATCGCCGGCGGCCGGGTCAGGCCCCGCGTTGACCTGGCACTCGAAGCCCTGGTGACCGCAGTGCCCTCCAGTGAGGTCTCCCGGATGACGCCCGAGTACCGGGCGATCATGGATTTGTGCGGGTCGGCGCATTCGGTCGCGGAGGTGTCGGCCCTGCTCCGGCTCCCCATCGGGGTCACCCGCGTCCTCGTCGCCGACATGATCTTTGAAGGGCTCCTGCGACTGCACCAGTCGGGAACCCCTGGTGTGCAGCCGGACTTCGGCCTGCTCGAAAGGGTGCTCGGTGGACTTCGCAAACTCTGACCGCCCGCCGGCGCCGGGGCCAGGGCCGCAGGACCCGGACCTGGTCTCGGTGAAGATCGTCATCGGCGGCGGCCTCGGCGTCGGCAAGACGACCTTCGTCGGGTCGGTGGCGGAGATTCTTCCGCTCACGACCGAGGCCATCATGACCACCGCGAGCGCGGACATGGACGGGCTGTCGGCGGCGCCCGACAAGACCACGACCACGGTCACCGTCGACTTCGGCCGCGTGGCGCTGGGCCGTGAGCTGATTCTCTACCTGTTCGGCACGCCCGGCCGGCACCGGTTCTGGTTCATGTGGGACGACCTGGTCAGCGGCGCGATCGGCGCGGTCGTGCTGGTCGACACCCACCACCTGGCCGACTGCTTCGCCACGATCGACTACATCGAACGCGCAGGACTCCCGTTCATCGTCGCCGTCAACGGGTTCCACGGCCAGTTCCAGCACCCGGAAGATGACATCCGTGAAGCCCTGGCCCTCGGCCAGCACGTGCCGATCGTCGAGTGCGACGCGCGCAACCGCGAGTCGGCCAAGCAGGTCCTCATCGCCCTCGCCCAGCACGTCATGTCGCTGCATGCCTCGCTGCCACCTTAGAGATCGTTTCCTTTGGCGAACCGGCGGCGGGTGAGCCTTGCCGACCAAGGACAGAACGTGTTCGGCCTTGCGTTGGCAAAAGGCCGCGGTCGGCCAGGCACGCCACGATCGCTCGACCACCCAGCGGCGACGTCCCCACGGCTGGGGTGATGCGCTGCCGCGCGTGCGCGATCTGGCCACGTCGTGGCGCGTTGGTGTCGTTTCCCGTAGGCGGCGGGGCCAGGTCGCAGGAGCAGGTGAGGGTGGTCAGGGCACGGGAGGCGTCAAGCGGCTTGAGCTGAGTGACTCACAAGGGCCGCCCTCGCAGGAGCGACTCGGGTAGACCTCGCCAGTTGTCGCGCTGATCATCCGGCGGCGATGCGCGCGGAGGTTGGTGTGCGCCGACGTGCTCGAACGGCGTGCCGCGGCCCTCGCCGTTTCATACCGAGGTCCGGTCGGCTCAGATCACGGTGAGGACCTGGTCGGGGTGGACGTAGTAGACGTTGGGGTTGTGATTGTGGGGCCCGTAGCCCGTGGTGCCGGCCAAGAGCAGGTAGGCCCCGACGGGGATGCCGGGCCAGTCGTGGAACCAGGCGTCCTGCGAGGTGCCGTTGGCGTCCCAGACGATGATCGCCTTGGCGCCGGTCCTGGCGCGTTGGTAGACCTGCTCGACGCGGGCGAGGTGGCCGTCTTGCCCGTCGAAACGGCGGAGTTCCGCCACGGCCTGTTGCCGGAGGGCCTCGCGGGCCGCATGCTGTGCCGCCCGCTCGCGGCGTATCCTCCTGACGCCCCAGACGAGGAATGCAATGATCCCGATCCAGGCCAGCGGGGCGATGAGCTCTTTCATGGCGCAGGCCTCCCGGGGCCGCGATCGACTGACTCCGAAATACAACCGCCAATGCGGCCTCATGCGCGGCCAAAGACCTAAACCGGCCGTCTGGATCAGCGCAAGTCCGCAGCGGGGACCGCCCTGGTATAGAACGTTGCTGTTGCTGAAGACGTATCGCGAGGTGAGAAGCCCGTTGTGCCGTACACGCAGCAAGCGCGTGGCAAGGTGAAGCGGTGGTACGAACCAGGAGCGATGGGGTCGACCGGCGTTCGGCAGGTGAGCGCATCCATGGGCCAATATTGTTACCAAAACGGGGGGCATCGGCGTAGTCCAAACTCGCCCCGGTGCATTTGCCCGCCCTATCGGGCCGGGGCCCGCTAGGCTTCCTGGCCGGGCTTGGGGTGGTCAGCGCATTGTCCCAGTACTCGCCACCAAGGTGAAAACCGGGCTGGATACCGCCGTGGGTCGAAGGGTTCCCTCCGCGCCACAAGCACCGAGCGCCCGATCCACTGCGCATCCCCCCGAGGAATACCCCTACCTGCGTCGACAGATGCGCGAGGCGGAAGGAAATCTAGCCCAGGTGCCACTGAAGCGTACCCTCCACCCCGGGCAGGTCGACGCCGCCTGCCATTGTTAAGTGACGCGCTATATCCATACGCTGCCGGGCGGGGACCATTGGCCAGTTCTCCTCCTACCCGCTGATAGAAATCCGCAAGGATGCGCGGCGAGCCCTGCGAGAGAAATTGACAAGCTGGAGACGTTACCCGCAGGTGGATGGCCGGGGGCTGGACCACCTGCCGGGCGGATCGGTGACTGGTGGCGTTGAGCCGCTGCGGGGTGACAGAACGTCTGTTTGTTGCGTCGGCGAAGGCGTCTGGCTGTTTGCCAGATCGTGCACCGGTGCAGGATTTTGCGCTGCTCAGGGTCCTGCTGGGCTGTGAGGAATCGGTGGAGGCGGACCACGTACTCGTCGCGTTCAGGTAGGGCATCGACACCGACGAGTAGATGGCGGAGTGGGCGAGGGGGGATGATTCGGCGAACGAACGTTGGCTCCGGATACGGGTGTGAGTTGACCCCACTTAGCGAGGTTGAACGTGAACTGGCCCTGCCGTAGAGATCGACTCGATCTCGCACGTTGACCGGCGGGTCGGTTGGCTCGGTGTTTCAGCTCGCATAGTGGGGCGTCTTTCAGGATTGAAGAATGGTGTGTTCGCCTTCGTCGCGAGGTTCTTCGAAGCTCATGAGGTAGCGGTCGAGGAGCTCGGGGGAAACGGTGACGCTGCTCGGGCCGTCTTGGGCGTTGCGAATGGCCAGGCGCCGTCGGAGTGTGTCGGGGTCGGCCTTGAGATAGACCAGGATCCAGGTGCTGCCGTGTCCTTCGATCAAGGCCTTGTAGCGGTCGCGGGTGGCTCGGTTCCAAAAGCTCTTGTCCAGGACGACGGGTTGTCTGGCCGCCATGAGCCGGATGAGTTCTTCCTGGAGCTCTTGGTCGGCGGTGGCCTGGTGCTGTTCGTGCTCGGTGGGGTCGAGTAGCGCGGCGTCGTGGCCGATGCGCCGCCAGATGATCTCATCGACCGACAAACGTATGTAGCCGCGGGCTTCCAGGCGACGCGCGTAGGTGGTCTTCCCGGATCCGGCCAGACCGCACATCATGACGACGACGCCGGGTTGGGGTGCCGGGAGCGACCCGATGGGAACGTCTGAGTTCTCGGGCACGGCCATGCAGAGGAGGCTATCTGTCTGGGTGTTGGTCTGGTCGAGCTGTCAACGGTCAGCCGCTGTCCGGCCGGGGACGTGCGCCCATGCCGGTCGGCTCCAGGCGTCGATGGAGGTGGTCGTGGCGGTGCGGCGTCGGCTCGGTGAGCGCCGTCCTTGCCCGGTCGGCAATAGAACGCTTCCAGGCCCTGACAGCAGAACTCGCACCAAATCGACCTCGGCCTCAACAGCGGGCCGGTGGACCTGATTGATCAGCACCTCGGGCGGCGGCCCTCGGCCCGCCTCCGCCATGATCTGCGACGGCGCCAGGCGACTTAGTTGCAGACGGTGGGGTGGGAGGCACTCTCCATCACCTGCTCGGCGACCAGCCGGTTGAAGATCCGCCGGACCGTATGCCGCTGCTTGCGCGGGGCATCCGGATCCGCCCGCAGAATCTGGTCGCTCACCGGCTTGAACGGATCCAATCGCGACGACCGCGGAGGCGGCTTCTTATGCGGCGCCGACCACGCCGACGCCTCACGCACCGTCCGGCGATACACCCCGTACTGTCGGTCCAGCGCCTGCACCGACAGGCCCGGCTACACAACGGGGCCACCACTAACTCGCAGGATGGGGCCAGCAGTCGCTCGTAGAACCAGGGCGGGCGCCGCCGGGGCGGTTAATGGCCGTCTGCGGATTCCTCAGCGCCTGTTCCAGAACACGCACCCCTGCCGGCGAGGGCTCACTCGGACTCGGCCTTGACGAGATGCTCCACGACCGTGTCGCTCAGCGCGGCGAGGGCTTGGACCTGCGCGGGCGTCAGCAGGTCGATGAAGTGGCGGCGGACGGACTCGACGTGCCGCGGCGCGGCGGCCTTGATCGTCCGCCGTCCTTCGTCGCTGAGGACGATGACCGACCCGCGGCCGTCGTCCGGACTGGTTTCGCGGGTGACCAGGCCGCGTTGCCGCATCCGTGCCACTTGGTGCGACAGGCGGCTCGGCGACCAGCGCATGTGCGCGGCCAGATCGGTCAGCCTGATCCGCCCGCCCGGCGTCTCGCCGAGGTTGGACAGGACGTCGTAGTCGGCCTCCGAGAGCTGGGAGTCGGCGGCCAGGTCCCGGGCGAGTTGCCGACCGAGCAGCAGCGACAGGCGCCGGTAGCCGCGCCAGGCGCGGTCCTCGTCGGAGTTGAGCCAGCGTGGTTCGTCCATGCCGGACACTCTAGTTGACATGTCACATACTCGGCTCGTAGTTTTTTTGACATGTCAAATAGATGGCGGAGGGTGAGTCACCTGTACGGCGGGCTCGCCCTCTTCGGCGTCAGCATCGGGCTGATGGTGCGCGCCGACCTCGGGCTCGACCCGTGGGACGTCCTGCACCAGGGCCTCGCCGCACGGACGGGGCTCCCGCTCGGCTGGATCGTCAACCTCACCGCCGCCGCCGTCCTGCTGCTCTGGGTCCCGCTGCGCCAGCGGCCCGGCCTCGGCACGGTCAGCAACGTCCTCGTCGTCGGCCTCGCCGCCGACGCGGCGCTGGGGGTCGTCGCCGAGCCGTCCGGGCTCGGCTGGCGGATCTCGCTACTGGCCGTCGCGATCATCGGCAACGGCGCGGCGACCGGCCTCTACATCGGCGCCGGGTTCGGTCCCGGACCGCGCGACGGCCTCATGACCGGCCTCGCCGCGCGCGGCCACTCCATCCGGGCCGTGCGCACCGCGATCGAGGCGGCCGCGCTCCTGCTCGGCTGGCTCCTCGGCGGGACGGTCGGGATCGGGACCGTCCTGTACGCGGTCGGCATCGGCCCGATCGCGCAGTTCTTCGTTTCCAAGCTGGAGGTACGACCATGCGTTGCGGCCTGAACGTCTCCACGTCGGCGGCGCCCGGCGCCGACCCCGTCGCCCGCGCACGCGAGGCCGAGCGGCTCGGCTTCGACTTCGTGTCCGCCTCCGATCATCCGTGCACCGCGCACCCGACCATGGAGACCTGGACGATGCTGTCCTGGATCGCCGCCACGACCAGCACGATCACGATCACGATCGCGACCCGCGTCCTCGGCGTCCCGTACCGCAACCCGGCCATGGTCGCGAAGATGGCCGAGACGTTCGACCGGCTCTCAGGCGGGCGTCTGATCCTCGGGCTCGGCGGCGGCTACTCCGACGAGGAGTTCCGCTCCTTCGGCATTCCCGTCCCGACGCCGCGGGAGAAGGTCGACGGCCTGGAGGACGCGATCCGCATCGCCCGCGGCCTGTGGAGCGAGCCGGTCTTCACCCACGCCGGCCGCGTCCACCACGTCGACGCCGCCGACCTCGAACCCAAGCCCGAGCGCGACATACCGATCTGGCTCGGCACGTTCGGCCCGCGCGCGCTCGACCTCACCGGACGGCTCGCCGACGGCTGGATCCCATCGCTGGGCTTCGCTCCGCCCGAGAGGGCACGGGTCATGTTGGAGCGCATCGCGGCCGCCGCCGAGGACGCCGGACGCGACCCGGCCGGCATCACCCGCGCCTACAACGTCGGCGTCCGGATCAGCGAGCGGGTCGAGAACGATCCGGGCCTGGTGAGCGGGCCACCGGACGCCGTCATCGAGCGGCTCCTCGGCTTCGTCGGGATCGGCTTCAACGCCTTCAACTTCATGCCCGCCGGTCCCGGCATGGCCGAGCAGGTCGAGCGGCTCGCGCACGAGGTCCTGCCCCCGCTGCGCCAGGAGACCGCCGCGTCCGCGTGGCCCTTCGCCTAACCGTCCATGCGACGGGCCGCACTCCTTGTCAACTACCGGAATTGTAGCCCGGTATGTCATGGGGCTCGATCTCTTTCCAAGGCTTCTTGTAGACGTCGAGGGCGTCAATGATGGCGGCGTAATTGATCGAATCGAGATCGGAGCCGATGGCGTTGAGGACGACGTGCGTGTCGGTGGCCGTCTGCAAGGCGTGAGACGTCGGCGAGAACTCTTCGAGCCTGCACAGTACCTCTGGCCAGCGATCATGTGCGGCGATCCCGATCTCGAACCGGGCCCGTCCGGCTGCGGTCCGCAGTGTTTCCGAGGTCACTTCCCCAAAGCAACCCAGCATGGCTCCGGCGGCCTGGCTCCCGCCGCCACTCCGGTCGGCCGGTCCGACGACCGCGACGGAGCCGATCTCGCGTTCGGCGAGTTCCGCGGCGAGAAACATCCCCAGAGCTCCATTGCCGATGATTAACACATCGACTTGCTTTGTCCCTGAGCTCTGTCGGTCTCATGCTGGCCATCGAGGACGGCTTCGCCATCGAGTTCCCCGAAAGCCACCTCAACGAGGCCACCTTCCGCAGTGTCGAGACCATCGCCGCCGCCGTCGAGCACGCCCTCGCCGAGACCAGCTCACTGGCCTGAGGCCCGATGCCCCAACACGAACGCCCGGCGAACCCCCATCCGATCGTTCACTCCCCCAGGCCCACCGAGTTCCCTCTGTCGGCGGGGCAGGAGCGCCTGTGGTGGCACGACCGGTTCGATGCCGCCGGTAAGCGCCAGGATCACGTGACCGGAGGTTGGCGGGTTCCCGGGCCCGTGGACCACCAGGTGCTTTCCACGGCGCTCGCCGGTCTGGTCCAGCGGCACGAGATCCTGCGGACGAGATTCGTCCGGCGGCCCGACGGCACCCCCGCGCAGCGGGTCGACAAGGACGCGACCGTTCCCGTCACCCGGGCGGGCGCACACCCGGAGGACGCCGTTCGGCAGGCCACGGCCGAGCCGTTCGACCTGTCGGCTCCGCCGCTTCTGCGGGTGGTCACCGCCGAGTTGGACGATCACGACACCGGTGTCCTGCTGGTGTTGCACCACATCATCACCGACCGCTGGTCGATGGACGTGATCGCCCGTGACCTCTTCGAGCTCTACGCCGCCGCGTGCGCCGAGCGGACTCCGCGACTGCCCGCCCTCGCGGTCCAGTACGGGGACTACGCGCTGTGGCAGCGGCGGCTCTTGGAAAGCGATCTCGTGCAACCGCGGTCGCTCTACTGGAAGCGGGCGCTGGCGGGGTACCGGCGCCCCGGCCCGCCCGCCGATCGGTCGCACCCGGCAGCGAACGAAACGCTGGGCCGGGAAACGACGGTGGAACTGTCGGCCGAGTCCAATGCGGCGTTGACGAAGATGGCCTGGCGAGCCCGTGCGAGTCCGGCCATCGTCGTCACCGCGGCCCTGTGCGCGGCACTGGGCGCCATGACGGACCGAACGGACGTCGTCATCGGCGCGATCGTCTCCGACCGTCCACGACCGGACCTCCAAGAAGTGGTCGGTTGCTTCCTCAACACCGTCGCCCTGAGGGTGGACCTTTCACCGAACACCCTCAGTTTCGTGAACTCGTCCAGCGCACCCGCGACGTCTGGGTGAGCGCGCACGCCAACCAGGACGTCCCCTTCGAACACCTGGCGGCCGCACTCGAAGTCGGCCCGAACACCGAGCACGATCCGATCTTCGAGATGCTGGTGAATCACGGAGGCGGCCGGCCCGGCGCCGATCGTCAACCCAATGTGCCGCCGCCGTGGGACCCCGTCGTCCAGGACACAGCGACCTTCGAGTTGTCGCTCTGCACACTGATGGTCAATACTCTGGTCACCGAGAACGGCGGCCTGCGGGTGGCCTTCGTCCACCGGCCGTCATCGTTCGACGACTCCACGACCACCTCCGTCGCCGCGTATTACGTCGATCTGCTCGAACGCGGCGTGACCGCCCCCGACTCACCCTTTCCGCGCCGTCTTTGACCGCCCTCATGCGTCCGATCCACCGGTCACTGAGACCCGCTCGCCCGCGGTCGCGGTGGTCCCGCCGTCGGGATGAGCTGCCGATCATGGGGTAGGCAGCTCAGATGGCTGTTCTCGCTGTCAACGTACCGGCGCGACGGGTGCTCGCCGTCGCGGTGATTGCGGTGATGGTCTGCGGGGCCTGCGATCGTACCGGTGACAACCGCGATCTACGCCAGGCCGTGCAGACCTTCGTCAGCGCGGTTCAGCGACACGATGGACCTGGCGTGTGCGGGGCCTTGGCACCCGACGCCGCCGAGAGCCTGGAATCGGGCGGAGAGCAGTGTGCTGCACAGGTCACGGGCCTGAATCTGGGATCAGGGGCGATCACGGGTGTTCAAGTATGGGGCGAACGGGCGCAGGCACATCTGAGCGACGACACCGTTTTCCTGGCGCGTTTTCCTGGCGGCTGGAAGGTGACCGCGGCCGGGTGCGAGCCGCAGCCGAAGGGCCCCTACGACTGCGAGGTGGAAGCCTGATGCGCGCCGTCTTCGCCCTCACCATGCTCATCATCGTCAGCGGGCTGGCGTACGTGATGGCCATCGGGCTGATGGGGCGGTGACGACGATGCGCCGGTTCGTTCGCGACAATTCGCTCACCCTGTTCTTCCTGGGCATCCTGCTGCTCGCGCTCGTCGGGCAGGCGCTGTCGGGATGGCACGAATACAACAACCAGGCGCTCGTCCAGTCCGGGGCCGAGATCTCGCTGCTGCGCTACCTCTCATCGTCCCAGTTCGGAGTCGACGTCGCCGAGAACTGGCAATCGGAGTACCTGCAGTTCTTCCTCTACATCTTCATGACCGTCTGGCTGCTCCAACGCGGCTCACCCGAGTCCAAGTCACCCGGCAGGGCCGGCGAGGAGTCCGACCAGGACCAGCACGTCGGCCGTCACGCCACCGGCGGCTCACCCCGCTGGGCGGCCATCGGTGGACTGCGCGGCGCGGTCTTCGCCCGTTCCCTCGGCCTGGCGATGGGGCTGATCTTCCTGGCGTCATGGCTGGCCCAGTCGATCGCCGGCCGCGTCGCCTACAACGCCGAACAGCTCGCCGACTACCAAGACCCGGTCTCCTGGACGGGCTACGTGACCTCTGCCGACTTCTGGAACCGGACCTTGCAGAACTGGCAGTCGGAGTTCCTGGCCGTCGCCTCCATGGCCGCCTTCAGCATCTACCTGCGCCAACGCGGCTCACCCGAGTCCAAGCCCGTCGGAACCTCCCACGAGGCCACCGGTATCGAAGGCTGACCCCGCAGCTGGCCGCGAAGCATCGGCCACCAGACGGCCACTTCGACGTGCGCGGACTCCTCCCCCACGACCGCCTGAAGGTCGAACATGCCCGCCTGGACGGCACCCGCACCCTCACCGTCTTCAGCGAGGCGCTGACCAGCCACGAAGTCGACCACCTCCACACCGACCGCATGGAACCCGGGGTCATCCGCTCAGCATCGAAGAGCACAAGGGCCGCACCCGGGTGCTCCGCAAGGGGATCCCCCACTTCGTCTCGCGGGCCGCTCGGCGGGCAACCCCTGGTCCAGTTGCAGACCCTCACCAGCGGGCCGACGGGTGGATCCACCTCGGCGGGCCCGGCAGGTACCGCCTCCAAGCCCACACCGTCGGCGCGCGACCTGCTGCGGGCCCATATCACCTCCCCCGCCTCGGTGATCTCCGACACCTCGGTGCGGTTCCTGTTGAGGATCTGGTTGGTCTGACAGCAGGGTCGGGTGGCGAGGAATCCGCGCCGACCAGCCGTTTGTGGACCTTCCTGAAGGCGGTCACCGACCACGTCAACCAGGCCAAGAAGGACAAGGCCCGGCCCAGTAGAAGCGACCGCTGGTCTCCTTCCACTGCGTCTACGCGCGCTCCTGGGGCGATATGAAGTACCGCCGGCTGCACCTCGACCAAGCCGAGAAGAGCGCCCTGCAAGACCTGCTCCGCTCGTGCTGACCAGAGGGCCCGGCGATAGCCGTCGTTTATTGCCGTGACCTGCGGTGGTGCCTCAGGAAAGGCGCGACAACGGCGTGAATGGCGTCAGCGTGTGCTTGATCACTCGACGTGACCCGAACCGCTCGCTGCTCGGACCGAACGCCTCCCAACACCGAGTGCCGGGGAGCCTACGTCTACGGCGCCTAGACGGTGCTGGTGGTTGCGGTATCGCGTGCTCGGCGGCCAGCGCTCAGTACAGAGTCGAGCAGGCCGGGGAACAGTGCGTCGAGGTCCTCTCGGCGCAGCCGTACCAGCCGGGATCGACCCTGCACCTTCGTCCACGTCACGCCGGCCTCGCGCAGCACCCGGTAGTGGTGCGACAGCGTCGTCTGATGCACGTCGATTTCGGCGCCGATCGCGTTGCAGAAGTCCTCGCCCATCCGGTCGAGCCGCAGGACGAGGTCCAGCCGCACCGGATCGGCCAGAGCGCGCAGCACCTCCACCAGCCGGATGGCCTCGGTCGCCGGCTGTGACACCTCACGCATCGCCGCCTCCTGGGTTCCGCACACCCGCACGCTACCAACTAATGGATATATGGACAAGTATCCATGTATCGCCTAGGGTTCCGCTCGGTACTTCTGAGGTTCCTCTGGAAAGGCGGCACCGCCCGGTGTTGAAACGACTACTTCCGCTGGCCCTGGCGACATTCGCCGTCGGCACCGACAGCTACGTCATCGCCGGCTTGCTCCCGGCCATCGCCACCGACCTGCAGGTCTCCACTCCCGCCGCCGGGCAACTGGTCACGGTGTTCGCCTTGGTGATGGCCCTGTCGGCGCCCGTCATGGGCGCGCTCACCAGTGGACTGGACAGGCGCTCCGCGCTGCTGATCGCGTTGAGCATCTTCGTGGTCGGCAACGCTGTCACCGCCCTGGGGACCAGCTACGAGGTAGTGATGATCGCTCGCGTCGTCACCGCGGTCGGGGCCGGGATGATCAACTCCGCCGCCTCCAGCACTGCGGGGGCCATCGCGCCCCCGGAACGCCGCGGCAGGGCCCTGGCCTTCGTGTTGGGCGGCCTCACGCTGGCGACGGCGTTGGGCCTCCCCCTCGGCATGCTGATCGGCCGTACCGACTGGCACATCACCCTGTGGGCCGTCGCCGGGATCGGCCTCGCCGCGCTCCTCGGAATCGCCATAGGACTGCCAAAGGTGACGCTCCCCGCCGCCACACTGGGCGACCGGCTGCGCCCGCTCAAGCAGGGCCGGGTCCTCGCGCTGCTGGCCGTCACCTCACTGGTCTTCCTCGGCGCCTACACCCTCTACACCTACATCGGCCCGGCCCTGGAGGATGCGACCGGCGGCTCCGAATCGCTGCTCACCGTCATCCTGCTGACCTGGGGAATCGGCATTCTGGTCGGAAACATCATCGCCGGGCGACTGGTCGACCGGTACAACCCCGCACAGGTGTTGACCGGGCCTCTCATCATCGCCGCCATCGCCCTTGGCCTCACTTCGGTGGCGACCGCCACGCTCGTGTCCACTCTGGTATGGGCCGCGATCTGGGGCGCGGCCCTGGGCGTCGTCGTCGTTCCCCAACAGCACCGACTCATCGCCCTCAGCCCGGCCGCGGCACCGGTTCTCCTCGGCCTCAACTCCTCGGCCATCTACCTCGGGATCGCCCTTGGCGGCGGCTTGGGCGGACTGGCCCAGGAGTGGTTTGCCATGGTGCCCGCCGCGCTGGGTCTGCCCGCCGCCGGCGTCACGATCCTGGCGCTGCTCTACCATCTGACAACCACACGCCACCGCGCCCCCGCAGCGCCCCAGCCGACCCCCTCCACCCCGGAGAAGGCTCAGGCGTAACGCTCGACCCCGACCCGGTGGTGCTGGTCGCAGAGTGAGGTCGAGTTGGCACATCGCCGCAGGTAGCGGCCTTGTCCGACCGAGATTTCGTCAGTGCCACCGGGATCCCGACAAAGAGCGCCCTGATACCACCACGCCATCAACCATTGAAGGTCACAGCTTCCGCCCCGCGCGGCCGGATCCGCACTCCACGCCAGATGCGAGGTCGCCGCGTACAAGGTCAAGGAGTAGTAGGTCAGCAGGCGGTCCAGGGCCCCGTCGCGGTGGTCGGTACCGGCGTGCTGCTCGCCCATGATGGTGGCGTACTGGCGGACCAGATCGTGCATGCGCCGCCAGCCGTAGGGGTCACCGGGTTCGATCAGGTGCGCCTCGGCGAGCCGTTCCAGCAGGCGGTGGCCCTCGGGCTCTAGCAGTCACGCGGTCGTGGTGGCCGCAGCGGTGGAGACCTGGGGCCGGGGTTGCAAGTGAGCAGCCGGAACATGCGCTGCTGGTCGGCGGAAAGCGCCTGGTAGGACAGGGTGAAGGCGGCCCGCAGCCCCGGCCGATCGTTGTCGATGCGCTCCAAACGGGTGGCCTCGTCGCGCAGCCGCTCGGCCATCACCGCCAGCGGCATGCCCGGATGGGTGGCCAGCAGCGCGGCGACCAGGTGGATCGCCAGGGGCAGACCTGCGCAGGCAGCGGCGGCGTGGTCGGGGTGCTCGGCGGCGCGGGTGTCGCCGGGGCGTTTGGCCGCCAGCAACCGAGCCAGCAGCTCGGCGGTATCGGCGTCGGACAGGACCTCCAAGTCCAGGAGCAGGGCGGGCAGGTCACCGAGGGTGTGGCGGGAGGTCACGATCGCATGTCCCGCTCCGGGCAGCAGCGCTTGGACGTCGGTCTGGGGCGAGGCGTTGTCCAGCACCACCAGGACCGGAGCGCTCGCGGCGGTGTAGGCGGTCAGGACCGCTCGGTACATCCGCACCCGCTCATCGAAGGCGGCCGAAACCATCTCATCGGGGACGCCCAGCCCGCGCAGCAGGTTCGCGATCGCCTGCTGGGCGGTGAGCCGGTGGGTGGTGTCGGGTGCGTAGCCGTGCAGGTCGATCGGTAGCACCCACCGGCGAACCAGCCCCTGCCCACCGCGATGTGGACCGCCTGCACAGCCAGCTCGGTCTTGCCGATCCCGCCCAAGCCCGCCACCGCCGCGGCCACCAGCGTCACCCGCGCCCCGGCACCTGCGCCAGCCACCGACGCTCCGCCTGACCTGTCGCCGGTAGGGATGGGCGCGAGGACCTTCAGCAGATCGGCCAAGGCGTCGGCGCGGCCGACGGACTCCGGCGCCGGAGCGCGCCAGCCGTTCAGCCCGGAAGGCACCTGAGGCGGGAGTTGCACGGTGATATCGCGGCCCTGCACCACCGTCCCCGACAGCGAACTCACCACCCAACCCGGCCCACCCCGGTGCCCGCCCCGCCGTTCACCCGCCATGACGCGACAGTACGGACACCGCCACCTCACTCGCGCGCCGCCAGCGCGGATCGGCGAGCCGGTGACCGGCCCCGGCCACACCGCCCCTGCAGCAGGCTCGGGGAGCGGCCACGTGGGGGGCGGAGGCCCAAGGAGTGCCTTCCGGGCGGGCCGGCCCGAACCGATCGCATTCCCCCACCACGCCCGCTCTCTGCTGACCGCGCCTGGCCCACCGCCTGCGGTGAGGCCGCAGCGATCGCGGCGATCATCGCGCGACCGCACGGCGCACACGATGGTCAAGTCGTTGCGGACCAGGTCGACGATCATGAGGTTCTCGGTGCGGTCCTTCTCGCTCACCGCCAGCTCGCGGCGGAGCGCCGCGTCCCGCCTGGGGCGTCGCACTGCGCGGGCCGCCACCACGCGATCATCATAGTGGCCAGCATGACCGTCCTACCGACCACGGGACGGCGGATGGAACGACTCACCGGGAGCCTGTCATGACCACAGCACTGATCATCGGAGACGTCCAGCGGGGCATCACGAGCGGCTACCCGTTCGCCCGGCAGGTCGTACCGCCGCTCACGGAGCTGCTCCCGCGCGCTCGCGCGGCCGGTGCGCTCGTCGCCTTCGTGCACTTCGCCTTCCGCCCCAACGGGGCCGACCTCCCGCCGGGCAATGCCATGTTCAGGTCGTTCTACGAGGCCGGGGACGCCTTCCTGGAGGGATCGGCCGGAGCGGAGATCGATCTGCCGGTCACCGAGGAAGACGTCGTCGTGCTCAAGCGCCGCGCCAGCGCGTTCGCCGGCACGGACCTCGACCTCGTGCTCCGCGCCGGCGGCGTCGACACGATCCTGGTCGCCGGGGTCGCGACCAGCGCGATGGTGGCCGCGACGTGCTACGACGCGGCGGACCGCGGCTACCGGGTGACCGTCCTGCGCGACGGCTGCGCCGATGGCGACGCGGTGATGCACGACTTCTTCATGGACGCCGTGTTCCCCAGTCGCGGGTTCGAGGTCATCACCTGCGCCGACTGGCAAGAGGTACGGGAAGAGTGAACGGCACGGTTCGTGGGCCGGGCGATCCGAGTATTGGCGGCGGTCAGGCTTGCGGGATGGCGGTCAGCCTCCTCCGGCGGTGGCGGTCAGGAACTCGACATGGTCATTGCCGGTCAGGGGTGTACTGCCGTCGCCCTGCGTGAGCCAGCCGCCGATGAAGATCGCATCCCGCAGGTCCTCGATCGCGATCGTCACCATGGCCTCCTGGTAGTCGACTTGGCGGCCCTCTTCCGAAGCGCCGCCACCTGGTCCCAACACCCCTCGCCAAGACGCGCCCTGACCTCGCGCCCGGGAGCTCGCCGCTACGTCGTCTTCCACGCGATGCTCGCGGCGGGAAGGCCCCACATCCACATGCCGCGGAGCGCCACCATCCGACTCTCCGCGGCCAACGGTGCCACCACGATCCGACACTCAGCCCTGACGTGGCTCAAAAGCCGAGCGGGGATGGCCCTCGCCGCCGCGGGCAGACTGAGGCTGATCATCGCGCTCTGAATCAGTGCCGTCACAGGTCCTCCATTCTTTTCGCCTCCCCTCCCTACTGATGGACGGACCCGCAACGCATGATCGTCCGGCGGCTCCAGGTCGCGCGCCGAGCTGCGAGCGCCTCCTGATGGCCCACGCGCGTGAGCACGGGCACGGTGTCGGCCGGGCCGGTTCGAGCCGCGCCAGGACCGCTGCCGAGTTAGGCGGGGGGCGGATAGGTGGCGGCGAGGTGGTCGTGGAGTTCGGCGTGGCGGAACTGGTAGATCGGGCCGACCGCGCGCAGCAGTCCGAGGCGGTGGCAGTCGTCCAGGAACGGCATCAGCCGGCGCGGCAGACGGCGGGTCCGTGCGAGCTGGTAGGTGGCGACCAGGTATGCCAGCCACGCCCGGTGCTCACCATCGGTGATCCCGACCGCGAGGCCGGCTAGGAGCCCGAGCGTAGACCCGAACCCGAGTCCGGCTGCGGGCTCGTACAGGAGTCCGACTGTGAGCCCGACCCCGAGTCCGGTCATGAGCCCGCTGTTGGCGGCGCGGAACAGGTTCAGGGTCCGGTCGGCGTGCCAGTTGCCCATGGGGGTCTGGGCGTGACGTGTGTGCGCAGGTGTCTGTGCCCACTGAGTGAGCCCGTCAGCGAGCCCGAAGGCGAGCACGGTCGCGAGCGCGCCGGCGAGCCCGTCTTTGACCGGGGTCGCGAGCCCGCCGGCGAGGTCAGTCCCGAGCATGGCCGCAAGCCCGACTGCGAGCCCTAGCACGAGCCCGCCCACGAGCCTGGCTGCGAGTTCGCGTAGGAGTTCGGTGGTGCGTTGCCGGACGCGCAGGTTGGCATAGCCCGGTCGGTCCTGTGCCCAGGTCCGGGCGGTGGCAAAGATGAACAGCCCGCCCATGAGCCCTAGCACGAGCCCGAACGGGAGCCCGAATGCGAGCCCGAGCGGGGACCCGAGCGCGAGCTCGACCGTGAGTTCGCCCGCGGTGGGCAGGAGGGCGAGGGTGATTCGGGTGGTGGGGGTGATGGTGCGGGTGGTGGCGGCCAGGCGCCACCAGGCCAGGTCGCGGGTTCCGGTGCCGGTTCCCGCGGGGCCGGGTTGGTGGGTGAGGTGGTGGGCCAGGTAGCCCAGCCAGCGGCGGGCCTTTGCGGGGTCGTGTCGGCGGCGGGGGCGGAAGGGGTCGGCGGGGTTGCCTGAGGGTGGGCGGGTGGTGATGAGGGCGGGGACGAGCTGGTCGAGCAGGTGGGCCTTCAGGGCGTCGGCGGTGGGGAAGCGGGCCGGGTCGGTGAGCGGGCTGGGGTCGGTGCGGGGGGTGAGGTAGACGGCGCGCAGCAACCACAGTCCCAGCGGGGTCTGGGTGACCTCGGCCAGCGCCGCTGCCGGATGGCCGGGGGGACGCTGGCCGGGCGGCGGCGCGTGCCGCAGCGAGGTCAGGGTGTGCTGCCAGGTCGGGCCGGGTGCGGGGGGCAGGCAGGTTTCCAGGTGGTCGGCGGCGGCCACGGGGTCGAGTGGGCGGGGCTCCAGCACGGCCGCGGAGGTGATCACGTCTCCGGCCTGGGTGACCGCCTGGGTGAACTCGGCGGTGCGGCTGGTGAGGATGAGCTGGTCCTCGCCGCCCAGCGACCGGTTCAGCGCGCCGATGACGGCGGCCTGGGCGGGTAAAGGGAGTTCGTCCATGCCGTCCAGGACGGGCAGGAGATGGCCGCGGGCGGCCAGTGCCCGCACCACGTCCTCGCCGAGTCCGGGTGCGCGCAGCGCGGGATAGTCGGCCAGGAGCCGTTCGGTGAGCCAGTCGTGCAGGCGGGGGTGCCGTTCGGTGTCCCAGCCGGCGATCGGGAGTAGGACGGGAACCGGTTCGCCGGGGTGCTGCGGGCGGGTGGCCAGCAGGTGCAGCAGTAGCTGCACCGCCAGGGTGGTCTTGCCCGCCCCCGGGCCGCCCAGGATGACCAGGCGCCGCCGCCGGGTTCGCCGGAACCGGGTGGTGAGCGCGGCGATGTCGGCGCTGGAGGCCGTCCACCACAACCCGCCCCCGGGCGTACTCGCGGCGGTGGGGTCGATGAGGGCGGGATGGTCCATGATCGCCGGGGTGTGCTCGCTGGACGCGGGCGTGCGCCAGCGCACCGGGATCGGATCAGGATCGTCCAAGGACCGCAGCCGCGCCTCGTCCTTCCATTGCTCGGCCACCAGCTCGGCTAGCAACTCCTTGGCGCTCGTCAGCGCGTCGGGGGCGGGGACGGCCCGCGCGGCCAGCTCGCGGGTACGCCGCCGGGCCCACCACCATACCGAGATCAGCGGCACCGCGGCGGCCAGCACGAACCCTCCGGTGAGCTGCGCGCGGTTCGCCGAGACCTGCAACCCGTCCTTGCCGGTCAACGGGGCGAACGTCACCGCTGCCAGCACCAGCACCCCGGCCACCGCCGCCAGGAGAACCAGCCACGGCCACCAGGCCCTGCCATTGCGCATGCCCGCCATCCTGGGCCCCTCGCCCGCGACCACGGGCACCACGTCCACAAACGGTCTCAGCCGACCGGGCTGCAGCCCGATCATCAATCATCATTTCCGTGGCCGCCGGTCACCCGATCTTGGCCGCCCGCCGCCGAAGTTCATTTGACCGTCAGCAACGCGAACCAACGTTCCGGCTTCTCACGGTCACAATAACGACTTGATGTCGTGGCCGAGGGCGAGAAAGCGGCGCGGTCCGCGACATCGGGCCGCCCATCTCGGGGCCGAGTCGCCGACCACCAGCACGGCGGAGGGACCGGTGTCTCGTGCCGATCTCCAGCACCAAGGTGCCTCCGCAGATCCCGACGACCTCCACTTGATCGGCCGGTCTGCGGCCGGGCCGGGCGACGCCCGGCGGGCCGGTGATAGCCACCCGAGCGTGAACGCAACCCCGGTAGGTCCGGGTGGGCAATGGTCTGGCGCCCGTGGTCGATGCGCATACGGAAGGTCTCGGGGCCCGGCCCGCCCGCGCCGGCGAACGTGCCGCGCCGCTCGTCGCGCGGCGAGGCTCAGCAGTGCCTGGCGGGGCGGCCCCGGGTGGCCCTGATGTAGTAGGCCGACACCCACCCGGATGGTTTGGCGATGCGGTACCACCGCCGGTTTCCGTGGACCCGCCCGCCCTCATCCCAGCACCTGATGCTGATGATCTGGCCCGACTTCAGCCACCCGGCGATCCCGGACTTGGTCGTGGGGCGTTTGTAGACCGCCAGCCGCCCCCGCGAGATCACCTTCTCCATCGCGTGGGCGGCCTGGATGCCCGCGGCGTGCTGCGCGGCCGCCGGCCGCTCCGTGGCCGACGCGGCGGGCACGCTGATCGCTCCGACGCCGACGATCCCGGACGCGATCACCGCCGCGACTTTGTGGTGCTGTTTCATGGATTCTCCTCCTGGCGAATGGTGGTGTCCCTTCTAAGGTGAGTCGCGGCGAGGGGGCAAAGCGTTCGCCAAGGCTTTCCCTCTTTCGTGGCGATTGCGCCGGGCGGAATCGGCGACGGTCAAGGCGACGGCAAGGAGCCCCGGGCGATCAAGGCGCATAACGCCCAAAGGGGGTGGCGGCCTTGGTTCGTGCGGCGCCTCGGGGGGACATTCGTCGTGAATGCGAATGCCAGGGGCATCAAATCGCCATCAATGCCACAGATCCGAGCGACGCCGGGATGATGGCCGCAGCACGGCGGCCAAGCCGCCTGCGGAGCCGTCCGCTCCATCGCCGAGGTGTTCCACCGGGCCCCGGTCGGCGGCGACTTCTGGAGCTCTGCCCGACCGCCGCCCCGCCGCCCCGCCGGGGCGGCAGGCGACCACCAGGTCGAACCCGCGGCCTGAACGGGTGTAGGCGTCGAAGTAGAGAGACTCGACCAGGCCATCGATGGCGCGTGCCCGCGCTGGTTCCAGGCGTCGGAAGGTCAGCTCAGGCCAAGGTGTCATGGCGGGCACCGTATTCGCGGCTCATCGCGGCTGCCACGTCGACGAGTCGACCGGCGAATTCCTCATCGCCGGTCTCGCCGAGCGGCCCAGGAGGTTGAGGACCCGGAGGGAAGACACGAGGCCCTCCCACAGCCGCAGCGGTCCGGCTTGGCGGACGCGCCAGCCCCGCCCTTCCGACGGCCCGCCCGAAGTGCCGCCAGGAGCGCTGTCGGGGGTGAGGGTGACGGACGACCCGGTGGTGACGTCAACCAAATGCACGGTGTTGCCGTCGGGGTCGGTGAGCTGCTGGGTGTTCGGGGCGGCGAGTTGGGCCAGGAAGCGTGCGAAGAAGCCCTCCTCGGTCGGCTCGTCCATACGGTCGGGGCCGTGGCGAGCCGGTCGATCTGGGGCGCCGGCGGTGAGGGCGTTCCAGTCGGCGGGGTTGCCGGGTGCGGGTCGTCCCTACAGCGCGGGCCCTTCGGCGGTGCCGGTGGTGGTGAGCAGGACGCGGGCGTAGCCGTACAGCCACCCCGCCAAGGGGGTGAGGATCTTCCCGCCCGGCCCGGTCTGCGCAAGCCACGCCTCCGGAACGGTCCGGACCGAGCAGGCGGCGACGATGCGGTCGTAGGGGGCGTGCGGCCAATACCCGTACAGCCCGTTAGCGACCGCCAGCCCCACCCGTGCCCTCACCACCGCCATGGACGCCCCCGTCACGCTCCTCCACCCACCGCCGCACCCCCGAGCGTGCTGGTCGGGCTACGTTGCCTTCCGGTGACGGTGATCGTCCCACCGTCCGGTGAGATCGGCGTGAGGTGCACCCAGGAGGCCTCGCGCGTCCGGCTCGCAGTTCGCCGCTTGACGGCGAACCCCGCCGCAAGCAGTCAATGGCGGCCGCCCTGCTCTGCTCCCAGGACGGGCAACGGGCCGCCCTTCGCCACCGACCCGCACGAACACCAGGCTCAGGCGAGGTACCGGCGGCGAGGCTGGAGCTCGACTGCGGCTTGCCGGCGACTACACAAAGGCACCGGAGATCTCGGAAACGAGGCGGGCACGTGCCCAACTTCCAGTGATTGCATCTTGCCCCTGAGATGATCTCTACGCTACGGCGCCTCGCCACAGGAGCATGACCTTGGCTTCCGCGGCCCCACACGGGCCGCGGAAGCCGCGCCTTGACCAAGGACTTCGAAATGCCGGAAACGATTACGCTTGAAGTGGGAGTCAACTACCACGCGTTCTTCCTGATCGAAGAGGGATGCAACCCCATCCTGGCAGGCGAGGAAGGGACCGTCAGAATCGGAATCGCCGAGTCCGCCGCACAACGCGCAAACTTTGTCACCGGGAGGAATGACGGCATCGTCCGTCTCGCCGTGGAGATGTCCTCCTCCGACCCGGGCGCACGACTGCACGAATACGAAGATGTTGTCGAACTTCCCTTCGAATCACGTGACGGAGTCATCGCTCTGCACAGCCATTGGGGACTCGGATACCTCAAAATCCTCCCTCCCCTCCCCGACGGCCCCGGCCATTACCGCATCCGCTACCATGCCAAGAACATGGACAAAGCCGAAGCGGACGGCTTTGGAGGTGACGTCATCGACAGCTACTTGATTCAAATATGGCCGAAGCGAACACACCATGCGAAAATCCTACAAGTGCGCAGCCGCTATGCGCGTACCTGCATTGAGGCCGACTTTCGCCGGTCCTGACAAGCAGGACGCGAAAAGGACGGATGCGCCACGCGACCGTCGCGACCGAGAAACAGGGAAGACCCGGAGCAACCGTGACCCGGCTGGCGAGAGCGGCCGCTGCGGACCAGGCCTGTGCAGTTAGGAGCAGGCGTTGGACCTGGCTCGACAATCGGCGGCCCCCCTGAATGAGCGCACAGGCGGGAGAGAATCACCCGCGCCCCGCGCTTCTCTGCCGACGCCCAGGACCGCTGGTATCTGCCCAGGGAGATCGACCGCTACAACACCGCCATCACCCACATGCAGCAGGCCTTGGCTCTGCAGCACGGCAGAGCCTTGGCCATCAGCACCCCGGGCACCGCCGCGCACATCAGCACGGCGACCCAGTTCCGTGCCGCACGCGCCGGAGTGGACCAACGCTCCCGACAAAGGCGAACCGGTTCTGTGCGTGCGCACTGGAAGCCAGCACCCGACTGCAGGCCGACGACGAGCTGACCCGGCTGCACCACCGGATAGGCCAGGCGGTCCGCCGCCACGAGTTGTTCCCTGGCTGGTCACCTCCGCCTTCGGTAAGCCGGACGGCGAGGGCCCCTGCCCGCTCCACGTGCCGGTACGAGGCGAACCTCGGCCCCGAAGCCGCCTCACTAGTTCCTCGTTCGGTTTCGCCGGAATCTCTGTGCCCCGGTGGCGGGTTTCCCTTGTGGAGCACCGACCATTTTTGGTCGTATTGCTCCTATGAGTGATTTCGCCATGCCGCTCCTCGGCTTGTCGATGTTGGACGGCTCCGCCCTCGTTCTCGTCCTCTCCACCTGATCCGGAGCTCCGATGGGCGAGTACACCGAGGTCCCAGCCGACCTGCCCGCCCTCCGGGCTGCGCTCGGCGCGGCCGACCACGCCGAGGCGCTGGCGCGCTCGTTGCCCGAGTACCAGAGGGTGCAGGCGATGACCGCGCTGGCCGCCCCTCTCGCAGCCGCGGGTGAGCCGGACCGGGCCGAGGAGTTGCTGCGTTCGGCCCGAATCCGGCCGGCCCAGATGCGCGAACCGTACGACGCCGCCTGGGCGTGGACGGACCTGGCTTGGCTCGCGGTCCTGTCCGGCGACGCCGACCGGGCGGACCGGTCGATCCGGTCGGCTTACGCCCAGTCCCGGGTGATCGACTCGCCCTACCTCCAAGGCTTGCTCCTGCTGGCGTGGGCGCGGGTGCTGACCTTCCGCGGCGACCGCCCCGGCGCCGGCGGGATGGTCGAGCGGGCGCTGACCCGTGCAGCCGCCATTGGCCGCCCGTCGTCGGACGCTTGGGCGATGAAGGCGCTGCCGCTTCTGGTCTCCGGCGGTGCCGACCCCGCGCGCGGCGAAGCACTCGCGCGGTCCGTCCCCCAGCCCTACCACCGGTCGCGCGCCGTGGCCGGGCTCGCGGTGTCGACCGCCGCCGCGGGTGAGCCGGACCGTGCCGCGGCTCTGCGCCACGCGGTCTCCGACGCCGACCGTCTCGCCCGGCTGGACGTGGCCCTGGGGGAGATCGCGGCCGTCCGTCCGCGTTCCGACCGGGCTGACCCGTTCCGGCGTGCGCGGGCCGCGACGATGCTCGCCGAGGCGGTCATGGCGGGTGGAGCGGGCCACGCCTGGGGTGCGTATGAGTGGGCCGAGCCGCTGGCGCGCTACCCGGCCGACCCCGGCGACCAGAAACGGATCTTCGCTGTACTGGCGGCCGCGGCGGTCGGCCGCGCCACCGCCGACCAGACCGCCGCCCTCGCCGACCGAGCTGACGCGATCCTGGACGCCGTCACCGATCAGGACTACCACCCGCAGGCGCTCATCGCGCTGGCCTGGATGATGGCTCACGCCGGAGACCGGGCGCGGGCGACCGTTCTGGGCGAGGCCGCGGAGGCCCTCGTCCGGTACGGCGGGCACCACTCGGCGCGTCCGCGGATCGCCGACCTGGCGGCCCGGACCCGGGCCGCCGAGCACGGCACGTCCGGCCTGCCCGCACTGATCGGCACGCCGAAGCAGCAGGCCTGGGCGCGCAACCTGCGCGCCGCCTACGTCAAGCGGCGCTGGGGCGCGGACACCCCGCCCGAGTCGCTGGCCGCCCTCGCCTCCTTGACGGACGCACGCTGGTGGATCGAGAACCGCGACCGCCTCGACGAGGCGTTAGGCCCGGGCGCCGGCCTGTGGAACGACGAAGCCCTCCCCCGGATAATCGGTTCGCCGAAGCAGGAGCAGTGGGCCCGGAAACTGCGCGCCAACGCCATCGCCGAGCTCTGGCCCGACGGTCCCCCGACGCGCCTCATCACCGCCCTCACGGGCCTGACCGAGGCGCGCTGGTGGATCGACCACCGCGACGACCTGCGAAAAGAACTTACGGAATTCGCGACGACGGTCCGTTTCACCGAACTCCCCCGGCTCACCGGAACACCCCAGTCGCGCCGCCGCGCGAATAAGATTCGCACAGAACTCGTCCGCAGGCGCTGGCGGGACGACAAGATCCCACCGGTCGTGCTGGAGACATTGACCCAACTCACCAATGCGGAATGGTGGCTCGCGAACGTCGACCCCGACGAGTATCTGGGCGCCGACTACGCCCTAGAATCCGAACTCCCTGAATCCGCCCGCAAACTTCTCACCCTCCCGACCCGTCACCTCAAACGAAAGCATCCGGAACCCTGCTCGGACCTCCCCGACTACGCCACCGCCTGGCAGGCCACCTTCAATCTGGCCGCGCAATTCGGCGACCTGAGAGCCTGCCGCGAAGGCAGCCTGACGCCGTTCGTCCGTACCTGCTGCGGCCAGCAAGCCGTCCGGGACGCTGAAAAAGCAGGCAAACAAGCCTGGTTGGAGACCCGAGCCAAAAAGATCCGCAAATCCTCTCTTCTCATGACGGCCAGCCGCGCCATGGAAGAAGCCAGATCCGACTTGCGGAGAATTGAACGCAACCTGGACGGCTGGGGCTGATCCGCCCGCAACCGTATTCAGTGAAAGACCCCATCGCCCCGCTCCATCGTCCCCACAAACACTCAAACCGACCTCCAGCTGGTTTCGTCCGCGTCTAGAGGCAACCTTTGTCGATGAGCCTCGGCAACACCCCAGCATCGACCCCGCATGGGGATGCTGGCCCGTACGGGTAGGCCTGCCCGGTGGTCGACCGTCAGGTCTACTGGTGGTCAGGGCTAGAGGCCGAACGCACCGCCTTCGATGAGGATGAGCAGGCCGATGCCGATGAGGACGACGGGCATCAGGATGTGGCCCCAGCGGCTGAGCGCCTTGGCGATGGGCGGGCGGGTGGCGAAGTAGCGGCCGGCGGCGATCCACACCGCGAGCAGTACCAGGAACACCACCACGTCGACGCCGATGTTGTCGCCACCAGTGGTGCAAGGTATCCCCCGCTACGACCAGCCCGTCGTCGACGCCCGCGCGGTGGACTGCCCCCGCTGCCGTGCCGTCGCCGGTCAGGCGTGCACCTCGCCCAGCGGCGGCACGCACCCCCACCGGCCGCGCATCGCCGCCGTCCGCGCGGCCGGTCACATGTGGGAGCCGGAGTTGGCCTCGTGGCTGCCGATCAAACAGGGCCTGACCCCGCACAAGCTGCGGCACTCGCACCGGGTGTGGCTGGACGAGATCGGCACCCCCCGCCATCCTCACCCACGACCGTCTCGGCCACTCGATGCCGGGCATCGGCGGCGCCTACGCGCACCTCTCCCCGCTCATGAGGAACCAACTGCGGGCCCGGCTCCAGGCGCGGTGGGAGGCGATTCTGGACGAGCGGCTCGCGATCTACCCGACCTCGCCGGTGCCGGTACTGAACGAGCTGCTCGCCGCGCGCCGGGCCGTCGCGCAGCCCCACCTTCAGGTGATCGTCTCCCAAACGTCTCCCAATCGGAGGGAGAGCCGCGGTCCTGGGGGTGGAGAGGGCGCGTTGGTGGCCGGGGAGAGTCGTTGACGAGGCGACTGCCCGCGCAGGTCAGGGGCTATCTGACGGGAAGGCCGGTCAGGGCTCGGCCTATTACCAGGCGTTGGATCTCGCTGGTGCCCTCGAAGATGGTGAAGATCTTCGCGTCGCGGTGCATGCGTTCCACCGGGTAGTCGCGCGTGTAGCCGTTGCCGCCGAGGATCTGGATGGCCTCCTCGGTGACGCGGACGGCCATCTCCGAGGCCATCAGTTTGGCCATCGAGCCCTCGGCGCCCTCGAAGTCGCGGCCGGCGCTCGCCATCCAGGCGGCGCGCCAGACCATCAGGCGGGCCGCGTCCAGGCGGCAGCGCATGTCGGCGAGCTTGAACGCGATCGCCTGGAAGTCGCCGATCCTGCGGCCGAACTGCTCGCGCTCGCGGGCGTAGTCGAGGGCGTACTCGTAGGCGGCGCGGCCGACGCCGAGGGCCATCGCGCCGACGGAGGGGCGCGTGGTCTCGAAGGTCTTCATCGCCGCCTGGCCCTTGGCGCTGCGGCCCTCGCGGACGCGGGCGACGCGCTCGTCGAAGCGCTCCTTGCCGCCGACGACCAGGCGGCTCGGGACGCGCACGTCCTCAAGGATCACCTCGGCGGTGTGGGAGGCGCGGATGCCGTGCTTGCTGAACTTCTGCCCCTGCCGCAGCCCCGGCGTGCCCGGCGGGACGATGAAGCTCGCCTGCCCGCGGCTGCCGAGGTCGGGGTGGACGGAGGCGACGACCACGTGCACGTCGGCGATGCCGCCGTTGGTCACCCAGGTCTTGGTGCCGTTCAGCACCCACTCGTCCTTGGCCTCGTCGAACACCGCGCGGGCCCGGATCGAGCCGACGTCGCTGCCCGCGTCGGGTTCGGAGGCGCAGAAGGCGCCGAGCCTGACCTCGCCGGGGGTGCCGAACATCTGGGGCACCCACTCGCCGACCTGGTCGGGGGTGCCGACGGCGGCGACCGACGCGGCGGCGAGGCCGGTGCCGACGATCGACAGCGCGATCCCGGCGTCGCCCCAGAACAGCTCCTCGAAGGCCACCGGGATGCCGAGGCCGCTCGGCTCCAGCCACTGGGCGGCGAAGAAGTCGAGCGAGTAGAGGCCGATCTTGGACGCCTCCTGGATCAGCGGCCAGGGGGTCTCCTCGCGCTCGTCCCACTCGCGTGCCGCCGGGCGGACGACGTCCCGGGCGAACTCGTGGACCCAGTCGCGGACCTGGCGGACGTCCTCGCTCGGCTCCAGCGAGAACGGCGTCGACTCGGCGCTCGTCATGCTATTCGACCCTTCCTCCAATACGGCTGTTACCAACGGTAGCAGTCATGTCGGAGGAAAGGGGGCCTCATCCCCGGCCGGGCGAGAACGACCGCGCGGCGGCGTAACCGGGGATACCGGCCATCGGCGGCCGCTCCCCCACCGCCACGTCGCTGGTGCGCGCGTCGTGTCCGTCCGGGACGCGGCGGAACCGCGTGAGCGCGGTCGCGGGGGCCTCCAGCGGGACCATCCGGCCGTGCCGCTCCAGCCGCGACCAGGCGGTCAGCATGATCTGGCCCGACATCTCCCCCAGCGCCTCGGTGGACTGGTGCGAGTGGACCCGGCGGCCGAGGTCGACCTGGGCGATCGCGTCGAGCCCGGCGTCCTGGAAGACGTCCAGCAGCAGGCCGAGCTCCACGCCGTAGCCGGTGACGAACGGCAGCCGCTCCAGCAGCGCGCGGCGGCCCGCGTACTCCCCGCCGAGCGGCTGCATCACCCCGGCGAGCTGCGGCCAGTGCAGGTTGATCAGCGGGCGCGCGACCAACTCGGTCACCCGTCCCCCGCCGCCCTCGACCGACCGGTCGCCCTCGACGAGCGGGCGGTCGTAGCAGCCCTTGACGTAGGCGACGGACGGGTCGGTGAGCAGCGGCCCGAGCAGACCGGTGACGTAGGACGAGGTGAAGCCGCGCAGGTCGGCGTCGATGAACACGACCAGGTCGCCGGAGGTGACGGCCAGCGACTTCCACAGCGCCTCGCCCTTGCCGGACATCCGGCCGTGCCCCGGCAGGACGTCGTCCTGGGCGACCACCTCGGCGCCCGCCGCCGCGGCCACGGCGGCGGTGCGGTCGGTGGAGCGCGAGTCGACCACGACGATCTCGTCGACGAGCGGGACCCGCTCGACCAGGTCGGTGCGGATCGCGGCCACGATGGCGCCGACCGTCGCCTCCTCGTCGCGCGCGGGCAGCACGACGCTGATCCTGGCGGCCCCCTTCGCGGCCAGCAGGACGTGCGGCGGCCAGTCGTCCGCCGCGCTCGTACGGCGGCGCAACCACGTCGCGACCTCAGGCAGCACGCGCTCTCCCTCCCCTGCGGACGGCCCCCGGTGAGGCGTCCCCACTAGAGGAAACACCGGGTCCTCCCAGATCATTCACCCTCGTCGCGATCCGGAGTGCTCGCCCCCGGGCGCGGAGGTCACTCGGCGGCGTGCCGGTCCAGGAACTCGTAGACGTCGGCGTCGTCCACGCCGGGGAACGCCCCCGGCGGCAGGACGGACAGGACGTGCGAGTGCGCCCGCGCGGACGGCCAGGCCATCCCCTCCCAGCGGTCCGACAGCTCCTTGGGGGGCCGCTGGCAGCAGTCGCCGTCCGGGCACGCCGACTTCACCCGCCGGGTCGACTCCCGGCCCCGGAACCAGCGGGAGTCCTCGAACCGGACGCCCAGCGTGATCGCGAAGTCCCGCTCGTGGCTGGGGTCGATGTGCGACAGGCACCAGTAGGTGCCGTTCGGGGTGTCGGTGTACTGGTAGTAGACGGAGAACCGGTCCTCGGCGGTGAACACGTGCCGCCCCGCCCACTGGCGGCACATCCGCTGGCCCTCGATCGCGCCGTCGGCGTCCTGCGGGAAGGCGAGGCCGTCGTTGGCGTAGGCCTTGTAGATGGTGCCGTTCTCGTCGTTCTTGGTGAAGTGCAGCTCCAGGCCGAGGTGGTGGGTCGCGACGTTGGTGAAGCGGTGCGCGGCCATCTCGTAGGAGACGGCGAAGACGTCGGCGAGGTCCTCCACCGACAGCTCCCGCGCGGCCTTGGCCTCCTGGAGGTAGGGGACGACGCTGCGCTCGGGCATCAGGATCGCCGCGCCGAAGTAGTTCGCCTCGACGCGCTGGCGCAGGAAGTCGGCGAAGTCGCGGGGCTGGTCGTGGTCCAGCGCGATGTGCCCGAGGGTCTGGAGCAGGATCGTGCGGGGCGTGTGCATGCCGAGCTGCTCGCGCTCCAGGTAGATCCGCCGGTTGCGCAGGTCGGTGACCGACCGGACCGAGCGCGGCAGGTCCTGGACGTACTGGAGGCTGAACCCGAAGTGGCCGACCAGCGTCATCAGCAGCCCCTGCGACACCGCCCCGCGCCGGTAGCCGACCGCGTCGAGGGTCTGCGCGGCGACGCCCTCGATGTCGGCGAAGTGGTTGCCGCGCTCGTGCATCTGGCGGCGCAGCTCGGCGTTGGCCTTGCGGGCCTCCTCCGGGCTGGCGGCGGGCTTGGTGCGGCTGCGCCGCAGCTCCCGGTACAGCGCGAGGATGTGCTCGATGACCTCGTTCGGCATCCGCTTGCCGACCCGCAGGTGCGACAGCCCGAGCGTGCGGTACAGCGGGTCGCGCTGCGCCTCCTCCAGCTCGATCTCCAACTGCGCGCGGCGGCTCGGCGGCTGGCGGCGCAGCAGCTCCTCCACCGGGCACTCCAGCGCGGCGGCCAGCGCCTGCAGCAGCGACAGCTTGGGCTCACGGCGCCCGTTCTCCAGCAGTGAGAGCTGGGACGGGGCGCGCCCGACGCGCTCACCGAGGTCCGACAGCGTCATGCCCCGGCCGCGCCGGAGATGGCGAAGCCGCTGCCCGAACGTGACGAGATCTACGTCGCTCGTCAAGTTGAGGGGTTCTTCTGGCCGCAAGGTCGTCACCGCTTCATGATAGCGGAATTTTTGATGTTCTTCTGCCATGGCCGTCACCTTCAGGCCGTGTGACCGGGGCATAGTCGTGCCAAGCACCCAGGGGACGACACGGAAGGGCAAGCAGATGAGCGACAGTCGCCTCAAGGGCGCAGCCGACGAGCTGCAGAACAGGTGGGACACCGACGAGCGCTGGGCCGGCGTCGAGCGGAGCTACACGGCCGAGGACGTCGTGCGGATCCGCGGATCGGTCCAGGAGGAGCACACGCTCGCGCGCCTCGGCGCCGAGCGGCTCTGGAAGCTCCTGCACGAGGAGGACTACGTCCACTCCCTCGGCGCGCTGACCGGGCTCCAGGCCGTCCAGCAGGTCAAGGCCGGGCTCAAGGCCATCTACCTGTCGGGCTGGCAGGTCGCGGCGGACGCCAACCTGGCCGGCCAGACCTACCCCGACCAGAGCATCTACCCGGCCAACTCCGTCCCGGCGGTCGTGCGGCGGATCAACAACGCGCTGCTGCGCGCCGACCAGGTCCAGTGGGCCGAGGGCGAGGGCGACACCCACTTCCTCGCCCCGATCGTCGCCGACGCCGAGGCGGGCTTCGGCGGCGTGCTGAACGCCTTCGAGCTGATGAAGGGCATGATCGCCGCGGGCGCCGCGGGCGTGCACTGGGAGGACCAGCTCGCCTCCGAGAAGAAGTGCGGCCACCTCGGCGGCAAGGTGCTGATCCCGACCTCGCAGCACGTGAAGACGCTGAACACCGCCCGCCTCGCCGCGGACGTCGCGGACGTCCCGTCCCTGATCATCGCGCGGACCGACGCCGAGGCCGCGACACTGATCACGACGGACGTGGACGAGCGCGACCGCGAGTTCCTCACCGGTGAGCGCACCGCCGAGGGCTTCTACCGCGTCCGCAACGGCATCGAGCCCTGCATCGCCCGCGCCAGGGCGTACGCGCCCTATTCCGACCTGATCTGGATGGAGACCGGCACGCCGGACCTGGAGCAGGCCCGCCGGTTCGCCGAGGCGGTCAAGGCCGAGTACCCCGACCAGATGCTCGCCTACAACTGCTCGCCGTCCTTCAACTGGAAGGCGCACCTGGACGACGCGACCATCGCCAAGTTCCAGCGCGAGCTCGGCCACATGGGCTTCAAGTTCCAGTTCATCACCCTCGCCGGGTTCCACGCCCTGAACTACGGGATGTTCGACCTGGCGCACGGCTACGCCCGCGAGGGCATGACGGCCTACGTCGACCTGCAGGAGCGCGAGTTCGCGGCGGCGGACAAGGGCTTCACGGCCGTCAAGCACCAGCGCGAGGCCGGGACCGGCTACTTCGACCTGGTCAGCACCGCGATCGCGCCCGACTCCGCCACCACGGCGCTGAAGGGCTCGACCGAGGAGGGCCAGTTCCACTGACCCGGCGAGCCGCCCGGACGGGCTGACCTCACTGGGCTGACCTCACTGGGCTGACCTCACTGGGCTGACCTCACGGGTCGGCCTGACGGGCTGACCGCCTCGTACGAGGCCGGACCACACCGGGTCCGGCCTCCCCCGAACCGAAGGCCCCCGCGCACCTACACCCGCGGGGGCCTTCTGGCACGTTCCCACCTGCGGCCACATCTGGAAGGCCAGATTCGGCACTTTCCTCGACAACAGCCATTGATCCGGGCAAATTAGGCACGCTAGTGATCACTCACGAGAGGATCCTCAGATGGCGCTGCGCCACCCCCGGTTCATGACGCCCCGGGCGACCCCCGGGCGAATGCTGCCGCTCGCCGTCGCCGCCGTGAGCGTCGTCGCGCTCGCGGCCCCCGCCTCCGCGGCGGGCAACGGCCGCTACACACCCGGCGCCCCCGGCGTCGGCGACGCCTACTTCCCGCTTGAGGGCAACGGCGGATACGACGTCCAGCACTACTCGCTCGACCTGCGCTACGACCCCGACTACGACCAGCTCGACGGCACCGTCACGATCACGGCCAAGGCCACCCAGGACCTGTCGAGCTTCGACCTCGACCTGTCCGGCTTGGACGTCGACCGAGTGAAGGTGAACCGGCAGAAGGCGGACTACAAGCGGCGCGGGCAGGAGCTGATCATCACGCCGCGCAAGGGACTGCGGAAGGGGAAGACGTTCACGGCGGTCGTGACCTACGGCGGCGTGCCGCAGACCATCGTGGGCTCCCCGATCGTGTTCGGCTCGCCCTACGGGTTCCTGCACACCCCCGACGGCGCGTTCGTGGGCGGCGAGCCCAACGGCGCGTCCACCTGGTTCCCGGTCAACGACCACCCGAGCGACAAGGCCACCTACGACTACAAGATCGCGGTGCCGAAGGGCCTGCGGGTCGTCGCCAACGGCCTGCTCACCGGCACCGAGAACACGGTCGCGTCCTTCAGCCGCCGCCGCTCGGCCGCGGAGGCCAGCGTGTTCAAGTGGCGCGAGGACAGCCCGATGGCGAGCTACCTCACCACGATCGACATCGGCAAGTGGGAGATCAGGGAGGGCCGGACGCCCGGCGGCCTGCGCAACTACACCGCCGTCGACCCCGCGCTGCTCGCCGCCCAGCCGGACGCGCTGAACTTCTTCTACAGCACCACCAGCGAGGCCACCGACCTGTGGGCCAAGACCTTCGGCCCCTACCCCTTCAGCACCACCGGCGCGATCGGCGACGACGCGCGCTTCAACGGGCAGCCGCTCGGGTTCTCGCTGGAGACGCAGGGCAAGCCGGTGTACTCGGCCGTCCGCAACACCGGGACGATCGCGCACGAGCTGGCGCACCAGTGGTTCGGTGACAGCGTGTCGCCGCAGCGCTGGCAGGACGTCTGGCTGAACGAGAGCTTCGCGTCCTGGTCGGGCTGGTACTGGGCCGAGAAGCACGGCGGCGCCACCGTCCACGACGCGGCCCGCGCGACCTACAACTCCCGGCCGTTCCCGGACGCGCCGGGCAGCCCGTTCTGGTCGGTCGTGACCGCGAACCCGCAGCGCGACACCATGTTCAACGCCCGCGTCTACAGCGGCGGCGCCATGGCGCTGCAGTTCCTCCGCGAGAGGATCGGGGACGACAAGTTCTTCACGCTGCTGCGGACGTGGGTCGCCCAGCACCGGCACGGCAACGCCACCACCGAGCAGTTCACCGCGCTGGCCCAGAAGGTGTCGGGCCAGGACCTCACGCAGTTCTTCAAGGAGTGGATCTACTCGCCCACCAAGCCCGAGCTTCCGAAGGGCTGAGCAGGACCCGGGCAAGAGCGGAAACGCGTACTGAGCACGGACCGGCCGGGGCCGGCGCCGGACGGCTGACCGGCTCCGGACGGTCTGTGTGAAATTACGTGGATCCGGGCGGTGATCCGCCCTAGGGTCTCGGCGGGTGGGGGTCCTTCCGTGGGTGTGGTGGTACGGGTTCCGTCGCCACACCGCCTATGCGGCCGCCTCGCTCGCCGAGGCCCTGACCAACACCGGGTTCGGGTTCATGCGGGCCTATGTGTTGATAGCGCTCTGGCACGAGCGCCCCGTCCTCGGCGGCTACGACGTGAACGACGCCGTCACGTTCTGCTTCCTGACCCAGGCGCTGATCGGGCCGCTCCAGATCTTCGGCGGCATGGACCTCGCGCAGCGGATCCGCACCGGTGACGTGGCGATCGACCTGCACCGCCCGGTCGGCCTCCAGGGCTGGTGGCTGGCCGACGACCTCGGCCGCGCGACCGGGTCGCTGGTGCTGCGCGGCGGGCCGCCGCTGCTGGCCGGGGCGCTGGTGTTCCCGCTGAGCTGGCCGGGCCCGGCGGGCCTCGCGGCGTTCGCGGCGTCGGTGCTGCTCGGCGCGCTGGTGGGGTTCGGACTGCGCTACGTGGTGGCGCTCGGCATGTTCTGGCTGCACGACGACCGGGGGCTGAACGCGGTCATGCTGGTGATGTCGCTGTTCTTCTCCGGGATGACCCTGCCGCTCGTCGTCTTCCCCGGGCGGCTCGGCGACGTCGCGCACGCGCTGCCGTGGGCGGCGCAGCTCCAGGTCCCCGCCGACGTCTTCCTCGGCCGCCACACCGGCACCGACCTGCTCGGCGCGCTGGCGTTCCAGGCGGCGTGGGCGGCCGCCCTGCTCGCCGCGGGAGCGCTGCTGACCCGGGCGGCGCGGCGCAAGCTGGTGATCCACGGTGGCTGAGGTGATCCGCGGTGGCTGAGGCGGGCCGCGCGGCGGCGCGTCCGCTGGCGACCTACGCGCTGCTGGCGTGGACGTGGATCCGCGCGGCGGCCCAGTACCCGGTGTCGATGGTGCTGCTCGCCACCGCCACCGCCGTCGTGAGCGGGCTGGACGCGGCGGCGATCGGGCTGCTGTTCACCCGGGCGCCGCGCATCGCCGGGTTCGGCGCGTCCGAGGTCCTGTTCCTGTACGGGACGAGCGCGCTGTCGTTCGCGATCTCCGACATCCTGCTCGGCGGCACCGAGCGGCTCGGCCAGCACGTGCGGGAGGGGACGCTGGACGCCATGCTCGTCCGCCCCGTGAGCCCGCTGATCCAGGTCGCCACGGAGGACTTCTCGCCCCGCCGCCTCGGCAAGCTGCTCCCGGCCGGAACGATCCTCACGCTCGCGCTGGCGAACGCGGACGTGCCGTGGACGCCGGGCCGGCTGGCGCTCGTCCCGATGATGGTGCTGTGCGGGGCGCTGATCTTTGCGGGCCTGTGGGTGCTGGGCGGCGCGGTGCAGTTCGTGCTGGTCGAGAGCCACGGCGCCACCAAGTCGCTCACCTACGGCGGCGCGTACCTGACCCAGTACCCGATGACCGTGTTCGCCCGCGACTTCGTCCGCGGCGTGACGTTCGTCGTGCCGCTGGCGTTCGTCAACTGGCAGCCCGCGCTGTACGTGCTCGACCGCCCCGACCCGCTCGCGCTGCCGGGCGCGGCGCGGTTCGCGTCCCCGGCGGTCGCCGCCGCCGTGTGCGCGGCCGCGGCGGTCGCGTGGCGGGCGGGGCTGCGGCACTACCGATCGACAGGGAGCTGAGGCCGGTGCCGATGATCGAGGCCGAGGACGTCGTCAAGTCGTTCACCGTCCGGACGCGGACCGGGGGCCTGCGGCGGCGGGGCCGGACGACGCTCCGCGCGGTGGACGGGGTGTCGTTCGCCGTCGAGCCCGGCGAGTTCGTCGGGTACCTCGGCCCGAACGGCGCGGGCAAGTCCACGACGATCAAGATGCTGACCGGGATCCTCACCGCGTCGTCGGGGACGCTGCGGGTGTGCGGGCTCGACCCGTCGCGGCGGCGCACCTCGCTCGCGCGCCGGCTCGGCGTCGTGTTCGGGCAGCGGACGACGCTGTGGTGGGACCTGCCGCTGCGCGACAGCCTCACGCTCGTCCGGCGGCTGTACCGGGTGGAGCCCGCCGCGCACCGGGCCCGGTTCGCCGAGCTGTCCGAGCTGCTGGAGCTGGACCCGTTCCTGGACACCCCGGTCCGCCAGCTCAGCCTCGGGCAGCGGATGCGCGGCGACCTCGCCGCCGCGCTGCTGCACGATCCGGAGCTGCTCGTCCTGGACGAGCCGACGATCGGCCTGGACGTGGTCAGCAAGGCGACCGTCCGCGACTTCCTGGAACGTATCAACGCCGAGCGCGGCACCACGATCCTGCTGACCACGCACGACCTCGGCGACATCGAGCGGCTCTGCCGCCGGGTGCTGATCATCGACCACGGGCGGCTGGCCTACGACGGCGGGCTGGACGAGCTGCGCCGCACCGTCGACGCCGACCGGGTGCTGGTGGCCGAGCTGGCCCGCCCGGGGCCGCCGATCGTGCTGGACGACCCGGAGTTCGGCCGGATCGAGGCCGAGCGGGTCCAGGGGCCGCGGCAGTGGCTGCGGCTGCCGAGCGCCGCGAACGCGGCGACGGTGGTCGCGGCGCTGGCGCGGCGGCACGAGGTCCGCGACATCGCGCTCCGGGAGGCGGGCATCGAGGACGTGCTCGCCGGACTCTACCGGGGCGACCACGCCTACACGTGCCCCGCCGACCTCCCCTGGGAGGACGGCCCCCCAAGCGGTCCGCCGGAGCGGCCGGATCACCGCTCGATGGTCGAGTAGTGGTCGGAGTCGAAGACGTCCTCGTCGGCGTGGGCCGAGCCCCAGCGGCGCGGCGCCCAGGTGGGCATCAGCAGCGCGAACCCCATCATCCCGTAGACGCCGGAGCCGAGCAGCATGCGCAGGCCGAAGTCCATGTCGCCGGAGGGCGGCACCTTGCCCGGCAGGTCGAGGACGCGCCCGGGGTCCACGAGGAAGTAGGCGGACACGCCGAGCAGGGCCAGCGCCGGGACGAGCGAGACCAGCGGCGAGGCCCACCGCGCGACGATGACCACGCCCATCACCAGGCCCACGGCGGCGAGCAGGGCGAAGGCCCCGTAGATGCGGGTGCGGTCGGTGATCTCCTGGCCCGTCCCGTCGAAGGACCGGCCCGCCTGCGCGTAGCCCCAGGCCGCGCCGTAGACCAGCGCGGGGGTCAGCAGGACGCCGAGGACGAAGCCGAACGCATGGCGCACCGCGCATCACATCCCTCTGGACGCGCCCGCGCCGGGCGGGCGTGGCTCGCGTACCGGACCATCAGAACACGCCGAAACGGAGCATCGCAGTGATTCCGGACTTGTCGCATCACAGGGTGATTCCGGGGTACGCGGGGCGAAGGTGACCGCACCGGCGCCCGCCTCCGCACGATCGCCCCACGTCAGCCGTTCGACGACGGCCGCTTCACCAGGGCCGTAAACTCCCGTGGCCTACCGGGCGTCGAACTAACCAAGATCAGAATATTCGGCGGCGCGCCTGTGAACGCCCGGAGACTCTTCGGCGGATACAAAGGCGAGAGCGGCACACGCGCGCACACGGGGGACAAGTGATCGACTTGACGGAGCGGGTCATCGGCGGATCCGAGGGCGGCCGCTCGCCGGCCCGGAGGGCGACCGGGCTCGTCGACGGCCTCACCGACGGCGCCGTCGTCCTGTTCGCCGTGTGGACGCTCGTCTACCACGCCGGCCTGCTCCTCGACCCGCCCACCACGGCGCTGCTGGTCGCGTGGTCGGCGGCGGCGGCCGTGCTCGGCGCCCTGTACGCGCGGCGCGCGGGGTGGTGGGCGGTCGGGCCGCTCTGGCACGACACCGAGGAGCCGGTCTGGCGCGACCGTCCCGGGCCCGTCCGGCGGGCCCTTCCGGCCGTCGCGGTGGGGGCGGGCCTGGTCGCGGGGGTGTGCGCGGGGCTGCACCCGTCCGGGGTGCCGTGGTGGTGCGCGTGGCTGCCGGGACTGGTCGCCGTCGCCGCGACCGGCGCGTGGCTGCTGAGCCGTCCGGGCCCGCGCGACCCGGACCCCGCGCCCGGACCCGACGCGGACGGCACCGACGACGCGGACCTGCGCTGGGGGACGCCGCTCGCCCTCCTCACCGGCGCCGGGTTCGCGATCGCGTCGCTGTTCATCGTCAACACCGACGGCGACGACGCCTACTTCGTGTCCCGCTCGGTGGCGACGGCCGCGACGGGCCGCATCCCGCTGAAGGACGTCATCTTCAGCGCCGGGGCGACGGACGAGATCGCCGGCGAGCCGCCCGTGTCGTCGTTCGAGGTGCTGGCCGGGGCGCTGGCGCGGGTGCTGCACGTCCCCGCGTCCTCGCTGCTGTGGTACGGCGTGCTGCCGCTGGTCACGTTCTTCGCGGTGTGGTCGCTATGGCGGCTGGTGCGGGCGTGGACGCCGCGCCGCGCCGCCCTCTGCTTCGCGGTGGCCGCCGTCTACCTGCTGTGGGCGGGCGAGTCGCGCGCCTCGCTCGGCGCCTTCCACCTGCTGCGGATGTGGCAGGGCAAGGCCGTCATGGTGTCGGCGCTGATCCCGCTGCTGTACGTCTACCTCACCCGGTGGGCCGAGCGGCGGCGGCGCGGGGACCTCGCGCTGCTCGGCGCCGCCGGGATCGCGGCGGTCGGGCTGACCTCGTCGGCGGCGTTCGTGATCCCGCTGGCGGTCGGCGCCGCCGTGCTGCCGCTGCTCGCCGCCGGACGGATCCGCACCGCGCTGGCGGCGTGCGTCGCGGCGGCGTACCCGATCGCGTCCGGGCTCGGGGTGGTGCTGCTGCACGGCAAGACGATCGTGGAGGGCGCCGTCCACGACGGCCCGGTCAGCTACCAGTGGGTCCTGCTCCAGGGGACGCTCGGCGTCCTCGGCGGCTGCGCGCTGTGGCTGTCCCCGTGGACGGCCCGGCGCGGCGTCCCCGCGCTCGTCGGGATGGGCATCGCGGCGCTGCTCACGCTGCTCGTCCTGCCCGGGGTGCTCACGGCCGCCGCGCGGGCCACGGACGCGGGGCAGGTGCTGTGGCGGACGATGTGGATCGTCCCCGCGCCCGCCCTGGTCGGCCTGCTCGCCTCCGTGCCGGTCCCGGACGTCCTCCGGTCCCGCGCGGCGGCCGTCGCCGCCGCCGCGGCGCCCGCCGTGGCGCTCGCGGTCGCGCTGGTCGTGGGCGGCACGCCGGTGTGGTCGCAGGCGAGCGGCTCGACCGTCGCGGACCGGCCGTCCTGGAAGGTGCCCGCCGAGCAGGTCGGGACGGCGCGCGAGGTGGTCCGCGCCGCCAGACCCGGCACGGTCGTGCTGATGCCGGTGGTGTACATGCGGGCCGTGCCGATGCTGACCGCGCGCGTGCACGCGGCGAACCCCAACCCGCACTACCTGTCGATGATCCCCGCGCCCCCGCACTTCATCGCCGACCGGCAGATGCTGAGCGTCGCGGTGCGCTCCCCCTACAGCCGGAAGCCGACGGCCGAGGAGATGCGGGCGGCGCTCCGGCGCGTGGGGGTGAGCGTGGCCTGCGTGACACCCCGGGACCGGCGCGCGCTTCGGCTGCTCGACCAGGCCGGATACGGCGACCGGCGGCGCATCGGGGACCTCGTCTGCGCCTTCCGGCCGGGAGGGTGACCGTTTCGACCGCGTCTGTGGGGGCATCGGCGTTGCGTCCGACCCCACGGATGTTGGAGGAACAATGCCGACCGTCATCATGGTCGTCATCGCCGTCGTCATCATCGCCGCCGTCGCGTACCTCGCCTGGACGTGGTCGCGCACCCAGCGGCTCAAGCGGCGTTTCGGCCCGGAGTACGACCGGGCGCTGGAGGCCCATGGCGGCCGCGCCGCCGCCGAGCGGGAGCTGAGGTCCCGCGAGCAGGCCCACCGCGACCTGGAGCTGCACGACCTGGCGCCCGAGCGGCGCGACCAGTACAAGGAGCAGTGGCTCCGCGTCCAGGAGCGCTTCGTCGACGCCCCGCAGGAGGCCGTCGAGGAGGCGGACCGCCTCGTCACCGTGGTGCTGGGCGAGCGCGGCTACCCCACGCGCGGCTTCGACGAGCAGGCCGCCCACCTGTCGGTGGAGCACGCCCGCACCCTGGACCACTACCGGCGCGGCCGCGAGATCAGCGAGCGCGCCCAGGGCCGGCAGGCCACCACCGAGGACCTGCGGCAGGCCATGGTCCACTACCGCGCCCTCTTCGACGACCTCCTCGCCGTACCGGCGGGCCACGGCGTCGCCGAGACCCCGAGGAGCTGACCGCGCGATGACGAACGAGACCCCCGCACGAGCGGCCGCGGGCGAGCGGGCCCGCGCGACCGGGATCACCGCCCCGCCCGCCGCCGGCGACGCGCACGTCGCCGGTCCCCCGCCGAAGCCCGCCGGGGCGGACGTGGAGGCCGGCCGGGACACCGCGCCCGACCTGCGCGTCCCGAAGCCGACGCCCTCCGGCCCGCCCGCGGAGCAGTCCGCGGGGCAGTCCGGCAGGCAGACCGGCAGGCAGACCGGTAGGCCGCCCGCGGAGCAGCCCGACAGGCAGCCCGCAGGGCTCCTGGACCCCGCCGAGGCGGGCCGGTTCAAGGAGCGCTGGCACCGCGTCCAGGCCGGGTTCGTGGACGATCCGGCCGAGGCCGTCCGCAAGGCCGACGGCCTCGCGGAGGAGATCACCGAGGCCCTGGCGCGGGCCCTCGCCGAGCACCGCCGCAAGCTGTCGGAGCCCCTCGGTTCCGGCGGGGACGGAACGCCCGACACCGAGCGCCTGCGCCTGGCCCTCCGCTCCTACCGGAGCCTCCTGGACCACATCCTCGAAACATGATGACCGCCGCGCCGCGGTCGGCCCCCACCAGCCCAGGGGCCGACCGCGACGCGGGATCGGCCGAGCTCAGCCGTTGAGGGTCAGCCGTTGAGGAACCGGTAGACCGCCTCGCGGCCCCGCGTCCCGCGCTCGCGGTTCTGGATGGAGTGGGCCGCGCCCTTCACGACCACCAGCTCGCCGCGCGGCGCGTAGCGCAGCTCCTCCCGCGCCCATTCGAGCGGCGTGGACAGGTCCCGGTCGCCGTTCAGCAGCAGGACCGGCACGGGCGGCAGCGTGAGCCGCCTCGGCTCGGCGGTGTGCCGCGCCGGCGGCCAGTGGACGCAGTCCTGCACGAATCCGTTGCCGGCGGCGGAGGCGGCCGTGAACGGCCAGGTCGCGCGGGCGGGCAGGTGCCGGCGCGTCCGGTCCAGGCTCGCCTGGCGCCCCGCGAGCGGCGCCTCGGAGGTGCCCCACGGGAAGTGGCCGTCGCCGCAGATCGTGGCGACGTGCAGGCCCGCGCTGTATCCGGCGGGGTCGTCGCCGCCGGAGTCGAGCAGCTTCAGGAGCCGGTCGAGGCGCGCCGGGTTCCCGTGCCGAGCCTCGTGGAACGCCGACACCACGTCGCCGGATCCAGCGGGGAATCCGGCCGGGTCGGGGTCGCGGTAGGTGGGGTCGGAGAACTCATAGCCGACGAGCATGTCCCAGATGCGGACGTGGTCGGCGCGGTGCCGGGCCAGCCAGGCCAGGTCCTCGGCCGGGTCGAACCCGCAGGCGGGGGCCGTCCGGCACGCGTCCCGCAGGACGCGCGCGGTCGCCCGCAGGCCGGTGAGGTAGAGCATGTCGTCGCCCTGCGGGTCCACGTGCGGGAGCACCGAGTCCAGGACGAGCCTGCGCACGTTGCGCGGGTGGAACGCCGCGTAGCTCGCGGCGGTCATCGTGCCGTAGGAGACGCCGTCCAGCGTCATCGTCTGGACGCCGAGCGCGCGGCGCAGCAGGTCGAGGTCCCCGACGGTCTGCTCGGTCGTGAAGTAGTGCCGCCGGTCGCCGAGGATGCCCGCGCACTCGGCGACCGCGCCAGGGCTCGGCGCCTCGATGTCGGTGCCGCCGACCTCGGCCTGGAGCCGGGGGCAGTCGATCGCGCCGAACTCGCCGGTACCGCGCTGGTCGATCGTGACGAAGCGGTAGTTCTTGGCGAGTTCCGGCATCCGCTGCTGGGATATGCGCGAGATGAACGGGACGCCGGGCTGCCCGGGGCCGCCGGTCAGGAACAGCAGCACGCCCTTGGGCGCGGTGACGTTCCCGCCCGTCGCGACCTGCAACCTCACCGTGCCCTTGCGCGGTGCGCGGTGGTCGAGCGGCACGGTCAGCGTCGAGCAGGTGAAGCCCGGCTGCTTCGGGCAGGGGCGGGGGTCGGTGAGCGCCGGCGCGGACGCCGCCGTCGGCGCGGACGGGGACGCGTGGGGTGTCGCGGCCGCCGTCGCCCCTCCGGATGCGGAGAGGGCGAGGGTGAGGGCGAGCACCGGGATGGGACGTGATCGCATGGGGAGATCATCGCCCCGGCCCGTCCCGGAACCACGTTTCTCGCCGGAAACGGCCATTCCACCCGCCGGGCAGTCCTGACATGTCCCCTTTGGGGCGGATGGTAGTACTGGGGGGATGAGTGACAGGCCGTTCGAGATCACCGACCAGGGCGGCTGGTGGCGGGCCCGGGACCGCCCGCATCCCGCGCTGCGGCCGTTCCTGCGCTCCTATGTCGGCTACTGGGAGCGGGACGTCCGGCCGAGCCGGATGCGCACCCTCCCGACCCGCACCGCCGTCGTGATCGTGAACCTGGGGCCGCCGCTGTTCCTGGAGGTCCCCGACCCGGGCGTCCAGGGCCGCGAGTACGGGTCGTTCGTCGCGGGCATGCACGACGGGCACGGCGGCTACGTCCATCCCGGCGGGCAGCGCGGCATCCACCTCGACCTCACCCCGCTCGGCGCCTACACGCTGTTCGGCGTCCCGATGGCGCGCGTCACCAACACCGCCGTCGAGCTGGCCGACCTGCTCGGTCCGGCCGCCGACCGCCTCGTCGAGCGGCTCGGCGCCGCCCCCGGCTGGGGCGAGCGCTTCGACCTGCTCGACGGGTTCCTGCTGCGCCGCCTGGAGGAGGGGCCCGACCCCGACCCGGAGGTCGCCCGCGCCTGGGACCTGCTCGCGCGCAGCCGGGGCACCGCGTCCGTCGCCCGGCTCGCCGACGAGGTCGGCTGGAGCCGCAGGCACCTCACCCACCGGTTCCACGAGCAGGCGGGGCTGCCGCCCAAGGTGATGGGGCGCGTCCTGCGGTTCCAGCGCGCGGTCGACCTGATGCGCACGGGCCGCGCGACCCTCTCCGACATCGCCGTCGCCTGCCGCTACTACGACCAGGCCCACCTCAACCGCGAGGTCCGCGCGCTGGCGGGCTGCTCGCCCACCGAGCTGCTCGCCGGCCGGTTCGAGCCGCAGTTCGTCACCACCGGCCCCGAGGCACTCTGACCCGACCGGCCGGGTCAGCCCTGGCTCACGCCGCCGCCGAGGTTCATCACGATCACGCCCAGCACGATGATCACCGCACCGGCGACCGTCAGCGGCCGCACCGGCTCGTCGAACAGCAGCACGCCGCCGGCGAAGGCGCCGATCGTGCCGAGCGCGGACCAGATCGCATACACCGGCCCGACGTTCAGCGAGGTCAGGGCCTTGGCCATGAACACGAACGAGATCAGGTACCCGGCCACGACGATCGCCGCCGGGCCGAGCCTGGTGAAGCCCTCCGAGCCGCGCATCGCCAGCGTCGCGGTGACCTCGAAGGCGATGGCGAGCGCGAGCAGGACGTAGGGCATCGGCGATCTCCTCTCGGTGCCCCGATCCTCCCATGATCCCGTCCGCGGCCGCCCGGCCGCGCCCCCCTTCGCCCGGACCCGGCCATGCTCCCTCAACCGGCTCCCTCAACCGGTGGACAGCCAGTGCCGCAGCGCCCACCACCAGTTCGCGGCGCGCGTCACCGCCGCGCCCGCCGGAGGATCGAGCAGCGGGCGGCCGGTCAGCTCCTGGACGCGGCGCACCCGGTACTTGACCGTGTTCGCGTGGACGTGCAGCGCGGCGGCGGTCGGCGCGATCCGTCCGCCGTGGTCGAGGTAGGCGAGCGCGGTCGCGGCCAGCTCCCGGTGGAAGGGGTCGCGCGGGTCGAGGCCGCCGAGGAGCGCGTCCGCCAGCAGGCCTCCCAGCGCGGGCTCGGCCGCGGTCGCGGTCGGCAGCGCGAGGTCGGCGAGGTGCCGCATGCCGTGCAGCCCGGCCGCCGTCCCGGCGCGCAGCGCGCGGCGTCCGAGCTCGTACACCGGCGCGACGTCGCGGGGCGCGGTGGGCGGCGCGGCCACCAGCAGCGGGCCGTCCCCGGACGGGAGGGGAAGCCGGGCGACCAGCGCGGCGAACCGCCCGTCGACCAGCCCGCACAGGCCGGGGCCCGCCGCCGTGAGGCGCGCCTCCAGCCGCGCGGCGACCGCCGGGTCGCTGACGTCGGAGACGACGCAGTGGTAGGCCCCCGCCGGGTCGAGCGGCGCGAGCGCCGGGGCCGGCTCCCCGTGCAGGAGCCGCCGGAGCGTCTGGACGTGGGCCTCGCGGGCCGTCCGGGCCGTCTCCAGCTCGGCGACCCGGTGCGCGTGCACCATCCGGTGGACGAGCGCGGTGGTGATCTCGTCCACGCGGGTGACGCCGTCCAGCAGCAGGTGCTCCGGCACGCCGAGGCGCCGCCCGTCCGCGACGAGCGTCCGGACGAGGTGGGCGCGGCCCGCCTGGAAGCCGTCCAGGAACGCCGCGACCGGCACGCCCTGGCGCGCCCGGTCCGCGCCGAGCCGCTCGGCCGCCGCCAGGACGTCCGCGCCGGGGCCGCCGGTCTCCAGCGCCGCGACGACGCCCCGGACGAGCGCGCGGGCGTGCCGCCTGGTCTCCTCCTCCGGCAGCGCCGCGACCGGTGCCGACCTGCCCCGCGCCGCGCGGACCGTGGCCTCCAGCACCGCCGGGTCGGCGCCGCGCTCGATCAGCAACCGCAGGAAGCGGTCGCCCTCACCGGGCTCCATGCCCCCATTCTGCGCCGTCGTTGTCCACTGCGGACAACCGGGCGGGTGGTCGTTGGGCCGCCCTCCCCTAGCGTCCGGTCGCCGCGGCGGTGTTCTCTGGAGGGAAGCCGAGCCAAGGAGTCCGCCGATGTCCGATGACGAGAAGTTCCTCGACGAACTCTCCACCGACCTGATCTTCCGGCTGCCGCCGAGCTTCGAGGACGTCGCGGACGAGCGGCGGCACCGCAAGGAGCGCCTCGCCGCGGCGCTGCGGATCTTCGGCAGGCTCGGCTTCGAGGAGGGCGTCGCCGGGCACATCACCGCCCGCGACCCCGAGCGCACCGACCACTTCTGGGTCAACCCGTTCGGAATGTCCTTCAAGCACATCCGCGTCAGCGACCTGATCCTCGTCAACCACGAGGGAAAGGTCGTCGAGGGCCGCTACCACGTCAACGAGGCCGCGTTCGCGATCCACTCGCGGATCCACCAGGCCAGGCCGGGCGTGGTGGCCGCCGCGCACAGCCACTCCACGCACGGCCGCGCGCTGTCGGCGCTCGGCCGGAGGCTGGAGCCGATCACCCAGGACGTCTGCGCGTTCTACCAGGACCACGGGCTGTTCGACGACTACACCGGCGTCGTCACCGACCTGGAGGAGGGCAAGCGCATCGCCGCCGCCCTCGGCGGCCACAAGGCCGTCATCCTGCGCAACCACGGGCTGCTGACCGTCGGCGACACCGTCGACGCCGCCGCCTGGTGGTTCATCACGATGGAACGCTCGTGCCAGGTGCAGCTGCTCGCGCAGGCCGCCGGGCCGGTCGTCCCGATCGAGCACGACAACGCCGTCCGCACCCACGAGCAGATCGGCAACGACCTGGTCGGCTGGATCAACTACCAGCCGCTGCACGACCAGATCGTCCGGGAGCAGCCCGACCTCTTCGACTGACGGTCTCCCCCGGCCCCTCGGAGGGCGGCACGGCGGGCGGCGGGTCGTGGTGCGCCAGCAGGACCCGGACGATGCGCTCCAGCGCCGCCCTGTCCCCCGCGTCGAGCGGCGCGAGGAGCGCGGCGTCCAGCCCCGCCGCGCGGGCGGTGACCGCGTCGAGTTCGGCGCGACCGGCGGCCGTCAGCGCGACCGCGTACCGGCGGCGGTCGGCCGGGTCGCGGTCGCGCCGGACGAGCCCGGCGCCCTCCAGCCGCTTGGCGACCTCCACCAGGTCGCTCGGGTCGACGCGCAGCCGGGCTCCGAGGTCGCGCTGCGAGACGGGGCCGGAGTCGTCCAGCGCGGCCAGGACGGCGAAGTGCCACAGGCCGAGATCGTGCTCGGCCATCATCTGGCGCATCCGCTCCCGGCCGACGCGCGCGACCCGCGCCAGCACGTACGTCGTGATCCCGAGGAGGCGCGGAGGCAGACCCCCGGCGTCGTCATCGTCCATGGGGGCTATCGTAGGGGATCGCCAATAATTGGTTGACTCCCACGAATAGGAGCACGAGATGGACGCCCTCTACCCGCGCCTGCTGGTGGACGACTTCGACCGGTGCGCCCGCTTCTACACCGACGCGCTGGAGGAACTGCTCGGCATCCGGCCGGTGAAGCTGCTGCCCGAGGCCGAGTACGCCAACTGGGACCTGAAGGACGAGTGCCTGCTGGTCCTGATGGGCCGCGCCCGCATCGCCGGGACCGTCGGCACCGCCCACCTGCCCGCCGCGGTCGGCCGCGACCGCTCCATGCTCGTCTTCCGCGTGGACGACGTGGACGCCGCCGCCAAGGCCCTCCGCGACCTCGGCGCCGACGCCGTCACGGCGCCGCAGGACCGGCCCGACTGGGGGCCCGGCCTGCGCACCGCCCACCTGCGCGACCCCGACGGCAACCTGCTGGAACTCCAGTCCTACTGAGCCGCCCTCCGGGGCGCCCCGGCTACTGGTCGGGCAGGTCGGGCTCGGTGAGCGGCAGCAGCACCTGGAACCGGGTGTCGCCCGGCAGCGACTCCACCCGGATGTCGCCGCCGTGCCGGTCGGCGACGATCCGCCAGGAGATGTCGAGGCCGAGGCCCGTCCCCTGCCCGACCGGCTTGGTGGTGAAGAACGGCGTGAAGATCCGGGTGAGGTTCTCCTCGGGGATGCCGACGCCGGTGTCGCCGATCTCGACCAGCGCGTGGTCGTTCTCGCGCGCCGTCCGGACCGTGAGGGTGCCCTCGCCGCCCATCGCGTACAGCGCGTTGACGATCAGGTTCGTCCACACCTGGTTCAGCTCCGCCGCGTAGACGGGCACCGGCGGCAGGTCCGCGTCGAAGTCGGTCTTCACCGCCACGTCCGGGCCGATCTTGCGGCGCAGCATGGTCAGCGTGCTCTCGATCAGCTCGCGCAGGTCGGCACGCTGGTAGGCGGCGCGGTCGAGCTGGGAGTACTGGCGCGCCGAGTCCAGCAGCGCGGTGATCCGCCCGGTCGCCTCGGAGATCTCCGCCTGGAGCTGGGCGACCTCCAGCACCTCGGCGAGCCACCGCACCGCCGCCGGCAGGTGCGCGCCCGCCGCCTCCGCCACCTGCTCGGCCTGCTCGATGCCGACCCCGGCGGCGACCAGGCCGGGCGCGAGCTCCCACGCGTCCGGGACGTCGTGCTCCTCCAGCCAGTCGCCCAGCTCGTCCTCGGCGTCGCTGACCTCCAGCGGGCTCCGCCGCCCGGCCGGCGCGCCGGGCAGCGCCGGGCGCAGCGACACCAGCGCGCCCAGATGCGTGCAGTCGACCCCGCGCGCCGCGAGGTCGGCCAGGCTCCGCTGGGCCCCGAGCAGCCGGTCGCCCAGCTCCGCGCTGGCCCGCGCGGCGGCCGCCGCCGGGTTGTTCAGCTCGTGGGTCAGCCCCGCGGTGATCGTGCCGAGCGCGGCCAGCCGCTCGCGCTGGTCGACGGTGCGGCGCAGGTTGCTCATCCCGAAGAAGATCCCCGCGAGCAGGTGCGTCGCCATCGGGAACCACTTGCGGACGGCCTTGCCGAACTTGCGCGCGGGCAGCACGAAGATCCGGCTCGGCCGCGTCGCCCGCAGTGTGTGCTGGTACTTCTGCTCGATCTGGTCGTCCAGGTACGCCTGGACGGCGCCGCCGTAGGTCCCCGCCCGCGACGTCCGGTTGATCTCGACGATGTGGCCCCGGACGTTCTGGGACATCACCATCTCGCCGTCCAGCAGCACGTACAGGAACTCGGCGGGCTCGCCCTGCGCGCAGATCACGCCGTCCGCCGGAAGCTCCTCGACCGCCCCGCACACCGAGAGCCAGGCCAGCTTCTCCTCGTCGAGGTCCTCGAAGAGGAACAGCCCGCGCAGCTCCTCCGGCGTCGCCGTGCCCGCGCCCCGGCCCGATTCGGTCATGCCTGCTCCAGATAGCGGTGGACGAGGGCGACGGACATCGCGCCGTCGCCGACGGCGGAGGCGACGCGCTTCATCGACTCCGAGCGGACGTCCCCCGCGGCGAACACGCCGGGGACGCTGGTCTCCAGGTGGTAGGGCTGGCGGGCGAGCGGCCAGCGGGCCGGGCGGCGGCCCCCGGCGACCAGGTCGGGGCCCGTCAGCACGTAGCCGCGCGCGTCGCGCTCGACGTAGCCGTCCAACCAGCCGGTGCCCGGTTCGGCGCCGATGAACACGAACAGCCAGTGCGCGTCGATCGTCCGCAGCCCGCCCGGCCACTGGACGGTGAGCCGCTCCAGCCGGTCGGCGCCCTCCGCGCCGCACACGGTCTTGCCGGTGTGCACCTCGATGTTGGGCGTGGCGGCGATCTGCTCGACCAGGTAGTGCGACATGGACCTCTCCAGGCCGTCCGCCCGGACGATGATGTGCACCTTCTTGGCGTACTTGGCCAGGTGCACCGCGGCCTGCCCGGCGGAGTTGGCGCCGCCGACGATCGCGACCTCCTCGTCCACGCAGGACGGCGCCTCGGTGAGCGCGGCGCCGTAGTAGACGCCGCGTCCGACGAAGTCGTCCACGCCCGGCGCGGACAGCCGCCGGTACGACACGCCGGTCGCGAGGATGACGGCGTGCGCGGCGATCTCCGCGCCGTCCGACAGCCGGGCCACGCGGGCGGTGCCGCGCGACTCCAGCGCGGTGACCTCGCCCGCCTGGAGCAGCTCGGCGCCGAACCGGTCGGCCTGCCGCCGGGCCCGGTCGGCGAGCTGCGCGCCCGACACGCCGTCGGGGAAGCCGAGGTAGTTCTCGATGCGGGAGCTCTGCCCCGCCTGGCCGCCGAGCGCGCGGCGCTCGACGACCACGGTCTTCAGCCCCTCGGACGCCCCGTAGACCGCCGCGCCCAGCCCGGACGGGCCGCCGCCGACCACGATCAGGTCGTAGAACCCGGTGGAGGGCGTGGTCGGCAGCCCGATCGCCCCCGCCAGCTCCGCGTCCGAGGGCGCCGACAGCACCGCGCCGTCCGAGGTGACGACCAGCGGCAGCTCCGGCTCCCCGGCCGCCGTGACCAGCTCCGCGCCCTCCGGATCGCCGTCCAGCAGCCAGGTGTAGGGCACCTGGTGGCGCGCGAGGAAGTCGCGCACCTCGTAGGAGCGGGCGGACCAGCGGTGCCCGACCACGCGCAGCTCGCCGGGCATCCGCCGGTCGGCGCGCTCCCACGCGTCGAGCTGCGCGTCGATCACCGGGTAGAACTTCTCCTCCGGCGGGTTCCAGGGCTTGAGCAGGTAGTGGTCGAGGTCCACGATGTTGATCGCGCGGATCGCGGCGTCGGTGTCGGCGTAGGCCGTCAGCAGGACGCGGCGGGCGAACGGGAACAGGTCCATGGCCCGTTCCAGGAACTCCACGCCGGTCATCTCGGGCATCCGGTGGTCGGCGAGCAGCATGGCGGTGTCGTCGCCGCGCAGCCGCAGCTCGCCCAGCGCGTCCAGGGCCTGCGGGCCGGACTCCGCGCGGACGATCCGGTACGAACCGGCATACCTGCGGCGCAGGTCCCTGGCGACGGCCCGCGACACGCCCGGATCGTCGTCGACCGTCAGCAGGACAGGTTTGGACACCGCGTCTCCCTCGATCCGTACATCCCCGCCCAAAGCCTACGTCGATCCAGGTGGTCCGCACCCCGCCGCCCCCGCGGCGGGCCGCGATCGGTCATGATGCGGGCATGGACCTGCGTGTTGCGCTGATCGGCTACGGCACCGGCGGCTCGGTGTTCCACGCCCCGCTGATCGCCTCGGTGCCGGGGATGCGGCTGGCCGCGGTGGTCACGGGGAACCCGGAGCGACAGCAGGCCGTCCGGGACCGCCACCCCCATGCCAAGGTCCTCGCGGGCGCCGACCGGCTCTGGGAGGTCTCGGGCGCCTACGACCTGGTCGTGGTGGCGGCGCCGAACCGGCAGCACGTCCCGCTGGCGCGGACGGCGCTGACCTCGGGCGTCGCCGTCGTGCTGGACAAGCCGGTCGCGGCGACCGCGGCCGACGCGCGCTCGCTCGCGGCGCTCAGCGCCGTCCGCGGCCTGCCGGTGATCCCCTTCCACAACCGCCGCTGGGACGGCGACTACCGCACCGTGTACCGGCTGGCCGCCTCCGGCGCGCTCGGCGACGTCCTGCGGTTCGAGTCGCGGTTCGAGCGCTGGCGCCCGGAGGTGCGCGCCGGCTGGAAGGAGAGCGGCGACCCCCGCGACGCGGGCGGCGTGCTGCACGACCTCGGCCCCCACCTGATCGACCAGGCGATCACGCTGTTCGGCCGCCCGGTGCGGGTCTACGCCGAGATCGACGCGCGCCGCCGGGGCGCCGCCGTGCCCGACGACGTGTTCCTCGCCCTCACGCACCGGGGCGGGGTCCGCTCGCACCTGTGGATCAGCGCGACCGCCGCCGACCCCGGCCCGCGCTTCCGCGTCCTCGGGAGCCGCGCGTCCTACACGGTCGGCGGCATGGACGGCCAGGAGGCCGCGCTCCGCGCCGGGCGCACGCCCCTCGACCCCGGCTACGGCGTCGCGCCGCCCTCGTCCTACGGACGCCTGGGCACCCCCGGCGAGGACCGCCCCGAACCCACCGACCCGGGCGCCTACCAGGACTTCTACGCCGCCGTCGCCCGAACCCTGCGCGGCGAGGCGCCCCCGCCGGTCACGATCGCGGACGCGATCACCGGCCTGGAGGTCATCGAGGCGGCCCTGCGCTCCGCCCGCGACAACACCACCGTGGAGATTTAGCCGGTGCCCCGCCTCGGGGCTCGGGCGCGGCGGCGGGTCAGAGGACCGACACGTGGACGTGGTCGAAGTGGTTCGCGGTGATGCCGCCGCGGTCCTCCATCTGGCGCCATCCGCCGCTGCCGCGCATGTCGTAGATGCGCTGCCGCCAGATGACGTACTTGATGCCGAGCCGGGACGCGTTGCTGATGACGTACTGGGCGACCTGGTCGCCGTGGGCCTGCGCGGAGGCGCTCGGCATCTTGCCGCCGGCGCTCTCCATGAAGTCGCAGGCGCGGCCGGAACCGTGGTCCTGCGGGTCGCCGGGGCGGGCGCAGCCGATGGTGGGGAACGGCCCGAACCTGCCGTCGATCGCCAGGAGGGCGGTCCGCATGCGGGCCGTCATGGAGTTGCCGACGATGGGCGACTTGGCGCCGCTCGCGCCGTCCGGGCGCCCGCCGCCGGTGGGCGCCTTGGTCTTGGTCGCCTCGGGCTTGTACTTGGCGAGCAGCTTCTTGACGCGGGCGCGCTGGCCCTCCAGGTCCTCGATCTCGCGGCGCACCTCGTCGAGCTTGGACGTCGCGGTGCGGCGGGACTGGGTCGCCCTGGCGTTCAGCGCCTCCAGGTTCTGGACGCGGCGGCCGTTGTTGCGGCTGATGTGCTCGATGATGCCGGCGTCGCGGATGGCGCCGGACGGCTCGTTCGAGGTGACGATCGAGGTCACGTCGAGGCGGCCGGTCATGTAGGTGGTGGAGGCCAGCCTCGCGACGTCGGCGCGGGCGGTCTCGTAGTCCTGGCCGGCGCGCTCGGCGTCCACGCCCGCGCGCTCGGCGGCCTTCTTCGCCTGCTCCAGGGAGACCAGTTCGCCGCGGTACTCCTTCGAGAGCTTCTCGGCGCGCTTCTGGAGCTTCGCGTACTCCTTCTTCAGATCCTTCTTCGGCGCCTCGGGGGCGCGCGCGGCGGACCCGGGGCCGGGCGGCAGCGCCGCCGACACCCCCACGGCGAGGACGAGCGCCGTGAGGCGCCGCGCCGCCCTGCGGCGCCCGGGCGGGGGCTCCGGCCTTCCGCTCGCGGTGCTGCCGGGGGGATCGAGGGCCGCCAAAGATCTCTCCTAGATAACCAACCTCAAGATTGGCGGCACGCTACCACAATCACCCATTTCACCTCATAAGCTTCGAAAAACACATAGAGTCACGCGAACGTCACACGCCTCAGGGGCCGGGCCGCCCCGCGGGCGGCCCGGCCCCTCCCCCGCGGCGCTGGGCGGGTCATCCCCCGACGAGTTCCTCCCAGCGCGGCACACGCGGATCCCAGAGCAGCCGGAGCCCCGCCTCGGCGAGCGTCCGGTTCCCCTTGCGGTTGTTGCACCTGCCGCAGGCCAGCACGGTGTTCTCCCAGGTGTCCCCGCCGCCGCGCGACTGCGGGTGGACGTGGTCGATCGTGTTGCCGCGCTTGCCGCAGTAGCCGCAGCGGCCCAGGTCGCGCAGGTACACCCCGCGCTTGCTCCACGGCGGGCGCCTGCCGTGCCGCCACCGCATCGCGACGTACCTGACCAGCCTCAGGACCCGCGGCACGGGAAAACGGCCGATGGTCCGGCCCTCCTCCGCCTCCTCGACGACGGCCACCTCGCGCACCAGCATGCGGATGGCGTGCCGCAGGTCCACCTTCTGTAAGGGCTCGTAGGACGCGTTCAGCACGAGCACGTTCACCGGGTCACCTCCAAGCCCGCGTGCCGCTCCTCCGCCAGGATTCGAACCTGGATATCCGCATTAACGGTGCGGCGTTCTGCCGTTGAACTACAAAGGAATGGTCCGGCAATTCTCTGCCCTCCGGGCATTTCCCGGAAGCCCCCATCAGAGTGCCGATCCACCCCCGCGAGCGGCAACGCATTTTCCGATCACCCGAAACCACCCCCCGCTCCGCGCAGCACGGCCCACCCCCCGCTCCGCGCAGCGCGGCCCCAGGGCCCCGGACGTGGAGCTGTGCCCTTCGGGTCGGAGGTGGGACTTGGTGGTCAGGGGTCGGGGACGGCGTGGACCAGTTTCGGCATCGCCTCGGCTGCCGTCTCGGCCCACCAGGTCGGGGGGTCGGCGCCGGGTGGGAGGACCTTGAGGGCCCGCTCGCAGCCGGGGCACGTGCTCGCCGTCCAGTCGAGCGTGAGGGGCAAGGCTCCGCCGCCGGACGATCTCGTTCCCCAGAAGCGCATGACGTCGTCCGCGCGGACCACCCGTTCGGCGGCGGTGTGGCGGATGCGGCCCGGGGCGGCCCCGGACGCCCATCCGGTGTGTTCGGCCAGTAACTGCCAGGCCAGGCCGCGCACGAGGTTGGCCGCGGTGAGCATGCTCGCGTAGGGCACGGGCCCGGCCATGACCTCGGGGAGTCCGAAGCGGTGCAGCCCGGCCGTTTCCACCCGCAGTGACGGGCCGCCCTCGCTGGAGGCGATGAAGACCGACACCCAGTCGCGTCCCGGGACGAACCGGTCCGGCTCGGTGGGCGGCCCCTCGTCAACCGGCAGCAGCCGGGACGAGTCGAGGTCGGCCGCCACCCCGCCCGTCGCCGCCGCCAGGGTGCGGGCCAGGAGGCGGGTCGCCTGCGCGTGCCGGGGCTGGCCGGCGGGGTCGGCGACCGTGGTGACCGCTAGATGTCGGGCGGCGCCTATCAGCTCCGCCAAGCGGTCCGGGGCGCCGCCCAGGGTGCGCAGCCGGTCCCGGCACGTGCCGGGTGGTGTGTGTTCGATCGTCAGCGCCGGTGTCCCCACGAGGGTGGCCGCTGCCCGGGACAGGCCCCCGCCGCCGCCCACGGCGTCCGCCAGGTAGTCGGGGCCCGGGACGGTCCGCGCGTCGGTGGCGACCAGGAAACGCGTGGTCACCGTCTCGGGAAGGTGCAGGATGAGCCGCTCGCCCATGAGGGCCGCCTCCAGGTGTCCGGGCGCGCCCCCTCCGGTCGCGCTCCGACACCAACCCTCGCCGTCCCCGCGGCCCCCGCCTACTGGAACGCCGTTCTGTGGAAAGCGTCAGGGGAGGGCGCTCACGGCGGCCTGGTACTCGCGGGACTCCCGCTCGACGCGGAAGCCCAGTTCCTCGTTGACCGCGAGCATGGGGGTGTTGTCGCCGACGTTGTCGGTCTCGATCTCGCGGACGTCCGGGCGCTCCTCCGCGAGCCACCGGAGCATCGCGGCCTTGACCAGGATGCCGAGGCGGCGGCCGCGGTGCTCTGGGGCGACGGCCGTGTCGTACTGCGCGGCGCGTCCGGCCGCGCCGAGGGGCACGACGACCTCGGTGAAACCGGCGATCGCGTCGCCGTCCAGGACGGCGACGGTGTAGAGGTCGTCGCCGCGCTTGGCGACCAGCTCGGCCATCTCGCGGACGCGGTCGGCGTCCCACGGGGTGCCCTCGTACTCGGCGAGGTCGGCCATGGCGGTCTTGACCCGGGCGAGGGCGGAGGCGTGCTCGTCGGGGACGACGCCGCTCCAGCGGACGAGGCGGTACCCGGCCGGGGCCTCGGCCAGCAGCCTGGCGACGAGTCCGGGCGGGAGGTCGGCCAGGTCGAGCAGCATGCCCCGCAGGGTCAGGACGCACTCGAAGCCGTGCGACTCCAGGAACGGGACGGCGGGCGTCCCCGCGAGCACCTGGGCGATCACGCTGGTGCGGCCGTCGGCGCGCAGGCCGTTCGCGGCCGCGGCCATCAGGCGGCGGCCGAGGCCGCGCCGCCGGTACTCGGGGCGGACGCGGATGTCGATCTCCGCCGGGCGGACGGCGCCCGCCTCGCCGGGCAGCCGGAGCGCCGCGACGGCGACCAGCCCGGCGTCCTCGCCTTCGATCCCCCACAGCCGCTGCCGGGACCCGAAACCGCCGAGCAGGCGCTCGGCGGTCTGCTCCGGCTCGGGCGCCGGGTCGCCCGGGGAGTCGGCGGTGTGCACGGCCATGAGCACGTCGTGCCACTGCCGGATCCGCGCGTCCGTCGGATCATCGAGTGCGATGACGTCCATCCGACTTTTGTACCGGATCCGGGGGCGCCGCGACCGCGACCCGGCACAACCGGGGGTTTCGGACGACGGTAACCCCGTTCAGCACCCCCGCGAGAACGCGTCCAGGATGCGCTCGGCGGCCAGCGCGGGCGGCAGCGTGCCGTCGGCGACGCGCCGTTCCAGGTCGGGGGCCAGCTCCCGGACCGACGGGTGCGCGCGCAGGTCCGCCAGGAGCCGCTCGCGGACCATCGCCCACGTCCACCCGACCTGCTGGCGGCGGCGGCGCTCCTCCAGCTCGCCGGACTCGCGGAGCCGGTCCTGGTGCGCGACGAGCCTGCCCCACACCTCGTCCAGGCCGGTGCCCTCCTTGGCGCTGCACGTCAGGACGGGCGGTGCCCGGCGCTCGTCGCTGCGGAGCAGGCGCAGGGCGCCCGCCAGCTCCCGGGCGGCGCGCTCGGCCTCCAGCCTGTGGTCGCCGTCGGCCTTGTTCACCGCGATGACGTCCGCCAGCTCCAGCACGCCCTTCTTGATGCCCTGGAGCTGGTCGCCGGTGCGGGCGAGGGTGAGGAACAGGAACGAGTCGACCATCTCGGCGACGGTCGTCTCGGACTGCCCGACGCCGACCGTCTCGACCAGGACGACGTCGTATCCGGCGGCCTCCATGACGACCATCGCCTCGCGGGTGGCCCGGGCGACGCCGCCGAGGGTCCCGGCGGTCGGCGAGGGGCGGATGAAGGCGTTCGGGTCGGCCGAAAGGCGCTGCATGCGGGTCTTGTCGCCGAGGATGCTGCCGCCCGTCCGGGTCGAGGACGGGTCGACGGCGAGCACCGCGACCCGGTGCCCGCGCCCGGTGAGGGCGGTGCCGAGCGCGTCGATGAACGTGGACTTGCCGACGCCGGGGACGCCCGTGATCCCGACGCGGCGCGCTCCCCCGGCGCGCGGGGACAGCTCGGCCAGCAGCCGCTGCGCCAGCTCCCGGTCGCTCGGACGGGTGGACTCCACCAGCGTGATCGCCCGCGCGATCCACGCCCGCGACCCGTCCGCCACCCCGGCGGCGTAGTCCTCCAGCCCCGGTCTCACCGGGGCGCGTGCCCGAGCCCGGCGGCCAGCTCCTCCAGCAGGCCGGTCGCCGCGTCCGCCAGCACGGTGCCGGGCGGGAAGATCGCCGAGGCTCCGGCGGCGCGCAGCTCGTCGAAGTCCTGGGGCGGGATGACGCCGCCGACGACGATCACGATGTCCTCGCGGCCCAGCGCGGCCAGCTCCTCGCGCAGCGCGGGGACCAGCGTGAGGTGCCCCGCCGCGAGCGAGTTGACGCCGACGACGTGCACGTCGGCCTCGACGGCCTGCCGGGCGACCTCGGCGGGGGTCTGGAACAGCGGGCCCACGTCGACGTCGAAGCCGAGGTCGGCGAAGCCGGTCGCGATCACCTTCTGGCCCCGGTCGTGGCCGTCCTGGCCCATCTTGGCGACGAGGATGCGGGGGCGGCGCCCCTCGGCCTCCTCGAACGCGGCGGCCGCGGCGCGGGCCCGCTCGATGTCGCTCGCCCCGCCCGCCTCGTCCCGGTACACACCGGAGATCGTACGGATCTGCGCGGCGTGCCGCCCGTACGCCCGCTCCAGCGCGTCGGAGATCTCCCCGACGGTGGCCTTGGCGCGGGCGGCCTCGATGGCGAGGGTGAGCAGGTTCTGCTCCAGGCCGGGCGCGCGGGTGCCGTCGGCGGCGGCCCCCGCCGCGCGGGTCAGCGCGGCCAGCGCGGCCTCGGCGGCCTCCCCGTCGCGCTCCTCGCGCAGCCGCCGGAGCTTGTCGATCTGCTGGGCGCGGACGGCGGCGTTGTCGACCTTGAGGACCTCGATGTGCTGCTCGGCGTCCGGGCGGTACTTGTTGACGCCGACGACGGGCTGGCGGCCGGAGTCGATGCGCGCCTGGGTGCGCGCGGCGGCCTCCTCGATGCGCAGCTTCGGCAGGCCCTCGTCGATGGCGCGTGCCATCCCCCCGGCCCGCTCGACCTCGGTGATGTGGCCCCAGGCGCGCCGGGCGAGGTCGTAGGTGAGGCGCTCGACGTAGGCGCTGCCGCCCCACGGGTCGATGGCGCGGGTCGTCCCCGACTCCTGCTGGAGGAGCAGCTGGGTGTTGCGGGCGATGCGGGCGGAGAAGTCGGTGGGCAGCGCGAGCGCCTCGTCCAGCGCGTTGGTGTGCAGCGACTGGGTGTGCCCCTGGGTGGCGGCCATGGCCTCGACGCAGGTGCGGGCGACGTTGTTGAAGACGTCCTGCGCGGTGAGCGACCAGCCGGAGGTCTGGCAGTGCGTCCGCAGCGACAGCGACTTGGGGTTGGCCGGGTCGAAGCCCTTCACCAGCCGCGCCCACAGCAGCCGGGCGGCGCGGAGCTTGGCGACCTCCATGAAGAAGTTCATCCCGATCGCCCAGAAGAACGACAGGCGCGGCGCGAACGCGTCGATGTCCAGGCCAGCCTCGCGTCCGGCGCGGATGTACTCGACGCCGTCGGCGAGGGTGTAGGCCAGCTCCAGGTCGGCGGTGGCCCCGGCCTCCTGGATGTGGTAGCCGGAGATCGAGATCGAGTTGTACTTCGGCATCCGCCGCGAGGTGAACGCGAAGATGTCGGAGATGATCCGCATCGACGGCGCCGGGGGGTAGATGTAGGTGTTGCGGACCATGAACTCCTTGAGGATGTCGTTCTGGATGGTCCCGGCGAGGGCCTCCGGCTCGACGCCCTGCTCCCGCGCGGCCGCGATGTAGAGGGCCAGGACGGGCAGGACGGCCCCGTTCATGGTCATCGACACGCTCATCCGGTCCAGCGGGATGCCGTCGAAGAGCTGCCGCATGTCGTAGATCGAGTCGATGGCGACCCCGGCCATGCCGACGTCGCCCGCCACGCGCGGGTGGTCGGAGTCGTAGCCGCGGTGGGTGGCCAGGTCGAAGGCGACCGACAGGCCCTTCTGCCCGGCGGCGAGGTTGCGCCGGTAGAAGGCGTTGGACTCCTCGGCGGTGGAGAAGCCCGCGTACTGGCGGATCGTCCACGGCTGCGTGGCGTACATGGCGGGGTAGGGGCCGCGCAGGTACGGGGCGATGCCCGGGTAGGTGTCGAGGAAGTCGAGGCCCGCGAGGTCGTCGGCGGTGTAGAGGGGGCGGACGCCGATGCCCTCGGGGGTGTCCCAGGTCAGCGCCTCGGGCTCGCGGCCGGTGGCCTCCGCGACGGCCCCGCGCCAGCGCTTGGCGGCCTCGTCGGCGGGGGGCGCGGCGCCGAGGTCGATGTCGGCGAAGTCGGGGATCATCGGTTCACTCCCAGATCGTGGAGGGTGGTCTCCAGCACCTCGACCGCGTCGCAGCCCGCGAACACGTTCGCGTCGACCCCCTCATAGGTTCCCTTACCCGCGACCCACACCTTCACCGCACCGCCGTCCCGCAGGACGCGGGCCGCGGCGGCGGCCTCCTCCCCGTAGACGCGGTCGCTGGAGCACAGGCACGCGACGGCGGCGCCGGACGCGGCGAACTCGCCGGGCGCTCCGGTCACCGTCTCGATCCCGCCCGCCTGGAAGAGGTTGGCGGCGAAGGACGCGCGGGCCGTGTGGACGGCGACGGGCCCGAGCACGGCGAGGAAGACGCGGGGCCGCGCGCCGGTCGCCGCGGCGTGGGCGTCGGAGCGGTCCCGGAGGGCCTCGAAGTCCTGGGCGTAGGTGACGGCGGGCAGCCCGCCCCCCGGACGCGGCGGCGCCGGCTCCCGCTCCGGCAGCGTCTCGGCGAGGTTCGGGAACTCGCTGACCCCGGTGAGGGGGGCCTCGCGGCGGGCGATGCCGGCGCGGCGGCGCGCCCAGGTCGCGGCGAGGCGGTCCGCGATCAGGCCCGACTCCAGGGCGGCGGCGAAGCCTCCGGCCCGCTCGATCCCGGTGAACCACGTCCAGGCGGCGCGGGCCGTGTCCTCGGTGAGGCGCTCGACGTACCAGGAGCCGCCCGCCGGGTCGGCGACGCGGTCGAGGCTCGCCTCCTCCAGCAGCAGGGTGTGGGTGTTGCGGGCGATGCGGCGGGCGAAGTCGTCGGGGAGCCCGAGCCGGGCGTCGAACGGGCGGACGGTGACCGCGTCGGCGCCGCCGACCCCCGCCGCGAACGCCGCGACGGTGGTGCGGAGCATGTTCACCCACGGGTCGCGGCGCGTCATCATCGCCGCCGACGTCACCGCGTGGACGCGCGCCGCCGTGCCCTCGGAGGCGCCGCTGACCTCGGCGACCCGCGCCCACAGCCGCCGCAGCGCGCGGATCTTGGCGATCGAGGAGAACTGGTCGGCGTTCACCGCGAGCCGGAACTCGATCTGCCCGAACGCCGCGTCCACGCCGAGCCCGGAGCCGGTGAGGGCCCGCAGGTAGGCGACCCCGGCGGCGACCGCCGCGCCCAGCTCGTCGGCGTCGCCGCCGCCCGCGTCGTGGTGGACGGTGCCGTCCACCGTGATCGCCCGCAGCCCCGGGAAGTCGCGGACGCACCGCGCGGCCAGCTCCGCCGCCTCGTCCAGGGAGCCCGCGGCACCGGTGCGCGCCCGGAGCCCGAGCGGGTCGGCGCCGAGGTTGCCCGACACTGCGGTCCCGGTGCCGGCCGCCAGCGCGAGGAACACCTCGGCGGCCTCGCCCGTCCGGTCCGCCGCGTCCAGGACGACGGGCGCCAGGTCCAGCAGGACGCCGCGCAGCGCCTCCGGCAGCGCGGACGGCGCGAGCCCCGCGCCGCCGACCTCCAGCCAGACGGACGTGACGCCGTTCTCCAGGTCGGCCAGAACCGCCTCCCGGACGGCCGCCGGGTCGGCGCCCGCGTGGCGCTGCCGGACGTCCCATCCCGCGAGCCCCTCGCCGCCCGCCCGCGCCCGGCCGGCGTACGGCACCAGCCCGGGGCGTCCGGGCGGGGCGTCGGCGCGGGTGGACAGCGCCGGGATCGGCACCCCGTCGTAGGTCCGGCGGGCCAGCAGGCCCTCGATCTCCTCCAGGGGGGTGTCCTCGGTCGCCGCGCCGGCCTTGCGCAGCACCCCCCGCACCATCTCCCGCCACCGGTCGCGCTCGGCCGGGGGGAAGGCGGCGGCCAGTTCCAGTTCCTCAGGCGGCACCGTCATGTCCTGGATCGTAGGCGAGCTTCTAAAGCCGCGCTGAGCGCGGGTGCGGGCACCCCGCCGGGCCCTGCGGGGACGGGCGTTGCTAGAGTTCCGCTCACAGCCCCGCCGGAACCGTGAAGAGGGAAGACGAACGCATGTCGAGTGGCAGCCACGCCGGACGCCCGAAGTCCTGGATCGCCGTGGCCATCATCTTCGCCGGTTTCGCCGTCGGCGGACTGGGCGTCGTCATGGGCCCGAACTGGGTCGTGTTCGGCGCCGGCGCCGCGGTCGCCGTGCTCGGCGGGATCCTCGCGCTCGCCGTCGACATCATGACCGACGTCGTCGTCGACGACCCCCGGCAGTAGCGGTGTTCGGCCGGCCCCCGATCGAGGAGCGGATCGCGGCGCGCCAGCGCGAGCGGGGGCCGCTCAAGCCCGGCACCGTCTTCCCCCACGGCCCGGCCAAGATGCTGTTCTTCTTCGGTTTCGGCGTGGTGATCGTCACCCACCTCATCGCCCTGTCGATGTACTTCTTCACCTGACCCACCTGCGCGGTCCGCCGCGGGACGCCGCCTCCGGCGGCGCGTTTCGTCAACTCGCGCGGCAGCCCCGGCGGGTGCTTTCCCGGCGAGGGTCACGTACGGTCGAGGGCGAGGTGCCCGCGTGCGTCTCTCCCCGACTCCGAGGTGGTGGGATGGCCCTGCGAATCGGCATCGAGGAGGAGTACTTCGTCGTCGATCCCGGATCGCGCGAGGTCGTCCCCCGCGCCGCCGCCGTGGTGCGCGGCGCCCGGCCGGCGCTGGGCGAGCGGGTGTCCACGGAGCTGGTCGACTTCCTCGCCGAGGCCAAGACGTCCCCCTGCGACGACCTCGCCAAGCTGGAGGAGCAGGTCAGGTCGATGCGGGCGGCGATGGCCGGGGCCGCCGCGGCCGAGGGGGTGCGGCTCGCCGCGTCCGGGACGCCGGTGCTCGGCGACCTCGTCCCCGCGCCCATCACGGCGGGCGCCCGGTACGCCGAGAGCCTCGCGACGTACCGGGGCCTGGACGACGAGCAGTGCATCTGCTCGTGCCACGTCCACGTCGAGATGCCCGACCGGGAGCGCGCCGTCCAGGTCAGCAACCACCTGCGGCCCTGGCTGCCGACGCTGGTGGCGCTCGCGGCCAACTCGCCGTACTGGGCGGGCCGCGACACCGGCCACGCCTGCTGGCGGGTGATGACGTGGGCGCGCTGGCCGGTGGCGGGGCCGCCGCCGTTCTTCGAGTCCCACGCCCACTACGAGGAGCTCGTCGGGACGCTGCTCGGCTGCGGCGCGCTGATGGACACCGGGACGATCTTCTGGGACGTCCGGCCGTCCGCGCGGCTGCCGACCCTGGAGGTCCGGCTGGCCGACGTCGCCCCGACCGCCGCCGCCGCGACCGTGTTCGCCGCGCTCACCCGGGCGCTGGTGCAGGTGTCGGCCGAGGCGGTGGAGGCGGGCGGGCGGGCGCCCGCGGCCGCCCAGGAGATGCTGCGCGCGGCGTACTGGCTGGCGGCGCGCGACGGCCTGTCCGGGACGGGCCTGGACGTGCTCACCGGCCGTCCCGTGGCGTTCCGGCGGCTGGCCGGGGACCTGCTGGCGCACGTCCGGCCCGCGCTCGCCGCCACCGGCGACCTCGACCGCGTGACGGCGGGCGTGCGGCGGCTGATGACCGGCGGGACGGGCGCGGAGCGGCAGCGCGCCGCCTACCGCAGGCGGGGCCGCCTCACCGACGTCGTGGACTCCTGCCTCCTGCGCGAGGACTCCCCCGCCCCGGCCTGAGCGCCCCGCCGCCCCCGCGGGCCGGGGAACGCGCGTGCGCTGGACGCGCGCCACCGCGTACCCTCGACGGAAGCAGGTCGCAGTGGTACGAACGGAGTGAAGGTGCGATGAGGGTCCCGTGCGCGCACCCGGGCTCCCCGCCCGGGGGTCCGTTCGCGCATCCCGCGCTCTTCTACCACGGCGAGGAGGAGTACCTCGCGGGCACCGTGCCGTTCATCCGCGCCGGCCGGGAGGCGGGCGAGCCGGTCGCCGTCGCGGTGCCGGGGCCCCGCCTGGAGACGCTGCGCGACGCGCTCGGCGCGGCCGCCGCCGAGGTGACGTGGCTGGACATGTCCGAGGCGGGCCGCAACCCCGGCCGGATCATCCCGGGCGTCCTGCGGGAGTTCGCCGACCGGCACGCCGCGCGCCGCGTCCGGATCATCGGCGAGCCGATCTGGCCCGGCCGCTCCGACACCGAGTACCCGGCGTGCGCCCAGCACGAGGCGCTGATCAACCTGGCGTTCGAGGGGCGGGACGTCGCGATCCTGTGCCCCTACGACGTCGCCGGGCTCGCCCCGCTCGTGCTCGCCGACGCCCGCGCCACCCACCCGGTCGTCATCGACCGCGACGGCGAGAGCGCGAGCGGCGACTACGCGCCGCACCGGGTGATCAGCGACTACAACCGGCCGCTGCCCGAGCCGCCGGTGGCGTACCGGATGGACTTCGACCTGGGCGGGCTGCTCCGCGTCCGCGACTTCGCGTGCGGGTGGGCGGCCCGGCTCGGCCTCGCGCCCCGCGCGGTGGACGACCTGGAGATCGCCGTCAACGAGTTGGCCTCCAACTCCTGCGTGCACGGCGGCGGGTCGGGGACGGTGCGGATCTGGGCCGAGGACGGGCTCCTCGTGTGCGAGGTCCGGGACGCCGGGACGATCACCGACCCGCTCGCGGGACGCCGTCCGGCGCACATGAGCCCCCACGGCGGGCGCGGGATCCTGCTGGTGAACCATCTCGCCGATCTCGTCCGGGTGCACACCGGTCCGGGCGGGACCGCGATCCGGGTCTACATGCGGCTCTGACCTCGTCCGGCGCGGAGCCCCTGGCCGAAGGCCGGCCCGCCGCCAGTCGCACGGCCGACACCACGAGCACGCAGCCCGCGATCCGCGCCCACGAGGGCCGCTCGGCGAGCACCACGGCCCCGAACACGACGGCGAGCACCGGTTGCAGCAGCAGGAGCGTGCCGCCGGTCTCGGCGCGGACCCGGGGCAGCCCGGCGCCGATCAGCATCCAGCCGCACACCTGGCCCGTCATCGCCAGTGCGGCGAGCCAGCCGAGCGCCGCCCAGCCGGGGGCGGGGTCGACGCCCTGCCAGGGGATCCCGAGCGCGGCGGACGCGGCCCCCGCCCCGGCCGTCGCCAGCAGCACCGGCGTGGCCCGGTGCGGCTGTCCGCGCCCGGCGAACCGGGTGAGGAACAGGTAGCCGGCGTAGGTGATGCCGGCGGCCGTCCCGTACAGGACGCCCCGCACGGCCCCGGCGGCCTGCGGCCCGGTGTCGGCGAGCCCGCCCGCCAGCGCCACACCGCCCAGCATGACCGGGACCGCCGCCGCGAACGCGCGCGTGGGGCGCTCCCCGTGCACAGCCAAGGCGAGCAGCGGCACCACCACGACCTGGACGCTGACCAGGACGGTCGCGACGCCCGCGCCGACCTCCCCGATGGCGGCGCCCCACAGCACGAGGTCGGCGCCGAGCAGCAGCCCGGCCGCCGCGTCCACGCCCCGGCGGCGGCGCGGGCCCGCGCGGCGCCGCTCCCGCAGCGCGAGCGGGGCCAGCACCGGCAGCGCGAGCGCGCAGCGGAAGAGCGCCGCCGTGCCCGCCGAGACGCCGGAGAGCGCGACGAGGATCGCCGACACCGAGATGAACGCGGCGCCGGCGGCCAGGAGCAGTCGGGGGTCGATGGTTCGCACCCGTCCACGCTGCCGCCCTCCAACCCGTTAGCACAAGCGAATGTTCTTCAATAGAATTCGGTAGTAGTACTACTGTGATCATCATGGCGGGAAGGAGGCGGCGGTGAACCTCGACCGGCTCAGGGCCCTGCACGCGGTGTCGGTGCACGGCTCGGTCGCGGGCGCGGCCGAGGCGCTGCACGTGACCCCGTCCGGGGTGTCGCAGCAGCTCGCGAAGCTGGAGCGGGAGACCGGGCACCGGCTGCTCGAACCGCACGGGCGGGGGGTGCGGCTCACGCGCGCCGGGCACGTCCTCGCCGGGCACGCCGGGCGGGTGCTGGCGCAGCTGTCGGCCGCGCGGGCGGAGCTGGACGGGCTGCGCGAGGCGGCGGCGGGCCCGGTCCGGATCGGCGCGATCATCGCGGTGGCGCGCACCGTCCTGCCGGACGCGCTCGCCGTGCTGGCCGAGCGGCACCCGGCGCTGTCCCCGACGCTGCGCCAGGGCGAGGCGGACAGCGTCTTCCCGGCGCTCGAACGGGGCGATCTCGACATCGCGGTGGTCGAGAGCTGGGACACCGCGCCGACGCCGATGCCCGCGTCGGTGTCGCGCGTCCCGCTGTCGGCGGACCTGGTCGACCTGGCGCTGCCCGCCGGCCATCCGCTCGCGCGGCGCCGCTCGGCCGGGCTGGACGAGCCGCTCGGCCTGCCCTGGGCGGCCTGGACCGCGGGGACCACCTGCGAGCGGCAGCTCGTCCAGACGCTGCGCGAGCAGGGCGTGGAGCCCGACATCGCGTGCAACGTCGCCGACTACCGGGCCCAGCTCGCGTTCGTCTCGGCCGGGCTCGCCGCCGCGCTGGTCCCCCGCCTCGGCCGCGACCCGGTGCCCGACGGGGTCGTGCTCCTGCCGACCCGCCCGCCGATCCGCCAGCGCGTGTACGCGGTGTGGCGGACGGGCGGGGCGGGCCCAGCGGTGGAGGCGTGCGTGGAGGCGCTCCAGGCCGTCTCGGCGGGCGGGAGCGGAGGGTCATGACCGGCGGCGGGTCCAGCGCAGACGCCCGCGCGGCCGGAACACCGACAGCCCGGTGGCGGTGAGCAGCATCGCGAGCTGCGCCGAGACGACCGCGACCTGACCCCACTGGCGACCTTCCGGACGGGCGCCGCCGCGTGTCGACGCCCTCATCGCCTCCGCCATCGCCTCGGGCGTGAACAGCAGCATCCCGCAGAGGATCACGCCGAGCAGCAGGAGCAGCTTGGCGAACACCCAGGTGTGCCGGGCGAGGCCCCAGTGGCTGCCGAGGCCGAGCGCGACGCCGCTGGCCAGCGCGGTGAGGCTGAGCGGGATGCCCCCGGCGAAGACCAGCGTGCCCATGAGCCGGTAGGCGGCGCCCGCGAGGCCGAGGTCGCCGGTCAGCGTGGCGGTGAGGTTCAGCACGACCAGGCCCCACACCTCGCCCAGCAGCGCGACGGAGGCGGCGACGTGCACGAGCAGGATCGACTTGCGGACGGATGGGCGGGGCCGCCACCGGCCCGCGGCGGCGGGCGCCTCCCGCTGAAGGACGGACATCTTCGCCACTCCCGGCTTCCGGTTCCAGATCGGTCGCGCCGATCATGGGGGGCGGGTCGGGGCGGCGTCGTCGGGCGGCCGGAGGCTTCGGCGCTGCCCCGGCGGGAGCACCGCGGCCCCCGCGCCTGCTCCCGCCGGGGTAGCGGGCACGGTCGCCGCGGCGTCGGCCGTGGTGAGGCGGATGCCGAGTCTTGACCGGGGCATCGCGTGTAAGGGACGTGGCGCGGGAATGATCGGTGTCGCCCGGCCCGTCCGATCCATGTGGGGAACGATGCGCTTCTCAGCCCGCACGCACCAGATGCCCGTCCGCCTCATCGTGGGCGCCTTCGTCCTGAACTCGGGCGTCTCGAAGCTCAAGGGCGTGGACGAGGTGGCCGAGGGCACGCACGGCATGGCGACGACCGCCTACCCGTTCCTGGAGTCGCAGGACCCCCGGGAGTTCACCCGGCGGCTCGGCACCGCCGAGGTGGCGCTCGGCGCCGCGCTCATGACCCCCTTCGTGCCGTCGCTGCTGGCGGGCGCCGCGCTCACCGCGTTCGCGGGCGGCCTCACCGGGCTGTACCTGCGGCTGCCGGGGATGCGCGAGGAGGGCGGGGTGCGCCCCACGCAGCAGGGCATCCCGCTGCTCAAGGACAGCTGGCTCCTCGGCGTCGGCGCGTCGCTCGTGCTGGAGGAGCTGGGGCGCGCGCGGGCGGAGCGGCGCGCCGTCCACGCGCGGCTGATCCCCGAGTGATCCCGGGGCCGCCCCCGGGCGGATCCGGTCCCGGACGGGGAGGGACACGGCGTCCTTGACGGCGGGACGGCGGCGCGGTGAGGATCACCGCGTTCCCCGAGGAGGCCCCCTATGACGCCGTCGCAATCCCAGCCGTCCCCGACGGTCCGCGTGGCGGCGGCCGCCGACGTGGCGGCCGTCTCCGCCGTGCTCGGACGGGCGTTCGACGACGACCCGGTCTGGGGCTGGCTGCTCCCGGACGAGGCGTCCCGGGTGCGCAGGCTCGGCCGGCTGTTCGGCGTCGCGCTGCGGCACGTCCACCTGCCGCACGCCGCCAGCGAGGCCGCCGGGCGGGACGGGGCGGTGGAGGCCGCCGCGTTCTGGGACCCGCCGGACCACTGGAAGGTGTCGGCGGGGCGGCAGCTCTCGCTGCTCGGACAGCTGCTGGGCGTCTTCGGGACGCGGCTGCCCATCGCGCTGCGGACCCTCGGCGCGATCGAGGAGCACCACCCCCGGGAGCCGCACTGGTACCTGGCGGTCCTCGGCACGGACCCGCCGGCGCAGGGCCTCGGCCTCGGCGGCGCGCTGCTGCGGTCGCGGCTGGACCGCTGCGACGCGTCCGGGGTCCCCGCCTACCTGGAATCCTCCAAGGAACGGAACGTTCCGTACTACGAACGCTTCGGATTCCGGGTGACGCGGGAGCTCGCGCTGCCGGGGAAGGGCTGCCCGCCGGTGTGGCTCATGTGGCGGGACCCCGAGCCCCCTGGGGAGCGCGGGACGGCCGGGGAGCGCGGGGAGACCGGCTGATCCGACACGCGGCGACCGTCCCGGGTTAAGTCGCTGTCATGGCCGGAATCGGTCAATCGGAGGAGGCGTCCGCCCGGAGCGGCTTCGGGCTCGCGATGGCGGGTCCCAGTGCCGCGTTCCTGCTGCGCGTTGCGGTGAACCGCCGTCCGCCGCGTCCGTGGCCGAAACGCCGCTGGCCCGATGCGGCCAGATACCGGACGGCTTTCGGTCATCCGATCGGCCGTGCGTGGCGCGCCATGACCATGGCCGCCTAACGTCGGAGACGAGCCCCGCATGCTCCCGTCCGGCGAAGGCGACAGGTGACGAGCGATGACGACACAGCGGCACCCCGCGAGGCTCGCGTGAGCGTTCCCGCCCTCGGCGTCCGCGCCCTGCGGGTCGCGCCCGAGGCGGAGCCCAGGGAGACGCTCGCCCTGCACCGGCCGGGCATCTCCCGCGTCCACGACTACTTCCTCGGCGGCAAGGACAACTACGCCGCCGACCGCGACCTCGCGCACCGGATCCTGCGGGTGCTGCCGCAGGCCGCCGAGTCCGCCCGGCAGGGCCGCGCGTTCGTCGCCCGCGCCGTCCGGGCGCTCGCCGGGCGCGGCATCAGGCAGTTCGTCGACCTCGGCTGCGGGCTGCCGACCGCCGACAACCTGCACCAGATGGCCGCCCGGCACACCTGGGGCTCCCGCGTGGTCTACGTCGATGACGACCCGTTGGTCATCGCGCACGCCCGCGCGCTGCTGATCGAGGACGGCAACATCGCCGCGCTGCGCGCCGACCTGCGCGACCCCGCCGCGATCCTCGGCAGCCCGGAGTGGCGGCGGCTGATCGACCCGCGCGAGCCGGTGGCGCTGGTGCTGTCGTCGGTCCTGCATTTCCTGGACGACCCGCACGGGCCCGTCGCGGCGCTGGGCGAGGCGGTCGCGCCGGGCAGCGCGCTGGTCGTGGCGCACGCGACCGCCGACTTCGCGCCCGAGGCGGCGGAGGCGACGCGGCTGTACCGGGAGGCGAGCGGGGTGCCGTTCGTGCCGCGCGGCGCCGCCGAGGTCGAGCGGCTGTTCGGCCCGTTCACCCCGCTCGCGCCCGGCGTCGTGCCGCTCACGCGCTGGTCTCCCGATCCGGCTCCGCCGGCGCGTCCGGCGCCCGCGCGGCCGGCGAGCGTGGTCCCCCCGCCGTCGCGCCCGGCGCTGCTGTACTGCGGGGTCGGCGTCCGGGCCTCCGCCTAGCGGGCGCCGCGCCGCCTGCGGTGGGCGGCGACGCGCTCGCGTGACGCGCAGGCCGGGGAGCAGTGGCGGCGCGCGGCGCCGGTGCCGGTCCCGGCGAAGACCCGCGAGCATCCGGACGCGGCGCACTCGCCCCAGGCGGGCCGCCCGGCCTCGCTGAACAGCTGCGCGAGGGCGAGGGCGCTGGAGGCGAGGAGCCAGTCGGCCCAGGACGCGTCGTCGCCCCGGTCGACGTGCAGGTGCCACGGGTGCCCGTCGTGGCGGGACAGGCGCGGCCGCGCCCCGCACTCGGTGAGCAGGTCGTTGACCGCCTCGGCGGCCCGGTCGGGGTCGGTCTCGGTGAGGACGCCGGTCAGCCGGACGACGGCGGCCCGCAGGTCGCGGGCGTCGCCGGCGGTGAAGGCCGCGCCGGTCACGTCCTCGGGCGACTCTCCGTGCCGGACGAGCATCCCCGCGATCGCCTCCGCCGGGAGCGCCGGATCCTCGCGGACCGCGTTCGCCAGTTCGACGAGCCGCTCCACCGGCCGGAAGCCCCGTCCGCCGTCGCCCATGCGTCCCCCTCCATCCTGTAACGTCTTTTCATTATAAGCCGTTACAAGGAGGTCCGTGTGCTGCGTGCCTATCTCGCCGTGGCCTTCCTCGCCCGGCTCGCGGAGGAGGGCATGGCGGTGACCGTGGTGCTCCTGGCCGCCGAGCGGACCGGCTCCCCAGCCTCGGGCGCGTTCGCGCTGACCGCCTGGATGGCCCCGCACGTGCTGGCCGCGCCGCTGACGGGCGGGCTCGCGGCGCGGGTGCGGCGGCCCCGGGCCTTCTACTCGGCGGCGCTCTGCGGCTACGCGGCCTCGCTCGCGGCGGTGGCGGTGCTGCTCGGCCGGGCGCCGGTGGCGCTCGTGCTGGTGGCGGCCGCCGCCGGGGGCGCGTGCGGGCCGGTGGTGTCGGGCGGCCTGTCCAGCCTGGTCGCCGGGCTCGCCCCGGAGGGCCCCGGGCGGACCCGCGCCTACGCGCTGGACGCCGCGTCCTACAACGCCGCCTCCGTCGCCGGGCCCGCCGTGGCCGGGGTGCTCACCGGGGCCGTCTCCGCCGGGGCGGCCTCGCTGGTGCTCGCCTGCGCCCCGGCCGTCGCGGCGGCGCTGACCGCGGCGGTGCCGCTCGTCGCGGCGGGCCGCGCCACCGATCCGCCGGAGCGGGCGGCGGGGCTGCGCGCCGACCTCACCTCGGGGCTCGCGGCGGTGTGGCGGACGCGGGAGCTGCGCGCGATCACCATGGTCACCTGCCTGGCGTTCGTCGGGGTCGGCGGGCTCACCACCACCGCCGCGCTCCTCGCCCGCGCCAGGGGGCACGAGGAGGGCGGCGGCGTCCTGATGACCGCGTTCGCCGTGGGCGCCCTCGCCGGGTCCCTCGCGGTCGCCCGCCGCGGCACGCGGCTGTCGGCCGAGCGGACGGCGGGCCTCAGCCTCCTGGCGACCGGGGCGGTGCTGGCGGCGGCGGCGCTCGCCCCGTCCTTCACCCTCGTCACTGTGGCGTTCGTCACAGCCGGGCTGATGGACGGCCCCCTGCTGACGGCCACGCTCCGCCTCCGCGCCGACCACGCGCCGCCCGGGACGCGCCCGCAGGTCTTCACCATCGGGGCCGGTCTGAAGATCACCGCCGCGGCGGCCGGGGCGGCGCTCACGGGCGCCGCGGCGGGGCTTCCCGCCGCCGCGCTGCTGCTGGCGATCGCCGCGCTGCACGTCGCCGCCGCCCTGCTGTATCCGGTGCTGCTGCGTCCGGCCGCCTCACCCAGGGTCACCGCCGCGAGCCACAGCGTTCAGTAAGTGTTCAGGCGACGCGCCGGGCGCGGGGAGGAACGGCCCCTAGGGTGTCCCGGATGCCGACGAACACTCTGACCCCGCCCAGAACCGACATCGGCGCCCCTCCGGTGAGATCGTCCCGGATGGGCTGGCTCGACGCCCTGCGCGGCCTCGCCGCGATGGTGGTGGTGTTCGAGCACTCCCTCGACGTGCTGCTGCCGGAGGTCCGCCGCACGGCGAGCCCCTGGTTCGACTTCGGCCGGTACGGGGTGTTCGTGTTCTTCCTCGTCAGCGGCTACGTCGTGCCGTTCTCGCTGGAGCGGCGCGGGAACGTGCGCGAGTTCTGGATCGGCCGGTTCTTCCGGCTGTACCCGGCGTGGCTCGTGGCGGTCGGCCTGGCGCTGCTGCTCGGCGCCACGGGGGTCTCCTGGGGGCTGCCCGCCGCGCTCGGCGAACGTCCCTGGACGTCCGCGCTGGCGCACCTGACGATGCTGCAGGACCTGCTCGGCGTCCCGAACGCCGTCAACGTCCTCTGGACGCTGTCGTATGAGATGGTGTTCTACCTGCTGGTCACCGCGCTGTTCCTCGCCGGGGCGCGCCGCGCCAGCGCCCGCGTCGCGCTCGGCTTCGGCGTCGCCGCCGCGATCCTCGGGGTGGCGCTGCCGAGCGGGCTGCTCGCCTCGCGGTGGCCGGGCGGGACGACGTTCGTCGCCGCCCTCGTCCTCGTCGCGGGGCTGGCCGCGCTGCTGAGCGGGCACCGCGCGGTCCGGCGCACCGGGGTCGCGGTCGTGGCGACCCTCGCGCTGACCCTGCTGATCCTCGACAGCCGCATCGGCGGGGTCGAGAGCCTGTGCGTCATCGCGACGATGTTCGCGGGGACGGCCGTCCGCGCCGTCCAGGACGGGCGGCTCCGCCCCTGGCCGGGCGCCGCGATGGTCGCGGTCGTGCCCGTCCTCGTGCTGATCGCGGGGCTGCGGACGCCGCCCGCCTGGGCGCTGAGCGGCGGCCCGCAGCCGCTCGGCCGGGACTGGTCGATCGCCGTCGCCGCCGCGTGGCTGACCTTCCTCGGCGGGCTCGCGCTGCGCCACCGCGCGATGCCCCGCGTCCTCGTGTGGCTGGGGCTCGTGAGCTACTCGGTCTACCTGCTGCACCCGATGGTCGTGCAGGTGATCTGGCGGCTGACCGGCGAGCCCGCCTCGATCCCGGGCCACCAGCGGCTGGCCTGGTACGTCGTGCTCGTGTCGGCCGTCCTCGTGTCGGCGTGGCTCGCGCACCGCTACGTCGAGAGGCCCGCCCAGCGCCTCGGCCGCCGCCTGGCCCATGCCAGGTGAGGCCGGCCGGCGGATGAGGCGCCGTCAGGCGAGGCGGCCGAGCGCGGTGCGGAGCCGCCGCAGGTCCCGCATGCGCTGCTCGTAGGTCGCGCCCGCCAGCAGGACGAGCAGGCCCGCCCCGGCGAGCGGGACCCAGCCGGGAAGACCGGCGGCCGCGTCGGCCGCGTAGGGGGCGAGCCAGCGCGCCGCGTCCAGGACGAGGACGGCGCCGCCGAGCACGAGCGGCGCCTGGAGCCGGAGCCGGGCGCCCGCGAGGACGGTCGCGAGCGCGGCGGCGGCCAGCAGCAGCGGGCGCGGTCCGGTGGCGTCCGCCCACGCGGCGAGCAGGCTCGGGACGAGCGTGGACGCGAGCGCCGGGCCGAGGTCGGCCCACGACGACCGGGCGGCGCCGCGCGAGCGCCGGATCACGGCGAGGCCGAGGAGCGCCGCGGACACCGGCGCCGTGTAGATCTCCGGCACCGTGACCCCGGACGCGCCCAGCCGCACCCACCACGCCGCGAGCAGCAGCGCGGACGCCGCCCACCCGGCGGGGCGGCGGTCCGGCCGCAGCGCCGCGGCGGCGGCCAGCACGCCGGTCACGGCCAGGGCGAGGCTGAGCGGGGCGGCGTGCCCGGCGGTCATCGCGATCCCCGCCGCGGCGACGGGCCACGGCGCGGCCTCGGCGGCGGGGCCTCGCACCAGCGCCGCCGCGAGCAGCGCGAGACCGGACGCGGCGAGCACGGCGAACGCGGCGTGGTGGGCGGGGCGCCCGGCCGCGAGGGCGGCGGCCGCCGCGAACCCGCCGAGGGCGAGCGCGGCCATGGCGACCGCGCCATCGCGCAGGACGGGGAACGCGGCCGCGCAGGCGGCGGCGAGGACCGTCAGGGCACCGAGGACGGCGAGCGTGGCGTTCTCGGTGGCCAGGGCGTAGGCGGCGGCCCACAGGGACGCGGCGACGGCGGCGCCGCACGCGGCGGGACGGGCCGTGCCGTCGAGGGCGGCCCAGACCGCGAGCGCGGCGCCGGAGGCGACGGCCAGCGCGAGCGCCGCCGGGTACGGCGCGTCCGCGGCGACCGCCGCGGTGAGGACGGCGAGCGGCGCGAGGGGCGGGGCCGCCGCGCGCGCCTTCACGAGGAGTACGGCGAACAGCAGCGCGAGGACGGCGGGCGCGGCGGGCAGGACCCAGTCGAGCAGGTCCGGCGAGCCCACCCCGGCCCAGCGGGCGTCCAGGTAGCGGCCGGGGAAGAGCACCGCCACGGCCGCGCCCGGGGCGATCGACAGCGCGGAGGCGCCCAGGACGGTCATGGCCCCGATCCGCGTGCCGGAGCGCAGCCGGCCCGGCAGGAGGGACGCGGCGGCGGCCACGGCGACGGCCGAGAGCGCGGCGCCCGCCGCCGTCCAGCGCAGGGGCAGCGGCAGGGCGGCGGCGAGCGCCATCGAGGCGGCCGGCCCCGCGACGACGGCGAGGGCCGCGTTCACGCGCAGCGCCCAGGCCAGCGCGACCGCGGCGGCCGCCATCAGGAGCGCCGCCCCCGCGGGCGCCCCCGGGAGCGACGGCACGGTCAGCGCGAACGCCGCCGCCGTCCCCGCACCGCCCGCGAGCAGGCCCGCGGCGGTCGCGGCGACCGTGGAGAAGCGCCGGGCGCCGAGGTCGGCGAGGGACACCGCGAGGAGGGCGAGCGCCACCGCCTCCGGAGGGGCGTCCGCACCGGCGACGGCGAGCGGGAGCGGAAACTGCGCGAGGACCAGCGTCGTGGGGCGGGTCAGGCGGAGCGGGGTCAGCCGGTCGTATCCGGCCCAGACGAGGGCGGCCGCCAGGAACGACGCCGCCGTGTACCAGGCGGGGTCGACGTCATTCAGCGAGAGGAAGCCGTGGGCGTAGGCGGAGTAGAGGTCCAGGCCGACCAGCAGAAGGCCGACGAACGCGAGGGTCTCCGCCGTGGCGGCCAGCCCGCGGCGGGCGATCACCCATCCGGCGGCCAGCGCCACGGCCGTCAGCGCGAGCAGGATCGCCCCGCGCTCGACGTAGGGGAGCGCGCTCCAGCTCAGCAGGGCGAACACGAACGCGGCGATGCCGAGCAGCGCCCCGCCGGTGGTCAGCAGCGCGTTGCGGACCGCGAAGCGCGAGGCGTCCGTCCCGCCGAAGGCCGCGGGCGCGCCCGCGGGCGCCGGCCACGGCCGCGGCCCGGCCGGATGCGCCGGGGGCGGGGCCGCCGCGTACAGGAAGGCCAGCAGGTCGCGGCGGCGCCGCCCCAGCCGGGCCAGCTCGCCGTCGAGCACCCACAACTCGGCGGCGGCGGGTCCGGCCAGGCACAGCCCGCACCTCGGGCAGGCCGCGCGGCGCGGCGGGGGCAGCGGGGTCTGGCAGCCGGGGCAGGTGAGGGGCATAACGGGAGACTGCCGTTGACGCGCCGCCGTCCATAACCGTCCAAGTACTCAGATCGACCCCGAGTACCCCGAGTACCCCGAGTACCCCGTCAGAGGAAGTCGGCGACGCGGGCGGCGAACTCCTCGGGGGTGACGACCTCGACGCCGAGCTTGTCCGCCTTGGCCTTCTTGGACCCGGCCTTCTCCCCCGCGACCAGCAGTGCGGTCCTGGCCGACACCGAGGACGAGGCGCGGCCCCCGGCGCGCTCGATCAGCTCGTTCACCTCGTTGCGGGACAGCTTCTCCAGCGGCCCCGACATCGAGCCGGTCGCGACGACCGACATCCCGGCCAGCGGGAGGCCGGAGTCCGCTCCGGACGCTTCCTCCTCGCCCTCCTCGCCCTCCTCGGCGGGGCCGGTCGCGCCGGGCTCGACCATGTTCACCCCGGCGGCGGCGAGCCGGTCGATCAGCGGCGCCAGCTCGGCGATCTCGGCGACCAGGACCGGCGCCTTCTCCGGCCCGATGCCCTCGACCCGCTGGAACGCCTCGTCGCCGGCCGCGCGGATCGCGTCCATGGTGGCGAAGTACCGGGCGATCCGCCGCGACATGGACCGGCCGGTGCCGCGCACCCCGAGCGCGCAGAACACCTTGCTGAGCGGCTTGGCCTTGGCGCCCTCGATCGCGGCGAGCAGGTTGGCGGTGCTGGTCTCGCCCATCCGCTCCAGCCCGAGGAGCTGCTCGCGGGTGAGGCCGAACAGGTCCGCGAAGTCGGTGATCAGCCCGGCGTCCACGAGCTGGTCGATGATCTTCTCACCGAGCCCTTCGATGTCGAGCTGGTCGCGGCCGACGGCGTAGCGGACGGAGGCGACCGCGTGGCAGGCCCGGCCGCGCACGCACCGCCACCGCTGCTGCGAGACGTCGATCGCGTCGCCGCAGCGCGGGCAGACCTCCGGCGCCTCGATCGGGCGCTCCTCGCCGGTGCGCAGGTGCGCGACCGGCGCCTCCACGCGGGGGATCACGTCGCCGGCCTTGTAGACGGTGACGTGGTCGCCGAGCATCAGCCCGCGCCGCTCGATGTCGGCGGCGTTGTGCAGCGTCGCGTAGGTGACGACCGACCCCTCCAGCTCGACCGGCTCCAGGACGGCGCGCGGCGCGATGATCCCGGTGCGGCCGACGTTCCACTCGACCTCCAGCAGCCGCGTGATCTTCTCCACGGCGGGGAGCTTGTAGGCGATCGCCCAGCGCGGCGCCCGCGAGGACACCCCGGCCTCGGCCTGGTCGGCCGCCGCGTCCGCGCGGACGACGATGCCGTCGATGCCGAAGTCCAGCTCGGCCCGCAGCGCCGCGATCTCCGCGACCCGCTCGTGCAGGGCCTCCAGCGCGGTCGCGGTGACGGCGGGCACCGGCGTCGCGGCGGTGGTGCGCGCGCCGAGCGCGGCGACGTACTCCATGATCTCGCTGTGCGGCAGCTCCCCCAGCCGGGCGGCCAGGTCCTCGCCGGTGCCCTCCAGCGGCAGCGCGCCGTAGGCGAAGAAGGTCATCTCCACCTGGTAGGCGCGGTCCTTGGCGCGCAGCGACCCGGCGGCGGCGCTGCGCGGGTTGGCGAACGCCGGGCCCCCGGCGGCGGTGCGGGCGGCGTTGGCGTCCTCGAACTGCGCGCGGGTCATCAGCACCTCGCCGCGCAGCTCCACGGTGACCGGTTCGGCGAGCCGCTCCGGCAGTCCGACGATCATGCCGATGCCGTGCGAGACGTCCTCCCCGGCGGCGCCGTCGCCGCGCGTCACCAGCCGGGCGAGGCGGCCGTCGCGGTAGCGGGCGGAGATCGCCAGGCCGTCCAGCTTCGGCTCGACGCACCACCGCCCGACCGGGCGGCCGAGGCGCCGCTCCAGGCCCGCGACCCACGACTCCAGGCCCTCGGCGGAGAACACGTTGTCCAGGCTCAGCATCGGGACGGTGTGCGGCACGTCCCCGACCACCGCTCCCCCGGCGACCTTGCCGGTCGGGGACTCCGGCAGGACGTGCTCGGGGTGCTCGGCCTCGTAGGCGGCGATCCCCCGCACCAGGCGGTCGAACGCGTCGTCGTCCAGGGGCGAGTCGCCCTCGCCGTAGTAGGCGGCGGACGCCTCGACGGCGGTGCGCACGGCGTCGGCGTAGGCGGCCTGGTCCGCGATCTCGGCGCGGGTCACAGTCTCGGTCATGTCCCTATCCTGCCTGGTAGGTACGACATTTCATGACTTAGCGGACAGCCTGCCCTGCCCCCGGAACAGGCCCGTTCAGGAACCGGACGGCGCGTGCCGGGCGGCGGCCGCCGAGCGCGACAGCGCGACGATCCCGGCCGTCAGCAGCACGGCGCTCACCGAGACCGCCGCGAACGCGGCCGCGCTGTGCGGCGGCCTGGTGTGGAAGGCGAGGACGGCCAGCAGGTAGGACGCGGCGGGGTTGGTCATCGTCATCGCGGTCATGGCGGCGGGCAGCGACCCGGCCGCGAACGCCCGCTGCTCCAGCACGAGGCCGAGCAGGGTGGTGCCCGCGAGCGCGTAGCCGGGCCAGTCCACGGCCGTGGCCGCGACGCCCCGGTCGACGAGGTCGGCGGTGGTCAGCTTGATCAGGACGGCGCTGCACGCGAACAGCAGCCCGGCGCAGGTGCCGAGCAGCACGGCCCGGACCGTCCCCTTCCGCAGCGCCGCGCCGCGCACGAGGACGAGCACGAGCGGCGCCAGGAGGAGCGCCGCGACGAACAGGCGGGGCCGGGACGGCTCACCCGCGGGCGGCACCGCGCCCGGCACCGTGAACAGGACCGCGAGGCCCGCCGACACGGCCGTCCCGCCGAGCAGGTCCATGCGGGCGGGCACGCAGCCGTTGCCCGCGCAGCCCAGCAGGATCGTGAAGACGAGTTGGCTGACCAGCAGCGGCTGGACGAGGCCGGTGGAGCCGAGGTGGAGCGCCACGGCCTGGCTCATGAACCCGGCGAGGTTCACCCCCCACCCCGCCAGCCACAGCGGGTCGTGGAGCAGCTTGCGGATCAGCCCGGCGGCGGCGACCGCGTCGGAGCCCCCGTGGACGGCGCGCCGCGCCGCGCGGTACTGGAGCGCGGCGGCCGCGGCGAACAGGAACGCCGCGAGCAGGCTGAACCCGATGCTCCAGGCCATCAGCGCGTCCCGGCCGGGCGGCCGCGGCGCGCGTCCGGCGCACCCGCGCGGGCCATCCGACCACCCCCCTAGTGATCATCCTCCCCCGGGCCCGGTCGCCGTCCGCGCGCGGCCGGGGGCCGCGGCGGGGCGAGGACCGAAACATGACCTTCTGCTGCTTTCTGCCCCTGGTGTCCGCTCTGAACACAGCGGCACCTCTGGACACGGGCGACGGCGGCCTCGGGGAGGGGGGTGGCGCAGGGCGGGCCGGAGGGCGCCGCGCCGGCCGCCCCCCGCGCGCGGGGCCCGCCGCCCCGCCCGGCGGTCACCGGGGTGAGGCGGCGAACCGCGGGCTTCCCCTCCCAGGGACGCCGCCCGCCGGAACCGCCGCAAATCGGCTCCGATCAGTACAGCGCCGACGCGTCCCGAAGCGTCACACCCCCGGAAACGCCCTGGCCGGGAGCCCGGCCGCCGCGATATTCGGGTGACGTGCCCGCGACCCGGCCGCCAGAATCGCCGGATGAGCGTGACGCACTGGCCGCTGTACGGGCTGCGCCTCCGGACGCCCAGGCTCGAACTGCGGCTCCCGGACCTGGAGGAACTGGACGCCCTCGCCGGGCTCGCCGCCGGCGGCGTCCACGACCCGGCCGACATGCCGTTCCTGGTGCCGTGGACGGACCTCCCGCCCGAGGAGCGCGCGCGGAGCGTCATGCGGTACCACTGGCGCGTCCTCGCGGAGTGGGAGCCGGACGCCTGGGAGCTGTCGCTGACCGTGTTCGCGGACGGCGAGGTGATCGGCTCGCAGGGGATCAGCGCGCGGGCGTTCCGGGTCGTCCGCGAGGTCGGCACGGGGTCCTGGCTGGGGCTGCGCCACCAGGGCCGGGGGTACGGCACGGAGATGCGCGCCGCCGTCCTGCACCTGGCGTTCGCCGGGCTGGGCGCCGAGTCGGCGACGAGCGCGGCGATGGCCGACAACGCCGTCTCGGCCGCCGTGTCGCGCAAGCTCGGCTACCGGGACAACGGCCTCGACCGCGTCAGCGTGCGCGACGTCCTGCGGCTGGACCGGCGGTTCGTGCTCGACCGCGAGGGCTGGGAGCGGCACCGCGCCGTGCCCGTCGAGATCGAGGGACTGGACGCCTGCCTGCCGCTGCTCGGCGCGTCCTGACGGCGCCGGTCCCCGTCAGGTGGCCAGGCTCCGGGGGCGGATGTCGGTCCAGTTCGTCTCGACGTAGTCGAGGCAGTCGGGCCGGGGGCCGGGCCCGAACGCCGCCGTCCAGCCCGCCGGGACGTCGGCGAAGGCGGGCCACAGCGAGTGCTGCCCCTCGTCGTTGACGAGGACGAGGAACGTGCCGTCGGGGTCGTCGAACGGGTTGGTCATCACGCCTCCTGGGCGACGCGGGCGGAGCGGCGGGCGATGGACTGGACGATCTCGCCGGTGCGGACGGCGGTCATGGACAGCAGCGAGGAGGCGATGCCGTGGCTGTGCTCGGTCGCGCCCTGGAGGTAGACGCCCCACTCCTGGCCGGGCTCGGTGGCGATCCGGTAGTCGCGTTCCATCAGCGGGCGCCCGTCCGCGCCGGCGCGGCAGTGCGCGCCCGCCTCCCCGAGCAGGTCGAACGGGTCGCGCTCGCGGTAGCCGGTGGCGTAGACGACGGCGTCGGCGTCCAGGTCGGTCGTCTCGCCGGTGGGCAGGAACGCGACGCGGAGCCGGACGCCGGCCGGGACCTCGCGCACCTCCCTGACCCGGGACACGTTGAGGATCCGCAGCCGCTCGGCGCCCGCGACCTTCTCCGCGTAGGACCGCCGGTACAGCTCGTCGATCAGTTCGAGGTCCACGACGGAGTAGTTGGTGTTGCGGGAGTAGTCGAACAGCAGCCGCTTCACCTCGTCCGGCGCCGCGTAGTAGTGGTCGACGGCCCGCGGGTCGAAGATGCGGTTGGCGAAGGAGCTGTCGTCGGCGGGCGAGTACCCGTAGCGGGTGAAGACCGCGCACACCTCGGTCTCGGGGAACGTGCGGTGCAGGTGCTCGACGGCCTCGGCGGCGCTCTGCCCGGCGCCGACCACGACGACCCGCCGCGGCGTCCAGCCGGGCCGCTCGGCGAGGCGGGTCAGCAGGTCCTCGGTGTGCCAGATCCGCTCGCCGGCCGACACGCCCTCGGGCAGGAAGGGTTCGAGCCCGGCGGCGATGACGACGTCGCGGGCGAGGTGGGTCTCCAGCTCGTCGTCGCGGCGGACGACGACCTCCAGCGTCGCGGCGTCGCGCGGGCGGAGCGCGACGACCTCCGTCCCGTACCGGACGTCCCCCGCGACGGCGGCGGCGACCCATTCGAGGTAGTCGTGGAACTCCAGCCGGGTCGGGAACATCGTCTTGTGGTTGACGAAGTCGACGAGCCGGTCCCGGGCGTGCAGGTAGGCCAGGAAGGAGTAGCGGCTGGCCGGGTTGCGCATCGTCACCAGGTCCTTGAGGAAGTGGACCTGCATGGTGGCGCCGTCGATGAGCATCCCCCGGTGCCAGCCGAACCGGGGCTGCTTCTCGAAGAACACCGCGTCCACGTTCGCGCCGTGCTCCTCCTCCAGCGCGACGGCGAGCGCCAGGTTGGAGGGTCCGAACCCGATGCCGGCCACGTCATGGACGGGTGTCTGCATGTGCGTCTCCACTTTCGGGGCGGGGGTGAGGCGGGGTCAGGCGGGCCGGTCAGGCGGGCTTGGCGGCGCTCGCGGCCTTGGCGATCCTCGGGACGATCTGGTCGACGATGTAGGGGACGGCGAGCGGGGTCGGCGTGCGCAGCGGCCAGAACGACTTCAGGTCGAGCGGGACGTAGGAGCCGCGCCTGACCACGGGCAGCTGGGCGAACAGCTTGTTGCCCTCGACCTTCCGCTGCGTCGCGGGGTCGTCGTTGTAGTGGCTGAGCAGGACGTCCACGTTCAGCACCGACACCTTCTCCATGCTGAGCTCGGCGGCGAAGCCCTGCCCCGGCAGCTTGCTCAGCGGCTCGGGCAGCACCATCCCGAACTGCTCCAGCAGCTTGACGCTGGTGTCGTTCGGTGACTTCATCACGCCGATGTTCCCGGAGGGGAACATGCTGGTCAGCGCGAAGCCCTTGCCCTTCAGCTCCGGGTGCGCGGTGCCCACCGAGGCGACCTTCGCCTCGGCCGAGCGCACCAGCGCCTCGCCCTCGGCGGGACGTCCGACGGCCTTGGCGACCTGCCGGGTGATCTGCTGCCAGGTGTCCTCGGCGGGGCCGGTCTGGTAGGCGAGGGTCGGGGCGAGCTTGGAGAGCTTGCCGTACTCGCGGTCGATGGTGAAGTCCCCGGCGGCGAGGATGAGGTCGGGCCGCAGCGCGGCGATCTCCTCCAGGTTGAAGCCGGCCTCCCCGGCCTTCAGCAGCTTCGGCTTGGAGCCGGTGACCTTCGGCGCGCTCCAGGGGGCGAGCCCGTCCGGCTGGACGCCACTCAGCTCGGTCATCCCGACGGGCTGGACGCCGAGCGCGAGCAGCGCGTCCTGGTCCACCTCGCCGAGCGCGACGATCCGCTTCGCGGGGCCCTCGACCTTGGTGGAGCCGAGCTTGTGCGCGACGGTGACGGGGAAGGCCCCGGCCGCGCCGCCGGACGCGGCGCCCGCGGGTTCGTCGTCGTCGCCGCACGCGGTGACCAGGCCGAGGCTCAGGGCGAGGGCGCCGGTGGCGGCGGCCAGACGCCGCATCGTTGTGCGCATAGAGGACCGGTGTCCTTCCAGGTTGTGCCGGGGGTTTCCGAGCAGAGACATTAGGTTAGGCTCACCTAACTCCACAAGAGGTCAGGCCGTATGAGGACTCTCACTCCCCCCGCCCGCCCTCCAGGTGCGCGAGCAGCCCGGCGACCGTCGGCGCGGACATCAGCGCCGCGACCTTCAGCCCCGCGCACCCGGGCTCCCGCCTGATCCGCCGCACCAGCCTCATGGCGAGCAGCGAGTGCCCGCCGAGGTCGAAGAAGTCGTCGTCGGGCCCGGCCTCGGGAACGCCCAGCTCCTCGGCGAAGATCCGGCACAGCGCCGCCTCCAGGTCGCCGCCGGACGCGGCGGCGCGGGACACCCCGGAACGCGGCGCGGAGACGCGTTCGGCGGTCACGGCGCGCGCGGCCCCGGCGGAGGGCAGCGCGGCGACCGGCACGCCCGGGTCGGCGGCGGCGGCCTCCAGCACCGCGACGAGCCCGGCGGCCAGCGCGGCGACCGTGCCGGCGTCGAACAGGTCGGCGGAGTAGTCGACGAGCAGGCGCAGGTCGCCGGACGCCGCGTCCTCGCGGAAGATGAAATCGAGGTCGAACTTCGCGGCGCCCGGCCCGAACAGCGCCTCGCGCTGCTCCAGGCCGGGGAAGACGACGTCGCCGGCGCCCTGGTTCTCGTAGCCGACCATAACCTGGAACAGCGGGTTGCGGCCGGGCACCCGGCGCGGGCGCAGCGCCTCGACCAGCGCCTCGAACGGCAGGTCCTGGTGGGCGAGGCCCTCCAGCGCGCTCTCGCGGACGCGGCCGAGCAGCTCGGCGAAGGTCGGCGCGCCGGACACGTCGGCGCGCAGCACGATCGTGTTGACGAAGAACCCGACCAGCCCGCCGGCGGCCTCCTCGGTCCGTCCGGCGACGGGGCTGCCGAGCGGGATGTCCTCGCCCGCTCCCGTGCGGTGCAGCAGCGCGGCGACGGCCGCCTGGCACAGCATGAACATGCTGGCGCCCGCGTCGCGGGCGACCCCGCGCAGCCGCGCGGTGAGGCCGGGCGGCAGCACGGCCGCGTGGGTGGCGCCGTGCTGGCCGACCGTCCCGGGGCGGGGCCGGTCGACCGGCAGCGGGATCTCCTCGGGGATCCCGGCGAGCGCGCGCGCCCAGTGGCCGAGCTGGCGGGCGTGGACGCTGCCCGGGTCGAGCGGGTCGCCGAGCAGCTCCCGCTGCCACAGCGCGTGGTCGGCGTACTGGACGGGCGGCGGCGCGAGATCGGGCGCCCTCCCCTCCAGCCGGGCGGCGTAGGCGGCGGCGACGTCGCGGGCGAACGGCCCGAACGACCACTCGTCGAACGCGATGTGGTGGAAGACCGCGAGGAGCAGGTGCTCGCGGTCGCCCTCGGGGAACACCGCGACGCGCAGCGGCGGGTCGGCGGCGAGGTCGAACGGCCGCGCGATGAACTCCTCCGGCGTGCCCGCCGCGACCTCCAGGACGGGGCGGGCCTCCTCCGGCGGCAGGATCCGCTGGTAGGGGACGCCGTCGTGCTCGGCGAAGACCGTGCGCAGGCTCTCGTGCCGGGCGGTGACGTCGGCGAGCGCGGCCTCCAGCGCGGCGCGGTGCAGGTCGCCGCGCAGCCGCACCGCGAGCGGCAGGTGGTAGGCGCCGCGCGGCCCGTCGTCCTCGCGCAGGAGCTGGTCGAGCAGCCAGAGGCGGCGCTGCGCGAACGACAGCGGGACCTGTTCGGGGCGCTCGCGCGGCGCGAGCACGGGGCGCGGCGCGGTGCTCTCGCCCGCGCGGTCGTGCAGGCGTGCCGCCAGCTCGGCGACCGTGGGCGCCTCGAACAGGTCGCGGATCGACAGCTCGGCGCCGAGCACGGCGCGGGCCCGCCCGACGAGCCGGGTGGCGAGCAGCGAATGGCCGCCGAGGTCGAAGAAGCCGTCGTCGATCCCGGCGCCGGGCGCGTCCAGCACCTCGGCGAACAGCGTGCACAGCAGCCGCTCGACGGGCGTGCGGGGCGGCCGCCCCTCGCGGCGCGGGCCGTCCCGGCCGGGGGCGGGCAGCGCGCGCCGGTCGAGCTTGCCGTTGACGGTCAGCGGCAGCGCGTCCAGCGTCATGACCGCGCTCGGCACCATGTAGCCGGGCAGCCGCGCCTTCAGCGCCTCCCGGACCCGCGCCGCCAGCGTGCCGTGGTCGCGGGCCGCGACCGGGTCGTTGGCGTAGGACGCGGGCGGGCGGCCCGGGTCCGCGGCCGGGCTCGCGGCGCCGCCGCCGAAGACCGCGTCGTACCGGCCGATCCGGTCGGACGGGGTGAGCACCACGCCCGGGTCGAGTTCGTGGAGGGTCTCGGGTTCGACTCCGTCCGGCGGGGCGGCGAGGATCGCGCGCGCCTCGTCCGGGGACGCGCCGCCGCGCAGCGCCTCCAGCGCGGCGACCTCGCCCGACAGCCGGGGGTCGGGGATCCCGCGGACCCTGAGCGGGCCGGGCGGACGGTGGCGCAGGTCGTCCAGGCCGGTCCACTCGACGGCGGGCGTGTCCGGCGCGGGCGGCGCCGACCTCCACAGCACGACGTCGTAGCGGTGCCTGGTCAGCTCGTTGTGGCGCGTTCCGCGCTTGGTGAGGACGTCCACCCGGGCGGGCCCCTCCAGGGCGGTGAAGAACGCCGGGTCGAGCAGCAGCTCCTTCTCCATCCGGACGGCCCGGTCGACCGCCGCGAGGTCGCCGCCGCCGCGTCCGAGCTGGATCGCGGCGTGCAGGCAGTGGACCGAGCGCAGGTCGCGGACGTCGCCGAGGAACAGCGCGCCGCCCGGCGCGAGCAGCTCCAGCGCCTTCGCGACCACGTCCTCCAGGTAGCCGGGGCCGGGGAAGTACTGCGCGACCGAGTTGACCACGACGGTGTCGAAGTGGCCGCGCGGCAGGCCGCCGGTGTCGTGCGCGGGCTGCGCGCTGAGCCGGACGGGCGAGTCCGGGCCGAGGTCGCGGCGCAGCTTGCCGATGACCGGCTCGGAGAAGTCGGTGCCCCAGTACTCCTCGGCCTCGGGCGCGATCCGGGTCAGGATCAGCCCGGCGCCGACGCCGATCTCCAGCACGCGGCCGGGGCCGCGCTCCGGGTGCAGCGCGCGGATGCGCTCGACGGTCGTCTCCCGCCATTCGCGCATGTCGTCGAGCGGGATGGGGGCGCCGTCGTAGCTGCTGTCCCAGCCCGCGAACTCCTCGGTGTGCACGACGGTGCCGATCTCGGTGTACTCGGCGTCGTAGATCTGCCGCCACTCGGCGAGCTGCTCCCCCGCCGCGCCCTCGCGCGCCCCGTCCGGGACGACGTAGCCGACCAGCCGCTTCACGCCCGCGACCTCGGTGTCGACGGCGACGACCGCCGCCTGTCCCACCCCGGGCTCGGCCGCGAGCGCGCTCTCGACCTCCTCCAGCTCGACGCGGTAGCCGCGGATCTTCACCTGGTCGTCGGTGCGGCCGAGGAAGTCGATGTTGCCGTCCGCGCGGACGCGGACGAGGTCGCCCGTCCGGTACATGCGGCCGCCCGCCGGTTCCGGCGCGAACGGGTCGGCGACGAACCGCTCGGCGGTCAGGCCCGGACGGCCGAGGTAGCCGCGCGCGAGCCCGTCCCCCGCGATGTACAGCTCGCCGGGCGCGCCCGGCGGGACGGGGCGCAGCCAGCCGTCCAGGACGTAGCCGCGCGTGTTCCAGATCGGCTTGCCGACCGTCGGGGTGGCGCTGTCGGCGGTGCCGCCGCCGAGCGTGTTGATCGTGTACTCGGTCGGTCCGTACAGGTTGTAGCCGAGGACGCCGTCGGCGCGCGCGAGCCGGTCCCACACCGACGCGGGCACGGCCTCGCCGCCGAGCAGCACCAGCGGGGGCCGGTGCCCGCCGTCCAGCAGGCCCTCGTCGAGGAGCTGCTGGGCGTAGGTCGGCGTGACGTTGATGACGTCGACCTCGTGGCGGCGCAGGTAGGCGGTCAGCGCCTCGGCGTCGCGGCGCAGGTCCTCGTCGCAGACGTGCACCTCGTGGCCCTCGATCAGCCACAGCAGCTCCTCCCACGACATGTCGAAGGAGAACGAGACGGTGTGGGCGATGCGCAGCCCGCGCCCGGCGGCCGCCACGACCGGGTCGAAGATGTTCGCGCGGTGGTTGAACTGCATGTTCGTCAGCCCGCGGTACGGCGTCACCACGCCCTTGGGGCGGCCCGTCGAGCCGGAGGTGTAGATGACGTAGGCGGGGTGGTCGAGGCGTCCCGGAGTGCCGGGCGCGAACCCGTTCGGCTCGTCGGGTGCGAGGTCCCCGCCGGGCAGGTCGGCGAGGGCCCGCGCGGTCTCCGGGTCGTCCAGCGCGATCGTGGCGCCGGAGTGGGCGAGGCCCGCCGCGATGTCGCGGTGCGAGACCAGGCAGACGGGCGCGGCGTCGGCGAGCATGAAGTCGAGCCGGTCGGCCGGGTAGTCGAGTTCGAGCGGCAGGTAGGCGGCACCGGTCCGCAGCACGGCGAACAGCGCCACGACCATCCGCGCGGAACGGGGCAGCGCCAGCGCCACGACCCGCTCGGGCCCGGCGCCGTGCGCGATCAGCAGCCGCGCGAGCCGGTTGACCTCGGCGTTCAGCTCCCCGTAGGTGAGCCGGACGTCCGGCTGCGACACCAGCGCGAGCGCGTCCGGGCGCTCGGCCGCCCGTTCGGCGAGCAGCTCGGCCACGGTCAGCTCGGGGACGGCGTGCCGCGCCTCGTCCCAGTCGCGCCGCAGCCGGTCGTGCTCGGCCGGGACGAGCAGGTCGAGGCCGTGGCACGGCGTCTCCGGCGCCTCGGCGAGCGTCTCCAGCACGCGGACGTACCGGTCGGTGATCCGCTCGGCCTCGGCCGCGGTGAACGCGTCACCCCGGTACATGACGCGGAGCCCGGCCCCCGGCTCGACGACCACCGTGAGCGGGTAGTGGGTGGCGTCGCGGACCTCCCTGCCGAGGACGCGCAGGTCCCCGCCGGGGCCGAAGCCGCGCCCGGTCGGCATGCCGGGGAAGTTCTGGAAGACGAACAGCGTGTCGAACAGGGTGCCGAGGCCGGTCGCGCGCTGCACGTCGGCGAGCGCGACGTGCGCGTGGTCGAACAGCTCGGACCGGGCCGCCTGGACGCGCTCCAGCACGGCCGACGCCGGGTCGGCGGGCCTGGCCTGCACCCGCACGGGGATGGTGTTGAACAGCAGCCCGACCATGGACTCGACGCCGTCCACGTCGGGGTGGCGGCCCGACACCGAGGCGCCGAACACCACGTCGTCGCGTCCGGTCAGGCCCATCAGGACCAGGCCCCACGCCGTCTCGAACAGCGTGCCGGGCGTGACGCCGCGCTCGCGGGCGACCGCGTCGAGCCGTCCGGCGAGCCCGGCGGGCAGCACGCGGCGCGTCTCCCCGGCGGCGGCGAGGTCGGCGGGCGCCCCGGCGAGGGCGGGACGGACCAGCGCGGGCTCGTCGAAGCCGGCGAGCGCCCGCCGCCAGGCGTCCACGGCGGCGTCGCGGTCGCGGCCGTTCACCCAGTCCAGGAACGCGCGGAACGGCGCGACGGGGCGGGCCGCCTCGGCGGCGGCGTCGGTGTAGCCCTCCAGCAGCGAGGTGACCAGCAGGCCGCCCGACCAGCCGTCCAGCAGGATCAGCTCGGAGGTCAGGACGAGGCGGTGGTCGTCCGCGCCGACCCTCGCCAGCGCGAAGCGCAGCAGCGGCGGCGCGCCCGGGTCGAACGGCTCGGCCCGCTGGGCGTCGGCGAACGCGTCGAGCCCGTCCCGAGCGACCTCGGCGTAGGTCCAGGGCACCTCGAAGGAGTCGGGGACGAACTGGACGGCGCGGTCGCCGTCGGTCCGGAACCCGGCGCGCAGGTTGGGGTACTTCTCCAGGACGGCGCGCGCCGCGTCCCGCATCCGCTCGGGGTCGACGGGCCCCGACAGCGTCACCACGGCCTGCTGCACGTAGATGTCGCGCCCCTCGCCCGCGAGCATCAGGTGGAACAGGAGCCCTTCCTGGAGCGGGGAGAGGGGCAGCTCACCGGTCGCGTCCTCCGGAGCCGGGGCGAGGGCCGGGGGCGGCGGCGCGGCGGCGCGGGCGAGGGCCTCGACCGTCCGCAGCCGGAACACGTCGCGGACGGTGAAGGCCACCCCGGCGCGGCGGGCGCGGGCGACCAGCAGCGCGGCGCTGATGCTGTCGCCGCCCGCGCGGAAGAAGTCGTCGTCGGCGCCCACGTCGGGACGTTCCAGGACGGCGGCGGCGAGCCGCGCGAGGACGCGCTCGGTCTCGGTGGCGGGCGGGCGCCCGGCGGCGGGACGCCCCGGGTCGGGCAGGGCGCGCCGGTCGGTCTTGCCGCTCGGGGTGAGCGGCAGCTCGTCCAGGACCACCAGGTCGGCCGGGACGAGGTGGCCGGGGAGCGTCGCGCGCAGCCCGTCCAGCAGCTCCTCGGGGTCGGCGTCGCCGACGACGTAGCCGACCAGGCGCGAGCCGTGCGCGGTGACGGCGGCGCGGCGGACGCCGGGCCGCGCGGCGAGCGCGGCCTCGACCTCGCCCGGCTCGATCCGGAACCCGCGCAGCTTGATCTGGTCGTCGGCGCGGCCGAGGAAGCGCAGGGTCCCGTCGGGGAGCCGCCGGACGCGGTCGCCGGTGCGGTAGAGGCGGGAGCCGGGCGGGCCGAACGGGTCCGCGACGAAGCGCTCGGCGGTGCGTGCGGGGTCGGCGAGGTAGCCGCGCGCGAGCCCGTCGCCCGCGAGGTACAGCTCCCCGACGGGGACCTCGCGGAGCGCCGCGTCCAGGACGTGGGCGCGGGTGTTGGCGATGGGGGCCAGGCCCCCGCCGCCGGGCGGGGCGGCGAGGCTGTCGCCCGCCGCCTCCGAGCATCCGTACAGGTCCACGACCCGGCCGGGGACGCGGGCGGCGAGCGCGGGCGGCAGCGCCTCGCCGCTGCTGATCCAGGTGGTGACGGACGCGGGCGCCCCGTTCTCGGCGAGCGCGGCCAGCAGGCTCGGCACGAGCGTGACCGTCGCGGCGCCGTGCCGCTCGACGAACCCGGCGAGCGCGACCGCGTCGGTCGCGGTGGCGTCGTCGGCGACGGCGACGGTGTCCCCGGCGACCAGGCCGCCGAGCAGCTCGGTGGTGCCGTCGATGAACGCGGGCGAGCTCTTGGCGACGCGGACGCCCGGCGCGGCCAGGCCGGTGCCCCAGGCGAGCCGGTTGGCCAGCGCGCGCTGGGTGCCCGCGACGGCCTTCGGCGTCCCGGTCGAGCCGGAGGTGAACACGACGTAGGCGAGGTGGCCGGGCAGGATCGCGGGGCGGACGCGGCGCGGCGCGTCCCGGGGCGGCTCGTCCCGCCCGAGCACGAGCAGCGGGCGGACCGCCGCCAGCATCGCCTCGATCCGCGCGGGCGGGTAGGCCAGGTCGAGCGGCAGGTAGGCGGCGCCGGTCTTGAGCACGGCGAGCAGCGCCACCGCGAACGCGTCCGAGCGCGGCAGGGCGATCGCGACGACCCGCTCCGGGCCCGCCCCGGCGGCGGCGAGCCGGTCGGCGAGGGCCTCGGCGCGGGCGTCCAGCTCGGCGTAGGTGAGGGTGGTGCCGCCGAAGACGAGGGCCGTCGCGTCCGGGGTGCGGGCGGCCTGCGCCTCGACGAGCGCGGCGGCGGTCGCGGCGGGGAGCTCGCGGGCGGTGTCGGGGTGCGCGACGGGGGCGCCGAGCGACGACAGCCTCCGCCCGGGGTCCGCCGTGACCTGCTCCAGCAGCGTGGTCAGCCCGTCCAGCAGGCCCTCGACCGTTCCCCGGTCGAACAGGTCCTCCGCGTAGGCGGCGAAGCCCTCGACCTCGTCGCCGCCCTCGGCGAAGTACAGGTCGAGGTCGAACTTCACGCCGCCGGTCTCGGGCAGGAACGGCTCGGCGCGCACGCCCGGCAGCGCGAGCCGCACGTCCTCCAGCCGCTGGTGGACGACCATCACCTGGAACAGCGGGCCGCGGGCCAGCGACCGCTCGGGCGCCAGCCGCTCCACCACCCGCCCGAACGGCACGTCGGCGTGGGAGAACGCGGCGAGGTCGGCGGCGCGCACCCGCTCCAGCAGCTCGGCGAACGTCGGGTCGCCCGACAGGTCGGCGCGCAGCACGAGCGGGTTGACGAACACGCCGACCAGGCCGGACAGGTCCTCGTCGGCGCGCCCGGCGATGGGCGAGCCCAGCGCGATGTCCTCGCCCGCGCCCGACCGCTGGAGCAGCGCCGCGACGGCCGCGTGCAGGACCATGAACACGCTGGTCCCGGTGTCGCGGGCCAGCCCGCGCGCCCCGGCGGCGGGCAGCCGGAACGGCACGAGCCCGCCCCGGTGGCTCGCCTCGGCCGGGCGCGGCCGGTCGACCGGCAGGACCGTCTCGCCGGGCAGCCCCGCGAGGGCGTCCTCCCAGTAGGCGAGCTGGTCCCCGGTGCCGGCGCCGCGCTGCCAGGCCGCGTAGTCGGCGTACTGGACGGGCAGCGGCTCCCACCCGGGCGCGCGGCCCTCGCGGCGGGCGGCGTAGGCGCGGGCGAGGTCGGCGAGCAGCGGCGTGAACGACCACTCGTCGGCGGCGGCGTGGTGCAGCAGCAGGACCAGCGACCACTCCTCGTCCCCGGCGCGGATCAGCGTGGCCCGGACGGGCAGGTCGGCGCCGATGTCGAAGACGTGGGACGCCGCCTCGCGCTCCCGCCGGGCCGCGTCCCCGCCGCGCGCGTCGACGACGGTGAAGGGGGCGGGGGTGTCGGCGGCGAGGATCCGCTGGACGGGCAGCCCGTCGGGCCCCTCCACCAGCAGCGTGCGCAGCGCCTCGTGCCGCGCGACGACGTCGCCGAACGCCGCGCGCAGGGCCGCCGCGTCCACCGGCCCGGTCAGGCGCAGGCCGAGCGGCAGCGCGTAGGAGGGGGACGGGCCGCGCAGCCGCTCCTCCAGCCACAGGCCCCGCTGCGCCGCCGAGGCGGGGACGTCGCCCTCCGGCCGTTCGACGTCGCGCACGCGCGAGCCGCCGCCCGCGACCAGCCTCGGCGCGAGCAGGGCGACCGTGGGCGCCTCGAAGACGTCGGCGATCGACAGCGTCGCGCCGAGCGCGGCGCGGGCCTTCGCCGCGACGCGGGTGGCCAGCAGCGAGTGCCCGCCGAGGGCGAAGAAGTCGTCGTCGACGCCGACCCGGTCGCGGCCGAGCAGCTCGGCGAAGATCGCGCACAGCGCTGCCTCGCGGGCGTCGCGGGGCGCGCGGCCCTCCGGCCCGGCGGCGGCCGCGTCCTCGGGGGCGGGCAGCGCGGCGCGGTCGAGCTTGCCGTTCACCGTCCGGGGCAGCGCGTCCAGCGGGACGAGCGCGGACGGCACCATGTACTCGGGCAGCGCCGCGGCGAGCGCGCCGCGCAGGTCGCCCGGCTCCCCCTCCGGCACGTAGTAGCCGACGAGCCTCGGCTCGCCCGGCCGGTCCTCGCGGACCACGACCGCCGCCCGCGCGACGCCCGGCAGCGCCGCGAGCACCGCCTGGGCCTCCGCCGGCTCGATCCGGAACCCCCGGATCTTCACCTGGTCGTCGGTGCGGCCGAGGTGGTCGAGGGTCCCGTCCCGGTTCCACCGCGCGAGGTCGCCGGTCCGGTACATCCGGGCTCCGGGCGGCCCGGCCGGGTCGGCGACGAACCGCTCCGACGTGAGGCCGGGCCGCCCGGCGTAACCCCGGGCGAGCTGCGAACCCGCCAGGTACAGCTCGCCCGGGACGCCCGGGGGGACGGGGCGGAGCGCCGCGTCCAGCACGTGGGCGCGGGTGTTCCAGAACGGCCGCCCGATGCCCGCGGCGGGCAGGTCGGCGGCGGTCGCCCAGACCGTCGCCTCGGTCGGCCCGTACATGTTCGTCGCGTGCGCGGCCCGCTCCAGCGTCCCCGCGAGTTCCGCCGGGAGCGCCTCGCCGCCCACCAGCACCCGCAGCCCCGTGAACGCCTCCGGGGCGAGGGTGCCGAGCAGCGACGGCGTGCCCTGCACGATCGTCGCGTCCTTCAGCAGCGCCGTCAACGCGTTCGGGTCGCGGACCGCGTCGCGGGACGCGAGCACGACGGTCGCCCCCGCCAGCAGCGGCCCGTACAGCTCCAGCGCGGCGATGTCGAACGCGATCGTCGTGACCGCGACGAGCCGGTCGGCGGGGGTGAGGCCGAGCCGGTCGCGGGTGGTCAGCAGGAAGTTCGCGAGCGCGCCGTGCGGGACCGCCACGCCCTTCGGGCGACCGGTCGAGCCCGAGGTGTAGATGACGTAGGCGAGGTCGTCGGCGTGTACCGGTGTGGACGGTTCCGGGTCGTCCGGAACCTCGTCGAGGACGAGGGTCTCCGTGCCGTCCGGGAGCAGCCCGAGGGTCTCGGGGGTGACGAGGGCGCAGCGGGGGCGCGCGTCGTCCAGCATGTAGGCGAGGCGGTCCCTCGGGTGGTCCAGGTCGAGCGGGAGGTAGGCGGCGCCCGCCTTCAGCACGCCGAGCAGCGCGACGAGCAGGTCGGGCGTGCGCGGCAGGGCCAGCGCGACGACGGTGTCGCGGCCCGCGCCGCGTCCGCGCAGCGCGGCGGCCAGCGCGGACGAGCGCCGGTCCAGCTCCGCGTAGGTGAGCGGGCCCGCCTCCGACTCGACGGCCGTCAGGTGCGGCGTCCGCGCGGCCTGCTCCTCGAACAGCGCGACCACGGTCGTGTCGGGCACGTCCCGCCGCGTGGCGTTGGCCGCCTCGACGAGCGCGCGCTCGTCCGCGCCCATCAGCTCCAGCGCGCCGATCGGGCGGTCGGGGTCCGCCAGCGCGGCGGCGAGCAGCGTCTCCAGGTGGCCGAGCAGCGCGTCGATCCGGTCGTCGTCGAACAGCTCGCGCCGGAACGTCGCCTCGACCGTCATGCCCTCGGCCCGGACGAACGCCTCCAGCGACAGGTCGAAGTGCGTCGTGCCGTTGTGGACGTGCGTCCAGCTCGACGTGACGCCGGGCAGGTCCAGCTCGCCGATCTCCTGGGCGAGGAACAGCAGCATCGTGTCGAAGAACGCCGCCCGGCCCCGCCCGCGCGCGGGGCGCAGCTCCCGCACGATGCGGTCGTAGGGCAGCGTCTGGTGCGCGAAGCCCTCGGCGCACGTGCGGCCGGCGCGGCGCAGCGCCTCGCGGAACGTCGGCGCGCCGGACAGGTCGGTCCGCAGCACCAGCGTGTTGCCGAAGTTGCCGACGAGCCGCTCGGTCCCGGCGTGCTCCCGGTTCATCACCGCCGACCCGACCGCCACGTCCTCGGCTCCGGTGTAGCGGTGCAGCAGGACGGCGTAGGCGGCGAGCATCACCGTGTACGGGGTGAGGTTCTCCTCCGCCGCGAGCCGCCGCATGCCCGCGGTGACCGCGTCGCCGAACCGGCGCGCGCGGCGCCCGCCCCGCTCGGACGCGGCGGCGCCGCGCGGCCGGTCGGCGGGCAGGTCCAGCGGCGCGGGCGGCGGGTCGAGCCGCTCGCGCCAGTAGGCCAGGTCGTCCTCGCTCTCGGGGCGCTCCTGCTCCCACGCGGCGAAGTCGGCGTACTGGACGTCCAGCGCGGGCAGGCCGTCCGGCCCGCCCGCCACCGCCGCCCGGTACAGCGCGGACAGGTCGCGCGACAGCGAGCCCCACGTCATGCCGTCCCAGGCGATGTGGTGCACGACGAGGACCAGCGCGTGCTCGTCCTCGCCGAGCCGCAGCAGCTCCAACCGGACCGGCCGGTCGCGGCGCAGGTCGAACGGCAGCGCCGCCAGCTCGGCCGCGCGCGCGTCGGCGTCCGCGCACGGGATCGGGGCGAGGTCGAGCGCGTCGTCGCCGCCGACGATCTGCACCGGGCCGGAGTCATCCTCGGCATAGGTGGTGCGGAGGATCGCGTGCCGCCGGATCAGGCCGCGCAGGGCCGCGCGCAGCGCGGCGGCGTCGAGCGGGCCCGACATCCGGACGAGCAGGCAGACGTTGTAGGCGGGGCTCGCCGGGAACGCCCGGTGGTGCAGCCACATGCTCTGCTGCGCGTGCGAGAGCGGCGCGGGGCCGTCCGATCCCCGGGGGGCGAGCCGGGTGGAGTCGGAGCCGAGCCCGGCCTCCGCCATCATCCGCCGCATCAGTTCGCGCCGCCGTACCGCCGTCGTCTGATCCCGCACGCTCAACTCTTTCGTTGTCGGGTTCACCACCGCGGGTTAGGTTAGCCTTGCCTATAAAAATCCTGCAAGGTTAGCCTTACCTAAGTTTGGAGATTCGGCTCGGAACAAAGGGAGTGGCCGCCTTGTCCATCCGTCCGCACACCGACGGTGCGCACACCGACCAGAAACTCACGGAGCGGGTGGTCGAGCACACCGCCGAGCCCCTCTCCCTCATGGCCCGGCTGGCCGGCTCCGGGTTGTTCGACGACTACGTCGTCTACGAGCGCCCGGACTCCTACACCTTCGCGGGCGGGACGCTGGGCGAGGTCGTCCTCGACGCCGGGACGGTCCGCACCCGCTGGCCGGGAGTGCCCGCGGTGAGCAGGCCGTGGTCGGGCCACCCGGCGGACGCGCTGCGGGAGGCGTTCGCCGCCGCCCCGCTGCCCGCGTGGAACGCCTACGGCTGGATCGCGTTCGAGTTCGCCGCGTCCCGCCCGTCCGGGCGGCTGGCGCACCTGGTCGTGCCGCGCGCCGAGGTGCGGGTCGAGGGCGGCCGGGCCCGGGTGACCGCGGCCGACCCCGCCGAGGCGGAGCAGATCGCCAAGCTCCTCGCCGGGGCCGAGGGCCCGCCGCCGGGCGCGCCGTCCCCGGTCGACGTCCGGGTGGGCGCCGGGGCCTACAAGCCCCGCGTGGCGGAGGCCGTCGCCGACATCGAGGCGGGCCGCTACCAGAAGGTCATCGTCTCCCGGCGCCTCGACGTGCCGTTCCCCGTGGACGTCGTCTCCACGTACGTGCGCGGACGCGGGGCCAACACCCCGGCGCGGTCGTTCCTGCTCGACCTCGGCGGCTTCCAGGCCACCGGGTTCAGCCCCGAGGTCCTCGCCAGCGTGGACGCCGCCGGACGCGTCATGACCCAGCCGCTCGCCGGGACGCGCGCGTTCGGCGCGGGGCACGACGCCGACGAGCGGACGCGCCGCGAGCTGGAGACCGACCCCAAGGAGATCTTCGAGCACGCGGTGTCGGTCCGCACCTCGCAGGACGAGCTGACCCGGGTGTGCGAACCGGGCAGCGTCCACGTCACCGGGTTCATGACCGTGAAGGAGCGCGGCAGCGTCCAGCACCTCGGCTCCAGCGTCAGCGGCACGCTCGCCCCCGGACGCTCCGCCTGGGACGCGCTGACCGCCCTGTTCCCCGGCGTGACCGCGTCCGGCATCCCCAAGCGCGAGGCGATCGAGGCCATCACCCGCCTGGACGAGCCGCGCGGCCTGTACGCGGGCGCCGTCCTCGCCCTCTCCCACGACGGCGCGCTCGACTCCGCGCTCGTGCTGCGCGCCCTCTACAACGAGGACGGCCGCGCCTGGCTGCGCGCGGGCGCCGGGATCGTCCTCGGCTCGACCCCCGACCGCGAGTACGAGGAGACCTGCGAGAAGCTCTCCAGCATCGCCCCGCACGTCGTCCCCCTCCCCTGACCGCCGCCTCCCGGCGTGCCGCCCGGGCGCGGGGCGGCACGCCGGGGACGGCTCAGGACAGGCGGGCCGCCAGGGCCTTCTTGCTGACCTTCCCCACGGGGGTGCGCGGGAAGGTCTCGACGGTCTCGACGCGGTCGGGGTACTTGTAGGCGGCGACACCGCGGGCGCGCAGGAAGTCCTTCAGCTCGCGGAGCGTGGGCTCCTTCTCGCGGACGACCAGGAACGCGCACGTCCGCTCGCCCATCATCGCGTCGGGGACGCCGACCACGGCGGCGTCGTGCACGGCGGGGTGGGCGAGCAGATGGCCCTCCAGCTCCTCGGCGGAGATCTTGTCGCCGCCCCGGTTGATCTGGTCCTTCGCGCGGCCCTCGACGACCAGGTGCCCGGTCGGCAGCACGCGGACGAGGTCGCCGGTGCGGTAGAAGCCGTCCGGGGTGAACGAGCGCGCGTTGTGCTCGGGCGCCCGGTAGTAGCCGCGCAGCGTGTAGGGGCCCCGGGTGAGCAGCTCGCCGACCTCGCCGGGGGCGACGGGCTCGCCGTCCTCGTCCACGACGCGGATCTCGTCGGCGGGCGAGAGCGGGCGGCCCTGGGTGTGCTCGACCAGGTCGCGGGAGTCGTCCAGGCGCGTGTAGTTGAGCAGGCCCTCGGCCATCCCGAAGACCTGCTGCACCCGGCAGCCGAGGTCGCCGGGCACCTCGGCGGCGCGCTCGGCGGCGAACTTCGCGCCGCCGACCTGGAGCAGCTCCAGCGACGACAGGTCCTCACCCGACCAGCTCGCCGCGTCCAGCCACAGCAGCGCGATCGGCGGGACGACCGCGCAGACGGTGGCGCGCTCGCGCTCGATGAGGGGGAACGCGTCGTCGGGCGACCCGGACGGCGCCAGCACGACCGTCCCGCCGGTCGCGAACACGCCGAGGACGCCGGGGCAGGCGAGCGCGAAGTTGTGCGCGGCGGGCAGCACGACGAGGTAGACGGTCTCCTCGGTGAAGCCGCAGACCTCGGCGCTCGCCTCCAGGTTGTAGACGTAGTCGCGGTGCGTGCGGGGGATCAGCTTCGGCAGCCCGGTCGTCCCGCCCGACAGCAGGAAGACCCCGACGTCGGACGGGTCGGGGCGCTCCGCCTCGACCGGGTCGGCGTCGAGGGCGGACAGGGCGGTGAACTCCTGCGCCTCGCCGTCCACGACGACGTGCTCGACCGGCAGGCCGCGGGCCATCTCCCGGTAGTCGAAGTCGCCGTCGGTGTCGCCGCAGACGTAGCCGCGCGCCTCCGACAGCTCGCACAGGTAGCCGATCTCGCTCGCGCGGTGCGCGGGCAGCGCTAGGACGGGCACCGCGCCGATCCGCACCAGCGCGAGGAACGCCACGACGAAGCCCGCCGTGTTCGGGAGCTGCACGACGACGCGGTCGCCGCGGCCGAGGCCGAGCCGCAGGAACCCCGCCGCGGTGCGCGCGGCGCGCAGGTCCAGGTCGGCGTAGGTGAGGCGCTCGTCACCGGCGACCAGCGCCGGGCGCTCGGGGGCGCCGCGCAGGACGTCACCGAGGACGCGGTCGCCCCAGTAGCCCTCGGCCGTGTAGCGGGCCTCCAGGTCGGGCGGCCAGGGGGTGAAGCCTTCCACGGTCACCGCCCCGCCGTCTGGGCGGCCGCGCCCGGCACGGGCTCGGCCGGGTCGGAGCCGAGCGCGACGACGCGGTTGGCGCCGTCCACGTGGACGACTCGGGGGGTGTGCTCGCGGCGCTCCGCCTCGTCGAGCGCGGCGTAGGTGATGATGATCACGAGGTCGCCGGGGGCCACCAGGTGGGCCGCCGCGCCGTTGACGCCGATGACGCCGCTGCCCGCCTCCCCCGTGATGGCGTAGGTGACCAGGCGCGAGCCGTTGGTGATGTCGACCACGTGGACCTGCTCGCCCTCCACGATGTCGGCCGCCTCCATCAGGTCGGCGTCGATCGTGAGCGAGCCCACGTAGTGCAGGTCCGCCTGCGTGACGGTCGCGCGGTGGATCTTGCCGTTCATCAGCGTTCGCTGCACCGGTTCGTCCTCTTTCTCAAGACCAACTAAGGCTAGGCTTACCTTAGCTATCCCCCCGGCGGAGGAGAACCCCGACGATGCTCAGGCGCCTTGCGATGGACATCGGCCCGCTGCGCGACAGCAGGCCCTTCCGGAACGTGTTCATCGCCCGCACGGTCTCGGTGTTCGGGATCGGGATGCTGATGGTGGCGGTGCCCGTGCAGGTCTACGACCTGACCGGCTCGACCGTACACGTCGGCGCGGTGTCGGCGGCCGAGGGCGCCGCGCTGCTGGCCGGGTTCCTGTGGGGCGGGGTGCTCGCCGACCGGCACGACCGGCGGCGGCTGATGCTGCGCGCGCGGGCGGCGGCGGGGGTCGGGTTCGCGCTGCTGACCCTCAACGCGTTCCTACCGTCGCCGTCGGCGGCGGCGCTGTACGTCCTCGCGGCGTGGGACGGGCTCGCGACCGGCGTCAGCGTCACGGCGCTGCTCGCGGCGACGCCCGCGCTGGTCGCGCCCGACAAGCTCGTCGCGGCGGGGGCGCTGAACGCGCTGACCGTCCGGCTCGGGTCGATGGCCTCCCCGGCGCTCGGCGGGCTCGTCGTGTCGGCGTTCGGCGTCGGGTGGAACTACGCGGCGGCCGCCGCCGGCACGTTCGGGACGCTCGGCCTGCTGACCTCCCTCCCCGTGCTCAAGCCGAGCGGGGAGGACGCGGCGGGCCACCCGCTGAAGGCGATCGCCGACGGGTTCCGGTTCGTCGCGTCCCACCGGGTGGTGGGGTCGCTGATGCTGCTCGGGCTGCTGTTCATGGTCGCGGGCGGCATCCCGGTGCTGATGCCCGCGTTCGCGACGCGCGGCCTGGACGGCGGCGCCACCACGGTCGGGCTCCTGTACGCGGCCCCGGCGTGCGGGGCGGTGCTCGCGTCGGTGACCAGCGGGTGGGCGGGAGGGCTGCGGGCGCCGGGGCGGGCGCTGCTCGTCGCGTCGGTCAGCGGCTTCGCGGCGCTCGCGTGCCTCGGCCTCGCCCGCCATCCGGGCGCCGCCGTCGCGATCCTGCTCGGATACGGGTTCGTGGCATCGATCGAGGAGATCCTGCGCTACGGGCTCATCCAGTCGCACACCCCCGACTCCCACCTCGGGCGGGTGAACGCCCTGTGGGCGGCGCAGGAGACCGGCGGCGGCGCGGTCGGCGCGCTCGGGGCCGGGGTCCTCGGCCGCTACCTGGCCCCCGGCCCCGCCATCGTCCTCTACGGGACGGTCAGCGCCGCGCTCGCGCTGGCCCTCGCCCTCACGCTGACCGGCCTGCGCACCGCGACGCTCGCCCCGGGCTCCGATCCCGAGCCCGCCGCCTGACGGGCACCGCTCAGGGGGCGAGGCGGGCCTCGACCTCGGCCTCCGTCATCGCCTCGACCTCCAGCCAGATGGACGCGACGGCCTCCAGCCGCCCGGGGGCCTCCTCCAGCTCGGTGAGGCGGCGGCAGACGCGCGCGACCGTCCGCTCGGCGAACAGGACGCGGACGGGCGCCGCCGCCGTGTCGAGCGCCTCCCGCAGCCGCGCGACCACGGTGGTGGCGAGGACGGAGTCGCCGCCCAGCGCAAAGAAGTCGGCGTCCGCGCCGACGCGCTCGGCCCCCAGCACCTCGGCCACGATCCGCGCGAACACCTTCTCCAGCGGCGTGCGCGGTTCGACGTGCGCCGCCTCCCCGGTCTCGGCGGCGGCCAGCGCGGCGAGGGCCGCGCGGTCGACCTTGCCGTTGGCGGTGAGCGGGAGGGCCTCCGGCGTGAGCAGCAGCTCGGGGACCATGTGCGGGGGGAGCAGGTCGCGGGCGCGCGCGAGGACCGCCTCGCGGTCCGGCTCGGCCCCGCCGGTCACGACCGCCGCGGCCAGGCTCCCCCTGTGGAGGAACGCGACCGCCCGCGTCACGGCGGGGTGCTCGCGCAGCGCGGCCTCGATCTCGCCCAGCTCGATCCGGAAGCCGCGCACCTTGACCTGGTGGTCGCGGCGGCCGAGGAACTCCAGGGTCCCGCCGGGGCGGTAGCGGGCCAGGTCGCCCGTCCGGTACCAGCGGGCGCCCTCGTGGACGACGAACCGGTCGGCGGTGCGGGCGGGGTCGCCGGTGTAGCCGTCCGCGACGCCCGCGCCGCCGATCCACAGCTCGCCCGTCGCCCAGTCGGGGCGGTCGCGGCCCGCCTCGTCCACGACCCGGCACGCGACGCCGCCCAGCGGCACCCCGTACGGGACGGCGTGCCAGTCGGCCGGGACCTCGCCCGCCACCTCCTGCACGGTCGAGTGGATCGCGGTCTCGGTGGTGCCGCCGAGCGCGGCGAACCGGGCGCCGGGCGCGCGCTCCGCCAGCAGTCCGGGCAGGTGCGTGCCCACCCAGTCGCCGCCCAGCAGGACCAGCCGCAGGCTCCCGGCATGGTCGGCGCCGGCGCGCAGCAGCATCTCCAGGACGGACGGGACGCAGTTGAGCACCGTCACCGACCAGCGGCGCGCCAGCTCCGCCCAGCGCGCGGCGTCGCGGCGCTCGTCCTCGGCCGGGACGACCACCGCCCCGCCCGACGACCACGGCGCGAACAGGTCGAACACCGACAGGTCGAAGTCGAGCGCCGAGACCGCGAGCGTGCGGTCGCCCGGCCCGAGCCCGAACCGGGCGGTGAGGTCGCCGATGGTGTTCATCGCGGCGCCGTGCGACACCTCGACGCCCTTCGGCTCGCCCGTGGACCCGGACGTGAACAGCACGTAGGCGACCTGCTCGGGACGCACTCCGACCGGCCCCGCCGCGGGCTCGACCTCCGGAACCGCGCCCGAGGTGATGGACGCGGCGACGGCCGCGCCCGCGCGGATCCGCGCGCGGCGCGCGGCGGGCTGCCCGGCCCCGATCGGGACGTAGGCGGCGCCCGCCACGAGGACACCGAGCACGGCCGCGGCCTGGTCGGGGCCCTTCGGCAGCTCGACCGACACGCGGTCACCGGGCCGGACGCCCCCGGCGGCGAGGCCGGCCGCGACGCGCAGGGCGCGGTCGGCCAGCTCGCCGTAGGTCAGCGTGCCGCCGTCGCCCCAGTGCAGCGCGGGCGCACTCGGCGTGCGGCGCGCGTGGTCGAAGAAGCCCTCGGTGAGGGTGCGGGGAGGCGGCGCCGGGGTGGCGTTGAGCGCCGCCCGGACGCGCAGCTGCTCCGGCGTCGCGGCGACGCGGAGCGGCTCGCCCCAGTCGGCGCCGGACGCGCCGAGCCTGGTGATCGCGGCGGTGTAGGCGGCGAACATCGCCTCGGCGACGCCGTCCGGGAACGCGGGGCGCCGCACGTCCCAGTTGAGCAGCAGCCCGCCCGACACCTCGGTGACCTGCGCGTCCAGCAGCACCTGCGGACCCTGCGAGATGATCCACCCGGGCTCGCCGAACCGCTCGCGGACGGCGCCGCCGAACAGCTCGCCGAGGTTCAGCGCGCTGGTGTAGACGATCGGCGCGAGGACCTGCTCGCCGCGCAGCCGCGCCAGGTCCCGCAGCACCTCCAGGCCCGAGTAGTCGCTGTGCGCGCCCGCCGTGTGCAGCGACGCCTGCACGGCCCGCGCCCGCTCGGCGAACGGCAGCTCGGCGGTGAGGTCGACCTCCAGCATGATCGAGCCGGTGAAGTCGCCGACGACGGTGTCCACGTCCGGGTGCACGGGCTCGCGGTGGAACAGCGGCAGGTTCAGCAGGAAGCGCGGCGTCGCCGACCACGCGCCGACGACCTCGGCGAACACGGCGGCCAGGGCCATCGCGGGCGTGACGCCCTCGGCGTGCGCGCGGGCGAGGAGGCGGTCCTTGTCCTCCGGCGACAGCCGGTGGTGCAGGCGCTCGACCTCGTTTCCCGGCTCGGCGACGACCGGGAGCTCGGGCGGGCCCGGCAGGTCGGCGAGGCGCCCGGCCCACCAGCGCCGGTCGGCCTCGCGGGCCTCGGCGCGCGGGTCGTCGGCGAGGTAGCGGGCGTAGCCGTACCGGATCGGGGCGAGGGACTCCCCCGCGTACAGCGCGGCGAGGTCGGCCAGAAGGACGCGGTAGCTCATCGCGTCGGCGGCGACCATGTCGACGTCCAGGTGCAGGCGCGCGGTGCCGCCGGGCAGCAGGCTCAGCCGCGCGTCGAACACGCGGCCCTCCTCGATGGGCAGCCGCTGCCGCGACATCTCCGCGCGGATCCGCTCCAGCTCCGCGTCCGGGTCCGCGGCCTCGCGCAGGTCGTGGACGGTGACCGCCGGGCCCGGCCGCTCGGGCAGGACGCGCTGCGTGCCGTCGTCCAGCACGGCGACGCGCAGCATCGGGTGCCGCCGGACGAGCGCCCGCACGGCCTCCTCGAACCGCGCCGGGTCGATCGCCCGCCCGTCCAGCTCGACGTAGAGGTGCGCGGCCACCGACCCGAGCGCCTGGCCCGAGTCGCGCCCGATCCAGTACGCGTGCTGCATGAGCGCGAGTGGGAACGGCTCGTCCGGCTCGCTATCGGAGAGGTCGATGTCGGAGAGGTCGGTGCCGGGGAGGCCGGCGTCCAGGGGATCGGTGCCCGGCGGCGGGCCCGCCGCGGGCTCGGCCTGGCCGCGTTCGGTGAGCAGGTCCCACCACTCGGCCAGCGTGGGGCGCTCGGCCAGCTCGGCGAAGCGGACCTCGACGCCGCGGCGGCGCAGCCGGCCGGTCAACTGCATGAGCCGGATCGAGTCCATCCCGAGCTCGATGAGGTTGTCGCCGGGCCCGGCGGGTTCGTCGAGCACCTCGGCCAGCGCGCTCTGCAGCTCTTCCCAGGTCAGCACGGAACTCCCCTCGAATTAGGTAAGGCTAACCTAATTGAGGGGGTTTTTCGGCGTCAACGCCCGCCGCCGGTCGACCGGGACGATCAGCGGCGTGCCGGTCTCCGGATCGTCGATGACCCGGCACGGCAGCCCGAACACCTCCTCGACGAGCCCGGCCGTGACGATCTCCCCCGGCGGGCCCTGCGCGCGGATCTCGCCGTCGCGCATCGCGATCAGGTGCGTCGCGTACCGGCAGGCGTGGTTGAGGTCGTGCAGCACCGCGACGAGCGTGCGCCCCTCCTCGTGCAGGCGCGAGCACAGGTCGAGCACCTCGACCTGGTGCGCGATGTCGAGGTAGGTGGTCGGCTCGTCCAGCAGCAGGATGCCCGTCCGCTGGGCGAGGACGAGCGCGAGCCAGACGCGCTGCCGCTGGCCGCCGGACAGCTCGTCCACGACGCGGTCGGCGAGGTCCTCGACGCCCACCGCCTCCAGCGCCTCGGCGACGGCGCCCTCGTCCTCGCGCGACCACTGGCGCAGCAGCCCCTGGTAGGGGTAGCGGCCGCGCGCGACGAGGTCGGCGACCGTGATGCCCTCGGGTGTGATCGACGACTGCGGAAGGAGCCCGAGCAGGCGCGCGAGGCGCTTGGGCGGCAGCGCGGAGATCGGCGCGCCGTCCAGGAGCACCGTGCCCTCGCGGGGGCGCAGCAGCCGGGCCAGCGCCCGCAGCAGCGTCGACTTCCCGCACGCGTTCGGGCCGACGATGACGGTGAACGACTCGTCGGGGATCTCCACCCCGAGCCGCTCGGCGACGACGCGCCGGTCGTAGGCGAGGGTGAGGGCGTCCGCGCGGAGCCTCGTCATGTCGTCCCCTTCCGGGTGGACAGCAGCCACGCCAGGTAGGCGCCGCCGAGCACGCCGGTGACGACGCCGGCCGGCACGGCGACCGGCAGGTGCAGCGAGATCAGGTCGGCGCAGGCCAGCAGCGCGGCGCCGGTCAGCGCGGCGGGCAGCAGCCGCGCGCCCGCGCGGCGGGTCAGCCGCCGGGCGAGCTGCGGCGCGGCGAGCGCGACGAACGGGACCGGGCCGACGGCGGCGGTCGCGGCGGCGACCAGACCCACCCCGACGACGACGAGCAGCGCGCGGGTCCGCTGGACGGGCACGCCGAGCGCCTGCGCCGCGTCGTCGCCCAGCTCGCCCATCGCGAGGGGGCGGCCGAGCGCGAGCGCGGCGGGCACGAGCACCGCCAGCGCGATCGAGAGCGGGACGGCCTGCTCCCAGCCGCGCCCGTTCAGGCTCCCGGTCAGCCAGAACGCCGCCTCGTAGGCCTCGCGCAGCTCGGCGCGGGTGATGAGGTAGGAGTTCAGCGCCTCCAGCATCGCGGCGGCGCCGACCCCGATCAGCACCAGCCGGACGCCGTGCACGCCGCCGCCACCGGGGCGGTAGGCGACCAGGTAGACCGCGAGCGCGGTGAGCACCGCGCCCGCGACCGAGCTGACCGTGATCGCGACCGCGCCGCCGCCGAACACCAGGATCTGCAGCAGCGCGCCGGTCGCCGAGCCGGTGGTGAACCCGATGAGGTCGGGGCTGCCGAGCGGGTTGCGCGACATGCTCTGGAAGACCGCGCCGCTCAGCCCGAGCGCGAGCCCGGCGAGCAGCCCGGTGACGGCGCGGGGCAGCCGCAGCGTCGTGACGATGAACTCGGTCGCCCGGTCGCCCTGCCCGAGCAGCGCCCGCACGACGTCGGAGGCGGGGATCGGGAACTCGCCCGAGCCGACGACGAGCACCGCCGCGCCCGCCGCGACCAGCGCCAGCACCCCGCACACCAGCGCGGAGCGCGGTTCGAAGCGCAGCGACAGTCCCCCGGCCCGCAGGGTCCGGCTCATAGGTCGCGTGTCCTTCCCCTGCGGACCATCAGCATGAACAGCGGCGCGCCGAGGAAGGCGGTGACGATGCCGGTCTCCAGCTCGCCCGGGGCGACGACGCGTCCGGCGATGTCGGCGCCGAGCAGCAGGACGGGCGCGAGCAGCAGCGAGTAGGGCAGCACCCAGCGCTGGTCGGGGCCGACGGCCGCGCGGACGATGAACGGGACGGCCAGGCCGAGGAACGCGATCGGCCCGGCGGCCGCCGTCGCCGACCCGCACAGCAGCACCACCGCGACGGCGCCGAGCGCGCGGGTGCGGCCGGGGCGCGCGCCGAGCGCGCGTCCCGCGTCCTCGCCGAGGCCGAGCGCGTTCAGCGGCCGGGCCAGCAGCAGCGCCAGCACCGTGCCGGCGGCGATGAACGGCAGCACGCGGGGCAGGACGTCCATGCCGCGCCCGCCGAGCGAGCCGACCTGCCAGAACCGGAAGCCGTTGAACGTGCGCGGGCTGAGCAGCATCAGCCCGGCGGTCAGCGCGGTGAACACGGCGTTGACGGCGGCGCCGGCCAGCACCAGCCGCGCCGGGGACGCCCCGCCCCGGCCGCGCGCGCCGACCAGGTAGACCAGGGCCGCCGCGCCCGCCGCACCGGCGAACGCCGCCCACACGTAGACGAGGACCTCGTCCACGCGGAACGCGCTCATGACGGCGACGACCGCGAGCGCGGCGCCGCCGTTCACGCCGAGGATGCCGGGTTCGGCGAGCGGGTTGCGGGTGAGCGCCTGCATCACCGCGCCCGCCAGGCCGAGCGCGACGCCGACCGCGAGGCCGAGCAGCGTGCGGGGCAGCCGCAGCTCCCGGACGATCAGTGAGGACTGCGAGTCGTCGGGCGAGAGCAGGCCGGAGACGACCTCTCCGGGCGGGACGTGCTCGGCGCCGATCGCGAGACTGGCGGCGGCGGTCAGCAGCAGCGCGGCGGCGAGCAGCACCAGCCCGCCCCAGCGCAGGACGCGGCGCGGGACGGCCGCCGGACCCGCGCGGCCCCCGGGGCCTCCGGGGCGTGGGACGGGGGTTCTCCGCACGGACGACAGCACGCGATAAGGCTAGCCTAAGCTAACTCGCCGCTGAAGACCCTGTCACACCCTGTTCCAATACGCTCGTATGGTATACAGTCATATTGCTTGCCATACAGACGTATTGGAAGGGGGGAACATGACGACGACCGGCCGGGGCGGGGCTCCGGCTTCGGAGGACCTCACGGCCCGCGCCCGCATCCGGGACACCGCGCTCCTCCAGTTCGCCGAGCACGGCATCAGGGGCGCCACGTTCCGGGGCATCGCCGAGGCGGCGGGGGTGTCGGTGGGCCTCGTCCAGCACCACTTCGGGTCCAAGGACGCGCTGCGCGAGGCGTGCGACGCGTACGCGCTCGACGTCCTGCGGCGGCTCAGCGCGCAGTCGACCAGCGAGGCGGCGGGCGACCCGGGGTTCCACGAGGCGATGCTGCGGGCCGACCTGCCGGTGCGGCGCTACCTCGCCCGCGCGCTGGTCGACGGCTCGCCCGCCGCCGCGCAGCTGTTCGACGACCTGGTCGAGATGACCGAGCGGTACCTGGCGGACCCGCCGGCGGGCGTCGCCGCGCCCACCACCCGCGACCTGCACGTCTACTCCGCGGCCATGGCCGCGATGTCGGTGAGCGTCGTCGTGCTGCACGAGCACCTGTCCCGGGTCGTCGGCACCGACACGCTGACCGTCGAGGGGGCACCGCCGCTGCGCCGAGCGGTGCTGGAGGTGTTCGACGACCGGCTGCTGAGCCGGGAGAGCGTCGCCCGCGCGCACGCCGGGCTGGACCTGTACGAGGCGGCGATGGCCGCGAAGGGAGATGACGGTGACCCACGCGACGACCCCCACGACGGCTGAGGCGACCGACGCGATCCAGGCGGCCGGCCTGGTCAAGACGTTCGGCCCCACCCGCGCGCTCGACGGGCTGGACCTCACGGTGCGGACCGGGGAGGTGCACGGCTTCCTCGGGCCGAACGGAGCCGGGAAGTCCACGACGATCCGCGTCCTGCTCGGGCTCATGCGCGCCGACGCGGGCACCGCGCGGCTCCTCGGCGGCGACCCCTGGCAGGACGCCACCGCCCTGCACCGCCGCCTCGCCTACGTCCCCGGCGACGTCACGCTGTGGCCGAACCTGACCGGCGGCGAGGTCATCGACCTGCTCGGACGGCTGCGCGGCGGGCTCGACGAGGACCGCAGGGAGCTGCTGCTGGAGCGGTTCGAGCTCGACCCGAAGAAGAAGGGCCGCGCCTACTCCAAGGGCAACCGGCAGAAGGTCGCGCTGGTCGCGGCCTTCGCCTCCGACGCGGAGCTGCTCATCCTGGACGAGCCGACCTCCGGCCTCGACCCGCTCATGGAGGAGATGTTCCGCACGTCGGTCCAGGAGGAGCGCGACGCGGGCCGGACGGTGCTGCTGTCCAGCCACATCCTCAGCGAGGTCGAGGCGCTGTGCGACCGGGTCACGATCATCCGCAGGGGCCGCACCGCCGAGACCGGCACGCTGGACGAGCTGCGGCACCTGACCCGCACGGCCGTCACCGCCGACCTCGCCGGCGACCCCGGCGACCTGGCCGGGCTGCCCGGCGTCCAGGACCTCGACGTCCGCCCGCTGGAGGGGCCGGGCGTGCGGGTCCGCTGCGAGGTCGACACCGACCGGCTCGGGACGCTGCTGGAGCGGCTGACCCCGGCGGGCGTGCGCAGCCTCACCAGCCGCCCGCCCACGCTTGAGGAGCTGTTCCTGCGCCACTACCAGGACGACCTCGCCCCCGCGGAGGCGTCATGACCGCCGTCACCCTCGCGCCCGCGCCCGCCGCCGGGGAGGGCGGTCGGCTCGCCGGCACCGGCATGCTGGTGAAGATGTGGCTGCGCCGCGACCGGATCATGCTCCCGGCGTGGATCTACGCGCTGACCGCGCTCGTGTCCAGCTCCATGTACAGCTTCCGGACCGGCTACGACGAGCCCGGGGCGCTGGAGAAGTTCGCACGGGGGATCAACGACAACCCGTCCACGAAGGCGATGTACGGGCCGGTGCTCAACGAGCACACCGCCAGTGGGGTCGCGGCATGGCAGACCGGCGCGACCGGCGCCGCGCTGGTCGGGCTCATGTGCGTGCTGCTCGTCGTGCGGCACTCGCGCGCCGAGGAGGAGACCGGGCGGCTCGAACTGGTCGGCGCGGGCGTCGTCGGCCGCCGCGCCCCGCTGACCGCCGCGCTGCTCGTCGCCGCGACGGCCGCCGGGACGCTCGCCGTCCTGGCCACGGCCGTGATGATCGCCTTCGGGGCGCCGGCGGCGGGCGCGGTGGCGTTCGGCCTGGCCTGGTTCGGGGCGGGGATGGTGTTCGCGGGCGTCGCGGCGGTCACCGCGCAGGTCGCCCAGACGTCCCGGCTGGCCAACGGGCTGGCGCTCGCCGTCCTCGGGACGGGCTTCCTGCTGCGCGGGCTCGGCGACGTCGGGTCGGCGCACTGGCTGGCGTGGCTGTCACCGATCGGCTGGGCCCAGCGGGTGCGGCCCTACGCGGACGAGCAGTGGGCCGCGCTGGCGCTGCCGCTGGTGGCGTTCGCGCTGCTGGCGGCCGCCGCGTACGCGCTGATCGAGCGCCGCGACCTCGGCGCCGGGATCCTCGCGCCGGGCCCCGGCCCGTCCCGCGCCGCGCCGTCCCTGCGCACCCCGCTCGCGCTGGCGTGGCGGCTGCAGCGCGGCTCGCTGGTGGGCTGGTCGGCCGGGTTCCTCGTGTACGGCCTCGCGATCGGCGGCATCGCCGACGGGGTGAGCGACCTGGTCGGCGACAGCGACTCCACCCTCAAGAGCCTGCGCGAGCTGGGCCGGCAGGACGACATCGTCGACGCGTTCCTGTCCACCGCGATGGGGCTGATGGCGCTGCTCACCGCCGCGTACGCGGTGCAGGGCGTGCTCCGGCTGCGGGCCGAGGAGGCGGGGCAGCGGCTCGAACCGGTGCTCGCGACCGGCGTCGGCCGGCTGCGGTGGGCGGTGTCGCAGCTCGCCGTCACCGTCGCGGGCACGGTGGTGATGCTCGCCCTGACCGGCCTCGCCGTCGGTTCCGCGCACGGGCTGCGCTCGGGCGACCTCGACGGCCAGCTCCCCCGCGTGTTCGGCGCCGCGCTCGCGCAGCTCCCGGCGGTGTGGGTCGTCGCGGGGGTGACCGTCCTGCTGTTCGGCCTGCTGCCGCGCGCCGCGCAGGCGGGATGGGGCGTGCTCGCGGTGTGCCTGATGCTCGGCCAGATGGGACCGGTGCTGAAGCTCCCCCAGCCCGTCATGGACGTCTCGCCCTTCACCCACACCCCCAACGTGCCGGGCGGCACGTTCTCCCCGCTGCCGCTGGCCTCCCTCACCGCCGTGGCGCTGGCCGCCTCGGCGGCCGGGCTGCTCGCCTTCCGCCGCCGCGACATCGGCTGAAAAGCCCTCAGGAAAGATCGCGGAAAGGATCGCCGGAAAGATCGTCAAGAAGAAAGGATCTTGACCGCGTTCTCCCTAACTCCCCCAAGTGCCTGACTTATCTCTGAAAGTAGGAATTAATTAGCACGCTCCTGACCGCAGTCGGTCAGCGCAGCGGCGGGGACCACGGAACGTCACCGGGGAAAACGGCGGCGGTGCGAGAATTGCCGCGTTCTGGCTCCCTCCGGCCCGGCAATTCCTAGGAGTCCCGCGGTGAAAGGCCCTCTGGGCAGCAAGTACATCCTCGAAGAGGTGATCGGGCGCGGCGCCACCGGCGAGGTGTGGCGCGGGCGGACCCATGAGGGCGAGCGGCTCGCGTTCAAGCTCCTGCACGACACCCTCGCGCGCGATCCGGAGACCGTGAACCGCTTCCTGCGGGAGGGTTCGATCCTCAGCGGCGTCGTGCACCCGCACCTGGTGCGGGTGCACGACCTCGTCGTGGAGGGCGCGACCCTCGCGATCGTGATGGACCTGGTCGAGGGCTCGGACCTGCGCGCCCCGCTCGCCGCGCACGGCGCGATGCGGCCCGGCGACGCCTGCGCGGTCGCCGCCGAGACCGCCTCGGCGCTGGCGGCCGTCCACGACGCGGGCGTCGTGCACCGCGACGTCAAGCCCGAGAACGTGCTGCTGGACGGACGGCGGACGCCGCCCGCCGTCCGGCTGACCGACTTCGGCATCGCGCGCATCGCCGAGCAGACCGGCAGCAAGTCGACGATGCTCGTCGGCACCGCCCCCTACATCGCGCCGGAGCTGGCGGACGGCCAGCCTCCGACGCCCGCCACCGACCTGTACGCGCTCGGCATCATGCTCTACGAGATGTGCTGCGGCGTGACGCCGTTCGCCGACCGCTCGACGCTGGTCATGCTCCAGCACCACGGGCACAGCGCGCCCGGCCGGCCGCCCGGCATGCCCGGCGCGCTGTGGGAGCTGATCGTCGCGCTGCTCGCCAAGGACCCGGCGGCCCGCCCGGCCCCGGCGGGGCGCGTCGCGATCCTGCTGGAGGCGCTGGCCCGCGACCTGGAGGCCGTGCCCGCCGCCGAGACGCTGACCGAGCCCCCCGCGCCGGTCGCCGCCCTGCACGACGCCGACACCGCGCTGTCGATGCGCAACCCCGGCCGCGACTCCGGCGGCACCGAGCCCGCGGGCCGCCGGGGCGGGCGGCGCGGGCGGCGCGGGCGCACGCTCGCCATCGCCGCCGTCACCGCGGCCGTGGTCTGCGCGGTCGCGGCGGGCGCGTACGCGGCCACCCGCGACCCCGGCTCGGACACGGGCCCCGGTCCGGGCCCCACCACCGTCGCCAAGAGCGGGGGCGGCCCGGCACCGGAGTCGCCGCCGCCCAGCAGCGCGCGCGCCTCCTACGGGCCGAACCAGGTCCCCGACCTCGTCGGGATGCCCGAGACGCAGGCCCGCGCGCTGCTGCCGCCGTCGGTGGGCGTGCAGATCCGCCGGGAGGCCGCGCCGTCCGGCTCGCCCGACGGCGTCGTCCTCGCCCAGGACCCGAAACCCGGCGCCGACCTGCCCACCACGCTGCAGCTGACCGTCTCCTCCAAGCAGGCGATCCAGTACCTCGCCGACATCGAGCCCAGCGCCGGCGACACGGTCAGGACCGGCACCGAGGCGGCGAACCTCCGGCTGTCGGGCCACCCGCAGCTCCACGCGATCGGCGTCGAGGGCTCGCCGTGCGGCAACGAGACCGGCAGCGTCGAGTACGACCTCGGCCAGCACTACACCCGGTTGCAGGGGCTCGCGGGCCTGGACGACAACTCGCCCGCCGCGAAGGCGCAGGTGACCGTCGAGTTCTACGGCGACGCCCGCAAGCTCAAGTCGATCACCACCACGCTCGGCAAGTCCCAGGACCTGGAGGTCGACGTGCGCGGCGTCCTGCGGCTCACCCTGCGGTGGACGTTCAGCGGCGGCGACGCGTCCCGGTGCGACGGCGGCACGCTCGTGCTCGGCGACGCCCAGCTCGTCGCGGCGGCGGGGTACGTGCCGCCCTCCACCGAGTCGCCGACCCCGACCCTGCCGGGCGGGTGAGCGCGCCCCGGGACCGGCGGGACCGGCGGGGGCGGCTCACCGTGACCGCCGCCGGGCGGGCCCGCGAGTTCGCCGCCGGCGACCGGGTGCTGGTCGGGCGCGGCGCCGGATGCGACGTCGTCCTCGCCGACGCGCGGGTGTCGCGGCGGCACCTGGAGCTCGTGCGGGGCGACGGCGCGGGCGGCGGGTGGGTGGTCCGCGACCTCGACAGCGAGAACGGCACCTGGCACGAGGGGGCGCGGCTCACCGTGCGGCCCGTCGGCGCCGGGCTGGCCGTCCGGCTCGGGGACGCGGGCGACGGCCCGGTCGTCGAGCTCGTCGCCGACCCGGCGGGCCCCGCCGCGACCGGCGACCTCGACGAGGCGGCCGGCGCCGAGGGCGTCGCCCGCGAGCCGGTGCCGCTCGGCCGGAGCCTGTCGATCGGGCGCGGCCGGAGCAACACCGTCGTGCTGGACGACCCGCTCGTCTCCCGCGCCCACGCGCGGATCGTGCTCGGGCCGCGCGGGCACGTCGTCCAGGACCTCGGCAGCGCCAACCTGACGTTCGTCAACGGCGACCGCGCGACCCGCGCGCCGCTGCGGGACGGGGACGTGCTGACGTGCGGGCGCACCCGGTTCGTCCGGATCGCCGACCGGCTGCACTTCCTGCCCGCGACCCCCGACACGGGGCTGGAGGCGTCGGGCCTGGCCGTGCTGCCCCCGGCGCGGCGCGCGGGCGGCGGCGAGCCGCCCGCGCCCGCCCTGACGTTGCGGCTGGCGGGCCCGTCGCTGCTGGCGGTCGTCGGGCCCGCGGGCTGCGGCAAGACGACGCTGCTGTCGCTGCTCGCGGGACGGCGGCGCCCGGCGGCGGGCCGCGTCCGCTACGAGAGCCAGGACGTGCACGCCAACGCCGAGGTCCGCGCGCGGATCGCGGTCGTGGCGCACGAGGCCGAGAGCCATCCGCGGCTCACCGTCCGGCAGGTGCTGTCCTACGCCGCCGAGCTGCGCCGCCCCCGCGACATCGGCGGCGCCGGGCGCGCGGCGGCGGTCGCGGGCGTGCTCGCCGAGACGGGACTGGGCGAGCACGCGGGCCTGCGGGTGTCGGCGCTGGACGAGGACCGCCGCCGCCGGCTCGCGATCGCCTGCGAGCTGATCACCGACCCGTCGCTGCTGCTGGTGGACGAGCCCCTCGCGGGCCTGGACCCCGGCCGCGCGCGCGAGATGGTACGGCTGCTGCGGCGGCTCGCCGACGCGGGCCGGCAGGTCGTGCTGACCACCCGGGAGCCCTGCGAGCTGGACCGCTGCGACTCGGTGCTGGTGCTGGCGCCCGGCGCCGGAGAGGCCTACCACGGGCCGCCGTCCGGGCTGCGCCGCCGGTTCGCCTCCACCGCGTGGGCCGACGTGTTCGACCACCTGGCGAAGGTCGCCGAGGCCCGCTCGGGGCTTCTGGAGGGGGCCGCCCCGCAGCCTCCGCCGCCGCCCGCCGTCCCGGCGGGCGCCGTGGTGCGCGACCCGGCCGTGCGGCGCCGCGCCCTGCGCGACGCGCGGGTCCTCGCGCGGCGGCGGCTCCGGCTGATGGCCGCCGACCCGGCGGGCACGGCGCTGCTCGCGCTGGTCGCCCCGCTGCTGGTGCTGCTCGCGCTCGGCGTCGGCGACGGTTCCGGGCTCGCCGTCCCGGGCGGCGGCGCCCGCCGCGTCCTGCTGGTGCTCGTGCTCGGCACGGCCTCGGCGGCCGCGCTGCCCGCCGCGCGCGACCTGGCCGCCGAGCGCGCCGTGTACGCGCGCGAGCGGGCCGCCGGGCTGCTGCCCGAGGCGTACCTGCTCGCCAAGGCCGCGGTGTTCGGCGGCGTGGCGGCGGCGCAGGCGGCCCTGGCCGTCGTGCTGCTGCGGGCCGTGCGCCCGGGGCCGTCCGGCGCGGCGCTGCTCGGCCTGGCCACGCCGGAGGTCGCCGTCGCGCTCGCGCTCACCGGCGTCGTGTGCGCCCTGGCCGGGATGGCGGTCGCGGTGCACGTGCCCGCGCCGGAGTGGGCGCTGCCGGTGGTCGCCGCCGTGACGGCGCTGCAGCTCCCGCTGTGCGGCGGGCTCGTCCCGCTGTCGGGCGAGCCGCTGCTGGCGGGGCCCGCCGTCCTGCTGCCCGCGCGGTGGGGCTTCGCGGCGCTCGCCTCGACCGTCGACCTCGGACGCGGCGACGGCGGCCCCGACGCGCTGTGGGGGCACAGCGCGCACGTCTGGGCGCTGTGCCTGCTCGTCCTCGCCGCCCAGGGCTGCCTCGCGGCGTTCCTCACCCTGCGGAGGCTGCGCCGGTAGCGGCGAAGACGGCGGCGGCGCCGAAGACGACGGTGGCCGGGAGCCCGAGCGGGACGGGCGCCCGGCCACCGTTCCTCACCTGTCGGCTCTCACCTGTCCCCTCGCACCCGCTGCCCGGCCTCGCGGTCGACGTGCACCACGACGCCCGCGCGGGGCACCGCGCTCAGCGCGGCCACGATCCAGTACGCGTGGCCGAGGGGGAAGGCGGCGCCGCCCGCTCCCGCGGCCATCGCGACGGCCGCGGCGATGAGCCCGACGCGGGTGAGCAGGTCGACCGCGATGACGGCGGCCGCGCCGTGGACCCGGCGGATCCGGATTCTCCGGAACATCGTCTCCTCCTGCTGGTTCGCCCGTTCCGACGCGTCCCAGGGTCCGCCGGGAGGGGCCCCGCCCGCCGCTCCCGGATCAGGGAGTGGACGCGTCGTCCATGCAGGTGGACCATTTGTTGGCCTGTACGCGCAGCCAGTACGCGTCCTCGAACAGCGCGAGGTGGCGGTGCCCGAGGACGTCGTAGTGGATCAGGGCCGAGGCGACGGCGGTGTGCCCGACCGTCCCCTCCGCGGGCAGCAGCGTCCGCGCGACCAGCTTCTTCAGCAGCGCCTTCAGATGGTCGTTGACCTTCCCGGCGAGCAGCTCCTGGAGGCGGGGCTCCCGGTCGACCACCCGCAGCAGGTAGTGCGCCCCGGTCAGCTCCAGCGCCTGCCTGCCGATCTCGGGGACGGTCGGCAGCCGCGCCACCCGCGCGGCGTCCCGCAGCCACGGCTCGCACAGCAGCAGCGCGACCATGAACTGGCGGGTCTCGGGGTTCATCGTGATCCCGGCGACCGTGCTCGACCGGCTCCCGCTCGGGGCCGGCAGGACGGGCTCCCCGCTCGGCCCGGGCCCCGGCAGCCGCACGTGCACGGCCCGGTTCTCCCGGATCATCAGCGCGGACCCGACGAGCGCGCTCCCGGCCGTCAGCACGCACGCCTCGGCCGGGTCGCCGGGCAGCCTCGGCCGCAGCCGCACCGGCTCGGGGCGGGTCCGCGCGGGGTCCTCCCCCACCGTCCCGGCCTCCACGACCAGCGCGTGCTTGGCGCTGAGGTTGACCAGGCGCACGCCGCCGGCCTCGACCGTGATCTCCCCGACGCGGCGCGACATCCAGCGGTTCCGCTCGCCGAACGCCAGGTCGACGTCCGGGCCCCGGCCGAAGGTGAGCCGCTCGCCCGGCCGCATCCGGCGCGGCGGGCCCTCCGGGCCGCTCACCTCGACCGCGCCGTCGTCCTCGCCGTCCTCGGCGGTGTCGGGGTTCAGCATCGCGTCCTCGCAGCTCGTCCGTCCGTACTCGCGTACGTGGGGCGAGCATCCCCCGTCGGCGCGGTCGGCGCGCCCGCGCGGCCGGACCCGGACGCCCGGGATCACCGGATGGGCAGGGTGATCGTGAGGATCGTCCCGGCGGCGGGCGGGCTCTGGATGCGCACCCGGCCGCGCAGCGCGCCGACGCGGTCGGTGAGCCCGGCGAGGCCGCCGCCCGGGACCGGCGCCGCCGCGCCGACGCCGTCGTCGCGGACGCGGGCCACGATCCGCTCGGGACCGGCGCGGACCTCCAGGTCGACGCGGTCGGCGCGGGCGTGCTTGACGGCGTTCGCGACCGCCTCGCACAGCGCGAAGTACAGCGTCGACTCGATCTCGGGCGGGAAGCGGCGGGCGGGCAGGTCGAGCCGGACGGGCACCGGGGCGCGGGCCGCGACCAGCTCCAGCGCGGGGCCGAGGCCCGCGTCGGCGAGGATCGCCGGGTGGACGCCGCGCGCCAGGTCGTCCAGCTCGGCGACGGCCTCGGCCAGCTCCCGGCGGCACGCGGCGGCCTGGTCGCGGGCGGAGGGCTCGCCGGCGGCCGCCTCCAGCGCCGCCAGCATCGCCTCCAGCGCGCGGAGCCGCCGCCGGGCGCTGCGCTGGAGGTCGGCGGCGAGCCGCTCCCGCTCGGCGGCCTGGACGCGGACGAGGCGCTCCCGCGCGGCGCGGGCCCGCTCCAGGTGCGCCTGGGCGGTGGCCTGGAGCCGCACGGTCTCCAGCGCGCGTCCCCCGGCGACCAGCGCGGCCTCCACGAGCGGCGCGTGGTCGCGGAGCGCGGCCGCCAGCTCGACGGTCGCGAGGGGCGCGCCGCCCGACGTGCGCACCTCGTGCCGCCAGCGGCCCGGGCCCCCGGGATGCGGCGGGACCCGGTGCCCTGCCCCGTCCACATAGGCCGCGTCCCCGGGCGCCCAGAACCACAGGTCGAGGGTGTCGTCGCGCAGCACGCCGCGCAACGCGTCGCGGACCTTCACGACGGTCAGCGGGTCGGCGAGCCGCTGCATGCGCTCGGCGACGGTCAGCTCCGCGAGCCTGCTCCGCAGCGTGGTGGCGAGGAAGGCGAGCGGCAGCACGGTCGCGCAGACGCCCTGGACGAGGTAGACGCGCAGCACGTCCTCCAGCCGGACGCCGCCGCCCGCGATCGACCCCTGGCCCGCCACGGCGCCCGCGGCGGCCACCGCCATCGCGGCCATGACCGGGACGGTGAACCCGCGCTCCAGGCGGCTCGTGCGCGGCAGCCGTCCGAGCAGGATCGCCACCAGGAACCCGCCGAGGCCGACCAGCGACCCCGTCAGCACGCGCAGCGAGCCGTCGAAGACCGCGCGGTCGGGGAACAGCGCGGGCCAGAGCACGGTGGGAGCGAAGCCGTTCCACTCGGGGCGGGACGTGACGCACAGCAGCACCTGCCCGCCGAGCAGCACCAGCGCGGCGGCGGCCGTCCAGAGCCGGGCGGCGGCGCCGAGGCGCCCCGAGGGGTACAGCAGGACGCCGGCGCCGATCGCGAGGAAGAACACCGACTGCGCGAAGACCGAGACGAGCGGCGCGGCGCCGGCGTCCCAGCTCGCGGTCCAGGTGACCGCCCAGGCGGCCGAGGCGACGGTGAACAGCAGCCCGGTCCGGTGGCCGGAGCGCCCGGCGGCCAGCACGCCGCCGGCGACCGCGAACCCGCCGCAGCACGCCACCGTGACGGCGGCGGCGCCCGGGGCATCGCGCCAGTGCGGCCAGCCGCAGGCCACCGCGCCCGCGGCGACGGCGGCGCCCGCGCCGGCCGCGCGGCGCACCCGCGCGCCGAACCACAGCGGCAGCCGCCCTCCGGGCTCGGACCTCACCGGGGCCCCTTCCGTGTCGAGGCCCGCGCAGGGACCTCGGCACACGGGAGGGCGGGGGCCGCGAGCGGGTCACCATGAGCGACCGGGCTCGCACCGTCAGTCTTCCCGAGACCGCCGGTTCACGCGAAGGCCCGTTACCCGATTGATGCGCGCGATCGCACGACGCACGCTCAGCGGGGTTCGGCGGCGCGCAGCCAGGTCAGGACCGCGAGGACGCGCTTGTTGCTGTCCTGGGGGCCGCCGGTGGCGGAGGAGGTGATGCCGAGCTTGGTGAAGATGGACCGGACGTGGTCCTCGACGGTGCGCGCGGACAGGTGCAGCCGCCTGCCGATGCCCGCGTTGGAGTGCCCCTCGGCCATCAGCGCCAGCACGCCGCGCTCCCGCTCCGACAGCCGCGCCAGCTCGTGCTCGCGGTGCCTCGCCTCGACCAGGCGGCTCACCACGTCCGGGTCGATGACGACCTCGCCGCGCATCACCCGCTCCAGGGCCGAGCGAAGGTTGTCGACGTCGGTGACGTGGTCCTTCAGCAGGTACCCCACGCCGCGCGGCTGGTCGCGGAACAGCTCCATCGCCTGCGGGGTCTCGTTGTAGGCCGACAGGACCAGCACGCCGAGGTTCTCGTGCCGCTCCAGAAGCCGCCGCGCCGCGACCACGCCCTCGTTGGTGTGGGTGGGCGGCATGTGCAGGTCCACGATCGCGACGTCGGGCGGGTCGCCCGCCACCCGCGCCAGCAGCTCCTCCCCCGACGCCGCCGACACCGCGACCTCGATGCCGACCGTGGTGAGCAGGGTGACCAGCGCCTGCCGGAAGATCCCGCTGTCCTCGGCCACGGCTACTCGCATGGCAGGACCATCCTCACCGTCGTGCCCCTCGCGGGATCCCCGTCCACACTCACCTGCCCGCGCAGCGCCCGGATCCGCCCGGACAGGCCCGCCAGGTCGGCGGCGGGATCGCCCGGGCTCCCGCCGTCGTCGCTGACCTCGGCGACCAGCCGCGCCCCCTCGGGCCGCACCCGCACGGTCACCCTCGCCGCCCCCGCGCGTTCGACAGCGTAGGACATCGCCTCGCACAGCACCGCGTACAGCGTCGACTCGATCTCACTGGAGTAGCGCCCCGGCGCGACCTCCAGCCGCACGCGGGTGCCGATCCGCTCGGCGACGACCTCCAGCGCGGGGGCCAGGCCGCCCTGCACCAGCAGCGCCGGACGCACCTCCCGGGCCAGCGCCCGCAGCTCGGCCAGCGCCTCCATCAGCTCGCCCCGGCACGTCCGCGCGTGCTCGCGCACCGCTCCGTCGGCGCTCACCGCCTCCAGCGTGCCGAGCATCGCCCCCAGCGCCAGCAGCCGCTGCTGCGCGCCGTCGTGCAGGTCGCGGGCCAGCCGCTCGCGCTCGACCGCCTCGGCCCGCACCAGGCGCTCATAGGCGGAGCGGACCTGCTCCAGGTTGGCGTGCACGGTCGCCTGGAGCCGCGCGTTCTCCAGCGCGCGGCCGCCCGCCGCCAGCGCCGCCTCGACGAGCGAGCCGTGGTCGCGCAGCGCCCCGCCCAGCTCCACGACCGCAAGGGGGTCGCCGGACGCGGTCAGCACCGTCCGGCGCCAGCGGCCCGGCGCCGCGTCCCCGGCGAGGTCCGCGGGGCGCCCGCCGGTGTCGACGTAGAGCCCCTCCGCGGGCGCCCAGAACCACAGGTCGAGGGACGGGTCGTGCAGCACGTCCCGCAGGGCGTCGCGGACGCGCTCCACGGTCACCGGCGCCGTCAGCCGCAGCATCCGGCCCGCGACCGACAGCTCCCCGAGCCGGACCCGCAGCCCCGACGCCAGCAGCGTGAGCGGGACGACCCCGGCGACCGCGCCCTGCACCGCGTACACGTCGAGGAGGGCGTCCAGCGAGACGGACGCCTCCATGACGGGATTCTGGGTCAGCGCCGCCGACACCCCGACGAACGCCAGCGCGATCGTCACCGGCAGGGCGAGGACGCGGCCCAGCCGTCCCATCCGGGACAGCCGGAGCAGCAGCACGACGGCGAACGACAGCGCGAGCAGCAAATACAGCCCGGACGACACCCGCAGCACGGCGCGGAACAGCCCGAGGTCGGGGAACGGCGCGGGCCACCACACCGAGTCGCCGCGGAACGCCGCCCACTCCGGCTCGGAGGTCAGCCACATCGCCGTCGGGCACGCCGTGAGGACGGCGCAGGCGACGGCGGTCCAGACCCGGTCGGCGAGGTACTCCAGCCGCCCGGTCGGGTACAGCAGCACGCCGACGCCGAGCGCGAGGTAGAACCCGGCCTGCGCGTACGGCGAGACCATCGGGCCGGCCCCCGCGTCCCAGCTCGCGAACCAGTTCAGCGCCCACGCGGCGGCGGCGGTCACGAACGCGAGGCCCGTCCGGCGGGTGCGCCCGCCGGTCGCCAGCAGCACGCCCTCGGCCGCGATCGCGGCGCAGACGGCGAGCGTGACCGCGGCGGCGGCCGGGTGGCCGCGCCAGTACGGCCATCCGGCCGCCAGCGCCAGCACCGCCACCGCGAGCCCGGCGACGAGGGCGCGCCTCGCCTCCGGACCGAACCACGGGGGCGTGCGGCGCCGCCGCGGACCGGAAATCACCACGACCACCCTCTCCATGTTCGGGACGGCGGGCCGGTCGTGCCACCGGAAACCCACGGGGGTCGGACCCGTGCTTTCCCGGGTGCGGGCGCGCCGTCACCGTCCGCGTCCGCGGGCTTGCCCGAAGTGTCATGGACGCCGGAGGCCGCCGCGAGCGGTGTTATCCGATCGATGCGCGGCGCGGGCGGGCTCCCGTGTGCCCTGTCCCGGCCGGATTCGGGACCCGTTCCCCTTGACCCGGAACGCGCCCCATGGGACAGGGCGAATTCGCCCGCCATTTCCCCGCCGTCGAGAAGCGGCGCCGAATAACCGGGAAAACCCCGGGAACGGGCCCGGGTTCGCCTGGATTGCCGAGACCACTGGGCTTTGCGACGCTCGAATCAGTTGTCCATGGGGAGCACGGGAAGGAGCACGGGGGAATGGATCACCAGATGGAGGCGGCGGCGGTCATCACGATGGCGAAGGCGGCGCGGGGCGGGGCCCGGCGCCCGCCTCCGCCGGCGCGGGTGCGCCCGCGCTACCGCACGATCATGGCGGTGGACATCGAGGGCTCGACCAGCCGCACCGACCCGGTGAAGGCCGAGCTGCGCCGGACGCTGTACCGGCTGCTGGAGGAGGCGTTCGCGCGGGCGGGCATCGAGGAGCGCCACCGGGAGGAGTTCGTCGACCGGGGCGACGGCGCGCTCGTCCTCGTCCGCCCGCTGGACGAGGTGCCGAAGACGCTGCTGCTGCACCCGATGGTGCCGATCCTGGCGGAGCTGCTGGCCGAGCACAACGCGGGGCCGGAGCCCGACCCGGAACGCGACCGGCGGATGCGGATCCGTGTCGTCGTGCATGCCGGTGAGGTGCAGAGCGACGGGAGGGGCAGCTTCGGGGAGGCGCTCGACGTCGCGTTCCGGCTGCTGGACTGCCCGGAGGCCAAGGACGCGCTGCGGGCGGCGCGGGCGCCGCTGCTGCTCGTGGTGTCGGAGGACATCTACCAGTCGATCGTCCGGCACGGGTACGAGGGGATCGACGCGCGCGCCTACCATCCGCTGGTCCGGCTGGAGCTCACGGGCAGGCGGCACCGGGGCTGGGTGCGCGACGTCCCGCGGCCCCCGCGCGGCGGGGCGCGCCCGCTCGGCTGAGCACGCCCGCCGGAATCGCGCGCGGTCTGGACACCGGGCCCCCGCCGGCCCGCGGGAGCCCGGTGAGACCGCGGTTACGGACCCTCGGGGTCCACGATGCCGCGGTCGACCCAGAACGGCTCCATCAGCGAGCGGAGGCGGTCGGCGCCCACCCGCTCCAGGACGTCCAGCGCGGCGATGTTGGCGGTGAGCTGCTCCATGCTGGTCGAGCCGAACAGCACCGTGCTGGTGGAGGGGTGCGTGAGCGTGAACGCGATGCAGAGCTGCGCGGGGGTCGCGTCCAGCTCCTTCGCCAGCTCCGCGATGCCCTTCGCGGCGTCCTGGATGCGCGGGCGGATCTCGCCCGGGTCGCGTCCGATCTGCCGGGACGCGCCGGACTTGCCGGCGAGGATGCCGCCCTCCAGCACGTCCGAGGCCTGCATCGACACGCCCGCCGCGAAGACGGCCTCGAACGGCTCGCCGTCGGGGATGGCGCGCCGGCACGGGCTGTACTTGAGCTGCGCGAGCTGCGGGCCGGGCGACCCGGCGGCGAGCGCGTGCTCGCGGATCTCCAGGATCGTGGAGGCCGACCAGTTGTTGACGCCCCAGCAGCCGAGCAGGCCCTCGCGCTCCAGCTCCGCGAGGTCCTCGGCGAGCTTGCGCAGGTCCAGGTCGTCGCTGCGGATGTCGCCGAGGACGGCGACGTCGGCGTGGTCGACGCCCGCGCGGAACAGCGCGTTGGTGAGCTGGTCGCGCATGGAGTGCTCGGGATAGCCCTCCAGCCACAGCTTGGCCGACAGCAGGTAGTCCTCGCGCTCGATCCCGGCGGCGCGGACCATCGCCGAGAACAGCACGTCGGTGAACACCGGCGGGTGGCCGGGCATCCCGTAGACGGCGACGTCGAACATGTTGATACCGGCGTCCACGGCGTGGCGGAGCATCGCGACGGCGTCGCCGAAGTCCATCCGGTCGTAGGTGTGCCAGGAGCCGAGGGCGAGGACCCCCACCTCGGGGCCGGCCGCGCCGAGGCGGCGGCGGGGAATGCTGGTGGACACGGTGTTCCTCATCGGTGTGGGTGGATGACGGCCTTGACCTGCTCCTGCCGCTGCATGGCGGCGAGCGCGGCCGAGGCCCCGTCGAGCCCGTCCGGGGCGCTGAACAGGTCGTCCCAGGCGAAGCGGTCCTGGAACGTCCGCAGGAACTCGACCGAGCGGTAGTAGTCGCCGACGTCGCCGTTGAGCGAGCCGAGGACGTTCAGCTCCTTGCCCATGATCGCGCCGAGGGCGAGCTGCTCGGGCTGCGGCCCGGTGCTGCCGACGATGACGAAGCGGCCGCCGAACGCGGCCATGTTGACCGCCTCGGCGCCGACGCCGGGGGCGCCGGCGAGGTCCAGGACCAGCTCGGCGCCGCGCCCGCCGGTCGCCTCCATGACCGCGGCGTGCCGGGCGTCGGGGTCGCCGTCCAGCCCGATGGTCCGGTCGGCGCCGAAGGCCCGGGCCAGCTCCAGGCGCTGGTCGGGCGCGCCGATCGTGATGACCTTGCCGGCGCCGGCGACGCTGGCGACGGCGGTGGCGACGATCCCGAGCGCGCCCGCGCCCTGCACCACCACGGCCGATCCGGGCCGCACTCCCCCGGCCCGGTCGAAGGCGTGCAGGACGGTCTTGACCGCGCAGCCCGCGGCGGCCGCCCAGGTGTCCTTGACGTCGTCGGACAGGACGACCTTCAGGGCGCCCGGCGTCACGTAGTTGTGCCCGGCGAGGCCGCCGGTGGCGTAGGGCGGGCGGTCGGCGCGCTGCAGGAACCCGTAGCCGCGCTCGGCGCACGCGACGGGGTTGCGCAGCACGGTGCAGCCGTAGCAGTGCCCGCACACCGACTCCGACCAGCCGATGCGGTCGCCCACCTTGACGGTGCGGCCGAGCGCGTCGCGCGTCCCCGGCCCGACGGCGCACACGGTGCCCATCATCTCGTGGCCGAGCACGATCGGCAGCATGTCCGGGAAGGACATCGCCCCCGACCACAGGTGCACGTCGGTCGCGCACAGCGTCGCGCAGTCGACGCGGACGACGGCCGCGCCGGGCTCGCACTCGGCGGGCAGCGGCAGTTCCTCGATGCTCAGGACGGCGCCGTGCTCGCGCAGCACCGCCGCCCTGGTCGACGTCAGATCCGGCATGGGACGTCTCCTCGTCTCGTTACCTGCTGTGGGCGGTGTCCCAGACCTCGCGGCGGCTGCGCCACCACAGGAGCACGAGGATCACCAGGAAGGGCACGACGCCCTGGTACTTCTGGATGGAGTCCACGGAGGACGACATGCCCTCCAGGCAGCCGAGGATCAGGCCCCCGGCGAGGGTCAGCGGCAGGCTGCGGAACGCGCCGACCATCGCGACCGCGAGCGCGGTGCTGATCAGCCCGGACAGGGCGCCGAAGTCGCCGCCCAGCCGCGGCGCGACCAGCACGATCACCAGCATCGTGATGGCGCCGACGCCGGCCCAGACGCCGACGGCGAGCCGCGGCGCGGGGATGCCGACGACCTCGGCGGTGCTCGGCCGCTCCGACAGCGCCTGCAGCTTCAGCCCGATCCGCGTCCGGGTGAGCAGCAGGCCGACGGCGAGGGTGATCAGCAGCGCGAACGCCAGCGAGACCAGTACCGACTGCGGGACGACGACGCTGCCGACCGTGAAGACGGGGTCGCCGAACGGGTTCGGGAAGCGGTGCGCGCCGGTGCTGTTGCCGCCGAACAGCCGCAGGCCGATCGCGCTGAGCGCGACGAACAGGGCGACGGTGACGGCCGCCTTCGTCCGCTCCCGGTGCCCGGCGAACCAGCGGACGAGCGCCGCGCCGAGCAGCCCGGACAGCAGCGCCGCCGACAGGGCGCCGACCACCAGGGCGGCCCAGACGTTCCAGCCCTTGTCGGTGAGCGACACCATTATGAACGCGCCCATCGCGCCGACCGCCGTCATCGCGAAGTTGACGACGGCGACCAGCCGGTAGGTCAGGACCACGCACAGGCCGAGCAGGGCGTAGCCGCCGCCGCTCGTCAGCCCGGCGATCACAGAGTTCACCATCGGGTTCCTCCGGGTGGGGCCGGGCGCGCGCGCCCCGCGCGCGCGCCCTGGCGAACGGGGCTCAGCTCTTGCCCGGGACGGTGAAGCCGCCGGGCAGGACCTTCCAGCCACCCTTGTCGGCCTTGACGAAGCGGCTGCCCTGGATGGGGTTGTGCGCGTCACCCGGACCGAACACGTACGGAGTGCCGACCATCGGGTAGTTGATCGGCTTCATCTCCTTGAACGCCTTGGTCACCGACTCGCGGGTGATGTCGCCCTTGATGGTCTTGAGGACCTGGACGAAGATGTCCGCCGACATGACCGCGCCCTGGCTGAACGCCGTCTTCTGGATGCCGTTCTTCTCGACCAGCTTGGCCCAGCGGTCGTTGCCCGGCAGGGTCGGGTCGGTGTAGGGCTGCCACTCGGTGCCCGCGTAGGCCGTCATGTCCGGCGGGATCGTCTTGGCGTTGGCGTCGGTGTAGCTGTTGGCCGCGAGGATGAAGTCGGTCTTCTGCATGCCCTGCGTGCGGGCCTGCGCGAACCAGGGGCCGACCGTCGCGTTGTACAGGACGGCCTGGCAGCCCGCGTTCTTGTCGGCGACCAGGTAGCGGGTCGGGTCGCCCTGGCCCACCGCGAGGTTCTTGTGGGCGAGGGTCTTGCCGGTGATCTCGGTCCACTTCTTGATGGCGCCCTCGATGCCGCCGCCGCTGCCCGGCAGGACGGTGTAGTCGATGCACACCTTGTCGCGCTTCAGCGTCTCGGACGCGTAGTACAGCATCGCCGTGGTCAGCGCGTACGGCCCGGGGTTGACCGGCGCGATGTTCGGGCTGGTGAAGCAGGCCGGGTCGACGCCGACCGCCGGGATCGAGACGACCTTGTTCTTGGTGTAGGTCGCGCGGTTCAGACCGCAGTCCACGGCGCTGGACGAGCCGGCGAGCGCGACGACCTTGTTGGACTGGATCAGCTCGCGGGCCGCCTGCCCGGACCGCGAGGGGTCCATCGCGTCGTCCTTGCTGATCAGCTCCAGCTTGCGGCCGCCGATGCCGCCGGCGGCGTTGACCTCCTCGAAGACCGCCTTGACGGCCTTCGGGACCTCCGGGGTCTGGAACAGCCCGGTGATGCCGTTGATCGCGCCGACCTTGATCGGCCCGTCGCCGCCGCCGGAGTCGTTACAGGCGGTGGTCAGCGAGAGGGTGAGCGCGGCGACCGCCGCGGCGGAGACATATGTGCGTTTCATCGCAATGGGCCCTTGTTTTCGCGGGGTGGGATGGGTGTTGTGTCTGGTCGCGGGTGGTCAGGTCGCCGGAACGTCCGCGGCGCCGAGGTAGGCGGCCCGTACGGCGGCGTCCGCGAGGACGTCGGCGGTGGGACCGGAGGCGATCACGTGGCCGAAGTCGAGGACCGTGACCTCCTCGCAGGTCGCCTGCACGAGTTCCATGTCGTGCTCGACGAGCAGGATGGAGACGCCGAACGCCTCGGGCGCCCGGGTGAGGCGGTCGCCGAGCCGGAGCGACTCGGCGGCCGACTGGCCGGCGGCCGGCTCGTCCAGCAGCGCCACCTTGGGCCGGGCCGCGATCGCGGCGGCCACGTCCAGCAGCCTGCGGGTTCCGGCGTCGACGATGGACACCGGGACCTCGCCGGGCGGGCAGCCGAAGAACTCCAGCAGTTCGTCGGCCTCGCCGCGCGCCAGCCGGCGTCCGGCGCCGATCGCGAGGTACTCGTACTGGGTGAGCTCCGGAGCGATCGCGGTGGTCTGGAAGGTGCGGCGCAGGCCGCGCTTGGCCCGCACACTCGGCCCGAGCTTGTCCAGCCGCTTGCCCGCGAGTTCGACCGTCCCCCCGTAGCCCGCCACGAAACCGGTGACGGCGGAGATGAAGGTGGATTTACCTGCGCCGTTGGGCCCGATGAGCCCGACGACGGCGCCCTCGGGCACGGTCAGGTCGACGGCGTCGAGCGCGACGACCTCCCCGAAGCGGACGGTCAGCCCCTGCACCGCCAGGCACGGCCTGCGGTCGGCGGCGGGGCGCCGGACGGGGGCGGGGGCGAGGGGGGCGGCGGTCGCGCCGCCCTCGGCCTCCTTGGCCTCCTTCGCGTCCTCGCCGGCCTTCAGCAGCTTGCGGGCGCCGCGCTCGCGCTTGCGCATCCGGGTGAGGTCGGTCTGGCTCAGCCCGCTGCGCAGCGCCAGCAGGGCGCCGACGCCGAACAGCACGCCGCCGAAGTCCTGCGGCAGCGACACCTTCTCCATGATCGTCGGCATGATCGCGCCGAAGATCCCGCCCATCACCGCGCCCTCGGGGTGGTGCGGGCCGATCATGATGGCGACGGCGAACAGCGCGAGGGACTGGCCCATGGCGAAGTTGCTCGGCACCACCAGGCTGAGCTGCCCGGCCAGCAGGCCGCCGCCGATGCCCGCGACGAACGCGCTGATCGCGAACGCGGCGAGCTTGCTGCGGGCGACCGACACGCCGTGCGAGGCGGCGGACCGCTCGGAGTGGCGCAGCTCGTACCACGACAGACCGAGCCGGGACTTGCCGATCATGCCGAGCGCCACGGCCAGCACCGTGAACACGATCACCGTGAACACGAAGTAGGACTCGTCGGTGACGAAGGGCTCCGGCCGGTCCAGCATCTTCAGCTCTTTGGCACCGGGGAACGGGTTGGCGTTCCACACGATGTCGGCCGAGACGGCGAACCCGAACGTGACGACGGCGAGGTTGACGCCGCGGATGCGCAGCGCCGGGAGGCCGATGGCGACGCCGACGGGCACCGCCGCCAGGCCGCCGAGGACCAGCCAGACGAAGAACCCGCCCGGCGCGTCCGCGACGTTGAGCCGCAGCACGACCCAGGCGCCGATCGCGGCGAACGACATCTGGCACAGCGACATGACGCCGACGCGTCCGACGATCACGCCGTAGCTCTGCATGATCACGGCACTGACCACGGCGCTGATCGCGAGGTAGATCCAGTACGGGGACAGCACCGCCGGAAGGGCGACGCAGGCCAGCACAGAGAGGCCTAGCCCTATGGCGAGCCCGCGCTTGTCTACGAGGTTCATGGGCGCTCGCTCTCTTGAGGGCCGTTCCGGGGGGCGTCGGGGGTCGCCCCCCCACCGGGGACAGGGCCGGTGCTCGGGCCCGGGGTGGTCAGGGGCGGCCCGCCGAAGTACAGCCGGTGCAGCCGCTCGTCGTCGCCGCGCAGCTCGGAGCAGGGGCCGGAGAACACGACGCCGCCCTTGCGCAGCACGTGCGCGTGGTCGCCGGCGGCCAGCGCCAGGTTCGCGAACTGCTCGATGAGCACCACCGCGATGCCCATCGAGGCCAGCTCGCCGACCGTGGTCATGAGGCGGCGGACGACCAGCGGCGCGAGCCCGAGCGACATCTCGTCGATCAGGACGACCTTGGGCGCCGTCACCAGCGCTCGGCCGAGCACGACCATCTGCTGCTCGCCGCCCGACAGGTAGCCCGCCTGGAGGTTGCGGCGCTTGTCCAGCTCGGGGAACAGCTTGTAGACGGTGCCGAGATCGCCGTCGCCGGACTGGGAGACGAGCAGGTTCTGCTCGACCGTCAGCGTCCGGAACGTGGTGCGGGCCTGCTCGACGTAGCCGAGCCCGGCCCTGGCCCGCCGGAAGGTGGCGAGCTTCTCGATCGGGGTGCCGTCCAGCCTGATGGTGCCGGACCTGACCTTGGCCAGGCCGGCGATGCCGTCCATGAGCGTGGTCTTGCCAGCGCCGTTCGCGCCGAGGATGACGGTCACCGCGCCCGGTGCGGCGTCGAGGGTGACGTCGTGGATCACCGGGACCTCGGCCCGGTCGACGCCGACGCCCTCCAGGGCGAGTGCCGGAACGGTCATGCCTCGCCGCCGAACGCCGAGCGCAGCGCCGCGGCGGTGCGCGCGTGGGCTTCCTTCGCGACCGACAGCTCGGTGGCGAGCGGCCCGAAGAACGCGTGGATCATGCCGTCGTAGCGGACCAGTTCGGTCTGCACCCCCGCCTCCTCCAGCCGTCTGGCGTACTCCTCGCCCTCGTCGCGGAGCACGTCGCACTCGGCTTCGAGGATGAGCGCCCGCGCGACCCCGGAGAGGTCGTCGGCGCGCAGCGGCAGCAGGTAGGGATCGTCCAGGTCGCGCGCGTCGGACGGATAGGTCGTGAAGAACCAGTCCATGCTCGACTTGGAGAGGAAGAAACCATCGGAGAACTCGCTGTAGGAGGCGCGGCCGTCGTCGGGGTGCCCGAGGACGGGTGAGATGAGCACCTGCAGCGCGATCGCGGGGCCGCCGAGGTCGCGGGCCTTGAGCGCGGTCACGGCGGCGAGGTTGCCGCCCGCGCTCTCGCCGCCCACGGCGATCCTCGCGGGGTCGGCGCCGATCTCGGCGCCGTGCCCGGCGATCCAGGTGACGACGGCGTAGGCGTCGTCGACGGCGGCCGGGAAGGGGTCCTCCGGGGCGAGCCGGTAGTCGACGGAGACGACGATGGCGCCGGCCAGGGCGCAGACCTTCCGGCAGGAGAACTCGTTCTCCTCCAGGCTGCCGATCGTCCAGCCGCCGCCGTGGAACCAGACGAACGTCGGGAACGGGCCCTCACCCTCGGGCGTGTAGACGCGGACGGGGATGTCCCCGGCCGGGCCGGGGATCGTGGTGTCGACGGCCGAGCCCACGGGCGGCCGCTCGTCCTCGGGCAGCGTCCACATCAGCCGGAACTGCTCGCGCATGGCGGCCACGTCGAGCGGGGCACCGGCGTTCGGGTCCTCGGCAGGGGTGCGGTCGATGATCCGCTGCGCCTCGGGATCCAGGGGCATCGTTTACCTCCGAAGGCCCGGTGTACCCGCCCAAGCGGGTCGGGCACTCCAAAATCGTATCTGATTCCGTGTACGTTAATTGCATCCCATCGACGGTGTCCAGACTTGGAGCGCGATATGAGCGAGGAATCCACGACGGCCGATCTCGTCCTCACCGGCGGAAGGGTCCACACCGTCGACGCCCACGACCGCGTGGCCGAGGCGGTGGCGGTCCGCGATGGGCGGATCGCGCGTGTCGGCACCGCGAGCGAGGTGGCGCCCCTGGTCGGAAAGGGTACGCGGCTCATCCCCCTGAAGGGGCGAACCGTGCTGCCGGGGATCAACGATTCGCACCTGCACGGTGTCTGGCTCGGCCTGATGTGGCCGGGTCTGCTCATGGACCAGCTCGCCGGGACGGGCGGGCACACCCACGACGCGCCGACGCGGCTGGAGGGTGCGGAGCAGCGGCGCCGGGCGATTCTGAAGACCGCGGACCTGCTCGCCTCCTTCGGCGTCACGAGCTACACCGAGCCGGGCCTCGGCCCCGGCGAGGACGAGGGGCCGAGCGGCTGCTTCGGCTCGGCCGCGCTGCGCGACTACGCCGACCTGGCCGCCGAGGGGCTGCTGAAGGCCCGCGTCACCGCGCTGATGCTGTTCGGGGAGCTGGACGGGCGCAGCTCGGCCGCGGAGTTCGAGGAGGGCCTGCGCGACTTCAAGCCGCCGGCGGAGGTCCCCGGGCGGTTCCGGGTCGCGGGCGTGAAGATCTTCGCCGACGGCATCCCGCCGATGCGCACCGCCTGGACCGACCGCCCCTACACCGACGGGTCGCACGGATCGCTGCTGATCGACGGCGAGTCGGACGGGGAGCGCGAGGCGGCGCTGCGCGCGATGATCGACGCGGCGCACGACGCCGGGCACCAGATCGGCGTGCACGCCACCGGCGACCGCGCGACACGGGTCGTGGCGGACGCCTTCGCCGCCGCCCTGGCCCGCGACGGCCGCGACGCGCGGCACTACGTCATCCACGGCGACCTCCTCGCGCCCGCGACGCTCACCGTCCTCGCCTCCTCCGGGATCGGGGTGAACACCCAGGCGGGCATCCCGGTCGCGACCGAGCCGATGCTCGTCGGCGCGCTCGGCGAGGCCGCGCTGCGCGACGCCTGGCCCACCCGGGACGCCCTCGACGCGGGCGTCCGGCTGTGCCTCAGCTCCGACGCGCCGGTGCTCACCCCCGACTGGCGGGCCGGACTGGCCGCCGCGGTCACGCGCCGCGGGCTCGACGGCGCGGTCCGCGGGCAGGCCCAGCGGCTCGCGGTCGCGGAGGCGCTGCGCGCCTACACGATCACCCCGGCGTGGCAGGACGGCGCCGAGGACTGGAAGGGCTCCATCGAGGCCGGCAAGGCCGCCGACCTGTGCGTGCTGGACGGGGACCTGCTGGCCGTGGAGCCGCAGGCCCTCCCGTCCCTGCCGGTGGCGATGACCGTCCTGGACGGCCGGGTCGTCCACGAGGTCTGACGCCCCCGCGAGGTCCGCCCCCCACGAGGGGGGCGGCTCAGCGGGGCACCGGCGCGTCGGTGCCCCAGGAGGCCGCCGGGTCGACCACGTCCCGGTCCAGCCACAGCCCCGCCACGGCGTCCCGCAGCTCGGCGCCGTGGCGGGCGGCCAGGCCGATGGCGGCCATGTTGTCCTCGAACTGCGCCGCCCGGCTCACCCCGACCAGCACGTTCGCGACGGCCGGGTGGACGAGGGTGAAGGCGATCGCGACCTGCGCGGGCGTGGCGCCGAAGCGGTCGGCGGCGCGGCGCAGCTCGGGGTAGGCGGCGCGGATCTTGTCCCGGATGCCGCCGGGGTCGGCGCCGATCTTGCGCTCGGGTTCGAGCCGGCCGGCGAGGATGCCGCCCTCCAGCACGTCCGAGGCCTGGAGGCCGAGGCCCTCGTGCTCGAACAGGTTCGACCACGGCTCGCCCTCGGGGACCGAGCGGCGCGCGATGCTGTACTTCAGCTGCGCGAACGAGGGCGCCACGAGGCCCTCGGCGGCGGCGAACCGGCAGGCGAACAGCACGTCCCCGGCCGACCAGTTGTTGACGCCCCAGTGGGTGAAGCGCCCGGCCCGCACCAGCTCGGCGACGTCGGTGACCACCGTGTGCAGGTCGGGGCGCTCCATGAAGTCGCCGAGCACGACCATGTCGGCGTGGTCGGTGCCGATCCGGCCGAGCGAGACCTTCATCTGTTCGGCGAAGGAGGAATTGGGGTAGTCCCAGAGCCAGAGCTTGCCGCAGATCAGGTAGTCCTCGCGCGCCAGCCCGGCGTCGTCGACCGCCTGCCCGAACAGCACGTCGGTGACGGCGTTCTCGGCGTGCGGGCCGAAGTTGTAGTGCGCGACGTCGAACAGGTCGACGCCCCGGTCCACCGCGAGCCGGACGAGGCGCGCCGCGTCCTCGCGGTCCATCCGGTCCCAGGTGTTCCAGGACCCGAGCGCCAGGAGCGGGACCTCGGGGCCGTCCACGCCGAGCCGCCGCCTCGGCGCCCGTTCTGCGAACTCCATCGCTGACCTCCGATGAGGGTGATCGGGCGCGGGCGGCGCCCTGGCCGTTGACACCACTGATCGTATAGCATCTGGCATATTCTTTACCGCGAAGGAGACATCTTCATGTCGCATCCCGCCCCGGGAACCGACCCGTCCGCCATCCTCGGCGTCGCCACCGGTTACATGGCCGCCAAGCAGCTGTTCGCGGCGAGCGAGGCGGGCCTGTTCGCCGCCCTCGCCGGCGGCCCGGCGACCGCGTCCGAGCTGGCGGAGCGGGCCGGAATCCCCGAGCGCACCGCCCGGATCCTCGCCGACACGATGGCGGGCCTCGGCCTGCTCACCCGCGAGGACGGCCGGTACGCCAACTCCCCCGCGACCTCCGCCTACCTCGCGGGCGGCACGCAGGAGACCGACCTGCGGCCGTTCCTGGCCTTCCTCGACGCGATCAGCTACGGGCACTGGCTCGGGTTCGGCGACACGACCCGCACGGCCGAGCCGCAGAAGCTCGACCTCGCCGGCGACCGGATGCAGACGTTCCTCGGCGGCGTCATGACCTACAACGCCCTGCACGCCAAGATGCTGGCCGACAACTTCGACTTCACCCGCTTCTCGCGGATCCTGGACTTCGGCGGCCTGTCCGGCTCGTTCCTGGCCGAGGCGCTGCGCTCGGCCGAGAACGCGCACGGCACCTTCCTGTCGGGCGGCGAGCTGGTCGAGTTCGCCCGCAAGGTCCTGGAGGACGCCGGCGTGGGCGACCGCATCGACGTCGTCCAGACCGACCCGCTGACCGGCGAGGTCCCCGAGGGCTTCGACCTCGTCCTGCTGGAGCACGTCGTCCACCGCTTCGACGCCGAGCAGAACAAGGCCATCGTGGAGCGCGCCCGCCGCGCCGCCGCGCCCGGCGCCACGCTCGTCCTGCTCGACTTCTTCCTCGACTCGAACCCCGAGCAGCGCGTCCTGGACGCCGTGCACGCGGGCGAGTACCTGGTCATCGACGGCACCGTCGTCTACCCCGAGGACGAGGTGCGCGGCTGGCTGAGCGCCGCCGGCTGGGAGCCGGTCGAGACGCGCGAGCTGCCCGGCAGCCCGCGCATCATCATCGCGGAGGCACGATGAGCGGCCGCGTCGTCCTCGTCACGGGCGGCGCGAGCGGCATCGGCCGCGGCGTCGCCGCCGCGTTCGCCGCCGCGGGCGACCGCGTGGTGATCGCCGACCGGGACGCCGAGGCGGCGGCCCGCGCGGCCAAGGAGCTCGACGCGCTCGCCGTGACCGTGGACATCACCGACCCCGCCTCGGTCGCGGCCGGGGTGGCCGAGGTCGCCGAGACCGCCGGGCCGGTCGAGGTCCTGGTCAACAACGCCGGCCTCGTCGCGGGCGGCGGGCCGCTGGTCTCGCTGCCCATGGAGGTCTTCGACACGGTCGTCGCGGTGAACCTGCGCGGCACCTTCACCGTCACCCAGGCCGTCGCGGGCCAGATGATCGAGCGCGGCACCCGGGGCCGGATCGTCAACATCAGCTCGATCGGCTCCCGGCAGCCGACCGCCGGGCTCGGCCACTACGAGGCCACCAAGGCGGCCGTGGACGCCCTGACCCGCACCAGCGCGCTGGAGCTCGCGGGCTACGGCATCCGGGTCAACGGGGTCGCGCCGGGGCCGGTCCACACCCCGATGACCGCCGGCCTCATGGAGAACCCCGAGGCCCGCGCCGCGTGGGAGTCCCGGATCCCGCTCGGCAAGATCGCCACCACCGACGACATCGCCCCGCTCGTGGTCTTCCTCGCCTCGGCGCAGGCCGACCACATCACCGGCGCCGTCATCCAGGTGGACGGCGGCCAGCTGCTCACCTGACCGCCCCGAAAACGAACGCGCCGTTCCCCACCCTCGCCCGGCGGGAACGGCGTGTTTGTTTTCATGCTCCTCTCCCTGCGGGGAGAGGGGCCCTCAGGTCTGGGGGTGGGGAGCTCCGGGGTGGGCGCTGTGGAGGGCGTCGGCGGTGGCGTTCTTGTGCGCGCAGGCGATGCGCTCGATCTCCGACGGCTCGGCGCCCTTGGCGATGAGGTCGAGGATGTGGCCGTGCTCGACGACCGACCGCCGGGCGCGCCCCGGCACGTAGGTGAACGTGGAGCGGCGCATGTGGTCCAGGCGCGTCCACTCCGCCTCCAGGAGGGAGCGCAGGTGCCCGTCGGGGCAGTGCTCGTAGATCGAGAAGTGGAACTCCCGGTTCAGCGCGGTGAACGCCGTCGGGTCGAACTCGTCCAGCGCCTCGACCATCCGCTTGTTGATCTCGCGGGAGCGGGTGATCTGCGCCGCCGCCATGTGCGGGGCGGAGATCGCCGTCGCGTAGCCCTCCAGGCGCGCGAGGATCTGCAGGGTGTGCTCGACCTGCTCGGCCTCGAAGACCGCGACCCGCGCCCCGACGTTGCGGACGACCTCGACGAGGCCGTCGGACTGGAGGCGGCGCAGCGCCTCGCGCAGCGGGATCGTGCTGACGCCGGTCTCCTGGGCGAGCTGGTTGATGACCAGCCGGTAGCCCGGCACGTAGGTGCCCGCGAGGATCCGCGACCGCAACAGTTCGTAGCAGAACTCGGCCTTCGACTCCTTGGTCTTGGTCTGGTCCTGCTTCTTCGTGCTCACCCGGTTCTCCTCATCCTGTGCCCCGAACCCCCGACTCCCAACGGTCCCCTCACCTCGCCAGCACGTCCAGGACGGTGTCGCGGAAGTGCGGGCCCCCGAGCACCTCGTGGTGCGCCCCCGGCACCGTGACCAGGCGGGCGCCGAGCGACCCGGCGAGGCCGTCGATTCCTCGTGTCAGCTCATCATTCTCGCCGACGACGAAGACGGGAAGAACCTTCGCATCCCAGGCGCCGCCCGCAAAGGGGGTGTCGCGGAGTCCTTCGACACACAGCGCGAGGCCGGGGGCGCGGTCGCCGTGCGCGGAGACCATCCCGGCGATCGCCGCGGTGAACGGGTCGGGGCACTGCGCGCCCTCCCGGACGGCGCGGTGCAGCGCCTCGATGTCGACGGCGGTGAAGGGCTCCGCGGGGCTCAGCCCGCCGAGCACGCTGCGCTCCACCCGGTCCGGCGCGGCGGCCGCGACGGCCCACGCGACGCGGGCGCCGAGCGAGTAGCCGGCGATGTCGAACGTCGCGGCGCCGGCCGCGTCCGCGGCGGCGAGCAGGTCGGCGGCCAGGGCCGGCGCGGTCGCCTCCGCGGCGCTCTCCGGGGCCGGGCTCGCGCCGTGCCCGCGCAGGTCGGGGATGATGACGGTGCGGCCCGCGGCGGTCAGCGCGGCGGCGACGCCGGTGTCGATCCAGTCGCCGGCGCCGTCGGAGCCGAAGCCGTGGACGAGCAGCACCGGCGGCGCCTCGGCGGGAGCGTCCGGGGTCAGCGTGCGCACGGCGAGACCTGCGGTGTCAGGCATCCTTCAAGCACCTCCTAGAGGATTTCGCATACGATTTGCGATCATACTGTACGGAGCCGATCCGTCCCCTCGCGCGCCCCCGCCCGCTTGGAACGATCGAAGTCACTCGCATTGCACCCTCGTCATCGTGCATGACTTCATATACGATTTACTCTGATCTCGTTCCGCGAGGTTCGCTTCCGTCCCGTCACAGGAGAGCTTCCGTGCCGCACCCGCTGGGCAACCGGCCCTCGAAGATCATCGCCGTGCACCTCAACTTCCCCTCGCGGGCGAGGGAGCGCGGCAGGATTCCGGCCGAGCCCTCGTACTTCCTCAAGCCGCCGTCCTCGCTCGCCGGGACCGGCGACCCGCTGGTCCGGCCGGCGGGCTGCGAGCTGATGACCTTCGAGGGCGAGATCGCCCTGGTCATCGGCCGCGAGGCGCGGCGGGTCTCCCCCGAGGACGCCTGGGAGCACGTCGCCTGGGTGACGGCGGCCAACGACGCGGGCGTGCACGACCTCCGCTACGCCGACCGGGGCTCCAACCTGCGCTCCAAGGGCTCGGACGGGTTCACCCCGATCGGCCCCCGGCTGCTGGACGCGCGGCGCCTGGACCCGGCCGCGCTGCGGGTGCGGACGTGGGTGAACGGCGAGCCGGTCCAGGACGACACCACCGACACGCTGCTGTTCCCCTTCGCGACGCTGGTCGCCGACCTGTCGCGGCTGGTGACGCTGGAGCCCGGCGACGTCATCCTCACCGGCACCCCCGGCGGCGCGTCCGTGGCCGCCCCCGGCGACACCGTCGAGGTCGAGGTCATCGCCGGCGAGGCCACCACCGGGCGGCTCACCAACACGATCACGGTCGCCGAGGAGCCGCTGGCCACGTGGGGCGCGATGCCCCGCGTGGACGACAGCGTCCGCTCCGACGCCTGGGGCCCCTCCTTCACGCCCGAGCCCGCGCTGGACGCCGCGACCGCCGACGCGCTGCGCGCCCTGTCGACCGCCACGCTCAGCTCCCAGCTCCGCAAGCGCGGCTTCCAGCACATGAGCATCGACGGCGTCCACCCCGCCGACGGCGCGGCGAAGATGGTCGGCACCGCGCACACGCTGCGGTACCTGCCGCTGCGCGAGGACCAGTTCAAGGCGCGCGGCGGCGGCATGAACGCCCAGAAGCGCGCCATCGAGGAGCTGCGGCCGGGCCAGGTGCTGGTCATGGACGCGCGCCGCGACTCCTCCTCCGGCACGATCGGCGACATCCTCGCGCTGCGCGCCAAGGTGCGCGGCGCGGCCGGGGTGGTCACCGACGGCGGCCTGCGCGACAGCGCGACGGTCGCGGGCCTCGGCCTGCCGGTCTTCCACGCCGGAGCCCACCCCGCGGTGCTCGGCCGCCGCCACGTCCCGTGGGACACCGGCGTCCCGATCGCCTGCGGCGGCGCCCTGGTGCAGCCCGGCGACATCCTCGTCGGCGACGCCGACGGCGTGGTCGTCGTCCCCCCGGACCTGGTCGCGGACCTCGTGGCGGACTCGGCCGAGCAGGAGGCGCAGGAACGTTTCATCACCGAGCGCGTCGCCGCCGGGGAGCCCGTCGAGGGCCTCTACCCGCTCGGGCCCCGCTGGCGCGAGGCATATGAGGCGTGGCGCCGCGAGGGCCGCTGACCCCGCCGCCGACCAGCCGCCGACCAGCCGCCGACCAGCCGCCGACCAGCCGCAGGCCGCCCGCCGCCCGCCACTCCCACCGACCTTCCACGACCGAGGAGCAGACGTGAAGTTCCGCACCGACCCGTCCACGATCCGCGGGTCCATCGCCCCCGTGGTGACCCCCTTCGCCGCGGACGGCGCCGTCGACCACGACGCGCTGCGCGGGCTGATCCGCTGGCAGCTGGAGTCCGGCTCGCACGGGATCTCGCTCGGCGGGTCCACCGGCGAGCCCAGCAGCCAGACCGTCGCCGAGCGGATCGCGGCCATCCGCACGGCGGCCGACGAGGTCGGCGACCGTGTCCCGTTCCTGCCCGGCACCGGCTCGGCGAAGCTGGAGGAGACCCTGGAGGTCACCGCCGCCGCCCGCGACGCCGGCGCCGACGCCGCCCTGGTGATCACGCCGTACTACGCGCGGCCCACCCAGGAGGCCCTCTACCAGTGGTACGCGACGGTCGCGCGCGAGTTCCCCGACCTGCCGCTGGTCGTCTACAACGTCCCGTCCCGGACGTCGGTGGACATCGCGCCGGAGACGGTCAGCCGGCTGTTCACCGACTTCGACAACATCGTCGGGATCAAGGAGACCACCAAGGACTTCGAGCACTTCTCCCGCGTGCTGCACGCGTGCGGGCCCGAGCTGCTCGTGTGGTCGGGGATCGAGCTGCTGTGCCTGCCGCTGCTCGCCCTCGGCGGCGCCGGGTTCGTCAGCGCCGTCGCCAACCTCGCGCCCGCCGCCGTCGCCCGGATGTACGAGCTGTGGACCTCCGGGGACCAGGAGGGCGCCCGCGACCTGCACTACCGGCTGCACCCGCTCGTGGACCTGCTGTTCGTCGAGACCAACCCGGCGCCCGCCAAGTGGGTGCTGGAGCAGCGCGGCCGGATCCCCTCCGGGCACGTCCGGCCGCCGCTGGCCGCACCCTCCGAGCAAGCCCTCGTGCGCATCCGCGCACTGCTCGACCAGGGCGGCGACCTCGCCGCGGGGATCTGACCCCCGGCCGCGCCGTCCCGCCACCGAACCGGAAGAGAGCATCGATGCCCGTCCCCTCTGCACCCGCCCGCCCCGACGGCCTGCCGGATCACATCCGGCACTGGATCGGCGGCGAGTTCGCCGACAGCGCCGGCGGAGCGGTCTTCGACGTCATTGACCCCGTCTCCAACACCCGCTACGCCACCGCCTCGGCGGGCGGTCCCGCCGACGTGGACAGGGCCGTCGCCGCCGCCCGCGCCGCCTTCCCCGCCTGGGCGGCCCTCGGCAACCGGGAGCGGGCGAACATCCTGACCCGCATCGCCGACGCCGTCGAGGCGCGCGAGGACCGGCTCGCCGAGTTCGAGTCGTTCGACTCCGGGCTGCCGATCACCCAGGCGCGCGGCCAGGCCCGCCGCGCCGCCGAGAACTTCCGCTACTTCGCCGACGTGATCGTCGCGCTCGGCGAGGAGGCGTTCCGGGTCGGCGACCAGCAGCTCAACTACGTGGTGCGGACCCCGGCGGGCGTGGCCGGGCTGATCACGCCATGGAACACCCCGTTCATGCTGGAGAGCTGGAAGCTCGCCCCAGCGATCGCGTCGGGCTGCACGCTCGTGCTGAAGCCCGCCGAGTGGACGCCGCTGTCGGCGGGCCTGTGGCCGGAGATCTTCACCGAGGCGGGCGTCCCGGCGGGCGTGGTCAACATCGTGCACGGCATCGGCGAGGAGGCGGGGCAAGCCCTCGTCGACCACCCGGACGTGCCGCTGCTGTCCTTCACCGGCTCGACCGACACCGGCCGGCACATCATGCGCTGCTCCGCCGACGGCCTGAAGGCGCTGTCGATGGAGCTCGGCGGCAAGTCGCCCGTCGTGGTGTTCGCCGACGCCGACCTGGACGCCGCGCTCGACTCGGTGATCTTCGGTGTGTTCTCGCTGAACGGCGAGCGCTGCACGGCGGGCTCGCGCGTCCTGGTGGAGCGCCCCGTCTACGAGGAGTTCACCCGCCGGCTCGCCGAGCGGGCCGAGAAGGTCAGGGTCGGGCCGCCCTCGGACCCGGCGACCGAGGTCGGCGCGCTCGTCCACCCCGAGCACTACGCCCGGGTGCTGGAGTACGTGGAGATCGGGCAGCGCGAGGCCAAGCTGGTCGCGGGCGGCGACCGGCCCGCGCACCTGCCGGAGGGCAACTACCTCCAGCCCACGGTGTTCAGCGACGTCCCCCGGGACGCCCGGATCTTCCAGGAGGAGATCTTCGGGCCGGTTGTGGCCGTGGCCGCGTTCGACACCGAGGACGAGGCGGTCGAGCTGGCCAACGCCACCCGCTACGGCCTGGCCGCCTACGTGTGGACCGGCGACCTGCGGCGCGGTCACCGCATCGCCCACGCCGTCCAGTCGGGTATGGTCTGGGTCAACTCGCACAACGTCCGTGACCTGCGCACTCCCTTCGGCGGTGTGAAGGACTCGGGGCTCGGACGCGAGGGCGGGGCGCACAGCATCGACTTCTTCTCCGAGTCCAAGATCGTGCACGTCATGCTGGGCGAGGTGCACACGCCCCGCTTCGGCGCCTAGGAGCACCCATGAGCACACCTCCCGACGTGATCCGCTCCGCCTACACGCAGCTCGCGGTGACGGATCTGGCGAAGTCCCGCTGGTTCTGGGTCGACATGCTGGGCCTGCACGTCCAGCACGAGGACGCCACCACCCTCTACCTGCGCGGCACGGACGAGCTGACCCACCACTCCCTGGTGCTGCGGGCCGGGCCGGTGGCCGCGCTCGACCACCTCGCCTACCGGGTCCGCGCCCCCGAGGACGTCGACCGGGCCGAGCGGTTCTTCACCGATCTCGGGCGGCCCGTCCGGCGCCTCCCGGCGGGGACCGGCACGCACGGCGTCGGCGACGCGGTCCGGGTCGTCGACCCGCTCGGCTTCACCGTGGAGTTCTTCCACGAGATCGCCCGCGGGGAGCGCCTCATCCAGCGCTACGACCTGCACAAGGGCGCCCAGATCGCCCGGCTCGACCACTTCAACATCTGCACGCCCGACATCCCCGCCGCCTACGACCACTACCGGTCGCTCGGCTTCGGCTGCTCGGAGACGATCGAGGGCGACGAGCACGAGCTGTACGCGGCGTGGATGTTCCGCAAGCAGACCGTGCACGACGTGGCGTTCACCGGCGGCGCGGGCCCCCGCCTGCACCACATCGGGATGGCCACGCACGAGTCGCACCAGGTGCTGCGCACCGCCGACATCTTCGGGTCGCTCGGCAAGGAGCACCACATCGAGCGGGGCCCGGGGCGGCACGGGGTGTCCAACGCCTTCTACGTCTACCTGCGCGACCCCGACGGCCACCGGGTGGAGATCTACACCTCCGACTACTACACCGGCGACCCCGACCACGAGACGTACCGGTGGAACGTGCACGACGACCGCCGCCGCGACTTCTGGGGCAACGCGGTGATCGAGTCCTGGTACAAGGAGGCCTCCCCCGTCCTGGACCTGGACGGCCGGATCCAGCCGATCTCCGAGGCCGCGTTGGACGAGTCCGCCGTCACGGTCGGCGCCGACGGGCTCGGCATCGTCGAGCACTCCTGACCCGCCCGCTCCCCACCTGACCACCCGGTCCCGCAGGACGTGCGGGGCCGGGTCTCCACCTCTCCCGCGTGCCCTCCGCTCAGCCGTCGCGGAGCAGTTCGAGCCCCCGCCGCGACGGCGATCCCGGCGCGGCCGTGTACAGGACGACCCGCTGGTCGGTCCCCGGCACCGGCAGGATCTCGCAGTCCAGCTCCAGCTCCCCCGCGACCGGGTGGACGGCGCGCTTGGTCAGCGTCCGCTGCACCTCGACCTCGCGGGCCGCCCACAGCGCGGCGAACTCCGGGCTGGCGGCCGACAGCTCGGCCACGATCTCCCGGACGGCCGGGTCTTCCGGGTAGCGGCCGCTCGCGCGCAGGTCCGCCACGCACCTGCGGGCCAGGGCGCGCTTGTCCCCCTCCAGCGGGCCGGAGAACAGCCACCGCAGCGTGTCGCGCCGCTCCGGGGCCGCCTCGGCGAGGTCGCCGATCAGGGCGGCTGCCCGCCGGGCGCGAGGTCCGCCTCGCGGGGCCCGACGCGCTCCCGCCGGCTCCGCAGGAAGCCCGCGAGCTCGCTCCTGTCCATCCGCCCCATTCTGCCCGCCCTGGGGTGGTATCGCGGGTCCCAGGCCCGGCCGTGCCTACCCCGCCAGCGCCGGGCGGCGGCAGCCTTGCGGCCATGACGATCCTGGTCACCGGAGCGCGCGGGAAGATCGCGCGGAAGCTCGTCCGCCTGCTGCTGGACGGCGGACACGACGTCCGCGCGGCGGGGCGCGACCCGTCGGCCGCGTGCCTTCCGCCCGGGGTGGAGGTGGTCGCGGCCGACCTCGCCGACCCCGGGACGCTCGGCCCGGCGCTCAAGGGCGCCCGCACGGTGTTCGCCTACGCCGACCGGGGCGGCCTGGACGGCTTCGCCCGCCGCGCCGCCGGCGCGGGGGTCGAGCACATCGTGCTGCTGTCCGCCGCGGGCGCGTCCGCGACCTCCGGCGACCCGATCGCCCGGACGCACGGCGCGGCCGAGCGGGCGGTCGCCGCCTCGGGGGTCCCGTGGACGTTCCTGCGCGCGGGCGGGTTCGCGTCCAACACGCTCCAGTGGGCCGGGACGATCCGAGCGCTGGGCGCGGTCCGCGACCCGTTCCCCGAGTCGCGGTCGGCGCCCGTCCACGAGGCGGACGTCGCGGCCGTGGCGCCGGCCGTCCTCACCGGCACCGGGCACCGGGGCGGGGCGCCCGTCCTGACCGGCCCCGAGACGCTGACGCGCCGCCGCCAGGCCGAGCTGATCGGCGAGGCGCTCGGCCGCCGCCTCGCCTTCGAGGTCCAGGACCTGGCGGAGCACCGCCGGGACCTGGCGCGGTGGGGGCCGCCCGAGGTCGTCGAGGCGCTCGTCCGCCACGCGGCCGAGGCCGTGCGCGCGCCGCTCCCGCCGACCGGGGCCGTCGAGGAGATCACCGGCCGCCCGGCCCGGACGTTCGCCGCGTGGGCGCGCGACCACCGCGACGCCTTCGCCTGACGCCTCAGTCGGGGAGCATCGGCATCTCCGGGCCCGGGTCGCGGCCGAGCAGCACGGCCCGGGTGATCGCGGCCGAGCCGAACCGGTCCCGGACGCCGTCGACCGCCGCGTCCACCGCGCGGCCCCGCTCGAACGGCAGCGCGAGTTGGACGGCCCGGTCGTCGTGCAGGTTCGCGAGCGACGCGCCGACCAGCGTCAGCCCCCGGCTCTCGATCACCGGCAGCGCCGCCGCGAGCAGGCCGCGCAGCACGTCGAGGATCACCGGGGTCTCGGCGGTGGCCTGCGGGAGCGTCCGCGAGCGGCTCGCCCGCGCGAAGTCGCCGTACCGCAGCCGAAGCGTGACCGTGCGGCAGACGCGCCGCCCCTTCCGCAGCCGGCCGCCGAGCCGGTCGGCGAGGCCCACGAGGATGGCGTCCAGCTCCTCGGGCGTCCGGGGGCGGTTCCCGAGCGCCCGCTGCGCGCCGACGGAGCGGCGCCGCGCCCCGGTGCGCACCGGGCGCGGGTCGTGGTCGCGCGCCAGCGCGTGCAGGTGGCGGCCCGCGCCGGGGCCGAGCAGCGCGACGAGTGCGGCCTCGGGCATGTCCGCCACGCCGCCGACCGTGGTGATCCCGTAGCGGGCCAGCTTGGCGGCGGTGGCGGGCCCGACCCCCCACAGCCGCCGCACCGGCAGCGGGCGCAGGAACTCAAGCTCGCCGCCCGGCGGGACGACGAGCAGCCCGTCGGGCTTGGCGACGCCGCTGGCCACCTTGGCGAGGAACTTGGTCCGCGCGACCCCGACCGTGATCGGCAGCCCGACCTCCCCGGCCACCTCCCGGCGCAGCCGGGCCGCGACCGCGTCGGGAGCGGCCCGCAGCCCGCCGACGTCGAGGAACGCCTCGTCGATCGACAGGCCCTCCACCAGCGGCGTCGTCGCCCGGAACAGCGCGAACACCGCCCTGCTCGCCGCGCTGTAGGCCGCCATCCGGGGGCGCACCACGACCGCGCGCGGGCACAGCCGCCGGGCCTGGCCGCCGCTCATCGCGGTGCGGACCCCGAACGCCTTGGCCTCGTAGCTGGCCGCCAGCACCACGCCGCCGCCCACGATCACCGGCCGGCCCCGCAGGGCGGGGTCGTCGCGCTGCTCGACCGAGGCGTAGAAGGCGTCCAGGTCGGCGTGCAGGATCGTGGGGGCGGACACGAACATATGTTCGCATAGGCGCGGGTCAGCCGGTCATCGCGGGGTTCTCCCCGGCGCTGTCCAGGAACCCCTGGAGCTGGCCCCGGATGGCGTTCAGCTCGGCGATCCGCTCGTCCAGGGCCGCCAGCTTCAGCGTGACGAACTCGACGCTCGCCGCGCAGCGCTGCTCGGTCAGGTCGTGGTCGTCGAGGCAGGGCAGGAACCGGCGGACGTCGTCGCTGGTGAAGCCGAGCGCCAGCAGGCGCCGGATGTTGCGGACGCGCGTCAGCGCCCGCGCGTCGTAGTGGCGGTAGCCGTTGCCGGTCCGCCGGGAGTGCAGCAGGCCGTGCTGCTCGTAGTACCGCAGCGCGCGGGTGGTCGTCCCGGCCGCCACCGCCAGCTCGCCGATGAGCATCGCCTCACCTCCGTCCCGCCAGGATCCCATTCAGGCGATGCCGATCCCGCCGTCCACCCGGATCACCGAGCCGGTCACGTAGCCGGCCTCGGGGCGGGCGGCGGCGACGATCCACCACGCGACCTCCTCGGGCTCGGCGATCCGCGCCAGCGGGATGTGCTGCACCAGCTCCTCGCCCACCGCCTGGACCTGCTCGGGCGACAGGCCCGCGTGTTCGAGGACCGGCGTGCGGGTCGCGCCGGGCGCCACCGACACGACCCGGATGCCGCGCGGCGCCAGCTCGACCGCCCAGGTGTGGGTCATGAAGTCCAGCGCCACCTTGCCGGCCCCGTAGACGGTGTTGTTCGGCCAGCCCCGCCCCGCGGGCATCGAGGTGATGTTGACGATGGCGCCGCCGGTCCGCTCCAGGTGCGGCAGCGCCTCCTGGGCGAGGAACAGCGGGCCGAGCAGGTTGGTGTCGAACTGCCGCTCGGCCGCGTCCCGGTCGATCGCGCCCAGCTGGGCCGGACGGATGATCGCCGCGTTGTTCACCAGCACGTCGACGCGCCCGAACGCCTCCACCGCGGCCTTCATGACGCCGGCGGCGGCGCCGTCCTCGGCCACGTCGGCGACGTGGACCTCGATCCCCGGCGCCTCCGCGGCGACCTCCTTGAGCCGTGCCTCCGTCCGGCCGACGACGAGGACGCGGGCGCCCTCGGCGGCGAATCCCAGCGCGGTCGCCCGCCCGATACCGGTCCCCCCGCCCGTCACGATGACGGCCCTGCCCTCCAGCGCTCCCGAACCCATGACTCGCGTCTCCTCCCGATCATTCGTGGAACGCCGCCGACGCTAGGGCCTGACCCCGGCGTCAAGGTCAAGCCCGGCGGCGCCGCCCACCGGCGGATCACGGGACGGCGAGGGCCTCGGTCGGCGCCAGGCGCGCGGCGCGGATCGCCGGGTACAGGCCCGCGACACCGCCGATGACCAGCGTCGCGAGGACACCGCCCGCCATCGCCCACGGCGGCACCACGGTCGGCCAGCCGCGCGACACCGCGAACACCGCCGTGACCGCGGCGCCGAGCACGACCCCGCCCGCGCCGCCGAGCGCGGCGAGCAGCTGCGACTCGGTGAGGAACTGGAGCCTGATCTGCCCCCGGGTCGCGCCGAGGGAGCGGCGGAGCCCGATCTCCGCGCGGCGCTCCAGCACGGAGATCACCATCGTGTTGGCGACGCCGACGCCGCCGACCAGCAGCGCGACCGCGCCGAGGCCGAGCAGCAGCCCGGTGAAGGCCCGGTCCGCGGCGTTCTCGGCCGCGAGGGCGTCCGAGGGGCGGCTGACCTCGACCTCGTTCGGTGCCTGCGGGCTGGCGGTGGCGGCCAGCAGCTCCCGCACCGCGCCGACGGAGTCCTTGCGGGCGCGGGTGTAGAGGGTGGTGGGATGCCCGTCGAAGCCGAGGTGCGCGCGCGCCGCGTCCCAGCCGACGAGCGCGGCCGAGTCCAGCTCCGGGGCCAGCTCGCCGGGGTCGAGCACGCCGACCACGGTGAACCAGCGGGAGCCGAGCCACACCTGCGTGTTCGGGGCGGCCACGCCGAGCCGCGCGGCCGACTCCGCGCCGAGGACGACGGCGGGGTACCGGGCCGTCGCGCCGTTGAGCCAGGCGCCCGCCGCGACGCGCAGCCCGATCGCCTTCGGCAGGTCGAGCCGCGCCGCGAGCACGGTGATCCCGCCGCTCTCCGCCTCGGGTATGCGGTCGTTGCGGTAGACGTGGACGCCCTCGACTTTGCCCGTGGCGGACACCGACTCGACGCCCGGGATCCGGCCGACCATGCCGACCGCCTCCGCGGGCAGCCGCGCGTTGTCGCCGAACAGGTCGCGCCCCGGGCCCGCGGTCAGCAGGTTGGTGCCGAGCCGGTCGAGGGTGGCCTGGAGCTGCGCGCGGCTGGAGGTGGAGATCCCGACGACGGCGACCATCGCGGCGATCCCGATCGCGATCCCGAGCGCCGAGAGGAAGACCCGCGCCGGGCGGGCCCGCAGCCCGGCGGCGCCGACCCGCAGCACGTCCCGGAAGCCCAGCCGCGCGGGTGCGATCCGCCTCACCGTCCCGCCTCCGCCCGTGCCTCCGGCCGCGTGTCCCCGTGCGCGGTGTCGCGGACGATCCGCCCGTCGCGCATCCCCACCCGGCGGGGCGCCATCGCGGCGATGTCCCGGTCGTGGGTGATCAGCACGACCGTCGTCCCGGCGTCGGCCAGCTCCCGCAGCAGCGCCAGGACTCCGGCCCCCGAGGCGGAGTCCAGCGCGCCGGTGGGCTCGTCGGCCAGCAGCAGCGCGGGCCCGCCGACCACCGCGCGGGCGATCGCGACCCGCTGCCGCTCGCCGCCCGACAGCTCGTGCGGGCGGTGCCGGAGCCGGTGCCCGAGCCCCACCCGCTCCAGCGCCTGGGAGGCGCGGGCGCGCCGCCGCGCGAGCGGGACTCCCCCGTACAGCAGGCCGTCGGCGACGTTGTCGAGCGCGCTGACGCCCCCGGCGAGGTGGAACCGCTGGAAGACGAACCCGATCGCGCGGGCGCGCAGCGCCGACAGCCGCCGGTCGCTCAGCCGCGACACGTCCCGCCCCTCGACGAGGACGGTCCCCGCGCTCGGCCGGTCCAGGGTGCCGAGCAGGTGCAGCATCGTCGACTTGCCGGAGCCGGACGGCCCGGCGATCGCGAGGAGTTCGCCCGCGCCGACGCCGAGCGACACCGCGTCCAGGGCCGTGACCCCGCCCGCGTAGGTCTTGGTGACCCCGCGCAGCTCCACGACCGCGCTCATGCGGGCACCCCCACCTTCATGCCCTCCGCCAGCCCGGCGCCGGAGACCTCGACCTTCCCGCCGGTGAACACGCCCGTCTCCACCGGGACGGTGCGGACCGCCCCGTCCCGGACGACCTGCACCGCGTAGCCGCCGTCGCCGCGCGCGAGCAGCGCGGCGACGGGCACGGCGAGGACGCCGTCATGCCGGTCCGCGGTGAGGTCCACCTCGACCGGCGCCTTGTCGTAGGAGCCGAGCGAGCGCTGCCCCCGGACGGCCACGGTGACCGCGACCGTCGTCGGGTCGTCGTCGCCCCGCCCCTGCTTGGCGACCTTCCCCACGCCGGTGACGCGGCCCCTGGTGGTGCCGCCGTCCGGCAGCCGGATCTCCACCCCCGTGCCCTCCTTCGCGAGCCGCTGGTACCGCACGTCCAGGTCGATGCCGACGACGCGGGTCGTCCCGGTGTAGGTCAGCACGGCGCCGCCGGCGCGGTCGCCCGCGGCCGCCCTGCGCTCGGCCACCCTGATCTCGCCGGGCGCGACCAGCACCGCGCCGGGCGCGATCCTCCCGGTCTCGGCGACGTCGAGGTCGTCCTGCCAGCGCCTCACCGCGGCGGCGGTACCCGAGCCGAAGCCCGTGTCGACGGTGAACCCGGTGTAGCCGAGGGCGCGCAGGTTCCGTTCGAGCTGGAGGACGTCCGGGCCCCGGACGCCCTCGGCGAGGGTCCGGTACAGCGGCAGGCGGCCGTACAGGAGCGGCACGGGCTCGTTGTCGACCCGGTAGGCCGGGCGCCCGCGCGCGATCACCGTGCCCGGCCCGGCGATCCAGGTCAGCGTGCCGCGCCCGGCGGCGGTGACGGTGCGCGCGGTGCCGTAGCCGAGCGTTCCGTCCACCCGCTGGGTCTCGACCAGCGTGGTCCGCTCGACGGGCGCGGTGGCGGGCGGCAGCGCGCTGTGCTCGGCGGCGGGCCCCTCCCCGCCGCCGAGCCCGGCGGCGGCCAGGCCGGCGCCGCCCGCCGCGACCACCCCCGCCGCGCTCAGCGCGACGACGCGTGCCCTGCTCAATTCCCGTCCCCCTGGGACGTGGAGGCCGGCCCCTCGCCCGGGGCGTACTTCCGGCACGCCTTCTCGGCGTCCTTGAACGCCGGGCTCTGCGGGTCGAGCCCCGTGCCCTTCCCGGCGTTCAGGAGGATCCCGCCGTCCGGGTCCGGGTCGGGGAACCGCGGGACGCCGTGCTCGCGCATGCACTTGGAGAACGCCCGCTGCTTCGCGATCTCCTCCGGCTTCGGCTTGGGCGGTCTCCCGCCGTTCGGCATCAGGCTCCGGCACCTGCGCTGGGCCTCGTCCATCGGCCCCGAGCCCTTCTTGCCCTCCCCGGGCCGCGCCGACATCTTCATGGTGATCTTGCCGTCCCCGGACGGGTCGTCCATGTCGACGCCGTTGTCGCGCATGCACTGCGCGTACTTGCGCATCTTCTCCTGGTCGCCGGCGGCCTTGGCGGTGCCCTTCCCGCTCGCGCCGCCGTCGCCTCCCCCGCACGCCTGCGCCCCGAGGGCGAGCACCGGCGCCAGGGCCAGCGCCGCGAACATCCGTCGTCGTCGCATCGGTCGGGCCTCCCGTTCGTCCGCGCCGGACCTGCTCCGGCGGCGCACGCCAGTCCAGCGGCGCGGTGATAACCCCGCCGTAACCACCTCGCGTTATGCCGGCGTTACGCCCGTTGCCCGAAGCTGATCCGGCAGACGACGAGGGGATGTGGGGGCGGCAGAGGTGCGCGTACTGATCGCCGAGGACGAGCGGATGCTCGCCGATTCGATCGCCGAGGGCCTGCGGGCCGAGGCCCTGGCCGTGGACGTGGTGTACGACGGGGACGCCGCGCTGGAGCGGCTCGGCGTCAACGACTACGACGTGCTCGTCCTGGACCGGGACCTGCCGGTCGTGCACGGCGACGAGGTGTGCCGGGCCGTCGCGGGGTCGGGCGCCCTCGTCCGGGTGCTGATGCTCACCGCCGCCGCGGCCGTCCCCGCCCGGGTCGACGGGCTGCGGCTCGGCGCCGACGACTACCTGACCAAGCCGTTCGCGTTCGAGGAGCTGGTGGCGCGGATCCTCGCGCTCGGCCGGCGGGCCCGCCCGGCGGCGCCGCCGGCGCTGGAGCGCCGCGGCGTGCGGCTGGACCCGGCCCGCCAGGAGGTCCACCGCGACGGCCGCCCCCTCCACCTGGCGCGCAAGGAGTTCGGGCTGCTCGCCGAGCTGCTGCGCGCGGACGGGACGGTCGTGTCCGCCGAGCGGCTGCTGGAGAAGGTGTGGGACGAGCACACCGACCCGTTCACCAACACCGTCCGGGTGACGCTGATGAAGCTGCGCCGCAAGCTCGGTGACCCGCCGGTCATCGAAACCGTCCCGGGAGTGGGGTACCGGATCCCATGACGAGGCCCGCCGAGCGGCTGCGGCCGACGATCCGGATGCGGCTGGCGCTGCTGTTCACGGGCCTGTTCCTGGCGGCCGGGACCGTCCTGCTGGGGCTGACCTACCTGCTGGTCGAGAACAGCCTCCACGAACCGGCGGGGACCGCCGAGGCGAACCGGGTCTACGAGTCGGCCGGGGCGGAGCCGTTCCCCGAGGGAGTGACGCCCCCCGCGCCGCCGAACGGCTCCGTGAGCGTCCAGAAGTTCCAGGGCGAGGTGCGCAGGGCCGCGGAGACCTCCCGCAGCGAGACGCTCGACGCGCTGCTCACCCGGGGCGCGATCGCGCTCGGGCTGGTCGGCGCGGCGGCGCTCGGGATCGGCTGGCTGCTCGCCGACCGGGCGCTGCGGCCCGTCCACATGATCACCGAGACGGCGCGGCGGGTGGCGCGCAGCCACGACCTGACCGAGCGGATCGCCTACGCGGGACCCGGCGACGAGGTCAAGGAGCTGGCCGACACCTTCGACATGATGCTCGGACGGCTCGCGCGGGCCTTCGACGGCCAGCGCCGCTTCGTCGCCAACGCCTCGCACGAGCTGCGCACCCCGCTCGCCATCAACCGGACGCTCGTCGACGTCGCGGTGCGGCGCCCCGGCGCGAGCGGCGACGTCAAGCGGCTCGGCGAGTCGCTGCTGGTCGTCAACGGGCGGCACGAGCGGCTCATCGACGGGCTGCTGACGCTGGCGGGCACCGAGAACGTGCCGCTGGACCCCGTCCCGGTGGACCTCGCGGACGTCGCCGCGCACGTCCTCGACCAGGCGGCGGCCGAGGCCCGCGACCGCGGCCTCACCGCCGACCGGCGGCTCGGCCCCGCGCCCACCGCGGGCGACCCCGTGCTGATCGAGCGGCTCGTGCAGAACCTGGTCGAGAACGCCGTCCGGCACAACCACGACGGCGGTGAACTGTCGGTCGTCACCGGGAGCCGGGGCGGGTGGGCGGAGGTCGTCGTGTCCAACACCGGCCCGGCCGTCCCCGCCTACGACATCGAGGCGATCTTCGAGCCGTTCCGGCGGCTCGGCAACGACCGGGTGCGCTCGGAGCGCGGCTCGGGGCTCGGGCTCTCGATCGTCCGCGCCACCGCGACCGCGCACGGCGGGACGGTGGCGGCGGCGCCGCGTCCGGGCGGCGGGCTGGAGGTCACGGTCCGCCTGCCGGGGCCCTGGGCGCCGCGTCCCGCGCCGGGAGGCCCCCGTTAGGCGGGCTCACGGCCAGGGGGACCGCCACCGGGCGCGCGCTCGCGGCGGTGGAGGGCGAGCGAGGCCCCGAACGCGACGGCGGTCCCGACGACGGCGTAGGCGGCCAGCACCCCCAGGGCGCGGGCGATGTCGTGGCCGGAGAAGTAGACGACGTTCCGGACCGCCCTGGTCGCCGCGCCCGTCGGCAGCCATTCCCCGATGGCGCGCCAGAACGTGGGCAGCAGCGGCGTCGGGTACGCGCCGCCCGCGCTGGGGTTGCCGAGCACGACGAACAGCAGGATCGCCAGCCCGATCCCGACCATGCCCAGCAGCACCTGGAAGGCGACGGTGGCCGCCGACGTCGCGAACACCACCAGCGCCCCGATCGCCCACAGCCGCAGCAGGTGGCCGGGCAGCGCGCCGAGGATCGGACCCGCGATGAGAGCGCCGCCGAGCCCGGACACGACCGCGTACAGCGCGAGCGCGCCGAGCCGGATCACGGTGCGGTGCGGGTTGGCCGGGCGGGCGCCGCCCGCGAAGCCGAGGATCGCGGCGGCGAGGTACCCGCCGACGATCCAGCCGATGACGAGGTAGAACGAGGACAGGCCCCGTCCGTCCTTGGCCCCGGGCGGCCGGATGTCGACGACCCGGACCTGCCGCTTCTCGGCGCCCTCCAGCCGTTCGGCGATCAGTTGGGCGGTGCTGGACAGGGCCGGGCCCGCGGCGGAGGCGACCAGCAGCGTGTCGGTGCTGCCGCGCGGGTCCACGACGATCGCCGCGTCCACGTCGCGGTCGAGGATCGCGCGCCGCGCCTGCTGCTCGGAGCCGGCCGGCCGCGCCTCGACGGGGTCTCCGTCCAGCCCGTTGAGGCGGGTCACCAGCGGGCCCGCGACCTGGGCCGGGGCGACCACCGCGACCGGGATGCGGTGCGGCGTCGGCGAGTGGAACGCCCCGATGTAGGACAGGATGAACCCCAGTTGCAGTGCCAGCACGCCCGTCACCAGGGCCATCGAGCGCGGCGTGACCGCGTCGCGGAGTTCGGCGGTGAAGCCGCGCCCGGGGCGTTCCGGACCGGCCGGCGCTCGTGTGCTCATGCGGCTCACCTACCCTGTCGGCGTCCTCTTGCGCTTCTTGGGGCACACGCGTTCCATCCGCGCGGATGCACCCTCATGCACGAGAGGCGCTCCCGTTCCCCGGGCGGACGGAGCGTCGCCCGCGCGGCGGGGTGCCGTGCCGGGGTAGCGTCTGGTCGATGACGAGTGCTGAACTGCTCACCGACGCCTTCGACCGGGTCCAGGAAGAGGTCCACCGGGCGGCCTACGGGCTCACGGCCGAGCAACTCCACTTCCGCGCCGACGCCGACGCCAACTCGATCGCCTGGCTGCTGTGGCACCTCACCCGGGTCCAGGACGACCATGTGGCCGACGCCGCCGGAACGCCCCAGGTGTGGACGGAGGACGGCTGGGAGGCCCGTTTCGGCCTGCCCTTCGCCCCGTCCGAAACGGGTTACGGCCATTCCCGCGAGGAGGTCGCGGCCGTCCGGGTCGAATCCCCGGAGCTGCTGACCGGCTACCACGACGCGGTCCACGACCGGGCCGTCGCCTACGCGGGCTCGCTGGTCGACGGCGACCTCGGCCGCGTGGTGGACGAGGCGTGGGACCCGCCGGTCACCCTCGCCGTCCGCCTGGTCAGCGTGATCTCCGACGGGCTCCAGCACGCGGGGCAGGCGGCGTTCGTGCGCGGGCTGGTCCTGCGCTCCTGACCGGCCCGCCCCGCCCGGCCTGCCGCTCTCCGGGGCCTCAGGGCGCGCAGGGGCGGCCCTGGCTGGTCCCGGTTATCTCCGGCAGCGCCGCGAGCGCCTCCGGCAGGCTCGGGTGGATCGTGAGGCGCTGGTCGAGGTTGGTGACCTGGAGGACGCGGGCGACCCGCTCGGTCACCGGCCCGGCCAGCGCCGCGCTGCCGCCGCGCCCCTCGGCGGCGAGGTAGAAGCGCAGCAGCAGGCTCAGCCCGCTGGAGTCGAGGAAGAGCAGCGGCGCGAGGTCGAACACCAGGTGCTCGCCGTGCTCGCGGCGCCCGTCGCGGATGGCGCGCTCGGCCTCCTGGACGGCGGGCAGGTTCAGCTCGCCCGCCAGCGTGATCACGGTACGCGCGCCCTCGGCCCGGCACGTGACGGTGCACGCGGTCATCGGTCCTCCCCCACCTTCTCCCGGGGCGCGCCCCGGTGGGGCGCCCCGACGACTGCCGCAGTGCCTGATTGTCCCCTGCCGGGGCCGGGACGGGGGTATCGAGCGCGGAATCACCGGGCCCGCCTCGCGTCCGAAACCGGCCTGTTCCTACCCGCCCGGTCAGGTGCGCGTGGGGCAGGTGGGGTGGTAGCGGACGCCGCGGGGACGGTGCGCCCACGCGTCGGCGGAGGGCGCGACGCGCGCCCTCCGCCGGTCGTTACCGCTGGATCCGCCGCTCTCAGGCCGTGGTCACGGTGCGGTCGAGGGCGCTTCCCTTGACCCACTTGCTCCACGACATCTCGTAGAAGCTCCAGCCGTTGTTCCAGGGGAGCCCGCGCTTGGACCCGGTGATGATCACCGGGTCGCCGCGGTAGGCCCACGAGTAGAACCACTGGGCGGCGGCGGGCGGGGAGTTGAGGCAGCCGTGGCTGACGTTCTGGCGGCCCTGCGCCCACACGGTCGAGGCCATCGAGTGGATGTACTCGCCGCTGTTGGAGATCCGCACCGCGTGCGGGATGACCTCCTTGTAGCCGCCGTTCTTCTTGTCGTCCGGCTTGACGCCCATCCACTCCGACGTCATGATCGCCGGGTTCTCCTTGCCCATCGTCAGGTGGATGCCGCTGGTGGTGAGGAAGGTGTCGGTGCCGTTGACGACGCGGCCGCCGCGGCCGGCGCTGATGCCCCAGCTCTTGATCTTCTTGCCGTTCTTCTTCACGACCAGGCGGTGCGTCTTCGTGCTCGCGGTGATGATGTGCGAGTCGCCGATGCGGAAGCGGCGCGTGTAGTCCGAGACGCCGTAGGTCTGCTTGCCCGACTTCACACCCGCGAGCTTCGCGGTGAAGGTGACCGGCTGGTTCGGCTGCCAGTACTCGCCGTTCTTGGTGCGGAAGATCACCTGGGTGTCGCTCACCCAGTACCACGCGCCGGTCGCGGCCTTGGCCGACTTCACCTCCAGCGCCCGCTCGACGGCCTTGCGGTCGCCGACGGCGCGGTTGAAGGTGACGATGATCGGCATGCCGACGCCGACCTTCTCGCCGCTGTTCGGGCTGACGTCGGCGATGTCCAACTCGGCGGCGGCCTTGAGCGTGGTGAACTTGGAGTTCACCGCCGTCGCCTTGCCCTGCGGGCTCTTGGCGACCGCCGAGACCGTGTACCGGGCGCCGGGACGCAGCGTCCGCGACCTCCAGCTCGTCTTGTCGGCCGACATCGCGCCGTCGACCGGCTTGCCCCTGAGCGCGACTGTGACCTGCTCCAGCTTCCCGCCGGTGGCCGTCACGACCACGCCCGCCTCCGGCCTGGCCTTGCCGTTGCCGTCGCCGGGGTCGATCGTCACCTGCGGTGCGGCCGCGTCGGCCTTGCCCCCGACGGTGACCCCGTCGTCCTTCTCTCCCCCGGAGCAGGCCGCCGTGGTGAGGAGCAGCACGGCCCCCGCCACTCCAGCGCCGGCCTTGACACCTGCGGACACGCTCCGCTGCACCTCAACCTCCAGAACCCCACCGTCTATCAGGGAGACATTAGCGACAAAAGCCGACGATCATGCCATGACCCGGGGTTTTGCCGTTCTCCGAGATCAAAGCGTTGCAACCGGACGTCGCTCCTGTGCGCCGGGTCACCGGTCGGGGGACGGCGGGCGCCCCGTCAGGAGAGCGCGCTGCCCTGCCGCCACTTCTCGAACGACATCTGCCACTGGCCCCAGCCGTTGTCGGGCTCCAGTTGCCGGCTCGTGCCGGTGAGGTCGATGACGTCGCCCCGCTGCATGATGTCGTAGAACCAGCTCGCGTTGGAGGGGCTGACGTTGAGGCAGCCGTGGCTGACGTTCGCCGAGCCCTGCGACCCGACCGACCACGGCGCGGCGTGGACGTACTCGCCGCTGTTGGAGAAGCGGACCGCGTGGTTGACGACCTGCTTGTAGTAGCCGGGGTCGCCCTCCTGGCGGCCCGGGGAGACCATCGTGACCGGGTTCCCCTTCTCCATCAGCAGGTGGACGCCGCTGGTCGTGGTGAACTCGCGGGTCTCGCCGTTGCCCGCGCTGAACGGGATGGTCCGCAGCGTGCGGCCGTCGCGCTTCACCGTCATGTGGTGCTTGGCGATGCTGCCGGTGGTGATCTGCGCGGCGCCGATCGTGATGACCTGCTCGGCGTCCTTGGCCCCGTAGACACCGCCGCCCGCGTTCACACCGGCCAGCCGCGCCTGGAAGCGGACCCGCTGGTGCGGCTGCCAGTACGTCTTCGTCCGGTAGGTGACCTGGTCGGGAGCGATCCAGTTCCAGGCGCCCTCGACCGGCTTGTCCGGGGTGACCTGGAGGGCGCGCTCCACGGCGGCCTTGTCGGTGACCGGGCGGTTGAAGCGCAGCATGATCGGCATGCCGACGCCGACCCTCTCGCCGCTGAGGTTCGGCGTGATGTCGGTGATCGACAGGGTCTTGGCGGGCTTCAGCGTCGTGAACGCGCTGGTCGCCGTGCTGGTCTTGCCGCCGCCGCGGGCCTGCGCGGTGACGGTGTAGGACGCGCCGGGCGTCAGCGTCCGCCCGGACCGCCACGACTTCCGGTCACCGGCCAGCCGGCCCGTGATCGCGGCGCCCTGGTTCCCCTGGACGGTGACCTTCTCCAGCTTGCCGCCGGACGCCTTCACCTCGATCGTGCCGTCCGGCCTGACCTGGGCGGTCCCGTTGGCCGGTGTGATCGTCACGGTGGTCTTGGAGTCACCGGAGGCGAGCCTGCCCACCCCGCCGCCGCCGCAGCCGGCCGCGAGCAGCGCCACCGCGCCCGCGCCACCGGTCGCCACCAGTCCGAACCGCCCCTTGACTCCCACCGATCTCCCCCATGTCCAAAGATTCCACCCGTATCGGTAAAACCTATCTGACTAGGGGAGACGCCCCGTACGACCCGAAAGTTCGGAGTCGGCCGGGCCGAATTCCATGGTCCTCCCCGGCCCCGGGGGGCCGGGGTCAGGCGGAGGGCGAGCCGGCCCGCGCGGGCTCGGCGTTGACGTGGCGGAGGCAGCGCCGGAAGCCCCAGACCGAGACGCCGACACCGACCGCCCCGAGCCCGGCGACGATGCCCGTCCGGAACCACAGGTACATGCCGATCGACTCGTTGAACAGCATCCACAGGCTGATGATCACGTTGGCGAACAGCACCATCGACCACAGCAGCGAGATGCGCAGGAAGAACTGGTGGACCCGCTCGTGCCGCAGGAACGCCTCGGGGATCGGCGCCATGTCCTTGGCGAGCTTCTTGGCCAGCGGGCGGCCGAGCGGCACCGAGGCCAGGAAGGACATGCTCACGATCAGCGTGCCGAGGGTCGGCTGCAGGAAGTACACGACGGCGCTGTGGGTGGCCGCGGCGAGCACCGCGCGGACCGTGACCCCGACGGCGGCCAGCAGCAGCATCCCGGGCACCTGGTGGCCGCGCAGGTAGCGGTAGGCGATGCCGCCGTAGACCCAGGCGACGGCGGCCACGAGCGCGCCGTTCAGCCCGAGGAGGACGAGCGCGGCGTAGAAGACCGCGACGGGCGCGATGACGCCTTCGAGGAAACGCGGCAGCGCGTGCAGGAGCAGTGCCTTGACCTGGGGGAGCTCGAAGGCTCCGTGCCCGGTGTCCTGCGGCCCGGCGCCTGCGGACGGCTCAGGGGGCCGCTCGGACGCCGCCGGGGGCGGGTCCGCGGGCGTGCTCGCCGGTCGTTCCATCGAGTGCTGCGCTCCCCGATCGGTGTGCATGGACGATGTGCTCGACGGTGTGCGTGGACTCGGTCGTGGTCACGATTCGCACCACGGTACGTGATGCCGGCCGCGAGTCCACCCGCTTTGGCGGGGAAACGCCCGATTTGTTCGCTGCTCCGCCCACGCTCCGGTAAAGGTGGGGGCCCCGACCGGATCCGGACAACGCCCAGCTCGGCCACCAGGTCGAACCGTCCTCAGGCGCCGCCGGAGGGACCCGCTCCGGACGGCGGCTCCGGCGGCGGATCCGGCACCGGGCGGGCGGGCTCGGCGTCACGTGCGGCGGCGTGCACGGCACGCAGCGTGACCGCCACGGACGGGCGGCGGACGCTCGCCTTCCGCGTGACCGCGTACACCTCGCGGGCGAGCGCGCACTCGGGGATGCGCCGGACCGCCACACCCTGGTCGCCCGCCGCGAGCGCGAGCGCGGGCACGGCGGTGATGCCGATGCCGCGCGCGACGAGGCTGAGGATCGTGTGCAGGCCCTCGAACTCCCACGGGACGGGGCGGGCGCCGCCGACGGTGTCCAGGAGCCGCTCGACGGCCTGGCGGGACGGCTCGCCCGGCGGCGCCGCCATCCACGGCTCGTCCCGCAGCTCGTGCAGCCGGACGGGACGCCGCGGGTCCGACAGCCGGTGCGAGGACGGCACCACCAGCACCAGCGGGTCGCGGCGCAGGTGGAAGAACTCCAGCACGGCGGGCGACTGGTCGGGGACCTTGCCCGTCCAGTCGTCGATGAGGGCGATGTCCACCTCGCCGTTCTGCACCTGCCGGACCCCGTCGCCGGGCCGGGTCTGCCGCAGCACGAACGTCAGGCCGGGATGGTCGCCGAGGCTCTGCGCCAGCGCGGGGGCGAGCGCGACGGCGGCGGTGGGGAACGCGGTGACCACCACGCGGCCCATGGGGGTGTCGGCCTGCGCCGACAGCTCGGTCTCGGCCGCCTCGACCAGCGTGAGGATCTCCTCGGCGCGGGCGGCGAGGCGCCGCCCGGCGTCGGTCAGCTCGGCGCTGCGGGCGGTGCGGTCCAGCAGCGGGAGGCGGGCCTCCCGCTCCAGCGCGGCGAGCTGCTGGGAGACGGCCGAGGGCGTGTAGCCGAGGGACGCGGCGGTCGCGGCGATGCTGCCGCGCCGGGCGAACTCGGCGAGAAGCCGCAGGCGGCGAAGCTCCAGCATCACTCCAGCTTACGGTCACCATCGCTGAGACTCGCTTGTGATGATGCTGGAAGCGGGAAAGCATGAAGCGACACCCGGCCGGGGTCGCACACGGGGATCTCATCTCACCGTCCGCCGTCGTTCCGTCACGCCTGGAGTTCTCGATGCCTGCCCTGAACCCGACCACCCGGCCGCTGAAGTTCGCGCCCCGCCCGGTGCCGCTGTCGGCGACCCTCGCCGTCAACGAGGCCGTCGCCCGCAAGAAACGGCAGGGGGTGCGCGTCCTCCCGCTGGGTTTCGGCGAGGCCGGCATCCCCATCCACCCCGCGCTGACCCGCGAGCTTGAGGCGGCCTCCGGCCGGGGCGCCTACGGCCCGGTCGCCGGGTCCGCCGCGCTGCGCGCCGCCGCGGCCGGGTACTGGAGCCGGCGGGGGCTGCCCACCGACCCGTCCGCGGTCGTCGCCGGGCCCGGGAGCAAGCCGCTGCTGTTCGCGCTGCTGGCCGCGCTCGGCGGGGACGTGGTGGTCGCGGCGCCGAGCTGGGTGTCCTACGCCGCGCAGGCGTCGCTCACCGGCGCCGAGGCGGTCCGCGTGCCCACGGTCGCGGGCGAGGGCGGCGTGCCCGACCCGGACCTGCTCCCCGACGCGGTGGCGCGGGCGCGCGCCCGGGGACGCACCGTCCGGGCGGTGATCGTGACGCTGCCCGACAACCCGACCGGGACCCTCGCGTCCGAGGAGACCGTCCGCCGCCTGTGCTCGGCCGCGCGCGAGCTGGACCTCGTCGTCGTCTCGGACGAGATCTACCGCGACCTGGTGCACGCCTCCGGCCGCGCGGTGCCCTCCCCCGCCCGGTTCGCGCCCGAGCGGACGGTGGTGACGACCGCGCTCAGCAAGAGCCTGGCCGCCGGGGGCTGGCGGCTGGGCGTCGCCCGAGTGCCGGACGGCCCGTTCGGCCGGGCGCTGCGCGACAGCGTCCTCGGCGTCGCGAGCGAGATCTGGTCGAGCGCGCCCGCCCCCATGCAGCACGCCGCCGCCTACGCCTTCGCGGAGCCGCCGGAGCTGGTCGAGCACGTCGACCGGAGCCGCCGCCTCCACGCGGCCGTCACCGGCGCCGTCGCGGACCGGTTCGCCGCCGCCGGGGCGCGGGTGGCCCGGCCGGAAGCGGCCTTCTACGTCTACCCCGACCTCGGGCCGCTCCGGGGCGAACTGGCGGAACGGCACGGCGTCCGGACGTCCGCCGACCTCACGGGGCTGCTGCTGGAGCGCTACGGGGTGGGCGTCCTGCCCGGCAGCGCGTTCGGCGACGAGGCGGAAGCGCTGCGCATGCGGGTGGCGCCGAGCCTGCTGTACGGGGAGGACGACGAGCAGCGCCTGGCCGCCCTCGCCTCTCCCGCCCCGGCGGCGCTGCCCTGGATCGCGGCCGGCCTGGACCGGCTGTCCGAGGTGCTCGCCGACCTCGCCGAAACGGCGGACAGGGGTGAGCCCGTCCCGGCCTGACCGCGCTTCAACGCATACGGGAGACCCTTTCCACATAAGGCGGAAATGGCGGAGGGTAAGGGAGTCGAACCCCTTCGAGTTTCACCTCGACGCCGGTTTTCGAGACCGCTGCCTTACCGTTCGGCCAACCCTCCAGTCGGCGCCGGGAACGTACGGCGGGCGGCCGAGGCCGCCGGGTGGACCAGCAGGGAATCGAACCCTGATCGCTTCCTTGCAAGGGAAGCGTGCTTCCGTTACACCACAGGCCCGTTGATCACGCTCAGCAGGGGCGGAGGGAGTCGAACCCACTTTCCGCTGGTTTTGGAGACCAGCCGCCTAACCGGTGGCTCACCCCTTCGGGCCGTCGTTCCCGACGTGTTCGATGATGCTGGAGGGAGACGAATTCCGGCAAAGTGTTTTTCGCCGGCGGCGGACGGAGGGCGGTCACTGTACGGAGGGTTCGAGTCGCGGATCGTGCCGATCCCCCGGTCATTGATCATTTGCTCGCGGTCCGCCGCGCGGCCGCGTCGGTCGGGCTCCGATAGGGGCCCGACCGGCGCGTATAAGGGTGGTGTAAGGTCCAACAACGCACGGGGCGAAAGTCACGAACTCACCGACCGCGAGGCATGGGGCGCCCAGCCGGGCCACCCCGTGGCAAACCAGGACGCGCGCGTCGTCACGTGAGTGTGGAAGAAGGCGAGAGGGCCCGCGATGAGGCATGCACGGGACGGGGCCGCCGCCGCGATGAACGCGGCGTCGAGGATTCTCGTCGCGCGGGGCAAGAACGAGCCCCAGGAGCTGGAGAACCCCGACGTCGCGTGGGGCCAGCGCGCACGGGACGGCGTCTGGGTGCCGACCAGGGACGGGCAGCGCCTGCACATCGGCATCGACGTCGCCGCGTCCGACACGGTCGCCCAGGTGCTGCGGCCCAGCCTCCGGGTCTTCGTCGGTGTGGACCGCGACACCGACATCGTGGCGCAGACGACCGACAACGGGGTCCGGCTGCTGACGGTCATCCACGGGCCCGAGGCGCCGCCCGAGTTCCGCTTCGCGCTCTCCCTCCCCGACGGCCTGGCGCTGGAGGCGATGCCCTCCGGCGGTTACGACGTCGTCCACCTGCGCTACGGCGCGACCGTCGGGCGGCTCTACAACCCCTGGGCGAGCGACTCGATGTTCCGCCAGGTGAAGGCCGACTACGTGATGGACGGGCCGGTCGTCACGATGCGCGTCCAGCACGCCGACGCCTACTACCCCGTGGTCGCCGACCCCCACTACGCACGCTGAGCCCTCTCGCCCGGCGATCCGGTGGAACGCGCTAGGAGCGGGCCTTCCCGACCACGAACGGGTCCTCGAAGTCCAGCTCCCGGCTGATCTCGCGGAGCGTGGCCGCGCCGATCCGCCCCTTGCGGTAGAGCGCGGTCAGCTTCGCGCGCTGGGCCTCGACCAGCTCGGCGCGGACGTGGCGGCTGTTGGGCGGGCGCCTCTCCTCCTTGCCCTCCTCGCGGTCGAGGAGGTAGCGGACGCGCTCCAGCCGGACCTCCAGCATCTGCCGGAACGCCTCGGCGGTCTGCTCGTCCACCTCGTCCTCCTCCGCCAGCTCCTCCAGCCGGGCGAGGGCGGCCTTCAGCCCGGCCCTGCGCGCGATCATCGACTCGTGCCTGCGCCGTCCGGACTCCGCCAGCCCGAGCCGGCGCAGCAGCAGCGGCAGCAGCGGCGCCTGGCCGATCAGCGTGATCAGCACCACCAGCGCGGTGAGCAGCACGAGCAGGCCGCGCTCGGGCCCGACGGCGGCGGGCAGCGACAGCGCGATCGCGAGCGAGATCGCGCCGCGCATCCCGCCGAGGCCGATCACGACGCGCTGGCGGGGGCCGAGCTCCCGCCCGCCGGGCGCCGCCCGGGCGAGCGGCCCGGCGCCGAGCTGCCACAGCAGCCGGACGCCGATCACGACGCCCGACACGGCGAGCGTGGTCAGGGCGACCTCGCCCCAGGTGTGCCCGCCGGGGTGGCGGAGCACCTCGCGGATCTCCAGGCCCAGCAGGACGAACAGCGCCGACTCCAGCAGGAACGTGAGGATCTGCCAGAAGGTGTTGCCGACCAGCCGCGACGCGGGCTGGAGCACGCCCTCCCCGTGGGTGCCGATCGAGAACCCGGCGACGACGGTGGCCAGCACTCCGGACACGCCGAGGTTCTCGGCCGGGACGAACGCGAGGTAGGGGGTGACGAGCGAGACGATGATCTGGCTGACGGGGTCCTTGATCGAGCGCCGGACGCGGCGGATCGCGATGCCGAGCACCAGCCCGTAGGCGACTCCCCCCGCCACGAGCTGGACGGCCCGCAGGGCGCCATGGGCGGGGGTGAACCCGCCGTCGAGCGACTCGACGGCGAGGGCGAAGACGGTCAGCGCCGCGCCGTCGTTGATCAGGCTCTCGCCCTCCAGGATCGTCACCAGCCGGGGCGGGGCGCCGAGCCGCTGCATCACCGAGGTCGCCGCGACCGGGTCGGTGGGCGAGACGGCCGCGCCGAACGCCAGCGCGGCGGCCCAGCCGAGCCCGGGCAGCAGGGCGTGGACCGTTCCCGCGACCGCGACCGTGGTGACGGTGGTGAGCCCGAACGCCAGCGTGACGATCGCGGTGAGGTCGGCGCGGGCCTCGCGCGGCGCGGTGAAGAACGCCGCGTGGTAGACCAGCGGCGGCAGGAAGCCGAACAGCACCACCTCGGGCGCGACCACGACCTCCGGCAGCGCGGGGACGAACCCGGCGCCCATCCCGAGCAGGACGAGCAGGATCGCGTCGGGCACCCGCAGCCGCCCGGCCAGCGCGCGGGTCAGCAGCACCACCACGGCGACGACGAGGAACACCACGAACAGCCGGTCCACACCCACGCCCGTGATCTTCTCCGAGAACGGCGCCGCTATACGCGTGCGGGCGCCCGGATCAGTGGAACGGTCCCTTTCGCGGCGCGCGGAATCGTCCGGGCGGAGTGTGCGCGGACGAGGGTTCCGGGCGGCATATGGTTGAGGTCGGGCCGCGTTTCCGGTCCCGGCGGTGCCGGGGCGCACGACCCCCCGTACGCGCCGGGGGTCCGGGGGTGCCACCCCAGGAGCCGTCGGCCCCGGTCCCCGAGACTGGAGTCACCGTGATCTTCACTCATGACACCGAGCAGGCGCTCGCCGTGGTCGTCGACCTGGTCAACACCAGCGCCGCGACCGACGGCGAGGAGGAGCTCGCCGGCCTGCCCGACCTGCGCGCGTTCGTCGAGCGCAACGACTTCAGCGGCGTGGGCGAGCTGACCGAGGCCGACCTCGCGCGGGTCCTCGGGCTGCGCGAGCGCTTCCACGCGGTGTTCCGGGCGCCCGACGTGCCCTCGGCCGTCCGCCTGATCAACGAGGTGGTGGGCGGGGTCCGCACCACCCCGCACCTGACCGACCACGACGGCTACGACTGGCACGTGCACTTCTTCGCGCCCGGCGCGCCCATGGGCGAGCACCTGGCGGCCGACTGCGGGATGGCCCTCGCCTACGTCGTCGCCGAAGGCGAGCTCGACCGGCTGCGCACCTGCGAGGCGCCGGACTGCTCGCGCGTCCTGGTCGACCTGTCGCGCAACCGCTGCCGCCGCTACTGCGACAGCCGCACCTGCGGCAACCGCATGCACGTGGCCGCCTACCGCGCCCGCCAGCGCGAGGCGGTGTCCCAGAGTCCCGGCCCACGTCCCTCGCCCGGCGGCTCGGGGCGTGACCGTGCGTTCGCGGGCGCGGCATCGCTTCGCGATCTTCCCGGTGGGGGCTCGCCTCCGGCCTCGCCCCCACCGGTCGGCTAGCGCGCCCGCGCGACGGCCGAGGCCGCTTGGAAACGCGCCCCGGCCCCCTCCAGGGCCCGCCAGGCCCGCGCTAGCCGCCCCGGGCGGTCGTGGTGAGGTCGCCGACGGCGGTGAGGGCGCGGCGGGCGGCGGCGACGTCGTGGACGCGGAAGACGCGGGCGCCGAGCCAGGCGGAGACGCCGAGGACCGCGAGGGTGCCCGCGCCGCGCCGGTCGACGGGGCGGCCGAGGGTCTCCCCGATGAAGTCCTTGTTCGACACCGCGACCAGCACCGGCCACCCGGTGGCGGTCATCTCGCCGAGCCGCCGGCTGATCTCCAGCGAGTGCCGGGTGTTCTTGCCGAAGTCGTGGGCGGGGTCGATGAGGATCGCGTCCCGCCGCACGCCGAGCGCGAGGGCGCGCTCCGCCTCGGCGGTGACGTGCCCGATCACGTCCGCCATGACGTCGTCGTAGCCGACGCGGTGCGGGCGGGTGCGGGGGTCGAGGCCCCCGGCGTGCGAGCAGACCAGGCCGATGCCGTGCGCGGCGGCGACCCCGGCCAGCTCGGGGTCGGGCCCGCCCCAGGTGTCGTTCAGCAGGTCGGCGCCCGCCCGCGCGACGGCGTCGCCGACCTCGGCGCGCCAGGTGTCGACGCTGATCACGACGCCGGGGTGCCGCTCGCGGACGGCGGCGACCAGGTCGACGACGCGGCGCAGTTCCTCGGCGACGCCGACGTCCTCGCCGGGACCGGCCTTGACGCCGCCGATGTCGATGATGTCGGCGCCGTCCGCGACGGCGCGCCCGGCCGCGTCGAGGGCGGCCTCGAAGGCGTAGGTGGCGCCCCTGTCGAAGAAGGAGTCGGGCGTGCGGTTCACCACCGCCATGATCGCCCGCGGGCCGAGCCCGCGCCCGTTCAGCCGCAGCGGGGCCCCGTGTGAATCGCTCATGACGAACCACACCGTCGCACATCCGGGGCCTCCCCCGCGAACCAGAAGGCGGTTCGGTTCAAACGAGGCCCTCGCTCGTCACCATCGCGCGGTGTCGCTAACCTCAGAGGCCACGCCCGCCGTGGGCCCGGCCCGCGGCGGCCCCGCGTCCGACCGATTCGGCCAGGAGGATCCGCTGACCAGGCGAGCACTCATCACCGGCATCACCGGGCAGGACGGCTCGTACCTGGCCGAGCATCTGCTGGAGCAGGGGTACGAGGTGTGGGGCCTGGTGCGGGGGCAGGCGAACCCGCACGTGTCGCGGCTGCGCAAGCACATCGGCGACGTGCGGATCACCACCGGCGACCTGCTGGACCAGGGCAGCCTGATCTCGGCGGTGGAGCGGGTGGAGCCCGACGAGGTCTACAACCTGGGCGCGATCTCCTACGTGCCGATGTCCTGGCAGCAGGCGGAGCTGACCGCCGAGGTGACCGGCATGGGCGTGCTGCGGATGCTGGAGGCGATCCGCGTGGTGTCGGGCGTCAGCGCGTCCCGGACGCCCGGACGCGAGCAGATCCGCTTCTACCAGGCGTCGTCCTCGGAGATGTTCGGGATGGTGCGCGAGACGCCGCAGAACGAGCGGACGCCGTTCCACCCGCGCAGCCCGTACGGGGTCGCCAAGAGCTACGGGCACTACATCACCCAGAACTACCGCGAGTCCTACGGGATGTTCGCGGTGAGCGGGATCCTGTTCAACCACGAGTCGCCGCGCCGGGGCGCGGAGTTCGTCACGCGGAAGGTGTCGCTGGGCGCGGCGCGCATCAAGCTGGGCCTGGCGGGCGAGCTGCGCCTGGGGAACCTGGAGGCGCGCCGCGACTGGGGCTACGCCGGCGACTACGCCCGCGCGATGCGGCTGATGCTCGCCCAGGACGCGCCCGAGGACTACGTGATCGGGACTGGCCAGACCCGGTCCGTGCGGGAGCTGGTGGCGTTCGCGTTCCGGTCGGCCGGCCTCGACTGGGAGGACCACGTCGTCCTGGACGCCCGCTACACCCGCCCCGCCGAGGTCGACCTGCTGTGCGCCGACCCGAAGCGGGCCCGCGAGCAGCTCGGCTGGGAGCCCGAGGTGTCCTTCGAGGGCCTGGTGACGATGATGGTCGAGTCCGATCTGCGGATGCTGGCCGGGTCGGCGAGGCCCGAGGACGAGCCTTCGGGGCCCGACCACTGGTGACCTGCCCCCCGCGCGGGTGATCTTCGGGGGGCCGCGTGCGACGATGCTGTCATGGCGACTTGTGAGCATGTGCGGTCCCTGCCGGCGCAGGACCCGGCCCCGAACACCCCGGACGGCTGCGAGGAGTGCCTCGCGCTGGGCGCCCGGTGGGTGCACCTGCGGCTGTGCCTCGGCTGCGGGCACGTGGGCTGCTGCGACTCCTCACCGAACAAGCACGCGTCCGCGCACTTCGAGAAGGAGGGGCACCCGGTCGCCCGGTCGTTCGAGCCGGGCGAGGACTGGCGGTGGTGCTTCGTGGACGAGCTGATCGTCTGATGCCGGACGTCCGGCTGGGCACCGCACCGGGGCGCTGGATCCTGCTGGCGACCGTGCTCGGGTCGAGCGTGGCGATGCTCGACTCGACCGTGGTCAACGTCGCGCTGCCGAGGCTGGGCGAGGACCTCGGCGCCGACATGGCGGGCCTCCAGTGGACGGTGAACGCCTACACGCTGACGCTCGCGGGGTTCATCCTGCTCGGCGGCTCGCTCGGCGACCGCTACGGGCGGCGGCGGATCTTCCTGGTCGGCGTGGTGTGGTTCGCGGTGGCCTCGGTGCTGTGCGGGGCCGCTCAGGACGTCGGGATGCTGGTGGCCGCGCGGGCCCTGCAGGGGGTCGGCGGGGCGCTGCTGACGCCGGGGTCGCTGGCGATCATCCAGGCGTCCTTCAGCTCCGACGACCGGCCCCGCGCGGTCGGCGCCTGGTCGGGGCTCGGCGGCGTCGCGGGGGCGGTCGGGCCGTTCGCGGGCGGCTGGCTGGTGGAGGCGGCGGGCTGGCGCTGGGTGTTCCTGCTCAACGTCCCGCTGGCGGCGGTCGTGGTGCTGGTCGCGGTCCGGCACGTCCCCGAGAGCGTCGACCCGGACGCGAGCGGCCGCTTCGACGTGCTCGGGGCCGCGCTGGCGGCGCTGGCGCTGGCCGGGACGACCTACGCGCTCACCGAGGCGCCGGGCGGCGGCTCCGGCGCGACCGCCGCCGTCTTCGCCGGCGTGGGCGGGATCGTCGCCGCCGTCGTGTTCGTGCTGGTGGAACGCGCCCGCAGCCGGGGGCGGCACCTGCCGCGCCTCCGCTCCGCTCCCTCGCGGGGGGCCGACTCCTCCCGCTCTCCGAAGCGGCCCGGACGTACGGTGCCCCACCCCATGCTGCCGCTGGAGGTGTTCGCCTCGCGGCAGTTCTCCGCCGTCAACCTCGTCACGTTCGTCGTGTACGGGGGGATGGGCGTGCTCTTCTTCCTCTTCGTGCTGAACCTCCAGGTCGTCGGGGGGTTCTCGCCGATCGCGGCGGGCACGGCGCTGCTGCCGGTCACGGCGCTGATGCTGCTGCTGTCGGCGCGGGCGGGCGCGCTCGCGCAGAAGATCGGGCCGCGGATCCCGATGACGGTGGGCCTGGTCGTCGCGGCCGTCGGGATGGTGCTGGTCGGCCGGATCGGCGCGGGCGCCTCGTACGCGAGGGACGTGCTGCCCCCCGTGATCGTGTTCGGGCTGGGCCTGTCGGCGGTGGTCGCGCCGCTGACCTCGACCGTCCTGGCCTCCGCCGACGAGCGGCACGCGGGCGTCGCCAGCGGCGTCAACAACGCCGTGGCGCGGGCGGCGGGGCTGCTGGCGGTGGCGGCGATCCCGCCGCTGGCGGGGCTGACCGGCGCCGCGTTCACCGATCCGGCCGAGTTCTCCGACGGGTTCCGGATCGCGATGATCGTCTGCGCCGGGCTGCTGCTGGCCGGGGCGGTGCTGAGCTTCCTGACGGTGAGCGCCGACGCGCTGCGCGGCCCGTCCGGGGAGCGCCGGGAGCCGCAGTGCAAGAGCAGTTGCGGCGTGGGCGCGCCGCAGTTGCAGCCCGAACCGGAGACCGTCCCCGCCAGGCACGGCGCGGGCGCGTAGCCGAGCGGTGGGGCGACCGGTGGGGCGACGCCGGAGGCGGGCCCCACCGGGAAGATCGCGAAGCGATGCCGCGCCCGCCGAAGGCACGGTCACGGCCGTGGGCCGCCAGCGAGCGGCCGCGGGCCGGGACTTCAACAAACACAGTCCTAATCCGGCTATGTCCAGGACCGGGTCGGCCGGTTGGCATACGGTCAGGGCATGAATCTGCGGCAGCTGCGCTACGTCGTGGCGACCGCCGACCACGGCACGATGACGTCGGCGGCCCAGGCTCTCTATGTCGCCCAGCCCGCGCTGTCGCGGGCCGTCCGCGAACTGGAGCGCGAACTCGGGGTGGAGCTGTTCGCGCGCTCGGGACGCGGCGTCGTGCTCACCGCCGTCGGCGAGCGCGTCGTGCGGCAGGCGCGGGTCGCGCTGGAGGCGGTCGACGCGATCGAGGGCATGGCGGTCACCAAGGCCAACGGCCGTCCGGGCGCCGAGCTGCGGGTGGCGACCACCGCGTCCCTGGAGCCGGAGCTGACCGGGCGGCTCATCCCCCGCTTCGCCCGCGACCAGCCGGCCGTCCGGATCCGGGTGGTGCGCTGCGAGGACCGCGACCAGGTCGCGGCGGCGGTCCGGGCGGGCCGCGCCGACCTGGCGCTCGCCGACCTGCCGGTGCCCGGCGACATGGCGGCCCACCCGTTCGAGCAGCGGGAGGTGGTGCTGATCTCGCCGCCCGCGCTGAAGGTGCGCGAGCCGGTGCCGCTGACCGCGCTGGACGGGATGCGGCTCGTCCTGCCCGCCAGGGGCAGCGCCCGGCGCGCCGAGATCGACGCGATGCTGCGCCGGATCGGCGCGACGCCGGTCGCCGCGGTGGAGTCCGACGAGCGCGGCGCCTGGCTCGGCTGGGTGCGCGCCGGGCTGGGCTCGCTGCTGTGGTACCGCAACCAGCTCGACGACACCGAGGGCGTCACCGTCCGCTCGTTCATGCCGCCGATCACCCGCATGATCGGGCTGGTCCACGCGCACCGGCAGCTCCCCCCGGCGGCGCGCGACTTCCTCGCCTTCGCCAAGGGCACGTCCCGCGACCAGCACTGACGCGCCGGGCGGCGGGTGCCGCGGGGGCCGCCTCGTGGGATCATCTGCCGGTGGAGACGACGCATGCGCTGTGGCTGCTGGCGATTCCGGTCAGCGCGCTGATGGTGGCCGCCGGGGCCCGGCGGCTGGGCCTGTCGGCACCGCTGGTGCTGGTGATCGCGGGCCTGCTGGTGACGTTCGTGCCGGGCGTGCCGGAGTTCGAGCTCGACCCGGAGTTCGTGCTGTACGTCTTCCTGCCGCCGCTGCTGTTCTCGGCGGCCTGGCAGAGCTCGTTCTACAACCTGCGGGAGAACGTCAGGTCGATCACGCTGCTGTCGGTCGGGCTGGTGCTGTTCACCACGTTCGCGGTCGGGTACGCGGCGCACCTGCTGGTGCCGGGCCTGCCGCTGTCGGCGGCGTTCGTGCTCGGCGCGATCGTGGCGCCGCCGGACGCGGTGGCGGCGGTGAGCATCGCGCAGCGGCTCGGGCTGCCGCGCCGCAGCGTGACCGTGCTGGTCGGGGAGAGCCTGTTCAACGACGCGACCGCGCTGACGGCGTTCCGGGTCGCGGTCGTCGCGGCGACGGGCGCGGGCTTCACGCTCGCCGACGGGGTGTGGCGGTTCCTGTTCGCGGCGGTGGCCGGGGCGGCGGTGGGGCTGCTGCTCGGGCCGCCGCTGCACTGGCTGCGCACGCGGCTGGACGACCCGCTCGTGGAGAACGGGGTGGCGCTGGTCGCGCCGTTCGCGGCGTACCTGCTCGCCGAGACCGTGCACGCGTCCGGGGTGATCGCGGTGGTGGTCAGCGGGCTGTACCTCGGGCACCGCTTCACCGACTCGCCGGCGGTGACGCGGCTGATCGGGCACTCGTTCTGGAAGGTCATGGTCTTCGTCCTGGAGACCGTGGTGTTCCTGCTGATCGGGCTCCAGCTGCCGCCGGTGATCGACGGGCTGTCGGGGCACGGGTGGCCGGAGCTGCTGGGCTGGGCGTCGGCGATCTTCGCGGTGACGGTCGCGGCCCGGTTCGTGTGGATCTTCCCGGCGTCGGCCGTCCCGCGGCTGCTGTCGCGGCGGGTCCGGGAGCGGGAGGGCGAGGTCGGCTGGCGCGACCGGGTCGTGGTGTCGTGGGCGGGCATGCGGGGCGTGGTGTCGCTGGCGGCGGCGTTCGCGATCCCGTTCGCGACCTCCGACGGCGATCCGTTCCCCGGCCGCGACCTGATCCTGTTCTTCACGTTCACGACCGTCCTCGGGACGCTGCTGGTGCAGGGCCTGACGTTCCCGGCGCTGATCCGGGTGCTGCGGGTCGGCAGCGCCCGGGAGCGCTACGCCGACACGGTCGCGGAGGCGGGCGCCCAGCACGCCGCCGCGAAGGCGTCGCTGGACCGGCTGGAGGAGCTGGACGCCGAGGAGGAGCTGGACGCGGCGGTCGTGGAGCGGCTGCGGCAGCTCGCCGAGCACCGGCAGCTGCGGGCCTGGGAGCGGCTCGGCGGCGGGACGGGCCCGGCGGGCGAGGAGGTCCCGACGGCGACCTACCGGCGGCTGCGGCGCGAGATGCTCGCGGCCGAGCGGCAGGTGTTCGTGCGGATGCGCGACGAGCGCCGCATCGACGACGAGGTGCTGAACCGCGTCCTGCACGAGCTGGACCTGGAGGAGGTGGCGCTGAACCGCGACTGACCAGTGGCGGCCCAGGCCACAGCGGACGAACCCGCGCGCCGCGTCCTGCGGGGGCGGGGCGGCCGGTGCCCCGGCCACGGTCGACGCCGTGGCCGAGGCGCCCTTTCTCACGCGCCGTTGAGGGGTCTTTCGGGGAGTTCCACGGCGTAGGACTCCTTCACCACGTCCAGGTGGTGCCACGACTCGCGGACCGTCACGCCCGGCACGGCCCGGATGGCGTCCAGCACCGCGACGATCTCCGCCCGGGACGACGCCTCGGCCTGCCCGACGATGTCGTAGCGGCCGAACCCGGTCGCGAGGTAGCGGACGCCCTCCTGGGCGGCCACGGCCTCGGCGACCTTGCGCAGCGCGCCGGTCACCACCAGCCCGAACCCGCCGAGCTCGGCGGCGCCGAGCGCGAGCGGGTCGGCGAGCCCGGTGACCTGGATGACGCCGGTGCGCATCAGCCTGACCACCCGCGCCCGGGTGGCGGCCTGGGACAGCCCGATGATGTGCGCGAGCCGGGTGTAGGGGGCGCGGCCGTCGCGCTGCAGCTCCTGCAGGAGCCGCCAGTCGATGTCGTCGAGGGTGACCTCGCCGAGCTCGCGGACGACCGCGTGCGTGTCGCGCACGGTGGAGATCGAGCGGAACACCTCGGCCGCGCGCACGCCGGGGACGGACCGGATGTGGTCCACCTCGGCCGCGAGCGCGGCGTCGTCGCGGGTGCGCACCTGCGCGACCAGGTCGTAGGGGCCCGCGGTCAGCGCGGTGAAGCTGACGGCCGGCTGCCCGGAGACGGCCGCGGCCACCTCCCGGGCCGAGCCGTCCACGGTGACCGAGACGTGCCCGATCGCCTCCGCGCCGACGACGGCGGCGTGCACGATGCCGACGACGCGGACGACCTCGGTTTCGAGAAGGTTCTGCACCCGTGCCCGCACGGCCGTGCGGGAAAGCCCGACGCGGTCGGCGAGCGCCTGGAACGTCGCCCTGCCATCCCGCTGGAGCTCGCGGACGAGCACGGCGTCGACCGCATCCAGCACGGCTGTCCTCCTCGACATGAGTTGAATCGTTTTGCCAGCAACTGCAAGATCATTCCATTTCAGGACGGTCTGACGTCAAATATTGATCTTGCTCGTGTTCGCCATGCCCGGCCGCCGTCGAAGCGTCGGTCTCCGGTCGCGGAGGCGACGAATTCGGCGCCGGACGAGCCCATGCGGCAGCGCAACGCTGCCGTGCCCGCGCCGGGGGCCCGGCGCGGGGGCGCCGGGCGGCGGGCGTGCGGGGTGGCGGTGATCACTCAGGGGATCGCCTCGCGGGGCGGGCGGCCCGCGGCGCGAACGAACGCGGCCGACCGGGTCCAAGTGCGTGGCCTGCATGCGCTTCTCCCGGTGTTCTGATGTCACGCCCCCTACGGCGGGTCGGCCGTTCGCGTGAGGCACATGTAAGAAAAGTGCATCGGGGGCGCAGTTACGTCAAGAGGTAACTTTACAGAGAGCTAAGCCTCACGTTGCACTGTTTTCCTTCTCCGCATGTTCTGTCTCGATCGCCCCCGGCCGGAGGCCCTGGAGCGCGCCGCCCCGGCGGGCCGGGGCCCCTGCCCCGGACGGAGCGTCATCGCCGCAGATCAGGCGGCCTTTCGCGGGGGTGAGGGAGGGGTCGCGCCCGGGCTTGTGCGGAGCATCCTCGGGTATGGATCACAATGTACGGTGGCCCAGCCACTTTGATCCGCGATTGGTGTGTAGTCAGCGTGCGCCTGCTGAATGTTGAGGCTTCAACCCACGACCTCACCTACAACGACGTCTTCATGGTCCCGCGCCGCTCGGCGGTCGGGTCGCGCCTGGAGGTGGACCTGTCGACCGTCGACGGCAGCGGCACGACCGTCCCGCTGGTGGTGGCGAACATGACGGCCGTGTCCGGCCGCCGGATGGCCGAGACCGTCGCCCGGCGCGGCGGCCTCGCGGTGCTCCCGCAGGACATCCCGAGCGAGGTGGTCGCGGAGGTCGTCGGCTGGGTGAAGGGACGCGACCTGATCGTCGACACCGCGATCCGGCTCGGCCCCGCCCGCACCGCCGGGGACGCGCTGGCGCTGCTCGGCAAGCGCGCCCACAACGCCGTGATCGTGGTCGAGGACGACCGCCCCGTGGGCGTGGTCACCGAGGCCGACTGCGCGGGCGTGGACCGGTTCTCCCAGCTCCGCGACATCATGTCGCGCGACCTCGTCACGCTCCCGGCGGGCGTCGACCCCCGCGAGGCGTTCGACCGGCTGCACGGGCGCGGCCACCGGCTCGCCCCCGTCGTGGACGCGGCCGGGCGGCTCACCGGCGTCCTCACCCGGACGGGCGCGCTGCGCGCCACGCTCTACAAGCCCGCCGTGGACGGCGCGGGCAGGCTCCGGGTCGGCGCGGCGGTCGGGGTGAACGGCGACGTCGCGGGCAAGGCGGCGGCGCTGCTGGAGGCGGGCGTCGACCTGCTCGTCGTCGACACCGCGCACGGCCACCAGGAGAAGATGACCGGCGCGCTGGCCGCCGTCCGCGCCCTGGACCCGGCCGTCCCGGTGGTCGCCGGGAACGTGGTGACCGCCGAGGGCACCCGCGACCTGATCGAGGCGGGCGCCGACATCGTCAAGGTCGGCGTGGGCCCCGGCGCCATGTGCACGACCCGGATGATGACCGGGGTCGGCCGCCCCCAGTTCTCCGCCGTGCTGGAGTGCGCCGCCGAGGCCCGCCGCCTCGGCCGGCACGTGTGGGCCGACGGGGGCGTCCGGCACCCGCGCGACGTCGCGCTGGCGCTGGCGGCGGGCGCGGCGAACGTGATGGTCGGCTCCTGGTTCGCCGGCACCTACGAGTCGCCCGGCGACCTGCAGCGGGCCGCCGACGGGCGGCTCTACAAGGAGAGCTTCGGCATGGCCTCGGCGCGCGCCGTCCGGCTGCGCACGGCCGAGGACTCCCCCTTCGACCGGGCCCGCAAGGCGCTGTTCGAGGAGGGGATCTCCACCTCCCGCATGTTCCTCGACCCCCGGCGCCCCGGCGTGGAGGACCTGATCGACTCGATCGTCGCGGGGCTGCGCAGCTCGTGCACCTACGCGGGCGCGCGGACGCTGGAGGAGTTCCACGAGCGGGCGACGGTCGGGATCCAGAGCTCCTCCGGCTACGCCGAGGGAATGCCGCTGGACACGAGCTGGTGATCCGTCCCCCGGCCGCCGCCGTGTCCGGTTCGAACGCTCCCGGCGGCCGGTTCGAACGCCCCTGGGGAGGGGGCGCGGTCCGATCGCCGTCCGGGATTGCATATTCTGAACATGAGCTGCACATGATGCGGGAAAAAGCTCGCATTCGGTCGACTTTCACGCAACCTTCGCGCGGTTTCGCGCGTCCATAATGTGAGCCGGTGGATGAGTTCGCGCGGGCGGGGAATCGGAGCGTACATGTCGAGTCGATCAGCGAGCCGGCGCCCGCCGACGGAGGACGCGGAGGGCGCCGGCGGCGAGTCGCGGGGCCGGGGACTGCCTCGCGCGCTGGCGCTGACGCTCGCCTCCGCGCTGCTGTGGGGGGTCGCGCACCTGTCCACCGGCCGGCGGATCTCGGGCGGGCTGCTGCTCGCGCTCTACCTGCTCGTGGCCGCCTCGGTCGGCACCGCGTTCACGGTCTACCGCTCCGACCTCGTCCACCTGGCCTTCCGCCCGGACGCGCTGCAGCGGATCGCCGCCGGGCTCGTGGTGCTCGGCCTGGTGTGGATCGTCGTGGTCATCCGCTCCTACCAGGTCCTGCGGCCGGCGGGGATGTCGGTGAGCGCCCGCGCGCTCGGCGCCGGGTCCGTCGCGGTCATGTGCTTCGCGGTGGCGGTGCCGATGGCCTGGTCGGCGCACAGCACCTACGTCTACCGGGACGCGCTGACCAGCATCTTCCACACCGGCAGCGAGAACGGCCGGCACATCGACACCTCCGACCCCTGGAACGGTGAGCGGCGCGTCAACGTGCTGCTGCTCGGCGGCGACGCCGCCGCGAACCGGGAGGGCGTCCGCACCGACAGCATGACGGTGGCCAGCGTCGACACCAAGACCGGCGACACGGTGCTGCTGAGCCTGCCGCGCAACCTGGAGCGGTTCCCGCTGCCGCCCGGCCCGGCCCGCGACCGCTTCCCCTACGGCTTCACCGGCGACGGCCCGGCCACCCCGGGGCTGCTGAACGAGGTCTACCAGTACGCCGAGGAGCACCCCGACATCGTCCCGGGCGTCGCCAAGAACCACCGCGGGCCCGAGCTGCTGAAGGCCACGATCGCCGGGATCCTCGGCATCCGCGTCGACTACTACATCCTGGTCGACATGTTCGGGTTCGCCGACATCGTCGACGCGATGGGCGGCGTCCGCGTCAAGATCACCGAGCCGATCCCCTACGGGCAGCAGGGCGGGGTGCTGGCCCCCGGCGAGCGGAAGCTGAAGGGCAAGGAGGCCCTCTGGTACGGGCGCTCCCGCACCGACAGCGACGACTACGTCCGGATGGGCCGGCAGAAGTGCCTGATGCGGGCGATCGCCCAGCAGGCCGACCCGCAGACCGTGCTGACCAAGTTCGACAAGCTCGCCTCGGCCGCCAAGCGGACCCTGTCGACCGACATCCCGCAGGAGCTGCTGCCCGCGCTGGTCAAGCTGTCCTCCAAGGTCAAGGACGGCGCGCAGATCAACAGCCTGCCGTTCGTGCCGCCGCTGATCAGCACCGCGAACCCCGACTTCACGCTGATCCGCAAGCTGGCCGACAAGGCGCTCAGCACCGACGAGCCGAGCGCGTCCCCGAGCGCCTCGCCCAGCACGCCCAGCACGTCCACCGCGTCCCCCAGCACGTCCCCGACGGGCGGGAACGGCTCGCAGGCCGGGACGAAGCCCGGCTCGCGCCCGCACTCGCAGACCAAGCCGGTGTCGCTGGAGGCGAGCTGCCCGTCCTGAGGGGCGAGTCCCGCCCGGCCCCCGGAGGGGGGATCATTGGGGGGCGACACCTCCGACCATGACGTCTCCGACCACGAGAGGGCGATACGGGTGCCCCGGATCCACGGCTGCGACGCCTTCCGCGTGAGAATGCCGCGCGGGCGGCGGCCGGAGAGCATCCTGGTCCGGCTCGCCGAGGACGACGGCGCGGTGGGCTGGGGCGAGGCGGCCGTCCCCGGCGCCGCCGCCGAGCCCGCCTGGGCCGACATCGAGAAGCGCATGGGCCCGGCCCTCATCGGGCTCGACTGGGACCGCCCCGAGGACGTGTCCGCCACCGCCGACCTCGGCGCGCGCGACGCGGCCGCCGCGGTCGACGTGGCCTGCTGGGACCTGTGGTGCCGCGCCCGGGGCCTGCCGCTGGCGCACGCGCTGGGCGGCACCCGCACCTCGATCGTGACGGGATCGCGGATCGCGCCCGAGCCCGTCCTGGAGACCGTCACGGGCCGGGTGAACCAGGCGATCGGCGCCGGGCACACCCGCGTCACGCTGGACATCCGACCCGGCTGGGACATCGAGCCCGTCCGCGCCATCCGGCACGCCTACCCCGCGCTCGCGCTCGTCGCCGACGCCGGGCACGCCTACACCGAGTCGCCCGAGCACCTGGCCGTCCTGGAGGGCCTGGACTCCTACGGGCCGGTGGCGATCGAGCGGCCCTTCGCCGCCGAGGACCTCGCCGCGCACGCTCGGCTCCAGCAGCGGGTCGGCATGGCCATCGCCCCGCACGTCGGCGACCTCGACACCCTCGACGCGGCCCTGTCGCTGGAGGCGGGCCGCGCCCTGCACCTGAGGCTGGACCGGCTCGGCGGGCTCACCGCCGCCCGCAGCGCCCACGACCTCGCCTACGCGGCGGGCTGGGACGTGTGGTGCAGCGGCTCCGGCGCGTTCGGCATCGGCCAGGCCGCCGCCGTCGCCCTGGCGGCCCTGCCCGGCTGCACGCTGCCGAGCGATGTGTCCGACCCGGCGCGCGGACCGGTGTTCGTGACACCGCCCGTCCGCTCGTCCGGCGGGGTCGTCGGCGTGCCGCTCACCCAGCCGGGCCTCGGCCACGAGATCGACGAGGAGCGCATCGGGCGCCTGGCGACCCGCCGCATGCGCCTGTCGGCGTGACCCCCGCCTGGGTCGTCGCGGGCCCGCCCGGCGGCGGCAAGTCGACGGTGTCCGCCCTGCTGCTGCGGCGGCTGCGGCCCGTCCCCGCGCTGCTCGACAAGGACACCATGTACGGCGCGTTCGTCGCGGCGACCCTCGCCGCTCGGTCCCGCGACCCCGGCGAGCGGGAGGGCGCCTGGTACGACGCGCACGTGAAGCCGCACGAGTACGCGGGCATGACGGCCACCGCCCGCGAGATCCGCTCGCACGGCTGCCCGGTCCTGCTCAGCGGCCCGTTCACGGCCCAGATCCGCGACCCGGCCCGCTGGGCGGAATGGGTCGCGGACCTCGGCGGCCCGCCGGTGACGCTCGTCTGGATCCGCTCCGACGCCGCGACGCTGCGGCACCGCCTGCGCGAGCGCGGCTCGGCCCGCGACACCGGCAAGCTCGCCGGCTTCGAGGCGTTCGTCGCCCGGATGCGGCCGGACGAGCCGCCCCCGGTCCCCCACCTCGCCGTGGACAACCGGCTCACCGCCCCGGCCGCCCTCGACGCCCAACTGGACGACCTGCTCCCCTAGTTGGGCCGGGCGTCCCCAGGACGCGGCGGAGGGCCGTAGGGCGGCGGCGGGGCGTAGGGGTCGGCGGGCACGCCGTAGGCGCCCTGCCCGCCCTGGACTCCCTGCCCGCCCTGGACTCCCTGCCCGCTCTGGGCCCCCTGGTCGCCGTGGACGCCGTACGGGTCGTAGTGCGGCTCGGGCGGCAGCAGCGCGGCGGGCTGCTCCGCCGCCGCGATCCCGGGCTCGCGGCGGGCGTCGCGGCGCTGCTGGTAGGCGTCGTTGAGCCGGCCGCCGAGGCGCTTGCCCATGTCCTGGACCTGGCGGGCGCGCTCGGAGTCCAGCGCCCGGCGCACCGACTCGGCCTGCGCGACGCGCGCGGCGTTCTCGCGGACGGCCCGCCCGGCGACCTGGCCCGCCGCCTGCGTCCCGTCCCAGGCGATGCCCGCGCCCTGGACGGCGAGTTCGGCGGCACGCCGGTAGGAGCGGGCGCGGACCACGGCGGTGCCCGCGGCGAGGTCGGCGAGCGTCCGGCGGCGGGCGCCCACGAGCGCGGGGGCGCTGTTGGCCGCGAAGACGGCGAGCGCGGCCAGCCACACCAGCACGGCCAGGAAGAACATGCCCTCCAGCAGCAGGAACCAGGCGGTGCAGTACAGCCCGCTGCTGCCGGCGGTGGTGACCAGCGCGCGTCGCAGCGCCCGCGCCTTGGCGGGCCTCCCCGCGCCGGAGGTGACCCGCAGGTCCAGGGCGGCCTTGCCGAGCGTCCGCCCCGCGAACGCCTGCGCCGCGAACTGGTACAGCAACTCGGTCAGGACGAGCAGGAGCAGCGCCTGCTCGATGTCGGTGACGATCGAGTTCCAGATCCCCAGGCCGAAGTCCTCGGCGGCCTTCTGGACGTCGCCGCCCGTCAGCACCAGCCCGCCGACCGCCCCCAGCGCCTTGCCCCACAGGCCGTCCACGAGGAGGCCGTGCAGGCGCCCCCACGTCATCGTGCCGAGCAGGGCGGCGACGCCCGCCATGAGCGCGGCGTCGATCGTCCAGGCGGCCAGGCGGCGGCCGCGGGGCGGCGCGTCCGAGGGCTCCGGCTCCGGCGGCCCCGCATACGGGACGGGCGGCGGAGGCGGCCCCGCGAACGGCGGAGGGGATGGCGGGGAAGGCGGAGGCCCGTACACGAACGCCCCTAACATCTTGAGTTCTCGGTCGATCAAAACGCGGGATTGTCAGGAGTGTAGGACGCGAACCCCGTCCTCGCACGCCGACGCGAGTCTCCACCCCCTCCTTGCCAGGCTTCTCCGACCGGCTGCCGCAGACCCCGCTTCCAACGTGACCGGGCACCCGCCGAACTGGGAACCTGACACCCGGCCGTAGAAGGCCCGCTATTCACCAGGAAAAGGCCGTTTCTCTACCCCCGACTGTCTTCATCAAAGTCAATAGACTTGCGAAAAAATGATCGCAGCCTCACTGGCAGCCCACCGCCTTTACAGTGTAGATTTTTTGCGGCACGGCCACCCGCCCCGCAGCGGTGCACGGGGATCGCCTCGCACCGGTCACGGATCCTCCGGTGGAGGGACGTCTTCCGGCATAAGCTGGGTTTGTCCGGCATGTCCACCGGTCCTGGCAGAAAAAACATCGTCGCCGGTTCGGACCGGTATATCGGAGGCAGGGGCACAGAACCGTCCTCCAGGCGATAGGGACTTCCTTCCCGCTGTCGCCTTCCTTCCATTTCTTGGCCTCGGGTGCGGCCTCATCGCAGCGCCCGGTACGAGGGTCGTGAAGGCGAAATGGCGGAAGCGCCCGCATACCGGGTCCGGCGGCGGATCGTCCTTCCGGCGGCCCTCGGACGTAGAACCCTCCCTGCGAGGGTTCCCGGTGCGATGGCACGCCCCGCCTGCCCGACTCTGGGAGACTGGGCGGACCATCAGGGCCTTGACCTCGGAGGACGCTCGGACATGCTGCATCTGCTGCGGATGGAGTACACCAGGACGGAGCAGGAGGCGACACCGCACATCCGCGAGCACATCGAGTTCCTGAAACGCCACCACGCGGCCGGGACGTTCCTCGTGTCCGGTCAGACCGTGCCGTCCACGGCGGGCGGCCTGATCATCGCCGCGGGCGTCGACCGCGCCGGCATCGAGCGGGTCCTCGTCGAGGACCCGTTCGTCCGGGCCGGGGTCGGCCGCTACACGATCACCACCGTCGCCCCCCGTCGCGTGCATCCGGACATCGCGGCGCTCCTCGACCGGGAGGGCGCTCCCCCGGCGACCTCCTAGCCGCACCAGCGTGGGGCGGACCAGCATAGGCGGGACGGGGCGGTCCGGAACCCAGCAGGCCGGATCTTGCCAGCGGCGTTGACCTCACCCGCTCGCGCCCTGAATCTGAACACATGTTCAGAACAGAGGTTCAGAATGCGCGGCGCGTCCGGGCGCGCCTCCCCGCCTCCTGCGAGGTCGCGGTGCTCGGCGGCGGCCTCGCCGGGATGGCGACGGCGGCACGCCTCCAGGCCGCGGGGATGTCCACGCTCGTCGTCGAGGCGCACGGGCACGCCGGGGGCTGCGCGGGCTACTACCGCCGGCGCGGGTTCTCCTTCGATGTGGGGGCGACGACGATGGTCGACTTCGAGCCCGGCGGCGTCGGCGCCGAACTGCTCGACGGCGTGGGCATGGCCCCGGTCCCCGGCGAGGCGCTGCCCGGCTACGTCGGCTGGCTGCCCGACCGCAAGGTCACCCTCCACCGGGACACCGCCGCGTGGCGCCGCGAGCGGCTGCTCGCGTTGGGCGACACCCCGCGCCACCGGGCGTTCTGGTCCCATCTCGACCAGCTCGCGGAGGTGTTCTGGGACGCGAGCCGCGCCGGGGTCCGCCTGCCGATGCTCCGTCCCGCGGACGCCCTCCACAACCTGCGGGTGCTCGGCCCGCGCGGGCTGCCGCTCGCCCGCCACATGAACACCACCCTCGGGGAGAGTCTGACCCGGCACGGCCTGCGCGGTGACGCGCCCCTGGCCGGTCTGCTGGCGATGCTGGTCGAGGACACCGTGCACAGCTCCCTCGACCGCGCCCCGCTCATCAACGCCGCCCTCGGCGTCACGATCCGCGGCGCCGGGCTCACCCGCCCGCAGGGCGGCATGCGCGGCTTCTGGCGGCGCTTCGTCGCCCACTACCGCGCGATGGGCGGGCGACTCCACACCGCCTGCCGGGCCGAACGGGTCACCGGACGGGACGGGGCGTTCGAGGTCCACACCGGTCGGGGCGCCGTCCACGCCCGCCAGGTGGTGAGCGCGCTCCCCGCCTCCACGACCGCGCGGATCGTCCCCGCCCTCTCGTCCCGCCTCAAGCCCTACCTGGACCGCGACGCGGCCGAGCTGGGCGGCGCGATCGTCGTCTTCCTCGGCGTGCCGGAGGACGAGGTCGCCGGGCAGGAGTTCACCCACCACCAGCTCATGCAGGACTACCGGCGACCTCTGGGCGACGGCAACAACATGTTCGTCTCCGTGTCGGCGCCCGGCGACACCGACAGCGCGCCGGCGGGGCACCGCGCCGTCATGATCTCCACGCACACCGGGCTGTCCGGCTGGGAGGGCCTCTCCGCCGACGCCTACGAGACGCGCAAGCGGCAGATCGGAGAACGGCTCGTCGGGCTGGCGCGCCGCGTCCACCCGTCCCTCGGCGAAAGGGCTCTGGTCTGGGACGTGGGCACGCCCCGCTCCTACGAGCGGTTCGCGTTCCGTCCGCGGGGCGCCGTCGGCGGGGCCCACCAGACACCGGGCAACGCCAACCAGAACGCGATCCCGCACTCCCTCGGCGTCCCCGGCCTGTGGCTCGTGGGCGACTCGACCTGGCCGGGCCTCGGCACCGTCGCGTGCGCGCTCGGCAGCAGGATCGTCGCGGACGACGTCCTGCGGGCCGCACGCCGGACGGCGGCGCGCCGATGATCCCGAAGCTGGCCGACCTCGGCCCCGACCTCCTGGTCACCACCCGTCGCCGCCGGGTACTCACCCTGTCCCTCCCCTACACGGGATTGGCCCTGTTCGCAGCGGCGGCCACCGCCGGATGGTGGTGGCTCACCCCGCCGATCGCCTTCGGGATCTTCGTCGCGGTGGTGACCGCGACCCACGACGTCGTCCACCGCTCCCTCGGACTCGGCCGGACGGCGACCGAGTGGGCCCTGTTCCTCCTGGGCGCCGTCCTGCTGGAGAGCGGACACGCCTACCGCGCCACCCACCTGCAACACCACCGGACGTTCCCGAGCGACGACGACCCCGAGGGCTACCCCGCAGACCTGTCCGCGCTCGGCGCGATCGCCTATGGGCCGGTCTTCCTGGCCCGGCTGTGGCTCTGGGCGTACCGGCGCGGCCGGGCGCGGCAGCGCCTGTGGCTGCTCGCCGAGGCGGCGGTACCCGTGGCGGCGGTCGGCGCGGGGATCCTGCTCTGGCGCGGGCTCCTCGTGTACGCCGCCATGATGATCGTGGGAAGCTGGGTGTACCCGCTGCTGACCGTCCACCTGCCGCACCGCCACTACGGAGACACGCCGCTCACGCAGACGCACACCCTGCGCGGCCGTGTCATCCCGGCGCTGTTCCTGGAGCTGACGTACCACTTGGAGCACCACCTCTACCCGCAGGTGCCGAGCCACCACCTCGCCCGGCTCGCCCGCCGACTCGACCCCGTCCTCGCCGACGCCGGTGTTCGTCCCCGGAAAGTGATCTGACCGCGATGGCGCCACGCGCGCAGGCCAGGAAACGCCTCCTCGAAGCGGCGATACGCACGCTCGCCGCCGAGGGCTACGGCGGGACGACCGCCCGGTCGATCGCCCGCACCGGCGGCTTCGCCCCTGGCGTCATCTACTACCACTTCGACGACCTGGAGGACCTGCTCCTCGCCGCCCTCCGCCACACGAGCGAGATCCGGATGGCCTGCTACGAGGAGGCACTCGGCTCCTGCACGGACGCGACCGAACTGCTGGCCCGGCTCCGGGAGCTGTACGCGGAGGACATGCAGCACGAAGGACACATCGACGCGGTGCAGGAGCTCTTCGCCGCCTCGTCCGCCTCCCCCCGGCTCCGCGCGGAACTGCTCGCGCACGTCGAACCGTGGGCCGACTTCGCGGCCGCCGCGATCCGCCGCCTCGTGCAGGGGACGGCCTTCGAGGACATGGCCCCGTCCCGCGAGATCGGCCTGATGGCCGTGGCCATGTTCCTCGGCATCCAGACCATCACGCACCTGGACGGCGACCGCGACCGCATCGAGTCGCTCTTCACCACGATGGAGCCGGCAGCCATCCTCTGGGACGCCTTCGCCCGGGGCGGCGGCACCTTTCCGGACAAATGAGGAAGGGCCCCGCCACAAGGCGGGGCCCTTCCCAACAAAGAGTCCGGCGGCGTCCTACTCTCCCACACAGTCCCCCATGCAGTACCATCGGCGCTGAGAGGCTTAACTTCCGGGTTCGGGATGGGACCGGGTGTTTCCCTCTCGCCAAAACCACCGAACGTTCACA